>CAWGEM010000026.1:0-274921 GCA_963821555.1 uncultured Alphaproteobacteria bacterium | reverse complement strand
TCCGGCTGGCGGTCGCAGAAGCCCGAGACATCTGATACGGCCGCGCTCGCGGCCACTACGGCGTCGGCGGCACCGATCTGCGGACTTGGCGCAATCGGCTGCGAACTGCCTGTCGGCAGCAGCACCAGCACGACAGTCAGCCAGAACGCGATCCGCAGTAAGAAGAACATGACGCTGTCCCGTATCCCGCATCAGTCTTGTGCGGCCGTTGTTCCTTCGCCGCACGAGATACGCTAGCAGCAGGCTTCAACAGGCGCTTTTCGACAAGCCGCACATTCAAGGCGAATAAGGCCGGAATTTTCGGAAAATTCGAGCGGCTTGCTAGGAATTGATTGACGCTGGAAACACGCCCAGTTTGTGCACGTAATCGACGCCGCATGCGAACCTTCGCGGGCCGCGACCGCAGTCTGCAACCCAATGTTCACCATGACGCCCTGCGTCCGCGATGCCGCCCGATGTCCAGACCTGCGAGCTTTAGCACTCGTTTAAGTGCCCTCTGACACGATCTGCCAACAATCAAGGGGGAGCGCGTCCGAACGGGGCGTGCGCGATGAAGGCGTGGACTTATTCAAGCCGATCCGCGATTACATCGACACGCTGGTGCATCCGTCGGCGCAGTCCGACGCGCTGACGGCAGCGCGCCACCGTGCGTTCATCGCGCCTCGGCTTCTCAGCAGCATCGTCGCGCTGGCGGTGTTCCCGATCTACGTCGCGATGCGCGGCGTGCCGAGCGCGCTCGAAGTGCTGATCGTTGCCTGGTTTGTGGTGCCGATCGCGACCGCCTGCTACCTGTCGCGCACCGGCCGGTACGAAAGCGCGCACATCCTTTCGTCGTCGGCATTACCCGCTGGTCGCGACCGTCGCGGCGATGACCGGTGGCATCGGTCCGTTCGCCGCGATCTGGCTCGTGATCGTGCCGCTCGAAGCCGCGCTGTCGGCCTCGCGCCGCGTGATCGTGCTTGCATCGGCGTTCGCATTGACCGCCGCCGGCCTGCTTCTGTCGCTCGGTATGCTCAAGCTTCTGCCGATGCCCGCTTCCGGCAGTCACGACGCCACAGCGCTTGCCGCGCTGGGAGTTGCTTCGGCTGCGCTCTATGCCACGGGTCCGGCCTCGGTGCAGGGTCGCTCGCCCGCACCAGCGAGTGGCTGCTCTGCGCAGAAGAGAACCGTTACCGCCTGCTCGCACACAATATGACCGATGTCATCACGAAACACGGTCGCAACGGCGCGCGCCGTTCGCGTCGCCTGCAGCCGAAACGCTGTTCGGTATGGCGGCCGGGGGACTGCGCGGCCATTGCCTGTTCGACCGCGTGCATGTGGCCGATCGGCCGGCTTATCTCACGGCGCTTGGCGATGCCGCGGCGCTCGGCGCAGTCGTACGGTCGAGTTCCGCGTCCGTCGCGACGCGCCGGCGGATGGTCACAGTGCTGCACGGCCAGAGTTCGTCTGGATCGAGATGCGATGCCGCCCGCTCGACGATGGAGCGGACCAAGCCCGAGGCCAAGCGCGAGGTGGTTGCCGTCCTGCGCGAAGCAACCGAGCGCAAGCGGCACGAGCAGGCCCTGGTCGAAGTTCGGGCCGCGGCCGAACGCGCTGACGCCGCTAAGTGCCGCTTCCTCGCCACCGTGAGCCACGAACTGCGCACGCCGCTCAATGCGATCATTGGCTTTTCCGATCTGCTGGCAAAAGAGCCGGAAATGCCGCTCGACGCCGGCCGCCGGCAGGAATATGCGAGGCTGATCCACGATTTGGGAACGCACCTGCTCTTGGTCGTCAATGACATACTCGACATGGCGAAGATCGAGACCGGCGATCTCGAAATCGCGCCTGAAGCGTTTGCCCCGGCACAGGCCATCAAGAGCTGCTGCGATCTGCTTGCGCTTAGGGCGCGGGACGACGGACTCGATCTGTCGATCCGCATAGCCGTTGGATTGCCGCAGATTGTCGCGGACAGGCGGGCGTTCAAACAGATCGTCATCAACCTCGTCTCCAACGCACTCAAGTTCACCGACCGCGGCGGCCGCGTCACCGTCGATGCCAGGATCGAGGGCACGGTGTTGGTGTTCACGGTCGAAGACAACGGCGTCGGAATGGGCTCCGAAGATTTGACGCGGGTCGGGCAGCCGTTCTTCCAGGCGCGCACCGCCTACGATCGCCGTCACGACGGCACCGGTCTCGGCCTGTCGATCGTGCAAGGACTTGTCATGCTTCATGGCGGACATATGGATATCGCGAGCCGCTTGGGTGAAGGCACACGCGTCTCGGTTCGGCTGCCGCTCGACTGCTCTGCGCTGTACCCTGCGCGCGCGGGTGTCGAACGTGGCGCGCCCCTCGTTCGATCGAATGGTCGAAGCAACCCGACAACCGGTGAAGAAAAGTGCGTGAGCGAAAAATGCGAGCAGGGACAGCACGGATAGACGACGACAGTTTTGCGAGCGAACCGTCGCGTTATTGGCCACTGTTGTGGAGTTGGCTGTGGCGGCGACCTATGGATACGCTCGCGAGCGTCGTGGCGGCGTTTGCTACGGCGGTCATCCTGGTCAATGCGCTATTTCTGCAATCCGGTCCGCACCCGGCGCCGATCTTCGCCAACCGGCTGCCGGTCGCTGTGCTTGGCTCGGGCGGGACGGAGGCCGCGCCGTCGTCGCGGCCGGCCGCCGCCGCAACCCCTCGTTTGCGGACCCAGGTCATCGCCGATATCCAGCGCGAACTGACGCGCCGCGGCTTCTATGACGGACCGGCCGACGGCGTATACGGTCCGAAGACCGATTCCGCGATCCGCGACTTCGAGCAGACGGCCCGGTTGCGTCCATCCTCCGAGCCGAACGACGCCCTGCTCGCGGCTATTGCCGGCTCGACGATCAAGGCGAAGGCCGCGGCGCCTGCGCCGAAAAACGATCCAATCGCCGATCTCTTGGCACCCAGCCGACGGGTGGTTGCGGTGCAGCGCGCGTTGTCCGATTTCGGCTACGGCCCGCTAAAGGCGACTGGTGCGTACGATGCCGATACGCGGCGTGCGATCGAGCGTTTCGAACGGGAGAACAAGTTGCCGGTGACCGGCCAGATCACCGATCGGTTGACACGCCAGCTCACCGTCATGACCGGACGCCCGCTGGAATAGGCGGCGTTTCATTGCTAAGTCGCATCGCCCGGGCCGATCGGACGGGCTGACCGAGCGGGAGCCGATGCGGCTGAAATCCAGCATATGGGTCGCAGCCTACCTGCGTCGCTGCCAGATCGAGGGCGCGCAGGCTGTGCTGCGCCGGCGCGGTGCCGAAGAGGCCGGCGCTGTGTTCATCAAGGTGAGCCGGCTCGACGGCAGTGCCGAGGTGTTCGGGCCGGCGCCGCAGAGCGCGTTCGACGAAGCAAGGCCGGCCGACCGCGCCTTCATCCGTTGCCTGAAGCAGCAGCCGGCATCGGAGGCTGACGCCGAGGCCTACCTCGCGCGGCAGATCAAGTTCGATCCGGACGTTTGGATCGTCGAGGTCGAGGACCGCGCGGGCCGCTACTTTCTCGATACGGTGACGGGGTAGTGTCCTGACCTGCGGTTCAGGCGCGTTCGGGTTTGCGGGCCTCCGCCAACTCTTGCCAGGGCACTTTGGCGCGCGCCGCGGGTGCCATGCGCGCGCCGGCCAATTGGGTTTGGTCGGCGTGAAGCTGCGGCTGATGAGCCAACGGGCGCGGCTCGGATTCTGTTCCGCGGCTCGCTTGCCAGATCGCCAGCAGGCGCAACGCGGCTTCAGCCGTAATTTCGTACTGGAGGTCCGCAAGCTCGTAGACGCGCTGCACTGACTGGCTGATGGATGCGTCAAGGCACAGCAAGATGCGTTGCAGGACCACAGACGGCATCGCCAGCACCACCGCGACCACGACGATGGGTTCGCCGGAAGGATCCTCGATCAGTTGCTGTGCTTGCCTGCGGCCGATGCCGAGCGCGCGTTCGAGCACCTGTGAAAACACTTCGCGATCTCGACCGAGCGCTGCAATCTCCAACTGGCGGACCGCTTCGCGTGCGACGGCCGGTGCGATGGCCGCGGCCAGCGGCAAGGGCGCATAAGGCAGATTGAGGAGGATCAACCAGCGCTCCGGCGCGCTCGCTGTAAAAAAAGCTCATTCAGTTCGTGGGCGGGCGTCGGTTTGCCGCCGAACGGATCGGCGAGAGGCATACTTGCAGCGACGGACGCGCTGAGCGTGATGGTCTCTCGCAGCAGGCGCTGTCGCACGGTGTCTGGTGCGGTCGGATAGCCTGCGATCCGTTCGGCGATCGCGGCTCGGGTCGGCGCGTCCACCACCTCGATCAGGCGAAGCGCAAGCTCGGTGAAGTGTTGTTCCTCTTCCGCGGAGTGCACGGGCTTTTGGATGTAGAGATCGGTCATCACCCGCAGCAGCGTCGGCTGAATATCGACGCCGTTGCGACGGGCGAGCTCAACGAGACCGTTCAGGTTTGTGCTGTCCATGTCTTCCCTCGATCCGCGTCCGGTCACGGATTTCGATCGCTCGCGCAGACGTTATCGCTGCCGTCGTTAGCGGACCGTTAACCATGGTGCGCCTTAATTGAGGCATGCACCGATCCGGCAGTCCGGGCAGAGGCCCGTGCGGCGGCCGGATGAGGAGGGGGCATGGGAACGATCGTGCAATTTCCTGAAGGCCAGCGTCCCTTGAGTGGCGGCCGCTACATCGATGCCAACGCGGAGCCGGCGAGCGTGATCATTCTGCCGGTGGTGCGCATCGAGCGGCATCCCGACGAGCCGTCCGGGGGTGTTGATGGCGGCAGCAATGGCGCGCCTGGCCGGCGAAGGCGCCGTGCGTCGCGAGCCTAACCGCCCACTGCGATCGCAACGGCGCGCGCACTGACGCGGCTCATGCATCGCATCATCGGCAACAGCGCGCTGATACTCTCGGCTATTGCTGCTGCTGCTGCTACTGCTGCTGCTGCTGCTGCTGTTGCTGGCACTTCGCGGCCGACAGCGCGTTTCTTGCCACCGACATCAATCCCGGCTCCGGAGCGAGCGCCCGCACCACGATAAGTCCAGTGGTCGAGGGCGACTTCACGATCAGCCGGTCGGCGGCGGTGACTTCTTCGTCCTCCGGCAGCTTCGACCGTTGTGCGGCTCGTCATAAGATCGAGCTCGATGACACGCCGTCCGGCGGCGCGGTCATTGATGGCGTAATAGGCGACGCCTTGCCGGTTATAGAACGAAACCGAGGTATAGGCCGCGCTGACCGGCGTGCTGAGCTTGAGCGGCCCGTTCGACAGATCATAGCGGCAGACCGCCGCGGCAAACGCCGGATCCATGAACGGCATGACCGCATTCTGCGCGGTCGGTGCCGGCAGGGCAGCGAACGAGTTGACGGGCGCCACGGGTGACAGCCGCGAGTAGGCGTCCTGGCGTCGCGAGTCGCGGCAGGATCAGCACTGTCATGAGGTGGACGAGGCCGCCGAGCAGCGCACCGGCGAGAATCCAAAGCAGCCATCGGATCATGGGCAGGACCTGACGTTGATCGCGGGCATCGGTACCTCGCGGGCCGCGCGGGTCGCCACGCCAACCGGCGAATCGTACAACCGCAGCACCAGTTCATAGCTGTCTACGCCGCCGGTCGGCAGCCAGTTGCCCGGCCGAGCGCGCGGCGCGACCACGATTTCGAAGCTGCCGTCTGAGCGGCGGACGATCTCCTGGCTGGTGAACCCATACCGATCGACCGAGTTCGCGACCAGGCGACCAGCGGGTCGTATAGCGTGATGGTCCAGAACCGAGCCTGGGGCGTAATTCCGCTCACGACAACGTCGCAGCGGCCGTCGAGCGAGCGGCCGTTGTCGTCGGCGCGTGCCACGAACGCGATCCCATCGCCGGAGCCGACCGGCAACTCGCCTGTGCGTGCGATGGTCGCGCGCGCATAAGGGTCGGCGTCGCGCGTGCCGGTCTTCGGCCAGGCGGTCCAGGCGCCGATTGCGACGCTTCCGAATGCGGTCCCCCGGCTCAGCGTCAGCCACGTGGCGCCAAGGCCGACCACCGCCGCGACCGCCAGGGCGAAGAGAATTCCAAGGAGCAGGCGCACGAACCAATCCGGTCGGAAGTGACGACGAGCGCGGGGCGAAATGCCGGACGCCGAGTTTATCGTGTCGGAATGCGTCGGAAACGGGGTCCGGCGCCAAAGGATGCAGTCAGCCTTCTGGTCGGACGGCTAGTCAGTTTCCGCGGCTGGGGCTGCCGGGCGCAGCCGAAGCAAGGCGTCCGTGCTTGTCGCCGCTCTCGGGGCTCGGTGCGCAGCTCGGCCGACGGCCTTGCATTCCGGGAGGCGGGGCGGGCGGAGGCGCCGCGTGGGCGCAGCGCCGGGCTTCAGTTCGGTGACCGGCGAAACCGGCCGGGCCGGCGCGGCCGCAGGGCGGCACCCGCCGGCTTCGGCGGCATTCCGAAACCGGGGCAGGGGAGGTCGCGAGAGCGAGCGTCGCTGCTCCATCATCGTTCGATGCGGATCAGGGCGTCGGCGCCGCGGCGCGTAAGCACGTCGGACGCATGGGAGTGCGCCAGCGGCGGCGCCGCCTCTTTGTTCGACGCAACCTTGCCTTGGGCGTCGGAGCCGGTGCCGGTGCCGGTGGCACGCCCGGGATGTCCTTCAGCTCGATGCCCTGGTGCGCGTAGCTCATGATCGCGCTGCCACGTCATCGCCGGCAGCGAGCCGCCGGTCATGCGGTTGGTCGAGCTGTAATCGTCGTTGCCGATCCAGATGCCGCCGACCAGGTTGC
Organism: uncultured Alphaproteobacteria bacterium; assembly: GCA_963821555.1. GTDB lineage: Bacteria > Pseudomonadota > Alphaproteobacteria > Rhizobiales > Xanthobacteraceae > Z2-YC6860. The sequence continues at coordinate 268,176 of CAWGEM010000026.1, read as the reverse complement.
CGGTGTAGCCGACGAACCAGGCGTCGCGATAGGCGTTGGTGGTGCCGGTCTTGCCGGCGATCGCGCACGCCGTCGAGCAGGGCGCGGCGGCCGGTGCCTTCCTCGGCGACCTTGTTCATCATCATGTTCATGTCGAGCGCGACCTTGCGTCGGCATCACCTGCCGCGGCTTCCGGCCGTCGCGGTCGAACCGCCAGACCACCTCGCCCGCGCCGGTGCGCACCTCGAGGATCGCGTGCGGCGTGACCGCCTTGCCCTCGTTCGGGAACGTCGCGTAGGCGACGGTGTGGTCGAGCACCGTCACCTCGTCGGCGCCGATCGGCAGCGACGGCGTGTCCGGCAGCGGCGTGCGCAGGCCCATGTCGCGCGCGAGCTCGACGATCTTGTTGCGGCCGGTCTTGGCATTGCCGTTGCCGAGCGAGATCGAGAGCTTGACCGGCGATGGTGTTGATCGAGCGCTGGTGAGCGCCTCGGTCAGCGTCATCGAGCCGGCATAGCCGCCGGAATAATTGTGCGGGCACCAGTTGCCGATGCAGATCGGCGCCGTCGACCACGATCGAGGTCGGCTTCATGCCGTTCTCCAGCGCGGTCGCATAGACGTACGGCTTGAACGAGGAGCCCGGCTGGCGCAGCGCGTCGGTCGCGCGGTTGAACTGGCTTGCGCCGTAGTCGCGGCCGCCGACCATGGCGCGCACCGCGCCGTCGAGATCGGCGACCACCATCGCGGCCTGGCTCGCGTGATAGTCGCGGCCGTACTGGCGCAGCGAATTCTCGACCGCGCTCTCGGCCGCGCTGCTGCAGGCCGGCGTCGAGCGCGGTGCGCACCAGGAACACGCGCTCGGTCATCGGTCTTCGGGAAGGTGTCGACGAGCTTCTTGCATCTCGTCGAACGCCCAGTCGAGATAATAGTTCGGCGAGCGGTCGTCGCGGCGGTCGAGGGCGGTGGCGGGGTTGCGGCGGGCGCCGAACACCTGGCCCTCGGTCATGAAGCCGGCCTCGACCAGGTTGTCGAGCACGACGTTGGCGCGCGCGCGCGCCGCCGGCAGGTTGATGTGCGGGGCAAAGCGCGCCGGCGCCTTGAACAGGCCGGCGAGCATCGCGGCCTCCGACAGAGTGACGTCCTTCGCCGACTTGTTGAAGTAGAACTGCGCCGCGGCATCGACGCCGAACGCGCCGCCGCCGAGATAGGCGCGGTCGAGGTAAAGCTTGCAGGATCTCGTTCTTGGTCAGCCGCGTCTCCAGCCAGATCGCGAGGAACGCCTCCTTGACCTTGCGCTCGATGGTGCGCTCGTTCGATGAGGAACAGGTTCTTGGCGAGCTGCTGGGTGATCGAGGAGCCGCCCTGCACGCACGCCGCCGGCGCGCGCGTTGGTGAGCAGCGCGCGGAACGTGCCGGCCGAGTCGATGCCGAAATGCTCGTAGAAGCGGCGGTCCTCGGTCGCGAGCGTGGCCTTGATCAGGTGGTCGGGGAACTCGTCGAGCGGGATCGAATCGTTGTGCTTGATGCCGCGGCTGCCGACCTCGTTGCCGTAGCGGTCGAGGAAGGTGACCGCGAGTTCGGACTTCTTCAGCCAGTCCTCGTCGGCGGTCTCGCGGAACGCCGGCAGCGCGAGCGCCAGCATGACGACGAGGCCGCCGATGCCGAGCGTCGCGCCCTCCGACATCGGCTCGACGAACACCCAGCGCCGCCAGCCGGCGACGTGGAAGCGGTCCATGAAGGTCGAGAAGCGCTCGCAGAGCTCGCGCGCCCAGCGCCCGGCCTGGTACAGCGCGGTGTCGATGCGCGCGTCGGAGTCGAGCAGGAAGCGGTCGAGCTTCGGCTTCCACTCCTTTTCCGGATCGGGATAGAGATCGCGCACCGAGCAGCCCTTCGGTGACAAGTTCTGGGCCGTCCCCGGCCTCGGGGCCCGGCCTGACGCTTGCGTGTCAAACTCTTAACCCATCGCCGCGGCCGGGGTCATGACCTAGCAGCCACAAGGTGAACGAAAAATGGGGGCAAATTGCGGACGCCGCGGTGTCATAGGCCACCTCGAACCTGTTCCGGCCGTTTCCGTTGCGCACAGGCAATCCCGAGGCGCGCTGGGCGGTCGATTTGGCCACGTCGTCCCGGCCAAGCGCCCGCAAGGTCGCGCGACCCGGGAGCCATGACAACAGGTCTATCGAGCGGCCGCAGGTCGTCCATGGACAGGCTTGGGGTCACGGCCCCGTATTCACGGGGACGACGCCGAAGAGGCGAAAGGTGGACGACGATGGATAGCCTGCGGCAGTGGAGACACTCCGTCGCCCGCGTGACCCGAGCGCGCGGATCCGCCATAACCCCGCCATGACCGAGCGACACTGCCGTTCTGGCGCCGCAAGGCGCATGAAGGACATGACCCACGCGGAGTGGGAGAGCCTGTGCGACGGCTGCGGCCGCTGCTGCCTGAACAAGCTCGAAGAGCAGGAGACTGACCGGACCTATTACACCGACGTCGGCCTGCCGGCTGCTCGACGGCGACAGCTGCCGCTGCAAGGACTACACGAACCGCGCCCGGCTCGTGCCCGATTGCGTCACGCTCACGCCGCGCAACATCAACCGTATCTACGTGGCTGCCGCCGACCTGCGCCTACCGGCTCCTGGCCGACGGGCCACGACCTCTACTGGTGGCACCCGCTGGTCTCGGGCGACCCGGAAACGGTGCACATCGCCGGCGTCTCGGTGCGCGGCAAGGTCGCGGACACCGAGGAGAACGTGCCGGACGACAAGCTCGAAGACTACATCGTGAGCTGGCCGCTGCGCTGGCCGAAGGGCGCCAAGGCCCGCGGGTGAGGTGCGCGGCTCGGCGCTGGGGTGGAGTGCCGTCGCGGGCCTGCTTGGATATCGGGCGAAAGCTGTGCCGGCGGGGCGCGTTTCGGATTATGACTTGACACTCGCGAAGGTCGCACTGGGAGCGAGGCCACACCATGTCGTTTGCAAGCATGCGGACCGTCTCAATGGTGATCGTGCCGGTCCTGATCAACCTTGTCGCGGTGCAGAACGTCGCCGCTCAGGCGTCGCCGCAGGATTTGCTTTCCACGCAACTCCGCGACCAGGGTTACCCGTGCGAGCGCGCGATCGGCGCCAGGCGCGACGTGAAGCGCTCGCGGCCGGACCAGGCGGTCTGGGTGGTGACCTGCTCGGATGCGACCTACCGGATGCGGCTCACCCCCGATATGGCCGCCCACGTGCAGCGCCTGCGGTAGGTTTTTGGGCGGGTCGTTGAGCGCCGACGTCATCGCCGGGCCGGCGCCATAAGCGCGTTTACGCGCGTCTTCGACGCGCTATGGCGCCGTGACCCGGCGATCAATCCAAAGTGCAAGATTGTCGGTAGCGCGTTTTGCCAAGATGATGGATCACCGAGTTTCGCCGCTTCGCGGCGGCCAGGTGATGACAGCTGGACAATGATGGCGCATGTCCATGGTCGGTGACGCAGCATGATCGGTGACGCAATCAGGCTCGTTCTGACGAACCTGCCGACGGTCCTGTTCGTCGCGGCGTTCGTGTGCGCGTACGCCGTTCAAAGCCCCGAACGATTTCCCGCGCGGCTGCTCCGCTGGCTGCTGCTGCTCTCGGTCGGAGTGGAGAACGTGTGGTTCGGCTTTCTTCACATGGCGTTTCCGGAACTCTCGGCGGCGAGCATCGGCTGGCAGCCGAGCCCGTTCGAGTTCGAGATCGGGGCGGCCGATGCGTCGCTCGGCGTTATCGGTGTCGTGTCGTTCTGGCGCACGCTCGACTTCAAGGCGGCCGTCGTGATTTTCGTGACGCTGTTCTATGCCGGGGTCGCGTCAATCCACATTCATGAGGCCGTCGTCGAGGGCAACCTCGCGCCGAATAATTTCGGAGTCCTGCTCCTGCTGACGCTGATCAAGATGGTCCTGCTCCCGGTGCTCTATGTGATCGTGCGGCGGGAGCAACGCGGCCGTCCGGCCGGCGCGTGACCGCGTGATGGCGCGGCCGCTGCGCTTGCGGCAGTGCAGCAACGGCCGGCTCACACGCCTGCCCTGCGCCGGTTCCGGTTGAATTTGCCGAAGGCTCCGGCAAGGTGCTGCCCGCGATGAGAGACCCCGATCCCCCACGCGCTGCGGCGCCCGCAGCGCCGCTCGATCACGCGGCGATCCGCGCGATCATGATCGGCATTCTGCTGGCGATGTTCCTCTCGGCGCTGGAACAGACCATCGTCGCGCCGGCGCTGCCGACCATCGGACGCGCGCTGGCCGACGTCGACAACCTGGCGTGGGTGGTGACGGCCTATCTGCTCGCCGCCACCGCGGTCACGCCGTTGTTCGGCAAACTGTCCGACATCCACGGCCGCCGCATCATGCTGCTGGTAGCGGTGGTGATCTTCCTCGTGGGCTCGGTCGCCTGCGCGCTTGCGCCCGAACATGCCGACGCTGATCGCGGCGCGCGCGCTGCAGGGCATCGGCGGCGGCGGCATCCTGCCGCTCGCGCACACCGTCATCGGCGACATGGTGAGCCCGCGCGAGCGCGCGCGCTACCAGGCCTACACCTCCATGATGTTCATGGTGGCGAGCATCATCGGTCCGGTGCTGGGCGGCGTGCTGACCGACTACGTGCACTGGACGATGATCTTCTGGATCAACCTGCCGCTCGGCCTCGTCGCGCTCTGGATGACCGACCGTGCGCTGCGCAAGCTGCCGCGTCACGACCGTCCGCACCGGCTCGACGTGCTCGGCGCAGCGCTGATGGTGGCGGCGGCGCTCACGCTGATGCTGGCGATGACCTGGGGCGGCACGCGCTACCCGTGGGGGTCGCCGGTGATCTTCGGGCCTGCGTCGCGGGCTCGGTCGTGCTGTGGTGCCTGTTCTGGCGGCGGCTCAACACCGCGCCCGAGCCGTTCGTGCCGCTCGGCGTGCTGCGCGCGCCGATCGTCGCCGCGATCGTCGGTCGCCGGCTTCTTCAGCGTCGGCGTCATGATCGCGCTGTCGATCATGCTGCCGCTCTATTTCGAGCTGGTGCTCGGATTTTCGCCGAGCGGCTCGGGCACCGCGCTGATCGTGTTTCTCGCGGCGGTGACCGTCGGCTCCTACGTCGCCGGCCGGCTGATGATGAGCACCGTCCGCTACAAGCGCGTGCCGATCGCGGGCCTCGTGCTCGGCATCGTGATGCTCGCGGCATTCGCGGCGCGGCCCGCGGGCCTCTCGCTGACCGAGGTCTCGGTGCTCCTGTTCATCGGCGGCTGCGGGCTCGGCGTCATGTATCCGGTCACCACTACGATCGTGCAGAACAGCGTCGAGCCGCACCAGCTCGGTACCGCCACCGGCGCGCTCAACTTCGCCCGCCAGCTCGGCGGCGCGATCATCGTCGCAGCCTTCGGTGCGATCATCCTCGGCGGCGTCGACACCGGCGGGCGCGGGCTCACGCTCGATCTGCTGATCGGCGGCGGTGCCCGCGCCAGTGCCGACTTCGCGATCCTGTTCCGATTCGTATTCCTTGCGGGCGTGGCGTTCCTCGCCGCGGGCCTTGTCGCCGATGCTCGCCATCGAGGAGCGTCCGCTGCGCGGGCCCTCGCAGCAGGCGCCGCAGGCCGCCGAATGAGACGCGCCGCGCACGCTTCATAGCTGCTCCGCGCTCGCGTACATTGAATTTCCCCATCAGGGGACGATGTTGCGGCGCAGTAGACGCTCAAGACGAATCGCTTCCGAGGATCCCTTCCGGCAATGAATCTGCCCAGAGCGGCGTTGCGGGCTCGCGCAAGGGTGCGTGCCCAGGTTCGCGGGCGCCGGCGCCAGCGCACCGACCACGCCGCCGAGCGCGCGATGACAACGCCTGCGACCGGCGCGGTCGCGGTCGCAGGCGCGCCGCGGTGGCCTTCGTCGGGCGCGATGAGCTCATGCCGAGGTCCGCACCGTCTTCTTCGGGCTGATGCTGACGGCGTTTCTCGCGGCGCTCAATCAGACCATCATCGCGACCGCGCTGCCGACGATCGGCCGGCTGTTCGCGCGATTTCGAGAACCTGCCGTGGGTGGTGACGGCCTATCTTCTCACCTCGACCGCGGTCGCGCCGCTCTACGGCAAGCTCTCCGACATCTACGGCCGCCGCGCCATGCTGCTTGCCGCCGTCGGCCTGTTCGTCGCCGGCTCGATCCTCTGCGCGGTCGCGCCCAACATGATGACGCTGATCTTAGGCCGCGGCCTGCAGGGCATCGGCGGCGGCGGCATCCTGCCGCTCTGCCAGGCGGTGATCGCCGACGTGGTCGCGCCGCGCGAGCGCGGCCGCTACCAGGCCTACATGGGCGTGGTGTGGGTGACGTCGGGCGTCGTGCGGGCCGGTGCTCGGCGGCCTGATGGCGGAGTACCTGCACTGGTCGCTGATCTTCTGGATCAACGTGCCGCTCGGGCTTGCGGCGGCGCTGCTGATCCACGTCTATCTCAAGCGCATCCCGCGCAACGAGCGCCGCCACCGGCTCGACGTGCTCGGCGCCGTGCTGATGATGGGCTCGGCGATTCCGCTGCTGCTCGCGCTGACCTGGGGCGGCAGCAGCTATCCGTGGCTGTCGCCGCAAATCCTGTTGCTGCTCGCCGCTCGTTCGTGCTGTCGCTGCTGTTCGGCTGGCGGCTTGTGCGCGCGCCCGAGCCGTTCCTGCCGCTCACCGTGCTGAACAACCCGGTGATGCGGACTGGCACGACCTCGGCATCGCTCGCGATGGGCGTGTCGATCGGGCTCACCATCTTCGTGCCGCTCTACTTCGAACTCGTGCACGGCCTCTCCGCGACCGAATCCGGCATCGCGCTGATTCCGCTCGCGCTCACCACGCCGGGCTCGCTGCTGTCGGGCCAGGCCATGCTGTACTGGCGGCACTACAAGCGCGCGCCGGTGGTCGGTCTCGTGCCTGTGTCTGTGGCGCTCGCGTTCCTGATCTGGCGGCCGGACCTGCCGCTGAGCTACGTCATCGTCATCACCGGCGTGGTCGGCACCGCCATCGGCCTCGTCTATCCGGTCACCACCGTGTCGATCCAGAACGCCGTGCCGCACTACCAGGTCGGCATCGCCATGGGGGCGCTCAACTTCTTCCGGGCGCTGGCGAGCGCGCTTGCGGTCGCGGTGATGGGCGCGATCCTGCTCGCGGGGCTCGGCGTCGCAGCCCAGCGCGGCTCGGCGCTGTCGGCGGTGGCGACTCGGCCGCGGCCGTAACCCCGGCGGAGGCCGCGGGCGTGTTCCGCTGGGTGTTCGCGTCGGCCTGGATCTTCCTGGCGCTGAGCTTCGTGTTCCTGCATCATGATGGAGGAGCGGCCGCTGCGCACCACGCCGGGCGTCGCCGAAGCGCGCCGTGGCGCCCCCCGGCCGAGTAGGCGAGGGCGCGGGTCCGGGCGGCCGGAGCCAGTCTCCAGCCGCCACCGGCTCTCGGCCTGGGTTGGGCGAGCCGGCTGCGAGGCCGATACCTTCGGCGGCATCCGATGTATCATGGGGTGGATATTCTCGATCGATGCCATGGAGCCGGTCATGCCCATACCCTTCGTCGCCGCCCTGTTCGCCTTGCAGCTTGCGATCCACGTGGCGGACCGCGTGCCTGAGTTCAATTACGAGCGGGCTGTCGGGCCGCGGCTGCGGCCGACACCGCGGCGTGCTTGCACAGACTGTAAGCGCGTGCGAAGCCGAGGAGCGCAACGCCCGGCAGACACGCTCGAGCAGCAGTGGACGCAGTTCAAGCCGAGCGACCGGGACGACTGCCGCAAATATGGCGGCCCTAGGCAGCTCGCCGAGCTACGTCGAGCTTCTGACCTGCCTGCAGATGGCGCGCGACACCAGTCGCATTCCGGAGCGCTCGACCTTCGTCAAGCCGAACCGGCGCTGACCGCGGCGCGCCCGCAGAGGCGCTGCTTCAATGCGATGGACCCGCGCTATTGGCCGGGCGGCGGTGGAATCCACGCCGGATCGCCGGGCTGCGGCGGCGGTGGTGGCGGCAGGAAGGGCTGCAGCATCGGTGGTGGCGGCGGCAGCTCCGGCGGCGGAAAGAGCCGCGGCGGCTGGATCACGTCGGGCGGCAGTTGTGCGGTGATGTCGCGCTCGCAGACGCCGTTCATGCCGCGCAGCGACTGCTGACACATTTCCAACGTCGGGAATTCCGCAATCGCGCCCGCCGCTGTCGTAGCGCGCGCAATAGGGCTGAGCCTGCGCGTCCTGTCCGCCGAAAAGCGTGGTCCAAGACAATGCGAGTGCCGTGATCGCCAACGCTCGCGCAGCGGCGCGGCGGCCGTGAGTTCCGAGCGCGCTCATGGTGCCGCCGTTGTCGGATCGATCATTTTCTTGACCTCGGTGATCTTGTTGCCGGAAAGCCACTGATCTCGGCGTGCTTGCGGATGATGGCTTCGTCCTTGGCGAGGTAGACGCAGAACGTCTTGTCGTCGGCGACGTAGCTCTCAACCCACTGGATGTCTGGGCCGAGCTGGTGCAGCACGTCGTTCGACTTCGCGGCTGCGCCGCGAAGCTGCTCCCGTTCGAATGTGCCGACCTTGGGAATGTCTCGTTCGATCACGAAACGACGCAGTGGCATGATGGTCTCCGATCGCTATTCGCCCCGCTTCTGCCCGCGGACGATGCTCCGCCACTCCATTCCGTGCAACCGGACTGCGACGGCAGCGGGGCGAGTTTGCGGCGCGGGAGGGGGGAAGCATCGCGTCCGCAATCTGGCGCGGGCGGCTCCGTCGGGGCTGTGCGTTTTCGCACTTCCCAAATCCGCCCGCCGGCCCCAGTCTTCCGGGTGTTGATCGACGAACACATTGTTCGTCGACGTTTCTAACAGAAGACCCCCCTACGCAGTCATTCCCGACCCCGGAATGACGCCTCGGCGCGAAGCCGGCCGGTGCCCCCCCCCCGCCGGCCGGCTTCCGCTATCCGCAGCAGCCAGCCGCGCAGCGCCGCCATTCAAAGGCCGGTTCGGAACCGCGTCATGATCACGATGATCGCAACCTGCATCGTGCCCTGCGTCGCCACTGCATAGAAGTAGCGCCGCATCCAGTAGCTGATGCGTGTGAGATCCGGCCGCTCCTTCTGCAGTTCCAGGCAGACGAAGACGTTGACCGGGGTGAGAAAGCCGAGCCCCAGGATCGTCATCAGCGTCACCAGCACCAGCGCGGCCGCGACCCAGCCGAACGCCGGCCAGGGGAGGGCAGCGTAGCCGAGTTCAACCGCAAGGAACCAGCCGGTGGTGCCCGAAATGACTGATACCGTCGGCATTAGGAACAGCGTGCGCGGCGTGAGCCGCCGCATGATGTCGCGGCGAGCCGACATGTCGAGCTGCCGCACGATGGGCCCGAGCACGAAGCCCATGAACAGGTCGATGCCGGTCCACAACAGGCTGGACAGCACGTGCACGAAATTGAGGAGCCACAGGTTGCCGATCGCGATCGCCGCGACCATGACAGCGAGCGCCGTGAGCGCCCACCACACATAATGCCAGCGAATGATACCCGGAGGCGCCCCGGCGACCGCGACCGTCATGCCACCACTATATCGATAGCGCGGGCGCACCGACACCAAGCCATCGGGGTCGACGGTTCGCGATTCGTCGCCCGTTTGCCACAAGCCACAGGAAGCTAACGCCTTATAGATTCATTAACTTTCCTGGCGAGGGGCCGTGTGGTCTTATGGCGCCAATTCTTGGGCAGCAGGTGGGTGTGGGTTATGTCTGTCGTCCGTAACAGGTTACCTTCGCTTGCTGTTGCGTTGCTCGCCACAGCCGGTGCCGTGGGCTTCGCGGCGCCGGGTCAAGCGGCCGACCTGCCGATCAAGGCGCCAGCTGCCGTGATGCCCGTCGTGGTCTCGCCTTGGGCGGGCGGCTATTTCGGCAGCCATATCGGCTTTGGGTGGAGCAAGTTGCTCGATTCGTCGCCGCTGAACGCGCAGTTTGATCACTACTCGTACGGCCTCTATTCATCGTCGAACGCCAGCCCGAGCAGCAATGGCAGCAGCTTCGTCTACGGTTCGAGCTTCGGCTACAATTGGCTGAGCGGCATATGGCTCTACGGCGTCGAAGCCGACCTGTCGCGCGGCAACATCGACGCCGAATCAGGCGGCGTCCGGGCGATCGCAAATCCGCCCGGCCGTGCCAGCGCCTTCGCCGGCGGTGACGCGGCCGCCAGCCTCGACTGGTACGGCACGTTGCGCGTGCGCGCGGGCGCTCTCGTCTCCGATCGCGTCCTCGTATATGCCACCGGCGGTCTCGCGTACGGCAAGGTCGACCTGCACGGTGGGCTCGGTCTTGGCGGCTCGACCGGATATGGCGGTCGCTACAGCGTGCTTTCGCCGTTCCACGATTTGTCGATTCAGGTTGGCTGGGTGGTCGGCGCCGGCATCGAATGGCTCCATCCGTGGGATCTGCCGCTGATCCGTGGCGCTGCGATCACGCTCCAGTATCAGTACGTCGATCTCGGCGAGGTCTCGACCACGCAGGCCGTGTCGGTGAGCGGCACCTCCGGCACCGCGCGCGCCGTGATGACCGCAGACGCAGAGGCTGCCTTCCATGTCGTGCGCGTCGGTGCGCGCTGGGGCATCGGCGGTCAGCCATCGTACGCGGCTGCGGCACCATACGGCGCAGGGCCCGGACCGGCCTACGGCTGGAGTGGCTTCTATGTCGGCGGCCACATCGGCGGCATCTGGAGCGCCAACGACTTCCTCGAATTGGTGTCGACGACGGCGCATTTCAGCGGCTACGGCAATTCCACCAAGTCGGGTGGCGCGGGCGGCGGCAGCTCCTTCGCGTTCGGCACCCAGGGCGGCTACAACTGGCAGAGCGGGGCGTGGGTCTACGGCATCGAGATGGACGGCACGGTCACGAACCTCGATACGGCCTCGTCGGTGATTGGTGCGCAAGTCAATCCGCCCGGGCGGCCTAACGTCATCGCGGTCGGTGAGGCCGGTGCGAGCCTCGGTTGGATCGCCACCGTTCGCGGCCGCCTCGGCTATGCCTTCTTCGACCGGACCATGATCTACGGCACTGGCGGTATCGCCTTCGGCAAGGTCAACTACCACGGCTCGCTCAACGTCGGCGGCTCAGTGGGAGGTGGTTCGGGCGGCAGCCAGGGTCGCTACGCGAGCTTCAACGAGTCAACGACCGAGGCCGGCTGGACGCTGGGCGGCGGCATCGACTATCAGGTGCGCCCGGATCTGATCGCGAGCCTCGGCTATCTCTACGTCGACCTCGGCACGCTCGATGCCTCGGCGGTTGCCGGTCTCCGCAACAACGGCAACTCCGGCACCGGCGCCGTCGTCGCCAACACCGACCTTACCTTCCATATGTTCAAGGCAGGGCTGAGCTACCGCAACTGAGCGGCGCCTTCGGGTTCAAATCGCGGGGTGTGGGGTGGGGGCGGTCCGGCGGGCCGCCCCTTCTTTTTAGGGCGGCGCGGAGAGCGGCGGCATGTCGAGATCACCGCGCGACATGTCGCCGGTGATGGGCGTCGATGGCATGCCCCGCGTGTTGTCAATCTGTGCCAGCGCAAAGATTAGGCAACAACACCCATATTGTATGCATCATGCATGCAGGGCCGCGAACGCGGCTTGCGTCGAAAACTCCTCTGCCATCGGCGGTGACCGCCGGAAACCGCAGCACGTGCAACCGCTTAGGTTGCCAGCGCGGGATGGGTCCGATTCTGGCACGACCTTTGAAGAAGGAATTCCAGGAGCACGTTGGTGCGTGCATCGGGGAGGCTTCCATGAAACGTCGCGACTTTCCTGAAATCCACCGCCGCGGTCGCCGGAGCCGGCATGGTCTCGGCCCCGCGGTCTTCTCGCCGGCCAAGGCGCAGTCGCGGCAGGAGACGCTGCTGATCGTCTCCGAAAGCGGGCCGAACAACATCGACATCCACGGCGTCGGCACCAACGTGCCGGGCTACGAGGTGTCGTGGAATTGCTACGACCGGCTGATCAGCCACGAGATGAAGACCGTCAACGGCGTTCCGTACTACGACCGCGACAAGTTCAAGATGGAGCTCGCCGAGGACATGAACGTCGGCGCCGATGTCGGCGACCTTCAAGCTGCAAGAAGAACGCCACCTTCCACGACGGCACGCCGGTCACCGCCAAGGACGTCAAGTGGTCGCTCGACCGCGCCGTCACGGTCGGCGGCTTCCCGACCTTCCAGATGGGCGCCGGCTCGCTGACCAAGCCCGAGCAGTTCGTCGTGGTCGACGACAACACCGTCCGCGTCGACTTCCTCGCGCAAGGACCGGCTGACCATTCCCGATCTCGCGGTGATCGTGCCCGCGATCTACAACTCCGAGCTGGTCAAGAAGCACGCCACCGAGAAGGACCCGTGGGGCCTCGAATACACCAAGCAGAACACCGCCGGCAGCGGCGCCTATCGCGTCGTGAGCTGGACCGCCGGCACCGAAGTGATCATGGAGCGCAACGACAAGTGGGTCGGCGGCCCGCTGCCCAAGATTCGAGCGCGTGATCTGGCGCATGGTGCCGTCCGCCGGCAACCGCCGCGCGCTGCTCGAGCGCGGCGACGCCGACATCTCCTACGATCTGCCGAACAAGGACTTCGTCGAGCTGAAGAGCAATCCCAAGCTCAGCATCATCTCGACGCCGTACTCGAACGGCATCCAGTACCTCGGCATGAACGTCACCAAGCCGCCGTTCGACAATCTCAAGGTGCGGCAGGCGGTCGCCTACGCGATCCCGTACCAGAAGATCATGGACGCGGTGCTGTTCGGCCTCTCGAAGCCGATGTTCGGCGCGCCCGCCGACGCACCGACCGAGGTCGCCTGGCCGCAGCCGCACAAGTTCAACACCGACATCGCGAAGGCCAAGCAGCTGATGGCCGAGGCCGGCTATCCGAACGGCTTCGAGACCACGCTGTCGTTCGATCTCGGCTTCGCCGGCGTCAACGAGCCGCTCTGCGTGCTGACGCAGGAGAGCCTCGCCCAGATCGGCATCAAGTGCACGATCAACAAGATCCCGGGCGCGACCTGGCGCACCGAGCTGAACAAGAAGGTGCTGCCGCTCTACACCAACGTGTTCTCGGGCTGGCTCGACTATCCCGAGTACTTCTTCATCTGGTGCTATCACGGCAAGAATTCGATCTTCAACACCATGAGCTACCAGTCGAAGAAGCTCGACGGCTTCGTCGACGGCGCGGTGACGGCGGCCGCCGAAGGCGACAAGGCGACCTACGACAAGGACGTGAAGGGCTTCGTCGACACCGCCTTCGCCGACATCCCGCGCATTCCGATCTTCCAGCCCTACGTCAACGTCGCGATGCAGAAGAACGTCTCCGGCTACCAGTACTGGTTCCACCGGCGGCTCGACTACCGCTCGTTCGCGAAGGGATGATCGCAGAGCTCGTCATGCCCGGGCGGCGCGTGGTGTACACGCTCTTTCCGCAGCGCGAGCCCGGGCATGACGACCCAATCAAAACGGCATAGGCGCCGATGCTGGGCATGATCTTCAAGCGGATGCTGGTCGGCGATGCCGAGCCTGATCGGCGTCGTGATCGTGACCTTCCTGCTGACGCGCGCGCTGCCGGGCGATCCGGCGGCGTATTTCGCAGGGCCGGCCGCGACCAAGGAGGCGATCGAGCAGATTCGCGTCAAGCTCGGCCTCGACCAGCCGCTGATCGTGCAGTTCGGCCACTACGTCGGCGATCTGGCGCGCGGCGACCTCGGCAATTCGCTCACCACCGGCCAGCCGGTCGGCCAGAGATCGCGACCCGGCTGCCGGCGTCGGCCGAGCTGACGCTGCTCGGCCTGATCGTCTCGATGCTGATCGCGATCCCGCTCGGCATCCTGGCCGCGACCCGGCCGGGCTCGCTGGATCGACCATGCCTGCCGCGTGATCGCGACCGCGGGCGTGTCGCTGCCGGTGTTCTTCACCGGGCTGATCCTGGTCTACGTGTTCTACTACCTGCTCGGCTGGGCGCCGGCGCCGCTCGGCCGGCTCGACGTGTTCTTCAGCCCGCCGCCGCACGTCACCGGCTTCTACCTGATCGACAGCCTGCTCGCCGGCGAATCTCGAGACTGTTCCGGGCAGCCTTGAAGCAGCTCATCCTGCCGGCGCTGACGCTTGCGATCTTCTCGCTCGCGCCGATCGCGCGCATGACGCGCGCCTCGATGCTGGCGGTGCTGGCGTCGGACTTCGTGCGCACCGCGCGCGCCAGCGGGCTTCGCCCTACACGGTGATCGTCACCTACGCGTTCCGCAACGCCATGATCCCGGTCGTCACCACGCTCGGCATGGTGTTCTCGTTCCTGCTCGGCGCCAACGTGCTGGTCGAGAAGGTGTTCGCCTGGCCCGGCATCGGCTCGTTCGCGGTCGAGGCGCTGATCGCGTCCGACTTCGCGCCGCTGCAGGGCTTCGTGCTGACCATGGCGATCATGTACGTCGCGCTCAACCTCCTCATCGACATCCTCTACGGCCTGATCGATCCGCGCGTGAGGATCGAAGCATGACCGACATCGCAGCCGCTCCCGCGCGACCCTGCGACAGCGGCGCTGCGCTCGCGCTGCTTCCGCCACGCGCCGCTACGTCATCGGCGAGAACCCGGTCACCGGCTTTGCCTTCGGCGCTGTTCGTGCTGATCGTGCTCGCGGCCGCTGCTCGGGCCCTATGATCGTGCCGTACGATCCGCTCGCCAGCGACACCGCGGCGGCGCTGAAGCCGCCGTCGGCGGCGCACTGGTTCGGCACCGACCAGCTCGGCCGCGACGTGTTCAGCCGCGTCGATCGTCGCGACCCGGCTCGACTTCTTCATCGCGATCGCCTCGGTCGCGCTGGTGTTCCTGATGGGCGGGCTCGCCGGCGTCGCCGCCGGCTTCTTCGGCGGCTGGACCGACCGCATCGTCGGCCGCATCGCCGACACCATCATGGCGTTTCCGCTGTTCGTGCTGGCGATGGGCATCGTCGCGGCGCTCGGCAACACCGTGCAGAACATCATCCTCGCCACCGCGATCGTGAACTTCCCGCTCTACGCCCGCGTCGCGCGCGCCGAGGCCAACGTGCGGCGCGAGGCCGGCTTCGTGCAGGCGGCGCGGCTGTCCGGCAACGGCGAGTTCCGCATCCTGCTCGCGCAGATTCTGCCCAACATCATGCCGATCATGATCGTGCAGATGTCGCTCACCATGGGCTACGCCATCCTCAACGCCGCCGGCCTGTCGTTCATCGGCCTCGGCGTGCGGCCGCCGACCGCGGAGTGGGGCATCATGGTCGCCGAGGGCGCGGCCTTCATGGTGTCCGGCGAGTGGTGGATCGCGTTCTTCCCGGGCGCCGCGCTGATGATCGCGGTGTTCTGCTTCAACCTGCTGGGCGACGGTCTGCGCGACATCGTCGACCCGCAGCGGCGCACGTGGAGGGCCGCCATGACCGCATCTCCGCTGCTCGACGTCCGCGACCTGACGGTCGAGTTCTCCACCCGCCGCGGCATCGTGCGCGCGGTGCAGCACGTCGATATCTCCGTCGCCAAGGGCGAGACCGTCGGCATCGTCGGCGAGTCCGGCTCCGGCAAGTCGGTGACCTCCTACGCCGTGATGCGCATCCTCGACCGCGCCGGCCGGATCGCCGAAGGCTCGGTGATGTTCACCAACATCGACGTGCGCACCGCCAGCGAAGACGAGATGCGCGGCGATCCGCGGCCGCGAAATCTCGATGATCTTCCAGAACCCGCGCGCGGCGCTCAATCCGATCCGCAAGGTCGGCCGCCAGATCGAGGACGTGCTGCTGGAGCACGTCAAGGCGGCGCCGTCCGAGGTCACCGAGAAGGCGATCGAAATCCTCGACCAGGTGCGCATCGCGCGGCCGCGCGAGCGCTACCACGCCTATCCGTTCGAACTGTCCGGCGGCATGTGCCAGCGCGTCGTGATCGCGCTGGCGCTCGCCTGCCGGCCGCAGCTTCTGATCGCCGACGAGCCGACCACCGGCCTCGACGTCACGACCCAGAAGACGGTGATGGACCTGATCGTCGAGCTGACGCGCGCAGCGCGGCATGTCGACGATCCTGATCACCCACGATCTCGGCCTCGCCGCCACCTATTGCGACCGGGTGGTGGTGATGGAGAAGGGCCACGTGGTCGAGACCGCGACCTCGCGCGCGATCTTCACCGCGCCGTCGCACCCCTACACCCGCAAGCTGATGCGCGCGACGCCGCGGCCCGGCATGTCGCTGCGCGACCTGCTGCCGGAGGAGGAGGCGGCCGCGCGGCCGGCCGCAACCGTCGCCAAGCTGCCGGTCAAGGCCGACGAGCACAAGCCGCTGCTGTGGTGGAGAAGCTGGTCAAGGAATATCCGCGCAAGGGCCTGGAGGGCTTCGGCGGGGCGCTCAAGAAGCTGATGCCGGCGCGGCCCGGCGCCTGAGCCGGACGTGTTCCGCGCGGTCGACGGCATCAGCTTCACGGTCGGCCGCGGCGAGAGCGTCGGCCTGGTCGGCGAATCCGGCTGCGGCAAGTCGACCACCTCGACCATGGTGATGCGGCTGATCGACAAGACCGACGGCACGATCATGTTCGACGGCGAGGACATCGGCGAGATCCCGGCCAAGCAGTTCGCCAAGCTGCCGCTGCGCAAGCGCATCCAGATGGTGTTCCAGGACCCGACCGACAGCCTCAACCCGCGCTTCACCGCGGCGCGCGCCATCGCCGATCCGATCCTGCGGCTCGGCGACATCCGCGGGCGCGACGCGGTGCGGGCGCGCTGCGAGGAACTGGCGCGGCAGGTCGGCCTGCCGCTCGAGCTGCTCGACCGCTTCCCGCATCAGCTCTCCGGCGGCCAGAAGGCGCGCGTCGGCATCGCGCGCGCGATCGCGCTCAAGCCCGAGCTGGTGATCCTCGACGAGCCGACCGCGGCGCTCGACGTGTCGGTGCAGGCGGTGGTGCTCAACCTGCTGCAGGAGCTCAAGGATTCGCTCGGCATGAGCTATCTGTTCGTGTCGCACGACCTCAACGTGGTGCGGCTGCTGTGCGACCGGGTGATCGTCATGCAGGCCGGCAAGATCGTCGAGGAGGGCCCGACCGAGCGGGTGCTGTTCGCGCCCGAGGCGCAGTACACGCGCGATCTGCTGGCCGCGATCCCGCATCCGGACTTCGGGCCGGAGCGCGCCGAGCCGAGCCGCGCGGCCGCCCTGTCATGACGCGCCGGCCTCGCAAGGCGCGCAAGCCCGCGCGCAAAGGCGCGCCGCACGCGCGCCAAGCCCGTGCCGCGGCGGCGAGCGGCTGCGCAGGTCGCCAAGCCGGCCAAGCCGCCGAGCCCGATCCGCTCGATGCGATTCATCGCCGCCGACGCGCGGCGCGCTCGGGCTGCCAGATCGCCAAGGGCTGGATGCCGGCGGTGCGCGGCCAATCTTGCGGTGACGCTGCGGCATGCGGCGCGCGGTCGCGAGCCTTCGCGCTGCCGGACGACGCCGAGCCCGCGCCGGTGTTCGAGGCCTGAGGCGCAGCGATGGACTGGGCCGCCGCCGCCGAGATCGCGGCGCCGTCGCGCGCGGCCACAGCGCGCTCGCCGATCGTCGAGGCCGCGCTGGCGCGCATCGAGCGCCGCGACCGGCAGCTCAATGCCTTCACCGACGTCACCGCCGAGCGCGCGCGCGCGGGCGCGCGCGCATCGACCAGGCGCGCGCGGCGAGGGCGGCCGCTCGGGCCGCTCGCCGGCGTGCCGTTCGCGGTCAAGAACCTGTTCGACGTCGAGGGCTTGCCGACGCGCGCCGGCTCCAAGATCAACCGCGACCTGCCGCCGGCCGACGCGCGACGCCACCGCTGATCGAGCGGCTGGAGGCGGCCGGCGCCATCCTGGTCGGCGCGCTCAACATGGGCGAATACGCCTACGACTTCACCGGCGAGAACGTCCACGACGGGCCGTCGCGCAATCCGCACGATCCGACGCGCATGACCGGCGGCTCGTCGGGCGGCTCGGGCGGCGCGGTGGCGGGCGGGCTCGTGCCGCTCGCGCTCGGCTCCGACACCAACGGCTCGATCCGCGTGCCGTCGTCGTTCTGCGGCATCTTCGGCCTGAAGCCGACCTACGGCCGGCTGTCGCGCGCGCGCACGCTTTCCGTTCGTCGCGAGCCTCGATCATCTCGGCCCGTTCGCGCGCAGCGTCAAGGACCTGGCGCTCGCCTACGACGCGATGCAGGGCCACGACCCGGACGATCCGGTCTGCGCCGACCGGCCGGTCGAGCCGGCCGTGCCCGAGCTCGTGCGCGGCATCGACGGGCCTTCGCATCGCGATCGCCGGCGGCTATTTCCGCAAGGGTGCGTCGCCGCGAGGCGCTGGAGGCGGTGGCGCGCGTCGCCAAGGCGCTCGGCGTCGCGCCGCGAGGTCGAAATCCCGGAGGCCGAGCGGGCGCGCTCGGCGGCCTACGTCATCACCGCGACCGAGGGCGCGGCGCTGCATCTCGACCGGCTGCGCAAGCGCGCGCGCGATTTCGATCCGGCGGTGCGCGACCGGCTGATCGCGGGCGCGCTGGTGCCGGCGGCGCTGGTCGGTCAGGCGCAGAAATTCCGCCGCTGGTATCGCGAGCGCGTGCTCGAGCTGTTCGACGAGGTCGACATCATCCTGGCGCCGGCGACGCCCTGCACCGCGCCGGCGATCGGCCAGCAGACCTTCGTGCTCGACGGCGTCGAGATGCCGCTGCGCCCGAACATCGGCATCTACACCCAGCCGATCTCGTTCATCGGCCTGCCGGTGGTGGCGGTGCCGGTGCCGCTCGAACCGCTGCCGATCGCCGTCCAGATCATCGCCGCGCCGTGGCGCGAGGACCTGGCGCTGCGGGTCGCCCATGCGCTGGAGCAAGCCGGAGTCGCGGCCGCACCGCGACCGAAGTCTTGAAGCGGGATGACTTATCTTCGAATCGTCATGCCGCTTTAGCTTTGTTTGAGCATGATCTTGCCCGAAAACCGGTTCCCGCTGGGCCGAGGTGATGGCCGCCTTCGACCGCTACGAGAAGGCGCTGGTGACGAACGATG
This sequence comes from uncultured Alphaproteobacteria bacterium, assembly GCA_963821555.1. Taxonomy (GTDB): domain Bacteria; phylum Pseudomonadota; class Alphaproteobacteria; order Rhizobiales; family Xanthobacteraceae; genus Z2-YC6860. The sequence continues at coordinate 249,251 of CAWGEM010000026.1, read as the reverse complement.
TCGCAACGCTCGATGCGATCGTTCCGCGACGATCCGCGCACCGTGCGCTACGGCGCAATCGAAATCCTCTACGGCCATGACGAGATCAAGGCATTTCGCGCCGCGCGCTCGCCGGTCGGCCTGATGCGCACGCTCTCCCGGACCGTGATCCACACGGCTACGGCCGCGACTTTGCGGTCGCCTCCACGCTGTTCCACCGCACCACGATGCCCGGCAAGGTCGGCCGTCAGACCCAGGCCTGGGTGCCGCTTCGAGGACGGCTGGCACATCGTCACCGGCCACGTCAGCGTGATCGACGAGCCGCCGTCTGGAAGCCCGCATGAACTTCGCGATTGCACCCGACGACCGCCGCACGCTCGCGGAGGAGCTTCGGCTGCAGCTGGCCGACGAGATCGTGCGCGGCGCGCTGGCGCCCGGCGCCACCCTCGACGAGATGGAGCTGGCGCGGCGCTTCGGCGTGTCGCGCACGCCGGTGCGCGAGGCGATCCGCCAGCTCGCCGCGAGCGGCCTGATCGAGACGCGCGCCGCACCGCGGCGCGGTGGTGGCGCGGCCGAGCGAGGAGCGGCTCGCCGGCATGTTCGAGGCGATGGCCGAGCTCGAGGCGCTGTGCGCCGGGCTTGCCGCCGAGCGCATGACCGGCGCCGAGCGGCGCGGGCTCGAAGCCGTGCACGAGGAGATGCGCGCGCTGATCCACGTCGGCGATCCGCAGCGCTTCCACGAGATCAACGAGGCGTTCCACGGCGCGATCTACGCCGGCGCGCACAACGCCTATCTGGCCGAGATCACGCTGGCGACGCGGGCGCGGGTGCAGCCGTTCCGCCGCGCCCAGTTCCGCAACCTCGGCCGGCTCGCCAAGTCGCATGTCGAGCACGACCGCGTGGTGGATGGCGATCCTGCGCGGCGACCGCGAGCGCGCGGCGAGCGCGATGCGCGCGCACATCATGACGGTGCGCGAGGCCTACGAGGTCTACGCCGGCTCGCTCTGAACGTGGGCTGGCACCACGTCCTCGCCGGCGGCACGCGCTAGGCGGCCATGACGAGCAGCCGAAACAGCCCTAGCATGGGGCGTCAGGCTCAACCGCAGGCGCGCACCATCCATGACCGGCCCCAAACGCATCGCTCCCGGCCGCTGCTGCGGGATCGTCGTCGACGCGCAGGGGTTCTTTCTCGAACAGCTCGACCGCAGGCTTCGGTCGCGGATGCGCATCAACATCAGGGATTTCGTCCGCCTGCTAGGCTATTTCCGGATTCCGATCGTCGTCACGCTCGAACGCTCGGTCGCATTGAAGGGTACGCTGCCGCCCGAAATCGCCAAGGAGCTCGGCGCGGGCGACAGGACCTTCGAGAAGGATTTCTTCGATCTCACCAAGGAGCGGCCGATCCGGGCGCATCTCGCGCGCCTTGAGAAGCCGCAGGTGATCGTCGCCGGCTGCGAGACCGACGTGTGCGTCCTGCAGTCGGTGCTGGGGCTGCTTGCACTCGGCTATGAGGTCTACGTGGTCGAGGACTTGCTGTTCTCCTCGGCGCGCGAGGTCGGCGCGGCTGTGGCGCGCATGCAGACTGCGGGCGCGGTACGGCTCACCTACAAGACGCTCTACTACGAACTGATCGAGGCGGTGGACGGCGGCCGCCACGGGGCCAAGCTCCTGCGCGCGTTCGGGCCGCTGCCCGACGACCTCCCGGACGTGGCGCGGTGGTGAGCCGCTACGCCGCCGGGACCTTGGCCTGCGCCGCGCAATAGGCGCGCCAGCCGCCGAAGCTTGAAATATCGCGCGCGCCGGCGATCGCGTCGGCCTCGACCAGAAAGCCCTTCACGGTGCGGCCGTCGGCGAGCCGCAGCGTGCCGATCGCAGAGCGGCGGCGGGCACTGGCCGCGACGAAGCGGCCGAAGCCGTCGGCGCGGCAGCGCCCAGACCTCGACCTCGATCGGCGCTGCCCTGGCCTGCGGCGACCGCAGCAGCCCGGGCCGGCCGGCTCGGCGCCGGCAGCGCGAACAGCCGGTAGTCCGGCGCGGTCGCGCGTGCTCTCGATCAGCCGCGCGCCGCTGCGCCTCAGCTCGCCATTGAGCGGCATGCCCGCTCAGATGCGCGCCGACCACGGCGAGCGCGATCTCGTCCGGCGCCGGCGCAGCCGGCAGCGGCCAGCAGCGGCGGCTGCGGCAGGCCGAGCGCGCCGAGCGGCAGCGCGGTGTCGGCGTGGAAGCGCGCGGCCGAGCGAGGCGAGCAAGCGCATCCTGGCCCGCCGGGCGCGAGCAGCGTGACGCCGAACGGCGCGCCGTCGGCGCGGATCGAGGCCGGCACCGCGAGTGCCGCAGAGGTCGAGCAGGTTGACGAAATTGGTGTAGGTGCCGAGCCGGCTGTTGAGCGCGATCGGATCGGCCAGCACCTGCTCGACGGTGTAGACGGTCGGCGCGGTCGGCAGCAGCAGCGCGTCGATCTGCCGAAATGTCCGGTCGCGCACGCGGCGCAGCTCCTCAAGCCGTAGAAGGCCGCGAAGGTATCGGCCGCGCTCGGCCGCGCGCCGGCGGCGATGATCTCGCGCGTCACCGGATGCATGGCTTCGGGCGACGACGTCGAGCAGCGAGCGCACCGCGAGATAGCGCTCGGCGACCCACGGCCCTTCGTAGAGCAGCCGCGCGGCCTCGTAGAACGGCTCGATGTCGATCTCGACGATCGGCGCGCCGAGCGCGGCGCAGCGCGCCAGCGCCGCGTCGTAGGCCTGCTCGGCCGCTGCGCGGTCGCCGAAGAACATGCGCTGGCCCTCGATCGGCACGCCGAGCCGCACGCCGCGAGACCGGCGCGCCGAGCCGGCCGAGCGGGCGGTCGCGCGCGAATAGGGATCGGCGGCGTCGCAGCCGGCGATGGCGGCGAGCGCGGTCCAGGCGTCGTCGGTGGTCAGCGCGAAGATCGAGACGCAGTCGAGCGAGCGGCAGGCCGGCACGACGCCCGCGGTCGAGACGAGGCCGAGGCTCGGCTTGAGCCCGACGATGTTGTTGAGGCCGGCCGGCACGCGGCCGGAGCCGGCGGTGTCGGTGCCGAGCGCGAGCGGCACGAGGCCGGCGGCGACCGCGACCGCCGAGCCCGAGCTCGATCCGCCGGGGATCGAGCGCGGATTGAACGGGTTGCGCGGCACGCCGTAGGGCGAGCGCACGCCGACGAGGCCGGTCGCGAACTGGTCGAGGTTGGTCTTGCCGATCACGATGGCGCCGGCGCGCGCGCAGCCGCGCCACCGCGGTGGCGTCCTTGCCGGGCGTGATAGGCGAAGGCCGGGCAGGCCGCGGTGGTCGGCAGGCCGGCGACGTCGATGTTGTCCTTGACCGCGACCGGCACGCCGTAGAGCGGCCGGTCGCGCGGCCCCTCGGCGGCGAGCGCCTTGGCCTCGGCGAGCGCCTCCGCTTCATCGCGCAGGCTCGTGAAGATCGCGCCGTCGCCGCGCGCCCGGATGCGGGCAAACGAGCGCGCCACGGTGTCGGCCGGTGTGGTAGTCTGCGCGCGATGCGCTTCGACGATCGCGGCCACGGTCTCGGTCAAATCTGGCTCCCGCGCCTGCGCGCTGGCAGTCGGACACCCGGCAAGGCGCATTCAAGCATCATCCGCGCCGCAGCGAAAGCGAGCTTGCGGCGTGCCGAAGTCGGTACTGCGGCGGCTATCCATACTCGGGTCATTCCGGGGCGCTCGCGAAGCGAGCGAACCCGGAATCCAGAGTGCACGGCACGGTCTTCGCGGGGGCTCTGGATTCCGGGTTCACGCGCTGACGCGCGCGCCCCGGAATGACGGGGATGTGTTTGGCGGCCCGGAATGACGCCGCGCGGGCGTTGGCAGGTTCGTCCCAAGCGAAGGACAGGGCCCCGCTCAGCTCCCGGTCACTTCGGGCGTCGGCCAGCCGCGCTCGAACTTCACGCTCTTGACCACCTCGGTGACGACGCCGCAGAGCGGCACGCTCATGCGCAGCCGGTCGGCCTCGCTCAGCACGATCCGCATGTCCTTCTCGGCCCACGGCATCGGCTGCTCCTCGGGGCGCGTCTCCAGCGCCCAGTTGCTGGCGCTGCTCTGCAGCAGCGCCGTGCGCAGTCGCTCGGGGTCGGCGCCGAGCTTCTCGGCAAGCCGCAGGCCCTCGTGGTTGGCCGAGATGCAGGCCCACAGGATCAGGTTGTTGACCATCTTGCCGACCTGGCCCGCGCCCAGATCGCCGACGTGGAAGATCGAGCTCGCGAAGCTTTCCAGCGCCGGCTTGCAGGCCTCGAACGCCGCGACGTCGCCGCCCACCATGGTCAGGAGCTTGCCGGCCTCGGCCGCGGGCTCGCCGCGCGTGATCGGCATGTCGAGCAGCACGATGCCGCTGCCGTCGAGCTTGTCGGCGAGCTTGTGCATGGTGCGCGGCGCGACCGTCGATGCGATGCCGACGATCAGTCCTGGCCGCGCGCCGGCCGCGATACCGTCGGCGTCGAGCACGACGGTCTCGGCCTCGGAGTCGAAGCCGACCACGACGATGACGAAATCGGATACGGCCGCAACCGCCCGCGGCGACGCCGCGACCGTGATGCCCGCGGCCTTCGCCTGCTTGCGCGCGGCCTCGCTGACGTCGCAGGCCGTGACCTCGAAGCCCGCCTTGCGCAGGTGGCGCGCCATCGGAAATCCCATCTTGCCGAGGCCGATGATGCCGACGCGGCGGATATTGCTGCTGTTCATGCGGCTGACGCTCCTGAATGAGGCCGGCAATATGCCACGAATTGCACGCGTGCAAAGATGCACACGACGCATGCCGGTTGTGCCGGCCGGGCGGCTGAGCGTGCGGTTGCGAAGACGCGGACGCTACTTCGGCATCGCGTAGGCGGCTTTGACCTTCTCCAGCATCTCCGGCGACAGGCTCGTGACCTCGCCCACCAGCGATTGCAGCTCCTCGCCCGGCAACGGCCCGATCGTGAGCTGGGTGCGCGCGGCCTCGGCCAGAAACTCCGGGTCCTTGACGGTGGCATCGAACGCGCGGCGCAGCGCCGCGACACGGTCGGCGGGCGCGCCGGGCGTCGTGAAGAAGGCGGTGCCGATCTCGGTCGCGTTCATGACCGCGCGCAGGATCGCGCGTTCCTCATCGTTGCGCGCGAGCTCGACCACGGTCGGCACGTCCGACAGTTCGGGATGTTTCTTCAGCGCGAACTGCACGACGATGTTGATCTTCTTCTCCGGCCGCCAGTCCGGATGGCCGACCTTGACCGCGGTCCACGAGGTGGAATGGCCGTCGACCTCGCCGCGCTCGACCGCAAGCTGCGCCTCGCTCGAACCCTTGTAGCCCATCACGAGCTTGAACTTGGTACCGAGCACGTTGTTCATCACGGTCGGGTAGATCGACACCGTGGAGCCCACGCCGGTGCCCGAGAGCTTGGATTCGGTTACGAGCGCGTCGGCCACCGACTTCACCGCCGCGGTGTGCCAGAGGAAGACGATGTTGATCAGCGAGTTGATCCGGCCGATCCAGTTGAACTCGGCGGCCTTGAAGCGCACGCCCGGGCTGCCGAGCTTCTCGTCGAGCGGGGCGGTCGGCGCGCCGATCCCGATCACGCTGCCGTCCTTGGGCGCGACGTTATAGACGTGGCCGAGCGCCACGAACGAGCCGGCGCCCGGCTTGTTCTGCGGCACCACGGTCGGATTGCCGGGGATGTGCCGGCCGATGTGGCGGGCGAGAAGACGCGCATAGAAGTCGTTCGAGCCGGCCGGCGGATAGCCGATGACGAGTTCGATCTGCCGGCCGCGGTAGAACTGCTCGACGGTCTGCGCCGAGGCGGGCAGGGCAGAGCACACGATCGCAGCGGCTGCTGCTGCGGCGAAGCTCGCGCGGCAAGTGCGTGTCATGTGGCGTCGTCCCCCGAACGTCGTGTGTCCCGTGCCATCGGCAACCGGCGCTGCCATACAACGGCGGCGCTGCCGATGCACCTCCTGCCGGCATGGGCGCCAAGCCCATCGTTCGGACGATCGGCGGCGCATGGCGGCTTAAGACTGGATCGGGAGAATGACGCAGGCCGCGCACCTTAGCCCTGCGGTAAAGGAGCGCGCCACAACCGGCGGCGGCGGCGCGATAAAGCGGCCGTCCGAGCGAGCGAAAGGCGATCGCGGCCGTGCCGCGCGCGGGCTTGCGTCCCGTTCCCCGCGCGCGGCGAGGCCGCGGTCAGGCGACGATGTTGACCTCGACCTGCGCTGGCACCGGGACCGGCACCAGGGTGCTCCCCTCCTCCGCGCTCGAAGCAAGCTGCGCCAGCCGCACCCAGGCCAGCGCGATGTTCAGCATGATGGTCTTGTCCAACCCCTCGTCATGGTCGTCTGCCTTGCGCAGGCAATCCTCGGCGTACCGACGAAAGTCCTCCACTGTGCTCATCGTTCACCCCACTGATGTTCACGCCCCGCCCGCACCCATTAGCGCAAGCAAGTGTGGCTCGTTGCGGACCAGAACGTGGCAACAATAGAAAAACTGATTTGCATCGATGGCCGCGAGACCGTTCGAGCAGTCAAGTCTCGTGGCAACGCCGCGACTCGCGTAAGAACCGCGCTCGCATGGGGGACGCGGGGCTTTCGCATCTGCTGAAACGATGGCGGCGCGCGCGGCAGGTCGCGCGCTGCCGCGTGGTCGACGCAGCGCTCGACCTGCATGAGCGCTACGGCCCAGCCGCCGCCATCATCGCGGGCAATTCGGCGCGCCAGCGCGGTGGCCGCGAGCACCGGAAGTTCTGGCGAAATGTGGCACGCGAGCTGAGCAGGCATCCGCCGCGGGCCGAGGCGTTCTGAAACGGCACAGAATTGCGGCGGCGTTGCGAGGTGGTCGAGAGGTACGTCACCACCGATTCTCGTCGCGAACTCTGGGTCTGCTTGATGTGGCGCGGCCTGCACCTCTCCCCGCGTGCGGGGAGAGGTCGGCGCACGAAGTGCGCCGGGTGAGGGGCGTTACCGCAAATTGAGCGCTCAGAATTGTTGCAGCGCCCCCTCACCCCGACCCTCTCCCCGCACGCGGGGAGAGGGAGCGGAGGCGCCGTGCGGCGGAGAAGGGTCCGCGCCTTCGGCGCGCCCCGGAATGACGGCGGAGAGTTTTCCGGCCGGGCTCAAAAATCGGCTGTCAGCTCGCCTGGCGCACCAGTGGCTTCGGCCGCTGCTGCTTGTCGTCGAGGCGCGCTTCGCCGCTCGTCCAGACGTGCTCGGCCACGCAATAGGGGCAGAAGATGTGTCCGCCGGCGACGGCCGGAATCGAATCGGCATCGACGCCGGTGAAAACGTAATGCCCGGAGTACTGACAGCGGACCACGACCTTGGCCATTGGAGGCCTCCTCGACGCAACGGTGCAGCCTTTCAACCCGCCGGGTGGCCCGCCGGTTCCCAGGCCCGATCAATGCCCGGACGCCGCGCCGTCGGCGATGAGGCGCGCCATCGCCGCGCGCACTGCGGTAACGACACTCGGCCAGTCGGCCATGCGCGGCTGGCGGAACAGCCGTGCGGTCGGATACCACGGGCTGTCGTTGCGGCCGTCGAGCCAGCGCCAGTCGGAGGCGAACGGCAGCATGATCCAGACCGGGGCCGCGAGTGCGCCCGCGAGATGCGCAATCGAGGTATCGATGGTCACGACGAGATCGAGGCTTGCGATGGCGGCGGCGGTGTCGCGGTAGTCGTGGAGGTCGGCGGCAACGTTCTCGATCTGCGGATGGGCGCGCAGGAATTCGGCGTTGCCCGGCCGCGGCTCCTTCTGCAGCGAGACGAACGACACACCGTCGAGGTCGAGCAGCGGCCCAAGCATCTGCAGCGGGATCGAGCGCTGCGCGTCGTTGGTGTGCGCGGCGCTTCCCGCCCACGCGAGGCCTGCGCGCAGGCGCGCCTTCGCCGGCCGCCGCGCGCGCCAGGCGGCAACGAGCGCCGGGTCCGCTGCGAGATACGGCACGCGATCGGGGATGGTCGCAAGCGTCGTGCCGAGTACACGCGGCAGCGAGAGGAGCCGCGTCTTGAAATCGAACCGGCTGCCGCGTGGCAGTTCATGCGTGACCGCGGCGAGCCCCGGCATCGACGAGCGAAACAGCGAAACCAGCGGTCGCTGCACCAGGAAGCTCACGCGCGCGCCGCGCTCGATCAGCATCGGCAGGTAGCGGCCGAACTGGATGGCGTCGCCCTGACCCTGTTCGGTCAGGACCAGCATGCTCCGCCCGGCGAGCGGCTCCGTGCCGGTGAAGATCGCGCCCGCGAAATCGTCCATCAGGTTCTGCGCCGACGGCTCGGCGGCAAAGCGGTGGCGGTATTTCTCGAAGCCGCGCGGAAAGTCGCCCGCGCGCAACAGCACGAGGCCGAAATCGCGCTGGATCGCCGGATTGAACGGATCGCGCCGCTCGGCCTCCTCGTAGGCTGCAATCGATTCGGGGAGCCGGTTCAGGCTTGCGAGCGCCATCGCCTTGTTGGCGAAAGGCGCGGGCTGCGCCGGATCGAGCGCAATCGCGCGCTCCGCGCTTGCGATCGCCTCCTCGGGCCGCTGCTGCAGCGCCAGCGCCCAGCTGAGATTGCAGTGAGCCGCATAGAGCGCGGCATCGAGCGCGAGCGCGCGCCGGCACGCCGCCGCTCCTTCGTCGAGCCGCCGCAGCGCGATCAGCGACAGCGACAGATTGGCGAGCGCGAACGGCGCTTCGCGAATGGCGATCGCCTGTTCGAACAGGCCGACGGCCTCCTCGTGCCGGTCCTGCTGCTGGCGCAAGGTGGCGAGGTTATGCCGGGCGTCGAAGTGATCCGGGGCGGCGGCGAGGATTGTCGCGTACAAAAGCTCGGCCCCGGCGAGGTCGCCCACCAGGTGCTTTTGCAGCGCGCCGGGGAATTCGTCAGCCATGCGAATTCAAATAAACTTCTGATCTCGCGAGTGTCTCTGAAAGTTATCCACAGGCGCCCGCTCTCATGATTTTTTACCTAGGAATTTATTCTTGACAGCGTGACGCTGCTCCGGTAGGGTTGCGGCACGTTCGACAAATGCGCCCGACGCGGCCACGCGCGGCGCCGGCGCCAACCCCGAAAACAATCATGGCCGAAATTCCCACGCCCGAACAGGTGGCGCTGGTGCGCCGCCGCTATGTCGAAGGCGCGCCGGTGGAGCGCGATCTGCGCCGAAATCGGCATCACAGACTCGACATCGCTCTATCGCTGCCTCGACGGCGACTTTCCCGACGGCTCCGGCATCAAGCCCGCGCCGATCGCCGCGGCGCCGCGCCGGCGTGCGCATCCGCCGGCCGCAACGGCAGCCGCACCGCGCTGGTCGCGCGCATGTGGCGCACCGCCGAGCGGCAGGTCGAGGAGATCGAGGAGCGGCTCGAAGGCCGCCGGGCTCGAGCTCGCCGAGCGCGAGAGCAACGCCCGCACGCTCGCCATCGTGGTCAAGACGCTGCGCGAGCTTGCGGCGTTCGACGAGGCCACGAAGCCGCGCGGCAAGCAAGGCGGCCGAACGACGACAATGACGACGACCGTGCCCCCGAAACATCGACGAGCTCCGTCGAGAGCTTGCGCGACGCATTGAAGCGTTTGTCGCAGCCGGGACGACGGCGGAGCGTTCTGGCGAGCCTGAATGAGCGGAGGCTCGACACGCTTCAACGGCGACTGGGACGTCTTCGCGCACCAGCATCAGGCGCCGCCGCCGGGCGACTGGACCACCTGGCTGATGCTCGGCGGCCGCGGCGCCGGCAAGACCCGCGCCGGCGCCGAATGGGTGCGGGCGCTCGCGAGCCGGCGAGCGCCGGGCGCAGGGCCCGATCGCGCTGATCGGCGAGACCGAGCACGACGCGCGCGAGGTGATGGTCGAGGGCGTCTCCGGCCTGCTGGCGGTGCATCGCGCGCGCGAGCGGCCGGCCTGGATTCCGTCGCGCCGCCGGCTGGAATGGCCGAACGGCGCGGTGGCGCAGGTGTTTTCCGCCGAGGATCCCGAAAGCCTGCGCGGCCCGCAGTTCGCGGCCGCCTGGTGCGACGAGCTCGCCAAGTGGCGCCATGCCGAAGCAACCTTCGACATGCTGCAGTTCGGGCTGCGCCTTGGCGAGCGGCCGCGGCAGGTCATCACGACCACGCCGCGGCCGATCGCGCTGCTCAAGCGGCTGATCGCCGATCCGCGCGACCGCGGTGACGCGCGCCGGCACCGTCGTCAACGCGCGCCATCTGGCGCCGGCGTTCCTCGACGCGGTGGTCGGCGCGCTACGCCGGCACGCGGCTCGGCCGCCAGGAGATCGACGGCGAGATCGTCGAGGAGCGCGCCGACGCGCTGTGGACGCGCGCGCGTGATCGAGAGCTGCCGCGTCGCCGCGGCGCCGCCGCTGCAGCGCATCGTGGTGGCGGTCGATCCGCCGGCCTCGGCCGGCAAGGGCGCCGACGCCTGCGGCATCGTCGCCGCCGGCCGCGCCGAGAACGGCACGATTTATGTGATCGCCGACGAGACCGCGCGGCGGGCTTTCGCCCGCCGGCTGGGCGCGCAAGGCGATCGCGCTGTGGCGCAGGCTTCGCGCCGACGCGCTGGTGGTCGAGGTCAACCAGGGCGGCGACATGGTGCGCGCGGTGATCGGCGAGGCCGATGCCGAGCGTGCCGGTGATCGCGGTGCGCGCGCGCCGCGGCAAATGGCTGCGCGCCGAGCCGGTGGCGCGCTCTACGAGCAGGGCCGCGTCAAGCACGCCGGCGTGTTTCCGGCGCTGGAGGACGAGATGTGCGACTTCGGCCTCGACGGGCTGTCGTCGGGCCGCTCGCCCGACCGGCTCGACGCGCTGGTGTGGGCGGTGACGGCGCTGACGTTCGGCGCGCGCGGCGAGCCGCGGGTGAGGGGGCTGTGAGCGGTGTCCAGCCTCGTGTCCCGGGTGCTGCGCAACACGCAGTGTTGCGCTGCTAACCCGGGACCCAAATGGTTTGAGATGGTCCGCAGTTGGAAAAGCTCAAAGCGCGAGCTCGCTAGCTGTGGAGCCTCAACAGGTTGTCCTCGGATAGACCGAGGCGACTGATGGGCGTGTTGGCCTTCAAGCTACCATGTGGCCGATGCCAATTGTAGCGATGCAGCCAGTCGGAGCAGCTCGGCGGATCGTTGATCGCGAGTTGTGGTAGGCGCGAGCGTAGGCCCATTCGCGCAGCGCTGTTTGGATGAAGCGCTCGGCTTTTCCGTTGGTCCTCGGCGTGTATGGCTTGGTGAAGATCTGACGCAGGCCGAGGCGTTTGCAGGCTGCCCGGAACGTCTTTGACCGGTAGCACGAGCCGTTGTCGGTCATCACGCGCTCGATGCGAACGCCGAGCTTGGCGTAATAGGCAACGGCAGCCTCGAGGAAGGCGACAGCGCTCTCTTTGCGCTGATTGGCCATGACCTGCACGAAAGCGACGCGCGAGGCATCGTCGATGCAGACATGGACGAACTCCCAACCGATGCCGTGGTGACGGTTGACCGCGCCAGGATGTCGTCCGGTGATGCGATGCCCCACCGAGCCGATCCGGCCGAGCTTCTTGATGTCGAGGTGGATGAGCTCGCCTGGGTTCTCGCGCTCATAGCGCCGGACCGGTTCGGCCGGCTCCAAGGCATTCAGCTTATTCAAGCCGAGCCGGCGCAGAACACGGCTGACGGTGGCCGGCGAGACGCCGACCTCCGCAGCGATCTGCTTGCCCGTCCAGCGCTGGCGGCGCAGCCGTTCGATCTCCTCGATCACCGTCTGGGGCGTCGGCCGCCGCAGCCGATGCGGCCGGGATGAGCGATCTTGCAACCCTGCCAATCCTTCGCGACGATAACGCTCAACCCACTTACGAACCGTCCGCGGGCAGACGCCTGCGGCTTTCGCTGACGGCCTCCGGCGTCTGCCCGCTCTCCACCTGCCGTACGATCCGCTCTCGACCACGCGGCGTCAGCCGGGCATTCTTGTGCATGTTCATCCGGTCCTCCTGAGAATCACTGAAGCCTCGCAACTCCAGCTTCCTCGCGCCAGGTAGGATTCAATTTCTCAAGCAGTTCGATCTTCCACGCTCGTCGCCAACGCTTGAGCGTGCGCTCCCGTGCCCGTGCATCGAGAATAGAGGAATAGGCTTCGAAATAAACCAGCCGGTCGACGCCGAATTTTCGCGTGAAGCCCGGGACGAGCTTGGCTTCATGTTCGCCAAGACGCCGCGCAAGATCATTGGTCACACCGGCGTACAGCGTACAGTGGCGACCGCTGGCAAGGACGCAGACGTAGAAGCTCATGGCTTCTGAACGCTATGGTCTCCGGGTCTGCAGCGCAACGCTGCGCATTGCGCTGCGCCCGGGACACGAGCGATGAGTCTGTCATTCGGCTGCAGAGCGCGCTTGCCGCTCTCAAGGCAAATCGCCAACCGCGGCCGAATACGTTTCCAGAACTGTAGCGCTGAGCGAGCTACGGCCAAACCGTACGAGGAACCAATTTTGGCGCGGCGCGTTCTCCATGTCAGAACAACACATGGGAGCGAACCGATGCCGATCATTCTGTGGCTGCTGGGCGTACCGCTCGGCGTCGTAGTGCTGCTTTGGCTGTTCGGCGTGGTCTGACCGCGCTCGGACGCGTCTGAAACGCCATCCAAACGGAAGGCCCGCCGCATGACCGGCGGGCTTTTTTCATGCGCAACATTCTCCGAAAGCTTGTTCGCGTCCGCCCGAGGCGAAGGCCTCGCGCACGCGCATGCCTGATCCAGCTCGAAAGCCCGGCCGCGCGCGCTGGACGCCGCGCGACTATGCGGCGCTGGCGCGCGAGGGCTATGTCGGCAACGCCATCGTCCATCGCGCGGTGCGGCTCGTCGCCGAGAGCGCGGCGTCGGTGCCGCTCCTCGTCTACGAGGGTGCGACGCGAACGCGAGGCGCATCCGCTTGCGCGCGCTGCTCGCGCGGCCCAATCCGCGCCAGGAGCGCGCGGCGTTCCTCGAAAGTGGTGTGCGCGCATCTCCTGCTCGCCGGCAACGCCTATGTCGAGGCGGTGACGATCGAGGGCGAGGGCGCGGCGAGCGCAGGGCCGACGTGCGCGAGCTCTACGCGCTGCGGCCGGACCGCATGCGCGTGGTGCCGGGCGCCGACGGCTGGCCGGAGGCCTACGAATACGCGGTCGCGGGCCGCAGCGTTGCGCTTCGAGCAGAATGCGGCCGCTGCCGCCGATCCTGCATCTGTGCGCAATTTCATCCGCTCGACGATCACTACGGCCTGAGCGCGCTGGAAGCGGCCGCGATCGCGGTCGACACCCACAACGCGGCGGCGAAGTGGAACAAGGCGCTGCTCGACAACGCGGCGCGGCCCGTCGGGCGCGCTGGTCTATGCGGGGCCGGAGGGCGCCGTGCTCTCCGACGGCCAGTTCGAGCGGCTCAAGCGCGAGCTGGAAGAGCAGTACCAGGGCACGCGTCAACGCCGGCCGGCCGCTGCTGCTCGAAGGCGGGCTCGACTGGAAGGCGATGTCGCTTTCGCCCAAGGACATGGATTTCATGGAGGCGAAGCACGCGGCGGCGCGCGAGATCGCGCTTGCCTTCGGCGTGCCGCCGATGCTGCTCGGCATTCCGGGCGACAACACCTATTCGCGAACTATCAGGAGGCCAACCGCGTGTTCTGGCGCGGCACCGTGCTGCCGCTTGCAAGCCGCATCGGCCAGGCGCTGGCGCAGTGGCTCGCGCCGGCGTTCGGCGAGGGGCTCGAAGCTTGCGGTCGACGCCGACGCAGTGCTCGGCGCTGGCCGCCGACCGCGCCGCGCTCTGGGAGCAGGTCACCGCGCGCGCCGTTCCTCACCGTCAACGAGAAGCGCGGGCGACCGGCTATTCGCCGGTCGAGGGCGGCGACCGGATTGGGTAGGGGTTGGTGCGGCGAAACGCTGAGGATTCTCCGGCGTCATTCCGGGGCCGGCCGAAGGCCGGAACCCGGATCCAGAAACAACCCGGAAGCGCTGCCGAATGGCTCTGGATTCCGGGTTCACGCGCTGTCGCGCGCGCCCCGGAATGACCGCGGAAATGTTTGTTGCGCGGTCGGCGGAATGGCCACCGCCGCGCAGGCAGCCCGCCCGCGCGACTGCGCGAGGGGAAAGCATGGTCGAGACGCCGTCCCTCGAAAAACGCCGAGGGCTCTCCTCGCCACGTGCTTCCGGGTGTGCGGTCCACCTCGAGGAGATTGCGCCGAATGTGGTACGCGGGGCGCATTCCGGGGCGTCTCGAAGGCGGAGCGCAGACGAAAGGCTAGCGCGCGCAGTAGGCGATCATGGTGCCATCATTGCCGGTGCCGCATGAGACCTCGCGCTCCGCTGTCAGTGCCGCCGCCGATCGCTTGGGGCAGAAGGCGTTGACCGCGAACTCACCCTCGCTGCAGGTCACGACGCAATCCTGCTCGGTGCTGCAGGCTCGGCTCGACCGCCGCAGCAGTTGAGCCTGCGCCGCGGCCGGACTGGGCTCGCCGCGCGGACCCTGTGGGCCTTGCGGGCCCGGCACGCCCTGCGCGCCGGCCAGGCCTGCCTCGCCGCGCGGGCCTTGCGGGCCCGCTGCGCCGACCGGCCCGGGATCGCCCTGCGGTCCCTGCGGCCCCTGCGGACCCTGGGGACCGGGCGCTGCCGCCACGGCACGCAGCGCGATCGGCCCGCCGCGCGCCGCGCGGTCGAGACGATCGGCCCGCACGTACCGCGCCATCACACGGTTGCGCGCGGCCAGGCGGTGACGCGGCGCGACGCGGCAATACGCGGCGAGGCGCTGGCGCGCCTTTGCCTTGTGCCTCGCGCCAGGCCGGTGCTGCGCGAACTGGGCGGCCGGCTGGCAATTGGCGATAGGCAGGGTGCGGACCGCGCCGCCCGAGCGCAGCCGCACGACGCAGCTGCGCGGCACTTGGTTCAAGCGAAACACGAAGCGGCGATGCCGGTTGCTCCGCTTCGCGTGGCGGCCGTTCAGCGTGACCTTCTGGTGGCGGCGCGTGGTGCTCCCGGACACCACCAGTTTACGGCCCTCAAGCTCAGCATCGTACACGCGGATCCTGGCCTGCGCGGGCGCCCCAAAGGCCAGAATGAGACACGCAAATACGCAACACAACGCAACAACGCGCATCGAGGACCCCTCCCACTCCACGCTCCCAAGAGAGGAGTGTGCGAGGGCGAAACGTTCAGATTTGTGGCGCTGAAAGCCTCAATTTGTGGCGCGAAAGCGATTTTTTCCGACTGACTGCGAGGCGCGCTTTTGCAGGCGCGACCTGAAGTTGCGAGCGGCTGCCACAATGGACGACTTCATCCGCATCTTCGCCGAGCGCGGCGATCTCGCCCACCTTGCGCTGCTCCTTTGGGCAACCGCGTCGAGCACGCTCGCACTGATCGCGCTGCGCGAGCTGTTCGCCTCGATCCGGCGCTTCGACGACTTCGTGCGCGAGCTTGCGCGCTTCAACGACACCTTCCACGGACCAGGAGCCAAGTATGGACAGCCTGCACAGCGTGCTGCGGACGATCCGCGGTGAGACCAAGGCCCGGCGCGACCACCTCGCGGTGTTCCGGGAGTTCCTCGGCCATCTCGACCGCATCGACCGCAAGTCGCGCGGCCTGAAGAACAAGAGCGCGAGGCCCGCCGTCCGTCGCGGCAAGTAGCGGCGCGCTGGCGCAAGGACGTCGCGCGGCGTCATATGCAGCGTCATCGCCGGGCCTGACCCGGCGATCCATCATCTTGCGAAACGGATGGACACGCGGGTCAAGCCCGCGTGTGACGGTGTTGGCGTGGCAGACGCAGTGCCTTGCTGCTGAGTCCGTCCGCAGTCTGCCCGCCGCAAAAATCAATCCGAGGTCCCCGATGTCCGCAGCGACCGATTTCGCGCGTCCGCGCATCACGATCGATTCCGACGGCACGATCGAGGGCTATGCCTCGCTGTTCGGCGAGATCGACCAGGCGCGCGACATGGTGATGCCGGGCGCGTTCGCCGCTTCGCTGCGCACGCGCGGCATCCGCCGCGTGCCGATGCTGTTCCAGCACGATCCGGCCGAGCCGATCGGAATTTGGCTCGACCTGCGCGAGGATTTTCGCGGGCTCTACGCGCGCGGCCGGCTGATCCCCGAGGTGGTGCGGGCGCGCGAACTGATCGCGCTGCTAAAGGCCGGCACCGCCGACGGGCTGTCGATCGGATTTCGCACCGTGCGCGGCCGGCTCGATCCGAAGACCCGCATCCGCAGGCTCTACGCGATCGACCTCTGGGAAATCTCGCTGGTGACATTCCCGCTGCTGCCCGAGGCTCGCGTGCGCGCCGTGAAGGCATCGACCGCGCCGGCGCCCCGCACGCGAACGCGGCACGGCTGGCCGGTCGATCCGTCGCTGCGCCAGCTCAAGCCGGACCGGCTGTTTCGGCGAACGCCGCGCTTTCGCTTCGATAGCGGCGAGGGTGGCCTCTCCTGGCGCGACCTCGTGCTGCCCGAGCGGGCGCTGCGCGCGAGTGCAAGTGTCGGATGAAAGGCTGAGCGATGGCGCAGTTTCATCCGGCATGGGTCGAACACCAGCGGCGACGTTGGCAACGGCCAGGCGGCGCCTGCCGTTTGCACACTGACGACGCCGCGGCGCGCCGGAGCGTCGATACGCGGCCGCCCGACGCGACCTCCGACGAGCTCAAAGGGTACCGCACCGAGCTTCTCGCCATGAAAGGGCTGCTCGCCGAGCTGCGATGGCAGCTCGCGCTGCGAAGGTTCTCGCGGAAGTATCGGCCCGATCAGCTTCGCGACGATCGCGGCCGGTTCGCCGACGAAGGCGGCCTCCGGCGTGCATTGGCCCGTCTTTACGCCGCGGGGATGCCGCGGATTCCGCAGCAGCGCCCGCCTGATTCGCAGGATCGGACGGCGATCGCAAAGGCTGTTGCCAGTTGGCTTGCCGAGAAAGGTTTGGCCGCCGCGGACGTGATCGCCAAGACCTCTTGGCTCTACTCCGCAATCCCGACGATCACGTCGTATTTCGACGCGCCAAAAAGTCTGGAGGAATTGCAGGAGGCTGCTTCGACGCCCCGGGCAGGCTATGATCGACACCACATCGTCGAGCAGACGGCGGCAGAACTGTTTGGCTATCCAAAAGACCAGATTGATGCGCCCGAGAATACCGTGCTCATTCCGCGGATGAAACACTGGGAAATCAATGCGTGGTTCCAGACGAACAGCAAAGAGTACGGAGGAATGACTCCCCGTGAATATCTTGTCGGCAAGGATTGGGACGAACGCACGAGGGTTGGCGTTGAAGCTCTTAGGATGTTCGGAGTGCTGAAGCCATGAGCGCGCCCGCCTTGGACGGCATGAGCACCGAGCAGTTGGTCGACCGCTTTGTCTTGCTTGCGCTCGACCAAGATCAAGCGTTGCTTCATTCAGATACTCGAAAATACAATCGGCTGTTCGATCAAATGGAGATGGTCGAAGCCGAGCTGAAACTCAGGCCGAACGATGAGCGGCGCGCGTTGCTCCCGCTCTACAAGCATGCCAATGCCGAAGTTCGTCTTAAGGCGGCGAAGGCAACGCTGGCGGTCGATCCGGCTTTGGCCCGGAGCATGATCGAAACAATCGCGAACTCTCGTAAGTATCCGCAGGCCGGCCATGCCGGCATGACGCTTAACGCCCTGGATCGCGGCATCTTCAAGCCGACCTAGCTCGCCCAGATGCTACAGGTATAACGACTTCGGCGAATTGCGGCGCTCATTGCTGGTCACTCCTGCCTGCTCACCGTGTCAAGCACTGACGCGGCGTTGATGAACCCATCAAAGCGGTGCCTGCCTCAGCCGGCCGCAAGGCCGCGCGAGCGCGCGCGCATTTCTGTCCCCCAACCGAGAGGTGAAAGCTCATGGACATCGATATCCACTCGCATGCGCCGGAGACCAAGGCCGGCATCGCCGGCGGCGGCGCCGTCACGCCATGACGAGGTGATGCGGCTGTTCGAGGAGTTCAAGGCGGCGAACGACGAGCGCCTCGCCGCAGGTCGAGCGGCGCGCCGCCGACGTCGTCACCGAGGAGAAGGTCGAGCGCATCAACGCCGCGCTCGACGCGCGCGGCTCGACGAACTGACGCTGAAGTCCGCGCGGCCGGCGCTCGGCGCGGAGCGCGCGCGCCGACGCGCGCGGACGCGCGTCGAGCACAAGGCCGCGTTCGACGCCTACATGCGCGCGGGCGAGAGCGCGGGCCTGCGCGCGCTCGAAGTCAAGGCGATGTCGGTCGGCTCCAACCCGGACGGCGGCTACATCGTGCCGGTCGAGATCGAGCAGGCGATCGGCCGCGGCTCGCCGCGATCTCGCCGATCCGCGGCATCGCCGGCCAGCGCGACGATCTCCGGCAACGTCTACAAGAAGCCGTTCATGACCGCGGGCCCGGCGGTCGGCTGGGTCGGCGAGACCGACGCGCGCACGCAGACCGACGTCGCCGACGCTCGACGCGCTGTCGTTCCCGGCGATGGAGCTCTACGCCATGCCGGCGGCGACCGCGACGCTGCTCGAGGACGCCGCCGTCAACATCGACGAGTGGCTCGCCGCCGAGGTCGAGCAGGCCTTCGCCGTGCAGGAGGGCACGGCCTTCGTCACCGGCGACGGCACCAACAAGCCGAAGGGCTTCCTCGCCTACACCACCGTCGCGAAGGCGTCGTGGGCCTGGGGCAAGCATCGGCTACATCGCGACCGGCGCGGCCGGCGCGTTCCCGGCGAGCAATCCGTCCGACGTGCTGGTCGACCTGATCTACGCGGTGAAGGCCGGCTACCGCCAGAACGGCACGTTCGTGATGAACCGCAAGACGCAGGCCGCGGTGCGCAAGTTCAAGGACAGCGGCGGCAACTACCTGTGGCAGCCGCCGGCGCAGGCCGGCGGCCGCGCCTCGCTGATGACCTTCCCGGTGATCGAGGCCGAGGACATGCCGGACATCGCGGCGAATTCGCTACTCGATCGCGTTCGGCGACTTCGGCCGCGGCTATCTGGTGGTCGACCGCGCCGGCGTGCGCGTGCTGCGCGATCCGTTCACCGCCAAGCCCTACGTGCTGTTCTACACCACCAAGCGCGTCGGCGGCGGCGTGCAGGACTTCGACGCGATCAAGCTGCTGAAGTTCGCGGCGTCGTAGTCCGACTGGTCGCTACGCCGAACACTCATCCTTCGGGACGACGCGGCTTCACAGCCGCGTCGTTCCGTTTCGACGACATGTTTGCATGGCGATGCACCTGCCACGATCGACGTCAATCCAGGTTACGGCCCGATCGGACTGCCCATCTTCCGCGCCTGCTCGACGATCCAGGCGCGGTGCAGCGCGAGCGGCGTGACGCCGGTCAGGCCGCCGCAGCCGTCGGTGGCGGCCGGGCCGGTCGACCAGCTCACCACGCCGATCACGGCGATAGCGGCCGGCGTTCTCGACGAACGCCGGCGCGCCGGAATCGCCGGTGCAGGCGCCAAGCCCGGCGCGCGCGCCGCCGGTCGCGGGATCGACCAGGCGGATCTGCAGAGTGCCGGGCCGGCCGGTCGCGATCAGCGCGGCCTGGCGCGCGGTCGCCGGCGCCGCTGTCGCTGCCGCGCGCGGTCGACGCCGTAGCCCGCGACACGTAAGGCGGTCGCCCGCCGCGACCGGGCGGGTCGGTCGGCGAGCGCGGCCGGCGTGATCGTTTCCGGCAGCGGCGTCGGCGAGCTTGATCAGCGCCACGTCGGCGGTGACGCGGCCTCGCGGCATAGTCGTTCGGGCTGTAGCGCGGATGCACCGCGATGCTGGCGGATCGCTGAGCCCCGGCGGCGTCGATGTCGGGCTTGAGCACGCGGTAGGTCGCGGCGCGGCGCGCACGCAATGGCCGGCGGTCAGCACGAGGTCGCGCGCGAGCGCCGTGCCGGTGCAGAGGTTGCCGCGCGTGCCGACGATCATCACGATGTGCCGGCCGGCGCCGGTGTCGCGCACGACGGTCGCGCCGCCGACCAGTGCGGCGGCGGGCAGGCTCAGAGTGCGAACAGAAGCGCAGAGGCGAGGGCGGGGCGGCGCATGCACGCGCCGATCAGCCTGTTCGCGCGAGGTTTGTCAACGCATTCCGTCATCCCGGGCCGCGCGAAGCGCGCGTCTCGAAGGATGAGGCCCGACCGGATCCGCATCTCCGACACCGTCCTTCGGGCGGCTATGCCCGACCATGACCGATCGAGAGGTCACCATGTCCTCCATCCTTCTGACCGCGCCTGCCGTCGAGCCGGTCTCGCTCGCCGAGGCGAAGGCCTACCTGCGGGTCGAGCACGACGACGACGACGACGTGATCGCGGCGCTGTCGCGGGCGCGCGCGTGCATGTCGAGGCGCAGACGCGCCGCGCGCTGATCACGCAGAGCTGGCGGCTCGTCCGCGACGCCTGGCCGGCGGACGGCCGCATCGCGGTGCTGCCGGTGCCGCTGCGTGAATCGCTCGCGCGGCGCGCGTCTATCGGCTCGACGGTTCGGCGCAATCGATCGACGTCGAAGCGTTTGTCGCCGACGCGGCGAGCGCGCCCGCGGTGCTGTCTTTCGGGCCGGGTGCGCTGCCGGCGCCGGGCCGGGCCGCAGCGGGGATCGAGATCGACATCGACGTGGGCTACGGCGAGGCGGCGGTCCGATGTGCCCGAGCCGTTGCGCCAGGCGACCCGCGTGCTGGTCGCGCACTGGTACGAAAATCGCGGCCTGATCGCCGTCGGTGGCAGCAAGCGGCGTGCTGCCGGAGAGCGCGGCCGCGCTGATCGCGCCCTACCGGGTGCTCTCGCTATGACGGACCCCGGCCAGTTGAACCGCCGGCTGGTGCTGGAAGCGTCAACCGATGTGGACGACGGCGCGGGCGGCGTGACGCGGAGCTTTTCTGCGGTCGCAACGCTGTGGGCGCAGGTCATGCCGGTCGCGGCGCGCGGCGAGGTCGCGGCCGATGCGCTTGGTGCCAGCGTCACGCACCGCATCGCGATCCGCTACAACGCCGACATCACGCTGCGGCATCGCTTCCGCGACGGCGCGCGCATCTTCCGCATCGTCGCGATCCGCGAACGCGAGCGGCGCTTCCTCGACATCGACGCCGAAGAGCGCACGGACTAGCGCGCGTCGGTTGCCGCGCATGCGGCGCGCTCCCTCTCCCCGTCGGGGAGAGGGTTGGGGTGAGGGGGACTGGGACTCTCGATACTGTAACCCCCCACCCGAGTGATCGCGTGTCGGATTCACGTTGGCCCTCTCCCGCAGGGGGAGAGGGCGCAGTTGCAGGCGCTCGCGCGCCGCCCTCTCGCAATCGAGAGGTGAAGCAGGCAACCGCGTGCTGGGAATCACACGGAGAAGCCTCATGTCCACCGCCGCCGCGGCGCTGCGAGCCGCGATCCATGATGCGTTGATTGCCGACGGCGCGCTGACAAGCCTGCTCGGCGGCGAGCGCGTCTACGACGAGCCGCCGCGTGCCGCGGCGTTCCCCTACGTCACGCTCGGCGAGGCGCGCGTCTCAGATTTCTCCGCCGGCGCCGAGCCCGGCGAGGAGCATCAGCTCACGCTGCACGCCTGGTCGCGCCAGGGCGGCCACCGCGAGGCGCACCTGATCGCGGGCGCGCTCTTGCAGGCGCTCGACGACGCGCCGCTGTCGCTCACGGAGCACCGCCTCGTCAACTTCCGCTTCGCCACCGCCGACGTGCGGCGCGAGGCCGACGGCCGCACCTATCACGCGCTGGTGCGCTTCCGCGCCGTGACCGAGCCGGCCTGAACCGAAAGGACCCCACCATGGCTGCCCAAAAAGGCAAGGACCTGCTCGTCAAGATCGCCGACGGCGCGGGCTACACGACCGTCGCGGGGCTCCGTTCGCGGCGCATCGCGTTCAACGCCGAGACCGTGGACATCACCCACACCGAGTCCGCTGGCCGCTGGCGCGAACTCCTGGAGGGTGCCGGCGTCAAGCGCGCTTCGGTCGCGGGCCGCGGCCTGTTCAAGGACGCGGCTTCCGACGTTTCCGGCGTACTGCCCGCAGACGCGCGCCTTCTTGGCGCGCTTGGCGACGCAGCCCGCGCCGCTGCGTGCGGCGCGCTATGACGCGTTGATCCGTGCGCTGCTCGCAGCCGGGGTGTGGACCAAGCTCGACGCGCTCTATCTCCTGGCCGCGGCCGATGCCGCGACCGCGCTGACCAATCTCAGGCAGGCGAGCTACGGGCTCACCGCGGTCAACTCGCCGACATTTGAGGCGGACCGCGGCTACACCGGCAACGGCACGACGCAGTATCTCTCGACCGGGTTCAATCCTTCGACCGCCG
Organism: uncultured Alphaproteobacteria bacterium; assembly: GCA_963821555.1. Classification (GTDB taxonomy): domain Bacteria; phylum Pseudomonadota; class Alphaproteobacteria; order Rhizobiales; family Xanthobacteraceae; genus Z2-YC6860. The sequence goes on along the minus strand of CAWGEM010000026.1, from coordinate 227,095 downwards.
GCGGGCAGTGGGTTCAAAACAGCGCTACATCAGGCGTTTGGAAGCGCACGCACAGCACCAGCGCGGTCGCCGCACTCACCGGCGCGCCAATGTTTTATGGCGGTCCGGGAAATCCTCATTGTTTGTTCTATCGTGACCAGGCTGGCGGCTGGCTTGGCGCATCGCTCAATGCAAGCGGCGCAGGCGCTCCATCAGGGCCTGCGACCGGGGACACCGGTCTCATTGCTATGAGCCGCACGTCGAGCACGGCTGTGGCCGGCTATATCAATGGCAGCGTCGAGCTTTCAGCCGGTCACACATCGACGGGCCTTCCGAACGGCACGCTGACCATGTTGGGCATTGTGGTCAATGCCACGGAGCTTTCGCAACACCAAATATCTGCCGGTGTGATCGGCGCCGGCCTCGACGCCGCCGAACATGCTGCACTCTACAATGCCGTCCATTCCTACCTGCAGGCCGTTGGCGCGGCGGAATGAGCGAGCGCCGGCCACCGTCATTGGCGGCGTTCCCACACTTCGAGAGCCGCCTTACCGCGCAACGTGTCGTAATCGTTGCGATAGATGAGCTTCCAGACGCCTCGGGAGCTCGATGAGCGAGTTCCGGATCGCGAAACGACTTCGCTCCATCGCATCCTCGAATATCATGAACACGCCGACCTTGCGACTTGAGGCGTTTGTCACGAAGATGGATATCAGCGGATCGTAGTCGTGCCACCCAACCCAGGACGGGTAGGCCGCGATGCAAAAGTATCGACACCGTATTGCTGTTTGATTGCCTCCGCCTGTCGGGCATCTGCTTCCACGTAGCGTTGATGGGAATCGACAAGCGTCACACTCCACGCGAAGAAGATCGCCAAAAAAGCTGTCGATGCTACAAGCGGCGCCTCCCTTGCGCCGAGAGAAATAGTCAGCAGATCGCCGCCATCGGCAGAAGCGGTAGAAAATAGTTATTGTAGAACACAGCATTGATGGAGGCCAATGCCACGTGTCCAGCAAGACACGCTGCCAAGAAAAGGACAGCAGCCGAGGAGCTGCCGGGCTTACAGGAATACTTCCGACCCGTGCTCCGGTAATCGAAGCTTGCAAGCATGATCACTGCCAAGATTATCGTCGCAAGCAGCGCCAACGCTTGCCATAGGCGCGCGCTGCCGAAAATCGGTGCCGCACCGTATCCCACGCTTTGTAGAATATCGCCTGGCACCGCTAGCGGGTGCCCCGCGATAATTCGCCAAGCGCACCAGGCAAGTGCAGCTCCGGCTAGCGCGATGAACAAACGTCCTCTGCGTCGGCAGGCGCCCAGGCACTCACGCCGCCGCGACCAGATCAGGGTTGCCGACAGCGGCAGCAGCAGGATTGTCAGATATAAGTCGTCAACACGACACGTTCGCCGACCTGGCGAATGTCCAACGCGCGGCGCAAAAGATCCGCAGGTGCGTGGTTGACGGTCTGAGCGAGTGTGCGTCCTCCAACCAAGTCTGGAAAGTACCGATATACCAGGAAAGTCAACAGCAGCGGTCCTACACCTGCGAGCCCTTGAAGAAGCAATCTCCGGTAATCGCGCAAGGATGGCGCCCCAGCGATTGCTTGAACAAGCAACGCTGCGGCGAACGCAATCGGCACCACAATGGCGATTTGGCGGCCGAGAAAGGCAAGCGCCGCAATCAGGCCCGCCAGCAATGCCACAAGGATGCTGTCGCTCTTGATTGCCATGACCGAGGCAAGCATCGCCGCGACTAGCAGCACGGTATAGCTCATGTCAGACATGAAGGAGCCGGCGAAGCCAAGATAGAGCGGCCCGACGACGTTCACGGTCGTCACCAAGGCGGAGACCGATCGGGAAAGATCGAAGCTCCGGCACAGGGCGTAGAGAATTGGCACGCCAGCGAACGCAAGTACGATCGTCGAGGCATTGAGGACGCGCCGGGTTAAACCGAACAGCTCGGCGAACAATGCCCCGAACAGCACTTGCGGCACCGCTGCGGCAGAGGACCAATCTGAGGCTATGAGCCGGCCGTGCTCGACAAGCTGCCGCACTGACCAGGCATAAGCCCAATCGTCGCCGCCATAGAGCACATTGGCGAACGGCCGCGTGATCAGGAGCGCCGCGGCAAATGCCGCGAACGGGATCGCAGCCGCCCGAAGCTCAGATGAAAATGACATGGGTTGCTGAAAGTGATCGTCACGACGCCCACTACGATGGCCGTCGATTGACGAATTAAACCCCGTCGGTTGCCACGTAGCAAATCATACCGAGCCGGCCGAGATAAACAATCTGCGGTGCGGTCAGCGAACTCGCTCTCGCTCGCGGCGGCGACTGGGCGTTGCCCGCGTGGCCGCCTCGGCAAGCCCCAGCCTTTCCAAATTCATTCGGCGCGTCCCGCCTCGAACTCGCGTCCGCACAACCCCGGCGTGGCGGCCGCAGGACAAAGCGCCTCCCTCAGGACCCCGACATGCACAGCAATTTCGACGAGGCGATGCGCCGCGTTCTGGCGCATGAAGGCGGCTTTACCAACCATCCGAGCGATCCCGGCGGGCCGACCAATTTCGGCATCACCATTCACGATTATCGCAAGCACATCGGCGCGGGCGGGACCGCGGCCGACGTCCGCGCCATGACGGTCTCGCAAGCGAGGGCGATCTACCGTGCCCATTATTGGGACGCCCAGCTTTGCGATGCGCTGCCGGCGGGCCTCGACTACGCGATGTTCGACTATGGTGTGAACTCAGGCGTCGGCCGCTCAGTGAGAGTGCTGCAGCGCATCTTGGGTCTGGTCGACAGCGGGCGCGTCACGAACGGACTGGTCGCCGCCGCGCGGGAGCGTGACGCTGCCGAACTGATCGTCAGGTTGTGCGACGAACGGCTCGCCTTTCTCAAACGGCTGAAGACCTGGCCGGTGTTCGGCACCGGCTGGGGCGACGCGTGAGCGAGGTCAAAGCGGCTTCGTTGCGCATGGCGGGCAAAGCGCGCGCTGCCCCGGCCGAGGGAAGCCGAACGCAGCCTGTCCCCGGCAAAGGCGAGGTGCCGATGCCGCGGGGTGCGCAGCGAGGCACCGCCGGCGGCGTCATTGCGGCTGGGGCCGCGACGGCGGGGCAGGCGCAGGCAGCGGGCGCGCGCGGCTGGGTCGTGGCCGCGATCATCGCTGCGGCATTGGCGCTCGCGGTGCTGGGCTGGTTCGCCTGGCGCTGGCGCAGCAAGCGTTTGCAGGAGGCGTGACATGGAACTCGACTGGAAGGATCTCGTGCCGACGGTGATCGGACTCGGCGCGCCTCTGCTCGGCCAGGCGCTCGGCGGTCCGCTGGGTGCTGCCGCCGGCACGATGCTGGCGCAGGCTCTTGGCGCCGCCGCCCCGACACCGGCTGCGGTGCAGGGCGCGCTCGTCGAGCGCGCCGCCGACTCCACTTTTGCCGCCGAGGCTGCCGTCAAAGCCGAGAGCGAATGGCTCGCCGCGCTCGCCGAGGTCGGCCGCGCCCAGGTCGCCGAGGTGGGCCTCACCCAGCGCGCCGAGGCCGGCAGCGGCGATCGCCTGCAGCGCTGGTGGCGTCCGGTGTACGCGCTCGAGCTTTCGCTCATCGAATGCCCGGCATTCGCATTCACGCTCCTGCGCGCACTCTGGTTTGGGCATGAGCCCGGCATCAACGGCTTCGCCGCGTTGTCCGCACTGCTGATAACTTATTTCGGTGCCCGCTTCGGGGTCCTCGGCGTCTACGTCAGCGGCCGCAGCCGGGAGAAGCAGGCTGCCACGACCGGCGAACTCTCGCCGTCGCTCATCAGCCAGGCTTTGCCCGCGCTGGCCAAACGCAAGTAGCCGCGGACCGGCGGCAGTTCGGTCCCCCCCCCCCCCGCGCGGCCTTGCTACAGATCGATCAGCCGGGAGGGCGCTGAGTTGGCGGTGGCGGTTGCCGCGTCGAAAATGCTGGCAGCGACCGTCACCATGTGGCGGTCGCCGATGCCGCAAAGGCGGTCGCGCGTGAGGTATTGAAAACGTTCGTGCGGTCCCGCTGCACCGGGGGCAAATCGCGAGTGCGGGCTGTCCAAAGCATAGCCCATATCGATCACGAAGCGGCCGGCCGGTCCCTTGCCGCGCTGGGTCCGATGCAGGGCGAGATGGTCGAACAGGTAGCAACAGCCGAATTTCAGCGCGATCGCGTATTGCACCTTGTCTCTGAACAGCCTCTCGCCCTCTCGGTAGTCGGCGAGCGGCGCGAGAAAGTCGGGTGCCGGGTCAACGGGCTCGAAAAACTCGATCGCGTTGTGGGTGATGTCGCCGGCAATCGGGATCGAAAGCACGCCGTCGCCCTGGTGGCCGACCCATGCATCGCTGTGCAGCTTCGACGAGGCGTAGGGTCGGTCGCCGCGGCGATCGACGGCGGCGTCGTTGACGCGCAGCGTGACGGTCTGCATCTGCGAAACGCAGCCCATCACACCGGCGCTTTCGAGCAGGCGAACGACCTGGCGCTGCATGATGTTGTACTCAAGAGCGGTTTCCCGCTTCGGGTAGAACGCGCCATTCGGGGTGATGTTCGGCAGCTTGACGATGTCGTCGAAATAGACGTCGAAGGCATCGGGATGCGGCGGGTAGTGCCGCTTGTTGACGACACCCAGCGTCGCCAGCACGAAATTCTGTACCGCATTTCGAAGCTCGAAGAACGCCGAGCGGCTGCTCGCAGCCTCCACAAGCAATGGAAACGCAGCCAAGACCTTGGCCTCGCGCAGCACCTTTTCGAAGACCTGCGCGCGGTCCTGGACGACGGTTTTGCCGGCAATGTTCACGTTCGAAGTCCCGCAGCCTGTGGCGGAGCAGGGCAAAGCTATTCCGGATGGCGCCTGGGGGTAAAGGTCACCGGGCGCTTCAAGTGCCGAGGGCGGCGCGTCGCCACCGGCCCGTTGCTGCCGACGTGCAACGCGTGCAAAGCCGCCAACGCGGATGTCAAGAACACGTGATCGCGCGTTCATCCAGGGTTCACCGGCCGATCCCTAGACATCAATTCCCATGGCGATTCTGTCCCCTGCCATCGTGACCGCGGCCCTTCTGATCGCTCCGGCAGACCCAACCCCGGTTGCCGAAGACCCACGCGCCTGCCTGAGCAAGATTGAGCAACGGGCTGCGATCACCCAGGGCCAGGCCGTCACGCTGGCGGCAGCGATCCGCGCCGTGCGCGGCTCGGTGCGTGGCCGCGGTTCCCGTGAGGTGGTGGGCGCCCAGCTGTGCCGCGAGAACGGACGGCTCGTCTATTTGCTGACAGTGCTGTCCAGGGATGGCAAAGTGACGCACACGACCGTCGATGCGACCAACGGCAAGGTCGTCGACGCGCGCTGACCGGGAGGAATTCCCTTGCGTCTCCTCGTCATCGAGGACGATCCCGACCTCAATCGCCAGCTTGCCACCGCGCTGACCGACGCAGGCTACGTGGTCGACCGCGCCTTCGACGGCGAGGAGGGTCATTATCTCGGCGAGACCGAGCCGTATGACGCGGTGATCCTCGATATCGGCCTGCCCAAGATGGACGGCATCTCGGTGCTGGAATCCTGGCGCCGTGCCGGTCGCGCCATGCCGGTGCTGATGCTGACCGCGCGCGACCGCTGGAGCGACAAGGTCCAGGGCTTCGACGCCGGCGCCGACGACTACGTCGCCAAGCCGTTCCACCTCGAAGAGGTGCTGGCGCGCATCCGCGCGCTGCTGCGCCGCTCCGCCGGCCACGCCAAGAGCGAACTCAACTGCGGTCCGGTCCGGCTCGATACCCGCACCGGGCGGGTCGCGGTCGACGGCAACCCGGTCAAGCTCACCAGCCACGAGTACCGGCTGCTGTCGTACCTCATGCACCACGCCGGCCGCGTGGTGTCGCGCACCGAACTGGTCGAGCATCTCTACGATCAGGACTTCGACCGCGACTGCAACACCATCGAGGTGTTCGTCGGCCGCATCCGCAAGAAGCTCGGCGTCGATATCATCCAGACCGTACGCGGGCTCGGCTATCTCCTGACGCCGCCCGATGCGCGCTAATTCGCTCGCGCTTCGCCTGTTCCTGTCGGCGACGGTGTGGACCGTGGTGATCCTTTTCGTCACCGGTCTCGTGCTGTCCGGCCTCTACCGAGACTCGGTCGAACGCGCCTTCGATCGCCGCCTCGGCGTCTACCTCAAGACGCTGATCGCCGACATCGCCTCCCCCGAAATGCCGCTTGAGAAGACCGGCCAGATGCTCGGCGAGCCGTTGTTCGAGCTGCCGCTGTCGGGCTGGTACTGGCAGGTCAGCCGCCTCGACCGCCCCAAGCCGGAGACGATATCCTCGCGCTCGCTCTGGGACCGCGCACTGCCGCACCTCGACCAGCAGGCCGAGCCCGAGCGCGACGGCACCCGCAAGAGCTACGTCCAGGGTCCGGAGGACCAGCGCTTGCGGCTGGTCGAGCGCAGCGTCGATCTCGGCGACGACGGTCGATTCCAGGTTTCGGTCGCCGGTGACGCCTCCGAGCTCGATGACGAAATCCTGGCCTTCGATGGCGCGATCGCCACGACCTTCGCGGTGCTCGCGATCGTGCTGCTGCTCACGACGCTGTTCCAGGTGAGGTTTGGGCTTGCTCCGCTCAACCGGATATCGCGTGGCCTCGCCGCGATTCGCTCCGGCCGCGCCGAGAAGCTCGAAGGCGCCTTCCCGGTGGAGATCGCGCCGCTCGCGCGCGAGACCAACGCTCTGATCGACGCCAATCGCGAGATCGTCGAGCGGGCGCGCACCCACGTTGGCAATCTCGCGCATGCGCTCAAGACGCCGCTGTCGGTGATGGTCAACGAGGCCTCGACCCGGCCGGACGATCCGCTTGCCGCCAAGGTGCGCGAGCAAACCGATATCATGCGCGATCAGGTGACGCGGCATCTGGAGCGCGCGCGGCTCGCCGCCCGCGTCGCCGTGGTCGGCACCATCACGGAGGCCGTGCCGGTGGTGCAAGCGATCGCGCGCACCATGGAGAAGACGCACCACGGCAAGAACCTCGCCATCGGTCTCGACCTGCCGGGCGACGCGCACTTTCGCGGCGAACGGCAGGACCTCGAGGAGATGGTCGGCAACCTGATCGATAACGCCTGCAAGTGGGCGAACTCGCGGGTATCGATCGAGATGCTGCTGGAGCAGCCGGAGCCTTCGCGGCAGGCGCTGCGGATCGTGGTCGACGACGACGGGCCGGGGCTTTCGCCGGCGCAGCGCGAGCAGGTCGCCCGCCGCGGCCAGCGGCTCGACGAGACCAAGCCCGGCTCCGGACTTGGCCTCTCGATCGTGTTGGAACTTGCGGCGCTTTACGGCGGCGCGCTCAACCTCGGCACCGCGCCGATCGGCGGCCTGCGCGCGGAGCTCGTGCTGCCTGCGGGGTAGGGCTCCGCCGCCACGCAGACGAGGATTACTTGTGATCTTCGCCTTCGAGCAGCGCGATCGCCTCAGCCACGTTGTCAATTGGAACGAGCCGTACCCCGCCATCGTATGTCTTCATGCGGAACGGCTTGCGCGACTTCTCCAGGCGATCAAGTCCGCAGCGCAACGCGTCGTTGACGACATCTTTCAAGCTTGCATCGCGCTTCTGTCGCAGCTTTTCTAGCCGCGCTGCGATGTCATCGTCGATGGTCAGCGTTTTCCGCATGCATCAAGACCATGGCTGCCCTGATGTCTCGATGTCAATAATTGGCCTTCTATCTCCGTTTCGCACGGCGCTTCGCCGCCCGCCGGAGGCCGGCCTTGGCCGCTGGCTTCTTCCCCGCCTTGCCGCGCTTCCAGAGCTCCTTGCTTGCGAGCCGCGCGCCATCGACCATCGCTGTGAGCTTCGCCCACACGATCGACGGATGAACCTCCTTCGATCCGGCGAACGTCGCAAAGCCGCAGTCGGAGCCTGCGATCACCCGCTCCTTTCCCACCATCTGCGCGAACCGCCCGATCCGCTCGGCCACGAGCTCGGGATGCTCGACCAGCACGGTCGAGTGGCTGATCACGCCCGGGATCAGCACCTTGTCCTTCGGCAGCTTCGCGCTCCCCCAGAATCTTCCACTCGTGCTCGTGCCGCGGATTGGCCGCCTCGAACGAATAGGCGCCGGCGTTGATTTTCAAGATGATGTCGAGGAGGTGCTTGACCTCCATGTCATGAACCCGCGGTCCCATGTTGATGCCGTAGCAGGTGTGGTGGCGAACCTTCTCCGGCGGGATGCCGCGCAGCGCATGGTTCAGCGCCTCGACGCGCAGGTTCGCCCACTTGCGGCACTCGGCGATGCTGGCGTCGGGCCGCACCAGATAATACGACACGAGCCGCGGGTCATCGATCTGCAGCAGGAAGCCGGCGTCGACGATGGCGCGGTATTCCTCGCGCATCGCTTCGCCGATGGCAAAAACGTACTCCTCCTGCGTCTTGTAGTAGGCGTTGCGCTGCCACTCCTCGACGTTGGAGGGCGAGATTGCCGGCACGAACGCCTCGACTTTGGCGCTGCCGATGGCAGCCTTGAGATGAGCGATGTCGCGCTGCAATTGCGCGTGGCCCTTGTAGGTGATCGGGTCGGTGCAGACCATGCGGTTCTGCCGCGAGGCGACGTGGAGTTGCGCGTAGAATTCCGGGAACGACAGCGCCTCGCGCGATCCGGCCCACGGACCGCGTTGCGACGCCTCGCCGTCCACTTCGAAGCCGCCCAGCCGCTCGTTGACGTAGGTCACGAAGCTGGGCTTCGAGTATTCGCCGTCGTCGATCACGTCGATGCCAAGTTCGATCTGCTTGCGCACGATCTCCTTGACCGCCTGCGGCAGCCGCGCCGCGCGCGCCGCGTCGTCGACCGGTTGTCCCTGCTCTTTGGCGGCGAGCATTTCGAGCAGATCGGCCGGCCGGGGCAACGAGCCGGCATGGGTGGTCAGGATGCGCCTGGTGCTGTGCTGCATGATGCTCTCGTTGGTTCGGCGGGGAGGGGCCGTGCGCAGCGGGCGCCGCAACAGCCTTGCCAATTAAGTGCTTGTTTACCCTTCCTCCCTACTCTCGAAGGCTAGCGGGGCGCGTTCGGTTTTGCCAGCGTGGGCAAGGGGTTGCGCGACCGTGGGCAAGCCCGCCCGCAGGCCCGCTGCGACCGAAGTTTCGCCCCATTCCTTGCCTCTAGCTGATCGCGCGCAAGCGCGCGGGTTCGGTTCCCCTGTACGCGTGTTGGGCGTGGCGGCTGCGCGATGAAGGGCGAGGAAACGCCTATGCATCTCAGGATCACAGCACTCGCGCTGATCGGCGCGACGCTTGCGGCGTGCGCCGGCAATCCGGAAACCGGGGCCGGCCCGCGCGAAAACACCGGAACGCTGGTCGGCAGCATCGCCGGGGCCACGATCGGTTCGCAGTTCGGCGGCGGTACCGGCGAGCGCGTGGCCGCGGGCGTCGCGGGCGCGGTGGTCGGCGGTATGATCGGCAACCGCATCGGCGCAGCCATGGACGACGAGGACAAGCAGCGCGCCTATGCCGCCCAGATGCAGGCGCTCGAAAGCGGGCCCTCGGGCGCGCCGGTCGCCTGGCGCAACCCCAACTCGGGGCGTTACGGCTCGATCGTGCCGGGACCGGCCTACGATAGCCAGGGCACCAAGTGCCGCCAGTACACCCACACGATCTATATCGACGGCAGACCCCAGACCGCGCGTGGCACCGCTTGCCGCGGCCCGGATGGCACTTGGAACCCGGTCGGCTGACCGGGACCCGCGCCGGGCGACTGGTCGCGGCGGCGCGCCGCTGCCATTGCGGACCCCGCCCCGAAAAACCGCTTCCGATTTTCGCGAGCCTGGCCCAACCATGACGTCAACGTGACGCCGGGGGAGGCATGCGGGACAATTCGGGGGAGCGCGGAGCCTTTCCGCTGGTCGCGGCGCTTGTGTTGTTGGCGCTCGCCTGCGCAGTGCTCGCCATGCCGTGGCTGCTCGGCAGCGTCACCATTCCGTATGACGCCAAGTCGCAGTTCTATCCTCAGCTCGTCTTCCTCGCCCGATCGCTTGCCGCCGGCCAGTCCCCGCTCTGGACCCCCAACATCTACGCCGGCTGGCCGCAGATTGCCGATCCGCAATCGCTGATCTTCTCCCCACTCTACGTACTACTCGCGCTGATCGATCCGGCGCCGAGCATCCGCGCATCCGACGCGCTGGTGTTCACGCTGCTGTTCATCGGCGGCACCGGTGTCATCTTGTACTTCCGCGACCGCGGTTGGCATGTCGGCGGTGCGCTGGTCGCTGCCATCGCGTTTGCGTTCGGCGGGTCGGCGGCGTCGCGCATCCAGCACATCGGCCAAATCGAGAGCTTGGTGTTCCTGCCGCTCGCGCTGCTGCTGCTGACACGGGCGCTGGAGCGCTCGTCATGGCGCGCGGGCGCGGGCGCTGGTCTGTTTGCAGCCTTCATCGTGCTTGGCCGCGATCAGGTCTCCTTGCTCGTGGTCTACCTGCTGGGCGGCTTCGTGCTCTGGCATTGGGCCGGTAGCGCAGACCGGCTCGCCAGCATTCGTGCGAGCATCAAGCCGCTTGCGGCCGGTGCGGTGGTGGGCCTGCTGATCACGGCGGTGCCGGTGCTTCTCTCGGCGCTGCTTGCCGGCGACTCCAACCGGCCCGAGATCAGCTATTTCTCCGCTGGGCGCGGCTCGCTGCATCCCGCCAACCTGCTGATGCTGGCGTTCCCGGACGTCTTCGGCGCGTCCGATCCCAACCTCGAGTTCTGGGGACCGCCGGGCTTCGCTTGGCACGATCGTTTCGGTCCGTCCGACCTGTTCGTCGCGCAGAACACCGGCCAGATCTACACCGGCGCGCTTGTCATCGTGGCGCTCTTGGGCTTCGGCGTGGTTCGCGGGCTGATTTGGGCGCGCGAAATCCGTTTCCTCACCGTGGCCATGGTACTGATGCTGCTTTATGCGCTCGGCAAGTATTCTCCCGCATTCTGGCTGATGTACGAAACCTTGCCCGGCGTCGCGCTGTTTCGCCGGCCCGCCGATGCGTGCTTTATCTTCTGCGGACTGCTTGCGATCATCGCAGGCTACCTCATCCATCGCTGGCTGAGTGGCGAGGTGCCGCCGCCGCGGCGCTGGCAGCGCGTGGCCGAAATCGCGATCGCTGCAGCGCTGCTCGCAACAGCGATTGGATTGGCGTTGGTGGTCGGCGAACTGCACGACGCGGCCATCCCGATTGCCATCGGTACAGGATTTGCGGCGGTCGCAGTCGCGGTGCTCTATGCGGCGCGAAGGCTTGCCGCCGTCCACCGCACGCTCGCCGCGACGCTGTTGCTCACGGCCTTCAGCGTCGCCGATTTCGCCTGGAACAACGCGCCGAACGAATCGACCGGCCTGCCGCGCGAGCTCTACGACGCGCTAAGCCCGGATACCAAGAACCAGACCGTGACATTGTTGCGGGAGCGGCTTGCGGCAACCACCGCGCCCGATCGGCGCGACCGCGTCGAGCTGATCGGGGTCGGCTATCACTGGCCGAACATCGGCCTCATCCACGACTTCGATCATCTGTTTGGGCACAATCCCCTGCGGCTTGCCGATTTCGGCCGCGCGACGGCTGCGCCCGACACGGTCGCAGGCCCCGATCAGCGCGTATTTACGGCGCTGCTGCCCTCCTATCGCTCCACCCTCGAGGACCTGTTCGGCGTCCGCTTCATCGCCATCAGCATTCCGGTCGAGCAGATCGACGGTTCGTTTCGGCCGGGCGATCTCAACCTCATCGCGCGCACCGCCGACGCTTACGTCTACGAGAATCCGCGCGCGCTGCCGCGCGTGCTGCTTGCGACCGACTGGCGCAAGGCCGACTTCCAGGACCTGATCCGGCATGGCGGCTGGCCTGACATCGATCCACGCCGCACGGTGTTGCTGGAGGCGCCGCCAGCGGGCTTTGTCGCCGGCGCGGACGGCGGCAGCGCTCGAAATCGATCACTACGGCAACACCGAGATCGCAATCTCGGTCGATGCGCCGGGCGGCGGCATCCTCGTGCTCAACGATGTCTGGCACCCGTGGTGGCGCGCCACCGTCGACGCCAAGCCGACCGAAATTCTCAAGGCCAACGTCTTGTTCCGCGCCGTGGTGGTGCCGCCCGGCCGGCACGAGGTGCGCTTCAGCTTCCATCCGTTCGCGGGCGCGCTTGCAGAGCTAAAGTACAAGCTCACCGGGTCGCGGCGCTGACCAGTCTGGTGCGGACAACGGACGCGGGAGGGCGGCGCCTACTGGAGCGTGCCCAATTGCACGAGGCGCCCGGCTTGCCAGGTAAGCACCGAGAAGGCGAGGTTGCGCCGATCGCCTCTGGCGTCGAACGCGACGGTGCCGATCGCGGTTTCGAACTCCCCTGACCGAAGTGTTTCAATCACCTTCTTGGGGTCGCCGGTGCCGGCGCGCCGAACCGCTTCCGCCCAGGTCTGGACCGACGCGTAGCTGTAGAGCGCCACCAGATCCGGGATGACATCGGCCTGCCTCAGCAGGTCAACCGCCTTGCGAAACTCTACATCCGTCAGCGACCGGATCGGCGCGATCACATGGATGCCGTCGACCACGTCCTGCGACGCGCGCCAGAAGCTCCGCGACAACAGGTGCTGACCGCCGATCAAGAGCGATTTGACGCCGCGGGCCCGCAGCTTGCCGACGAATTCGACCATCGGCGCAACATCGAGCGCGATGTAGATCACGTCGGGCGGCTCGCGCTTGAGGTTGTCCGCCATCCGATCGAAGGAACCGGGGACCTCCTGCAGCGGCTCAAAGCGCGCGGTCTGCTTCAGTTGCGCCGGCAGGGCTTGCCGTACGAGGTCCGCCATCGCCCGTTTGTAGAAGAAGTCGCCGTAGATCACCGCGACCTTTTTTCCCTGGTAGTCGCGGGCGAGGTAGGCGCCGACCGCCTGGGCCTCCTGCTCGTCGGTCGCGGCCATGCGGAAAATGTTGTCGAACCGGCGCCGCGTGATATCGACGCTCGTCACCGTGGGTAGCAGCTGGATCACGCCTGCCTTGGCGTAGATCGGTGCGGCGTCGGCGGCCACCGCCGGGCAGATCGGGCCAATAACGACGTTGATCTTGTCTTGCTCGACCTGGCGCCGGGCCACGCTGACGGCCATGCCTGCATCGCAGCGGTCGTCGCCGAACACGGGCTCCACCGGAATCCCCAGCAGGCCGCCGGCGGCGTTCAGCTCGCGGACGCCGACCTCGATTGCCCTCTGTGTCGACTGCCCGACAGCCGCCGGTGCCCCGCTCATCGGGAGTGCGACCCCAAGCAGCACCTTTCCGGTCGCGCACTGCGTCGGGCAAGGGTCGGCGAGGGCGCCGCCGAGCATGACCCCGGCGACGCTGGCCACAGCGCCCACGATGGCAAGAATTCTGATTGCCATGCCCAATCCCGCGCTTTCAGCCCCATTGTATTTTGATTGGGCGCCGGCTGCACCGCAAATTTCGCGGGGAGGCCACGCTCATCGGCCGGTGGTCCGGAAATCGCGGAATACCATATCCGGCGCGCTAGTGTTGTGACGCGAGGGCGACAGCCGCCCGGCCCACAGTTCGGCGACGTTTGCCTGCTTGAAGGTCATCACCGGGGCCTGCATCCAGGTCTGGCCGCCCTGGGCGCGCCATCCAATCCGCGCCACATCGGCATTGCCCTCGGTCACGAACATCGAGCGCAGCGCTGCGAACGGAAGGTTCGTGACCGGGGCGCCGAGCCCGACATCGAGCACGATCCGCTCCTGGTCGAGCCGGTCGAGGCGGAGCGTCGCGCTGCCGCCGCGGGCGAATTGCAGCGTGAAGGTTCGGGTCTCGGGGTCGAATGCGACCTCGCGGATATCGACGACCGGGCGCTCGCCGGACTCGACCGGACCGATCAGGAATGACGAACCGTACGCGCTCCAGCGCAGGTTCTGCGGCGGCAGCGGGCGTGCCCGCCAGTAGCCGTCGGCCGGATAGAGCACCAGCACCTCCTCGGCGCGCTCCTGGTATCGAGTCCAAAGCTGCAGCAGATGGAAGCCGGTCTCGACCCGGTTGCCGACCCGGACCGGCACCTGGTGCGGCCGCCAGAAGCTCGGAAAGGTCAGCCCGACGAGCTGCCACTCTTCGGTTTCGTAGATCGTCAGCCGGCGCTTCTCGAACTTGAAGGCCGGATCGCCGGCCATGTCGCACTGGATGAAATCGGGCGCCCAGCGATCGACCACGATGCTGCCGATATACGCCGGATGCACCGCCTCGATCGTAAAGCGCCGCGTCTGCGCCGATTGCAGCTTGAGATAGACGTTGTCCTTTTCGGCGCAGAGCGTGGGCTCGCTGGCGTTGACGACATCGACCGCGAGCGTGTCGGCCGCACCGGCCATCGCGGGGAGCGCGAGCAGCAGGAGCGCCGCGCCGAGGAGGTCACGGGCGCTGCGCATAGATATCCCCCGAGTTGGCGGTGTGCGGCAATTCGTCGAGCCAGCGGACAAGCTCCGCGGCGCTGCGCCAGTCGCCAAGCTGCTGGCTCTCGCCGATGGCGGCGCTGAAGCGGGCGTAGCCCAAAGCGGCACAGCGATCGAGTGCCGCGCACGCTACCGTCCGCTGGATGGTGGTGAACTCGAACGACAGCGCCTTGACCGGCCGCGTCAGGCCGGCCAGCGCCTCCGCTTCGTAACCCTCCACGTCGATCTTGATGAAGGCGGGTGTGCCATGGGCCTCGATCAACGCATCGAGTGTCGTCACGTCGACCGTGATCTTGCGATCCCATGCCTGGCCTTCCCAGCCGGCGGCGCCATGGGCGGCATCGATGAACTCAGGCGAGGCGGTGGAGACGGTCGGGTTGTCGATGTTGATCATCATGTCGATCCGGCCCGCGGTGCGGCCGACGGCCTTCGGAACGATCGCAACGTCAGCATGGCGGCCGTAGAGCATCCTTAGCGTCACGACCAATGCGGGCTGCGGCTCGACCGCGACCACTCTCGCGCCCAGCCTCCGGAATGCGGCAACCCGGTCGCCGACATGGGCGCCGACATCGAACACGAGGTCGCCAGGTCGAACGAATTCGCGGTACAGCCGGTCCATCGCTGCCGCGTGCTTGCGGCTGCCGTAATAGACCCCGAGCGATCGCATCACGCCGCGGGCGGTGCGAAGCGACTGCAGCATGGCGTCACACCGGCCGCGGCGCCGCGGCCGCGAGCGCGGGCAAGGCGAGGGCTGTGAGCGCGACCGGCGGGGAGGTCTCCTCGGGCAGCCGGCCTAGGCCGATCCGCGCCAATGCCATGCCGACGCCGGGCCGCGCGGTGATCACCGCGAGCGGGATCGACAGCGCAGGCCCGCCGGCGATCAGCAGCGCATAGGGGATGGCGGCGGGCTGCGCGACCGCGAGCACTGCAAGGCAGGCAAGTCCGAGCGCCGTGTGCGGCCACAATTGATGAAGCGCGAGCGAGAACGGGACCGCGTGGTCGTCTCGCACCTGGCCGATCCAGCCGATGACGCGGCCGAACGGCAGACCGGCCAGGAACAGCGTGTGGCAAACCCACATGATCGGCGACAGCAGGATGAAGAAGATCGTCTCGGTCGCGACGCTAGCGAGGAAGCGGGTCGTGCCACCGAACGCACGCCGAAGGTCAGGCCGCGTCAGCACATCGAGCACGGTTGCGATCTTGGGCGCGAACCACATCACCAAGATGATGAGGAGCAGGATGTAACCCGAACGAGCGTCGATGAAATCGGCCGGCGTCGGCGCCAGCGCCGCGGCCAGCGTCCCGACCACCAGGAGGCCGATCCAGGCTGGCGAGCCGAGGAACATCAGCATGGCGAACGCAAGCTGAAACCGGCTGACCGGCTTGAGCCCGGGTTCAGACAGGAAAAATCCATATTGCAGAGTGCCTTGGCACCAACGCTGATCGCGCCGGATGAATTCGATCAGAGTCGGCGGGTTTTCCTCCCAGCCAAGGTTCTCCTCGGGTAGCACGCGCACGTCATAGCCCGCTCGCCGCATCAGTGCGGCCTCGATCTGGTCGTGGCTCAGCACGTGGCCGCCGAGAACGCCCCCCTCGGGGAGCATCGGAATGTGGCAGTGTGCCATGAAGGGCTTGAGCCGGATCGCGGCGTTGTGACCCCAATACGGGCCGCAATCGGCCTGCCACCACGCACTCCCGATGGTCCAGGACCGCATGCCGAGCCGCATGCCGAACTGGAAAATGCGCGCGAATGCGCTGGTCGAGGGCAGGCCGACCACGAGGCCCTGCAGGATGCCGAGCCTCGGGTCTGCCTGCATGATGCGCACAAGCCGTAGGATCGCGGCCGAGGTCATAAAGCTGTCGGTGTCGAGTGTGACCGCGAATTCGTGCCGGTCGCCCCACTGCTGGCAGAAGTCCCAAAAGTTGCCGGCCTTGAAGCCGGTGTTGACGCTGCGGCGGCGGTAGGTGACCGGGACGCGGCCGCGCCATTCGTCTGCCAGAGCCGCAAAGCCCTGCTCTTCAAGGGCTGCGATCTCGCCCTGGTTGGTGTCGCTCAGGACATAAACGTGGAAGCGATCGGCGGCCCCGGCCGCCGCCAGTTCGCGCATCATGGCATCGAGATTGCGGATCACGCGGTCGGGCGGCTCGTTGCGGACGAAAATGGTGATCGCGGTCGAGGCGGTGATGGCTGCGTCGCCGCGAACCCGGGCCGCGACCGGCACGACGGTCGCGATCGGGTCGCGGGCGAACCGCATGATGATGAAGCCGATGGCGGCGTTCCAGAACCCGATCACCGACCACGGCATGGTCAGGCCGAACAGCAGCAACAGAATTGCGTCCGCAATCCCGAACCCCCCGGCCGACAAAGCCCGCGCCGCAAGCGCAAGCAATGCTGCGATGCTGACCAGCACGAGGCCGTCGAAGATCAATCGACGGCCGAGGATTCTCGTGTCGCGCCGATCGCTTAGCGGAATTTCGTAGGCCGGCTTGTTAAGCACGCGATAAGCTATCCGTCGTCGTCGGGTCCGGGCAGGATATAGCGGGGAGCCGGGCTCGAAGTCCAACGCGGGGGATTGGGGTGTCGGGCGGAGAGGTTATTGCGGAGGCGCTCTGGTATGTCGGACCGGGGCGGGCCGAGCTTCGGGCCGAGCAATTGCCGCCGCTGGCGGACGGCAAGCTCCGCGTGCGCGCCGTCCATGGCGCGCTCAGCCGCGGCACCGAAGCGCTGATCTCGGCCGGCCGCGTGCCGGCCAGCGAGTTCCAGCGCATGCGCGCTCCCTTCATGGCCGGCAATTTCCCGTTCCCGGTGAAATACGGCTACGCGACCGTAGGCTACGTCGTGGCCGGATCGGAGGCGATGATCGGCAAGCTGGTGTTTGCGCTGCATCCGCACCAGACCGTGTTCGACGTCCCGGCCGCCGCCGCAGTGCCGATCCCGCGCGAACTGCCGCCGTCGCGGGCTGTGCTCGCGGCCAACATGGAAACCGCGATCAACGCCACCTGGGACGCGTCGCCTGGGCCCATCGGGCGCATCGCCGTGGTGGGGGCCGGGGTGGTCGGCGCGCTGACGGCCTACGTCTGCAGCATGGTCGAGGACACCGAAGTGACGCTCGTCGATATCAATCCTGACCGGGCTGAGCTTGCAGGTGCACTTGGGCTGAACTTCGCGATGGCTGACGCCGCACCGACCGAATGCGATCTCGTGATCCATGCGAGTGCGACCGCGGCAGGCTTGACCACCGCCCTCAACATCGCGGGCGACGAGGCGACCATCCTGGAGCTGAGCTGGTACGGCGCCGGCATCGTGTCGGTGCCCCTCGGGGGCGCCTTCCACAGCCGCCGGCTCAAGCTCGTCTCCAGCCAAGTCGGCAAAGTCGCGCCCTCCCATCGCGCCGAATGGACGCCGCGCATGCGTCTCGAGGCGGCGCTCAAAATGCTCGCCGATCCGCGGCTCGACGTGTTGCTCGCGCCGGCCGTTGCGTTCCGGGACCTGCCGGCTCGGCTCGGCGATATCCTCAATCCCAAGAGCGGCGTACTCTGCCAGCTCATTACCTATTGAGACTTGAGAGGCAGCCTTGTTCGCCGTCGAAGTCCGCGACCACATCATGATCGCCCACTCGTTCCGCGGTGCCGTGTTCGGCCCCGCCCAGGCGCTGCACGGCGCAACCTTCGTGGTCGATGCCGCCTTCATCGCCGACGAGCTCGATTCCAACGGGATCGTGGTCGACATCGGCCGCGCCCACAGCGCGCTGAAGGCCGCACTCGACCCGCTGAATTACCGCAATCTCGACGAAACGCTCGAATTCGCCGGCGCCAACACAACGACCGAATTCCTCGCCAAGCACATCTGCGACCGCCTGACCGCGGCGGCGCGTGCCAGCGAGCTTGGCCGGCCGAGCCGCGAACTGAAAGCCATTCGGGTCACGCTCTCGGAGTTGCATGTGGCGCGGGCCTGGTACGAGGCGCAATTGTGGTGAGACGCATCGCGTTTGCGGTGCCAGGCGATCTTGCAACGCCGACCGGCGGCTACGGTTACGACCGCCGCATGATTGCGGAATTGCGCGAACTCGGCTGGACCGTCGATGTCCTCTCGCTCGGCGATGGCTTTCCCCGGCCGGATGCAAGGACCAAGGCACAGGCGCACGACGTACTTGCTGCTGCACCCGGCCACGGTCCGATTGTGATCGACGGGCTTGGCTTCGGCGTCCTGCCCGAAGCCGCGGCAGCGCTTGGCGGGCACCGCGCGTTGGTCGCGCTGGTGCACCATCCGCTGGCGCTGGAGAGTGGTTTGTCGCGGTCCGAAGCCGATGCGCTGCGAACCAGCGAACGCGACGCACTCGCAGCGGCGCAGGCCGTGATCGTTACAAGCCCATCGACCGCGCGGATCGTGGCCGCGGAGTTTGGCGTGCCGCCGGACCGCATCAGCGTCGCGCCGCCCGGCACCGATCGCTCTGCACCCGCGCAGGGCAGCAGCGACGGCACCGTGCGGCTCCTCTCGGTCGGGGCAATCGTTCCGCGGAAGGGCTTTGACGTTCTGCTGGCAGCGCTCGGAAGGCTTGCCGATTTGCCTTGGCGGTTGACCATCGCCGGCGACCGAAACCGCGATCCGAAGGCCCCAATGCGGCTTGACGCCGACATCGCGCGGTTCGGATTTGCGGACCGGATCGATGTGCTCGGCGCGCTGCCGGCCGAACGGGTCGCCGCGCTTTACACGACGGCCGACCTGTTCGTGCTGGCGTCGCGGTTCGAAGGCTTCGGCATGGCCTATGCCGAGGCGATCGCGCACGGCCTGCCGGTGGTTGGCACGACCGCAGGCGCCATCCCCGAAACAGTGCCCGCGGGCGCCGGCTTGCTGGTGCCGCCGGACGATGTGCCGGCTCTTGCCGCGGCGCTGCGTCGCCTGATCGGGGACGCAGCCGAGCGCCGCCAGATGGCGACCGCGGCAAGAGCCGCGGCCGACGCGCTGCCGACTTGGGCGGGCTCGGCCCGGTTGTTCTCCCGCGCGCTTGAGGCCGTGGCGTGAGCGGGTTCTCGCCCGAGTGGCTTGCGCTACGCGAGCCGTTCGACACGCGCGCGCGCAATGTGGCGGTGGTCGAGGCGGTGGGCACCGCGCTCGCCGGGCATCATTCGGTTGCGATCACCGATCTCGCTTGTGGCACCGGCGCAACGTTGCGCGCGCTCAGCCCGCACATCGAGGCCCGGCAGCATTGGCGGCTGGTCGACAATGACCTCAGCCTTTTGGCGCGGACACCGCAGGGCACGCCGCCGCAGGTTATTGTCACGACCCGGCCGGTCGATCTTAATCGCGATCTCGAACTGGCGCTGGACGGTCCGCTCGACTTGGTCACGACCTCCGCGCTGCTCGATCTCGTGTCCGAGCCTTGGCTCACGCGCCTTGCGCAGGAGTGCGCGGCTCGCCGCGTGCCAGTGTATGCTGCGCTGAGTTATGACGGCCGCGTCGAGATCGAGCCAAACGATCCGCTCGATGAGGCCATCATCGAAGCCGTGAACGCGCATCAGCGTACCGACAAGGGCTTTGGCCCCGCGCTCGGGCCGGGGTCGGCTGCTGCGGCGATCGAACAGTTCGAGCGCGTCGGCTATTTCGTGCTGCAGGGTGCGTCCGATTGGACGTTCGGCGCGCAGGATCGCCGCATCCAGGTCGAGACGCTGTCGGGCTGGGCCGCAGCGGCCCGCGAGATGGCACAGCTCCCGCTCGCCGATGTGATCGGCTGGCTGACCCGCCGCCGCGATCTGGTGGCGGCCGGCCGCTCCTCGGTCCGCGTCGGTCACGTCGACGTGTTCGCACGCCCGATCGCGTCGCGTTGAGCGGACAGGTCACAATCGTAGAGCACCTCGCCGTCGAGTTGATGCACCCGCATCGGCGCACGCAGCGCCTCACCGACGCGATCGATCGGCGGCAGCGCGAAACTCGGCCGGCCGGACCCGAGGATGATCGGCGCCACCACCACATGCAGGCGGTCGAGGCAGCGCGCCACCAGGAAACGTGACACGGTTTCGGCGCCGCCTTCGATCAGCACACGCCGAAAGCCGCGCGCCGCAAGTGCCATGAGAATATCAGCGGGCGCGATGCGTCCGTCAGCTGCTGGGAGTTTGACGGTTTCGGCGCCCGGCGGAGGCGCGCCATTGGCGCTGGCAGCCGCGATCCGCAGGCAACGGATACCATCGGCGGCGAACAGCCGGGCGCTCGCCGGCAAACGGCCGGCCGGGTCCAGGACCACCCGAGTCGGGCTCGGTCCGGACACCCGGCGAACGGTTAGCTGCGGGTCGTCGGCGAGGGCCGTCCCGACCCCGACCACCACGGCATCCACCAGTGCCCGCAACCGGTGGAGGTGAGCGAGCCCGGCTGCACCATTGATGTAATGGGAGTGGCCGCTCGCGGTCGCAATTCGACCATCCAGCGACTGGCCGATCTGTCCGACTACCATCAGATTGTCGATGTGTCCGGCCCGTAACGGTCCGAACCGCTCCTCCCAAGGGGGCGGCAGAGGCTCCGTCGATGTCCTAAACAAGTCAGGGACGGCGGTCCACGAATCCATTGGGTTGTCTGGCTCTGCCTGGAACCAACATACTGTTTCGGTGAAATGCCCGCCCGGCCAGACGATTTCAGTCGCGACAGATCGAAGACAGCCGGAGACGGCGCAACTTTATCTTGGCATAATAGCTTGGCATGGAGCGCCGCCAACAGTCGGGCGGGGATGCGTGCGCCGCTACCGAGTGGTTGATGCGTAAATCCAAGACGGCGCGGCAGGGAGCGAAACGGGGTTCGATGCGAAATGGTGGGGGGACTCCTCAGCGGTCCTGTTCGGGACCAGCGAGCGGGTGGGCGTAGGGCGTGGGCTTGCCGAATTTCGGGCCGGGCGTCCGGTCGTAATCACCGGCAGCGGTGAAATGCTGCTCTGCCTGCCGGTGGAAGGCCTCGATCTCGATCGGCTCGCGGCCTTCACCGCAATCTGCGCGCCAGTGCCGCCGCGACTTGTGTTGACCGAACGGCGCGCGCTGTCGCTTGGCCTTGACGCCAGCGAACCGGTTGCGCTCGAGCTCGAGCCCGGCGCTGCCGTCAGCACCATCATGGCACTGGTGGCCGATGCCAAGGCTGAACACGACGTGCTGCCCGAGCCCGCAGGACCGGCCGCAGGCGCTGCGATCGAGTTGGTCAAGCTCGCGCAGGTTCTGCCCGCCGTGCTGGTCGCAGACACGACGCCCGCGAAGGTCGCTCATTTCAATCCGCGCATCATCACCGTCGAGGCCAAGGCCGTGGCGCGGTTCCGCGCTCATGCCGCGCAGTCGCTGCAGCCATCGCCGGCGAAGCGGATGTGCCGCTCAACTCCGGTGTCCGCACCCGTTTCGTGGTGTTCCGAGACGCGTTCGGCGACGATCCGGTCGCGGTCATTGTCGGCACGCCCGGATCTGTCGAAGCCGGTGCCGGTGCGCATCCATTCCGCCTGCCTTACCGGCGACGTGTTCGGCTCGCGCCGCTGCGACTGCGGCGATCAACTCCGGCTCGCGCTGGCGCGGCTGCAGGAGTCCGGCGGCGGCATCATTCTCTACCTCGCGCAGGAGGGCCGTGGCGTCGGCCTCGCCAACAAGATGCGCACCTACAAGCTGCAGGACGCCGGCCTCGACACCGTCGATGCCAACACCACGCTCGGCTTCGACGACGACGAGCGCGACTACGGCGTTGCGGTCCGCATGCTGCAGATGCTGGGCTGTACGCGCGTCGTGCTGCTGACCAACAATCCCGCCAAGCTCGAGGGCCTCGCCAAGGCCGGCATCGAGATCACCGGCCGCATGCCGATCGAGACGCCGATCAACGCCGACAACCGCCGCTACATGACCGCCAAGGCCGCGCGCGCCGGCCACCAACTCGGGCATGTGATCGCGGCGCTTGTCGGAGGCGCCGGCGGAGGGCGAAGGCCAGGTGGCGCCGCTGGCGCCGTGATCGGAGCGGAGCCGCAGCCGAAACGGGGCAGGGGATGCCCGACGACCGCGCTTCGCCGGCTACACGCCTCACGCGCCGCGTGTCTTGCACTGGATCACTGCGGCGCTCGTGCTGGTCATGATCCCGATCGGCATCGCCATGGCGAACGCCGATTTCGGTGCCGCCCAGGACACGCTCTACCACCTGCATCGCTCGATCGGCGCGATCCTGCTGCCGATCGTGCTGCGTCCGGCTGCTCTAGCGGCTCCGCAATCCGGCGCCGCCGCTGCCGGCCGATATCCCGGCGATCCAGCAGCTCGCCGCCCATGCCACCCATTGGGGGCTTTACGCGCTGCTGATCGTGCAGGCGATCGTCGGCTGGATCGCGACCTCGGCCTATCGCGCGCCGATCCTGGTGTTCTGGCTGTTCGAACTGCCGCCGATCTGGCCGGTCGACCAGCCGTTCTCCGACAAGATCTTCTGGCTGCACCGGATGCTGGGCATCGCCATCGTCGCGCTGCTCTGCGCGCACATCGGGGCCGCGCTCTACCATCACTTCGTCCGCAGGGACCGCGTGCTGATGCGCATGGTGGCCGGCTGACCATGCGGCCGCGTCGGCGATCTCACCTTCCAGGAGATTCCGCGGCGCCTCGCTGCGAGCTCGGTGCTCTGCCTGCCGATGGGCTCGATCGAGCAGCACGGGCCGCACCTGCCGCTCAACACCGACACCGTGATGGCCGAGGCGTTCACCGGCTCGGATCGTCGAGCGCTTCGGCGAGAGCCATGACCTGTGGCAGCTGCCCGCGCTGCCGATCGGACTGTCGCGCGAGCACGATTGGGCGCCTGGCACGCTGTCGCTGTCGGTCGCGGCGATGGCGCGCCTGCTGCGCGAGCTTGGCCGGCGAGATCGTCGCGTTCGCTGCCGGCGCGCAATCTCTTGATCGTCAACGGCCATGGCGGCAACCGCGGCATCCTCGACGCGCTCGGCCGCGAACTGCGCGGCGATTTCGGCCTGAACCTCTGCGCGCTGCATCTCGGCGCCGCTGATCAGCCCGGTGCGCGAACGCGGGCGTGCCGGAAATCCACGGCGGCAAGGACGAGACCTCCGTGATGCTCGCGCTGGCGCCCGATCTGGTGCGCGCGCGAGCGCATCGGCGAGCTAAAATCGCCGCCGGACGGCGGCCTGCGGTCCGCGCGCTGATCCTCGATCCGGGAGTGAGCTTTCCGTGGCGCAGCGACGATCCGCGCCTTGCGGACAGCGGCGTGATCGGTGATGCCGCAGCGGCCGATCGGTCGGGCACGGCCGCGCCATCGTCGAGCGGGTGCTGGCGGCCGCCGGCCAGGCGCTCGATCAGCTCCGCGCCAACGCGAAGACCGGCTGAGACTACGGCCTCGACCGAAGCGGCCGAGGTCAGCCGTGATGCGTGTCCGCCTGGTCCATCTCCAGCGTGTGCGCCTTGCGCCCGCCGCGTTCGATCGAGGTCGGCGCCTCGTCGCGTGCAATCAGGTGACCGGCGAGATCGAGACAGCGCTTGGCCAGCATCGCCGCGCCTTCGGCGAGTTCCGCGGAATGGCGCACGACCTCGACGTTGCGCTCCATGTCTTCGCTCGACCAGCCGCGCGAATGGGCGATGTAGGGAAACTGCGGAAACAGGAAGCCGAGTTCGGCGAAGAAGCCGAGCATCTGGCCGGCGACGCCCTGGATATTGTCCTGGCCGCCGACGATGATGAAGCCCGCGACCTTGTTGCGGATCAGCACCTGGTTGCGGATCGTGATCGCGTTCTGCACGCAGTTGAGCCGCTCGGCCATCTTGAAATAGAGCGAGGAGGCGGCGCCCCAGCGGATCGGCGAGGCGACGATGACGGCGTCGGCCCAGTGCACCAGCGCCTCGTAGACCTGGTCCATCTGGTCATTTGCGTCCATCTGCGTGATCGAGCACGGCCAGGTGCAGGCGAAGCGCCGACTTCGAGTAGTAGCCCTCGCAGGCGCGGAACGAGAGCGCGCTGAGCCGGATCAGCCGCGTCTCGGCGCCGTGCGCCGGCGCCGGCCTCGAGTGCGTGGCCGAGCAGATGGTCGGAGCCGGAGAACCGCGGATTGGCCTCGTCCATCGCCGTGGTCGCAGATGCCGGCGAGCCGGAGCGGACCGGGCGCGCGCTTGATCGGGCGCGGCAGCGGATGCGGCGGGTGCGGCTTACGGGTGCGCTTTGTCGCCGACGCCATATCGACCAGCACGCGGTCGCCTTCGACCTTCACCGCATAGGCCGGGACCGCATCCTCCTCGAAGCCCGGCTCGCCCTTGCCGGTGCAGCGGTGGAACTTCCAATTGTGCCAGGGGCAGGCGACGTAGTCGCCGTCGAGGTGGCCGTCGCCGAGCGGCCCGCCGACGTGGTTGCATGCGTTGGACACGGCACCAAACCGGCCGTCCTTCAGCGAGACCGCAAGCTCACGGTTCGTTGTCGCGACGTGGCGCAGCGGCGCCTCGGCCCAGTCCGCCGCCGCCCCGACATCAACCCAATCCGCTTCGGCCATGCTCCCAAGACCTGCCGGACCCGCGGGTCAGGCGGCGACGGCGATCGTGCCGTCGCGGTTGTCCACCATCACCGGCGAGTACAGGTACTCGACGACCGGCGGCGTGCCGTACTTGCCCTCGACGAACTTTCGCCATTCGGCGGTGTAGACGCGTTCGGCGTCGGCACGGGAGGCCCACACATAGATGCCGCCGGCGCGCAGCCCGTCCTCGCTCACGAAGTAGTTCTTGCGAAGCAGGCCCGGAATGCCCTGGTATCGCGGCGCGGTGGACTTGAACGTCTCGGTGATTTCGGCAAGCGTCGTCGGCTTCGGCAGGCGGAACGTCACGATAGCAACGATCATAGTCGCCTCCTCTTCTATGGCCTTGAATGTGTATTTTGCCGGGGCCGCCCGTGATGTAAACCCTCGACCATGACGCTTTGGTTCGTTTTCGCCATGATGACGGCAGCGGCGATCTTCGCCGTGCTTTGGCCGCTTTCGCGCCGAGGCCCGCAGGGCGGCGGCAGCGACGTTGCGGTTTACCGCGACCAGCTCGAGGAAATCGACCGCGACCGGGCCGCGGGCCTGATCGGCGAGAACGAGGCCGCCGCGGCGCGCGTCGAGGTGTCGCGCCGGCTAATTGCTGCGGCCGATGCACATGATCCTGCGCAGGCTGCCGACCAGCCCTGGCGGCGGCGGGCGACCGCGCTTGCCGCGCTCGTGCTGCTGCCGGTGCTGGCCGTCGGTCTCTACTATGAGCTCGGCTCGCCCGAGCTTGTGGACCAGCCGCAGGCGGCGCGCCGCGACACCCCGGCGGATCAGCGCTCGGTGGAGGAACTCGTCGCGCGCGTCGAGGCGCATCTGGAAGCCAATCCGGAAGACGGCCGCGGCTGGGAGGTGCTGGCGCCGGTCTATTACCGCCTCGACCGTTACGACGATGCGGTCAGGGCGCGGCGCAATGTCATCCGTCTGCTTGGCGCCAACGCTGCGCGCGAAACCGCGCTTGGTGAGGCGCTCACCGGCGCCGCCGGCGGTGTCGTCACGGCCGAGGCCAAGGCCGCGTTCGAGCGCGCGGTCGGCCTCGATGCGAACGAGTTCCGCGCCCGCTACTACATCGGCCTTGCCGCGGAGCAGGACGGCCGGCGTGCCGCCGCGGCGGCCATCTGGAAGGCGCTGCTGGCGAGCGTGCCGGCGGACTATCCGTGGATCGGTTTTTTTCGAGAGTCGATTGCGCGAGTAGAACCGGATGCGGCGACGCCCGCGCCATCGGCCCCGCGCGGCCCGAGCGCGGACGATGTCGCTGCCGCCGCGGAGATGGCGCCCGAGCAGCGCGCCGCGATGGTGCGCGGCATGGTCGACAGGCTCTCGGAACGGCTGAAGCAGGAGGGGTCCGATGTCGATGGCTGGCTGCGGCTTCTGCGCGCCTATATGGTGCTCGGCGAACCCGACAAGGCGCGTGCCGCCGCAGGCGCCGCGCGCCGTGCGCTCTCGGCCGAACCCGACAAGCTGCGGCGCGTGGATGAATTCGTCAAAGGGCTGGGGCTCGAAGGCTGACGCATGACGAGCGCGGATCGCCGGATGGCCACCAGGGACGTGACATGACGCGCACGCAGCGGCGCCTGGTTTTGATCGGAGGCAGCCTCGGTGTGCTCGCGCTCGCGGCTGCCCTGGTGCTGACCGCGCTCAAGGATTCGATCGTGTTCTTCAACTCGCCGACCGACGTGGTCGAGAAGCAGGTCGCGCCCGGCACCCGCATCCGGCTCGGCGGGCTGGTCAAGCCCGGCACGATCGAGCGCGGCGACAACCTCGCGGTTCGCTTCGAGGTCACCGACGGCAAGAGCGCGATCCAAGTTGCCTACCAAGGCATCCTTCCCGACCTGTTCCGCGAGGGCCAGGGCGTGATCGCCGAAGGTGCGCTCGTGCCGGGCGGGATGTTCAAGGCCGATTCCGTGCTCGCCAAGCACGACGAGACCTACATGCCAAAGGAAGTCGCCGACGCGCTGAAGAAGCAGGGCCACTGGAAGGACGATTACGGGAAGAAGAAATGACGATGTCCCCGCTCGTGGCAGTTATTCCGGAAGCGCGGTTATGATCGCGGAGATCGGCCACTACGCGCTGGTGCTGGCGCTCGGGCTTGCGCTGATCCAGGCGGTCGCGCCGGTGGTCGGCGCAAGGCTCGGCGACGGCACCCTGATGGGCGTGGCCGGACCGACAGCGCTTGCGCAATTCCTGTTCGTCGTCATCTCGTTTGCGGCACTGACCGCGACCTACGTCGCGTCGGACTTCTCGGTCCTCAACGTCTACGAGAACTCGCACTCGCTGATGCCGCTGATCTACAAGTTCACCAGCGTCTGGGGCAACCACGAGGGCTCGATGCTGCTCTGGGTGCTGATCCTGGCGCTGTTTGGCGCACTGGTCGCAGCCTTCGGCGGCAACCTGCCGGCGACGCTCAAGGCCAACGTGCTCGGCGTGCAGTCCTGGATCGCGGCTGCGTTCTATCTGTTCATCCTTTTCACCTCCAATCCGTTCGAGCGTATGGAAGAAACGCCGATCGAGGGCCGCGACCTCAACCCGATCCTGCAGGACATCGGGCTCGCGGTGCACCCTCCGCTGCTCTATCTCGGCTATGTCGGATTTTCGATCTCGTTCTCGTTTGCGATCGCAGCCTTGATCGAGGGCCGCATCGACGCGGCCTGGGCGCGCTGGGTTAGGCCTTGGACGCTTGCGGCATGGATGTTCCTCACGCTCGGCATCGCCATGGGCTCGTACTGGGCCTATTACGAGCTCGGCTGGGGCGGCTTCTGGTTCTGGGACCCGGTCGAGAACGCATCCTTGATGCCTTGGCTTGCCGGCACCGCGCTGCTGCACTCGGCGGTGGTGATGGAAAAGCGCAACGCGCTCAAGGTCTGGACCATCCTGCTTGCCATTCTCGCGTTCTCGCTTTCGCTGATCGGGACCTTCCTGGTGCGCTCGGGCGTGCTGACCTCGGTCCACACCTTCGCGAGCGACCCGACCCGCGGCGTGTTCATCCTCGCGATCCTGGTGCTCTTCATCGGCGGCGGCCTTGCGCTCTACGCACTGCGAGCACCCGCACTCAAGCAGGGCGGCCTGTTCGCGCCGATCTCGCGTGAAGGCGCGCTCGTCTTCAACAACCTGTTCCTCACCACCGCCTGCGCCACCGTGTTCGTCGGCACGCTCTATCCGCTGGCGCTGGAAGCCCTGACCGGCGCCAAAATCTCGGTCGGCGCACCGTTCTTCAACCTGACGTTCGGGCCGCTGTTCATTCCCTTGCTGCTCGCGGCGCCGTTCGGCCCGCTGCTCGCCTGGAAGCGCGGCGATCTCCACGGCGCCGCGCAGCGGTTGATCGGCGCGGCATTCCTCGCGCTTGTCGCGATGGCTGCGACGGTATGGCTTGTCGGCGGCGGCCCGGTGCTGGCGCCATTCGGGATCGGGCTTGCGGTGTATCTGATGGTCGGCGCGCTCACCGACCTCGTCGAGCGGAGTGGGTTCACGCGTGCGCCGCTGGCCGCCGCATTCGCTCGCGCCCGCGGCTTGCCGCGTTCGGCCTATGGCACGATGCTTGCGCATTTCGGGCTTGGGGTGATGCTTCTCGGCATCGTCTGCGAAACAAACTTCGGCAGCGAGCGCATTGTGTCGGTCAAGCCGAACGACACCATCGCGATCAGCTCCTACGTGCTGACCTTCGACGGCACGGTGGCGCGACAGGGCCCGAACTATCGCGAGATGACCGCGCGTTTCACCGTGCGCCGCGACGGCGCCGTGGTCGGCAGGCTCGATCCGTCGAAGCGCACGTTCCCGGTGCGTCGTACCTCGACGACGGAAGCCGCGCTGCTGACGCGCGGCGTGAGCCAGCTCTATCTGTCGCTCGGCGACCCTAATCCCGACGGCTCAATCGCCGTGCGGCTTTATCACAAGCCCCTGGTGCTGCTGATCTGGCTCGGGCCGATGCTGATGATGCTTGGCGGCCTGCTGTCGCTGTCCGACCGGCGGCTGCGCGTCGGCGCGCCGAAGCCGGCGCGCAAGGTCGCGCCCGCGATGCAGCCGGCGGAGTAGACGGTGTCCGCGGCATGGCGCAGATGGGCGCTCGCGGCTCTGCTCGCGGTCGTCTCGATCATGCCGGCGGGGGCGGTGCAGCCGGACGAAATCCTGTCCGATCCGGCGCTTGAAGCGCGCGCTCGTGCGCTCTCGCGCGAACTGCGCTGCATGGTGTGCCAGAACCAATCGATCGACGATTCGGATGCCCCCCTGGCGCGCGACCTGCGCATCCTGGTGCGCGAGCGGCTCAAGGCCGGTGACAGCGACTCCAAGGTGCTCGACTTCCTGACCGCGCGCTACGGCGAGTTCGTGCTGCTCAAGCCGCGTTTTGGCGCGGACACTGTGATCCTCTGGCTCGCTCCGGCCGTTATGCTGGTGGCGGGCGCGGTTGCACTGGTGGTGCTGCTGCGACGACGGCGCGAACAACGCTCAGGAATTCGGGAGGAGTTACCGGAACTGACCCCTCAAGAACGCGCGCGGCTTACGGAACTCATCGGGCCGGGCCCGCCGTCCACCGGTCGCGATCAACCAAGTCATTGAATTGTCTTGGCTATTGCGGATTCCGAAGATTACCAAAGTTTAATCCTGCCGCCATCCATCGGTAAGGCGGACGCCACCCATCTTGGTCGTCAGAACAGGTGCACCGCACCTTCCAGAGTTCCGTTCGACGACGGGGACCCATCACGATGAACGATCGCTTCAACTCAAGGCCGCGCAGCCTCTCATTGCGGCGGCTTGGGCTTCTGGCAACGACCATCGCCGGTGTCTCGGCGTTCGCGTTCTTTGCGTCGCCGGATTTCGCGCCGGTCACGCCGCCGGCGCTCGCCCAGAACCTCTCCCAGGAGGCGCAGAGCGTCGCGCGTCCGGTGGGCTTTGCCGACATCGTCGAGAAGGTGAAGCCGGCGGTGGTGTCGGTCCGCGTCAAGACCATGTCCGCCAACCAGCTTTCCTCTGACGAGATCCCCGGCGGCTCGCAGCTTGAGCAGTTCTTCCGGCGCTTCGGGATGCCCGAGGGCATGCCGGGCGGCCCGCGCGGACGCCGCTTCGGCACTGCGCAGGGCTCGGGCTTCATCATCTCGTCTGACGGCTATGCCGTGACCAACAACCACGTGGTCGAGAAGGCCTCGACCGTCGAAGTTGCGACCGACGACGGCAAGACCTACGAGGCCAAGGTGATCGGCACCGATCCGCGCACCGATCTCGCGCTGATCAAGATCGAAGGCGACAGCTTCCCTTACGTCAAGCTTGCGGATGACGCCGCCGCGCGTCGGCGACTGGGTGCTCGCGGTCGGCAATCCGTTCGGCCTTGGCGGCACCGTGACCGCCGGCATCGTCTCGGCGCGCGGCCGCGACATCGGCGCCGGCCCCTACGACGACTTCCTGCAGATCGACGCACCGGTCAACAAGGGCAACTCCGGCGGTCCGACCTTCAACGTCGACGGCAGCGTGATCGGCGTCAACACGGCGATCTTCTCGCCGTCCGGCGGCTCGGTCGGCATCGCCTTCGCCATTCCCGTCGGACACGGTGAAGACCGTGGTGGCGCAGCTCAAGGACAAGGGCAGCGTCACGCGCGGCTGGATCGGCGTGCAGATCCAGCCGGTGACGGCGGAGATCGCCGACAGCCTCGGCCTGAAGAAGGCCGAAGGCGCGCTGGTCGCCGAGCCGCAGAAGGACAGCCCGGCTGCCAAGGCCGGCATCGAGGCCGGCGACGTCATCGTCACGGTCGACGGCGACGCCGGTGCGCGACGCGCGCGATCTCGCCCGCAAGATCGGCAGCATGCCGCCTGGCACGACCGTCAAGCTCGTCGTGATCCGCAAGGGCGCCGAGAAGACCATCAGCCTGACGCTCGGCGAACTGCCGGCGACGCGCGAGGCGCGCGTCGAGCGGCGCGACCGGGATCGCGACTACGACTACCGTCGCCGTCCGCGATCGCGACGACCGCAGCGACCGCAGGCGCGATCGCGACGAGCGGCGCGGCGATCGCGACGAACGGCGCGGCGACCGCGACCTTGAGCGCAGCGAAGGGCCGCGGCTCGGCTTGTCGCTGGCGCCGGCCGGCAACGAGCCCGGCGTGGTCGTCGCCGACGTCGATCCGAGCGGTCCGGCCGCCGACTTCGGCTTCAAGCCGGGCGACGTGATCCTCGACGTCGCCGGCAAGACGGTCGCCACTCCGGCCGATGTTCGCAAGGCGATGGGCGATGCCCGCGCCGAAGGCAAGCGCAGCGTGCTGATGCGCGTCAAGACGGAACAGGGGACGCGGTTCGTCGCCATTCCGCTCGACCGCGCGTGAGCCGCACTGTTGAAGTTCGATGTCGCATCCATGGTCGAGCAGAGCTTGGTTCGGTCTCGGGTGCGGCAGCTGAGTTCGGGACGTCCCGTCGGCATTCGTCGCCCCCGCCGGCGGAGCGAACCCGGGGGACGGGCAGCTTGCCCGTCCCCGCTCATACCGCTCCTCGTCTCCCGGCATTCGTCGCCCCCGCCGGGAGCGAGGTCGGTCGAGGGGCGGCGGAGCAATCCGCCGCCCCTCGAAGCTCTTTACCGCAGTCGCGCGCAGACGAGGGGATTCCGCTAGAATGGCCGTCCCCTGACTGGCCGACCATTGAACGGACCGCCATGCGCCTTCTGATCGTCGAAGACGACCGCGACGCCGCGGACTACATCGTCCGGGCCTTCAGCGAGGTCGGCCACATCGCCGATCAGGCCGCCGACGGCGAGGAGGGTCTGGCGCTCGGCGCTCGACCGGCAATACGACGTGCTGATCGTCGACCGCATGCTGCCCAAGCTCGACGGACTTTCCGTGATCGGGGGGCTGCGCGCGAAGGGCGTCGAGACGCCGGTGCTGATCCTGTCGGCGCTCGGGCAGGTCGATGATCGCGTCAAGGGACTGCGCGCCGGCGGCGACGACTACCTGCCCAAGCCCTACTCGTTCTCCGAACTGCTGGCCCGCGTCGAGGTGCTGGCGCGACGGCGCGGCGGCCGCGGCGAGGAGACGGTTTATCGCGTCGCCGATCTTGAGCTCGACCGCCTGTCGCACCGCGTCGCCCGCGGCAAGGATGAGATCGTCCTGCAGCCGCGCGAATTCCGGCTGCTGGAATACCTGATGAAGCACGCGGGCCAGGTGGTGACCCGCACCATGCTGCTCGAGAACGTCTGGGACTATCACTTCGATCCGCAGACCAACGTCATCGACGTGCACATTTCGCGGCTGCGCTCGAAGATCGACAAGGGATTCGCGCAGCCGCTGCTGCACACCGTGCGCGGCGCAGGATACGTGATCCGTGACAAATGAAGTCGTCATCCGCCGCGACGGGCACCGCCCTGGACCGACCGCGGCCGGCAGTCGCCGTTGCGGCGGATGTGGCGAGCCGGTCGCCCATGCTCTGAGCCTGCGCTGGCTCCGCGGATCGCGTATGGCCGCGCTCGGCAAGCTGTTCAACACCACCGCGTTCAAGCTGACGCTTGTCTATCTGACGGTCTTCGCGCTGTTTGCGGCGTTCCTGCTCGGCTATTTCGCCTGGAACACGCGGCGCCTGATCACCGAGCAGATCACGCGCACGGTGGACGCCGAAATCACCGGCCTGGCCGAGCAGTACAACCAGGGCGGCATCCGGCGGCTCGTGTTCAGGTCATCGATGCGCGCGCGCGGCGGCCAGGCTCGAGCCTTTACCTTGTCACCACCTTCACC
Source organism: uncultured Alphaproteobacteria bacterium (assembly GCA_963821555.1). Taxonomy (GTDB): domain Bacteria; phylum Pseudomonadota; class Alphaproteobacteria; order Rhizobiales; family Xanthobacteraceae; genus Z2-YC6860. The sequence goes on along the minus strand of CAWGEM010000026.1, from coordinate 194,530 downwards.
GGCGACGGGCTTGCCGGCAACGTCGGTTCGCTCGGTCGAGGGCGTGCTCGACCGCTCCGGCTGGATCGAGACGCTCTACCGACGGCTCGACGAACCCGAAGGCATCGAGCACCACGCGCTGGTGCGCGTGTTCCAGCTTCCCAGCGGTTTCCGGCTGCTGGTCGGGCGCGACCTCGAAGAGCGCGAGCGGCTCTATGACGTGATTCTCGCCGGCCGGCCAGTGGTCGATCGCGATCGTGATCGTGCTCGGGCCTGGCCGGAGGCTTCTTCGTCGCGCGCCGCGTGCTGCACCGCGTCGACGCCATGACCGAGACCTCGCGCACCATCATGGCCGGCGATCTGTCCGGGCGGCTGCCGGTCGGCGGCTCCGACGACGAGCTGGATCGGCTCGCGGTCAATCTCAACGCCATGCTGGAGCGGATCGAGGCGCTGATGCGCGGCTTCAAGGAGGTCTCCGACAACATCGCCCACGATCTCAAGACGCCGCTGACGCGGCTGCGCAACCGCGCCGAGGAGGCGCTGCGGTCGCGGCCGCCAGGAGGGCGACTATCGCGCTGCGCTCGAGGCCACGATCGAGGAATCCGATGAGCTGATCCGCACCTTCAACGCGCTGCTGATGATCGCGCGCGCGGAATCGCGCGCCAGCCAGCGCGCCGATGATGGAATTCGACGCCGCCGAGATCGCGCGCGGCGTCGGCGAATTGTACGATCCGCTGGCCGACGAGAAGGGACTTGCGCTGCGCGATCGAGGCGCCGTCGCCGGTGCCGATGCGCGGCAACCGCGAACTTGCTCACCCAGGCGCTGGCGAATCTCGTCGACAACGCCATCAAATACGCCGGCGCGGAGCGCGCAGCGGCCAACGGCGCGCCGGCCGAGATCGTGATCACGGCGCGACACCGAAGGGCGACCGACGTGCTGCTTGACGGTGATCGACCACGGGCCGGGCATCGCCGAGGCCGACCGCGGCCACGTGGTCGAGCGCTTCGTGCGCCTGGAGCGAGCCGCTCGGAGCCGGGCTCCGGACTGGGGCTGAGCCTCGTTTCGGCGGTCGCGCATCTGCATGGCGGCGAACTGAAGTTCGACGACAACGGACCGGGCCTGAAGGCGACGCTGGTGCTGCCGCGCGCGGCGCCAGCAGCCGCCAGCAGCCGCCGGCCTGAACCTCTGGCTCTCCCTTTCGGCGCATCATCTGCGCTAACTCTGCCGTCATGAAGCGGGCGGCGAAGCGCAAGGCGAAGCCAGCGGCGGGCGTCGAGACGACGCTGGCGGCGGCATCGTGCGAGGCGCCGCGGCTGTCGGCGCCCAAGGCTGCGCGCGCACGGGTGGCCGACTGGCTCGGCGAGATCGGCCGCAGCGCGGCCGGCAAGGCGCTGGCGCGCCTGATCAAGGCCGCAGCCCGAAGCTCGAAGCGTTGCTGGCCGGCCTTGCCGAAGGCTCGCCGTTTCTCTGGGAGCTCGCGAGTGGCGAGCCGGCGCGCCTGTCTGGGCTGCTCGAGGCCGATCCCGACGCACATCTGCGCTGAGCTGCTTGCCGAGTGCAACATCCGCGGTCGCGGCGACCGACGGACGAGGCCGAAGCGATGCGGCTGCTGCGCCGCATGAAAGCCGAGGCGGCGCTGCTTGATCGCGATCGCCGACATCGGCGGCGTCTGGCCGGTGATGCGGGTGACGCGCGCGCTGACCGAGTTGGCCGATACCGCGGTCGGCGCGGCGGTCGCGCTTCCTGCTGCGCGACGCGGCGCGCCGCGGGCGGCTCAAGCCCGCCGATCCGAAGCGGCCGGAGGCCGGCAGCGGCTACATCGTGCTCGCCATGGGCAAGATGGGCGCCTTCGAGCTCAACTATTCGAGCGACATCGATCTCATCGTGTTCTACGACCCTGAGGCGCCGGCGCTCGTCGTCCAAGGACGACGCGGCGGCGTTTCTACGTGCGGCTGACCCGCGGCCTGGTCAAGCTGCTTCAGGAGCGCACCGCCGACGGCTACGTGTTCCGCGTCGATCTGCGGCTGCGGCCGGATCCGGCGTCGACCCAGATCGCGGTCTCGGTCGATGCCGCGCTCGAACTACTACGGCAGCGTCGGCCAGAACTGGGAGCGCGCGGCCATGATCAAGGCGCGGGCCTGCGCCGGCGATATCGCGGCCGGGCGAGGATATTCTGCGGCAGCTTGTCGCCGTTCATCTGGCGCAAGTACCTCGACTTCGCCGCGGTCGCCGACATCGAGGCGATGAAGCGGCAGATCCACGCCTATCGCGGGCACGACGACATCGCGGTCGAAGGCCACAACATCAAGCTCGGCCGCGGCGGCATCCGCGAGATCGAATTCTTCGTGCAGACCCAGCAGTTGATCGCCGGCGGCCGCCATCCCGAATTGCGCGGCCGCGACACGCTGGCGACGCTTGACGGCGCTGGCCGAGGGCGGCTGGATCGACAGGACGCCCGTGCCGAGCTCGACGACGCCTACCGTTTCCTGCGCCGGATCGAGCACCGGCTGCAGATGGTCGCCGACGACCAGACCCACACGCTGCCGACCGATCGCGAGGCGCTGGAGCGCTTCGCGCGCTTTGCCGGGCTTCAAGGACCGCGACGCCTTCGCCGAGCGTCCTGCGTCGGGCATCTGCGCACGGTGCAGCGCCACTACGCGCGGCTGTTCGAGGAGGTCGGGCGCCGCCGCGCGATGGCCATGCCCTGGCGTTCCCGAAGGATGCCGACGATCGCGAAACGCTCGACCGGCTGGGCGCGATGGGCTTCCGCCAGCCGCTCGAAGTCTCGGCGACGGTGCGGCGCTGGCTCGCCGGCGCCTATCCCTCGCTGCGTCGCGAATTTTCCCGCAGCCAGTTCATGCCGACCTCGTGCCGGCACTGCTCGACCGGCTCTGCTCGCTCGGAGAATCCGGACGCCGCCGTCGCCGCGTTCGATCGCTTCCTGACGGGACTGAAGGTCGGCGGCCGGCTGTTCTCGCTGCTCAAGCAGAACCCCGACCTCGTCTCGCTGGTCGCGCTGACGCTCGGCACCGCGCCGACGGCTTGTCCGACATCCTCGCGCGCCATCCCGAGGCGATGGATGCGCTGCTCGACCCGGCGTTCTTCGGCGCGCTGCCGGACGAGGCCAAGCTCGAAGCCGAGCTCGAGCGCACGCTCGGCGAGGCGGGCATCCTACGAGGACTTCCTCGACCGGCTGCGGCTGTTCGGCCAGGAGCACATGTTCCTGGTCGGCGCCCGCATCCTGTCGGGCACGGTGTCGGCCGAGCAGGCCGGCGCGGCCTTCGCGCGGCTCGCCGACGTCATCATCCGCGCGCTGCATCGCGCGGTGGAAGACACGTTCGCGAAGACGCACGGCCGCATCCGGGGCCAGACAGATCGCGCTGCTCGCGCTCGGCAAGCTCGGCGGTCGCGAGATGACGGCGACCTCCGACCTCGACCTCATCATCGTCTACGATTTCGATCCCGAGCATCCGCAGTCAGACGGCGCGCGCCCGCTCTACGGCAGCCAGTATTTCGCGCGCCTGACGCAGCGGCTGATCAGCGCGCTGTCGTCGCAGACCAACTACGGCGCGCTCTATCAGGTCGACATGCGGCTGCGGCCGTCCGGCCGCTCCGGTCCGGTTGCGACCAGCATCGAGGCGTTCCGCGAGCTACCAGGAGAGCGAGGCCTGGACCTGGGAGCACATGGCGCTGACGCGCGCCCGCGTGGTGTCACGGCGTCGCCTGAGTTCGCGGCGCGGGTCGAGGCGGTGATCCGCGCGGTGCTCTGCCGCGAGCGCGATCCGGCGGTGGTCGCGGCCGACGTCGCCGACATGCGCGAGGCGATCGCCCAGGAGAAGGGCGAGGGCGTGCGCTGGGACCTCAAATATGCCGCCGGCGGCCTGATCGATCTCGAGTTCATCGCGCAGTATCTGCAGCTGGTGCACGCCGCCAAGCACCCCGGACATCCTCGACACCTCGACCGCGCGCGTGCTCGACAAGGCGTGGCGGCTCGGCCTGCTCGCCGGCCGAAGGACGCCGACGTGCTGCGGCCGGCGGCGCGGCTCTATCACAACCTCACGCAGATCCTGCGGCTCTGCCTGTCCGGCCCGTTCGATCCGAAGACCGCGGGCGCGGGTCTGCTCGGACTGCTGTGCCGCGCGGCCGACCTGCCGAACTTCGCCACGCTCGACGCCCACGTGGCGGAGACCCAGCAGAAGGTGCGGGCGAGCTTCAACCGCATTGTCGGCAACGCGCCGTAGCCTACGGGGTCTTGGGCTGCGAGTTCACGCCGCCGCGGCTGCGCGCTTGCGCACGCTTTCGATCAGCGAGGCGCGCAGCAGATAGGCGCGGTGCGCCGCCGGGTCGTCGGCGGTGGCGCGCAAGCTCGCGCGAAGCTCTTGGCGCGCGCCGCCGGGTCCTTCTCCTCCATCCGCTTCTTGTTGGCGATGGTCTGCTGCTGCACGAACTCGACGTTGAGCGGGCGGCGGTGGCGGTCGTAGAGGTCGAGCACCTCGGCCGGCGCCTCGCCGCGGATGACGCGGCCGAGCAGCGCGGTCAGCTCGATCGCGTCGTGGATGCCGAAGTTGAGGCCAAGCCCGCCGAGCGGATTGTTGACGTGGGCGGCGTCGCCGGCGAGGAACACGCGGCCGTTGCGGAAGCTCGCCGCCACCCGCTGGTGCACGTTGTAGAGATTGCGGTGGACGATGTCGTAGCGGCCGTCCTTGGGGACGAACTTCTGCAGCCGGCGCTCGGTCGCTTCCGGGTCGAACAGTTCGGCCTCGGTCTGCTCGAGCCGCGTCGCTGGACAGCACCCGCCACAGGCCCGCGGCCGTCGTCGCCCGCGACCTTGAACAGCGCGCACCAGTCCTCCGGGTCGGAGAGGTAGTTGCGCGTGCAGCCGGGATACCTGGTGCCGATGTCGAAGGTCGTGGTCAGGATCAGGAAGCGCTCGGGGTGGGTGTAGCCCTCGAACTCGATGCCGAGCGCCTTGCGCACGGTCGAGCGGCCGCCGTCGGCGCCGATCAGATACGAGCCGCAGGTGTTTGCGGGTTCCTCCGCGCGTGCTCGACCGTCGATTTCGACGTCGTCCGCGCATTGTTCGAGCGCCGAGCACGCGGGTCGAGAACGCGACCTCGGCATGCGGGAAGCGCGCGCAGCCGCTCGATCGCCATGTCGGCGAGCTTGTGCTGCTCGCATTGCACGGCGAACGGGTAGCGCGTGTCGTCCTTGAGCCGGCCGAAGTCGAATTCGGCGACGAGCTTGCCGCTCGCGCGGTCCCAGACCCGGAACAGCGGCTCGACCAGCCCGCGCCGGATCACCTCGTCGGCGAGGCCGAGTTCGTCCAGCATTTCCAGCGTCGCGGCGTGCGTGGTCGCGGCCCGCGGCATGTCGTTGACGCGCGCCTCGGCCTCGAACACTTGAACCGGAATGCCTTGCCGCGCCAGCGCGAGCGCTGCAATCACGCCGACCGGCCCGCCGCCGGCGATGAGGATGGGCTTCTCAGCCATGCGTGTCCCGATCCGCCTGCGTCAGTTCAGCTTGACGCCGGCGATGGTCACAGCCTCCGCCCAGAGCTTCAGGTCGGCCGCGATCAACGCTGCGAACTGATCCGGCGTGATCCCCAGGGATCGGCGCCGAAGCTTTTCAGTCGCTCGACGAACGGCGGATCGGTGCTGGCGCGCGCGATTTCCGCTGACAGTCGTGTCGATGATCGGCTTGGGCGTCGCCGCCGGCGCCATCAAGCCATTCCAGGTCACGGCCTTGTAGCCCGGATAGCCGAGCTCGGCGACGGTCGGCACGTCCGGTAGCTGCGGCAGGCGGGTTTCGCTCGACACCGCAAGCATCCGGATGGCGCCGCTTTGCGCGTGCGGCAGCGCGTCCGAGAGGTTGGAGAACATGGTCGGCAGATGGCCTGCGATCACGTCGGTCAGCGCCGGCGCGTTGCCGCGGTAGCTGACGTTGGTCATCTCCAGGCCGGCGCGCTTGAGGAACAGCGCCATCGACAGGTGAGTGACGCTGCCGAGCGCTGCCCTCGGCATAGCTGAGCTTGGTCGGCTGCGCCTTCACCCAGGCGATGAACTCGGCGATGTTGTTGACCGGGACGTTCTTATTGACCACGAGCACGAACGCGTTGGTGCCGACCACGCTGATCGGCGCGAAGTCCTTCTGCGGGTCGTACGGTCACCTTGGTCATGGCTGGGAAGATCACGATCGGCGGCTGAACGCCCCAGAGGAGCGTGTAGCCGTCCGGCGTCGCGCGTGCGACCGCCTCGGAAGCGATCGCACCATTGGCGCCGAGCCGGTTCTCGACCACGAACTGCTGGCCGAAGCGCTCGCTCAGGCGTTGGGCCGTGATCCGCGCCATGCTGTCGGAATTGCCGCCGGCGGCATAGGGCACAAGGATGCGCACCGGCTTGGTCGGCCAGTCCTGCGCCCTTCCAGAACCTATAAGGGCCAGGCCTGCGGCAGCCGCCAGCAGAAGGCTCGCGAGCCCGCGGATCAAAGGGGAGGCCTGCAACATCGTACGCTCCATGACTTCGACCCACGCCGGTGGCTAACGTGGCCGCGCGGTGCACCTGTCAGCGCTGCACTTTGACGCCGGCGATATCGACCGCGTCGGCCCAGACCGGGATTTCGGTCGCGATCATGGCGGCAAATTTTTCCGATCCTTCGGCAAGGGGCTCGATCCCGTTGCTCTCGAGCTGCTCGACGAACTTCGGATCCTTTGCCGCCTTGACCATTTCAACAGCCAGCCGCTCGACAATCTCCTTCGGGGTGCCGGCCGGCGCGAGCATTCCGGTCCAGGACACTGCGTTGTAGCCGGGATAGGTCTCGGCAATCGATGGCACGTCCGGCATGCGCGGCGAGCGCCGGCCGCTCGAGACAGCGAGAATGCGAAGGTTCGGATTGGTAGCCTGGGCATGAGCCTCGGCCATCGGAACGAACGTGGTCGGAATGTGGCCTGCGATCAGGTCGGTCAGCGCCGGCGCGGTGCCGCGATAGCTGACCGCGGTCATCTCGAGACCCGCGCGCTTGAGGAACAGCGCCATGATCAGGTTGCTCGCGCTGCCAGGCCCGCCGCCGCCGCCGTAGGCAAGCTTCTCGGGCTGTGCTTTCACGTAGGCCACGAACTCAGCCACGGTTTTCGCGGGGATCTTGGAATTGACGAGCAGCACCTGGGGGCTTGCGCCGAGCGCGCTGACCGGCGCGAAGTCCTTGACCGGATCGTATGGCACCTTGGTGGCGGCGGGCACGATCGCGATCACGTTGGTGCTCGCCCATAGCAGCGTGTAGCCGTCTGCCGGCGCCCGCGCGACCGCTTCGGTCGCAATGATGCCGCCGCCGCCGACCCGGTTTTCGACGATGACTTGCTGACCCAGCACCTCGGAGAGGCGGGCCGCCATCAGGCGGCCGGTGATGTCGATGTTGCCGCCGGCCGCGAACGGAACCAGCAGCTTGATTGGCCGCTGCGGCCAGCTCTGGGCGTTGGCGGACGAAGCGAATCCAACGATGGCAAGAAACGCGAGGAGGATGCCGAAGGCTCGCCGGCGCGGCGGAATTGTCGATGTGCGTGTCATGTCCGCACTTTATTTCGTCAGCGAGCCGGGTCACAACTCGCATTGTTGCCGATCGGCCATGCGGACGGACGCCCAACGGGCGAAACCGGGCTGGTCTGCTCGCGCTACGCAGCTTGATGGGCTGTGTTGCGCTCCGATCGCGCATCCGGCGGTCCGCCGACCGGCAGGCATACCACCACCCTCGTGCCGACGCCGAGCGTCGAACGGATACGCATCACGCCGCCGTGCAACTCGACCAGCGATTTGGCAATCGCAAGCCCGAGGCCGGAGCCGTGGTGGGTCTTGGTGAGCTGACTTTCGACCTGCTCGAACGGCCGGCCGAGCTTCTGCAGGGCGCCGGTGGGAATGCCGATGCCGGTGTCCTGGATGGCGATCACGACGGCCCCCCGCGATTTGCGTCCGCGCACGGTGATGCGACCGCGTCTCGGGCGTGAACTTCACCGCATTGGACAGAAGGTTGAGCGCGATCTGCTTGAGCGCGCGCCGGTCGGCTTTGAAGTGGATGCCCGGCGCAATGTTTGAGGTCACCCTCAGATGCTTGTCCTGGGCACGGGTCGTGACCACGCGGAGCGCATCGGCGAGACTGCGGTCGAGCTCGACGTCCTCGAAGTCGAGCTTGAGCCGCCCGGCTTCGATCTTCGACATGTCGAGGATGTCGTTGATGACGTCGAGCAGATATTGACCGCTCTCGCGGATGTCGCGGCAATACTCGTGGTACTTGTCGGCGCCAAGGGCGCCGAACATTCCCGACTCCATGATCTCGGAAAAGCCGATGATCGCGTTGAGCGGCGTGCGCAGCTCGTGGCTCATGTTGGCGAGGAACTTGGACTTGGCCTGGTTGGCTTCCTCGGCGCGGGTCTTCTCTTCGGAATATTTGCGCGCCATCTCGGAGAGCTGCTGAGCCTGCAACTCGAGCTTGTGCTGAGAGCTGCGCAGATCGGCAACGGTTGCGATCAGGCGCTGCTCGCTGTCAACGAGCTTGGTCTCATGCTGCTTGAGCGAGGTGATGTCGGTGCCGACCGAGACGTAGCCGCCGTCCTTGGTGCGGCGCTCGCTGATGTGCAGCCAATGGCCGTCGTCTAGCTGCGCCTCGAAGGTGCGGGCGCCTGGAATGGTTGGGCCCTCGCTTGTCAGCTTGGTGCGAATGACGTGTCTGCGTCCCGCGGTCACCACGTCCTCATAGGTGGTGCCAGCCGCAATGGCGGAATCCGGCAGGTTGTGCAGCTGCTGGAAGTTGGAATTGCACAGCACAAGGCGGTTCTCCTGATCCCACAGGACGAATGCCTCGGGGATCGTCTCGATGGCGTCGCGCAGCCGGATGTCGGCGGCGGCGGTCCTTTCGACGAGCGATTTCTGTTCGGTGATGTCGACGGCGATGCCGATTAGGTGCAGGCCTGGTTCGTCCGGCTGGCGAACCAGTTCGCAGCGCGCGCGCAGCCAGACCCACTTGCCGCTGGCGTGATGCATGCGGAACTCGTGATCGATCGAACTTGCCTTGGCGTCGGCGAGTTGGGCTGCGATCTCGTAAAGTCTGATGTCGTCGGGGTGCACCAGTCGGCTGACCTCGCCGAAGGTGAGGAGGTCCTCGCGCGCCGGAAGGCCGAGGATCGCAAACATCGACTGCGACCAGAAGATGCGGCCACGTGCGAGGTCCCAGTCCCAAAGGCCGCAGCGTCCGCGGTTGAGCGCGGTGTCGATGCGGCTTCGCACGGTGTCGTAGATGGCATCCGCTTCGCGGGCGCGCGTCGCCTGCCAGTGGAAGGCGAAGCCCAGGATCAACAGGACGAACCCGGTGGTCGCCGACAACGTCACCGTCAAGGTGGTGTCCGAGCGCCAGACGGCGAGCGCGTCGGCACGGGGCTGGTACACGGCAAGCTGCGCGCGGCTCGACCCGAGCGAGCGCACGGTCGCAAGCGCCCGCTCGCCGTCACCGAGCGTGATTTCGAGCACGCCGGCGCTGGCGCCGAGGATGGTGAGGGGCTGCGTATCGCCGAGCATGTCGACCAGCCGCAGGCCGATCGGTCCGCCGGCTGGCGCGGTCGCGGTGATAGTGCCCTCGGCGTTGCTGAGCAGAATACGCCGGCCGCGCGCGGTGGCGCGTGCGTGCAGCGACCGCTCAAGCAGATCTCGTCGGGTGGGATCGGCCTTTTCGGCACTCGCCAGCCGGTCAAAGCGCTCGGCAGTGATTTGCGCGATGTTCTCGATGTCGTCGCTCGCCTCAGTGAGCGCCATGCGGCGATGGTCGAGCACCTGAACGACTGCGCCGACTCCGATCGTGAGCAGGAAGGCGATGATGAGCGCAGGCACCGCACGCCGCAGCGCGGGCTCGGCCGTCAAGAGGCGCCGATAGGCGGGCTTGGCGATCGATTGCGCCAATCCCTTGATGGAATCCGATCGTGCAGACGCACTCGCCGTTTCGGCGCGCGCCATCGCAGCCTCCGTTCGGATGATCCCCTGCCGCCTCTTCGAATCGCGCAATTCAGCCGAATCGAATCACCTGCATTCGAATCGATTGCGCGAACTCTTGTCGAGAGTCGGAGTCAATATTTTTCATTAATGTTTCAACTGGCGATTCAAGCCGAGCGGACCGCGACGATCCGGCAAAAAGCCAGACCGCATCTGGAAGGTCACGAGGTTCTCCAGCAACTGCGCACCTGTGGCGCCGGAGCCTCACGTTTCCGCAAGCGAGCGCTGCGCGATATCGGACGCGTCCCGCGACAGCGTCGGTACGGCCGCGACGCGGCGCAGCGCAGCTTCCGCGAGCGCCCGTCGGCCCGCCTCCAGGGCACGCCAGCTCCGGAACGCCTGCAGCATTCGCGCGGCCATCTGCGGGTTGGCCGGATCGAGCGCCAGCACGTGGTCCGCGACGAAGTCGTAGCCCGCGCCGTCGGGGCGGTTGAACTGCGTCTGATTGCCCTGGGCGAACGCGCCGATCAATGCGCGCACCCGGTTGGGATTGGTCAGCGCGAACGCCGGGTGTTGCGTCAGCTCGCGGACCCGCGCCAGCGTCTCGGCAGCGGGCGTAGTGGCCTGCAAGGCAAACCACTTATCGACGATCAGCGGGTCGTCGCGATAGCGCCCAAAGAAGTCTTGGATCGCTACGGTACGCTCGGGCACCGCGTGTAGCGACAGCGTCGACAGCGCGGCCATCCGGTCGGTCATGTTGTCGGCCGCACGATATTGTTCGGCCGCGAGCGCGATCGCGTGCGATTCTCCCGTCGCCGCCAGCAGGTCGAGGCAGACGTTGCGCAGCGCGCGCCGGCCGGCGCTGACAGCGTCGGGGCTGTAGGGTCCGCTGCTCGCCATATCGCGATAGGCTTGGCCCAGGCCGCTGTTGAGATGGAGCCCGATCAGCGCGCGCAGCCCCGCGCGTGCGCGGAAGATCGCGTCCGGGTCGACGTCGCGCCCGACCTCGCGGGCGATGTCGGCCTCGCCCGGCATGGTCAGCGCCTCGGCGATGAAGGCAGGCTCGAGGCTCGTGTCGGCGAGAATCTCCGACAGCGCATCGAGCAAGCCATCATCGGCGTCCGGGTCTTCGCCCGCGCGAAGCTTCGCGACATTGCCGACGAGCATCCGGGTCGCCAGCGTCTGCACCGCCTGCCAGCGGTTGAACGGATCGCTGTCGCAGGCCGCCATCAGGCGAAGATCGGATGGCGAGAGGTTCGCCACGAGCTTGACCGGCGCCGAGAAGCCGCGATTGAGCGATGGCACCGGCGGTTCGACGACCCCGGTGAAGACGAAGGTAGCGGCCGATCGGTCGAGGGTGAGCACGCCGCGCTCGGTGGAGCGGCCGTCGGCGAGCGCAAGCGGCAGGTCGCGGCCGTCGCGCCCGAGGAGCCCGACCGTGATCGGGATGACCATCGGCTGCTTGGTGGGCTGGTCGGGCGTCGGCCGCAGCACCTGCGTGAGCTCGAGGCGGTAGCGCTTGGCCGCCGCGTCGTAATGACCCGCCGCCGTCACCTCGGGCGTTCCGACCTGCGAGTACCACAGCATGAACTGGCCGAGGTTGCGGCCGCTCACGTCGGCAAAGCAGCGCACGAACTGCTCGACGGTTGCGGCCTCGCCGTCGTGGCGTTCGAAATAGAGGTCCATGCCTTTGCGGAACAGCGCAGGCCCGAGCAGCGTGTGCAGCATGCGCACGACCTCGGAGCCCTTCTCGTAGACGGTCGCGGTGTAGAAATTGTTGATCTCGCGGTACTGCTCGGGCCGAACCGGATGCGCGAGGGGACCGGTGTCCTCGACAAACTGGTGGGTGCGTAGCACTCGCACGTCACCGATGCGGGTCACCACCCGGGAGCGCTGGTCGGAGGTGAACTCCTGGTCGCGGAAGACCGTGAGCCCTTCCTTCAGGCAGAGCTGGAACCAATCGCGGCAGGTGATGCGGTTGCCGGTCCAGTTGTGGAAATACTCGTGCGCAATGATGGCTTCGATGTTCGTGAAGTCGGCGTCGGTTGCGGTCGCAGGCGACGCCAGCACGTATTTGTCGTTGAAGACGTTGAGGCCCTTGTTCTCCATCGCGCCCATGTTGAAGTCGGAGACGGCGACGATCATGAACACGTCGAGATCGTATTCGCGACCGAACACCTCTTCGTCCCAGCGCATCGCGCGCTTGAGCGAGTCCATGGCGTAGCCGCAGCGATCCTCCTTGCCGGGCTCGACGTAGATGCGCAGCGCCACGTCGCGGCCCGACATGGTGACGAAGCGGTCTTCGACGCAGCCGAGCAGGCCACCGACCATCGCGAACAGGTAGGACGGCTTCGGCCACGGATCGTGCCAGACCGCGAAATGCCGGCCGCCCGGCAAATCGCCGCTTTGGCGCAGATTGCCGTTTGCGAGCAGCACCGGCGTCTCGGCTTTGTCCGACTCGATGCGGGTGGTGTAGACCGCCATCACGTCCGGCCGATCCGGGAAATAGGTGATGCGGCGGAACCCCTCGGCCTCGCATTGCGAGCAGTAGGTGCCGCTCGATCGATAGAGCCCGGAGAGCTGCGTGTTCGCCGACGGATCGACCAGCGTCTCGATTTCAAGCGTGAACGGCCGACGCGGCGGCTGCGCGATGGTGAGCCCATCGGGGGTCGCGACGTAGCGGTCTGCGGGCAGCATTTCGCCGTCGAGTTTGAGCGAGGTCAGCGTCAGGCCGTCGCCATCGAGCACCAGCGGTGCGGGCGAGGCTGCCGCGGGGTTGGGCCTGAGGCGGAGCGTCGCGCGCACCGGTGTTTGCGTCGCGTGCAGCTTGACGTCGAGGTCGACGGTCTCGACCAGCCAGTCGGGCACGCGGTACTCGGACAGGCGGATCGTGCGGGATTCTTCGGTACGCATCATGTCTGGATTATCGGCCCAAGTGTGGAGGGGGCCACGATCTATCCCGGACAAGTGGGCAAAGTCACGTCGCTAGATCGCGGTTCCCAGGAGGCATAGCATGATGTGAACAACAACGCCCAGCCGGGAGGAAGCCATGACCCATGCATTCGGTTCCGACTGTCCGTGCTGCCCGCCTCGCGGGTTGTCGCGGCGGCAGTTCCTGTGTTCCAGCGTCGCCGGCGCGATCGCGGCGCCCGTCTTGGCGGCGAGCGCGAGCGACCCGGCCGCTGCGCAGGCCACGCGTCCCGGCCGGCCAATTCTGCTCAAGGGCGGCATCGTGCTCACGCTCGATCGCAGCGTCGGCGACTTCGAGCAGGCCGACGTGCTGATCGAAGGCAAGACCATCTCGGCCGTGCGCCCGAACATCAGCGCGCCGAACGCGCAGGTGATCGACGCCTCGAAGTCGATCGTGATGCCAGGCTTCGTCGATACCCACCGTCACATGTGGCAGGGGTTCCTGCGCAACGTCCTGCCGGACGGCTCGCTCGAAGACTATCGCAACGTCGTTCAGCGCACGTTCGGCGCCAAGATGACACCGGACGACGTCTATGCAGCCGATTACATCAGCGCACTCGGCGCGGTCGACGCAGGCGTAACCTGCGTACTTGACTGGTCGCACATTCAGAACTCGCCGGCGCACACAGACGCCTGCATCAAGGGATTGCAGGACTCCGGAGTGCGGGCGGTATTCGCCTATGGCGCCGGCCAGAACGAGACCGGCCGGGTCATGGAGATCGCAACCTCCAAATATCCCGGCGACATCGCGCGGCTGCGCAAGCAGTATTTCTCCAGCGACGATCAGCTCGTCACGCTCTACCTGGCGGCGCTTGGCGGCACACCCGAGGCGACACTCTCGCAGTTCAAGGCGGCGCGCGATGTCGGTGCCCGCATCACGATCCATGTCGGCGTCGGCGAGTTCGGCCGCAGTGCACTGCTGGAGAAGCTCAACGCCGAGAAAGGGCTCAAGGACGACACGACATATATTCACTGCTGCACGCTGAACGACACCGAGTGGAAGCTGATCAAGGACACCGGCGGCACGATTTCGATCGCCGGCTACGTCGAGACGCTGATGGGGCATGGTAATCCGCCGACCCAGAAGGCGATCGACCTGGGCATCCGCCCGTCGCTCAGCGTCGATGTCGAGACCTCGGTTCCAAACGACTTCTTCACCCAGATGCGCACCGTATTCTCGTTGCAGAAGAACGAGGTCTGGGCGCGCAAGCTCGCCGGCGACAAGGAGCCGCCGAAATTCCTCACCGCGCGCGAGGTGCTGGAGTTCGCCACCGTCGAAGGGGCGCGCGCCAACGGGGTCGACAAGAAGTGCGGCACGCTCACTCCTGGCAAGGAGGCGGATATCATCTTGCTCCGCACGGACCTCCTGAACACCATGCCGATCAACAATGCGGTCGGTGCGGTCGTCACCAGCATGACCGCCCAGAACGTGGACACCGTGCTGATCGCCGGCAAGGTGATGAAGCAGGGCGGCAAGCTCGTCGGCGTCGACATGAACCGCGTCGCCAAGCTCGCCCGCGAGGCGCAGGCGCGCAACTACAAGGCCGCGGGCGTCCCGGATAAGCGCATCTGAAGCGATTATTGAGACGCGCGGGGCCGCTGGTCTTGCTCGGTCACGACGTTTCGTGGGATTGAACGCGCATGATCGATCGTTTCGACATCGTGGTGGCGGGAGCCGGCCACAACAGCCTGGTCGCCGCGGCTTACCTGTCGAAGGCGGGCTATCGCTGCCTGGTGCTGGAAGGGCGCTCGGTGCTCGGCGGCAACGTCGTCACCGAGGAACTGACGCTGCCGGGTTTTCGGCACGATTCATGCGGCACAGCGCACGTTATCCTGCAAGACAGCCCGATGATGCGCGACGATGAGCTAGGCCTCGCCGCCGACTACGGGCTCGAATACATCCATCCCGAGATCGTGTGCCACGCGCCGTTTCTCGACGGCAGCTGGCTCACGCAATACCACGACATCGAACGCACGATCGAACAGTTCGCGAAGTTCTCAAAGAAGGACGCCGCCGCCTACCGCCGCATGATCGCCGAATACGATGCGATCAAACCCCTGTTCGATGCCGCGTCCCACACGCCGATCGGCTTCGGCAAGCCGATCAACGACCGGCTTGCCGAGCACCCCGACGGCCGCAAATGGCTGCGCCGCCAGGCCCAGTCGGCTTGGGAGATCATCCGCGACAACTTCGAGGACGATCACTGCCGGTGCTTCATGCTCTGGATGGCGTTCCAGACGGTGACGCCACCGGAATGGCCGATGACTGGACGGCTTGCCTATTCGCTGGTGTGGGGCCGGCAGCGCTGGAGCTGGTGCATCCCGGAGGGCGGCTCGGGCGTGTTCACCGAAATCCTGGTGCGGCTGATCGAAAACCACGGCGGTGTGGCGCTGACCGGCAAGATGGTCGAACGCCTGATCGTGGAGAATGGCCGCTGCGTCGGCGTCGCGTGCGCCGACGGTTCGAGCTACCGCGCCGACAAGGCTGTGCTCTCGACCATCCATATCAAGCACCTGATCGACATGGCGCCGCGTGCGGCTTGGGCCGACGACTTCGTCGAAGGCGTCGAGACTTGGCAGGGCGGTCCGACCTTGTTCGTGTCGCACTACGCGACCACCGAGCCGATGACGTTCAAGGGCGACGGCGGCGCGATCATGCCGATCGCCTGCGCCATGCTGTCGGAGCCGACGCGGGCGCTGCGCATGGGCTACGACTTCGCCCGCGGCGTCGCCAACGTCGACGAGCCGGTGCTGCTCGCAGTGAGCCCGAGCATCGGCGATCCGACCCAGGCCCCGCCGGGGCATCACACCATCAAGATCATCGGCATGCAGCCCTACGACCTGAAGGAGGGGCCGCAGCATTGGGACACCATCAAGGATCGGGTCGCAGAGGCCAACCTGGACTGGCTTCGGCGCTTCTCGCCCAACCTCACCGACGACAAGATCCTTGCCCGCGTGGTCGAGAGCCCGCTCGATCTGGAGCGCAGGAACCCGCACAATTGGCACGGTAGCTGCCACGGCGGCGCACAGAACGCGGCACAGGCCGCAGCGCTTCGCCCGGCGCCCGGCTGGGCGCAGCATCGCATGCCGATTGCGGGCCTCTACCAGACCGGGTCGACCACCCATCCCGGCGGGTCGATTTCAGGCGGACCTGGGCGAAATGCCGCTGCCGTGATGCTGAAGGATTTTGGTAAAAGCCTCGACGACGTGGTGAGCCTCGGCAAGGCATCTGCGAGGCCCAGGGCTGCAGCCCCCGCCAAATGAGGCCCAGCCGCTATCGAACGGTCCCATCAAAACAGGAATGCAGGAGGAAACAGATGAAGCGGTTTTGGCAGTTGGTGTCAGGCCTCGCGGCGGTGGTGTTCGCAGGACTCGTATCGACCGCGCCGGTCTCGGCGCAAAGCTGGCCGACCCAGCGCGTGACGATCATCGTGCCCTTCGGCGCGGGTTCGGTGACCGACATCCTGGCGCGCATTTTTGCGGAGGAGATGGCAAGGCGCTGGAATCAACAGGTTCTGGTCGAGAATCGGCCGGGCCTTGCGGGCACCGCGGCCGTCGCCAAGGCCACACCGGACGGCCACACGCTGATGGTGACCTCCAACGGCCACACCGTCGCGGGTCTGGTCAGCAAGGATGCGCCGTTCGATCCGGTGAAGGACTTCAGCGGCATCACGCGGCTTGGCTCGGCGCCACTGTTCCTGATCACCAACCCAGAGACGCCGGCGAAGACCTTGAAAGAGGTCATCGAAGTCGCCAAGGCGCAGCCCGGCAAGCTCAATTTCTCCTCGCCGGGCCTGGCCAGCACGACATTCATCGCGGCTGCCTTGTTCCGCAAGGCGGCCGGCATCAACATCGTGCACGTGCCGTTCCGCAGCGCGCCTGACGCGGTGACGGCCGTGATCCGCGGCGACGTGCAGATGTACTTTGCGCCGGTCAATCTCGCGCGCGATCAATCGGAGGCGGGCAAGGTCCGCGCGATTGCAGCCGCGACCGCGCAGCGCATCCCGGAACTGCCGAACACGCCGACCTTCACCGAAGCCGGATTGCCCTTCGTCTATGACTCGTGGTTCGGCCTGATGGCGCAGGCGGGTGTGCCGGCACAGGTCCGCGAGAAGATTTCCAAGGACTGGGCCGACGCGCTAAAGACCCCCGAAATGCAGGCCAGGATCGCAGGCCAGTTCCTGATCGGCGTGACCGATACGCCGGACGCCATGGACAAGATCATCCGCGACGAAACGGCCAACCTCACCCAGGTGTTCAAGGAGGCCGGAATCTGACGAAGGTCCGGGCCGGCGCTTGAGAACGTCTGACCCAGCGCTTGTGGCTCTTCCACCCAGCAGAGCCACAAGCCGGTTTTGAGGATCAATTGCCGCGCGGCTCGGCGTGGCCGATCACCCGCTTGATCGATGGGAAGCGCTGGCGAAGCGCGCGTTCAAGTTCGTCGACCTTGTCGTGGACGGTGTCGACCGAGAGCGCCGGATCGACCAGGCAGTGAAAATTGACGATGTCGCCGTCAGCGGTCTCGCGCACGCGCACGTCGTGCACTTCGCCCACGAATTCGGTCCGCTCTTCGATTTCGGCCAGCGCATCGCGGACCAGGGCGGTGCGGTCGGGTGTCGCGTCGCGGCCGGGCAGGTCGTCCGGCTGCAGCGGCTCGATGTGGGTCTCGACCTCGACCTCGGGCCCGAGCTCATCGCGCAGCGCAGCCTCCAGGCGGCTCGCGATTTCGTGCGCTTGGCCGAGCGCAAGCGTGCGGTCGACCTCAAGGTCGAGCGAAACCGACAAACGCCCGCCCGCAATGGCCTGCACCGTGACATGGTGAACCGCGAGCGCGAGGTTGCGCGCCGTCACCATGACGCGCTCCTGCACGGTCTCGCTGTCGAGCGCCCGCGGCGCGGTCGTCACCACCACTTCGGCACGCGGCAGTTCGGCGCGGATCGCCTCGGCGACGCGGGCCTTTAGCGTCTCGACGCGATCGAGCGGCAGCGTGCGGCTCACCGCAACGACGATCTCAACAAAGAGCTTGTCCCCGACCGGCCGCGCGCGCACGCGCTCGACCGCGACCACGCCGGGCATGCGGCCCGCCGCGCGCGAGATGGTGCCGGCAGCGCCGGGCGGCGCCGTGTCGGTCAGCGTGTCGATGGTGCGGCGGCCGAGCCGCCAGCCGGCAAGGCAGACGAACAGGGCGACGACGAGAGCCGCCGCCGAATCCGCCCACGCGTAGCCCACGGCGACGCCGACGAGGCCCACCAGGACCGCGATCGAGGACCACATGTCCGAGCCGAAATGCAGTGCGTCGGCCTCGAGCGCCTCGCTCGCCGTCGCATGCGCTACCTTGTAGAGCAGACGAGCGCGGAAGAAATCGACCACCACCGAAGCCGCGATCACGATGAAGGCGAGCGCCGTCGCCTCTACCGCGTGGCCGTGCCCGCCGAACAGACGCTGGCTCGCCTCCCAGATCACCACGCCCGACAGGACGAAAAGGAGCGCGGTCTCGGCGAGCGCCGTGATGCTCTCGACCTTGCCGTGGCCGTAATGATGCTCTTCGTCCGCGGGCTTGCTCGAGATGCGGACCGCGAAATAGGTCATCACGGTCGCGCCGAAATCGATCAGCGAATGCGCGGCCTCCGACAGGATTGCAAGCGATCCCGTGAGCAGGCCGACCACGGCCTTCGCGAGCGTGAGCGCGCCTGAGGCCAGGATCGACGTAAGCGCGACCCGCTCCTTCTCTTGCTGCATTGTGGTTTCGCGTCGGCTGCTTGTTCGTCGGCCCGGCGGCGGTTGACCGGAGGCTGCCACGTCCATACTGCGGCCCGGCGGCCGGGCAAAGCGCCTTGTTCGACTTTTCAGGCGCACCTATGCTGCGGAGAATACTCGTTAGCATTCGCAACAACGGCGCGCGGGCAACGACGCGCCTGTCACGGGAGGAGACGCTTCATGGCCCGGTTGGCTGCACGCTGCCTTGCGCTCACGCTTTTGCTCGCTGCAATCGTCCCTTCGACCCGCGCGCAGGACTATCCGACGCGGCCGATCACGATCGTGGTGACACTTTCGGCCGGCACCGGCATGGACATCATCGCGCGGCTTTTCGCCGACAAGCTGTCGCAGAGCCTGGGCAAGCCGGTGGTGATCGAAAACAAGCCGGGCGCTGCGACCATGATCGGGACCGCCGCCGTCGCAAGCTCGCCACCGGACGGCTACACGCTGCTGGTCGCAACCAGCGCTGCGCTGTCGATCAATCCGACCGTCTACAAGCAGATCGCCTACGATCCGGAACGCGATCTCGTGCCGGTGTCGCTCTACCTGAAATCGCCATTCATTCTGATCGTCAATCCCGCGCTGCCGGTGCAGTCGGTTCTGGAACTGATCGACTACGCCAAGAAGAGCCCGACGCCGCTGAACTTCAGTTCGCCCGGCACCGGGGGCTTGCCCTATCTGTCGGTCGAGCTCATGAACCACACGTTCGGGCTGAAGATGACGCACGTGCCGTACCGCGACAGCGGGCAGGCGGTCAGAGATGTTGCCGGGGGCCATGTCAGCCTCGCGATCGCGGAGGCGGGCGCTTCGCTCGCGCTCATCCGCGACGGCCAGGTCCGCGCGCTTGCGGTCACGTCCACCCAACGCCTGCCGGCGCACCCGACCGTGCCGCCGATGGCGGAGGCCGCCAACGCGCCGGGCTTCGAAACGGTTTCCTGGCACGCACTGCTGGCGCCTTCCAAGACGCCGCGACCGATCGTCGAAAGGCTCCACGCCGAGATGACCCGCATCATGGGCGACCCGGAGATGCAAAAGCGGCTGTCCGACCTCGGCTTGATCCCGCTCACGCCGCCGTCGATCGCAGACACCGAAAGTTACATCAAATCCGAGACGGCGAAGTGGAGCACGCTCGTAAAGCAGCTCGGCCTCGCGGGCTCGCAATAGAACGAGCCCGGGCACCAATGGCGGGACGCCTTCAGGACAGGGTTGCGCTCGTCGCCGGCGCCGGCTGCGTCGGCCCGGGTTGGGGCAACGGGCGTGCGATTGCGGTGCGGTTTGCGCAGGAGGGCGCGAAGGTCTTCGCGGTGGACAGGAGCGCCGACGCCATGGTGGAGACGCTTGCGCGCGCGCGAGAATTCGGCGGCGAAATCCGGTCGCACACCTGCGACGTTACGCAGAGCGCCGCGGTCAAAGGCATGATCGACGCATGCCTTGCGGCGTACGGGCGGATCGATGTGCTGGTGAACAACGTCGGCGGCTCGGCCGCCGGCGGGCCGGTCGAGCTCTCGGAGGAGGCATTCGACGCACAGCTCGACTACAATCTCAAGAGCGTGTTTCTCGCCTGCAAGCACGTCATTCCGGTGATGGAGCGCCAGGGCGGCGGCGCGATCGTCAACCTCGCGTCGACCTCGGGCCTGCGCTGGACCGGTTCGGCGCAGATCGGATATGCGACCTCCAAGGCCGGCGTCATCCAGCTTTCGCGCGTGGTCGCCGTGCAATATGCCAACAAGGGCATCCGGGTGAACACCGTCGTTCCGGGCCAGCTTCACACGCCGATGGTCGAGGTGCGTCTCGCCGGGCAGCGGACCGGGGGCGACGTCGAGAAGCTCCTGCAATCGCGTGTCGCCCGCATTCCGGCGGGCTTCATGGGTGATGGCCGCGACACCGCCAACGCGGCGCTGTTTCTGGCATCCGACGAGGCGCGGTTCGTGACTGGCACCGAGATCATCGTCGACGGCGGCATGGTGGCGCGCTGCGATTGAGTGCGCGGCCGCTGCATTCCCGCCGGCCAAGCCAAATCCGATGGGTGCGGGCGGATCAGGGGACGCTGATGGAATTCTGGTTCTCAAGCACCCAGATCGCCAGCAGTCGTGCGCCACCCGGAGGACTTTGCTCTTCCGCTCCCGCCGGATTTGCGCGAAAAGCGGGTCAAATGACCGACGTGCTGAAGAAACCTCCGGGAATCCACCGCTGGCGCCTCTGCGTCGCACCGATGATGGAATGGACCGACCGGCATTGCCGGTTCTTCCATCGCCTGCTGACACGGCGCGCGCTGATCTACACCGAGATGGTCACGACCGGTGCTGTGCTACGCGGCGATCGCGCCCGGCTGATCGGATTCGACGAAGCCGAGCACCCGGTGGCGCTGCAGCTTGGCGGCAGCGACCCGGCCGCGCTTTCGGCTTGCGCCCGCATTGGCGCGGACTTCGGGTACGACGAGATCAACCTCAACGTCGGCTGTCCGTCCGATCGGGTTCAGGAGGGCCGCTTCGGCGCCTGCCTGATGGCGGAGCCTCAACTGGTCGCCGAATGCATCGCCGCCATGAAGGCTGCGGTCGCGATCCCGGTCACGGTCAAATGCCGGATCGGCATCGACGACCAGGACCCGGAAGTGGCGCTGGAGGGCCTGACCGCGGCGGTCGAGGCGGCCGGGGTCGATGCGCTGATCGTGCATGCGCGCAAGGCCTGGCTCTCCGGGCTGTCGCCGCGCGAAAACCGCGATGTGCCGCCACTCGACTACGCGCTGGTCTATCGGCTCAAGCTTCGCCATCCGCGGCTGCCGATCGTGCTCAACGGCGGCATCGCGTCGGTCGAGGCCGCGCAGGGTCATCTCGCGCACCTCGACGGGGTGATGTTGGGCCGCGCCGCGTACCAGGAACCGTGGCGGCTGCTCGCCGTCGATCCGCTGCTGTTCGGCGAGCCCGCGCCGAGCCCATCGCCGCGGGCCGCGGCGCTCGCGCTCGTGCCCTACATCGAGCGCGAACTTGCCGGCGGCCTTCGCCTGCACGCGATCACGCGCCATCTGCACGGCCTGTTTCAGGGCGTGCCGGGGGCGCGCGCCTACCGGCGGCATCTGGCGACGCAGGCGGTCAAGCCCGGCGCCGGCCCCGAGGTCCTCGCCGAAGCCGTCGCCATGGTTCTGGACAGGGCCGTGGATTGGCGCAGACCGCCGCCGCATGAGGCGGCGCCTTCGCCGTGTCCGGGGCTCATTCGATGGTGCTTGGCGTTCCGCTCGGCGAGCTTGCGCTGCTGGTGGCCGCGGTCATCGTCGGGGGCATTGCCACCGGCATCCTCGCGGGGCTGTTTGGGATCGGCGGCGGCGCGATCATCGTGCCGGTGCTGTACGAGGTGTTCCGCGCGCTCGGCGTGCCGGAGGAGGTGCGCATGCAACTCTGCGTCGGCACCTCGATGGCGATCATCGTGCCGACCACGGTGCGCTCTTATCTTACTCACCGCGCCAAGGGCGCCGTGCTCGACGACGTGCTCCGGCAGTGGGCTCTGCCGGCGGTGGTCGGCGTCATGGCCGGATCGGCCATCGCCTTCGTCGCGCCGAGTGCCGTGTTCAAGCTCGTGTTCCTCACGGTCGTGACCGTGATCGGCTTGAAGCTTCTGTTCGGGCGCGACAACTGGCGGATCGCCGACTGTTACCCCGGTCGTGCGGCGATGGCCGGCTATGGTTTCCTGATCGGCATTACCTCTTCGCTGATGGGTGTGAGCGGCGGCTCGGTGTCAAACATGATCCAGACGCTTTACGGCACGCCGCTGCACAACGCTGTCGCCACGTCCGCCGGCCTCGGCGTGCCGATCACGGTCGCCGGCACCATCGGGCTTATGATCGCCGGCTGGCCGCAGCAGGCGCTGCTGCCGCCGCTGTCGATCGGCTATGTCTCGCTGCTGGGCGTCGCGATCATGGCGCCGGTGTCGAGCTTCACAGCAGCCTACGGCGCACGGCTCGCGCACCGACTGTCGAAGCGTCAGCTCGAAATCGGCTTCGGCGCTTTCCTGCTGCTGGTAGCGGCGCGCTTTGCGGCGAGCCTGCTTTAGGGCGCGTGCTCCAAGTTGAACGTGCTGAGCGCGGCTCGCTACTCGATCACCTCGTCGGCAGTGACGAGCAATTGCGGATGGAACTCCAGTCCCAGCGCCTTGGCGGTCTTGAGATTAATCACCAACTCGAATTTGGAGGACTGCATGACCGGCAGGTCGCCTGTCTTTTCGCCCCTGAGAATCCGTGCAGCGTAGAGACCGGCTTGGCGGTAGGTGTCTGTGACGCTGCCGCCGTAACTCAACAGTCCGCCGAGCTCGACGGGTTGCCGAAGGGAGAAACAAGACGGCACCCGATAGTGCGTTGCCAGGGCGACGATCTTATGCCGGTCCGAGCGCTGCGTCAGGGATTGCCGCGCATCAGGAGCTTGTCGCCGCGCACCTCCCAGCTTTCGAGCCGATTGAGGAAGCTCATACCGAGCAGGCTGACGCGCAGTTGTCCGGGCTGCGCGACCAGCGCCGGCACCGCACGTTCGACGATGCCGCCGACGGCGAGCCGGTCGAGGGTCACCGCGGCGGCCCGGGTGCGGCCGTTGGCGGTATCGACGTTGACGGTGTACGACAGCACTTCAAGTGGCAGGCCCGCGGCCTTGGCAGCCTCCTGCGTCAACACCACCGAGCTTGCGCCGGTGTCGAGCGCCATCGCCACCCGCGTGCCGTTGACCTGCGCAGCCACCTGGAAGTCGCCGCCGCGCCCACGCACGATCTCGACGGTGCGCTCGTTGCGCACGAGCGCGCGCCCCGGCATCAGCTCGGCCATGACCCGTTCGGAAGCCGCACGCAGTTCGGCACGATAGGAATAGGCGAACACCAACACAAAGCCGACCACAATCCAAAACAGCGCGGCCTCGATCGCCTGGCTGAATTGCTCGCGGAACATCACCAGGACGCCGCCGCCCACCAGCACGACCAGCCCGAGATAGTAGATGAGCGAGCCGAGGTCGTCGGTGGCAAGGCCCGCGATCTTGTCGGTATCCCCGCGGGTCACCAGCACTGCGATCGCAACAAGAAGGCCGATCAGCAGGATCCAGAACAGGCGGCGTCGCACGGCGATCACTCTTGCGTTCCGGCGGCCGCCTTGCCCGCTGGCATTGCCGCAAGCCTTTGCGGCAGCTCGGCCATGATGCGGGCCCGCTCGGCGTCGCTATAGGCCGTCCAGCGTGCGATCTCGGCAAGGCTGCGCCCGCAGCCGATGCAAAGACCGGACGCCGGATCGACGGTGCAGATTTTGTCGCAGGGGGTTTCGATCGTGGTCACCATGCGGATTCAGGACCGTTCCCAAACATAGGGTGCCCGGCCATGAACGCCAATCGTGGACTCCGTGGCTGCGGCGCTTGGTCGGTTAGCGATCGAATGGCACGGCGCCCTGGCATCCGGTCTCGCCGCGGTAGGCCGGTGTGAGGCGAGCCCTCCTCAGGCGGCCTGAGGCTGGGTCGGCGGCGCAGGTCCGGCGAGCGGCGGCAGCGCCGCCATGACGCGCTCGGGCGGGAAGGTGGCGATCAGCTCGGTTCCGATCCGGACCTTGGACTTGAGCGTGAACGTGCCGCCGTGCATGTCGACCAGATTCTTGGCGATCGGCAGACCGAGGCCCGCGCCCTGTTCGGCCGACTTGATCGCATTCGAGCCCTGGCCGAACGACGACAGCACCACCGGGATTTCCTCCTCGGGGATGCCGGGGCCGGTGTCCTTCACGCTCATGTATTGGCCGCCCGAAGCGGTCCAGCCGACCTTGAGCCAGATTTCGCCGCCCGGCGGCGTGAACTTGATCGCATTCGACAGAAGGTTGAGACAGACCTGCCGAAGCGCGCGTTCGTCCGCCCACAACCGAGGCAGGTCGGGCTCGAACACCTCGTGGACGGTCACGTTTCGGTTCTGAGCGCGCAGCTTCAGCAGATGGTGGCAGTCCTCGACCACGACCGCGAGCGAGACCGGCTCCTCGTTTAGCTCGTAGCGCCCGGCCTCGATGCGCGACAGGTCGAGTATCTCGTTGATGAGGTTCAGGAGGTGCTGGCCGGAGTTGTGGATGTCGTTGGAATAATCCTTGTAGGCCGCAACCTGGTGCGGTCCGAACACCTCGGTTTTCATCACCTCGGAGAAGCCCATGATGGCGTTGAGTGGCGTGCGCAGCTCGTGGCTCATCTGGGCGAGGAACTGCGACTTCGCGATGTTGGCGCCTTCGGCGCGCCGACGCGCCTCGTCGGAGCCGGCCTTGGCCTGTTCAAGCTCCGCGATCAGAGCGTCCTTTTCGGCGCGGGCCACCAGCGTCGCAAGCCCCGCTGAATAGAGCCGGTGGGCGAGCAGGGTGAAGTAGCCCTGCGCGGTGATCGCCATAATGCCGAGGATGTAGCTGTGCAGGTCGCCCTGCAAGGCGAAATTGAGCGCAACCGCGAAGGTCACCGGCATCGTCGCCGCGAACACCGCAAACGGCAGGCTCGACGCCAGCATGCTGGAAACGGCCACCACCAGCAGCATGACGAACAGCATGAACGTGCTGGAGCCCTGGTCCGTCCCGATCGGGTGGATCAGGTTGTACATCCACGCGAGGCCGTAGAAGAGATCGAGCGCGATAAAGCGCAGCCGCCATTGGCGGAGATCCACGCCGTCCGCAGGCTCGGCCAGGAACTGGCGGCACTTGGTCACGATGATGGCGTGGATCATCAGCACCGCGGCGGTCCAGGCGCCCGCCACGACTGCGCCTGTCCAGAGGCTCGACAGTACGCCCACCGTGCCGACCAAGAGCAGCACGACGAGCGAGGCCGACAGCCGGTTCTCGGCGAACTGGCGCAGCAGTTCGTAATCGAAGGCGGCGCGGGTACCGGTGGTCGAGGTCAGCCGGTCGCGTGCCTCGCGCACGCGCTGGGCGGTGAGCCTCCGCCGCTTTGCGAGCGGCTTTTCGCTCGGCATCGGGATATCGTGCTGTTCGGCTATGCTCACGACAACGCCACGAACAAGGGAATTCCCGGCTAAACTCGCGCAAAATCCTTAAGAGCAAGCTTAGGCAGGCTATAAACGTCGTGGTTAACGGCAGGTGACCAGATGAAGCTCTATGACGGCGGGCGGGCGCCTAACCCGCGGCGGGTGCGGGTGTTTCTGGCGGAGAAGGGCATCACCGTACCGACCGAGCAGGTCGATCTTGGAGCGATGGCGCACCGTTCGGCGGCCTTTACCTCCATCAACCCGCTGCAGCGGGTGCCGGCGCTGGTGCTGGACGACGGCACGATCATCACGGAATCGATCGCGATCTGCCGCTATTTCGAGGCCGAGCAACCCGAGCCCGTGCTGTTCGGCAGGGGCGCCAAGGAGACGGCGATCGTCGAAATGTGGCAGCGGCGGGCGGAACTGCACCTGTTGTTTCCAGTTTCGCAGGTGTTCCGTCACATGCACCCCGCGATGAAGCAGATGCAGGTGCCGCAGGTGGCGGATTGGGGCGAGGCGAACAAGTCCTATGTGCAGGAATTCCTCGCGCTGCTCGACGGCGAATTGAAAGATCACCGTTACGTTGCGGGCGATCGCTACACGGTCGCCGATATCACCGCGATGATTGCGATCGATTTCATGAAGCCGGCGAAGCTCGCGGTGCCCGAAACGCTGGGCAATATCGCGCGCTGGCATGCGGATGTGTCGGCGCGGCCGAGCGCCAAGGCGTAGGTCGTGCGGCTGTCCGTTATCGGGTCGGGCGATGCGTTCGGCTCGGGCGGGCGCTTCCACACCTGCTTTATGATCGAGGCGGACGGGCGCACAATCCTGCTCGACTGCGGCGCCTCATCATCGGTCGCGATGAAGGCGCGCAGCATCGACTTCAATGCCATTGATGGCGTCGTGCTTAGCCATCTGCACGGCGATCACTTCGGAGCGCTTCCGTTTCTTCTGCTGGACGCGCAGTTTCACAGCCGGCGCGAACGGCCGCTGACCGTCGCGGGCCCGCCCAGCACGCGCGAACGCGTGTTCGCGACCTGTGAAGTGATGTTTCCGCGCTCGACTCAAAACACCTGGCGGTTTCCGCTCGACTTCGTGGAGATTTCGCCCGGCGTGCCCGACGAGGTGCTGGGGTTCGCTATCCGCACCGCGGAAGTCGTCCACTTCTCGGGGGCGCCGTCGACTGCGGTTCGGCTCGCTCGCGGCGGCAAGACCCTGAGCTATTCCGGGGACACCGAATGGACCGATGCGCTGATCCCGATCGCGGACGGGGCAGACCTCTTCATCATCGAGTGCTACGACCATTCGCGCGACGTGACCGGCCACATGAACTTCCAGCGCCTGAAGGAGAAGCGGCCAGTTCTGCGCGCCCGCTCCATCATGATCACCCACATGAATCCAACTATGCTCGCGCACCGAGACGAGGCGCGTCGGGAAGGCTTCGTGGTGGCGGAAGACGGACTGGTGATCGATCTCTGACCCGAGGTCTGGGCCGGAGCGTTTCGCGAGCCGGGCAGCAAAATGGCCAGGACGGGCCCGGCCATTTGAGGATGGCGTTGGCGAACGGCCGTCGGTCAGGCGGCCGTTATCGCTTCGACGGATGCGGTTCGGCCGGTGAGCCCTTCGGCAGGTCGAACATTTTCGGCTGCACGGTGTCGAAGAACTCCAGGACCTCCGAGGTCTTCACCACGTCGGCGTACTTGGCGTTCATGTCGCACAGATTGATGGCGTGGCTTGCCTGCGAGCGGTCGAAGCAGCCTTCTTCGGCAAGCGAAATGCGGTAGTTGAGGCTGAACGCGTCGAGCACGGTCGCGCGCACGCAGCCCGATGTGGTGGTGCCGGTGACAATGACGCTGTCGCAGCCGAGCAGCGTGAGGTAGCTCGTCATGTTGGTGCCAAAGAAGCCCGACGGCTTCTGCTTGTAGATCACGATGTCCTGCGGACCGGGGGCGATCTCGGCGACGATCTCATTGCCGTCGATGTTGGTTTCCGGGCGGTGGGTCTGGTCCTCGGCAGAGCGGCTGTTCTTCCAGCTCCAACTGCCGTTGTCCCAGTTGTCGGAGCGCCGCACTCCGGTGGTGTAGATAACAGGGATGCCCTTCTCGTGCGCCTTGTCGATCAGCGATTTCAGGTAGGGCATCGCCACCCAGGCGTCCTCGCCGCAGGAGTTTCGCCAGCGCTTGACCGACTCCAGGATGGGCAACGGCCGCTCATCGCAGAACGCGTAGTTCACGTCAATGATGAGCAGGGCAGGGCGTTTCCCAAAACCCTGGCGCGCGCCGTAACCGGACGTTCCGAACACCGCCTTGTCGCGTTCGGTGAGGAACTTGTTCCAGATCGGTTCCGACATCCTGTGGCCTCCTTTGCACTGAGATCGAAACCGAATTCTAGCACGCTCAGAGGCTGGCCCGAATGCTTTCCACGAAGCTCATGTCGATGATTTCGTCATACTTGATATCGGTCTTGAGCATGCCGGCACCGAGGACGACGGCTTTGCCGGTTTCCCAGGCCTCGCGGCTGATCATCCCGTCCTTGCTCCACATCGAATCCGCAAACGAGCGGTCGAGCGTAGCCTTGAGGTCCTCCAGCGCCATGGTCGGGAACTGCTTCTTTGCAACATCGGCGGCGCCGTCCTTGTCGGCATAAAGGAACTTCAGCCCTTTGATCATGCCGCGCACGAAGCCGCGCACCACCTCCGGCTCCTTTTTGATGGATTCCTGGCGGATGTTGATCGTCGAGTAGGCGTAGGGGCCGAGCTCCTTCGGCACGTTGAAGAACGGTTCGCCCCACAGCCCGAGCTTGATCCCTTGTGCGATCATCGGTTCGGTGGTGACTGCGATCTTCGAGGGCCCCGCGCGCACGCCCGCCGGCACCGCCGAGTTCGGCATTTCGTAGAGTGTGACATCCGCCTTGGCGTCGAGGTTCCACTTCTTCAAAAGATAGCGGGTGATCGCGTTCGGCGTTCCGCCATAGGGGCCGACGGCGATCGACTGACCCTTGAAGTAGCTCGGCCAGTCGGTGTTCTTCGGCTCACTGCCCTTGGCGGCGAGGAAATAGATGTTGCCGCGGTCGACGCAATGCACCACGGCGCGCAGTTCGGCGCCTTTGGCCTTGGCATAGGCGTTGTGCTCGGGCCCGCCGATGAACGCGAAGGCTTGGCCTGACAACACCGCATTGGTGTGGCCGCCGCCGGTTTCGATCGTGACGATCTTTACCTCGATGTCGGCTTCGGCGAAGTAGCCCTTGGCCATGGCGATGTACATCGGGAGATAGCCGGTCGAATGCACAGGCTCGGCGACCAGCAGCTCGTGCTTGGCCGCGTTCGCGACGTAAGGCGCAGTGACCAGCGCAACG
Organism: uncultured Alphaproteobacteria bacterium; assembly: GCA_963821555.1. Lineage (GTDB taxonomy): Bacteria > Pseudomonadota > Alphaproteobacteria > Rhizobiales > Xanthobacteraceae > Z2-YC6860. The sequence goes on along the minus strand of CAWGEM010000026.1, from coordinate 165,547 downwards.
CCGGCGGCAGTCCCAGTGCCGAGAAATTTTCGCCTGTCCATGTTGACCTCCTGATGGTTGATATTCGCTATTGCCGCGTGCCCTTGCGCAGCACGGTTTCCAGCCACGACACCGCGGCGTACATGATCACGGCGAGCGTCGAGAGAACCAGCACCGCGACCCACACGAGCGCGATGTCATAGGTCTGGCCGGCATAAAGGATGGCGCGGCCGAGACCGTGCTGCGAAGCAATGAATTCGCCGACGATCGCGCCGGTCAATGCAAGCCCGATGTTGACCCGCAGAACCGAGATCACCCACGGCAGGCAGAATGGCATGACCAGCTTGCGGAACACCTGCCAGCGCGTGGCGCCGAGCGAATAGAACAGCTTTTCTCCGTCGGGATCGAGCGCCTTGACGCCGGCATAGGTCGTCAATGTCGAGATGACGAAGGTCAGTGCGAAGGCAATCGCGACCTTGGAGACAAGGCCAAGGCCGAACACCAGGATGATCAGGGGCGCGAGCGCGAGCTTGGGAATCGACTCGAAGCAGATGATGTAGGGTTGAACGATCGCCGCATAGTTCCGCGACCACCAGAACGACAGCCCGAACAGCGAGCCCACTGCGGTCCCGAGCACGAAGCCGAAGATGGTCGAACGGAAGGTGAAGCTGATATCGACCCAGGCGTTGCCTTCGGTGAAGAAGATCAGCAGCGTGCGCCAGATCGCGCTCGGCTGCGACCAGAAGAATGGACTGATCATTTCCGTCGTTGCCGCGAACTCCCAAAAGCCGAGGATGCCGGCGAGAATCCCGACCTGTGTGGCGACGATGGCCCAGGTCGGCCAGTCCTTTTGTACCGGCAACTGGCGGACCGACTTGGTTTGAACCTTCGCCGGCGCGACATCGAGGCCGGCGACGCTCGGAGCGGTGTCCTGGACGGCCATGTCAGGCGGCTTTCTCGATCGCGTCGGAATGCGTCGTCAGCAGCGCAAGGCATCGCTCCTTGATGGCGATGAACTCCGGGGTCAGCGAACTCGTCCGCTTCCGCGGGCGTGGCAGCGTGATTGGGATGCTCTCAAGGATGCGCCCGGGGCGCGTTCCCATGACGTGAATCTCATCCGAAAGGTAGATCGCCTCCTCGACATCGTGGGTGACGAACACCACGGTCTTCTTGAAGTCGCTCCAGAGCTGCATCAGCCACTCCTGCATATGCAGCTTGGTCTGCGCGTCGAGGGCGCCGAACGGCTCGTCCAGCAGGATGACGTCGGTGTCGAACAAAAGCGTGCGCAGGAGTGCCGCGCGCTGCCGCATGCCGCCCGACAGCGAATTCGGATAGAGGTATTCGAAGCCAGTCAGGCCATAGCGCTGCAGCAGCGGCAGCGCGCGCTCGCGCGCCGCGCGCAACGGCTTGCCCTGGATCTCCATGCCGAGGATCACGTTGTCGAGCACGGTGCGCCAGGGCAGCAGCAGGTCCTTCTGCAGCATGTAGCCGACGCGGCCGATGGTGCCGGTGGCGTCCTCGCCGTCGATCAGCACGCGGCCTTCGGTCGGTTGCAGCAGGCCCGCGATGATGTTGAACAGGGTGCTCTTGCCGCAGCCTGAAGGGCCGAGCAGGCTCACGAACCGGCCAGTCTCGATCGACAGATCGAGTGGGGCGACCGCACGGAAGCTGCCGCTTGGCGTTGTGAACGCCATGCCGACATGGTCGAGGTGCACCTTCACGGGCATTGCCGCACTCCGCGCACGAGTGCGAAGGCTAATGCATCGCCCGTGCCAAGTCGATTGCAGTGCGGTATTGGGCGGTTAGGCGCGACTTTCCGCCGCCCGTGGGGAATTTTGGCGAAAAAACCGGCAACGGCTCAGCGATCCAGCCGCGCGAGCAGGGACGACGTATCCCAGCGGCTGCCGCCCATCTTCTGCACCTCGGCGTAGAACTGATCGACCAGCGCGGCGACGGGAAGGTTCGCGCCGTTGCGTCGCGCTTCCGCGATGCAGATCGACAGGTCCTTGCGCATCCAGTCGACCGCGAAGCCGAAGTCGTACTTGCCGTCGCGCATGGTCTTGTAGCGGTTCTCCATCTGCCAGGACTGCGCCGCGCCCTTGGAGATCGTCGCAATCAGCGCCTCGATGTCGAGGCCCGCCTTCTTCGCGAAGTGGATGCCCTCGGCGAGTCCCTGCACCAGACCCGCGATGCAGATCTGGTTGACCATCTTGGCAAGCTGGCCTGCGCCCGAGGGGCCGAGCAGCTTGCACATGCGCGCGTAAGACGCGATCACCGGCTCGGCGCGGCCGTACGGCTCCGCGTCGCCGCCGCACATCACGGTGAGCACGCCGTTCTCGGCGCCGGCCTGGCCGCCCGACACCGGCGCATCGACGAAGTCGAAGCCGCGTTTCTTTGCCTCGGCATAGAGCTCGCGCGCCACTTCGGCGGAGGCGGTGGTGTGATCGACGAACACCGCGCCCTTGCGCACGCCCTCGAACGCGTTGCCCGCGACCTGGCGTACGTCGTGGTCGTTGCCGACGCACATCATCACGAAATCCTGACCGGTCGCGGCCTCCTTCGGGGTGGCGGCCTTCTTGCCACCAAACTGAGCGACCCACTTGTCGGCCTTGGCGGCGTTGCGGTTGTAGACGGTGACCTCGTGGCCGCCCTTGGTCTTGAGATGCCCGGCCATCGGATAGCCCATCACGCCCAAGCCCAGAAACGCCACCTTCGCCATCGCCTGCCTCCCTGATTTGGCCCGATCAATATCCCGCGAGGGCTCCGTTGACCATCCCGCGGGCGTCACTATGGTTGCCCCGAATTCCATGGGACAACCAATGCCGGTCACCAAAGACGACGTGCTCGCAAGCCTCGGCAAGATCGCCGCGCCCGACGGCACGCCGCTGCCGCAGAGCGGCGCGCTGTCCGAGATCGTCGCCGGCGACGGCAAGGTGTTTTTCTCGATCAGCGTGGATGCCGCCGTGGTGCAGGCCTGGGAGCCGGTGCGAAAGCGCGCCGAGGAGGCGGTGAAGGCCATTCCCGGCGTGCAGTCGGCGATGGTGGCGCTCACTGCCGAGCGGAAGGGTGGCCCGGCGGCCGCTCGTCCGGCGCAAGCCGGTGCGGCCGGCGGTGCCCGTCCGCGGCCCGGCGCCGCCGGGCAGGGGCAGCCGGTCGGCGTGCCGGGCGTGGCCGCGATTATCGCGGTTGCCTCCGGCAAGGGCGGCGTCGGCAAATCGACCACCGCGGTCAACCTTGCGCTCGGGCTTCGCGATCTCGGCATGAAGGTCGGAGTGCTCGATGCCGACATCTACGGGCCGTCGCTGCCGAAGCTGCTCGCGATCCGCGAGAAGCCGCAGACCATCGGTGGTACGCGGCTCAAGCCAATCGAGCGCCATGGCCTCACTGTGATGTCGATCGGCTTCCTGATCGAGGAAGAGACGCCGATGATCTGGCGCGGACCGATGGTGATGTCGGCGCTGACCCAGATGCTGCGCGAGGTGGAATGGGGCACGCTCGACGTGATGGTGGTGGACATGCCGCCCGGCACCGGCGACGCCCAGCTCACCATGGCCCAGCAGGTGCCGCTGCGCGGCGCGGTGATCGTCTCGACCCCGCAGGATCTCGCCCTGATCGACGCGCGGCGCGGGATCGCCATGTTCAAGCGGGTCAACGTGCCGGTGCTCGGCATCGTCGAGAATATGAGCACGTTCATCTGCCCGAACTGCGGTACGCGATCCGATATCTTCGGTCATGGTGGGGCGCGCCGCGAGGCTGAGCGGCTCGGCGTACCGTTCCTCGGCGAAGTGCCGCTCGAAATGGCCATTCGGGAGACCTCGGACGCAGGGCTGCCGATTGTCGCGACGAGGCCGGACAGCCCGCAAGCCGAGGCATACCGCGCCATCGCGGCCAAGGTCCGCGACCAGCTCGGCGGGGGCGGTGGTGCCAAGCCCGCTCCGAAGATCGTGATCGAGGCTTGACCCCAGACCCCGCGACGTTGGGCCGCATGTGCGGGGGATCAGGGTTGCGCTGGCCGCCCACGGCTTGGTCGCGCCAGCAGTGTTCCATTACAATGCGAATTGGGTGACTGCTGCGGTCACGGGGGTCGTGTCCGCGCGGACGGCATTTGAAGACGGAGGAGACGTGATGAAGCGCCGAGAATTTCTTAAAGCCGCGGGTGGCGGCATGGCAGCGACCACGGCGGTCGCTGCACCCGCTATTGCGCAGTCGATGCCGGAATTGAAATGGCGGCTGACCACGAGCTTTCCCAAGTCGCTCGACGCGCTGCATGGCGCGTCCGAAGTGTTCGCGAAGGCGGTTGGTGAGGCGACCGACAATCGCTTCCAGATTCAGACCTTCGCCGCGGGTGAGATCGTGCCGCCGTTCCAGGCCGCTGACGCCGTGCAAAACGGTACGGTCGAGATGTGCGAGACCGCCGGCTATTACTTCATCGGCAAGGACATGACGTTCGCGCTGCCATGCTCGGCGCCGTTCGGTCCCAACACGCGCATGCAGAATGCCTGGCAGTACCAGCACAACGGCATTGCGCAGATGAACGAGTTCTTCAAGAAGTACAACATCTACGGGCTGCCGTGCGGCAACACCGGCGCGCAGATGGGCGGCTGGTTCCGCAAGGAGATCAAGACCGTCGAGGATCTCCAGGGGTTGAAGTTCCGCGTGGGTGGGTTCGCCGGCCGCGTGCTCGGCAAGCTCGGCGTGGTGGCGCAGCAGATTCCCGGCGGCGATATCTATCCCGCACTCGAGAAGGGTACGATCGACGCCGCCGAGTGGGTCGGCCCCTACGACGACGAGAAGCTCGGCTTCTACAAGGTGGCGAAGTTCTACTACTACCCGGGTTGGTGGGAGGGCGGCACGCAGGTGCACATGTTCATCAATCTGGATCGTTGGAACACGCTGCCCCCGGTCTACAAGTCGATCATTCGTACTGCGGCCGATGCGGCCAACATCTGGATGACGTCGAAGTACGATGCGGAGAATCCGCAGGCGCTCAAGCGCCTGCTGGCCGGCGGCGCGCAGCTGCGCGCCTTTCCGCAGCCGGTGCTGGAAGCGTGTCTCAAGGCCGCCAATGAGGTCTATGCGGAGATTTCCGCGACCAACCCGGACTTCAAGAAGATCTGGGACAACATGGTCGGCTTCCGTAACGACGAGTATCTGTGGTGGCAGATCGCCGAGTACTCCTACGATACCTTCATGATCCGGACCCGCCCGCGCGCCTGACCGGCCCGGCAGCGGTTCCGAAATCGTCGCTCCCCGGCGGAATTACCATTCCGCCGGGGAGCTTTATTTCGTAGCCTTGCGATTGCTGTCGGCGTGAGGGGACGTCGGAAGCGTTACGAACAGATCCTTCTCGCGCCGACAAACAACAATGCGAGAGGGAGCGCTATGAAACGTCGAGAATTCCTGAAGGCGGCGGGTGTCGGGCTCGCGGCGTCGTCGGCGGTGGCTGCGCCGGCGATCGCGCAGTCCATGCCGGAGGTGAAATGGCGGCTGACCGCGAGCTGGCCGAAGTCGCTCGATACGCTCTATGGCGGCTGCGAGTACTTCAGCAAGCGCATCGCCGAGATCACGGACAACCGGTTCCAGATCCAGGTGTTTGCCGCGGGCGAGATCGTACCCGGCCTGCAGGTGCTCGACGCGGTGCAGAACGGCACCGTCGAGATGGGCAACACCGCGCTCTACTATTATTGGGGCAAGGATCCGGCGTTCACGTTCGGCACCGCGTTGCCGTTCGGAGTCAACGCCCGCGGGATGAGCGCGTGGCTGCGTTTCGTCAACGGCGAGGAACTGCTCAACGAACTGCTCAAGAACTACAACTGCATCGGCTATGCGGCCGGCAACACCGGCGCACAGATGGGCGGCTGGTTTCGCAAGGAGCTGCGCAACCTCGGCGACATCTCCGGGCTGAAAATGCGGATCGGCGGCTTCGCCGGCACCATCATGTCGAGGATCGGCCTCGTGCCGCAGCAGCTCGCGGCCCCCGACATTTACCCGGCACTCGAAAAAGGCACGCTCGACGCCGCCGAATGGGTCGGCCCCTATGACGACGAGAAGCTCGGCTTCTACAAGGTCGCCCGCTACTACTACTATCCGGGCTGGTGGGAAGGCTGCGGCCAGTCCCACAACATCATCAACCTCGCCAAGTGGAACGAACTGCCCAAGAATTATCAGGCGGCGGTGCAGACGGCTTGCGGGGATGCGTGGACCTGGGTGCTCGCGAAGTACGATGCGCAGAACCCGGCGGCGCTGAAGCGGCTCCTGTCCGGTGGTGCGCAGCTGCGCGCATTCCCGCAGGACATCATGGAGGCCTGCTACAAGGCCGCGAACGAAATCTATGCGGACTTGTCCAAGACCAATCCGATGTTCAGGAAGATGTACGACAGTCTGACCGCGTTCCGCAGCAACTCCTATCTCTGGCTGCAGGTCGCGGAAGGCGGCTACGATAACTTCATGATCCGGATGCGCACGCGCACCTGACGCGCCCGACCGGCAAAGAGCGACAAGCCCCGGAGGCCGCCTCCGGGGCTTGTTTCTTGCCTTATTGCGTCCGCCTCATTCGATGACCTCGTCGGCGCGGGCAAGCAGCGTCGGTGGAACAGCAATCTCGATCGCCTTCGCGGTCTTTAAGTTGATCACCAGATCGTATCGGGTCGGCGCTTGCACCGGGAGATCGGCGGGCTTCTCGCCCTTGAGCACGCGGTCGACATAGCCCGCGGCACGACGGTACTGGCCAAGCAAATCGGGTCCGTAGGAAATCAGGCCGCCGGCGACGGCGAAGTAGCGATAGCAGTAAACCGTGGGCAATCGATGCCGTGCGGCGCTGGCGATGATCGCTTCGCGGTACCGGGTTACATTTGCGCTGACCGTCGCGATCAGACCGCCGTCCGGCTCGCGGGCGAAGGCGGCGATCCCGCGCTCGATCTCCTCGGGATTGACGACCGCGAGCGGGCTTACTTCCATTCCCCTCGCGGCGGCGGCCGCCTGGATGATCGCCCACTGCCCAATGCCGGCCGGGTTGACCGCATCGCGCATAACGCCAACGCGCTTCGTTCCAGGGGCAATCTCCTTAAGCAATTCTGGCCACTTCGCGCTCAGGCCGTATTCGAATTGGGTAAAGCCGGTGGCGTTGCCGCCCGGCCGCGCCAAGCTGGCCACGACGCCGGAGCCAACCGGATCGATCGATTGCGCGAACACGATGGGCATCGAGCGGCTTACCCGCTGCAGCGCAGATATAATGGGTCCGCCAGCCGCCACCATCACGTCCGGCGAAAGCGCCACCAACTCAGCCGCGTACTGGCGCGTGAGGTTTGCATCGCCGCCGGTCCAGCGCAAATCGACGCGCAGGTTGCGCCCAACGCTCCACCCGAACTCCTGCATGCCCTGCTGAAACGCCGCCACATAGCCTTGCGCCTCCGGCTCTTCGGCCGTGGCGTTCATCAGTACGCCGACACGCCGTACGCGCTCCTGCGCGCGCGCGGCGAACGGGCGGGAAACGAATGCCGCTGTTACGCCGAGAGTGCCTATGAAATCGCGCCGCCGCATTGCCTCCACCAAGGCCACCGACCCGCCGAATACTCCATTGCAGCATGATTTTATCGGTGCCGGAATGGGGTGAAACTGATGTCCCGCCTATGAACGTCTGCTCAAGGTTCGGGAGCAACCGCTTTCGACCTGTCTAATTCCGGTCCGATTTAGCGCGGCGACAGGTTGAGATCGAGCATCGGCGGCGGCTGGTCGAGGCCGGGAAGGTTCCGCAATTGCTCCTCGATCTTGCTCGGATCGACCACCGGCGGCTTGTCGAGCAGGAATGTCACTGTTTGCGGAAAGGCGATCACGATTATCACCAGGATCACCTGCAGGAATACCCAGGGGATTGCGCCCATGTAGATGTCGGAACTCTTTACCGAAGGCGGCGCGATGCCGCGGATATAGAACAGGGCAAATCCGAACGGCGGATGCATGAAACTCGTCTGCACGTTGGCACCGATCAGCACGCCGAACCAGATGAGATCAATGCCGAGCTTTTCCGCGGCAGGCGCGAGCAGTGGGATGATGATGAATGCGATCTCGAAGAAATCGAGGAAGAAGGCGATCACGAAGACGAACAAGTTCACGAACACGAGGAAGCCGACGACGCCACCGGGCAGCGACGTCAGCAGATGCTCGATCCATTCCTTGCCGCCGACGCCTTGGAACACCAGGCTGAACACGCGCGCGCCGATCAGGATGAAGACGACCATCGAGGTGATGCGCATGGTCGACGACATCGCCTGATAGACGAGGACCCAGGTCAGGCGGCGGTTAAGCCAGGCCAGTACGAAGCCGCCAACCACGCCCATCGCGCCGGCCTCGGTCGGCGTGGCAAGTCCCATGAAAATGGTGCCGAGCACGAGGAAGATCAGAACCGCCGAGGGCACCATGCCGCGGAAGCAGCGCCAGGCCAGCGCCCAGCCGCGCAGCGTACGCGCCTCCGGCGGCAGCGCCGGCACATCCTGCGGTCGGACCAAGCTCAGAAGCGCCACGTAGGCCGCGAACAGCGCGACCTGCAGGCAGCTTGGGCCGATGGCGCCGAGGTACATGTCGCCGACCGACCGGCCGAGCTGATCGGCGAGCACGACCAGCACCAGCGACGGCGGGATCAATTGCGTGATGGTGCCGGATGCAGCGATGACACCGGTGGTGTGGCGGATCGAATAGCCGTAGCGCATCATCACCGGCAGCGAGATGATCCCCATGGCAATGACCGAGGCCGCGACCGTGCCGGTGATGGCGCCGAGCACCGCGCCGACGAGGATCACGGCGTAGGACAGGCCGCCGCGCATCGGGCCGAACAACTGGCCAAAGCCTTCGAGCAGGTCCTCGGCGAGCCCGCAACGTTCGAGGATCGTACCCATCAGGGTGAAGAACGGAATCGCCAGCAGCAGGTCGTTTGAGACGATCGCGTAGAGCTGGAACGTCAGATTGCCGAGGAAGTCCGGCCGGATGAGACCAAGCTCGATGCCGATGAAGCCGAAGAACAGGCCGCAGGCCGCGAGCGAAAACGCCGCCGGGTAGCCGATCACCATGAACGCGATCAGCCCCGTAAACATGAGCGGCGCCATGTTGTGGGTCACGAAATCAATCATTGGATCGGCTTTTCGTAGCCATACTCGCGCCGATAGCCCTTGATCGTCAGGGCGGCGATGCACTTGATGATCTCGGAAATGCCCTGCAGCGCGACGAGCGCAAAGCCGAGCGGCAGGATCAGCTTGACCGGCCAGCGCACGAGCCCGCCGGCGTTGGTCGAGACCTCGCCGGAAAACCAGGAGTCGACGAACCAGGGCCAGGTGACGAGCATCAGGACCACGCACATCGGCATCAGAAAGAAGATGCCGCCGAGCAGGTCGATCCAGATTCGGGTGCGATCGCTCACCATGCTGTAGATGAGGTCAACGCGGACGTGCTCGTTGACCTTCAGCGTCCAGGAGGCGCCGAACAGCACCATGGCGGCGAACATGTACCACTGCGCTTCAAGGAACGCGTTGGAGTTGTTGCCGTACCAGTTGATGAGAAGCTGAATGCCGGAGAGAAAGTGAAACTCGCGGCTCAATTCGATCAGCGCGTTGATGCCGTAGCGAAAGCCGGCGTTGGCTGCGCTGAGCAGCGCGGCCGCCAGGACGAGATAGTTGGCCACGACGCCGAACTTCTGATTAACCGCGTCGATCGCACGGCTGAACTTGAGGAGCACGTTGAGCAGTGCGTCCAAGTCCCATCCCCCCCCCCCGCGAAGCGCCTGCCGGCAGCCCGCAACCCCCGCCAGTCCGGGACCAAAGCCCGGGCGAGCGCGTCCAGCTAATCCGAAGGCCGCGCCGGCCGTCAATTGAAAGTTGGTCGAAGACGACCGACGGCCGCGGACCGCCGCTTCGCCCGCCGCAGACGACCCCGGTCCGGGCGCCCGAACTAGAGGGCCGTGGTTGCAATCGCGGTCAGCGCGCGACGGCGCACCGCTTCGCGGTGCAGCGTATAAAGGCCGCTGCCCACGATCAGGAGGGCGCCCACGATCGTCCAGCCGTCGGGCAATTCGCGGAACATCAGATAGCCACCGACCGCCGAGGTCAGCAGATAGATGTACCGGAACGGCGCCACCACCGACATGTCGACGCCGCGAAAGCCGAGCGCGAGCAGATAGATCGCAAGCCCAACGAACACCGCCGCAACGAACAGCTCCAGCAGGTCTGCGGCCGCGAGCAGGCGCCAGTCTTCGGTCAGCGCAAACGAGGCACCGCATAGCGTGATGCCGACCGCGCCCCAAAACGCGATCACGATCGTCGGAATGCCGTGATCGATGCGGCGGGTCTGGATTTCACGCAGCGCCGAGAACAGAGCGGACGCGGCGCCGACGATCGCCCAGATGCTGAATTCGGACGGCACCGGCTTGATCACGAACAGCGCGCCGAGGAAGCCGATCGTGATCGCGGTCCAGCGCCGCCATCCGACCTGCTCGCGGAAGAAGGCGACCGACAATGCGGTGATCAGGAGCGGCGCGACCTGCAGCACGGCGGCGAGATTGGCGAGCTTCATGTGCGCAAGCGCCGCGATGAAGCCCACCGTCGACAACCCGTCGAACACCGAACGGGCCGCGACGTGCCGGTCGAGACCGACCCTCAACTGCTGCGCATGCCCGAGCGCCATAACAACGCCGACGATCAGCAGCGTGCTCATCACGCCGCGCACGAAGATCACCTCGCCGACCGGGTAGTGCTGCAGGACCTTCTTCACCAGCACGTCGTTGACGGTGTACGAGGCCATGCAGCCGCAGACCGCCAGAATGCCGCGCTGATTGGCTGTCAGGGACGACACGAAGGCTCCCCCGCGATGAGATAATGACGGCTGGTGGCGGCGGCGGTCAGCCGCCGGTCACACTCATGTGGCGGGAAAGCGCCGGGCGCCGGTGGCGCCGGTCGATGACGAAGTCGTGGCCCTTGGGCTTGCGGGAAATCGCCTCGTCGATTGCAGCGTACAGAGGTTCGTCGGACGTCGAGGCGCGCAGCGGCGCGCGCAGGTCGGCGGCGTCCTCCTGGCCAAGACACATGTAGAGCGTTCCGGTGCAGGTGATGCGCACCCGATTGCAGGATTCGCAGAAATTATGCGTCAGCGGCGTGATGAACCCGAGCCGGCCGCCGGTCTCGCGGACGCGCACGTAGCGGGCAGGGCCGCCGGTCCGGTAGTCGATATCGTCGAGCGTGAAGCGCTCGGCAAGCCGCGCGCGCACGATCGACAGCGGCAGGTATTGGGCAAGCCGCTCCTCACCGATGTCACCGAGCGGCATCACCTCGATGATGGTGAGGTCCATGCCGCGGCCGTGGGCCCAGCTTACGAGCTTCGGCAACTCGTCCTCGTTGACACCTTTGAGCGCGACCGCGTTGATCTTGACCTTGAGGCCCGCGGCCTGCGCCGCATCGATGCCGGCCAGCACCTTGTCGAGATCGCCCCAGCGGGTGATGGCGCGAAAGCGGTCGGGGTCGAGCGTGTCGAGCGACACGTTGATGCGCTCGACGCCGCAGTCCCGCAGTTCGGTCGCGCATCGGACAAGCTGCGAGCCGTTGGTGGTCAGCGTCAGCTCGTCGAGCGCGCCGGTCTGCAGGTGGCGCGACAGCGAGGCGACCAGCGTCATGATGCCGCGCCGCACCAGCGGCTCGCCACCGGTCAGGCGGAGCTTGCGCACGCCCTTGGCCACGAACGCGCTGCACAGCCGGTCAAGCTCTTCGAGCGTGAGCAGGTCGGCCTTGGGCAGGAACGACATGTGTTCCGCCATGCAGTAGACACAGCGGAAATCGCAGCGGTCGGTCACCGAAACCCGCAGGTAGGTGATGGCGCGAGCGAACGGATCAATCAGCGGCGCCGGGCGCCGGGTTGGCCGGTCGAGATCGAGAACAGGCGCAGCGGTCATTTTGTTCCTTGGCAGCCCGGATTCTGTGGGCCCGCGGGCCCAACGTCCAGGCTTGCCTTCCTATATATAGGCCTGTTCGCGGTATTGGGAGGACGTTATGGCCGTTGCCGAAGAGCCCCGTCCGTGGCCGACCGAGCTGCGGCTGTCGAAGGACCGCAAGGCTTTCACCGTCACGTTCGACAGCGGCGAGCGCTTTGCGCTCGATGCCGAATATCTGCGGGTCGTGAGCCCAAGCGCCGAGGTCCAGGGCCATTCGCCGGATGAGCGCAAGACCGTCCCGGGCAAGCGCCACGTTGCGATCATCGAAATCCACCCGGTCGGCAACTATGCCGTGCGGCTGGTGTTCGACGACCTGCACTCCACCGGCATCTACAGCTGGGACTACCTGTTCGAACTGGGACGCGGCCGCGAGCGCAAGTGGCAAGGCTACCTCGATGAGCTTGCCGCCAAGGGCCTAAGCCGCGACCCGCCTCAGCGCGCATAGCGCGGCGGGCCGTTCGTGCCCGGTTCCGGTTCTATTGCACGATCACGGTCGCGCCGACGCGGACCCGGTTGTAGAGATCGATGACGTCGTCGTTGGTCAGCCGGAAGCAGCCTGACGACACCGCCTGGCCGATCGTGTCCGGCTCGTTCGAGCCGTGGATGCGGTAGAGCGTGCCGCCGAGATACATCGAGCGGGCGCCGAGCGGATTGTCGACGCCGCCGACCATGTGGCGGGGCAGGTCCGGCCGGCGCCGCAACATCTGCGCCGGCGGCGTCCACGACGGCCATTCCTTTTTCGCGGTGACCTTGCGCACGCCTTTCCAGGTGAAGCCGATGCGGCCTACGCCGATCGCATAGCGGAGCGCCGTGCCGTTGTCCTGCACGAGATAGAGCCGGCGCTCACCAGTGTTGATCACGATGGTGCCGGGCTTGTGCCGATTCGGATAGCTGACCGTGGAGCGCGAGAGGCCACCGCCACCGCCACCGCCACCGCTGCCGCCGCCGATGCCAAACAGGTCAAAGAAACCACCGCCGCCGCGCGACGCGCCGCTCGGGCGTGCGGAGGGAGGATCGCCGAACAATTGCGCTGTGGCCGACCCGGCCGCAACGGCGAGTATGGCGCTCGCGGCGATAGCGGTGACGAGACGCGACGGCATTCCATCCCCTCCCTTTGCTGTCTCCTCACAAAAGCCACAGATCGGCAGCCGCGGCAACCGTCTCGATGGTTGTCATCAACCGGTAGTTCCGAGCGGCGGTGCTTGGTATTCCGGTAGAGCCGCGAGCAACGAAACTGCGACGGACATCCGGCCTCGTGGGTGTCTGGCTCCGCGAGCCTGGCGAGCGAGGGACGCCGCGACATGTGACCTTTCGCACTTCAGATTCCACAGGCGCGCGTGATGATGCGGTCACGGTTCAGGCGAGGTTAAGCATGTCGCAGCACTTTACGATTTTCGGTGGGGCCTTTGTGCACGAGGCAACGCGCGGTTTTTCGCGGCCGCAGCAGCAGCGCGGGGAGGGGCTTGCGCTGTGGGGCTTCGTGCTGGCGACGTTGCTGTGCGCGGTGACCGCGGTTGCCACTGTGACGGCGACGGCCTGGGCGCAAGGAGTCTATTGACCGGGGCGTCTCCCTAATCGATCAAGCGTGTGAAAAGGATCGTGGGCGCGTTGCCCCGCGGCCGGCTAGGCAGCCTCGGCCTTCTCGCAAGCTCCTTTGCCCGGCGGCACCATCACGCCGCGCCCGGCGAAATTCGCTCGCCGCTCTGCCGCAGCAATGGCGTCCACGCCATCGCGACGAGATCGGATGTCGATTCCGAGCCAGTGTCTCGCTGTGTACCCGTGCCACCGAATTGGGTCGTGGCGCACTGGCGAGAGGAGTAGGGAGTAGCAAGCCCAGTCACGCGTGCGGCGACCGGTGCGCGGCGCCGAGCCGCTTGGCGGCGGCCTGAATAATACTGATATTGCTTCGCATGTGTCGCTGCAGGTTCGGCACGTTGAATTTCGCAGTCATTTCGTACCGGTTGCCGCGACGCTCGATGTAGCCGCGCTCGATCAGCTCGTCCAGCCGTTGCGTGACAACGCCGCGCGGGCGGCCGATCACACGGCTGATCTCGCCCGCCGTCGCCGGCTGGCTCCCCAATTGAGCGATCAGAACATGGGCCCCGGTGAGCAGCAACTCGTGGGCGTCTGCAGTTTCGAGGTCAGGGAGGTAGGTCAGCCGAAGGTTGGTCAGGAGGTTGATCAGCATATCGGCGATGATCGCGCGCTCGTTTGCGAATGCTATCTCGGTATGCGTCATGACGCGCCTCACCAGTTCCGCCGAGGACTCGGGAGCGTCGTAGCCTATCTCAACGGACGCCCGGCCGGCCCCGGCGGATGGTCAATTTTGCTGCCGCTCGAACGTCGCTTCGCCGGTAAGATGGTGGGCGCTGCAGGGATTGAACCTGCGACCTTCCCCGTGTGAAGGGGACGCTCTCCCGCTGAGCTAAGCGCCCGACGGCGCCGGTTGTAGAGCCGGTGTGAGCGGAGTCAAGAAAAGCGACCCAAGTTACAGTCCGCAAGCCGGCCGTGCGCCTGCCGCCGGCGGCCTAAGTCATGGGTCGGCCACCCTACCGAGCCGGCGGCGGCGGCCACGGCGATGATGGAGCTGGAGCGGGTGCGGGCGGCGGTGGCGCCATGGCAGCCGGTGCGGCTCGCGACGCTGGCACAGGCCTGCTCTGACTCTGAGCGACCACCGGCTTTTTCTTTACATTCCGGCGCGGCGGCGCGCTGACGGGTCTCAGGTCTGCAAACACCGGGTTCGGCGCGAGCCGCGGCTCGGGCGGCAGGGCAAACGGGTCGGTGGAAGCTGGCGCGGTCGCAACGTGGATCGGCACCGTCTCCGGCTGAAAGTCGGGAAGGCTGAACGTCACCGACATTTCATTTGCGGGGACACTCAGCGAACAGGGCGTGACGCACGTGCGTCCGTCCGGCACTTGCACCTCGGCGCCGGCGGGGGACAATTCAAACCGCAGCGCCACCGATCCAGCGGCCTCCATTTTCGGGAACTGCAACGATGACGTGCCAGCACCCGCGCATGCAGCAAGGGTCAGGCCGCTCGCAGCTATGACGAGGACTCGTTTCATGGTCGCTCCCGCCCGATCGTGCGGTCGCCCGCCGCGCCTCATGGTCAAGCGGCGACAGAGCGAACCGGCAACGCGTCCGGGCGACGCATTACGCTAATGAACGCCACCGCCGCCAGCATGCCAACCGGCGATGCAACCGCCGGTCAATGTGCCCCGCGTACAGTAAACACCAGATTAAAACGCGCCTGCGGCCGGGATGCCAGCGCAATCGTCAGGAAATGCCTGCCAATTCGGCTACTGCCGCCGGCAATTGGTCAAAGTGGCTGACGATCCGGTCTGGCCGAAGTTCAGCGACGGGGGTCTCGGTGTAGCCGAAGTCGACCGCCACCACGGGCAGCCCCACCGCGCGTGCCACAGCGATGTCGTTGCCGGAGTTGCCAATCATGATGGCCCGCCCGACTTCCCCGCCGGCCACCAGGATTGTCCGCCGCAGGATTTCCGGATCGGGCTTCTGGATGCCAAAGGTGTCCTGGCCGCAAATTGTGGCGAAGCGGTCGCCCATGCCGAGCGCGTCGAGCAGCCGGCGCGACAGCGCTTCGAGCTTGTTGGTACAGACCGCGAGCCGGCGGCCTTGCCCGGCCAGGCGATCGAGCGCTGCGGCCACCCCCGGAAACGGGCGCGACCGGTCGGCGATATGCTCCGAATAATGAGCAATGAAATTGGCGTATTGCCTGTCGACAAGGGCCGGCGTTGCGGGTTGGCCATGCCATCTCAGCCCGAGCTCGACCATGCGGCGAGCGCCACCCCCGATCATGGCCCGCCCCTCCAGATAGGGAACCGGCGGCAGTCCCTCGTTCCGAAGTACGATATTGAGCGCATCGACAAGGTCCGGTGCGGTATCGACCAGCGTGCCGTCGAGGTCGAACACCACGGTGAGTGCAGTCATGCTTTTCGGCTATCCTGGCGGGGAGGGGGATCGCTAGTGCCCCGCTTCCGGAGTTCGTGATACATCTCAGCACTTTCTGACACGAACTTCGGAAGCAAGGGGGCACTAGAGTGGTGGCGCCTCTTGGGCATTCAGCGCGCTGAACTCATGGACATCGAAGCGCAGAAGCGTCAAGCCGCTGGCAAGGCGGTCGAACGGGTGCGGCCGGGTATGCGGCTTGGGCTCGGCACCGGCTCGACCGCGCGGCACTTCGTCGAGCTTCTAGCCGAGAAGGTGCGGGCCGGCCTCGATGTGGTCGGCGTGCCGACCTCGCGGGCGACGCGCGACGACGCCGAGCGTCTCGGTGTGCCGCTTACCACCCTCGAACAGACGCCGGTGCTGGATCTCACGGTCGACGGCGCCGACGAGATCGCGCCGGATTTGAGTCTCGATTAAGGGCGGCGGCGGCGCGCTCTTGCACGAGAAAATCGTGGCGGCGGCCTCTGCCCACATGCTGGTAATCGCCGACGAATCCAAGCTGGTTCCGGTGCTTGGCCGGTTCCCATTGCCGATCGAGGTCGTCCCGTTCGGCCTCGCCGCCACGCGGATCGCGGTCGAGGCAGCCTGCGCTGCTGCCGGAGCGCCCGGGGCAGCAACGCTGCGGCGCGGCCGGGACGGCCATGCTTTCGTCACCGACAGCGGACACTGGATTCTCGATGCCGCGCTCGGCCGGATCCGCGATCCCAAGGATCTCGCGGCCCGGCTCGCGTCGATTCCGGGTGTGGTCGAGCACGGCCTGTTCATCGGGATGGCGCAAACGGCTATTGTGTCCGGGCCCGGTGGCGTCCGCATTGTCGAACGGTCCTGAACGTCCCCGCAAAAGGAGCAAGTCATGAATTTTCGTGTCGTCTGCGTCGCAGTTGCCTTGGGCGTCTGCTTTGCTGGGGCGGCCCATGCGCAGCAGCAACCGTCAGCGACCTCATTGATTCTGGCGAGGGAACTGGTCGAGGCCAAGGGCGCGATGCGGTTGTTTACCCCTGTGATCAGCGGGGTCATCGAATATCACCGGAGCCTGTTCACCCAGACCAACCCGAATTTGGGGCGCGAACTGAACGAGGTTGCGCAGAAGATTCATGCCGAACTCGCCGCGCGGCGTGTCGAACTTGAGCAGCAGATCGTGCGCGTCTACGCACAGTATTTCACCGAGCAGGAACTCAAGGAGGCGGTCGCCTTCTACAAGACACCGCTCGGCAAGAAGCTGATTTCGGAAGAGCCAAGGGCGCTGGACGAGAGCATGAAGGTCGCAAACGAGTGGTCCGGCAAATTCGCCGAGGAGGTAATCGCCAGAATGCGCGCCGAGATGAAGAAGAAGGGTCACGACCTGATCTGACGCCGCGCGGAGCCGTAGGGCTCGCTTGCAGGAGATACAATGGGCAATGAGGTTGATCTGTTCGTGATCGGAGCCGGCTCGGGCGGCGTGCGCGCCGCCCGCATCACGTCCGGTCACGGCGCCCGCGTCATGATTGCGGAGGAGTACCGGGTCGGCGGCACTTGCGTGATCCGCGGCTGCGTTCCGAAGAAGCTCCTGGTGTATGCGTCGCGGTTTGCCGGCGAGTTCGAGGACGCCGCGGGCTATGGCTGGACCGTGCCGGAGCCGTCATTCGACTGGCCCACGCTCATCGCTAACAAGGACCGTGAGATTGCTCGGCTCGAGGCCGCCTACACGACCAATCTCGAACGCGCCAAGGTCGCGATCGTCAAGAGTCGAGCCGAGATCGTCGATCGCAACACCGTCCGGCTGCTGGCAACCGGCGAAACGGTGCGCGCTGGACGCATTTTGGTCGCTACCGGCGCAGCGCCCCATTTGGGCGCCGATATTGCGGGCCTTGAGCACGTGATCACGTCCAATGAGGCCTTCCACCTGACAGAGCTTCCGAGGCGCATCCTGATCCAGGGCGGCGGCTACATAGCGCTGGAATTCGCAACGATCTTCAACGGGCTTGGCTCCGAGGTCACAGTTGTCTATCGCGGCGAGAATATCCTGCGCGGTTTCGACGACGACGTGCGTACGCACCTGCGGGGTGAATTGGAAAAGCGCGGCATCCGCATCGTATGCAAGCGGATCGTGGAGGCGGTCGCCAAGGTCGATCACGGACTGTGCGTCGAATTGTCCGACCATGAGGATATCGTCGTTGATCGGGTGATGTTCGCGACCGGTCGGAGACCGAACATTGCGCGCTTGGGCCTGGAGGCGGTGGGCGTGGAGATCGCCCAAAGCGGTGGGATCGCCGTCGACGAGTACTCCCAGACATCGGTTCCGAACATCTACGCCATCGGCGACGTGACAAACCGCATCAATCTGACGCCGGTTGCGATCCGCGAGGGCCATGCGTTCGCCGACAGCGTGTTCGGCGGCCGGCCGACGGCGGTCGACCATGCGGACGTTGCGACCGCGGTGTTCACCGAGCCCGAGGTCGGCGTGGTCGGGCTGAGCGAGGCCGAGGCTTGCCGCCAATGGCCCAAGGTCGACGTCTACAAGTCCGTCTTCCGGCCGATGAAGGCGACGCTTGGCCGGCCGCGACACCCGCATGTTCATGAAGCTCGTGGTCGACGGCTCGACCGACCGGCTCGTCGGCTGCCACATCGTCGGCTCCGAGGCCGGCGAACTCGCCCAGCTGATGGCCATCGCGATCAAGATGAAGGCCACCAAGGCCGACCTCGACGCCACCATGGCGGTGCACCCGACCGCGGCCGAAGAGCTCGTCACGATGCGCGAAAAGGCCTACAGCCACGTCCGCGAGGCCGCGGAATAGCGCTTTCGCGCCAACAGTTTGCGGCGACCGGACCGAAACTTGGGCCGCGCTGGCTATTGGCCGTCGTCTGCCGTTATAAGTCCGCCGTCCCGACACGAGGAAATTCAAACAGCGGAGCATTGCGTCGTGGCCGAGCGTTGGACGCGTGACAGTTGGCGCAAGAAGCCGATCCTCCAGGTGCCGGAATATCCGGATCATCAGGCGTTGCTCGCGGTCGAACAGCAGCTTGCAGACTATCCTCCGCTGGTGTTCGCGGGCGAGGCGCGCGACCTCAAGGCTGCGCTCGGCCGCGTGGCGCTCGGCGAGGGTTTCCTGCTGCAGGGCGGCGACTGCGCCGAGAGCTTCACCGACCCGAGCGCCAACAACATCAGCGCCAACAACATCCGCGACTTCCTGCGCGTGTTCCTGCAGATGGCGGTGGTGCTGACCTACGCCGCCGCCGTGCCGGTGGTGAAGGTCGGCCGCATCGCCGGCCAGTTCGCCAAGCCGCGGTCCTCGCCGATCGAGAAGAAGAACGGCGAGGAACTGCCAAGCTACCGCGGCGACATCATCAACGGTCCCGAGTTCACCGCGACGGCGCGCGCGGCCGATCCCGCGCGGCTGGTCGAGGCCTACCGGCATTCGGCCGCCACCCTCAATCTGTTGCGCGCGCTGACCCACGGCGGCTACGCCAGTCTCGGCCGCGTGCACCAGTGGATGCTCGACCTCGATCCGCGCAGTCCTCGCAGCGCTATCTCGAACTCGCCGACCGCATCTCCGAGGCGCTGGCCTTCATGCAGGCCTGCGGCCTCGACCTCGAGAAGCATCCCGAGCTCAAGACCACCGATTTCTACACCAGCCACGAGGCGCTGCTGCTCGGCTACGAGCAGGCGTTGACGCGCGAGGACTCCACCCATCCCGGCACCTTGTGCGCCACCTCCGCCCACATGGTCTGGATCGGCGACCGGACCCGTCAACCCGACCACGCCCACGTCGAATTCTGTCGCGGCATCATCAACCCGCTCGGTCTCAAGTGCGGGCCGTCGAGCAAGATCGACGAGATGCTGCGCCTGATCGAAATCCTCAACCCGGAGAACGAACCCGGCCGGCTGACGCTGATCGTGCGGCTCGGCGCCGACAAAGTCGCCGAGCAACTTCCGGCGATGGTGCGCGCGGTCAAGCGCGAAGGCCGCACGGTGGTGTGGTCGTGCGATCCGATGCACGGCAACACCATCACCTCGCGCAGCGGCTACAAGACCCGGCCGTTCGACCTGATCCTCAAGGAGGTGAAGTCGTTCTTCTCCGTCCATGCCGCCGAAGGCACCCATGCCGGCGGTGTGCACCTCGAAATGACCGGCCAGCACGTCACCGAATGCACCGGCGGAGCACATGCAATCACCGACGAGGGCCTCAACGCTCGCTATCACACGCTCTGCGATCCGCGGCTGAACGCCGAGCAGGCGATCGAGCTTGCTTTCCTGATGGCCGATCTGCTCAAGGACGAGCGGGCGGCCAAGGCCAAACCGCTACCTGCGGTCGCAGGGCTGTAAGACCGGCCCGCGTTTCGGTAGATTGCGGCAGCGGGATCGGCGAGCTCGGCGCGTCCTCGCCGTTGCATGATCCGAGCCGGGGAGACACGCCATGCGCCGCCATTGGCCTGCTGTCATTGTCGCGCTCGTTGCTTTGCCGTGCGTCGTCGAGCGGGCCGCGGCTCAGCTTGCGATTGTCGCAAACGACGGCAAGGCGGTGCCGGTCGATGGCGTCAACACGGTGCCTCCCAATCCGGTGACCGACTATGTCGCGATCGTCGACCTGGGAGCCAAGCCGCCCAAGATCGTGGCTGAGCTCCTGGCGCCCACCAGCATCGTCGGCCCGCCGCAAAGCGCTGCCATCAACGCCGACGAGAGCTTGGCGCTGGTTACGGGCGGAATGAAGCTTGATCCAGCCGACGAGCGAAAGGTCATTCCCGACAACACGCTCACCGTTATCGACCTCAAGGCGACGCCGCCGTCGGTGAGCGCCACGCTTCAGGCCGGCGCCGGCGCGGCCGGCGTTTCCATCAACCGCGCGGGGACGCTTGCGCTGGTCGCCAACCGCTCGGAAGGAACGGTCTCGATCTTCACCGTCGCCGGCAAGGTGGTCGCGCCAGCCGGTAAGATATCGCTCGGCGATGCCAAGAGCGGCCCAAGCCACGTGGTGTTCGCTCCCGACGGCAAGACTGCCCTGGTGACACGCGACGGCGACTACAAGATTTCGGTACTCTCGATCGAAGGAAACAAGGTCGAGCATGCCAAGCGCGACATGAACGCGGGCCTGCGTCCGTACAGCATCGAGATGTCGCGCAAGGGCGATGTCGCGGTCGTTGGCAACATTGGTCTCGGCCAGGGTGATGCCGATACCGTCAGCTTGATCGACCTCAAGGCAAACCCGCCGCGGGTTGTCGACACCGTGACGGTCGGCCAGACTCCCGAGGGCGTAGCTATTTCGCCGGACGGAAACTTCGTTGCAGTGACGGTGACTAACGGCTCGAACAAGCCTAAAGCCTCGCCGTTCTTCAACGATTTCGGGCTCGTGAAAATCCTCGCCATCAAGGGGGGCAAGCTCACTCCGGTAACCGAGGCAAAGGTCGGGCATTGGTGTCAGGGCGCAGCCTGGAGCAGAGACGGCAAGACGCTCGCGGTCGGCTGCGTGACCGAGCGCGAGCTACAGGTGTTCAGCTTCAACGGCAAGGCGCTGCGGCCCGCCGGCGTGGTCAAGATGGGTGCCGGTCCCGCTGGACTGCGCGCCTCCCAGTAACGTGCTCCGCCTCCTACGGGCCTGCCGCAACACCTGGAACGGTCTGCGCGCGGCGGCGCGCAGCGAGGAGGCGTTCCGCCAGGAGCTGTTCGCTTTCATGCTCGCGGTGCCGCTGGCCTTCGTGGTTGCGACCGAGGCGTGGCGGCGCGTGGCGCTGATCGGCGTCATTTTGCTCCTGATGGTCGTCGAATTGCTCAACACTGCCATCGAGAAGCTCTCCGACCACATCACGCGCGAAACCCACCCTGCCATCGGCCGCGTCAAGGACATGGCGTCGGCCGCGGTCGGGATCGCGCTGTTGATCGCGGGGATGGTCTGGCTGGTCGCCCTGGCCGAGCGGTTCAGCCTGCTTTGAACGGTCAAGTATTTTTCGTTCGTGCGGTCGGCGGGCAACTGACCGATTGTGCGCCACTGTCATTCTCGCGATTGCGGGGCACCGGCCGGCGCGCTAGATCATCGGCATGAATGCGCGGCCTGCCGATAGCCTCAAGATCGCTCTCGCCCAGCTCAATCCGATCGTTGGCGACGTTGCCGGCAACGCCGAAAAGGTCCGCCGGGCGCGCGACCAGGCGGCCAAGACCGGCGCCGATCTGGTCGCCTTTCCGGAGCTGTTTATCGCGGGTTATCCGCCGGAAGACCTCGTGCTCAAGCCCGCGTTCCAGGCCGCCTGCCGCACCGCGGTTGAGGCGCTGGCGCGCGAGAGCACGAGCGGCCCGGCGGTGCTGGTCGGCACGCCGTGGGTGGACGATGGCAAGCTTTATAACGCCTACGTCCTGCTGGCCGGCGGCGCGATCGAAGCCGTGCGCAGCAAGGTCGATCTGCCGAATTATGGCGTGTTCGACGAGAAGCGCGTGTTTGTGCCCGGCCCGATGCCCGGTCCGATCCTGGTCAAGGGGGTACGCATCGGCGTCCCGATCTGCGAGGACATCTGGGGCGCCGAGGTGGTCGAGTGCCTGAGCGAGACCGGCGGCGAAATCCTGCTGGTGCCGAACGGCTCGCCGTACTGGCGCGGCAAGAGCGATCATCGCCTCAGCATCGCCGTCGCGCGCGTCGTGGAATCGGGCCTGCCGTTGGTCTATCTCAACATGGTCGGCGGCCAGGACGAGCTGGTGTTCGACGGCGCTTCGTTTGTGCTCAACGCCGACCGCAGCATCGGCGCGCAGCTGCCGACCTTCCGGGAGACATTGGCGTTGACCCAGTGGCGGCGCGAGGCCGGCACGTGGCGCTGCATCGATGCACCGGTGGTCAAGCCCGAGGAGGGAGAGAAGGCCGACTATACGGCCTGCGTGCTGGGTCTGCGCGACTACGTCGACAAGAACGGATTCAGGGGCGTCGTACTCGGGCTTTCCGGCGGGATCGATTTCGGCGCTCTGCGCCGCGCTTGCGACCGACGCGCTCGGCGCGAAGCGGGTGCATTGCGTGATGCTGCCTTATCGCTTCACCTCGCAGGCGTCGCTCGACGATGCCGCGGGCGTGGCGAACGCCCTGGGTGTGACCTACGACATCCTGCCGATCGAGAGCGCGGTGATCGGGCTGGAAGGCGTACTCTCACCGCTGTTTGCCGGCAAACCACGCGACGTGACCGAGGAGAATCTGCAGGCGCGGGCGCGCGGCACCATCCTGATGGCGATTTCCAACAAGTTTGGCCTGATGGTGGTGACAACCGGCAATAAGTCGGAGATGTCGGTCGGCTATGCGACGCTCTATGGCGACATGAACGGCGGATTCAATCCGATCAAGGATCTCTACAAGACCGAGGTGTACCGCCTGTCGCGGCTGCGCAACGCCTGGAAGCCCAAGGGGGCGCTGGGTCCCAATGGGACGATCATCCCCGAGAACGTGATTGAGAAAGCGCCGACCGCCGAACTGCGCGAGAACCAGAAGGACCAGGACACGTTGCCGCCCTATGACATTCTCGATCAGGTTCTCGAACGACTGGTCGAACGCGAAGAGTTGATCGCGACCATCGTGGCTGCAGGCTTCGACCGCCAGACCGTCAGCAAGGTCGAACGCATGCTCAACCTTGCCGAATACAAGCGCCGGCAAGCCGCGCCGGGGGTCAAGGTGACGCTTAGGAACTTCGGACGTGACCGCCGCTACCCGATCGTCAACCGCTTTCGCGACACAGGCGCTCCGCCGCCCGAGCCCGACCGCGCGCTGCTGCGCGGCGGCGGACTAGCCAAGAGCGAAGCCGTCGATTTCTGAAGCATGATGCGTTGAAGATGAATCGGTTCCGCAAGCAGCAAGCTCCGCTCATTCCCGCGAAAGCGGCGACGACAGCGTAATAGTGTATGTGACGGCCGCGTGAACGCCACCATTGCGGCGAGCACGCTATCCCTCCCCCTTGTGGGGAGGGTGGTTCGCGCGGAGGGAATCCGAGCGCGAACTGGGTGGGGTCTGCTGAGCCCATGTGAGCAGCATACTTTTTTGGGTGAGTCCCGCCCCACCCGGCCTCGCTCGGCTATCGCCTCCGCTCGGCCACCCTCCCCACAAGGGGGAGGGAGAAGCGCGCGTGTGGCGCAGCCTCATTCCCTCGCTGATTCGGATGCGCGGCGAAGTCTGTGTATGCGGCACCGCCGCGTCGGTCATTCCGATCAAGCGAGGGGACGCAAGCGCGAGCCGCGTTGTGCGGGAATGCGGGCATCATTAGCATCGTCTCAAACGGAATATGCTCTGGCGTGCGACGGGTGCTCGGCGTTCCAAACAAGTGGACGCGTCAGCGGGCGGGCAGGAACGTCGGTCCGACCGAGCGCACCTGCCGGTTCGGATCGGGCTTGACCGCGGGCTCCGACGACCTGGTTGATGCTCCGGCCGCAACGGACGCGGCAGTCGCGGCCGCGGCCGCGCCCGGGGAGACGGCAGCCGGGGCTGCAGCGGGCGTGGCAGCAGCGCCCACGGCCTTGGCTTGCGTCGGCGCGGTTTGCGAGACCGAGCGCGCGTCCGGCTTGATCGGCCGGCCCTGCGCGTCCACCCGCGGCTGCGACATTTGTCGCGCGCGCTCTTCGTTTACGACGATG
The DNA here is from genome assembly GCA_963821555.1 of uncultured Alphaproteobacteria bacterium. Classification (GTDB taxonomy): domain Bacteria; phylum Pseudomonadota; class Alphaproteobacteria; order Rhizobiales; family Xanthobacteraceae; genus Z2-YC6860. The sequence continues at coordinate 141,068 of CAWGEM010000026.1, read as the reverse complement.
TCGCCCTGTTCGACCGTGGTGTCTTCGAGGTGCTTGAGCGCCTGCGCCCAGGTCTCGCCCGGTCGCCGGCAGGAGCAACTGGCATCGAACGCCTGCCGGTATTGGAACGCGGTGGGCAGGGCGGTGTAGAGCTGCCCGCTGATCGAAACCGCCTGGTTCATGTCTTCGCCCGGATTGCGGTGCGAAAACAGCATGACCTCGGCGGCCGGGCACGAGCGCTGGCAGGTCCGTTCATCGTTGGCGAAATTGGCTTGGCCCGTCGAGTACGATATCGGGTAGTAATAGCCGTCGCAGGTGCGCACGCAGACCGTGCGATACGCGCCTCCCGACTGTGCGTCGCCGGGGGTGAAGATCGAGCCCGCCCCGAACAGCGTCTCGAACAGGCCGCCGCCGCGCGGCTGCGTGGCCGCCGTCACCTGGGCGCTGTATTGCGCGCCGCAATTGGCCTGTGAGAGCGCGACCAGGATGGCGCGGCGCTGCCCTTCGCGCTCCGGCGCGGCGCTGGCGCCTTTCAGCCGATCGAGGTCGGACTGGATGCGCTCGAGATTGCCGCGCATCTGCTGGACCTGGGCGTTGATCGGGCCGCATTGCGCCGGCTGGTTGCTGAACAAAACGAAAAAGCTGTTGCCTTCGCAACGCAGCCGCCGCGCGTTCTCGGTCTGCCGCTCGAGTTCGGCCTGCTGCTTGCTTGCCGCCTCCTCGAACCGCTTGATCTGCTCGGCGCGGGCCGGGTCGGCCGCGCCGCGATCGAATGCGGCGAGCTGTGTCTCCAGGCGGGCGCACACTGGATTCTGTTGGAGATTCGGTCGGGGGCTCTGCGGCTCTCTTTGCAGGAGGTTTGGCTGCGGGTTCTGCTGGGCCTGGCCGGCGAGGGGAGCAATCAGCGTAGTGGACGCCGCGATGAGGACCGGCGCGAGAACGCGCCCGACCATCGAATTCATCGCAACCCCCGTCCCCGGTGAGCCTTGAGTCGCGTTGCCACCCATGGTCACGATGCGTCCCAAATGGTGGCCAAAGTTTGGACACCGGTTGTCGGCCCCGTCAAGCATCGGCGGCACGTGGCTTTTTCAAGCGTGTGGACAGACGAACCCGCTCTTGCCGCGATTCCGCCAGCAGATTCCACAGCACGCCGCAAATGATCAGGCCAGCGCCGACGAACACGAACACGTCGAGCGACTCTCCGTAGAACATCCAACCGACCAGTGCAATGAGCGGGATGCGCAGGAAATCGAGCGGAACCACCACTGTGGCGTCGCCGGCACGGAACGCATTGGTCAGACAATAGTGCGAGGTCAGCCCCATAACCCCGAGCGCCAGCGCCGGCAGAACGGTATCCGCGCCCATCCGGAAGACGAACAACGACGGCCCGCCGGTCGCGGCGACGACGGTCGGCCAGGACAGCGCCATCGGCAGCTGCATCAGGTTCATCCAGAAGATGATCGCAAACGTGCTGACGTCGTGGGTGAGCTTCTTGGTCGCAATCAGCGACAGCGCAAACATCAGCGCCGCAAACAACACCAGCAGCACCGTCGGCTGGAAGCTTGCGAATCCCGGCCGCACGATCACCAGCACGCCCAGAAAGCCCAGCGCGATGCTGCCGGCGCGGCTCGTGGTCATCCGCTCGCCGAGCATCAGCCAGGCGAGCAGCGCGACCCAGGCCGGAGTGGTGAACTCGAGCGCGAACACGGTTGCGAACGGCAGCAGCGTGAGCGCCAGCGCCCAGCTGTACTGGCCGATGAAATGCGTGCTGTTGCGCACCAAATGCAGACCCATCCGGCGCAGGCGCAGATCGTGGCGCAGCTCCGGCCGCACGACCGCAAGCCCCGTCAGCACGATGGCGCCGAAGCCCAGACGGATAGTGAGGATTTCGAAGACATTGAGGCTGCTGGCGAGCACGCGAATGGCGACTGCGCAGGCCGAGAACGTGACCAGGGCGCCGGCCATCCACAGAACGACCTCGACGAGAGGTGATCGGGTCACGGGGTCCGCTTGCAGATTGAGGGGAGTGGTCGCGGGCTGCTGGCAGCGCAGCCAGCCGTGGTCACTCGGCGTCCGGTTGGTTCTCCGGGCGCGCCTTGTCGAAGGCGGGTAGCTTGAGGCAGGCGGCGTCCGCGGCCACGATCTTCGGAAAGTTGTCGAGCGGCACCTTCAGGCGCCGCGCGTTGGCGACCTGCGGGACGAGGCAGATGTCGGCGAGCGTGACCTCGCCGCCGAACGAATACGGCGGCGGCCCGATCATGGCCTCAAGCGCGGCAAAGCCTTGCAGGATCCAATGGTGGTACCAGGCGTCGATCTCGGCCTGCTCATGTTTCATCGAGCGCCGCAGATATTGCAGCGCTATCAGGTTGTTGAGCGGGTGGATGTCGCAGGCGACGACCTGCGCGAAGGCCCGCACACGGGCGCGTGCGATCGGATCGCGCGGCAACAGCGGCGGAGCAGGGTGGGTCTCGTCGAGATAGTCGATGATCGCCAGCGACTGGGTCAGGATATCGCCGGAATTGAGTGCGAGCGCCGGTACCCGCCCAAGCGGATTGACGGCGCGGAACTGCGGCGAATGCTGGTGGCCGCCGTCCTTGGTGAGATGGATCGCGACCGGCTCGTAGGCGATGCCTTTGAGATTGAGAGCGATTCGTACCCGATAGGCGGCGGACGAGCGGAAGTAGGTGTAAAGTTTCATGAAAGGTCCCCAGTACGCGATCGTTGGCGGTCGGGGATACTATCGGCTGCGGCGCTCGTTTGCGACCTCGGCCGAAAGCTTGGTGGAACGCTCGGTCAGCCGGTCGATGGCGCGCTCGAAGGCGGTCCGGTCGGCCGGATCGATCACCTCCGACAGGCGGTTGGCGAAGTCGAGCGCGATCGGCGCGAGGTCCTGGTACATGGCGCGCCCCGCCGGCGTCAGTCCGAGGAACGATTCCCGCAGGTCCTCCCGGTTGGCGCGCCGCGCCACGAGCTTGCGCCGCTCCAGCAGCGCCACCGCCCGCGAGACCTTGGTTTTGTGCATGTGGCTGTGGGCGCCGATCGCCTTGCCGGTCATCATCCCGTATTGGCCGAGCGTCACCAGCACCCGCCATTCCGGCACGCCGATGCCATACCGGTCGGCGTAGATGCGCGACAGCGATTGCGAGACGAGGCTCGCCACCACGTTGAGCCGATAGGGAAGAAATTCCTCAAGCTTGAGCGGCGCGTTGTCGTCACGCCCAATGGGCGTGTCGGCCGTGCCGTTCTCGGCCGTGCCATTGCTCATGTGTCGCTCCGCCCCCCTCGGGCTCGACACCAGGCGGCCGGTTCGCCAGCTCTCCCTGGAAAGCAAAGCTTGGCGTAAGTCTTGTCCACGTGCAACCAATTAGAACGTCTCTAAGCCTGCGGCGGTACGCAGTAACCTGCAGCGGTTGCGCGCTACGGCCCCGCACGAGGCAGCCGGTTGATCTTGGTTACATCCGAAACTAAAGTCACTCCAAACTGGGCAGAAAGCAACGCGGAGGGAGCGCAAGCGTCATGGCGGCACGATACCTGTCCGGCTTTGGCAACAGCTTCGAGACTGAGGCGTTGCGCGGCGCGTTGCCGGTCGGCCGCAATTCGCCGCAGAAGGTGAACTACGGGCTGTACGCCGAGCAGCTTTCGGGCTCGCCGTTCACCGCGCCACAGGGCGCAAATCAACGGAGCTGGCTCTATCGCATCCGCCCGAGCGTACGGCACACCGGACGTTTCGAGCGGCTCGACGCCGGCGCGATCCGCACGGCGCCGGCGCGCGAGGACACCGAATCTGCCGATCGCGCCACTGCGGTGGAGTCCGACGCCGATCCCCAAGCGGGCGCTGAACTTCGTCACCGGCCTCTTCACCGTCACCACCGCCGGCGACGCCGAAGCGCAGGCCGGCATGGCGGCGCACGTTCTTGCTGGTCACCAAGTCGATGGAGCGCGAGCACGTCTTCAATGCCGATGGCGAGATGCTCGTCGTCGCGCAGCAGGGCAAGCTCCGTTTTCGCACCGAGTTCGGGGTGATCGAGATCGAACCCGGCGAAATCTGCGTGATCCCGCGCGGCGTGATCTTCCGCGTCGAGCTGATCGACGGCCCGGCGCGGGGCTACGTCTGCGAAAACTACGGCGGTGCGTTGAAACTGCCGGACCGCGGCCCGATCGGCGCCAATTGCCTCGCCAACGCGCGCGACTTCCTCGCGCCGGTTGCATCTTACGAGGATGTCGAAAAGCCGTGCACGCTCTTCGTCAAATGGGGCGGCGAGCTGTTCCGCACCAAGGTGCCGCATTCGCCGCTCGACGTTGCGGCCTGGCACGGCAACTACTATCCCTACAAATACGACCTGCGACGCTTCTCCCCGGTCGGCGCCACCCTGTTCGACCATCCCGATCCGTCGATCTTCACCGTGCTGACCTCGCCGTCGGAGACCGCCGGCACCGCCAATATCGACTTCGTCATCTTCCCGGAGCGCTGGGCGGTGGCCGAGAACACGTTCCGGCCGCCCTGGTATCACCGCAACATCATGTCGGAATTCATGGGGCTGGTTTACGGGGTTTACGACGCCAAGCCCGAGGGTTTCGTGCCGGGCGGCATGAGCCTGCACAACCAGATGCTGCCGCACGGTCCCGACAGCGACGCTTTCGAGCACGCGAGCAACGCCGAGCTCAAGCCGGTGAAGCTCACGAACACGCTCGCCTTCATGTTCGAGACGCGGTTTCGTCAGCGCGTCACGAAATACGCGGCCGAATTGCCGACCCGCCAGGACGACTACGTCGATTGCTGGAAGGGCTTGAAGAAGCATTTCAACAAGAAGCAGCGCAAGCCGAAGTGAAATTTGCGCGGCGTTGCGGCACACTCGGACCCGCTTTCTCGCCCGCGGGAAGCGGGCCGCGGTATTCCTCATAATCTCTCTGCAGCAATGGTGAACCCATGAAACTCGCATCGCTCAAGCACGGCCGCGACGGGCGGCTGGTCGTGGTGTCGCGCGACCTGTCGCGCGCGCGCCGATGCAGCCGCAGTAGCGCCGACGCTGCAAGCGGCCATCGAAAGCTGGTCGTCGGCGGAGCCGCGCCTGACCGAGATCGCCGATGCATTGGAGGCCGGCCGCATCGCGCACATGCCGTTCGACGCCAGGAAATGTGCCTCACCCTTGCCGCGCAGCTTCGGCTGGGCCGACGGTTCGGCCTACGTCAATCACGTCGCGCTCGTCCGCAAGGCGCGCGGCGCCGAGGTGCCTCCGACATTCTGGACCGATCCACTGATGTATCGCGGCGCCTCCGACGAGTTCATCGGTCCGTGCGATCCGATTCTCGCGGCCGACACCGCCTGGGGCATCGATCTTGAGGCCGAAGTCGCGGTGATCGTGTCCGACGTGCGCCAGGGCGCGTCACCAAAGGACACCGAGCCGCTCATCCGCCTGCTGATGCTGGTCAACGACGTAAGCCTTCGCAATCTGATTCCGGCCGAGCTCAACAAGGGCTTCGGGTTTCTCCAGAGCAAGGGCCAGACCGCGTTCTCGCCGGTTGCGGTCACGCCCGACGAACTCGGCACGGCGTTCGACGGCAAGAAGGTGCATCTGCCGCTGCTCAGCCAGATCAACGGCAAGCCGTTCGGCCGGCCCAACGCCGGCGTCGACATGACCTTCGATTTTCCGACCCTGATCGCGCATGCGGTGAAGACCCGGCCGCTGAAGGCCGGAGCGATCATCGGTTCCGGCACGGTGTCGAACCGCGACGCCGACGGCGGTCCCGGCAAGCCGGTGCCCGAGGGCGGCATCGGCTATTCGTGCATTGCCGAAATCCGCACCGTCGAGACCATCCTGCATGGCGCACCGAAGACGCCGTTCCTGAACTTCGGCGATCGCGTGCGCATCGAAATGAACGACGGGCAGGGGCGCTCGATCTTCGGGGCTATCGAGCAGGAGGTCGCGCGGATAAGCTGAACGCAAAGATCGAGGAGATTCCCGTGGCTGAGAAGCCCCGCTTGCTCGTTCCCGCGCTTTCCTCTTTCTACGACACGCTGGCACCGGTCACGGAGCCGCTGATCCGTGCGGTGGCGGGGCTCTCGCTCGTCGCGCACGGCTATGCCCAAGTTCTTCGACATCGCCGGCAATGCCGCATTCTTCGAGAATGCCGGCTACTGGCCGGGCACGTTCTGGGCCCTGGCTGTCGCCCTGACCGAGACCGTCGGTGGGCTTGTTTCTGGCGTGGGCTTCCTCACACGGCTCGTGTGTCTGCCGATCCTGATCTTTCTCGTCAACGCCATCAGCTACCACTGGCAGTTCGGATTCTACTGGAACGCCCGCGGCATCGAATATCCGTTGTTCTGGTCGATCGTGGTGCTGCACTTCCTGGTGCATGGCGGCGGGGCGTACTCGATCGACGCCAAGATCGGCCGCGAAATCTGACCGGCGCGGCATCCCGCGTGGGACGGCGCCCGCCGCGCTGCACTGCACGGCAACGCTCTGGCTCGATTCTTCCTCTGTGTTAACGTGAGTTGGCGGCCGCCATTGAACGAGCGGCTAGCGATTTTGGGGGAAACGTCATGTCGATGCTGAGCAGCAGTTCGTCGCGCTACTACGTGCCAGCGTTGAGTTCGATCTACGCGGCGCTTGAATCTTACATGCTGCCGCTCTGCGGATCACGCTCGGCATGATCCTGATTCCGCACGGCTGCCAGAAGCTGTTTGGCTGGTTCGGAGGTGCAGGGTCTGCGCGTTTCTCGCAGACTTTCGAGGGCATCGGCTACAGCCCGGATGCATTCTGGGGCCGTGGTCGCGTTGACCGAGCTGGTCGGCGGCCTGATGCTGATCTTCGGCTTCTTCACCCGCTTTGCCGCACTCGCGATGGCGATCTTCATGATCAACGCCGTCTGGTTCACCTCCGCCAAGGGGTTCTTCTGGACAGCCGGCGGCCTGGAATTTTCGCTCCTGCTGCTGGTCGTGGCGCTGGTGTTCATGATCCGCGGCGGCGGCGAATACTCGATAGACCGCAAGCTCAGCAAGGAACTCTGATCGCGCTCAACGTGCGCTTGCCGGACGGCGCGCGGCCTAGGCGCCCGCGCCCGCGCTGGAGGCGGCGACAGCCGGCCTTGCATCCAGCACCTGCCGGACCTTGCGGATCATGGTGTCGGCGGTGAACGGCTTGGTCAGGAGTTCCACGTCGGCGTCGAGCCGGCCCTGATGGATGATTGCGTTGCGGGTATAGCCCGTGGCGTAGAGCACCTTGAGCGTCGGGCGGCGAAGCAATGCCTCGGCGGCGAGCTGACGGCCGTTCATGCCGCCCGGCAGCACCACATCGGTGAACAGAAGTTCGATGCTCGGCTCGCCGTCCAGCAGTCGCAGCGCGCTTGGGCCGTCGGCGGTGGCGTGGACGGTGTAGCCGTGCTCCGTCAGCACCTCGGCGGCGAACCGCTTCACATCGTCGTCGTCCTCGACCAGCAGGATGGTCTCGCGCCCGCGGGCTTCCGCTGTCCGTGGAGTTGCCCGATGTTCGAGGGTCCAGTCGGGCAGCTTGCGCTGCTGCTCGTTGATGCGCGGGAAGTAGAGCTTGATGGTCGTGCCCTCGCCGATCTCGCTGTAGATCTTGACGTGGCCGCCCGACTGCTTGACGAAGCCGTAGACCATACTGAGTCCGAGGCCGGTTCCCATGCCGGCCGGCTTGGTGGTGAAGAACGGATCGAATGCCCGCTCGATCACCTCGCGGCTCATGCCCGTTCCGGAATCGGTGATCGCCAGCATCGCATACTGGCCGTGTGCCAGGTCATGGCCGTGGGCCGAGGCATAGGCCTCGTCGAGATAGGAATTGGCGGTCTCGATCGTGAGGCGGCCGCCTTCCGGCATGGCGTCGCGCGCATTGACCGCAAGGTTGAGGATGGCGTTTTCGAGCTGGTTGGCATCGATCGCCACGCGCCAGAGGCCGCCGGCCAGCACGGTCTCGATCGTTACGGTCTCGCCGATGGTCCGGCGCAGCAACTCCGACATGCTCTGCACCAGCCGGTTGATGTCGACCGACTTGACCTCCTGCGGATGCTGGCGGGAGAACGCGAGCAGCCGCTGCACCAGCGTTGCGGCGCGTTCCGAGGCTTGCCGCGCGGCGTCGAGCAGGCGCTGCAGGCGCGGGCTGTCGTCGCCCAGGCGCCGCAGCGCCATGTCGATGTTGCCGAGGATGACGGTGAGCATGTTGTTGAAGTCGTGGGCGATGCCGCCCGAGAGCCGGCCGACCGCTTCCATCTTCTGCGCTTGCCGTAGCGCCTGTTCGGTCGACTCGCGGCGGTCGATCTCCTGCTGCAGGCGACGCGTGCCGCGAAGGGCGATGAAGCCGAGACTCACCATGGCCAGCGTCGCGGGAATGCCGAAGATCAGATGGCGGCTCATGGTCAGGAGCCAATCCTTGACGATCGCGCGCTCGTCTATTCCGCTCGTGACATAGAGCGGGACCTTCGACAGGCGCTGATAGGCAAAGATGCGCTGGCGGCCGTCGACCGAGGAGGGCGCGCTGATGACACCGGATTGCGGCTCCTCCCGGACCGCCTTCAGAAACGGTGCGTCCGGCGGCAACTGCCGGATCATGCTGGCTTCCGGATAGCGCGCCAGCACCGCGCCGTCTGGGCGCAAAAGGGCTGCGACGCTCGGCGGCGGCAGCTTGGAATAGAACTCGGTGAAATATTCCGGTGCGATCGACACGATGGTGATCCCGGCGAAGCGGCCGTCGATCGTGCGCTTGCGGCTGATCGCGAAGAACTCGGTGTTGGCTGCGCGCGCCGCCAGCACCGAACTGACGTAGGGACCCTCGATCAGGCCGTCCTTGTGCACCTTGAAGTAGTTGCGGTCCGACAGGTCGATCCGCGGCATCGGGAAAATAGTGCCGGACACGATCGGATAGCCATCGGCATCGACGATCCACAGGTCGCGCAACTGCGGCAGCGAATTGGTCATCGCGCGCAGGCGTTCCGAATACATCGCCTCGTTGGCGCGGATCTGCGTGCTGCTGGCATCGTCCAGCATCTCGTCGAGATAGCGGGCGCTGAACTCGAAGGTCTCGAACACCTTCTGGGCATGCTCCTGCACGATCGCGAGGTTGCGCCGGAGGCGATCGTGGGCATCCTCGTGGTGCTGGCGGTAGGAAATGAAGGACGCGACCGCGAGCAACGCGATCGGAAGCGCGACCGACGCCACGAGCAGAATGCGGAGCGGGCGTTCGGCGCTGCCGGCCGGATTGGTCGGATCTCGGACGATCCCCAGGGATTGGGCCAACCGGTGGAAAAGGCGTTGCATCGAGGTGGGATACCGTCCGCGGGAGCGAGGCAATCCCGACTTATGTGGCAGGGCCCGCGCACGCAAGCAATGGGCGGAGCATCACCCGCGGACGCCGCAGCGTCGTGACTATGTCAAAAGACGCAAATGCTCAGCGCGCGCACTCGATGGCGACGAACTCGTCGCACGCGCCGCCGCGGCAGGTGAGGTCGGAGGTCGGCACCACGCCGGTGATCTCAGCCTTTTCAACCCTGCGGAACGACACCGCCTGGGAGTACTCGTGCGCCTTGCAATAGGCGGTCGCGGCCGCCGAGCCGCAGCGGGCGCCGGAGGCGAGGCAGCGGTCGATCCCGTAGCCGTCGGAATTGTTGACGATAATGAAGGTGCGCTTCTCGGCCTGCGCGGCAGCGGCCCCGAACAACAGAACAAAGGCGGCGACGGCGAGGGCGGATCGCATGGCGACGCTCATGGATTGGAGACCCGGGCCGGGTCGATGCGGCAGAATGGGCGGGAAGTCGTTAACACAACGTAACTGCCCGACCGCGGGCGCCTTGGCAAGCAAGGACTTGACGGCTGTGGGTTGCGTAGACCATTGTCCCGGCGATGAACGGCCTTAACCAGATCTGCGGCATTTGCCGCGAGATTACGAGCTAGCACAGCGCTGGCTGCGGCCGTCTTTTTTCTCAAGTCGAGACCAACAGACGCCCCGGCCAGCCGGCGGGACGATCGATGGAACTCAAGCTCTACGACACGCTGACGCGCGAGAAGCGGGTATTCGCCCCGCTCGACCCGGACAACGTGCGCATGTACGTGTGCGGGCCCACGGTCTACGACTTCGCGCACATCGGCAACGCGCGGCCGGTGATCGTGTTCGACGTGCTGTTCCGGCTATTGCGCCACATCTATGGCGCCGACCACGTCACCTACGTGCGCAACATCACCGACGTGGACGACAAGATCAACGCGCGGGCGGCCGAGCGCGGCATCGAAATCCGCACGCTCACCGAGGAGACCTATCGCAACTTCAAGGAGGACGTGGCTGCGCTCGGCTGCCTGCCGCCGACGGTCGAGCCGCGCGCGACCGAGCATATCGAGGAGATGAAGGCGCTGATTGCGCGGATGATCGCGCACGGCTGCGCGTACGTCGCGTCCGACCACGTGCTGTTCGAAGTGAAAAAGATGCCGGACTACGGCAGGCTCGCCAAGCGCACGCTCGACGAGATGATGGCCGGCGCCCGCGTCGAGGTCGCGCCCTATAAGCGCGATCCGATGGACTTCGTGCTGTGGAAGCCGTCGAAGCCGGGCGAGCCTGCGTGGCCGTCACCGGCGGGGATCGCGGTGCCCGGGCGACCCGGCTGGCACATCGAGTGCTCGGCGATGGCCTGGAAGCACCTCGGCGAGACGTTCGATATTCACGGCGGCGGCATCGATCTCGTGTTCCCCCATCATGAGAACGAGATCGCGCAGTCGCGCTGCGCCTTTCATTCCAAGGTGATGGCGAACTTCTGGATGCACAACGGCTTTCTCCAGGTCGAAGGCGAGAAGATGGCGAAGTCGGCGGGCAACTTCGTCACGATCCGCGAGTTGCTCTATCAGGGCTGGGACGGACGCGTGTTGCGGTTCAACATGCTGCGCACTCAATATCGTCAGCCCATCAACTGGACTGAAGAGGCTCTGACAAGATCAGCAATGGACCTGTTCACTTTCGCAAAGGTTGTCCCAGAAAAGGTACCCAGAAAAGAGGCCTTGGAAGGCGGCAATCCAATTTTGGAGGCGCTGGATGATGATTTGAACACACCCAAAGCGGTTGCGGAGCTGTTCGCTCAGGTGGATAGGTTGCGTCATCGTACAGTATCCGACCTCGCTCTTGAGCAAGACTTCGCCAAGCTCTGGATCGGTTTGGAAGTCTTGGGTCTGTCCAAAATTGCTGACTACGATCCGAGCAAGATGTTCGCGCGAATGCGCGGTGAAAAACAAACAATCGATGCCAAAAAAGTCAATGCACTGGTCGCCCTGCGTGCGACTGCTCGTCAAGCAAGAGATTTCAAGGAATCCGATCGCATCCGCGACGAGCTTGCGGCCATGGGCGTGGTGCTGAAGGACAGCAAGGATGGCACCACCTGGGAGGTCGCGCGATGATGGCTCGCGCGCATCCGCAATTCGCGCTGCGGCCGTTCCTGCCGCAGGACACGCCGATGCTGGCCGATATTTTCCGCGCCAGTGTCGAGGGGCTGACCGAGGAGGACTATAACCCCGCGCAGCAGGAGGCGTGGGCCGCCGAAGCCGACGACCTCGAGGCGCTCGCCGAGCGGCTCGGCAAGCACCTCGCGCTGATCGCAACGCTCGACGGCTCGCCGGTGGGCTTCATCTCGCTCGACGGCCCGACCGCGATCGGCCTGTTCTACGTGCACCCGGCGGTGGCAGGGCAGGGGGTCGGGCGCATGCTCTACGAAGCGGTCGAAAAACTGTCCGCCGCGCGCGGCGTCCCGCATCTTGCGGTCGACGCAAGCGACAGCGCGCGCGAGTTCTTCCAGCGCCGCGGCTTCTCGCTCGAACGGCGCAACACGGTCTCGGTCGGCAATGAATGGCTGAGCAACACCACGATGAAAAAGCAGCTCAAGGGAGCCGCCGCATGAACAAGCCCGATGAACGGTCGCTGCAGTTTCGCCTGCACCACGTCGTGATCGCAGCCATTGCGATCGTGGTGGTCGTGGCGATGGCACTGAATTACTACATCTGGTGAGCGCGATGTCCCATGAGCGGCTCTACCTTTTCGACACCACGCTGCGCGACGGCGCGCAGACCAACGGCGTCGACTTCACGCTGGCCGACAAGCTTGCGATAGCACGCATGCTGGACGACCTCGGCATTGACTACATCGAGGGCGGCTACCCCGGCGCGAACCCGACCGACACGCAGCTGTTCGCCGAGCCGCACCCGATGCGCTCGGTCTTCACCGCGTTCGGCATGACGCGCCGGCCCGGCCGCTCGACGTCGAACGATCCGGGCCTTGCCGCGCTGCTGGAGGCCAACGCGCAGGCGATCTGCTTCGTGGCGAAGTCCTGGGACTACCACGTCCGCGTCGCGCTCGAGACCACGCTCGAAGAAAACCTCGCCTCGATCCGCGACAGCGTTCGCGCGGCGCGGGCGCGCGACCGCGAAGTGCTGCTCGACTGCGAGCATTTCTTCGACGGCTACAAGGCCAATCCGGCCTATGCGCTGGCCTGCGCGCGCACCGCTCACGACGAAGGCGCCCGCTGGGTGGTGCTGTGCGATACGAATGGCGGCACGCTGCCGCACGAGGTTGAAGCGATCGTTTCCGAAGTGGTCAAGGTCATCCCCGGCGATCATGTCGGCATCCACGCCCACAACGACACCGAACAGGCGGTCGCCAATTCGTTCGCCGCCGTGCGCGCCGGCGCCCGCCAGATCCAGGGCACGCTGAACGGACTGGGCGAGCGTTGCGGCAATGCCAACCTCGTCTCGATCATCCCGACATTGAAGCTGAAGAAGGAATTCGCCGATCGCTTCGAGGTCAATGTGTCGGACGAGCAGCTGAAGCGGCTCACGCAGGTGGCGCGCGAGCTGGACGAGCGGCTGAACCGCGCCTCGGACAGGCATGCTCCCTATGTCGGCGAAAGCGCATTCGCAACCAAGGCCGGCATCCATGCATCGGCGATCATGAAGGACCCGGCGACCTACGAGCACGTCGCGCCCGAGGCGGTCGGCAATCGCCGCAAGCTCCTGGTGTCGGACCAGGCCGGCCGCTCCAACGTGCTGGCCGAACTCGACCGCATCGGCCTGAAGGTGAACAAGGACGATCCGCGCGTGGCCCGCCTGCTCGACGAAGTCAAAGAGCGCGAGGCGATCGGCTACGCCTACGAGACCGCGGATGCGTCGTTCGAGCTGCTGGCGCGGCGCATGCTCGGCACCGTGCCGAAGTTCTTCGACGTCACCTATTTCGACGTGAAGGTCGAGCAGCGCAGCCACAACGGCCAGCGGCAACGAGATGCTCACCACCGCGGTGGTCAAGGTCAAGGTCGGCAACGAGACGCTGATCTCGGCGGCCGAGGGCAACGGTCCGGTCAACGCGCTCGACGTGGCGCTGCGCAAGGATCTCGGCAAGTATCAGGGCTACATCGAGGGGCTCAAACTCACCGATTACCGGGTGCGTATCCTCAACTCCGGCACCGAGGCGGTGACCCGCGTGCTGATCGAGAGCGAAGACGAAGGTGGCGAACGCTGGACCACGGTCGGGGTGTCGTCGAACATCATCGACGCATCGTTTCAGGCACTGATGGATTCCATCGTCTACAAGCTCGTCAGGTCCGGTGCGCCGGCGTAGACTTCCGCTTCCCAGATCATGGAGAAGTGGAGGGCTTCACCGGTGCTCACCTGCTCCCGCCGCTCGGCGACGCTCGCGATCGTATCGGCGCTCGCAGCGCTTGCGACACGCGCTCGCGCAGCGTCACCCGAGCATCGCGCATTCATCGAGGCCGCCTTCCGGATGCGCGACGAGGCGGTGCGCACGGGCGACCAGGCCTACGGCGCGGTCGTCGTGAAGGACGGCCGCATCATCGGCTTCGGGCCGAGCCGTGTTGTTCTGAAGAACGATGCAAGCGCGCACGCCGAGCGGGAGGCGATCCGCGAGGCGCAGGCGCGCCTCGGCACGCACCGACTTGACCGGCTGTCTGCTCTATTCCAGTTCGCGGCCATGCTCCGCGTGCGAGGCGGCCGCGGCGAGAGCCCACGTCGCCCGCATGTACTACGGTCGTGACGCAACAGATGCAGGGAGGCCGCGGGATTCATGATCGACCATGTGTCCATCGCGGTGCGCGACCTCGAGCGGAGCGGCCGGTTTTATGATGCCGTGCTCGGTGACAATCGGCATGGCGCGGCTGGTGACGCGTCGCCAACACCATCGGGTTTCGGCAAGACCTATCCCGAGTTCTGGCTGAATCGAACGCACCGCGCTTGCGCCGCTTGCTGCCGACAGTGGCGTGCACACGCGCTGCGCGCGCCTTCCGCCGAGGCCGTCGCGGCCTTTCATGAGGTTGCACTGCGCCAGGGCGGCAGCTCCGACGGTGCGCCTGGGCCGCGCCCGGAATACACCGCGGGCTATTATGCCGCCTTCATCCGCGACCTCGACGGAAACCGGATAGAAGCGGTCACGTTCTTGCGTTAGCTACATCCGCCCGACCGCCGCGGCTTGCATCTCTTTCTCCGCTTCCGGTATGGCGTGCGCGGCCTCCACCAGCATCGGCAGGATATCCTCCACCTGGTCGGCGACGAGATAGTTGACCGTGAGACCCGGTCGGATGAACTTCAACTCCGCCATGTGCTGGAGCAACGCGCACAGCGGGTCCCAGAAGCGGCGGACATTGGCGAGCAGGATCGGCTTCTTGTGGCGCCCAAGCTGCGCCCAGGTCATCTGCTCGACCACCTCTTCGAGCGTGCCGACCCCGCCGGGCAGGGCGACGAAGGCGTCGGCGAGTTCGAACATCTTCTGCTTTCGCGTGTGCAGGTTGGCCGTGACGATCAGCCGGCCGCGGTTCAGCGCGTGCTCCTGCTCGGTCAGGAATTCCGGCATGATGCCGGTCACGCTGCCGCCGTGGTCGAGCGTGGAATTGGCGAGTTCGCCCATCAGCCCGATCGCACCGCCGCCGTAAACGAGGCCGACGCGCTGTTCCGCGAGAATCCGTCCGAAGGCGCGCGCAGCCTCGACGAACGCAGGGTCCGAGCCAGGCCCGGACCCGCAATAGACGCAAACCGTTCGAATTGTGCTCATTCCGATCGAATACCGCGTCGCCCCCAGGACGCCTCGCACGATATAGGTGCGCTCGAATGCGCTGGCGAGGCCTGCCGGCATGATCGCGCTGCAGCATCAGCGATAATCCGCTAGGCTTCGGTGTTTTGTGGCGCGAAATCCCCTATATCAGCGCTGGCAGAGCGCGTTCGCCGGCATACGCCGGCTGCGACCTTCGGAATATCCGATGGCTGACACCCACGTGCGATCGGCGGAGCGGATGAAGCGCGACGTCTCCGGCGACGGTGGCTCGCTGTTTCGCACGATCCGAAAGACTGTGGCCTTACATCTGGCCATCCGATCGCCGCGACCTGCAGCAGCGCGTCATCTTCGCGACGCTGCTGCTGTTCGGCGCCAAGCTCGCCACCATCGCCGTGCCCTTCACGTTCAAATGGGCGGTGGACGCGCTGACCGGGCAGGGCAGCGCTCCGATTGCTGCCGAATCCTGGCTCACCTGGGCGCTTGCCGCACCGATCGTATTGACGCTTGCCTATGGCGGCACGCGCATCGTCATGGCGGGACTGACGCAGTTCGGGACGGCATCTTCGCCAAGGTGGCGATGCACGCGGTCCGACGGCTCGCGCTGTTGACCTTCAGGCACATGCACGTGCTGTCGCTGCGCTTTCATCTCGAGCGCAAGACCGGCGGTCTGACGCGCGTCCTGGAGCGCGGCCGCAACGGCATCGAGACCATCGTGCGGATGGTGATCCTGCAGCTTGCGCCGACCGTCATCGAGGTCGCTGCTGATCGTTGGCGTGCTGTTCTATCAGTTCGACTGGCGTTACGTGCTGGTGATCGTCGCAACCGTCGCGCTCTACATGTGGTTCACCTACATCGCGACCGAATGGCGTATCGGCATCCGGCGCCGCATGAACGACAGCGACACCGACGCCAACACCAAGGCGATCGACTCGCTGCTCAACTATGAAACGGTGAAGTACTTCGTCGCCGAAGCGCGCGAGACGCGGCGCTACGACCGCTCCATGGAGCGCTACGAGAACGCGAGCGTAAAGTCCTACACCTCGCTTGCGGTGCTCAATGCCGGCCAAGCCGTCATCTTCACGCTCGGGCTCGCCGCCGCCATGGTGATGTGCGCCTACGGCATCAAGCAGGGCACCAACACCGTCGGCGATTTTGTCATGATCAACGCCATGATGATCCAGCTCTACCAGCCGCTGAACTTCATGGGCATGGTCTATCGCGAGATCAAGCAGGCCACCGTCGATATCGAGACCATGTTCAGCGTGCTGAACCGGCCGGCGGACATCACCGATCGGCCCGACGCCAAGCCGCTGGTGGTGCGCGCGGGTGCAATCCGCTTCGAGAACGTGGCCTTTGCCTACGAGCCGGCGCGCCCAATCCTGAAAGGCGTGAGCTTCGAAGTGTCGGCCGGCCGGACGGTCGCGATCGTCGGGCCATCGGGCGCCGGCAAGTCGACGCATCTCGCGGCTGCTGTTCCGTTTCTACGATGTTACCGGCGGCCGCATCACGATCGACGGACAGGACTTGCGCGATGTTACGCAGAACTCGCTGCGCGCGGCGATCGGCATGGTCCCGCAGGACACGGTGCTGTTCAACGACACGATCCGCTACAACATCCGCTACGGCCGCTGGGAAGCGACCGACGACGAGATCGAGGAGGCGGCGCGGCTCGCCCAGATCGACGACTTCATCCGCATGTCGCCGCATGGCTATGAGACCGAGGTCGGCGAGCGCGGACTGAAGCTGTCCGGCGGCGAGAAGCAGCGCGTGGCGATTGCGCGCACCATCCTGAAGGCGCCGCCGATCCTCGTGCTCGACGAGGCGACCTCGGCGCTGGACAGCCACACCGAGCGGGAAATCCAGGACGCGCTGGAGCGCGTTTCGCGCAACCGCACCACGCTCGTGATCGCGCATCGGCTGTCGACGATCGTCGGCGCCGACGAGATCATCGTGCTCGACCGCGGTGTGATCGTAGAGCGCGGCACCCATCATCAGCTGCTGCTGCAGGCCGGCCTTTACGCCAGCATGTGGAACAGGCAGCGCGAGGCCGAGGCGGCGCGCGAGAAGCTCGCCGAGGTCGAGGACGACGCGGCTGCGCCGAACCGCAATCCGCCGCCGGTCGCGGAAACCTTGCCGGTTCGGGACGCACCTGCGACCGAGGATGCCGTGGTGCGCGCCACTGCGGCAGAGTAGAACGTAGCCTCCCTGGAGCGCGCGAGCGGGAGCATCCGTGTCCACCATGTCCGTCGTCAATTCGATCCGATCGCAGCTCGCGCCGATGCACCGCGAGGGATACCCCTTTGTCGGCGGATTTGCGCTTGTCAGTCTGGTGCTGCTCTGGATTTGGAGCCCGCTCGGTTGGCTCGGCCTGCTAGCGACTTTGTGGTGTGCCTATTTTTTCCGCGATCCGGTTCGGGTGACGCCGGTGGCCGAGGGCTTTGTCATCGCGCCGGCGGACGGCCGGATCAGCCAGGTCGTGAACGCGCTGCCGCCCCCGGAACTGCGTTTGAGCGAGCGGCCGCTGCCGCGGGTGTCGATCTTCATGAGCGTGTTCGACTGCCACGTGAACCGCAGTCCTGTTTCCGGCCGCATCGAGCGAATCGCCTATCGCAAGGGCGCCTTTCTCAATGCCGATCTCGACAAGGCGAGCGAAGACAACGAGCGCAACGCCCTGATCGTCAATTCCGGCGGCGTCCGTATCGGTGTGGTCCAGATCGCCGGCCTGATTGCGCGTAGGATCGTACCGTTCGTCCACGAGGGTCAGTCGGTCTCGGCCGGCGACCGGATCGGCATGATCCGGTTTGGCTCGCGGGTCGATGTTTATCTCCCGGAAGGAGCGAAGCCGCTGGCGGCCGAGGGCCAGACCGCGATTGCCGGTGAAACCGTGATTGCCGATCTTGCGGCTGCGAACGTTAACCGCAGCCATCGGGTCGGCTGACGCGGCGGGGTGCCGCCATGGCGACGCCCGGTCCGATGGGCTATATTTCGTTCATGATCTTCTCGCCCTTCGAGCGTGGCCGCGTGGAAGCCCGCCGCCAGCGATTTCGTGCCATTCCGGTGCGGACGCTGCTGCCGAACCTCATCACGCTGCTTGCGCTCTGCGCCGGCCTGACCGGCATCCGTCTCGCCTATGAGGGCAAGCTCGAGCTTGCCCTCGCGGCGATCGTATTTGCGGCCGCGCTTGACGGCATCGACGGCCGGGTCGCCCGCCTGATCAAGGGGCAGTCGAAATTCGGCGCCGAGCTCGACAGCCTCGCCGACTTCGTCAATTTTGGCGTCGCGCCGGCGCTGATCCTCTATTCGTGGGGCCTGCACGACTTCAAGAACGCCGGCTGGATCGCGGCGCTGGTGTTTGCGATCTGCGCAAGCCTGCGGCTCGCACGTTTCAACGTGATGATCGAAGACCCGGACCGGCCGGCCTGGACCGGCAACTTCTTCACCGGCGTGCCGGCGCCGGCCGGCGCCATCACGGTGCTGCTGCCGATCTATGTCAATCTGCTCGGCTTGCCGTATTCGATGCCGCTCACCTCGTTCGCGCTGCTCTACACGCTCGCGATTGCGTTTCTGATGGTGTCGCGGCTGCCGGTGTTCTCGGGCAAGCGCGTCGGCAAGCGCGTGCCGCCGGAGATGGTGCTGCCGGTGTTCGTGCTGGTCGTGCTGTTCATTGCGCTGCTGATCAGCTTCCCGTGGGAGGTCTTGACCATCGGCACGCTCTGCTATCTGGCGAGCCTGCCGTTCGGCTTGACCTCCTACCGCGAGCACGAGCGCAAGGCTGCGGCTGCTGTGGCGGGGCCGGCGGCGACTGCACCGACTGCCGAGACGCCTGCGGCCGCGCCGCCGCCGGCTGACGATCACGAACGTCCCGTCCGTCTCAACTGAGGCGTGGCGCCGCAAATTCCTTAAGGAACTCAATGCCGCGCGCCACTCGCGTCCTGAAGGCTTCCGAACGCGGAAGCGCCAACGTCCTCGACACGCTGATCCTGCCGTACGCGCAGCGCCAGGCGCAGAAGGGATTTCTGTTCGGCCTTCGAGGCACTTGCGTCGAACTCGACCTGCCGGAGCCGGTGCGGCTGCGGACCGACGACGCGCTTGTGCTCGACGACGGCGGGCTCGTCGAAGTGGTCGCGGAGCCGGAGCCGCTGATCGAGGCGCGGGCGGAAAATATCCAGGCGCTGGCGCGACTTGCGTGGCATCTCGGGGACCGGCACGTGGCGGTGCAGGTGCTGGAGCGGCGGCTGCGGGTGCGGCGCGAGCAGGCGGTCGAGGACTTGCTCGCGGCGCTCGGCGCCAAGCTCGTGCCGATCGAGGCGCCGTTCGAGCCCGAAGGCGGCGCCTACGATGGCGCGGGCCACGCCCATCATGGACACGAACACGCCCAGAATCACGATGCTCGCGATGAGCATCGCCACGGGCATCACGAACATGGCCATGCGCATCACGAACATGGCCACGAGCATCATGCTCACGGCCATTCTCACAGCCCCGAGCAACACCATCATCACGATGCCGACGGTCACCACCACGACCACCATCACCGCCACGACGACGACCACCACCACGGCGAGCCCCATTCGCACGAACGCAAGCCGGGCTGAGACGGCATGGCGCGGCTTGCCGACAAGGTGGTGCTGATCACAGGTGCAGCCGGCGCGGTCGGCATGGCGGCCGCAACCGCCATTGCCGCGGAGGGCGGCACTGCGGTCACGAGCGACCTCGCCAGCCAACCCGGCATGATGCACGCGCTCGACGTCACCTCCGAAGCCGACTGGCTTTCCGTCATCGACGGGATCGGACGCAGCCACGGCCGCCTCGACGGGCTCGTCAACGCCGCGGGTCTCGCAGCCCTCGGCACCGTCGAGGACACCGACTATGCGCTCTGGCGCAAAATTCTCGCGGTCAATCTCGACGGCACGTTCCTTGGCTGCAAGCACGCGCTTGCGCTGCTCAAGCGCACCGGCGGCTCGATCGTCAACGTCTCGTCGGTCGCGGGCCTCATCGGCGGCCACAACTTTGCGGCCTACAACGCCTCCAAGGGCGGGGTGCGGCTGCTCACGAAATCCGTCGCGTTGCACGGCGCAAGGCTCGATCCCAAGGTGCGCTGCAACTCGGTCCATCCGGCGTTCCTGGAAGGCCCGATGGTCGACGCCATCCTGGCGCAGACCGAATTCCCCGAGGGCGCGCGCGCGCGGCTTACGCGCGACATCCCGCTCGGCCGCTTTGGCACCGCGGCGGAGGTCGCCGACCTCTGCGTCTATCTGCTTTCCGATGAATTGCGCTTCGTCACCGGCGCCGAGTTCGTGATCGATGGCGGGCTGACCGCGCGCTGATCGGCTGCGCACCCATCACCGTCTATCTTTTCACGGCGAGCAGCATGGTCGCCAGCCTGCTATTGTCCCCTAAACATCTGTTTGAGGAGGAAGCAATGCGCGCGTATCCGTTTGCCGTTATTTTGCTCGGACTACTTTCGTCGGCGGCGACAGCAGACCCCAAGGAGGAGGCAGTTCAAGTCCTCGAAAAATGGACCAAGGCGTTCTCAGATTCCGACGTTGATGGCATTGTCAAGCTTTACGCACCTGATGCGCTTTTCCTTGGCACCGGTAGCAAGACGGTCGTCACCCAACCGGACGAAATCAAAAAATATTTCGAGAACGCGCTTCTGAACAATCGACCCAGAGGCGCGACACTCGCTTCATACGAAGCGATGATCTTGTCCGACACAGCAGTTGTCGTCACTGGTTTAGACGCGGTGACCGGCGTGCGTGATGGGACGCCCTTCAGCAATAGTGGTCGCGCCACATTTGTGATCGCGAAACGAGGATCGGATTGGAAGATTGTGCATTTCCATCGGTCTGCGATGCCAAGGTAAGGCGTATCGGGCCTGTTCGTCGGCTATTGGAGCTGGAGCGGACATGGCGCGGTGCGGGAATTGACGTTATTGACCGGAACCGGACATCGGCCAGCATCTCGTTTTGCAGTAGCGAAGCCGGGTTTTAGCCCTACCAAAGCGCACGACCGAACCCTTACGATGCCGTCTCCTGGAGGCGGACATGAAGCGTCGAGAATTTTTCGGTGCTTTGGGTGGTGCGGTGGCTGCGTGGCCTCTTGTTGCGCGCGCACAGCAGGGCTCTCAGATGCGGCGCATCGGCGTGCTCTCGGGCGCGGGCGCGGATGATTCCCGCCTGCGGGTCCGCATCGCGGCATTCGTGGAGGGGCTGGCGCATTTGGGCTGGACCGAAGGCCACAACGTGCGGATCGACATGCGTTGGGCAGAAGGCACGGCCGACGGCATCCGCAAACAAGCGGCGGAATTGGTCGCGCTCGCGCCGGACGTCATTTTGGCCTCTGGTCCGGTCGCGGAGCTCCTGCTTCAGGCGACCCGCACCGTGCCGATCGTATTTGTGATCGTCCCCGATCCGGTCGGGTCGGGCCTAGTCGAGAGTTTGTCGCGTCCGGGCGGCAACGCAACCGGCTTCATGCAGTTCGAATACAGTTTGTGCGCAAAATGGCCGGAGCTGCTCAAGGAGATCGCGCCGGGCATGAGGCGGGCGGCGGTCCTTCGAGATCCAGCCAACCCTAGCGGGATCGGCCAGTTTGCCGTAATCCAATCCGTGGCGCCGTCGCTCGGCTTGGAGATCATCCCTATCAGCGTGCGCGACCCGCCCGAAGTCGAACGCGCCGTGGCAAACTTTGCGAGGTCGGGCAATGGCAGCTTGGTGGTTACGGCGGGTCCGCTGATGGCGGTTCGTCGCAACCTGATCTTCACCCTGGCGGCCCGGTACAAGCTGCCCGCGATCTACACCAACCGGGAATTCGTCGATGGCGGGGGTCTGATGTCCTACGGGACAAATTTCACCGACCAGTACCGGCGCGCCGCCGTGTATGTTGATCGCATTCTCAAGGGCGAGAAGCCCGGCGACCTTCCGGTGCAGGCGCCAACCAAGTACGAACTGGTGCTTAACCTCAAGACCGCCAAAGAGCTCGGCCTTACCGTCCCGTCCACACTAATCGCACGCGCCGACGAGGTGATTGAATAAGAGTGCCCATGCGCAGAGCATCGGTCGCGATTGGCACTTAGCGTATGTCCGCTTTCGTGCCGCTATGAGGGCCGAGCGGACATCGCGAATTTATGAGTACATGCCTTGGTCCAGGAGAGGCGGACTGCGTCAGTGCCGCCCGCGCCGACGAGGTGATTGGGTCGCCGGCTTGCCGCGCTGGTCATCGGCGCAGAAAAATCAATCAGTTCTCACCCTAAGTCTTCGCTTTCTTCTTGAGCCGGAAGCCGTACTTCTGCATGCAGCCGGCGCCCATGGTGTAGCGCTGCGTCGTCCCCGACGTGTCGAGCTCTTTCTTGCACGCCGTATAGGCCTGCTCGTACGTCATCTTCTTGGCGGCCTGGGCTGGCGCCGGTCCTACCAGCGCGATCGCGGCGGCGAGCGTGGCAGCGACAGTCAGGCAATGGTACTTGCGCATTCTTCCTCCTGGTATGACGTTGAATTCGCGATTGCGCATGATCAGCACGGCGGTTCGCGAGTAAATTATACTGAGAGACAAGCCGGCCCGAATACCGCACTTTCGCCAGACTCACCGCGGAGTTCCCATGTGTGCGCGATGGAGTGGCGGCCCTTGCATCCGCTACCACTGAGACGCACCGATGACAGAGCAGGGAGGCAACGCCGCTCTTAACCTCCACGGCAAAGGCTTGTTCGGTTGGCCCATGTCCCTCGGAGGTCTGGCTGATGGCCCCTGTGCAATTTAATCGGGTGTCTGATCGAGCCGCTCTAAACCAACGTCCAATAGGCGTGCTCGCGCGAACTCGATAGCGTTTGAGCAGCGAGTAAGCACGACGCGTAACCGCCCGGCGCGGCACTGAATGATCGTCCTGTCGCCGTATGACCGCGACGATGCAGGCCCTGACCTTGCGAGACCAGAATCGAGGGGTGCTTTCCCCATATACGACTGATGTACATGCACCTGCGCGCGCAACGGCAGCCGCCGGAGACGGTACTCGGTGCCGCAGCGAGGGGGCCCTGGAGGCATGGGATCATCGAAATCTTCACCAGCTAGATCCATAACGGCTGAAGGTACAGCCAGGAGTATCAAGATGAAGCGGCGAGACTTCAGTCGTTTGGCGCTAGGTGTTGGCCTGAGTCCAATGCTGGCAAATCGCACTCTTGCCCAATGGTACGAAGGCCCCTCAGCACCGACGCTCGCACCGCCGCAGAAATTCAATATTGTCGTCAAGAATTCCCCACGCACTTACAATCAGGTCAATGTGCCACGCAAGTTTGGCGCCGGCCGTCGATTCACCATCTATTGGACCTGGAGTTATCCTTGGGAAGCCAATCGTGATGTGAACGAACTGGACAATCGCTTTTCCACGATGGCGGAAGTGCGCCGGGTCGCCTGGCCAAACTATGAAAAACCCGAATTTTCGGAACAAGCGTTTTTGCAAGGTATTGGTGGCGTGCTTGAGCTCTTTCATCTATCGACGGTGCGATTCCAAAGTATCGTCGGCGAGGTGACTGGACAGCCCGTCGTCGTCTACCAACGCATTGATCAGGCTGGTCAGCGGCTGCCAATCGATGAGCGGATGCTGGCCGATACCGACACACTGATGGTGTTCGGGCTCGATCACATGGTCACAGAGCAAGAGGCGTCTCGCGAGGAGATCGAAGCCGTCAGACAGTTTCTGACGCGGGAGGGGACTTGTGTGATCGTCGGACCCCATCATGATGTGGGTGCATCCCAAGATGTGAAAAGGCGTCAAATCGAGTACGCCCATCACGGCGATCCATTGGTGCCCAGCCAGCAACGGTTTGGCCTCTACACGCGCACTCTGATGAAGGGATTGGGGATACCGGTTGAGAATTGATTCGGTCTTCGCCCGGCTGTCATCAAGGACACGAACCAGATTGCGCCGCTCACGCCAGCGCGCGATCTTGATACGCATGGTTGGCTCGCGAACGTGACCACTTTCAACTTTCATCAACACCTGCCGCACTACGCACTGACCACGGAAGATGCACGATCCATCCGCGTGCTGGCTCGGCAGCCGATTGATCTATCGCGGCCGCACCCATTCATTGAGGCGGGAAATACCGAGTTCAATATGTTCCTTTGGATGCCGCCGGCAGGCACCCGAGCCGGCCATATTTTGCTGGCGGACCTGACTCTCTTCACCACTTTGTTCGGGGGAGCCGAGAGCCTCGACAACTTTTGGTACAACCTCGCAACAAAAGGATAGGACATTTTCATGAAATGACTTTCCAGAGTCGACGGGAGCAGCAGCACGATGTCGATCGGCTAGGTTGTTGGGAATCACGAGCAGCCGCCCCGGGTAACCCGCGACCGGGCACGATGGCTATTCAGAGCGCGGAAAGGGAGAGCCTCATGTCGAATGAACCGCTGGAGCCAAATCGTCGCGGTTTCTTGGGTGCTGCCACCGCAGCGACTGCAGTGACCCTAGCGGCTCCGTCCCCGTCGGGTGCACAACCTGCGGTCAGACCGGCTGATACAATCCAGACGGCGCAATTGGCGACTGGGCAAAATGCCCAGCCCACTGCGACAGTCACGCTCGACTGGACGAAGCCCGCCGCGATGTCGATTCCAAAAGAAGGATATTTCGCACTCGAGCAAGGCCGTTATGGTCCAATCTTTCCAAGAACTCCTGCAAACTATGGCTTTACGGTCATTGCAAAGGTCAGGCCTGGAAGGGAACAGGCAATCCGTGAATATGGCAAGACGATTGAGCAGGCGGTGAAGGGCGATCCCACCGTGCTAGCGCCGCTGCGGCTACACTATCTCCGCTGGGTTTTGTTCGATGTCGGCTCCGGCACGCACTTTATGTATCAAGGCATCTTCGATACCGATTTTGACAAATATCTCGAAGATGCCGTGGCACTCTTTCTCAAGACCGGCATCACAACGGTATTCACCAATCTGGAAGGTTGGCCAGAAGACTGGAAGACAAACCTTCCAGCCGTAATAAAATTCTTTCGTGACCACCAGAACCCGAGTTTTCTGGAATACGGAGAATATCCGTATGCCACCGCGGACGAAGTGAAGAAGGCGCTTAGAGTCAAAGGCGCCCTCTCGACCATGCTGGACCAAATGCAGTGAGACAGACGAAACTCCAATGATCGCCGGACCCGTCATGTGTGGCAGGCTGGGCATTCTTGTTGCGCATCGGCCTTCCGCACGGAGCGGCTGCGATGCTTGAGTTTGATGACATCCAGCATATGGTCATGACCCGTGTTGCCGCGATCACGGGGCGATACGAATTTCTATCGTTTCACCAGCCTGGCCAGGGACGCGCGTGGCTGGCGGGGATGCTGGACAAAATTGCGTCAGTTCGGCAGGCGAGGGAGTCCATCGAGCGCGAGCAACGATGGGTATCCGTTGCTTTTACGTGGCAGGGGCTTCGCTCACTCGGAGTGGACGGGCCGTCGCTCGCAACGTTCCCAGAAGAATTTCGGCAGGGCATGGTGGCTCGAGCGGAAATGCTTGGGGACACGGGCCGGAATGGTCCCGATCAGTGGGTCGGCGGCCTGGCCAGTCCGGCGCTGCATGCCATCGTCATTCTTTTTGCCCGCAACGCGGCCGAGCGTGTGCGTGTTACGCGGGAGCACCAAGCGTTCTTGGCGAGGACTTCGGGTGTCGAGGTGCTTTCAGCGCTCGACCTGGACGGCTTTCCGCCGTTTGAGTACGCGCACGATCATTTTGGATATCGGGACCGGATCTCTGAGCCGGTGATCGAAGGAAGCGAACTAACGCCGACGCCCGGCTCCGGCGCGCCCATCAAGGCGGGTGAATTCATTCTTGGACATGTCGATGAGAGCGGCGAGGTGGTGCCGTTACCAAAACCGGAGGTTCTCTCTCGAAATGGTACCTTCATGGCTTATCGCAGATTGCAGGAGCATGTGGGTGCGTTCCGCGATTTTCTGCGCCAGCAAGGCGGCCCAACAACCGAGGACCAGGAACTGCTCGCGGCAAAATTGATGGGACGGTGGCGCAGCGGGGCTCCATTGGTTCTGGCCCCTGAAAGGGACGATCCGACACTTGGAGCCGATTACCAGCGCAACAACAACTTCAACTACGCGAAAATGGACCCGCAGGGGTATGCCGTTCCGCTCGGAGCGCATATCCGGCGGATGAACCCTCGAGACACCGCTGTGAACATGCAGCGGCGGAGAATGATCCGTCGCGGTGCGACGTACGGTCCTCCCTTACCAGAAGGCGCGCCTGAGGACGGTGCGGAGCGCGGCATTGCAGCGTTCGTTTTGTGTGGAAGCCTCGTGCGCCAATTCGAGTTTGCCCAGAATGTCTGGATCAACGACCGAAATTTTCACGAGCTGGGCAACGAACGAGACCCGATTATTGGCAACCAAGACGGCACGTTCGACATGACTATTCCCAAGAGACCGATCCGCAAAAAAATAGCCGGTCTGCCAGCCTTCACGACCGTCAGGGGCGGTGCGTATTTCTTCCTTCCTGGCATTAAGGCGTTGCACTATTTAGCTAGCGCATAGCTAGCGTCCGGACGATGCTTTGGAAAAGCTGAGCACAGGAGGTGACCCATGTGGCTTACTGGCGCGATCTGCATGATCCTTTTCGGCGCTGCGAGCTTGGCCATCGGCTTGCTCTTGCCGATGTGGGAATATGCGATACTGGGGGGAATATTGCTCGTGGTTGGAATAATTATGCTGGTGTCCTTTCGGCGAGCCAGGGGTCCGCTTCCCCGCGACTACTAGCGGCTAAGCGGGCATGACGATGCTCGCGCCGTCGGTCAGTCTGCCAGCAGCGCCGCTACTGATCACATTATCCGTCGCCTTTTGGGGAGCAAGCGAATGACCGCTTTCAATGCCGTGCGCTTTCGGGTGAAGCCCGGACGCGATCAGGAGTTTCTAGACGCGCACAGGCATATCGAAGGCGACTGGCCCGGCCTCATCCATGTCAACATGATCAAGATCGGCGACCGAAGCTATTGCATCATTGCCGAGTGGACCGACATGGACGCGCTCATCAAAGCGCGGCCCAACATGATCGCGACGCTCGATTCATTCCGCGACACGTTGGAAGACTTGGGCGGCGGGCTCGGGGTCACCGACCCGGTGGCCGGGCCGGTGGTACTGGCGCTGAAATAGCGGCCGACGCAGTCGCGCCTTTGGCGCGCGCCACTCCGCTGCGGACAGTGCAACTTGTCATCGGTTCGCGGTCGCGTCATCGAGATCACGCGTGTCCGTTCGGGCGTAAAGCCGAACATATGATCCCTATTGCGCTTCCGCTTTTGACCCCATAGGCGCCATTCGAGCCCCTTCCGGCGCCCAGCGTGAGGCGCTACGATGCCGTCTCCCGAGCGTTGGAGGGGCGCCATGAGGCGGCGCGAGTTTTTGACGCTGATCGCTGGCGCTATTGCCGCACGTCCGTTCGCCACACTGGCGCAAGAACCGGGACGCTCCTATCGCATCGGCGTGTTGTTGCCGTTCCCGCGCGATGCGCCAGGAGGAGGCGCTACAGCGGTGTTCGACGAACTGCGAAGGCACGGGTTCATTGAAGGCCAAAACCTTACAATCGAATATCGCGTATGGACGCAAGCAGTCGAACGAACGTCGGAGTATGTGGCCGAGTTTGTGAAGGCCCGCGCTGATTTGATTGTGGCTGGCGGCCCGTTGGCTATCCGCGCTGCCCAGCAGGCGACGAAAACCATTCCGATCATCGCCATAACCGACGATATGGTCGGGAGCGGGCTGGTGAGTTCGATGGCACGCCCCGACGGCAACACAACAGGCATCAGCATCCTTGCGACCGAACTTGACGGCAAACGGCAGGAAATACTGGCGGAAGCGGTGCCGGGAGTGCGTCGCATGGCGACGCTGGCCGATACCAACACGACGGCCGCTGCAGAGCTTGATGCGCTCCAAGCAGCATCGCGCGCGCGGAACATTGAGCTTTCAATTCACCGGATTGCCAGGGGCGAGGAGATCGCGTCGGCCATCGACCTGGCGAAGACATCCGGCGCCGCGGCGCTCAACGTGCTCGCATCGCCGATGCTGCACGCCAATCATCGGGTCATC
The DNA here is from genome assembly GCA_963821555.1 of uncultured Alphaproteobacteria bacterium. Taxonomy (GTDB): domain Bacteria; phylum Pseudomonadota; class Alphaproteobacteria; order Rhizobiales; family Xanthobacteraceae; genus Z2-YC6860. The sequence goes on along the minus strand of CAWGEM010000026.1, from coordinate 112,978 downwards.
ATAGATCGTGTTGCAATGCTGCGCCTGCCGGCCATCTATCAATGGCCGGAAACGGCGGAACAAGGCGGCTTTGCTGCTTACGGACCGCGTTTCGATCATATATTTCGAGAGCATCTCGCCCGGCAGGCCGTTCAGCTCTTGCGCGGTGCCAAAATCGCCGACATTCCAGTCGAGCAGCCAACCAAGTTCGAGCTGGTGATCAACCTCAAGGCGGCCAAAGCGATTGGCCACGACATTCCAGCGAACGTGTTGCTGCGCGCAGACAAGCTGATCGAATGATGGGAAATGGCGGTCCTTAAGCCTGGTGGGTCCGAAATAGGACACACCCTCAATGGACCACCAGAACCGGGGTCTTGGTGTGTGTCAGCACCTTGCTGGTTACGCTGCCGAGCAAAACGGCAGAAATCCCGCTGCGGCCGTGGGAGGCCATGACGATCAGATCGCAGGCGTTGTCGTTGGCCGCGGTGATGATCGCCTCATAGGGCCGGTCGTGCTCCATCTGGATCGTGTTGCAAGACAGACCGGCCGCCTCGGCCGCATCCGCGACCCGCTTCAGTACACTCGCGGCGTGCGTCTTGATGTGTTCGGAATGCCTGGCATAGGCTTCGGACATCTGTCGAATTTGAGACTCAGGCACGTCGAAGACGTTGAACGACGGCTCGACAATGATGACGGACACTTTGGCCCCCAACGACTTCGCCAGCGATACGCCGCTCGTCACGGCGCGTTCCGCAAGCTCTGAGCCATCGGTGGCGATCAGAATATGCCTGTACATTATAGCCCTCCTGCTCCGCCTGAGCGAAACGTGTAATCGATAGCAGCGAGTTCGGCCGCTCTATTGAGACAGATCAATTTCAAGCCCGGGCAACCGCAAAGCGAAGAGTCCGAGCTTCATTGGCGTCGCTGCCCGCCGCGACGATGACTTTCACATTGAGACGGACGAACTCAACCGCTTTTCGTCGCAGCGCTCGCCGCGGCCGTTTCCCCTACGAATCAAAGTCCATGCCCGGCAGCCGGCGTCACCTGTAGGCTGCGATCATGCACACGCCGGAAAGCCCGGCGATATCAGCGCTTGACGGTGTGCAGAGTGTCCCAAGCACCAAACGCGAGAATGGCAATCAACAAGAGCAGGACGATGAAAGTGCCGGGTTCATCGCGCATCATTCTCTGCAGGTATTGCGTCATGGGCTTCCCCCAGTGCAAACCGCAGTCGCCCCCCTTTGCCACGTTACGCCTGCCCCGGGTCCCCGCCAAGGTCCGGATGTTCGGCGCTTGAGGTCCGGGGAGGGGGGGCCGAGCCGTTTCTCCAACTTCAAATCGGCGGCTAGGCCGGACTTTTTCGATCGTGTATCGTTTCCCAAAACAACCAGGGCCGAATGGCTGCTTCAGGGAAGGGACACATGGGAGGTTTCGATGCTTGGCTCGCGCGTTTCGCGCCGAACTCTTCTTGAGAAATCTGCACTCGCGACGACCGCTCTGCTTGCCGCGCCTTACGTGCGAGGCGCCAACGCCGCCGGCAAGCTGGCGATCGGTTTCTGGGACCATTGGGTGCCCGGCGGCAACGATGCCTCCAAGGCGCTCTGCCAGGAGTGGGGCGAGAAGAACAAGGTCGAGGTCTCGATCGACTACATCACCTCGCAGGGCAACAAGAACCTTCTGACCATCGCCGCCGAATTGCAGGCGCGCTCGGGCCACGACATTTTCGCGTTTCCGACCTGGGAGCCACAGGCGCACGCGCGCAATCTCGAGCCGGTCAACGACATCATGGCCGAGCTTGTCAAGATCAACGGCGCGGTCAATCCGACGGTCGAGTATCTCGCGCGCGCCGATGGGCGCTGGCTCGCGGTGCCGGCCTGCGTCGGCAGCCAGATTAAGGGGCCTTGCTCGCGCATCGACCTGATGAAGAAGCACGCCGGCATCGATGTGCAGGCGATGTATCCGGCGGGCCAGCCGGCGAAGGCCGAGGCCTGGACGCTCGACGCCATGCTTGCGGCCGCCGAGGCCTGCCACAAGGGCGGCAATCCGTTCGGCATCGGGCTCGGCCAGACCGAGGACAACGTCGACACCTCGGGCGCGATCTTCCAGTCGTTCGGCGCCGAGCTGGTCGACGCCAAGGGCAACATCCGCGTCAAGACCGACGCCGTGCGGCAGGCGATGGAATACTACAAGAAGCTCGCGCAGTGGCTGCCGCCGGACGCACCGGCCTGGGACAATGCGTCGAACAACAAGTATCTGATCTCGGGCAGGGGTGCGCTGATCATGAACCCGCCGAGCGCCTGGGCGGTTGCAAAGCGCGACGCACCGGCGGTTGCCGAGCAGTGCTGGACGCACGGCATGCCGTCCGGCCCGAAGGGCCGCTATGCGCCGTTCCTGCCGTACTTCTGGGGCATCTGGGCGTTCGGCAAGAACAAGCCGGCGGCCAAGGATCTGCTGCTGCACCTGTCGCAGCCGGCGGCGGTCGAGAAGATGGTGATCGCAAGCGCGGGCTACGATCTGCCGGCGTTCGAGAAGCTCACCACGCTCAAGGTCTGGGCCGAGGAGGGGCCGCCCAAGGGCACGCTCTATCATTATCCGAACCCGCACAATCACCAGATTCTGTCGGTGTGTGCGTCGCCCGCGCCGCCCAAGATCGCCCATCAGATCTACACCCAGGCGATCCAGACCAAGATCGTGGTGCGCTTCATGAAGGGCGAGCCGATGGAAAAGACGTTGGCCTGGGCCGAGAGCGAAGTCGAAGGCTTCATGCGGACGTAGCCGGTTTGGGTCGTGTTCGCGCGAAGCCACGCACACGCTTCACCCTCCCCTGGAGGGGGAGGGTCGACGCCCGGCGAACGGAGTGAGCCCGGCGTCGGGGTGGGGTGAATCCTTCAGAAGAGACGGTCACCCCACCCCGGCTCGCTGCGCTCGCCGACCCTCCCCCTCCAGGGGAGGGTGACGGAGCAAGGGGCGAGAGCGGGACGATTCATCGATGCAACCTTCCGAGGGGGAAGCGGATGGTCGACGCGGCACTGCCCAGAACGGTCTCGGCACCGGTAGCACGGCGGCGGACGGGATTGCGCCACGCGCTGCAGCGCAAGTCCACGATCGCGTTCCTGATGACGTTGCCGCTGATCCTTCTGATCGCGCTCTTTGTGATCTATCCCGCCTTCTATTCGATCCACCTTGCAACGCTGAACAAGTCGATGGAGCGGTTCGTCGGCTTCGGCAACTTCACCTTCCTGTTCAAGCGCGAGACGTTCTGGCTCGTCGTGCAGCAGTCCTGCGTGTTCGCGATCACGGCCGTCATCTTCAAGGCGCTGATTGGCTTCATCGTCGCGCACTTCGTGCACAACATCCCAAACAAGGGCCAGCGCAAGTGGCGCGGCATGCTGCTCGTGCCGTGGGTGATCCCGCCGGCCATGAGCTGCCTCGCCTGGCTATGGCTGTTCGATCCATCCTACAGCGCGTTCAACTGGCTGCTGGCGCTGTTCGGCATCGATCCGGTGCCGTGGACCGGTGAGCCGAACTGGGCGCGCGCCTCGGTGATCCTGGTCAACGTCTGGATCGGTGCGCCGTTCTTCATGATCATGTATCTCGCCGCGCTCAAGTCGGTGCCCGAGCAACTCTACGAGGCGGCCGCGATCGACGGTGCCAACTGGTGGCAGCGCATGTGGTACGTGACGCTGCCGATGATGCGCAACATCATCGCGATAACGGCGCTGTTCTCGCTGATCGTGACCTTCGCCAACTTCGACATCGTTCGCATCCTCACCGCCGGCGGGCCGATCGACCGCACCCACGTGTTCGCCACCTGGTCGTTCTGGCTCGGCATCCAGGGCAACGACATCCCGCTCGGCGCCGCGGTCTCGCTGTTCATGGTGCCGATCCTCGCCGTCGCGGCGATCTTCATCCTGCGCGACATCAACAAGCGCGGAAACGAGGCGTAGTCGCGATGACCTCCGTCAGCCACGCATCGACCGACATGCGCCCGCGCTACGGCAGCATGAGCAGCGACCGGCGCTGGGCGCTGCGCTGGTCGTATTTTTTCCTGGTGCGTGTTCGCGGTCTTCTTCCTCACGCCGCCGATCTACATGCTGATCACCTCGCTCAAGACCAGCGCGGAGATTTCGGCTGCGACCAATCCCTGGTGGGTGCTACCATCCGACGCTCGCCAACTACAACGAGCTGCTCGGCTCCTCGCAGTACCTGACGTTCTTCCGCAACTCGGCGCTGGTCTCGATCGTCGTGGTCACCATCACCATGCTGATCTCGGTGCCGGCGGCGTTCGCGCTGTCGCGCATGAAGTTCTGGGGTTCGGCGACGTTCGCGACCGGGATTTTTCTGACCTACCTGATCCCGGAGACGCTGCTGTTCATCCCGCTGTTCAAGATGTTCGCGGTGTTCAACGAGTGGACCGACATCCAGCTCATCAATCGCTGGTGGGTGCTGCTGCTGCTCTATCCGACGCTGACCGTGCCGTTCTGCACCTGGCTGATGATCGGCTACTTCGCGTCGATCCCGAAGGAGCTCGACGAGGCGGCGCTGATGGACGGCGCCAACTACCGGCAGATCCTGCTGAAGGTTTTCATCCCGGTGGCGCTGCCCGGCCTGATCGCGGCGACGATTTTCGCCTTCACCGTGTCGTGGGCGCAGTTCCTCTATCCGCTGGCCTTTACCACCTCTGCCGACCAGCTCGTGCTGCCGGTCGGCATCATCACCTCGCTGATCAAGGGCGATGTGTTCAACTGGGGCCAGATCATGACCGGCGCGCTGCTGGGCGCAGCCCCGCCGCTGATCATCTACGCGTTCCTGATGGACTATTACATCGCAGGCCTCACCGCCGGCGCGACCAAGGGCTAGCCGATGGCACAGGTTTCGCTGCGCAATGTCGTCAAGCGCTTCGACAGCACCGAGGCGGTGCGCGGTATCGACCTCGATATCGCCGACAAGGAATTCGTGGTGCTGGTCGGGCCATCGGGCTGCGGCAAGTCGACCACGCTGCGCATGATCGCGGGGCTAGAGGACATCACCGACGGCGAGATCAAGGTCGACGGCGAAGTGGTCAACGACGTGCCGCCGAAAGACCGCGACATGGCGATGGTGTTCCAGAACTACGCGCTCTATCCGCACATGACCGTGTTCGAGAACATGTCGTTCGGGCTGCGGCTTAAGCGCTACCCCAAGGACGAGATCAAGCGCCGTGTCAACGAGGCGGCGCGCATCCTCGATCTCGCCGAGCTCCTGGACCGCAAGCCGCGGCAGCTTTCCGGTGGCCAGCGCCAGCGCGTCGCCATGGGGCGCGCGATCGTGCGCAATCCCAAGGTCTTTCTGTTCGACGAGCCGCTGTCGAATCTCGACGCCAAGCTGCGCGTGCAGATGCGCACCGAGATCAAGCGCGTGCACCAGAAGGTCAAGACCACGACCGTCTACGTGACGCACGACCAGGTCGAGGCGATGACGCTCGCCGATCGTGTGGTGGTGATGAACGGCGGCACTGATCGAGCAGGTCGGCACGCCGCACGAGCTCTACCACCGGCCGCAGCACCCGCTTTGTCGCGGGCTTCATCGGCTCGCCGGCGATGAACTTCATCCCGTGCCGTCTGGAGCAGAACGGGTCGGGGCTGGTGGTGCGGCTGTCCGAGCAACTGGCCTTGCCCGTGCCGGTCGGCCGCGCCGAGCGCTACCGCTCCGCACTCGGCAGGCCGTTGAGCTTTGGGCTCGGCCCGAGCACATCACCGAGCCGCGCGCCACCGGGCGCGACACGCACAGCGAATTTTCGGCGACCCTCGACGTGATCGAGCCGATGGGCATGGAGACCATGGTGTTCTTCACGCATCGACGGCACCGAGGTGTGCGCGCGGGTCGAGCCGTCCGGCGTCCCGCAACCCGGCCAGTCGATGCGGCTGCAGGCCAATCTCAGCCACATGCACCTGATCGATCCTGCGACGCAGGCGGTGCTGTAGCCCCAGTCATTCCGGGGCGCTGGCGAAGCCAGCGAACCCGGAATGACGGTGCTCACCGCTCGCCTCGGTTCCAGTGCGCGCTGAACCCAGTCGTGAACAGAAGCCGTAACCGCAGGTGCGGCGCGCTCCCTCTCCCCGTCGGGGAGAGGGTTGGGGTGAGGGGAAATAGGACTCTCGATCGTCCGTACGCCCTCACCCGGCGCACTTCGTGCGCCGACCTCTCCCCACGGGAGAGGTGAAGCGTGCACGTCGCACGCTCCGAATGAAGCGCGGAGTTTGGGTCAAAGCTGCGGCGGATAGCCCGGCATCAGCTCGTAGGGATGCTTCCAGCCGGGCAGCGCCTTGATGCGATCGAGCCAGGCGCCGATGTTCTTATGCGTTGCCGCGATGTCGAAGCCGAATTCGTCGGCGGGATAGTAGAGGTAGGCGCAGAGCGAAATGTCGGCGATGGTCGGGCGCTCGCCCAGGATGAAGCTCCGGCCCGCAAGCCGCTTGTCGACGATCGCGAGATTGCCGTCGATGCGGCCTTTGAGGAAATTCAGCACCGCCGGGTCGCCGGGCGGCCGCGCGAAGTTCTTGAGGAACCGGTAGGGCCCGAGGAAGCCGTTGACCTTCTGGTTGTCGAAGATGATCCACCGCAGCGCCTCAAGCCGCTCGTCCTCGCCCTCCGGCTTGAACCGCCCGGTGTGGTCGGAGAGGTAGGTCAGGATCACGCCGGACTGCGTGAGCTTCTTGCCGCCGTGCACGAGCACAGGCACCTCGCCCATCTCGTTGACTTCGGCGCGGTACTTCGGGGTCCGGGTCTCGCCGCCCTTGAAGAAATCGACATAGACCGGCTGCCAGTCGGCGCCAATGAGGTTGAGCATCAGCGCGCAGCGATAGGCGTTGCCGGACTGCGCGAAGCAATAGAGCTGGTATTCGGGCATGGACGTTCCTTGTGGGGTGTGGCGGCGAGAGGAGGGAGATCAGGCGGGCACGCGGCCCTTCACGGCGTTGGCGCGCGCCGGGTAGGCGATGCGGCCTGAGCTGTCAGTTGGCAGGTGGGCGCGGAGATAGGCCTTCAAACGCTCGACATCCGGCGCGGGCATGGTCCGGATCGCCTGCACCGTGGTGTTGACGAGCCCGGTCTGCGAGGCCCAGTAGTCGTCGAAGTCGGAGTAGGACACTTCAATTTCGATGGTGCGGGTCGTCACGCCTTCGAGGCCCGCGCCTTCGAACAGGCGCCGCATCTCGTCGATCTGGGAGTTCCTGCGCAGCGGACTTTGCGGCACCGGCACGTTCATCTTCTCGATCGCATCGACCAGAGGCTGCTGCACGAAGCCCTTGCCGAGGCCGTCCCACATGTAGGCGCCGAGCGTTCCGCCGGGCCGCGTCACGCGCGCCATCTCGGACAGTGCCTTTGCTGCATCGGGCAGGAAGGACAGGACCAGCGCGAGCGCGGCCACGTCGAATGTGTCGTCGGCGTAGGGCAGCGCCTGCGCGTCGCCGGAGCGGAACGCAGCCCGCGCCGCGGCAGCGCGGCTGCGCGCGAACGCGATCTGATCCTCGGCCGGATCGATCGCGCTGATCTCGGCGGGTGCGCAGCGCTCGATCACAAGCTCGGTGAAGGCGCCGGTGCCGCATCCGACGTCGAGCCAGCGCAACCCCTTCGGCAGCGCGAGCCAATCGAGGAAGGTGGTGCCGGCGGCGCGGCTCCAGCGCCCCATCAGCCGCTCGTAGGCCTGCCCATCGGTGAAGAAGCTCCTCGTCTCGGCCATTCGTCAACTCCGGCTGTCTCGTGCATCGCGGCCAGCGCGGCGCCCGCCGGTCGGCGGCGGCGGCGGGGCGTCACTCGCGGCAGGCTCCGCCGCGAAATCGCCGCGCAGCCGGGCCATCCGTGGTGTCACTCCGGTCCAGCGCTTGAAGGCATGCGTGAACGCGCTGACCTCGCGATAGCCGAGCAGCCAGGCGATGTGTGAGATCGTCAGGCTGTCGTCCTGCAGATAGCGCTTGGCAAGATCGGCGCGCAACTCCTCGAGAATGCCTGCGAAGGACGCGCCTTCCGCGGCGAGCCTGCGCGCGAGCGTGCGCGAACTCATCCCGGCCGCGCGCGCGATATCGCCGGCGCGCACCTTGCCGTGCGGCAGCAGCGGCACGATCGCGTTCTCGACATCCGGCCGAAACGGGCCGTGCGCCGCCTTGCGGGCGGCGAGCGCGCTTTCGCTGTAGTCGACCAGCATTTCGTTGAGGTAGCGATCGGCGCTAATCAGCGGCATCGCCCGGATCGAGGCCGGGAACACGACCTCGTCCTTGTCGGCGCCGTACTCCACCTCGCATCCGAGGAACGCGCTGAACTTCGCGGCTCCCTGCTTGCGGGCGTGCATGACCGCGACGCGGTCGGGCCGCAGGTTGCGGCTCGTGATCTGGCGGCAGACGCGCACGATGGTTGTCAGCCAGAACTCGATCTGGTGGCGGTCGGAGAGCCGCTTGATGCCGACGTAGCTCAGCGACAGCGCGGCGCGCTCGTCGGCGTGATAACGGATGGCAATCCCGTCGTTGACGATCGCGCAGTAGCGCTCCGCCCGGCGAAACGCCTGGTCGATCGTATCCGACGACGCCATCACGTAGTACGGCAGCCCGATTTCGCGGAGCTCGAAGTCCTGCGCGAGATCGAACCCCAGGTACTCGTCCTGCAGTTCGTTTGCGACCAGCGCGAGAAACGCGATCTGATCGCGCACCCGCAATCGCACGCGCCGGTCCTCGACCTGGGCGACGGTCAGCCCGGCCGCCGTCAAGAGAGGCTGCAGTTGGACGCCGGATGCGAGCGCTCGCGCATAGGCCAATCGCGTGATGCCGCCGGTGGCGGTCGGAACGGCGCTAAACCGCTTGGTCTCGGACCCGGGCACGACCCATCACGCTCCGTGTCGTTTCGGCGGACCAGCCCACGCGTCACGCAAATGTGGCACAAAGCATCAATCGTTTGGCGGACAATAGCAAGACGCCCTGGGGCCATTGGCTCTACGGAAGCGCACCGTAAAGGCAGTTCGGGCAGCGGCTCGATGATGTTCAAGGCGTTGGTTACTCCTTGCCCGCCGATCAGCATTGCGATGCTGAGCAGAAGCCGGCCTGCCGCGCGCCACCGTGGACATGAACTCTTGTACAGCATGCCGGACACCAGGACTCCGAGCTATCTGCGAATAACGCAGGCTTATGCCAGCCTGTTTCTTGCGCCTGCGCGCAGCGACGGCTCGCGCACCGCGCCAGTCGCGACGGTCGGTGGGTTCGAGGTTCGACTCACGGAGACGCAGGCATCTGCCGATCAGCCATGCCTCTGGGTGGAGCTATACGCCCGCGATGTCCAGGTCACGATCGACAGTTGCTGCTGCGCCGATCTGGAGGAGGCGTTGGGCGCAGCCGAGCACCTTATCGATCAGGCGAAGCAACTCGTGGAAGAGGCGAAGCTCGGCGACGGCAAAGGCTGCTTTGATCCACCGGATCACTGCGAGGGCTGATCGCCGCGATTGGGCGGAATACGCAGCCGGGGCCTCCGCGCCACTCTCAATCCAAGCGCCGTCAGCGTCACCGCATCAGGCTGACCGTTTCACCGGAGGTGGCGCGGCCACTGAACCCGCCGGCCGAGGGCGCTAGCTGCGCAAGCGGCTGGCCCTTGTGATCGCGGATCGTCAGGCCTGCCGAGTCGGACGTCCATTTGCGGCTGGTGAAGAACTTGCCTGGGCAACCGCCCTCCGGCGCGACCGTGCCTTCCACTACGTTGGGTCCCGCAGCGCCGAACGACATGCCGCACTGGCTGCGGCCGGGGGAGGTGAGAAGCCAGCGGCCCGCGATGTTGACCGGCGGCGCACTGGGCGAACCTGTCCCCACCGGGGCCGTCCCGGAGAAGCCGCCAAGCATTTCCGTGCCTGCGATGCGGTCGCCGCTGCAGCCCGCCACGGCCGCCAGCGTCACCACCAGGGCGAGACATATGGTCGCGCGCGAAGCCCGGACGTTTTTCCGGGCGTCAATGTCATTGCTGCGATTGGCGCGCGTCATACGAGTCCCAAGGGCTGGCCGCCTTGCCGCCGACCCAAATCGTGCCGGACTTCCGCCGAACTTCCTAACAAAGAATTTACGCAAATACCCGCCAACCTGGAGGAGACCAACAATCATGACCAGCATGAGCGCCGGCCTCAATGGGGTCAAGCGATGGCTGGGTGCTGCGACCATTGCGCTTTTTGCCGCATTTGTGCCGCCGGCGAGCCCTGCGCTGTCGCAAAAAGCCGACGCGATTGCCCCGGTCGAGGATTTTTCGCGCGAGCTCGAAGCGCTGAAGAAGACCTTCACCGACCTCGGCAAGCGGATCGACGACGGCGCCAAGTCGATCGACGGGCTCGACCGACGTCCAGCGAGCGCGCAAGGAGATCGAGGAGCTGCGCGCGGCGGTCAGCGGCCTGCTGAGCGCGGTTGCCGACAACGGCGAGCTTTCCAACCTCGGCAGCAAGGCCCTCGAACGCGCCGACGAGAAGATCAAGTCGCTCGATCGCGACAGCCGCTTCAAGCCCGAGGACCGCAAGTTCCTGGTCGACCAGTGGCGCAGGATCAAGGACGAAACCGAGCGCGCCTCGAACGAGCTCGGCGTCGCGCGGAAGGAATTCGCGGGCCTGCTGCGCACGCTGCAGGCCAACGAGGATTTCATCGACGAGCTGGTGCAGATCCGGCAGGCCAGCAAGGCGATCGAGGTGATCCGCGAACTGACCACGCAAATCCGCGACGCCTCGGGCAAGCTCAAGACCCTGATCGGCTCGATCCGGTCGCCGGGATCGTAGACGTGCGAAGCGATCGCGCTCACGCTCGCGGCCGCGGCCGCGGCTCTCGCGGCCCTTGCCGTTGCGGGCTGCCTCGAAACCGACATCGGCTACGTCGAGATCAAGGTTGCGCCGCAGGCGGCGTCCAATCTCGGGCTCTACCTCGACACGACCAAGCTCACGCCGGTCAAGAGCGGGGTCGCTGTGCTGCGCCAGCCGGTCGGCACCACGAAGCTTCAGATCGAGGGCGGCGGCGGCCAGATGGCGACGTTGTGCGACATTGTGGTGCGCAAGAACCGCATCACCGCCGTCACGGTGTCGGCGCTGGAGCGTCCGCCGCGCTGCGTTTGCAGCGAACGCGCCGGCGGCGAACCCGCCGCCCGCAAGTCCTGCGTGGGATAGGGACGGTCTCTTTAGCTTGTCCGTAGCGTCGTTCCGTCGCTACGCGCTCCGCGCTGTCCGCTCACCCTCCCCTGGAGGGGGAGGGTCGACGCCGAGCGTCAGCGAGGCGGCGGGGTGGGGTGAGCTTCTGCGATACGCGACAAGTTCACCCCACCCCGGCTCGCTTCTCGCCTACGCTCGAAGCTTGCCGACCCTCCCCCTCCAGGGGAGGGTGACGGAGCAAGCGGCATCGCTCGGTAGACGAGCGGCCCTGCAAACATTTTCAACCGTATTCGCCTGCCGGACAGCCGCGCGTGTTTAGCTGCGGCGGCCGTTACTTCATCGTGGGAATGACAAACTCGGCGCCCTCCTTGGTGCCGGAGGGCCAGCGCGCCGTGACGGTCTTGGTCTTGGTGTAGAAGCGGATCGAGTTCGGGGCCGTGCTGGTTGAGGTCGCCGAAGCCGGAGCGCTTCCAGCCGCCGAAGGTGTGGTAGGCGAGCGGCACCGGAATGGCGAAGTTCACGCCGACCATCCCGACCTGGACGCGGTTGGTGAAATCGCGTGCGGTGTCGCCGTCGCGGGTGAAGATCGCAACGCCGTTGCCGTAGTCGTGCTCGGAGGGCAGCCGCACCGCCTCCTCGTAATCCTTGGCGCGCACCACCGAGAGCACCGGGCCGAAAATCTCCTCCTTGTAGATGCGCATCTCGGGCTTGACCTCGTCGAACAAGCAGCCGCCCATGAAATTCCCGTCCTCGTAACCCTGAAGCTTGAAGTTGCGGCCGTCGACCAGAAGCTTGGCGCCCTCTTTGACGCCGAGATCGACGTAGCTCTTCACCTTGTTGAGGTGCGCCTTGGTGACCAGCGGGCCGTAGTCGGCATTGAGATCGGTCGAGGGACCGACCTTGAGGCTTTCGACGCGCGGAATGAGCTTCTCCACCAGGATGTCGGCGGTCTTCTTGCCGACCGGCACTGCGACCGACACCGCCATGCAGCGCTCGCCGGCGGAGCCGTAGCCTGCGCCGATCAGCGCATCGACTGCCTGGTCCATGTCGGCGTCCGGCATCACGATCATGTGGTTCTTGGCGCCGCCGAAGCACTGCACGCGCTTTCCGTGTGCAGTTCCGGTCGAATAGATGTACTGCGCGATGTCGGAGGAGCCGACGAAGCCGATCGCCCTGACGCGCTGGTCGGTGAGCAGCGTATCGACCGCTTCCTTGTCGCCGTTGACGACATTGAGCACGCCTTCGGGCAGGCCCGCCTTGATGAACAGCTCGGCGATCCGCATCGGCACCGACGGGTCGCGCTCCGACGGCTTGAGGATGAAGGTGTTGCCGCAGGCGATGGCGGGCGCGCATTTCCACAGCGGGATCATGGCCGGAAAATTGAAGGGCGTGATGCCCGCGACCACGCCGAGCGGCTGGCGGATCGAGAACAGGTCGATGCCCGGGCCAGCGCCGTCGGTGTATTCGCCCTTCATCAGGTGCGGAATGCCGCAGGCGAACTCCACGACCTCGAGGCCGCGCTGGATGTCGCCCTTGGAGTCGGCGAAGGTCTTGCCATGCTCGGAGGACAGAAGCCGCGCAAGGTCGTCGTATTGCGCCTGGATCAGCTCCAGGAACTTGAACATGACGCGGGCGCGCCGCTGTGGGTTGGTCGCAGCCCAGCCCGGGAACGCGGCCTCGGCGTTGGCGATCGCCTTCTCGACCTCGGACTTGCTCGCGAACGCGACCTTGGCCTGGACCTCGCCGGTGTTGGGGTTGAACACGTCGCCTTGGCGTCCGGAGGTTCCCTTGACCTCTTTGCCGCCGATGAAGTGACCGATCTCGCGCATGCGTTCCTCCTGCCAAGTCGCTGTGACGGTCCGGTGTCGCTGTCTTCGGCCGTCAACACGTCCTTGACGAGTGCCATAGCGCAGCGCGCGGCGCGCGGGAAGCCCGCGGCGGGGCGAGCAGGGCCGCCGGCTGCGTGGCTCGTGCCGATCTGCTGCGTTGTTCCGGACGGCGTGCGGTGGCGCAGAATTGACGCCTCAGTGTCGTGCGATCGGGCAAGCCTTGACCGATTTGATGAATTTCGAGGCGCCCAGCGGCTGAAACTTCTTCCGCAAAGCCGCCGCTATCAACCGCCACTGTTGTTTTCGGTCCGGCGGTGTATATAAGCCGGCCCGTCCTGGTTGCGGTGCGGCATCAGCCGCCCGCTGGGGGCACCGGCCGTAGCTTCATGAGTGACGTCGCACGCGAGGCCAAGCAGCCGGCCGCTCCGGCCGCCGCCGCACCGAAAGCCGGCGCGGAGCTTTGGGCGCTCTCGCTCGGTAGCGTCGGGGTGGTCTATGGCGACATCGGCACGAGCCCGCTCTACGCCTTTCGCGTAGCGGTGATCGCGGCGGCCGAAATCAGGCCCAGTCACGCGCGAGCTCGTGCTCGGCGTTCTTTCGATGATCGTTTGGTCGCTGATCATCGTGGTCACGATCAAGTACGTGCTGATCCTGCTGCGAGCCGACAACAACGGCGAGGGCGGCACGCTGTCGCTGACGGCGCTTGCGACGCGAGCACTCGGGCGCCGCACGCCGATCGTGTTGATGCTGGGCGTGATCGGCGCCGCCATGTTCCTCGGCGATTCCATGATCACGCCGGCGATCTCGGTGCTGTCGGCGGTCGAGGGCCTCAACCTCGCGACGCCCGCGTTCGAGCATTACGTGCTGCCGCTCACGGTGGTCATCCTGGTCGCGCTGTTTGCCGTGCAGCGGCGCGGCACCGCCCGGGTCGCCGCCTTCTTCGGCCCGATCATGACGGTGTGGTTTATCGCGATCGCGCTCGCGGGCCTCCTGCACCTGCGCGACGATCCGGGCGTGTTCGCCGCGATCAATCCGGCCTATGCGATCGAGTTCGTCTCGGGACACGGCAAGATCGGGCTGGTGACGCTCGGCGCGGTGTTCCTGGTGGTGACCGGCGGCGAAGCGCTCTACGCCGATCTCGGCCATTTCGGCCGCAGGCCGATCCAGATGGCGTGGCTCGGCCTCGTGCTGCCGGCGCTGCTGATCAACTACTTCGGCCAGGGCGCGCTGGTGCTGGCGCATCCGGCCGCGATCGAGAACCCGTTCTATCGCCTCGTGCCGCAGCCGCTGCTGCTGCCCATGGTGGTGCTTGCCACTGCCGCGACCGTGATCGCGAGCCAGGCCGTCATCACGGGGGCCTATTCGCTGGTACGCCAGGCGATGCAGCTCGGCTTGCTGCCGCGGCTTACGATCGTGCACACCTCGGCGGAGTATTCCGGGCAGATCTATCTGCCGCGCGTCAACACCGCGATCCTGATCGGCGTGCTCCTGCTGGTCGGGCTGTTCCGCTCATCGAGCGCGCTTGCCTCGGCCTACGGCATCGCGGTTGCGACCACGATGGTGGTCGACGGCCTTTTGGGCTTCATCGTGATCTGGAAGCTCTGGCGCCTGCCGCTCTGGCAGGCGGCCCTGCTGATGCTGCCGCTGGTCGTCGTCGATTTCACCTTCTTCTCGGCGAACCTGCTCAAGCTCCTGGAAGGCGCCTGGGTGCCGCTGATCTTCGGGGTCGCGATGGTGATGCTGATCGTCACCTGGCGGCGCGGCACGCGCATCCTTGCCAACAAGACGCGCAAGAGCGAGGTGCCGCTCGAGACGCTGCTGCACAGCCTGGAGAAGAAGCCGCCGCACATCGTGCCGGGCACTGCAGTGTTCCTGACCAGCGATCCGGCGTTCGCGCCGACCGCGCTGCTGCACAACCTCAAGCACAATAAGATTCTGCACGAGCATAACGTCGTGCTCACCATCGTCACCGCCGATACGCCGCGTGTCAGCGACGAGGACCGCGTCACGATCGCACCGATCTCGGCGCACTTCAGCCGCGTGGCGCTGAAGTTCGGCTACATGGAAACGCCGAACGTGCCCAAGGCGCTCGCGATCGCGCGCCGCCAGGGCTGGCAATTCGACATCATGTCGACGTCGTTCTTCCTGTCGCGGCGCGCGCTCAAGCCCGCGCAGCACTCCGGCATGCCGCGCTGGCAGGACCGGCTGTTCATCGGGCTTGCAAAGAGCGCCTCCGACGCCACCGACTTCTTCCAGATCCCGACCGGCCGGGTGGTGGAGGTCGGCACCCAGGTGACGGTGTGAGCCCGCCTGCAATTGACATTCCCGGTGGATGCTGGTCGTTTTCGCGGCAAGGCTTCGGAGCGAAACCATGACCGATGAACCCCGCAATCCGCCGGTCCGCGACCTCACGCCGGACGACGTCGCGCGCGGGCTTGCCGAGGACCGCATGATCCTGGTCGACGTGCGCGAGCCGAACGAGACGGCGCTCGAACGCTACCCCGGCGCGGTGATCGTGCCGCTGTCGAATTTCGACGTGGGCCTCATTCCCGATCCGCAGGGGCGGGAGGTCGTGTTCGCCTGCCGCTCGGGACGGCGCTCGGTGACAGCCTCCCAGGCCGCGCAGGCGCAGGGCCTGCCGTACGACGCGCACCTCGCCGGCGGCATCATCGCCTGGAAGGCTTCGGGCCTGCCGACCGAGACTTAGAGTTCGAACTCGAAACGATCCATATGATTTCAAGCTCTTGCGAGCCTGCGCGTGAGGGTTCGGATGTGGGCGACGAACACCCAGGCCACGGCGCTGGCGATGGTTGCTTCGAAGTCCTTGGCAAGCCTGCGGCATCGACCGAGCCACGCGAACGTTCTTTCGACCACCCATCTGCGGGGAAGCACCGCAAAGCCGATAGCTTGGTCGGAACGTTTGATGATTTCGATGGTCCATCGTCCCAGTTTACGCAGCGCATTGCGAAGCTTGTCGCCGGCATAGCCGCCATCGGCGAAGACATGACGCAGCCACGGATAGAGCGCGCGGATCGACGACAGAACGCTGACGGCGCCGTCGCGGTCCTGGATGTCGGCGGCGTGAACCTGTAAGCCGACCAGATGGCCCTCGATGTCGGTGACAATATGGCGCTTGCGGCCCTTGATCTTCTTGCCTGCGTCAAAGCCACGTGGACCGCCGCCTTCCGCGGTCTTCACCGATTGGCTGTCGATCACACCGGCGCTCGGGCTCGCCTCGCGGCCCGCCTTCTCGCGCGCGGCCATCACCAGCACGTGGTTGATGGCGACGAACGTGCCGTTGCGCGACCACTCGTAGAAATAACCCTGGACGGTCGAATAGGCCGGAAAATCCTTCGGCAGTTGTCGCCACTGACAACCCGTCGAGGCCATGTACAGGATCGCGTTCACAACAGCGCGCAGATCGGTCGTCCGCGGACGTCCAATCGGCGATGCTGGCGGCATCAACGGTTCGATCAACTTCCACTCCGCATCCGTCACGTCGCTTGCGTAACGCAAACCTTCCCGCACATAGTGCGGTCGAGTGATTTCGGTCCAGGCCATCGTGCTCTCCGTCGAATCACGCAAATCCGACAGAATCACAACCTCCTGAAATCACTCACCTCTTTTTCGGTCAGGCTCTTAGAGGGGCGGGGCAAGCAAGGGCTGCAGGCTTGCTGCGCCATGGAGACGAGATGATGCATCGCAAGCTTGCGCTTTCGGCCCTGGGGCTGTTTGCGGCCCTGGTTCTGTTCGCGGCCCTGGCATCGCCCGCGCTTGCGCAGGGGCGCGGCGACCGCACGGTCAACGTCTACAACTGGTCGGACTATGTCGCACCCGGCGTGATCGAGGACTTCACCAAGGAAACCGGCATCAAGGTGAAGTACGACACCTTCGATTCCAACGACACGCTGGAGACCAAGCTGCTCGCCGGCAAGTCCGGCTACGACGTGGTGGTGCCGACCGCCTATTTCCTGGAGCGCCAGATCAAGGCCGGGGTGTTCCAGAAGCTCGACAAGTCCAAGCTTTCCAATCTCGGCAACGTCTGGCCCGAGATCGCCAAGCGCCTTGCGACCTACGATCCCGGCAACCAGTTCGCCGTCAATTACATGTGGGGCACGACCGGCATCGGCTACAACGTCAAGAAGGCGCGCGAAATCTTGGGCGGCACGGCGCCGGTCGAGGAGCAGATGGCGTCCTGGGACATCATCTTCAAGCCGGAGCAGCCTCGATCGCTTCAAGGACTGCGGCGTGCACATGCTGGATTCGCCCGACGACATCGTGTCGGCCGCGTTGCACTATCTCGGGCTCAATCCGAACTCCAAGGAGCAGGCGGACCTCGACAAGGCGGCCGATCTCCTGACCAAGATCCGGCCGTCCGTGCGCAAATTCCACTCCTCAGAATATCTCAACGCGCTGGCGTCGGGTGAAATCTGCCTGGTGCTCGGCTGGTCGGGCGACATCAAGCAGGCGCAGAAGCGCGCCGCCGAGGCCAAGGGCGGCATCGAGATCGGCTACGCGATCCCGAAGGGCGGCGCGCAGATGTGGTTCGACAATCTCGCGATCCCGAAGGACGCCGGCAACGTCGCGGAGGCGCACGCCCTCATCGACTATCTGCTGCGGCCGGAGGTGGCGGCGAAGAACACGCAACTTCGTCGCCTATGCGAACGGCAACCTCGCGAGCCAGCGCCTGATCGACAAGGCGATGCTCGACGATCGCACGGTCTATCCCGACGACGCCACGATGGCGACGCTCTACATCATCACCGCGCGCGATCAGCGGACGCAGCGCGTGATCAACCGGCTCTGGACCAAGATCAAGACCGGGCGGTGACCTCACCGCCAGCGGCGGTGCAGCCACAGCCATTGCTCGGGGTGTTCGCGCACCCAGCCCTCGATCACGTCGGTGATCGCCTGCATCGTGCCGTGCACGTCGATCGCGCCATCGGCGTCGCGCGGACCGGTTCGATCGCCTCGGTCAGGTCGACGCGGAAGCTTGGCGGTCGGGCAGCCGCACCATCCGCACGCCGTGGATCGGGCATTCGACGTGGCGGGCGAGCCGCGCGATCAGCGGATTGGCCTTGGTCGGCCGCCCGAAGAAGGTCACGTCGACGCCGCGCACGTAATACTGATCGACCAGCATGGCGACGTGGCCGCCGGCGTGCAAGCGCATCGGCCAGCCGGCCCGGCGCGTCGAGCCCGGTTGGCACCAGCGTGCCCATCGCGCCCGCGCGGATGTCGAGCACCGCGTCGCCGATCGCGCCGATGTTCGGGCGCGCGGTAGAGCACGTGAGCCGCAAGCCCATAGCGGGCCGCGACCAGCGCCGGCAGCTCCCAGTTCGCGAGATGCGCGGCGAAGATCAGCGCCGGCTTGCCGTCGTCGCGCAGCTGCTGGAAGCGCTCCAGCGTCTCCGGCGAATAGACGATGTCGTCGCGTGCGGCAGCATCGGGTCGTGCATCCCAGATGCCGGTCGAGATGGGCGAATTCCGCGCCGACGCGGCCGAGATTGTCCCACACGCCCGCGAGGATCGTTTCGATCTCGCGCGTCGGATTTTTCGGGGAACGCGGCCGCGAGATTGTCGCGCCCGATCCGGTGCTCGCGTCAGCCAGGGACCGACCGTGCGCATGACGCCGCCGGCGAGGTCCGCCATGGCATGTGCGGATCGATCAGCCGCAGCGTCTTGAGCAGAGCCGACCGTGGCGAAGCCCACCGCGCCGTCGAGCAGCGGCTTCAGGCGTTGGCTCGCGGTTTGCGCGGAAGGCTCGGGCGGCATCGGCCTTCCGCCCTAGAACAGCACGACGATCTTGCCGAACACCTGCCGGCTTTCGAGCCGCGCCAGGCCGCGCTCGAAGTCGTCGAGCGCCGACCTCGGTGTCGATCACCGGCGTGAGGCCGCTGCGCCATCTTGTCGAGGCTTTCGCGGATGTTGCGCATCGAGGCGCCGAACGAGCCGATGATCCGGTATTGCTGCTGGAACAGCTGCATCAGGTTGAAGCGTGATCGACGGCCCGGCGGTCGAGCCGCAGGTGACGAGCCGGCCGCCGCGCTTGAGGCACAGCAGCGAGCCGTTGAAGCCCTCGCCGCCGACGTGCTCGAACACCACGTCGACGCCCTTCTTGCCGGTGAGCTTGCGCGTGATCGTCTCGAACCGCTCGCGTGCGGTAGTTGATGACGTGATCGGCGCCGAGCGCCTTGGCCTTCGCGGCCTTCTCGTCGTCGCCGACCGTGGTGATGACGGTGCAGCCGATCGCCTTCGCCATCTTGATCGCGGCGGTGCCGATGCCCGAGCCGCCGGCCTGCACCAGAATGGTCTCGCCGGGCTCGAGCTTGGCGTTGTCGAACAGCATGTGCTGGACGGTCGAGAATGCGATCGGCGCGCAGGCGGCGTCGCGCATGGCGACGCCCTGCGGCACCGGGATGACGAGCCGCGCCGGCAGGTTCAGCCGCTCGCGCGCAAAGCCGTCGACGTGAAAGCCCATGATGCCGCCGACGTTTTCGCAAAGATTGTCGCGGCCCTCGCGGCAGGCCTTGCAGGTGCCGCAGGTCAGCGCGCCGTACATCACGACCGGATCGCCGGGCTTGAACGCCGTCGACGCCGGCGCCGACCGCGGCGATCTCGCCCGCCGCCTCGGCGCCGACCACCAGCGGCAACTTGCGCTTGGCGAACGCCATGCCGCGAAAGCCCCACACGTCGAGATGGTTGAGCGCCACCGCCTTGACGGCGATCTGCACCTCGCCCGCCGCAGGCGGCGGCGGCGCGGGCAGGTCGGCCAGTTCGAGCTTGCGGTCGGCGACCAGGGTGAGCGCGCGCATCGTCAGCGTCACGCCGGCTCCCGGCCCATCACCAGGGAGACGTTCTGTCCGCCGAAGCCGAACGAATTGGAGATGGCGTGACGCAGCTTGGCGTCGCGCGCCTCGTTCGGCACCACGTCGAGCGGAATTGCGGGATCGGGCACCTTGTAGTTGATGGTCGGCGGAATGCGCTGGTGCTGCAGCGTCAGCAGCGTGAACACCGCCTCGACCGCGCCCGCGGCCGACAGCGTGTGCCCGATCATCGACTTGTTGGACGAGATCGGCAGGCTCTTGGCGCGCTCGCCGAACACCGCGATGACGCCGAGGCACTCCATCTTGTCGTTCTCCGGCGTGCCGGTGCCGTGCGGATTGATGTAGTCGATGTCGTCGGGCGTGAGGCCGGCGTCGGCGAGCGCGTTGCGGATGCAGCCGATGATCGGCTTGCCGTCCGGGCTCGAGCGGGTGCGGTGGAAGGCGTCCGCCATCTCGCCGCAGCCTTCGACGCACGCCGAGAATTTTCGCGCCGCGCGCCTTGGCGGACTCGCAGGCTTTCCAGCACCAGCGCGCCGCGCCTTCGGCCATCACGAAGCCGTCGCGGTTCTTGGCGAACGGCTTGCGCCGCCTGGTCGGGCGGATCGTTCGAGGTCGACAGCGCCGAGAGCAGCGAGAACCGGATCAGCGATTCCGGATTGACCGAGCCGTCGGTGCCGACGCAGAGCGCGGCATCGGTCTCGCCGCGCCGGATCGCCTCGACGCCGAGCTGGATCGCGGTCGCGCCCGAGGCGCAGGCGGTCGACAGCGAGATCGGCGAACCCTTGGTGCCGAAGCGCTCGGCGAGATGGTCGGCGACCGAGCCGAACAAGAAAGCGCTCGTGATAGGGCGCGAAGCGGCCGGTCGCGCTGGCGCGCAGCAGGTCGTCGTAGTCGACCGCGGCGTTGCTGCCGGAGGCTGCGCAAGCTCGCGCCGCTGCGGCCATTCGATCTTCGATCGGCGGCACCGCGAGGAACAGCGGCCCGGGAAAATCGCCGCGTCCGCCGATGCCCGCTTCGCTGATCGCCTCCTCGGCCACCATGTCGGCCAGCCGCTCGGACAGTGCCGGCGTCGACATACGGCTCGACCGGCACGAAATCGACCGTGCCGGCGATCCGGGTCTTCAGGCCGTCGGTCGCGAAGCGGCGTGATCGCGCGGATGCCGGACTGGCCGGCGGTCGAGCTTCGCCCAGTTGTCGGCCTTGCCGGCGCCGAGCGAGGTGACGACGCCCATGCCGGTGACGACGACGATCGGGCGGCCGGCGCTGTCCTGCGTTGACGACATCGTACTCTCCTTCAGGGACCGGCTTCGACCAGCGCCATGCCTTCGCCGCGCCAATGGCCGACGCGGTGACGACCGCCTGGCCGAGCGGGCCGTCCATCGGCCGCTCCACGCCGGAGTCGTCGGCGGGCGGGAACAGGCTACCACGGTTCACCGCGATCGCGGCGAGCGCGATGTTCATGGGGAATTGCGGCTCGAGCCCATGACCGAGATAGGTGCCGGTGGCGCGCGACGGCAATATCGGGATGCTTTGCGAGGAAGGCGCGCTCCTCGCCGGTCGCGGGCTCGGCGCCGGTCGCGCCGGAGATCGACCGCGGTCGGCCCGCTCTGCAGGCGAGCCGGCGATGCGTGTCCCACATGCGCTCGAGCGTGGCGCTGACATCGCCGGGCTGCCGGTGGCTGCGGTTCGACAGCACGGTGCGCAGGCGCGCGACGGCTTGCGCGCCGCGCTGATCGGCGTGCTCGCGCGCTCTCGATCACCAGGAATGCGCCGAGCGAGCCGAGCGCGAAGCCGCCCTTCGGCGCGCGCTCCCACACCGGGGCGAACGTGTCCTTCAGATTGAAGCCGCCGAACTCGTAGAGCAGCAGCAGATCCTCGCGCTCGCCATTGTACGCGCCGCCGACGAGTGCGATGTCGCTCTGTCCCGCGAGCGATGCGCGCATGCGCGATGCGCACCGCGTCGACGCCGGCCGATTCCTCGCCCATGAAGGTGCGCGACGAGCCGGTGACGCCATGCACGATCGAGATGTTGCCGGCGAGCAGGTTGGAAAGCTGCGCGAGGAACAGCGTCGGGCGCAGGTCGCTCATCAGCCGCTCGTTGAGGAATGCTGCGGGCTTCGCGGCCTTGCGGCAAGCCGGTCAGGATCGCGCCGTCGACCGCGAGATCGCGCTCGCCGCCGCCGGCGGCGACGATCATGTCCGTGCGCGAAAGCACCTCGGCGTTGCCTTTGACGCCGGCGCGGTCGAGCGCGAGCCCGGCCGCATAGGTGCCGATGCGCTGCCACGCCTCCATCTGGCGCTGATCGCCCTTCTTGGGGATCTGCTTGTCGAAATCGAGCGGCGCGAGCGGATGGACGATATAGGGCGCGAACGTCGTGGTGTCGGCCTTGGGCGTGCCGCCGGACAGCGCCTGCCAATGCGCCTCCGGGCCCTCGCCGAGGCAGGAGACGATGCCGATGCCGGTGATCCAGGCCTCGCGCGCGGCGTCAGCCATGGGCGAGAGCCTCCATCGGGAACGCGATCCGGGCTGCGAACGCCTCCATGCTGGCGCGGAAATCCGGATTCGGGAAAGCCATCAGGCGGAAGGTGAGGGTGGCGTCGCAGACCAGCTTGCCGTCGGCCTTGACCTCGGCCTCGGTGACCGAGAAGCCGGAGCCTTCGTGGATGAGCTTGGCCGACAGCGCGAGTGTCTGGCCCGGCGTGACGAAGGTGCGCAGCTTCGCCTCCTTGACGGCGGCAAGGAACGGCATGCGCTCGAAGCGCGTGCGCGCGATGATCAGCCAGCCCGAGGTCTGCGCCATCGCCTCGATCAGCAGCACGCCCGGCATCAGCGGATGGCCCGGGAAAGTGGCCCTCGAAGATCGTGCTGGTGGTCGGGACCGTCGCCTCGGCGCGGATCGTCTGGTCGGCGAAGATTGAGGTCGGTGATCCGGTCGATGAGCTGGAAATACTCGATCCGCATTGGCCCTCTGACGTCACGCCCCCTTGGCGGCGACCAGATCGTCGATGCGGGCGCAGAGGTTCTTCAGCACGAAATACTGCTCGGTGGTCGCCTTGCCGTCGTTGACCTCCTGGGTCCACTGCTCGAGCGGCAGCTTGATGCCGAAGGCCTTGTCGATGGCGAAGGCGATGTCGAGAAAATCGAGGCTGTCGATGCCGAGGTCGTCGATCGCATGGCTTTCCGGCTTGATCGTGTCGCGCGGGATATCGCAGGTCTCGGAGATGATGTTGGCCACGGTGTCGAAGGTCGAGGACATCAGCAAATCCTTGAATGACAAGGGTTTTACGGCCGCGCCGGAGGGCGGCGCGGCGCCGGGACCGATGCTCGCGTGCCCCGGTAATCCCCCATGGATGAGCCGAGTGCCCGTATAGCGAAGAGGGCGTGCGAGTTCAATGGCGGCGAAGCGGACGTTGACCGGGGCCAAAAAGCCCTGTCAGATGATCCGGCTGCGCACCCAGGAGGTGGCAATCTCGGCCGACGATGACGACGGCGAAAATGACGCACAGCACCAGCCCGGCCTGGTCCCAGTAGAGGTTGGACAGCGCGGTATCGAGCGCCATGCCGAGCCCGCCGCCGCCAACCAGGCCGAGCACGGCGGATTCGCGGACGTTGATGTCCCAGCGGAACATCGCAATCGACAGGAAGGCCGGCTTGACCTGCGGCCAGATGCCCTTGAGCAGGACCGCGAGCGGCGGAGCGCCGGTCGCCACCAGCGCCTCGATCGGGCCGGGCTTGGCCTCCTCGATCGCCTCGGACAGGAACTTGCCGGTGAAGCCGATCGAGTGGACGGCGATCGCGAGCGTGCCTGCGAGCGCGCCCGGGCCGAACACGGCGACGAAGAACAGCGCCCAGACCATGGCGTGGACCGAGCGCGTCGCCACCAGGATGAAGCGGCCGATCGCTGTTGAGCGACGACCGAGCGCGTGACGTTGCGCGCCACCATCGAGCGCGACCAGGCTCGCCATCGCGACCGCCAGGATGGTGCCGAGCGTCGCGGTGTGCAGCGTCTCCAGCAGCGCCGGGTGGACGACCTTCGGATACCAGGCCCAGTCGATCGGCCACATGCGCGCGAACAGGTCGACGGTCTGCTGCGGGGCGTCGTAGAGGAACTCCGGGATGATCTCGATGGAGCGTAGCGACCAGACGATGGCGATGAGCGCGATCGAGGTAGAACATCGAGCGCATCACGCGCTCGGCAGGCGTGAAGCGCTGCCATTGCCGGCGCGGCGATCGGCGCGTGGCCGCGGCATCGCTCATTGGAACAGCCTCCGCATCAAGCCCGAGACAATCTCGCCGACCATGACCATGGCGATGATCGCGAGCACGATGGTCAGCACGAAGTCGTAGTCGAAGCGCTGGAAGGCGGTGAACAGCGTCGCGCCGATGCCGCCGCCGCCGACGAGGCCCGACCGAGCGCGGAATTGCGCAGGTTGGAATCGAGCTGATAGGCGCAGAAGCCGATGAAGCGCGGCATCACCTGCGGCATCACGCCCATCACGACGATCGGCAAGGAACGACGCGCCGGTCGCGCGCACCGCCTCGACCTGCTTCATCGACATTTCCTCGACCGCCTCGGCGAGCAGCTTCGACAGGAAGCCCATCGAGGCGACGATCAGCGCCAGCACGCCCGGCGAGCGCGCCGAAGCCGACCGCCTTGACGAACAGGATCGCGACGATGACCGGATGGAACGTGCGCAACAGCGCGATCAGCGACGCGCGCGCTCCAGGCGAGCGGGGCGGGCGACAGGTTGCGCGCGGCCGCGAGCCCGAGCGGCAGCGACAGCAGCGACGCCGAAGGCGGTCGCGAGCACGGCGATCTGCAGGCTCTCGATCATGCCGGCGTACAGCAGCTGCAGCTTGTCCGGCGCATACGTCGGGCGGAAACATGCGCGCGAGGAACCTGCCGCCGTGGTCGATGCCCTGCACGAAGCGCGCCCAGGTGATGTCGAGGATTTGCGCGGCGTAGAGCGCATAGGCGGCGAGCGCGACCAGTCCGATCCGCGCCGGCCAGTTCGGCGGGAACGCGACGCGCCGCGGCGGGGCGAGGCCGTGCGCTCATTCGAGCCAGCCTTCGCCGCCGTAGATTTGCAGCAGGTGCGCGTCCTCGAGCGCGCGCGGCGGACCGTCGAACACGATGCTGCCTTTCGACATGCCGACGATGCGGTCGGCGAAGCGCTGCGCCAGCTCGACGTTGTGGATGTTGACGATCACCGGAATGTCGCGCTCGCCGGCGCGCCGCGCGATCAGCTCCATGATCTCGACCGAGGTCTTCGGATCGAGCGAGGAGGTCGGCTCGTCGGCGAGCATCAGGTCCGGCTCCTGCATCAGCGCGCGCGCGATGCCGACGCGCTGGCGCTGGCCGCCGGAGAGCTGATCGGCGCGCTGTTGGCGAAGTCGCCGAGGCCGACGGCGTCGAGCAAGGCGAACGCGCGGTCGATGTCCGCTGCCGCGAAACCGGCGCAGCCACGCGCGCCACACCGGGACATAGCCGAGCCGCCCGCACAGCACGTTCTCGATCACCGACAGGCGCTCGACCAGGTTGTATTCCTGGAACACCATGCCGATGCGCCGCCGCGCCTCGCGCAGCGCGCGGCCGCGCAGCTTGCGCGAGATCCTGGCCGAGGAACAGGATTTCGCCCGCGGTCGGATCGACCAGCCGATTGATGCAGCGGATCAGCGTCGACTTGCCGGTGCCGGACGGGCCGATGATCGCGGTCATGCCGCGGCCGGCGACGGTGAGCGAGACGTCGCTGCAGCACCGGCTGGCCGGCGCGGTATTCCTTGCGCAGATTGCGGATGACGAGCGAGCGGTCGACGCTGCCGTCGGCCGCGTCGGCTTGGACAGGTGCGGCCGGCGTCCATGCGCGGCTTCAGTGCTTGGGCGCCTTGCTGCTTGTGCTGCTTGCTGCTTCTTGGCGAGCGCTTCCGCCTCGCGCTTGGCTTCGGCGTCGTAGGCCGCCTTGTTGTAGGGCGTGCCGGACTCCTCGGCGATCTCGCGCACCACCGCCCAGGTCTCCTTGTAGGTGATCGGGAAGAAGCGGTCGTCGCCGTTGAATTCCTTCTGCATCGATGGCGGGAAGCGGAAGGCGTAGAAGCAGTCGACGATCTTCTTGGCGAGCTCGGGCTTGAGATCGTGCGCGTAGGCGAACGACGAGGTCGGGAAGATCGGGCTCTTGTAGATGATGCGGAAGTCGTCGCCCTTGATCGTGCCGCGCGTCACCATGCGCTCGTACACGTCGGAGGCGACGCCGCCCATGTCGTAGTCGCCCGAGCTGAACGCCGAGCGCCGACTTGTCGTGGCCGCCGGACATCAGCGGCTTGTAGTCGTCGTTCGGCTTCAGTCCTTCCGGCGGATAGAGCACGAGCGGCGCGAGATTGCCGGAATTCGACGACGGCGAGGTGTGCGCGACGCGCTTGCCCTTCAGATCGGAGAGCTTCTGGTAGGGACTGCTTGCCTTCACGAGCGCGATCAGGTGATAGCCGTGCGGACCCTTCTCGGTGCCCTTGGCCGCGAACGGGACCGCGCCCGCGAGATTGACCGCAAAGCCGGTCGGGCCGGTCGAGAAGCCCGCGACGTGCAGGCGGCCGGAGCGCATCGCCTCGATCTCGGCGGAGTTCGACTGCACCGGGTAATAGACGACGCGCTTGCCGGTGCATTGCGCGAGATAGTCGGTGAACGGCTTGAAGACGTTGGCGTAGACCGCGGGATCCTCGACCGGCGTGTAGGCGAACACCAGCGTCGATGGATCGTGCCAGCGTTTGGAATCCTTCGGCGCGTCGGCGACGAGATCGTTGTTGTCGTCGCAATAGAGCGTGTCGAGCTGGCCGCGATTATTGCAGGCCTCCTGCGCACGCGATGGTGATAACCACGATGGTACAATGATGACGGCGCCAACCGCAGCGGCGCCGAGTGACGCCCACCACCGATTGCGCATGTGCCCCTCCCTTGCGCTGTTTGTTGCGTCAAACGATACGCGGCGGCTCAAGTTGCGGCAACGGCTGTGGCAACCAAAGCACGGTCCCGGAGTTATTTGGGCGTGCTTGAAGAGTTCCAGCGATATCATCGACGCGCGGCCACGCTGTGGTCACATTTGCTTGTGAAAGGCGCGTTCCCCTCAACAGTCGCAGGAGAGTCGTGAATGATGGTCCGACGCATTTTTGCTGCTTGCGCGATGTCTATGGGCGCGATCGCTACGGCGAGCGCCGAAACCGGAATCGCTTCGGTCTATTCCTTCGAAAGCGGAAGTCGTACGGCGAGCGGCGAAAGGCTTCGCCCATCGGAACTCACGGCTGCTCACCGGAGCCTGCCGTTCGGAACCAAGGTGCACGTCACGAACAAGCGCAACGGCCGGACTGTCACCGTGCGCATCAACGATCGCGGCCCGTTCATTCGCGGGAGGGTCATCGACCTCACACCGGCGGCCGCGAACGCGCTTGGGTTTTCAGGCTTGGCTCCGGTCACGATCGCGCGCTGACCGCGCCGCGGCTGCAGCCGGTCAGCGTGCGCTCGGCGGAGCGTTCACCGGCGAGCAGCCGCTGCGGCCGATCAGCACGCAATCCTGATTCTTGCGCATGCGCGCCATGGTGTCGGCGATCCAGATGCCGCCCAGGACCAGCAGGACGGTGACTGCGACCGCGATCGCGTTCATCGTCATGCGGTGGCGATAGTCGTCGGGCTCGTCGCTGGTTTGCTCGTACTTGGTGAGGTCTTCGACCGGCGGCGGTGGCATGGGCTTTGGCGCCAGCATCCCGCCGCGCCGCCGGAATGGCAGTACGCGGCCCTCGGGCTCGGTCGGGTTGGGCCTTGTCACGTTGCAGTCCGATCAGATGTAGGTGCTTCCCTAACATGGGATTGGCGAGCCGACTTGGAAGCCGCCTCGCAGCGGTTTGAATGCGGGCGGCCGCGCTCGCGGGGCATCGGTCGCGCGCGCGGCGCGGCGTTTGGTCGCGTTACAAATACGGGCGCGGAAGGAGCCGGGCGCTGGCCCGATAGCATTTCTCTATCTCGCTCTTTTGATTGAGAAAAATGCCAGTTTTCGACGGCGGACGCGAGCCTTGCGGGGCGACCGGCTGGGCCTTCGCTGCAACCAGCAATAGCGCCTTCCCTGAGGGCTTTTCCTTGTGACCGCGCGGGCCGTGGGCCAGAGTTCCGGTGCGGAACTGAGACCAGATTCCGCCAGCAGGGGTCAGAGCCTCTGCAAGCACAACAACAAAGCGGCGTGCGGGAGCCTGCCCCGACCATGGGACTTGGGGGCGGCAAGCGCCGCGGGGGGATGGCGTGGACGCGGAACTGGGAGCAATCCCTTTCGCAAACGTCGACCTGTCGGGGCTCGCGAGGGTCGCCTCGCTGGTGATGTTGCCGTTTGCGCATGAGGATCTCGCGATCCTCGCGGGCGCCTACGCGGTCGTGAACAATCTCATGCCGGTTTCGCTCGTGGTCGCGAGCATCTACGGCGGAATCATTGCGAGCGATTTTGCGCTCTATGGCATCGGCGCCGGCGCGCGCCACCTGCCGTGGCTCAACCGTTTCGCCATCGATCGGCGTGTGCAGAGCTTTGCCGACGTGCTCAAGCGCAACATCTTCGGCCTTGTCCTGCTCTGCCGGTTCGTACCAGGCGTGGTGTTTTTCGCGTTCATTGCCTGCGGGTGGTCGCGCGTTTCGCTCACGCGGTTCACGCTCGCAAGCTTGCTGATCTCGGCGCTCTATCTTCCGCTCGTGCTCTATCTCGTCATCGTGTTCGGGGATGCGCTCGACGATCACCTCGGCTTGTGGAGCTGGCCCTTCCTGTTCGCGGCGCTCGCCGGAGCGAGCTTCGTCCGCAAGCGGGTATTCGGCTTCCGCGACGCCGATGACCGCCCTGCCACGCAGCCGCCTGCGGATGGCCCGATGGCGACGGGTTTTCGCGGCATGCCCTCGCTTGCCGATCTCACGCGGAAGGTGGCGCGCGCCGAACGTATTCCGCCGTTGCTGTTCTATCTGCCGCTTGTGCTCAACTGGATCGCGTTGGGCTTTCGCCACCGCAGCCTCACGCTGCCCAGTGCCTGCAATCCGGCGATCCCGACCGGCGGCATGTGGGGCGAATCCAAGAGCGACTGCCTCGCGCAGGTGGCGGCCAGTGACCGCCGTTGGGTCGCCGACTACGCTGTGCTGCAGCGCAGTGCGGCCGGCGACGCCGACGGCGCGGGCGATCTCGAACGTGCGCTTGCGATGCTGACAGACGCCGGCATCGCGTTTCCGTTGATCGCCAAGCCCGATATCGGCTGGCATGGCTGCGGCGTTCGCCGCATCGACAGCATCACCGGCCTGCTGACCTATCTCGCGGCTTACCCCTGCGGTGAACGCATTATTCTCCAGCGCTATGTTGAGCACGTCGGCGAAGCCGCCGTTCTCTATGCACGCCTGCCGGAGGCGCCGCGTGGCGGGATCGTCTCGCTCGGGTTCCGCTATTTTCCGCACGTCGTCGGCGACGGGCGCACCACGCTGTGCGATCTCGTGCAGCGCGATCCGCGGGCGCGCTGGAAGAGCCGCCTGCATTTCGGTTTCGATGGCAGCCACGAGGGCCTGGTGTGCCGGAGACCCGGCTGGGTGCCGGACGCGGGCGAACTCGTACAGATCGCCTGCATCGGCAACCAGCGCGCCGGCGGGCTCTATCGCGATGGCCAGCGCTACATCACGGCCGCATTGGCGGAACGGTTTGACGCCATCGCCCGCAACATGCCGGATTTCCACTACGGACGGTTCGATATCCGCTTTGCCGACAGCAATGCGCTGATGCGCGGCGAGGACTTCTGCATCGTCGAGATCAACGGCATCGGCGGTGAGGCGATCGACGTGTGGGACCCGCAGTTTTCGATCGGGGAGGTGTATCGGCGGCTGCGCCTGCAGCAACGGCTGTTGTTTGCGATCGGCGACCGCAACCGCGCGCGTGGCGTTACGCCGATGCCGGCCGGCGCGTTTCTCGCCCATCTGGTCCGTCAGACGCGGCTCGTGCGGCGCTATCCCGCCTCGTCCTGACCCGCCGCGGCGGTGGCGACCGGCGACAGCCGCGTGGACGAGGCCGCATCGCGGGCCTATAGAGATTCCATGAGGGTTCGTCATGGCTGCCGCAGGCTCCTTGCGCTGATCGCCGCCTATGCGGTCGCGCTGCAGCCGCTGCTTGCGGCGGCGCTTGCGCTGCCGGCCCTTGGGAGCGAAGCGTCGGCGGCCGTGATCTGCACCGCCGCCGGTTCGGCTGCCGGTCAGCCGGCCGAGCATGACCGGATTCTGCGTCGTCGCCTGCGTGATGGCGAATTGTGCCCCAGCCGGCTGTCCGGCCGGACGGGCCGCGATTGCGCCTATGCGACTGGCTGAGGCCGTGCTCGTCCCGGTTCCGGACCGGCCTGCGGCGCGGCCGTCCTTGCGCGGCCCGCAAATCCCACGCGGCCCGCCAAGCGTCTGAGCACCCGGCTACCTGTCACTTGGTCTTCATCGCGTGCCGTTTGCGCACGCCTGCTTTTTTGGAGCAATGCGATGTATCGACGTTTTCTGCTGGCCGCCGTCCTGGCACTCGTGCCGGGGGTGATCGCGGCGCACGACTTCAAGCTCGGCTCGCTGGAAATCGGCCACCCCTGGGCGCGCGCCACGCCCAAGGGCGCCTCTGTCGCCGGCGGCTATCTGAAGATCACCAACAAGGGCACGACGCCCGACCGGCTGGTCAGCGGCACCGCCGCCTTCGCCAGGCGGTTCGAGATCCACGAGATGAAGATGGTGGATGGCGTCATGCAGATGCGGCCGTTGCCCGCAGGCCTCGAGATCAAGCCGGGCGAGACGGTGGAGCTCAAGCCCGGCTCCTACCACCTCATGTTCATGGCGCTGAAGGACCCGCTGAAGCAGGGCGAGACGGTCAAGGGCACGCTCACCTTCGAAAAGGCCGGCACGGTCGAGGTCGAATACAAGGTCGAGGCGATAGGGGCTGCGCCGTCCGGCCACCGCAGCCACTGACAATACGGCGCCGGGCGCCCGACGGGCACCCGGCCGCTTGCGATCGCGGCTCGGCTACGCCGGCTCCGCAAACGGCAGCGGCGCGTCGTCGGGAAGCTGCGCGCGGAACACGTTGAGCGTCTCGAGATCAGCGCGTAGTAGCCGCAGATGCCGACGAGTTCGACCATGCCGGTGTCGCCGAGGAACGCATGCACGCGCTTGTAGGTGCGGTCGCTCACCCGGCGGGTCTTGTAGAGTTCGCGCACGAAATCGACGATCGCGCGCTCGTCCTTGGCCGCGCGCTTCGGTGCGCGGCCGGCGCGGATGTCGTTGATGGTCTGCGGCTTGACGCCGGCCTTCTCGGCCATCGGCGCGTGCGCATGCCATTCGTACTGCGCCTTCCAGAACTGGCCGGTGGCGAGGATCGCGGTCTCCGACAGCCGCGGCGACAGCGTGGTGTTGTACCGGCAATGCGCGCCGAGCGACTGTGCGAGATGGCCGAGCTCAGGCGCGTTCAGCCAGATCTGGAACGGCCCGGTGAGCTTCTTCCGCATGCCGCGCGGCCCAGAGTAGATCGCGTCGCGCAGCGCTTGCTGCGGCGTGTTCATCGCGTCGTCGGTGATCTCCTTCAGGCGATAGGGCGGGCGCTTGGCGGCTTTCTTCGCAGCTTTCTTGGCCATCGGCGTGTCTCTGAGTTTTGCGGAATGTTGCGGGGGCGGGGCGTACGGCAGGCAATCGTCTGGAAACAAGCTACGTTCCGACCGCGAGCGGGGCGTGCATCTTGCGCAGCGCTGCGATCACCGACAGTGCGACGTTCTTGCCGGTCTTGGGATTTTCCGAGGGGATGTTCTCGATCGACATGCGTGAACCGCGCGCTGTCGGAATCGACCTCGATCGAATGGCAGTTCCGGTTGACCTGCGGATCGGCCCAGATGTCGATCATGGTGCGGTCGGGGCCGATGCCGGCGAGCGAAAGCGCGGCCGCGACGTTGACGTTGGCCGGAAAGCCCGCCGCAGCCTCGCGCGCGGTGCCGCTGAACACGAGCTTGGCGGTGTTGAGCCCCTCGACCGAGATGTTGTTCTTGACGAGATAGGGCGCGCCGACGAGGCCGTTCGGCGGCTTGCGCGTCGTCATCCGTACCGAATGGATGGTGCCTTCGGCCGCCGCCGCCACCGCGTCGAGGCCGAGCAGTGCGCCGGTCGGCACCAGGATACGGCCGCCGTGGGCCTTGGCGAGATCGACAAGGTCGGGGCGCGGCAGTAGCGCGCCGCACGACAGCACCATCACCTGCTTGCCCGCCTCCAGCATCGGCCGGCAGATGCGATCGAGCATCGACGCCGGCGCGCATTCGATCGCAAGATCGGCGTGCTTCGGAAACTCCTCAATCTCGACCAGCGGGCAGTCGATGCGCTCGGCCGTCAAGCCACTCGCGCGCCTTGCCGGCGTTGCCAGTGGCGATGCAGGCGAGCGACAGGCCGGGCAGGCCGTCGGTCAGCCGGCGCGCCACCGCGCGCCCGATCGGCGCCTAGCCCGGCGATGGCGATGCGGGTCATCAGGCCATCGATCGAAGCGCCGCTGCATGCGTCAACGACGAATGCGTCGGCGGCGCGCTTGACCATGTCTGCTTGTAGCGCAAGTCTGCCCCTGAACAACAGGCGAAAGCCCATAAACAACAGGAGGAAGCCATGTGGCAGGAAGCAGTTCTTGGCGTGCTTGCTACCGCGCTCGGGCTCGTTACCGGCGCACAGGCCCAGAATTATCCGACCCGGCCGGTGACCATGGTGATCCCGTTCGCCGCCGGCGGCCCGACCGACGTGCTCGGCCGCGTGGTTGCGGCCGACATGAGCGAAGCTGCTCGGTCAGCAGGTGGTGGTCGAGAACGTCGGCGGCGCGGGCGGCCAGACCGGTTCCAAGCGCGTCGCAGACGCCGCCCCCGATGGCTACAACTTCCTGCATCGGCACCGTCGGCACCCATGCCCAGAGCCAGACGCTCTACAAGAAGCCGCTCTACAACTCGCAGACCGACTTCACGCCGGTCGCGCTGATCGCGGAGGTGCCGATCGTGCTGACCGTGCGCAAGGACCTGCCGGTCAAAGACTTCAAGGAATTCGTCGCCTACGCCAAGGCCAACCAGAGCAAGATGCAGTTCGGTTCGGCCGGTGCGGGTTCCGCGACGCATCTCGGCTGCGTGCTGTTGAACTACATCATCGGGACCGACATCACCCACGTGCCCTACCGCGGCACCGGGCCCGCGATGCAGGATCTTGCCGCCGGCCGCATCGACTTCCTCTGCGAGGTGATCACGACCGCGAAGCCGCAGATCGACGGCGGCACCGTTAAGGCGCTCGCGATCTTCGACACCAAGCGCTCGCCGGCGCTGCCGAATCTGCCGACCGCCGAAGAGCAGGGCACCAAGGACCTCGTAGCCTACACCTGGAACGCGGTCTTCCTGCCCAAGAACACGCCGGAGCCGATCGTCAAGAGGCTCAACGAGGCGATCGTCGCGGCCATGCACACCCCGGTGGTGCGCGAGCGGCTGTCGGCGCTGGGCGCCGAGATCGTGCCCGACAATCAGGCGACGCCGCAATACCTCGCCAAGCTCGTCAAGGACGAGATCGAGAAATGGGCGGTGCCGATCAAGGCGAGCGGCGTGACCGTCGACTGATCGAGTTGGTGGTGTACGACGCCGCCAGCATGCACAACGTCATCGCCGGGCCGGCGCAATAGCGCCGTGACCCGGCGATCCATCCATGGCCAAAGGCTGCTGTCGCGTTTTGCCAAGCGATGGATCACCGGGTCTCGCCGCTTCGCGGCGGCCCGGTGATGACGGCTGCGGGTCCTGGTTCGGCACGATGTCAAAACCAATTCCGGTGGGCGCGCATCTTTGGAACTTCCTTCCTGCATTAGGATTTGGTGGGATGGGCGCAACCTTTCGAAGGAGCGGACCATGACCCCCATGAAGCAAACTTTGGCTGCCGCCGGCATGCTCTGGCTGTCGGGCGGATTGGCATCGGCCGCGCCGGCTGTGGTGATGGAGGATCTCAATCTGCGTGCCGGACCGGGTTACCAGCATGGCATCGTTGAAGTGATCCCGGGCGGCGCCACCGTTGATGCGGGACGTTGCGGCGGCGGCTGGTGCCAGGTGAACTACGCGGGACGCATAGGTTTCGCGCGAAGCGGCTATCTCAGCTTCGGCAACGTCTCGGCCCGGGCGCCGCTCGCCGCAAGCCGAGCCGCCGCCATGGAGCCGATCACGAACCCGCTGCTGTTGCCGGGCATCCGGCCCTGGACCTGGTGACGCCGCAGCGCGAGCGCTGCTCGATCACGCCTTGCCGAACACGCGCTTGAAGATCGTGTCGGTGTGCTTGAGGTGATACCCGAGGTCGAAGTTCGCTTCGATCTCGACAGGTTTGAGCTTTTCGCGCACCTTGGGGTCGGCCTTAAGGAGCGTGAGGAAATCGCCCTTGCCCTGCCAGACCGTCATGGCGTGCTTCTGCACGAGCTTGTAGGCGTCCTCGCGCGCCATGCCCTTCTGAGTGAGCGCGATCAGCACGCGCTGCGAATGGATGAGGCCGCCGAGCCGGTCGAGGTTCTTGCGCATATTGTCGGGATAGACCACGAGCCGCTCGATCACGCCGGCGAGCCGGTTAAGCGCGAAGTCGAGCGTCACCGTGGAGTCGGGACCGATCATGCGTTCGACCGAGGAGTGCGAGATGTCGCGCTCGTGCCAGAGCGCGACGTTTTCCATCGCCGGGATCGCGTAGGCGCGCACCATGCGGGAGAGCCCGGTCAGGTTCTCGCTCAGCACCGGGTTGCGCTTGTGCGGCATCGCGGAGGAGCCCTTCTGGCCCTCCGAGAAGAACTCTTCCGCCTCCAGCACCTCGGTGCGCTGCAAGTGGCGGATTTCGATCGCGAGCCTTTCGATTGAGGAGGCGACCACGCCGAGCGTTGCGAAGTACATGGCGTGGCGGTCGCGCGGGATGATCTGGGTCGAGACCGGCTCGACCGAAAGCCCCATCGCCTTTGCGACATGCGCTTCGACTCGCGGATCGACCTGCGCGAACGTGCCGACCGCGCCCGAGATCGCGCAGGTCGCGACCTCCTTGCGCGCCGCAACGAGCCGCTCGCGGGCGCGCGAGAACTCGGCGTAGGCGTACGCGAGCTTGACCCCGAAGGTGGTCGGCTCGGCATGGATGCCGTGCGAGCGGCCGATCGTCGGGGTGCGCTTGTGCTCGAAGGCGCGGCGCTTGAGCGCGGCTCGCAGGCGGTCCACGTCGGCAATGAGGATGTCGGCGGCGCGCATAAGCTGCACGTTGAAGCAGGTGTCGAGCACGTCGGACGAGGTCATGCCGGAATGTACGAAGCGCGCCTCGGGTCCCACGATCTCGGCGAGATGGGTGAGGAAGGCGATCACGTCGTGCTTGGTCTCGCGCTCGATCTCGTCGATGCGGGCGACGTCGAAGGTGGCCTTGCCGCCCCTGCGCCAGATCGCCTTCGCCGCCGATTTCGGGATCGTGCCGAGCGCAGCCATGGCGTCGGCGGCGTGCGCCTCGATCTCGAACCAGATGCGAAAGCGCGTCTCCGGCGACCAGATCGCCGCCATCTCGGGACGCGAATAGCGCGGGATCATCGGCGCGAATGTCTCTAGGCGGCGAGCCGCGCGCGGTCGTGCGGCTGGCCGAGGTCGACCGGCGTGCCCTTCGGGATGATCATCGTCGGGTTCACCTTGGGGATCGAATAGTAGTTGATGACGTAGTAGCGCGGCGTCACGGTGCCGGCGACGCCCGGCACCTGGTAGAGCTCGCGCATATAGTTGGACAGGTTCGGGAAGTCGGCGATGCGCTGCCGGTTGCACTTGAAGATCGAGAAGTAGGCGACGTCGAAGCGCACCAGCGTCGGGAACAGCCGCCAGTCGGCCTCCGTGATCTGGTGGCCGACCAGATAGCGATGGCGCGCGAGCCGCTCCTCGAGCCAGTCGAGCGTCGAGAACAGCCCGTCGTAGGCCTCTTCGTAGGCGGCCTGCGATTTCGCGAAGCCGCAGCGGTAAACGCCGTTGTTGACGTTGTGATAGACGCGCTCGTTGACAGTGTCGATCTCGGCGCGCAACGCCTGCGGGTAGATAATCGGTGCGGTCGCCGGTGATCGCGTTGAACTCGGTGTTGAGCATCCGAATGATCTCGGACGACTCGTTGTTGACGATGCGCCGGGTCTTCTTGTCCCACAGCGTCGGCACCGTGACCTTGCCGGTGTAGGTCGGGTTGGTCGCAGTGTAGGCCTCGTGCATGTAGTGGAAGCCGTTGACGGTGTCCGGGATGCAGTCCGGATAACGCGCGGTCGTTCTCGAAGGTCCAGCCCTGTTGCTTGAGGCCGGGGATGGAGTAGGCGACCGAAATCAGTCCATCGAGCTTCTTCAGCGCGCGGTAGATCAGCGTGCGGTGCGCCCACGGGCAGCCGTGCGCGACGTAGAGGTGATAGCGGCCGGGCTCGGCCTTGAAGCCGGACGAGCCGTCGGCGGTGATGCGGTCGCGGAAGATGCTGTCGACGCGCTTGAACTGGCCTTTGTCGCCGGTCTCCTGCGGCAGTTCGCCGTCGCTCCACTTGCCGTCGATCAGTACGCCCATCACTTGTCCTCCACGCGTTGCACGTCCTTTCGGTATCACGCCGCTTCGCCGCGCGCGAGCGCGGCCGCGTGCCGGATCGCGGCGATATTGGCGCGGTAGGCGGCGGGCCCGCCCTTGAACACGGCCGATCCTGCGACCAGCGCGTTGGCACCGGCCGTGGTGACCCGCGCGGCGTTCTCCGTCGTGACCCCGCCGTCGATCTCGATGTCGATCGGCCGGCCGCCGACCAGCGCTGCGACCTGCCGGAGTTTGTCCTCGGCCGCCGGGATGAATTTCTGGCCGCCGTAGCCGGGGTTCACCGACATGATCAGAACAAGATCGACCACGTCGACGACGTGCTCGATGGTCGCGACCGGAGTGGCCGGGTTCATGGTGACGCCAGCCTTCTTGCCGAGCGCGCGGATCGCCTGCAGCGAGCGGTGCAGGTGAGGGCCCGCCTCGACATGCACGGTGATGATGTCGGCGCCGGCCTTGGCGAAGGCCTCGAGGTGCGGATCGCACGGCGCGATCATGAGATGCACGTCGAGCGGCTTCTGGGTCAGCGGCCGCAGCGCCTTGACCACCTCCGGCCCGAACGAGATCACCGGCACGAAGTGGCCGTCCATCACGTCGAGATGGATCCAGTCGGCGCCGGCGGCCTCGACCGCGCGCACCTCCTCGCCGAGCCGCGCGAAATCCGAGGCGAGGATCGAGGGCGCGATGCGGAGCGGGCGGAGCATGCGTGTCTCCTGGTGCCTGTCGGGTAACACGGGGCGGCCATGCCGGCAAACGCAACCGGCCAGCTACCCCCAGCGCTATTTGGCTGGCAGCCGGACGCTGGCGCGGTCCGTGCCCACGACGATCTGGCCGGTAAAGCCGCCGTCTTCGACCGCCTGCCGGTAGCTTGCTTCCGTCAGCGGACCGCCGGGGATTTTCCAGGGGCCCTGCTGGACGGCGCCGATCGGCGGTCCGAGGTGGGTGAGCACAAGGTATTTGGCTCCGACGCGCTTTGCCATGGAGCCGAGGTCGGTCGCCGAACTTTGGCGATAGAAGATGGGCGGCGGCATGCCGCTGTCCTTGTCCGGACCCATCAC
This sequence comes from uncultured Alphaproteobacteria bacterium, assembly GCA_963821555.1. Classification (GTDB taxonomy): domain Bacteria; phylum Pseudomonadota; class Alphaproteobacteria; order Rhizobiales; family Xanthobacteraceae; genus Z2-YC6860. The sequence continues at coordinate 75,562 of CAWGEM010000026.1, read as the reverse complement.
CGGATGCATCGTCGAGTGCACGATGATGTCGACGCCCTTGGCCAGTTTCTCGACCTGATCGGACGTGGACGTGGGGCGCGGCGGCGCAGGCTTGTCGTTACCGGCGTCGCCGCCGATCACCACACTGCCGGCCGGTGTGTCCACTCGGTAGGACGCGTGGCCCGGAACATGGGTCGAGCGGATCGCACTGACCTTCACGTCGCCTGACGACCAGACCTGTTGCGGCTCGACCTTCGGATCGAAGGTGAGCAGGCTGATCAGCTCCGCAGGTCCGCCGGGAAGGCGCGCCTGGTCCTCGGACCGGCGCTGGGCGATTTCGCCCGACTGAAGAAAGGCATCGCCGATGTGGGTCACGAATTTCCGGCAGCTCACGGTGAAGCCGAGCGGCGACGCGGCATCAGTGCTGCAGACCACGTCGAGCTTCGGCCCGCGCGAATTAAAGTGCCAGCGGAGCTGCGCGATATCGGCAAAGCCTTCGGTGTGGTCGCTGTGCATATGCGTAAAGAACACCGCATTGAGCTGTCCAGGCTGCACGCCGACCTCGGAAAGTCGCTGGTTGGGCCGCGTCCGGCATCGAACTGAAGGCGCACCGCGCCGCATTCGTTGCTGTCGTCGCCGAAGCGGACCAGCGTTCCGGCGCCGGCTTGGCCGCGGAACACCGGCGGCCCGCTCTGGACGCCGGTGAGCGTCACGATCATGCAGGGCGCGGCGAAAACGGGCGATGGCGATGTCGAGACAAAAAGTATCGAGGCCAAGGCGAGCCCAATCGCTTTCATCGGTGCCTCCATTGGAGTCACTGCGACCCTATCCATTTTCGCGCGAACTGAGCCTGCGCACCAGCGGCCTCGTGATCAGCGGCAGCGCATAGATCGGGATCTGGATCAGCGCGACGTAGAGCCAGACCAACTCGGGCACGAGGCCGGCCGCCGCCGCAAGCATCAGTCCGATGTTGCGTGAGCCCGCAGCGTGCGCAAGCGGCAGCGCGGTGTGCGCGCCGGCGCGCCAGAACAGCAGCGGGTCAGCGCCGCTGAGCCCGAAGGTCACGGCGGTCGACAGCGCGAGCAAGCCCAGCACCAGGAGCGGGCGGGTCAGCGTGTAGTGCAGCACGTCGCCCATCAGCGCCACGGCAAAGCAGCAGCAGCGCGATGACGCTGAGCCCGTCGATGCGCTCGGCCTGGCGCTCGATCCAGGGCCTGCCGGCGATTGCGCGGATCGCGATCGCAACGCAGGCGGCGCCCGCCAGCATCAGCACGAGGCGGACGCCGAGCGCGAGCGGCGAGAACGTGACCGCCGAGCCGGCGAAGGCGTCGACCAGCGCCGGCGCGATGAACGGCGTCACCGCCGTGCAGACGAGCAGCAGCGCCAGCGTGATCGCGGCGTTGAGGCCCATCAGGGCCGCCAGCGCTGGCGAGGAGAAAATCGGCGGCGCCACCACATTGAGCATCAGCGCGAGCAGGAGCGCGGGCGAGCGGTCGACGAGCCCGCTCGCTGCGAGGCCAAAGCCCACCAGAACCGGCACCGCCAGCATGGTCCAGCCGGCGGCTGCGATCAGCAGTGCGGGGCGCCGCAGCTGGCGGCCGAGCGCTCCCGGGTCGACCCGCAGGAACGCAAGGCAAAGCAGCGCAAACACCGTTTCGGCGAAGTACCGGGCGAATCAGCGCGCCGAGCGGCGGCAGCGCGATCCCGAGCAGGATCGACACCGCGACCGCAATGGTGCCGCGGCGGCCGAGCCAGGCGAGCGCCCGCGGCGATGCGATCTGATCGCCGTCATCGAGCGGTTCGGGCAGCAGCGCGCTCGATCATTGGCCCGGGCGGATGTGTGCGAAATCAGCATACGGGCATCATGGCAGGGGGGCCGATTCCGCTATATCCAGGGCCTCGCCGCCGAATGGACTGCCTCGAACCGCGCCCCCAAAAAACCGCGCCTCAGGACTGCTTGAGGAATTCCCATGGCCCGTACCGATGTGATCGTGCTCGGCGCCGGCATCGTCGGCACCTCGATCGCCCTCCATCTCGCCAAACGCGGGCCTGCGGTCGCGCTCGTCGACCGTCGCGGGCCGGGCGAGGAGACGTCCTACGGCAATGCCGGCGTGATCGAGGGCAATACGCTGTTTCCGCATGCCTTTCCTGCGGGTTTCGGCGAGCTGCTGCGGATCGCGCTGAAGCGGGCGCCGGAGGCGAACTATCACCTGTCGTTCCTGCCGCGGATCGCGCCCTGGCTGCTTGCCTATCGCGCGAACACCAGCGTCGAGGGCCGCATGGCCTTCGCCGAGGCGATGCGGCCGCTGTTCGCGCGCGCGGTCAGCGAGCACGAGGCGCTGATGGCGGAATTGGGCGCTAGCCGCTACCTGCGCAAGGACGGCTGGATCAAGGTCTATCGCGGCGACAAGTCGTTCGCCGCAACCGAACGCGAGCGCGGGCTCGCCGAGACGCTCGGCTTGCCGCACCGGTGCTCACCGGCGACGAGGCGCGTGCGCTCGAACCGTCGCTGCAGCCGGTGTTTCGCCATGCGGTGCATTGGCCGGATGCCGCAAGCGTGTCGAATCCGCTCGCCGTGACCAAGGCCTACGCCGCGCAGTTCGTCATCCTCGGTGGCATCATGCTCAAGGGCGATGCGCTGACGCTGCATCGAACCGGCTCGAACTGGCGGGTCGATACCGACGAGGGGCCGCTCGACGCCGCGCGAGGCGGTGGTCGCGCTCGGGCCCTGGGTGCCGGACCTGCTCGGACCTGCTCGGCATCGCGGCTGCCGCTTGCGGTCAAGCGCGGCTATCACTGGCATTTCCGGCCGCACGGCAACGCCGGCCTGACGCGCCCGGTGGTCGACACCGAGAACGGCTACTGCATCGCGCCGATGGAGCAGGGGCTGCGCATCACCACCGGCGCCGAGTTCGCCGCCCGCGACGCGCCGCCGACGCCGGTCCAATTCGACCGGCTGCTGCCGGCGGCGAATGAGCTGATCCCGCTGGACGCGCCGGTCGAGGCGCCAGCCCTGGATGGGGTCGCGGCCATGCTTTGCCGATTCGCGCCCGGTTATCGGGCGCGCGCCGAACCAGCCTGGGCCTGTGGCTTGCCTACGGGCACGCCCATTGGGGGCTGACGCTCGGCCCGGTCACCGGACGCCTCGTCGGCCGAGATGATGACCGGCTCTGCGCCGTTCTGCGATCCCGCGCCCTACGCCGCCGAGCGGTTTGCCCGCACCTGAAACGCTCCGCCATCGTCATTCCGGCCCCGGAATGACGCCGGGGCGACTCAGAACGGCTCGTAGTCGCGCAGCGCCGGCATCACCTTCTCGCCGAACAGCCGGATCGAGCGCATCAGGTCGGCCTCCGGCAGGTCGGCGAAATTGAACTCGCCCATGAAGGTGTTGAAGACGCCGACCTCGGCCGCCCGGCGGAGCTTTTCGGTCACGGTCTCCGGCGAGCCGACAAAGACCAGCTCGTTCTCCATGATGAAGTCCGGCTCGAAGATGCGCGTGACGATGTTGGAGGCGCCGAGCTCGCCGCGCGCGATGAAGCGCGCCTTCTGCTTCTTCAGCCGGTCCTCGAAGGTCTCGCCGGGCTCGGCGAGCGGCAGCAGGCCCTCGTAGGCGCGGCTGGCGCGGAACAGTCCGTTCTCGATCGCCGCCTTGTCGGTCTCGTCGACATAGACCACGGTGCTGTAGGCGATGTTCGGCTTGTGCGCGTGGCCGGCCTTGCTGCCAGTCGGCGAGAAACTTGCGGTAGCGCGGACCGACCTCGTGGCGGGGCGCATTGATGAAGTAGCCGGTGTTGACGCCGTTCTTGGCGCAGAACTCCAGCGTCGGCGGATCGCGGCTCATCATCCACAGCGGCGGATGCGGTTTCTGCACCGGCATGCACCGCGAGCAGCGCGCTGTCGGTGTTGTGGTTGTCGCCGTGGAAGGAGAACGGCTGCTTGTCGCCGTAGGCCGCGCGCATGTAGCTGCACGAACTCGAAGGTCGGCGATTTGCGGAAGTTGTAGTCGATGCCGAACGGCGTGAAGTAGCCGGGCGAGATGCCGGGCACGAGGCCGCATTCGAAGCGTCCGCCCAGCATCTGGTCGACGATGGCGATCTCCTCGGCGAGCCGCAGCGGATGGTGCAGCGGCACGACGTAGCCCATGGCGCCGACGCGCATCCGCTTGGTGCGCGCGCCGCCGCCGACAGCGTAGAGCGACGGGCGACGACATCCAGCTCTCGTCCGGCCGGAAATGATGCTCGACGCAGAAGCTGTAGTCGAAGCCGAGCGCGTCGCACAGCTCGAGCTCGCGCCAGAGCTGCTCGTAGCGCTGGTGCGGCGTCATGCCGGGCTTGCCCCAGACATGGGAGAAGTGAGCGAATTTCATGGGCTGCCAGTCCGTCTGTGTGAGTGCGCAGGATGATGGGGTCAGCGGCCGAACTTGTCCCGCCAGCTCGGCAGCGCGCCGGGAAACGGCAGCGCCTTCGCCTCGTAGATGCCGCGTGCGATCGCGCGCGCCAGCACGTTGGCGGCGATCGTGCCGATCTCGGCCGCCTCGGTCAGCGGGTCGCCGAGCGGCCGGATGCCGGTCGCGGCCGCGAACACGGTGTCGCCGTCGAGCGCGGTGTGCGCGGGATAGATCGCGCGCGCGAGCCCGTCCTGCGCCATCACCGCGACCTGCTTGGTCTGCGCCTTGTTGAGGGCGGCGTCGGTTGCGACCACGGCGATGGTGGTGTTCTCGCGCGGGCTGCCCTTGGTGCGCGGCGTCGAGCGCATCCGGCGGCAGCGTCGCCGGAAAGCCGTGGCCGCCGAACTCGCCGCTCGACGCTCGAAGGGCGCGGCCCAGAAATGCCGGCTGTCGCCGACCGTGACGCTGCCGCGGGCGTTGACGGCGACCAGCGGCGCCGACGCTGATGGCCGGCGCGCGTCAGCGCCGAGGCCGAGCCGAGCCCGCCCTTGAGGTTGACGGTGGTGGCGCCATAGCCCGCGCCGGCCGTGCCGAGCTCGAAGGTTTCGCCGGCGACTTCGGCCGCGGCATAGCCGAGCTCGCGGTACGGGGCGATAGCGCCCCCAGTTCTTGTCGCCGCCGTTGAGCATGTCGAACAGCGCCGCGCCGCACACGATCGGCACCCGGACGCTCGCGCACCGCAAAGCCGCGGCCGCGCTCGCGCAGCTAGGCCTGCACGCCGGAGGCAGCATCGAGCCCGAAGGCCGAGCCGCCGCACAGCACGACCGCGTCGATACGCTCGACGGTGCGGTGCGGATCGAGCAGGTCGGTTTCGCGCGTGCCCGGCGCGCCGCCGCGCACGTCGACCGCGGCGACCGCGGGCTCGTCGAAGACGCACGACGGTCACGCCGGAGGCGAGCGCGTCGGTCCTCGGCATTGCCGACGCGCACGCCCGCGACATCGGTGATGAGATTGCGGCTGCCTCTCACGATCCGGTCCTTTCGGCGACGGGGAGGCCGCGGCTCGCGAGCACCTGCCGCAACCGCCGCTCGGCCTCGCCGACGTCCGCCGCATGGACGAACAGCGCGCGGTGCTCTGCCGAAAACTCGCTGGCTGGCCCGACCAGCACGGTGCGGCGTTCGTCGCGCGGCCGGTCGTGCTCGCCGCGATACTCTGCCGCCATGTCGAGCTCGTTGCTGCGTGCCGGGGCCGCCCGGCAGCGCGACGATGGCGTCAGCGGTGAACACGTTGATGTGGTTGCGGGCCGGGGTGGTGCGCCAGTCTTCGCACGCGCGGCGGCAGCGGCGTGAAGACCGCGATTTCGACGAACTGGTTGGGGTAGGGTTCGCCGCCCGAATCGGCGGTTGGGCTGGTCGAGCGGGCCGTCGGGTACGCACGGCACGACGCCGATCGAGAAGCCCGGCCGGTCGGCGACCGCGACGAAGCCTTCGGCGGCGGCCACCATCACGCCATAGCCGCCGCCGGTGAGCAGGTGCGCGCCGAGGCCTGCGATCATCGAACCGACGCGTCTCGCAAGCTCGGCCCGCTCGCCGTCGAGCGTGTCGCCCGACCCGAACACGCCGACGATCGGCAGTTTGCGCAGCATCTGTGGCCTCCCGCGCCCAGGATATCACCGCCGATCACTTCCCGGCGATGCCCGGCGCGTCCGGCTTGCCTCCCACCGGCCTGCCATCGCATCTAGGAACGATGACGCCCGACGTATCCCTTCTGGCTGCCCTGCTCGCAGGGGTCGTGAGCTTTCTGTCGCCCTGCGTGCTGCCGCTGGTGCCGCCGTATCTCGTCTATCTGGCGGGCACGTCGCTCGAGCGGCTGGCCGATGCCGAGCCCGAGCCGCGCGTCAAGCGCGAGACGGTCGCGGCGGCGCTGCTGTTCGTCTGTGGCTTTTCGACCGTTTTCGTGGCGCTCGGCGCGAGCGCGAGCGTGTTCGGCGCGCTGCTGCGGGCCCATTCGCAGATGCTCGCGATCGCTGGCCGGCATCGCCATCATCGTCATGGGTCTGCATTTCCTTGGCCTGTTCCGCATTGGCCTCTTGCAGTCGCGAGAAGCGGATGGACGTTCCGAAGCCGGTCGGGCTGTGGGGCGCCTATGTGATGGGGCTTGCGTTCGCGTTCGGCTGGACGCCGTGCATCGGGCCGATCCTGGCGGCGATCCTTGCGGTCGCGGCCTCCGAGCAGACCGTGACGCGCGGCGCGGGCCTGCTTGCGGTCTATTCGCTCGGGCTCGGCATACCGTTCCTCTTGGCGGCGTTCGCGGTCGAGCCGTTCGCGGCCTTCCTCGCGCGCTTTCGCCGCCATCTCGTGCACGTCGAGCGCATGATGGGCGGGCTGCTGGTGCTGACCGGCGTGGCCTTTCTCACCGGCTTCGTCACGACCGCGAGCTTCTGGCTCCTGGAGGCGTTTCCCGCGCTCGGCCGCTTCGGGTGATTGCCTAGCGTGTCGCGAGCTGCTGCAGCGGTGCGGGGCTGACCGAGACCGCGCCGACGAACGGCTTGTCGTGCGCCACGATGACGAAGAACGCCGCCGCCGCGGCCAGCGCGTAGAGCGTGACCGATATGAACTGCACGTCCCGATGCGCGTTGTGGCAGATTGCCACCGCGATCAGCGCGACCGTGACCAGCATCAGCAGCCCGATCCACTGCGCATTGGTCAGGCCACCGGTCGAGAGCGCGAGCCGCGACAAGCGCGCATTGCGCGCTTCGATCAGTTGTCCGAGCAGCACCGACGTCACCGCAGGCGGCTGACCTCGGGCGACTTCGCTCGACAGGTGGTCCATGAGATGCACCAGCACCTGGCCGGAGGTGCCGTAGAGCGGGTCGTTGAGGTCGGCCTGGCGGGCCATCGCCGGCCAGTCGCGCTCGACGACGGTCTTGGCGTAGTTGATGACGCTGCTCTTGACGGTGTCGCGGAGTTCGGCGGGCAGTCCGTTGGCGACGCCGAGCGCGTTTTCGAGCGCGTTGGCCTCGCGCTGCACCGCTGAGCGCGCCTGCAGCGTATCCTGCCAGATCCCCGCGGCCGAGAATGCCACCATCAGTGCGAAGATCGCGCTGATGACGCTGATCATGGAATCCCGGATCGGCGGGTCCCATGTACTGCGCCCGTAGAACCGGAATGCCGCGCGGATCGCGATCAAGAGCAACCAAGCCCACGCGAGCATCAGCACGAGCGTTGCGAAGAACATGCCCGGAAGCGAGAAGTGCTGCAGGAAATCGAGCATCGAGGTCAGGCTCCGGGGCCGCTCATGAGAGGTCGCCGTGGCGACTGCGGAAAAGAAAACGCCCGCCCCGGCGATCGGGGCGGGCGGTCGATTGAGCGCAGCCGGTCAGCTGCCGGGCTGGCCGGGCAGCTCGGCGTAGTTGCCGTTGCGGTCCCACTTGTAGACGACGTAGTCGAGGATCGTGATGTCGCCCTTCGTGTGTAGGAGATCTTGCCGAGCACGGTGTCCCAGCTGCCGGCCTTGATCGCGGCGGCGACCTTCTTGCCGTCGGTGGTGCCGGCCTTGGCCGCGGCCTGCGCCCAGATCTGGAACGCGGCGTAGGTGTAGAGCGTGTAGCCCTCCGGATCGATGTTCTTGGCCTTGAACTTGTTCACGATCGCCGCGGCGCGTCGGCTTCTTGCGCGGATCGGGCCCGAAGGTGAACAGCACGCCTTCGGCGGCGGGTCCGGTGATCGAGGCGAACTCCTTGTCGGCCAGCGCGTCGCCCGCCATCAGGATCGGTCTTCAGGCCCTGGTCGCGCATCTGGCGCAGGATCAGGCCGGCTTCCTGGTGGTAGCCGCCGACATAGACGAGGTCGATGTTGTTGCGCTTGAGCTTGGAGACGAGCGCGGTGAAGTCCTTGTCGCCCTTGTTGTAGGCCTCGTAGAGCTTCTCCTTGCACGCCGGCCTTGTTGAGCGCCTTCTTGGTCTCGTCGGCGAGACCTTTGCCGTAGGTGGTCTTGTCGTGGATGACCGCGACGTTCTTGCCCTTGAAGTTGCTTGCGCGATATAGGCGCCGGCGACCGCGCCCTGCTGGTCGTCGCGGCCGCAGACGCGGAACGTGTTCCACAGATCCGCGTTCGGTGAAGGTCGGATTGGTCGAGGCCGGCGTGATCTGCAGCACGCCGCCTTCGGCATAGGCCTCCGAGGCCGGGATCGACGACGACGAGCAGTAGTGCCCGGCGACGAACGGCAGCTTCATGCCGGCGAACTTCTCGCCGACCGAGCGCGCTTGCTTCGGATCGCAGGCGTCGTCGCCGACTTCGAGCTTGAGCTTCTTGCCGAGCACCCCGCCGGCGGCGTTGATGTCGGCGACCGCCTGTTCGGCGCCGTTCTTGAGCTGGCGGCCGAAGGTCGCCTCGCCGCCGGTCATCGGGCCGGCGACGCCGACGCTGATGTCCTGTGCCGAGGCCGCGCTGGCGAACGCAAGGCTTGCGCCGATCGCAAGGCCTGCCAGCCACAGTCTGTCTTCATTCCGTTCTCCTCAAGTTTGCGGACCGCTGACCCATGGTCGCCCCGGTCGCGAAAACCGTCCCGAAATGTCCATGAAATGCCATTTTGTCCGGTTTTCGGCCGGCAGGTCACCGGGTAATCGTGCGGCTGTCGCGGGCTGAATTTGCGGCACTTCAGCGCGCGCGCGCCAGGTCAGCGGACTGGTGCGCTCGTAGAGCCAGTAATATTGCGTCGCCATTTGACCGGCGCGGGTCATCCGCCAGGCGAGTGCGCCGAGCAGCAGCAGATAGAGCGTGTCGGCGGCGTAGGAGGCCGGCGACAGCAGCGTGCCTCGAACAGCGCGAAATGCACGAAACGGACCGCGGCGCCGAGCAGCGCCATGTAGGCAACGACGTGCCAGAACGGCCGCCAGGTCTGGGCGATGGCGCGGCCGGCGAGCCAGGCCGCGCCGCCGCCGATCAGGCCGGTGACGAACAGGACCTGCAGCAGCGTTTCGGTCGGCGTAGAGACTGCCCATGCCACTTCAGCGCCGTCCGCCTTCGAGATAGGCCGCGCGCACCTCCGGCCGCTCCAGCAGCTCGCGCCCGCTGCCCGAGAGCGTGATCTCGCCGTTGACGATGACATAGCCGCGATGCGCGAGCTTCAGCGCATGGAAGGCGTTCTGCTCGACCAGGAACACCGTGAGCCGGTCGCGTTCGTTGAGCTCGCGGATGGCGCGGAAAATCTGCTTCGCCAGCATCGGCGCGAGCCCGAGCGACGGCTCGTCGAGCAGCAGCAGGCGCGGGCGGCTCATCAGCGCGCGCCCGATCGCGAGCATCTGCTGCTCGCCGCCGGAGAGCGTGCCGCCGCGCTGGCTGATGCGTCGCTTGAGCAGCGGGAACAGCGCGCAGACGCGCTCGAGATCGGACGCGAAATGGCTGGGGTCGGCGACGGTCGCGCCCATCTGGAGGTTTTCCAGCACCGTCATGCGCGGAAAGATGCGGCGGCCTTCGGGCGATTGCGCGATGCGGAGCTTGGCGATCTCGTGCGTCGGCAGGCGGGTGATGTCGCGGCCGTCGAAGAGGACTGCGCCTTCGCGCGCGCGTGGACTGCCGAAGATCGTCATCATCAGCGTCGACTTGCCGGCGCCGTTGGCGCCGATCAGCGTGACGATCTCGCCCTCGTTGACGTCGAGGTCGACGCCCTTCAGCGCCATGATGTTGCCGTAGAAGGTCTTGACGCCCGCGAATGGCGAGCAGCGGCGCGGTCATAGCCCGACCTCCGCCTCGACCGCCTGAACCTCTTCATCCTCGACGCCGAGATAGGCGGCGATCACCTTGGGATCGTTGCGGATTTGCTCGGGCGTGCCGTCGGCGATCTTGACCCCGTAATCGAGCACGACGATGTGGTCGGAAATCTCCATGACCACCGACATGTCGTGCTCGATCAGCAGGATCGAGGTCGCGTGCTCGCGGCGGATGAACTTGCAGCAGGCCGTTCAGCTCGGCGCTCTCGCGGGCGTTCAGCCCGGCGGCTGGCTCGTCGAGACAGAGCAGCACCGGGTCGGTGCACATGGCGCGGGCAATTTCGAGCCGGCGCTGCTCGCCGTAGGCGAGGGCGCCCGCGTTGTCGTCGGCACGCGCGACGAGACCGGTGCGATCGAGCCAGTAGCGCGCCTGTCGACCGCCGCCCGCTCGGCCGAGCGGTAGGAGGCGCAAGCCGAGCAAGCCCGCGAAGGTGAAGCCCGAGGCGCGCATCAGGCCGTTGTGCTGCGCGACCACCAGGTTCTCGAGCGCCGTCATGCCAGGGAACAGGCGGATGTTCTGGAACGTGCGCGCGACGCGGGCGAGCTTGGCGATGCGGAAATCGAGCAGCCGCTCCAGCAAGAAGACCGTGCCGTCCGGATGCGACAGCCGGATCATGCCGGCGGTCGGCTTGTAGAAGCCGGTGATGCAATTGAACACCGTGGTCTTGCCGGCGCCGTTCGGCCCGATCAGCGCGGTGATCTCGCCGCGGCGCGCGGCAAAGCTCAGCGTCGTCGACCGCGACCAGCCCGCCGAAGCGCATGGTCAGCTGCTCGACTTCGAGGATCGCGTCGGCGCTCATCGCGGCTTTCCGGCTTGAGCAGCAGCGAGGGGTCGCGCGTGCGGACGACAAGCCCGCGCGGCCGCCAGATCATGATCGTGACCATGGCGAAGCCGAACACCAGCATGCGGTAGTGTCTCGAACTCGCGGAACAGTTCGAAGCCGCCGATCATGGCGAGCGCCGCAATCGCGACGCCAAGCTGCGAGCCCATGCCGCCCAGCACGACGATCGCAAGCACCAGCGCCGACTCGTGGAAGGTGAACGATTCCGGGCTGATGAAGCCCTGCCGGGTGGCGAAGAACGAACCGGCGAAGCCGCCGAACATCGCGCCCATGGCGAACGCCGTGAGCTTGGTGTTGGTGGTGTTGATGCCGAGCGAGCGGCAGGCGATCTCGTCCTCGCGCATCGCCTCCCAGGCCCGCCCGATCGGCAGCCGGCGCAGCCGCAGCGTCACCCAGTTGGTGAGCAGCGCGAGCGCAAGGATCAGGTAGAATAGGAACACGATGCGGTGGATGGGCGAAAACGTCGAGCCCGAAGGTCTGCGCGAAGCCGCCTTCGCCCTCGGTGAACGGCAGCCCGAAGAACGACGGCCGCGGGATGCTCGAAATGCCGTTCGGCCCGCCGGTGAAGTCCTGCCAGTTGAGCAGCACGAGGCGGATGATCTCGCCGAAGGCGAGCGTGACGATCGCGAGATAGTCGCCGCGCAGCCGCAGCACCGGGAAATCCGAGCAGCACGCCCCAGAAGGCGGCGAGGATGCCGGCAAGCGGCAGGCAGATCCAGAACGACAAGCCGAAGTTCTGCGCGAGCAGCGCATAGGAATAGGCGCCGACCGCGTAGAAGGCGACGTAGCCGAGGTCGAGCAGGCCCGCGAGGCCGACCACGATGTTCAGGCCCCAGCCGAGCATCACATAGGTCAGCACCAGGATGCCGAGATCGAGCAGATAGCGGTTCTGATAGAACAGCACCGGCACGAGCAGCGCGAACACCAGCAGCGCCGGAGCGGCGAAGCGGCCGACGAGGTGGCCGAACCGCGCGACGGCAGGCGGCAGCGCGCCATGCCAGGCGATCGGCTCGCGTCCGAAGATGAGCGTGCGCGCGAAGCTTGCGGCGAACACCACGGCGACCATGATCGCGAGCGCGGAAAACCGCGTGGTCACTTCGAGCGCGCCGGTCGGTCCCTGATCGGTGCGCAGCCCGATCAGGAAAAAGAACAGGCCGAAGGCGATGAGGGCTGCGATGCCCGCATCCTTCAGCGCGGCTGTGACGGGGAAGGCTCTGGATCGTACGGCGGTGCCCAATGTTGGCATCTAGCTCTCCGCGGGCACGGTCGGATTCCCTCCCCCCTTGCGGGGGAGGGTTAGGGAGGGGGGTGATAACCTCAACGCTTCCGCGATCCTCGCTAGCACACCGTCAGTGTTGGACAGGACATCGTTGTTCCAAAACCGCAGCACAACGAAGCCTCGAGATTGCAGCCACGCATCGCGGGCTTGGTCGCGGTGGCTATCGGCATGTTGACCTCCGTCGATTTCGACAACGACCCGCGCCTCCAGGCATGCGAAATCCACGATATAGCTGCCAATCGGAAATTGCCGGCGAAACGACGCACCATTCAGACGATGAGCCCGTAGCCGAAACCAAATCCGCTTCTCGGCCTCCGTCATGCTGCTGCGAAGCGAACGCGCACGAGATCGACTGCGGGCAGGAACGGCGCGATGGGACATGCGCTACCCCCCTCCCGACGCGCTTCGCGCGTCGACCTCCCCCGCAAGGGGGGAGGTGAAGCCGCCGCATGGCCCCACGGAGTTCACGTCACACCTTCTCGACCTCAGGACGGCCGAGAATGCCGGTCGGCAGGAAGATCAGCACCACGATCAGGATCGAGAACGCGGCGACGTCCTTGTATTCGATCGAGAAGTAGGCCGACCAGAAGGTCTCGATCAGGCCGATCAGGAGCCCGCCGAGCATGGCGCCGGGCAGCGAGCCGATGCCGCCCAGCACGGCGGCGGTGAACGCCTTCACGCCGGCGACGAAGCCGATGTAGAAGTCGACCACGCCGTAGTAGAGCAGGTACATGATGCCTGCGACCGAGGCGAGTGCCGCGCCGATCACGAAGGTGAGCGAGATGGTGCGGTCGATGTTGACGCCGAGCAGCGACGCCATCCTCAAATCCTGCTCGCAGGCGCGCATGTCGCGGCCGAGCCGCGTCTTCGCCACCATCCAGGAAAACCCGAGCATCAGCACGAGCGTGGTCAGCACGACGACGATCTGGACGTTGGACAGCTGAACGTCGAACGTCTCGCTGTGCACGATGGTGTGGCCGCCGGTGATCAGCGGCGGCAGCGGCTTGACGCGCGCGCCCTGCGCGACCTGCACGTAGTTCTGCAGGATGATCGACATGCCGATCGCCGAAATCAGCGGCGCCAGCCGATAGGAGTGCCGCAGCGGCCGGTAGGCGAAACGCTCGACCGTCCAGCCGTAGAGTGCGGTCAGCGCCATGGCGATCAGCAGCACCAGGAACAGCGCGATCGGGATGGCTGTGATCCCGATCGCAACGAGCGCGAGAAACGCGATCAGCGCGATGAAGCCGCCCACCATGAAAATGTCGCCGTGGGCGAAATTGATCATGCCGATGATGCCGTAGACCATCGTGTAGCCGATGGCGATCAGGCCGTAGATCGAGCCGAGCGTGATGCCGTTGATGAGCTGCTGGACGAAGTATTCCATGCGTCCGACCCCTCGGGCGCGCGCGTACGGCCCCTGATTCTCTTGCCGCGACGACCGGTTGCGCTCTTAGCAGGGGCGGGCGCCACGGGCAACGGCGGGGGCCCGCGGCGGCTGTTGATTTGCCCGCTCTTTGCTCTATTGCCATGGCGATGGCTGCCGGGATCGAAATGGCACTGCGCCTTGCGGCGTTCGCCGCCGTGTTCGCGGCGATGGCCGCCTGGGAGGTGCTGGCACCGCGGCGGCCGCTTGCGGTCGGACGGCTGCAGCGCTGGCCGGCCAACCTCGGGATTGTGGTCGTGGACGCGCTTTTGGTGCGGCTGATCGTCCCGACCGCGGCGGTCGGGGCCGCGCTCTACGCCGCGGGCCATGGTTTGGGGCTGTTCCGCCTGCTGGAACTGCGTCTGTCGCTTGCCGCACTGCTCGGCTTCCTGGTGCTGGATTTCGTGATCTTCGCCCAGCATTGGGTGTTCCACCACGTGCCATTTCTGTGGCGGCTGCACCGCATGCACCACGCCGACCTCGACATCGACGTGACCACGGGCCTGCGCTTTCACCCGTTCGAAATCCTGATCTCGCTTGCGGTTAAGATCGCAACCATCCTCGCGTTTGGCATTCCACCGGTGGCGGTGCTGCTGTTCGAGGTCGTGCTCAATGCGACCTCGATGTTCAACCATTCCAACGTGCGGCTGCCGGCGCGCGTCGACCGCATCCTGCGGCTTGTCCTGGTGACGCCCGACATGCATCGCGTCCACCATTCGGTCGCAGCCGACGAGCACAACAGCAATTTCGGCTTCAATCTGCCGTGGTGGGATCGGCTGTTTCGCACCTATCGTGCGCAGCCGCGCGACGGCCATGGCGGCATGACCGTGGGCCTGCCTGCGTTCCGCGACCCGGGCGAACTGCGCCTCGACCGGCTCTTGACCCAGCCGTTTCGCACCGACCGGGCGCAGCGTGTGGGCCGTTCCGCCGCAGACTAGCGACGGTGCGGGGTTTTCTGGCATGGAAGAGGCTCAACACGGAACCCGGGCGGTCCGGCAGGGAGGCATCATGAGCGCGAGAAACTCCGAGGACGTGATCGGCGCGGCGCGGCCGTTCACCGGCAAGGAATATCTCGAAAGCCTGCGCGACGACCGCGAGATCTACATCTACGGCGAGCGGGTCGCCGACGTGACCACCCATCCGGCGTTCCGCAACTCCGCGCGTACCATCGCAAAGCTCTACGATGCGCTGCACGATCCCAAGCACAAGGACGTCCTGACCTGCCCGACCGACACTGGGTCGGGCACGTTCACGCACCGCTTCTACCGCGTCGCGCGCTCGCGCGAGGACCTGATCGGCCAGCGCGACGCGATCGCGCACTGGGCGCGCATGACCTACGGCTGGATGGGCCGTTCGCCGGACTACAAGGCGTCGCTGATGAACACGCTCGGCGTGAACTATCCTTTCTACGACAAGTTCGCCGACAATGCGCGCAACTGGTACGCGCGGGCGCAGAACCACGTGCTGTTCATGAACCACGCCATTGTCAATCCGCCGGTCGACCGCATGAAGGTGGCGGATCAGGTCAAGGACGTGTTCATCACCATCCAGAAGGAGACCGACGCCGGCATCGTCGTCTCCGGCGCCAAGGTGGTGGCGACCTCGGCGGCGCTCACGCACTACAATTTCATGGGCCAGAACGCAGCGACCCCGATCGCCGATTCCGATCTCGCGGTGATGTTCATTGCGCCGATGGACAAGCCCGGCATCAAGCTGATCTGCCGCGCCTCCTACGAGATGACGGCGAGCGTGATGGGCACTCCCTATGATTATCCGCTGTCGTCGCGCTTCGACGAGAACGACGCGATCCTGGTGTTCGACAACGCGCTGATCCCCTGGGAAAACGTGCTGGTCCATCGCGACATCGAGAAGATCAAGGTGTTCTACCCGCGCTCGGGCTTTCTCGCGGGCTACCAGTTCCAGGGCTGCACGCGGCTTGCCGTGAAGCTCGACTTCCTGGTCGGGCTGATCGCCAAGGCGCTGCGCGCCGCCGGCTCCGACGAATTCCGCGGCAACCAAGCGATGCTGGGCGAGGTGATCGCCTGGCGCAACCTGTTCTGGGCGATGTCGGACGCGATGGCGATGAATCCGGTGTCGTGGGTCGGCGACGCCGTGCTGCCGAACGCGCAGTCGGGCTCGAGCTATCGCGTATTCGCGGGCGATGCCTACAGCCGCATCAAGGAGATCGTCGAGAAGATCGTCGCCTCGTCGCTGATCTACCTGCCGTCGTCGGCCAAGGATTTCAACAACCCCGCGATCGACAAGTATCTCGCGCGCTATGTCCGCGGCTCCTACGGCATCGACTACAAGGAGCGCATCAAGGTGATGAAGCTCCTCTGGGACGCGATCGGCACCGAGTTCGGCGGCCGCCACGAGCTCTACGAGCGTAACTATGCCGGCAATCACGAGGACATCCGTATCCACGCGCTCTGGAACGCGCGCGGCTCGGGCGCGCTCGACCGCATGATGGCGCTCGCCGACCAGTGCATGTCGGACTACGACGAGAACGGCTGGACCGGCGACACCTGGCTCAATCCGGATGACGTTGCCTACGGTTCTGGCAGGTCTGCACGGGCGGCAGAGTAGTTGGGTTCCCTCCCACTGACGGAATCCATTAGAGTGCCGCCATGAGCTGGATTGATCAGAGACCCGACGACGCCATGGCCGGCGCGTTCGAGGCGATTGGCCCGGAGGCCGTGGCCTCGGTGGAGGCGCCGCTGTTTCGCGAAGCGATGAGTAAGCTCGGCGCCGCCGTCCACGTCGTCACCACCGCGGGCCCCGGCGGCAAGACCGGCTTCACCGCGACCGCGGTCTGCTCGGTGTCCGACCAGCCGCCGACGCTGCTGGTCTGCCTCAACCGCCGCAGCAATTCGACGCCGATGCTGCGCGACAACGGCGTGCTCTGCGTCAACACGCTGCGCGCCGCCGAATCGACGATCGCCGACATGTTCGCAGGCCGCACCGGCGCGAAGGCTGCCGAACGCTTCGCCGCCGGCGAATGGATCGCGCTCCGGACCGGTTCGCCTGTCCTGCAAAGCGCGGTGGTGGCGTTCGATTGCCGGGTGATCGAGGTCAAGGCCGTGGCCTCGCACAACGTCTACTTCTGCGTGGTCGAGGCGATCCACGCCGGCGCCACCGGTCCGGCCCTGGTTTATCACGACCGCGCCTATAAGCAGGTCTGACGGCGCCCCGCCGAAGGCTGTGGCGAGCGGTTCCATCGTCACGATTCCGCGCCCATTCCGCCGCCAAACGACCTTACCCGGTCCGGAACGAACGCCTCCGGCGCCACGTTGGGTTGCTGGGGCGGAACCCAACTCCCAGGAGATGACCAGATGGCGCAGCAGAACCAGAATCCCGGCCGCGACCAACAGAACCAGAAGCCTGGCCAGCAGAGCGGTCAGCAAGGCTCGGATCCGAACAGAGCCCGGCCAGCAGCAGGGCGGCGGCCAGAAGCCCGGCCAGCAGGGCCAGCAGGGTCAGCAGGGCGGCCAACAGGGCCAACAGGGCCAACAGGGCCAGCAGGGCCAGAAGCACAGCGAGCACAATCGCTGACGCAATCGGCAGGGCCTCAGGGCCTCGCAACAGGAACCCCGCCCAACCGGCGGGGTTCGCTTTTTCCACACTGTTGTCCCATGGCTGCCGTGGGTGCTTGACCTGCGTTTTCCGGCGGGTCGCCGTCGCCTATGCTTGCGGCATGGCCACCGCAACCGTCCTGCCACTATTCCATCTTTACGGCGATCCGCCGGACGACCAGGCGTTCGATTTCATCCACGTCGAGACCATCGCGTCGCGCTCCTCGATCCACGACTGGGTGATCCGCGCGCATCGCCATCGCAACCTGTTCCAGGTGCTGCTGATCGAACGCGGCGGCGGCGACATGGCGTTCGAGGCGTCGACGGTGGGCTTTGCCGCGCCGGCTGCGATCCTCGTGCCGCCGACGGTGGCGCACGGTTTCCGGTTTCATCCGCAGGTCACCGACGGCTGGGTGGTAAGCTTCACGGAGGACGTGGCGGCCGCGCTCGGCGAGCGCGCGGGCGAAGCGCTGCAGCGGCTGAAGGCGCTCGCGGCGGAGCCCGTCATCCCGCTCGCTGACGCAAGCGAGGTCAGGCGGCTGTCCGCGCTCTGCAACGACCTGCATGAGGAGAGCTTCCTCGCCCGCGAGGGCTTCCGCCTTGCGATGCGGGGACTGCTCGCGCTGATCGCGATCGAGGTGGCGCGGCTTGCGGCGAGCCGGGCGCGCTCGGGTGCGGTGACGCTTGCGCCCGCGGATTCGACGGTGGAGGCGCTGCGGCGGCTGGTGGAGGAGCACTTCCGCAAGGAGCGGCTGATCGGCTTTTACGCCGACAAGCTCGCGGTCACGCCCGACCGTCTCAACGATCACGTCAAGCGCGCGAGCGGCGTCACGGCCGGCCACCTCATCCGCCAGCGCGTACTGACCGAAGCTAAGCGCCAGCTCGTGTTCACCGGCCAGGCGATCCACGAGATTTCATATGAGCTCGGTTTCGCCGACCCGTCGCACTTCGCGCGCTTCTTTCGCAAGCAGACGGGCATGACGCCGCAGGAATTCCGCGAGGGCCGCGGCGGGTAGCTGACGTTGCAAAGTCAGCGAATTTCCAGTGACGCGATCCGATCGCCGTCCAGTTCAAAGATATGATCGAGATCGACCGGGCTTCCCGGAAAACTGCCAGATACTCTGGCCGTGACGACGGTCTTGCCGTCTTGTTCGAATAGACGGACCGGTTCGGCGGTGTGGGAATATTTCGCAGCGGTCTCGCGCCGCCACGCGCTGATGGCGGCAAGCCCCTTCAACGTGCGTTCTTCGTCGTAGACAACGCCGTCGGCCGCAAAGCAGTCCTTCAACGCCTCGGTGTCGTGCGTGTTCTCCGAGGCAAAATAGCGGGCGATCGGGGCGGGCATCGAAACAGCCATGGCTCTTCTCCTCGCGCTATAGTTCGCGCGCGTGGTCCAGCCGTGGAGATGTTGCTATGCTTGCGTCATGGCAAGAACGAACAAGAAGGTAAGGTACTTACCTGGACGTGAGGACCGCGGTCACTCGCCGGAATCGGCCGCAGAAGGCATCGAGCAGGCGCTCGCGGTCATCGATGGCCGGTGGAAGCTCGTGATCCTGTTTCACCTGTTCGGCGGCCGGCTGCGACGGTTCTCGGAGCTCGAACGGGCAATCCCCGGCGTGTCGCAGAAGATGCTGGCCCAGCAGCTGCGGCAGCTTGAGGCTGACGGCGTGGTCCGGCGCATCGTCCACCATCAGGTGCCGCCCAAGGTCGAATACCGCCTGACCGAATGGGGAGAGGCGTTGTGCCCGGCGCTCGACCAGTTGCTGCAATGGGTGGCCTCGCGGCCGGAACCCGGCGAGGTTGAAGCGGCCGCGGCCGCCGAGAGCGCGTTGCGATAGTGCTGGCCTTTCAAGGCATCTTGCCGAGTTCTTTGAGCACCGCTTCCGCCTCCCGGAAAGCGTGGTTGCCGGCCGGCACCCCGCAGTAATTCGCCTGCTGCAGGATGATCTCCTTGATGTCGTCCGAGGAAAATCCGCCAACCGTCAGCGCCGCCCGCACATGCATGCGGAATTCCTCCCAGCGGCCGATCGCGAGCATGGTGCCGATTACCAGCACGCGGCGCGTGCGATCGTCGAAATGCGGCCGCGTCCAGACGTCGAACCAGGCGCCTCGGGTGATGTGGTCCTGCCACTCGGCGTTGAAGGCGTTGCGGTTTGCGGCCGAGCGATCGACGAGGGCGTCGCCCAGCACGCGGCGGCGCGCGGCCTCGCCGCCCCTGCGCCGTTCGTCGTCATCCATGGGCCGCTCCGTGGTTACTTCTGCGTCAGGAACGCCAGCACGGCCTCGGTATAGGGCTTGGACTGCTCGATGTTGGAGAGGTGCGCGGCGTCGAGCGCGGTGAGCTTTGCGCCCTTGACCATCTTCTGGATCGCCTCGCCGTATTCCGGCAGCGTCGCGGGATCCTTCGAACCAACGATGACCATGGTCGGCGCGGTGATGGTTGGTGTGGAGGCGCGGAAGTCCATGTCGCGCACCGCCTCGCAGCAGCCCGTGAAGCCGTCGAGCGGAGTGGCAGTGAACATTTCGACCACCTTGGCGACCGGCTGCGGCGAGCGCTCGCGGAATTCCTTGGTGAACCAGCGCTCCATCTGCGGGCCGGAGAGCGCCTTCAGCCCGTTGTCGTTGGCGAATTTGATGCGGTCGTGCCAGGGCTGCTTGTCGGCGTAGTAGTAGTGCGTGTTGGACAGCACCAGCCGCTCCACGCGGTCGCGGGCGTTGGCGCCCATCCACTGGCCGACCATGCCGCCCATCGAGAGTCCGCACCAGTTGAAGGTCTTGGCGCCGGCCGCGTCGGCGACCGCGAGCGCGTCGCGGCCGAGCATGTCCATCGTGTAGGGCCCTTTGGGGGCGCCCGATTGGCCGTGGCCGCGGCGGTCGTAGCGCACCAGCCGGAAATGCTTCGACCATTCCGTCGCCTGGTCGTCCCACATGTGCAGGTTGGTGCCGAGCGAATTGCACAGCATCAGCACCGGCGCGTTCGCGGGGCCTTCCACCTGGTAGTTGATCGGACAGCCGTCCTTCGCATTGGCAATGGGCATGGTTTCCTCGTGTCCGCTGGTTATCGTCTTGGCAGCAGCGCTGCGCCTTAAGGCTTGGGCTTGTCCGGCGACTGTGCCTCGGCCTCGGCGCGCGACAGCACGTCCATCAGGGCGCCGGGCTTGTCCGCGTCGGTCGCGGCAGGGTTGGGCGCGGCCTGCGGAGGCGGGGGATCCGTCGTTGCAGCCGGTTCGGGCGTGGGCGCCTCCGGCACGTGGAGCATGGTTGCCTTCGGCAGTTCGACTTTGGGCGGCTCTGCCGGGGGCTCTGGCTTCGGCGCGCTCGACTTGAACAGGTTGAACCGGAACGTGTCGGTCCGAAGCTGCTCGGCCTTCGGCAGGTGCAGTGGCGGCGTCGCGGGACGCGCGGGCTTGGGCTCCGGTGGCGTAGCCGGCGCTGGAGCCGAAGGTTGAGCCGACGGCTGGGTGGGCGCGGCGGTCGGCGGCCGGGCTTCCGGCGTCCGGCTCTCGGGCCTGCGAACGCGCGAGTGGGCCGATGCGACCAGGCGGTCGATCATCAGCTGCGCTGAGCCCTGATAGGTCGAGGGCAGAAACAATTGCCCGATCTCGCCGGTGGAGAGGTGCGCTTTCACCCGCGCGTCGGCGAACACCACGTCCTTGAGCGGGCGCCTGCTCTTGACCGCCTGCTGGGTCAGTTCCTGGATCAGCCGATGCGCCGCGGGCCTGCCCAGCTTCGGGGCAAGCGCGAACGTCACCGCCTCGGCCATGATCTGGCCGCCGCTCAGTTCGAGATTGTCGCGCACGCGCTCGACATCGATCTCAAGCCCTTCGGCAATGTCGGCGATGGCCGCGAGCGCGCCCGAGGTGACGAGCGCCAGCGCCGGGAACGTAATCCATTCGCTCTGCCAGGCGCCGATCGCGCGCTCATGCTCCTGCACCTGGGCGGCGAAAATGCTGGCGGCGAGATTGGGCGCGAGGCTTGCAGCTGCAAGCGCGGCCGTCGCAGCCACCGGATTGCGCTTGTGCGGCAGCGTCGAGGAGCCACCGCCACCGATCTTGCGAGGCTCGTAGGCCTCGCCGACCTCGACCTGCATCATCAGCGCGGTGTCGCGCGCGATCTTGCCGCACGTCCCGGCGAGGATCGCAAACGCCGAGGCGACTTCGCCGAGGCGGTCGCGGTGGCTGTGCCAGGGCGCGTCCGGGAGCGGCAGATCGAGCAGTGCCGCCATCCGCTCGGCAATCGACATGCCGCGGTCGCCCAGCGCCGCAAGGGTACCGGCGGCGCCGCCGAACTGCAGCGCCAGCGCATCCTTGCGCACCCGGATCAGCCGGTCACGCGAGCGGCCGAGTGCCGCAGCGTAACCCGCGAGCTTGAGGCCGAACGGCATCGGCAGCGCGTGCTGGAGCATGGTGCGGGCGACCGCAAGCGTGCGGCGGTGACGGCCGGCGAGGGCAAGAAAGCCCCTGATCGCACGGTCGACGTCGTCGAGCAGCGCGTCGATCGCCACCCGCAGTTCGAGCACGAGGGCGGTGTCGATGATGTCCTGGCTGGTTGCGCCCCAGTGCACGAAGCCCGCCGCCACGGGATCGCGCTTGGCGACCTCGGCGGTCAGCGCATCGACCATCGGTATGGCAAGATTGCCGGCGACCGCAGCCGCCTGCCCCAGGGCCTCCATGTCATAGAGGTCGGCCCGGCAGGCGTCGGTGATGTGGCCAAGGGTGGTCGGCGTGATGAGGCCGACGGCGACCTCGGCCCGCGCCAGGATGACCTCGACATCGAGCATGCGCTGCAGCCGCGCCCGATCGCTCATAATGGCGCGCATCGCCGGGCTGGCGTACAGCGGGGATAGCAGGGAGGGCATCAGCAAATCGGTCATGGGGCGGGTAGAACACTAAGCCCGGGCGGCGGCGGACGCCAATCCCCAATACGAGGGACGCCCGGGTGCCATGCCGAAACACCCTTTTCAGCGCGGGTGCAACAGCCTAAGTCCTAATGTGAAAGCCGCAATGGAGGACTGTCGATGGCTATGACAATGTCGGGCGAGCAACAATTGGCCGCGCCGCGCGAGCGGGTCTGGGCCGCGCTCATTGATCCCGAGGTTCTGAAGGCCTGCATTCCGGGCTGCGAGACCCTGGAAAAGCTGGGGGACAATGAATTCCAGGCCGTCGCCACCAACAAGATCGGCCCGGTCAAAGCCCGGTTCAAAGGCAAGGTGCGGCTGACCGATCTCGATCCGCCGAACGGCTACAAGATCTCCGGGGAAGGGGATGGCGGGATCGCGGGCTTCGCCAAGGGCGGCGCCGCGGTGTCGCTTGCCGACAAGGACGGCGGGACGCTCCTGACCTACAACGTCGAAGCGCAGATCGGCGGCAAGCTTGCCCAGCTCGGCCAGCGCCTAGTCAATGGCGCGGCCAAGAAGCTCGCCGACGATTTTTTCTCGAAGTTTGCTGCGGCCGTGAAATAGCGCGGCCGCAATCGCCGCGCGGGCACCCTTGACCGCGTGCATGGCGGCGGTTCAGACTTGCACTTGTTCCAAACTTCGAAATAAGCGAAAAACGTTCAGTTTCGCACCGTTTTGGTTGCCGGGCCCTGTTTCCGGCGCAAAAAACGGGCCTTTAGACCCGGGCTTTGAGGAGGAATGCCATGCCTGCCGTTTCGATGACGGTGAACGGCAAAGCCGTCACCGCCGATGTCGACCCCCGCACGCTGCTTGTCCAGTTCCTGCGGGAGCATCTGCGGCTCACCGGCACCCACGTGGGCTGCGACACCTCCCAATGCGGCGCCTGCGTCATCCATCTCAACGGTATCGCGGTGAAGTCCTGCACCACGCTGGCGCTGCAGGCCGACGGGGCCACCGTGCTCACCATCGAGGGGCTCGCGGCGCCGGATGGTCCGCTGCATCCGATGCAGGAGGCGTTTCGCGAGAATCACGGCCTGCAATGCGGCTTCTGCACGCCCGGCATGGTGATGACGGCGGTCGATATCGTGCGCCGCAAGGGCAACGAGCTTGACGAGCACACCATCCGCACGGAGCTCGAAGGCAACCTGTGCCGCTGCACCGGTTACCACAACATCGTCAAGGCGATCGCCGCTGGGGCCAAGGCTATGAAGGGGAGCTCCCAAGCCGCCTGAGCCGCGGCGTCACGAGGAGGCCGCTATGGCCCCTGGGTCTGCCACCGGGATCGGCGCGTCGGTGCGCCGCAAGGAAGACTTCCGGTTCATTACCGGCAGCGGCCAGTACACCGACGACATCAGTCGGCCGCGCGAGATGCGTGCGGCGTTCGTGCGCTCGCCGCACGCCCACGCCCGCATCAAGAGCGTGGACACTCGTGAGGCCGCCGGCATGCCGGGCGTGGCCACGGTGCTGACCGGGGCCGAGCTTGCCGGCGACAAGGTCGGCAACCTGATCTGCGGCTGGATGATCCACTCCAAGGACGGCTCGCCGATGAAGATGGCACCGCATCCGGCGATCGCCGCCGGCAAGGCGTGCTACGTCGGCGATCCGGTGGCGGTGGTGATTGCTGAGACCCTGGCGCAAGCGCGCGACGCGGCCGAGCGCGTCACGGTGGACTACGAGGTGCTGCCGGCGGTGACCGATCCGGCCAAGGCGCAAGCGTCGCCGGCGATCCACGAGGTCGCGCCCAAGAACACGATCTATCAATGGAGCCTGGGTGACGCCAAGGCCGCCGACGCCGCGATCAAGCGCGCCAAGCACGTCACCCGCCTCGATATCGTCAACAACCGGCTCGTGCCCAATGCCATGGAGCCGCGCGTCGCGATCGGCGAATACGATCGCGGCAACGACAGCTTCACACTCTGGAACACGACGCAGAACCCGCACGTCGCGCGGCTTGTCATCGCGGCATTCGTCGGCATGGCGCCCGAGCACAAGCTGCGGGTGATCGCGCCCGACGTAGGCGGCGGCTTCGGCTCCAAGATTTTCATCTATCCGGAAGAGGTGGTCTGCCTGTGGGCGTCGAAGCGCCTCGGCCGGCCGGTGAAATGGACCTGCGATCGGTCGGAGGCGTTTCTGGCCGACGCGCACGGCCGCGACCATGTTACCCACGCCGAGATGGCGTTCGACGACGACGGCAAGATCACCGCGCTTAAGGTCAAGACCATCGCCAACCTCGGCGCCTACATGTCGACGTTCTCGTCGTCGATACCGACCTACCTCTACGCCACCTTGCTGTCGGGCCAGTACGACATTCCGGCGATCTACTGCGAGGTCGATGCGGTCTACACCAACACGGTTCCGGTCGATGCCTACCGCGGGGCGGGGCGGCCGGAGGCAACCTTCGTTGTCGAGCGGCTGGTCGAGGTCGGTGCGCGCGAGCTTGGCGTCGATCCCGCGGACCTGCGCAAGAAGAACTTCATCAAGTCGTTCCCGCACCAGACGCCGGTGATCATGACCTACGACGCCGGCGATTATCTCGCCTCGCTCCGCAAGGCGCTGGAGATCGCCGACGTGAAAGGCTTCGGCCGGCGCAAGCGCGAAAGCGCGCGCACCGGCAAGATGCGCGGCCTCGGCTATTCGACATACATCGAGGCGTGCGGGATCGCGCCGTCGCAGGCGGTGGGCTCGCTCGGCGCCGGCGTCGGTCTCTGGGAATCGGCCGAGGTGCGGGTCAACCCGACCGGCTCGGTCGAGGTGCTGACCGGCTGCCACGCCCACGGCCAGGGCCACGAGACCACGTTCGCGCAGCTCGTGTCGGATCGCCTCGGCATCCCGATTGAGGCCGTGAGCGTGGTCCACGGCGACACCGACAAGGTGCAGTTCGGCATGGGCACCTACGGCTCGCGCTCGGGCGCGGTCGGCATGTCGGCGATCGTGAAAGCGCTCGACAAGGTCGAGGCCAAGGCGAAGAAGGTCGCAGCCTTCATGCTGGAGGCCGCCGAAGGCGACATCGAATTCAAGGACGGCAAGTTCACCGTCGCCGGCACCGACAAATCGGCGGCCTGGGGCGAGGTCACGCTCAACGCCTACATCGCGCACAAGTTCACCGGCGCGCAGCTCGAGCCCGGCCTGAAGGAGGGCGCGTTCTACGATCCGACCAACTTCACCTTCCCGGCCGGCTGTCACATCTGCGAGGTCGAGGTCGATCCCGACACCGGCCACACCGAGATCGTGGGCTGGACCGCGGTCGACGACTTCGGCATCGTGATCAACCCGATGATCGTCGAGGGCCAGGTCCATGGCGGGGTGGCGCAGGGCGTCGGCCAGGCGATGCTCGAGAACGCGGTCTACGACCAGGACGGCCAGCTCGTCAGCGGCTCGTTCATGGACTACACCATGCCGCGCGCCGACCACCTGCCACAGATGAAAGTCGACACCACCGTGACGAAATGCCCGTCCAATCCGCTCGGCATCAAGGGCTGCGGCGAGGCGGGCGCGATCGCAGCACCCGCGGCGGTGATAAACGCCATCACCGACGCGATCGGAACCGAGGATTTGGCCATGCCGGCAACCCCCCAGGCGGTCTGGGCGGCGGTCCGGAAGGCCGCGAAGATGCAACAGGCAGCAGAATAGGAATAGGGAGACCACGGCGATGTACGAATTCAAATATCAGCGCCCAACGTCCGTCCGGCAGGCGGTCAACATGCTGGCCAAGGATTCGGAGGCCAAGATCCTGGCCGGCGGCCATTCGCTCCTGCCGGTGATGAAGCTGCGGCTCGCCAAGCCCTCGCAGATCGTCGACATCGGTCGGATCGAGGGCCTCAACACGATCGAGCTGAAGGGCCGCTCGATCGTGATCGGCGCGCTCGCCCGCCACGTCGAGGTGGCGAATTCCAAGACCGTGCAGGAGGCATTGCCGGTGCTCGCCAAGCTCGCCGACGAGATCGGCGATCCGGCGGTCCGCCACCGCGGCACGCTTGGCGGCTCGCTCGCCAACAACGATCCGAACGCCGACTATCCGGCGGCCGTGCTCGGGCTTGGCGCCACGATCATCACCAGCAAGCGCCGCATCCCGGCCGACGAATTCTTCAAGGGCATGTTCGAGACCGCGCTCGAGCCCGACGAGATCA
This sequence comes from uncultured Alphaproteobacteria bacterium, assembly GCA_963821555.1. Taxonomy (GTDB): domain Bacteria; phylum Pseudomonadota; class Alphaproteobacteria; order Rhizobiales; family Xanthobacteraceae; genus Z2-YC6860. The sequence continues at coordinate 49,285 of CAWGEM010000026.1, read as the reverse complement.
TCACCAAGGTGAGTTTCCCGCTCGCCAAGAAGGCCGCCTACATGAAGTTCAAGCACCCGGCCTCGGGCTTCGCGCTGGTCGGCGTGTTCGTCGCCAAGCGCGGCTCCGATATCCGCGTGGCGGTGACCGGGGCGGGCGCCCAAGGCGTGTTCCGGGTGAAATCGTTCGAGGAGGCGCTGAAGAAGCGCTTCTCGCCGAAGTCGATCGAGGGCATGACCGTGCCCGCGGACGGCATGAACACCGACATCCACGGCAGCGCAGAATATCGCGCGCACCTGATCGCCGTGATGGCGCGCCGGGCGCTGGCCGCGGCCTGACCCTGCGTCATGCCCGGCCTTGTGCCGGGCATCCACGTCTTGGCTGCAAGTGAAGGCGTGGATGGCCGGGACGAAGCCCGGCCATGACCATGTTGGATTCGCCCGAGCGGGTCGTCAGCCGCCGGCGTTCCGGCGGTAGGCTGCAAACCGCGCGATGAACCAGTCGCGCAGCATGGCCTTCTCGTAGCGCAAGCGATCGGGGCTGCTGCGCGACGCCGCGTCCTGCTGATAGAGCGTGTCGCCGAGACGGTCCTCGCCGGACATGAGCACCCGGCCGTTCCTCGTCAGGGTGTAGCGCAGCCGCATCGACGGCCAGGTGGCGCCGCTGTAGATGCGTAGCGGCGGCCGGAATTCGTCCACCCGGGCGGCCATCTGCAGGTGCAGCACCGTGACGTTGAGGACGAGGCCGGGCGCGAGGCCCGCGCCGAGCAGTTCGATATAGGCCTTGATGCCGGCAATGCCGTTTTCTGTCGTGTCGAGGTAGCGCTCCTGGTTCTCCAGGCGGACGATGGCCTCGGCGCGGGCAGAGCTGGCCAGCAGCGCCAGCGCCAACGCGGCAAACGCCATCCGACGGATCGTCATCATCTGCTCTCCTGGTCCCATCCGAGCCGGAAATGCCTGCGCCGTCACGCGGTCATGCCTGGAATAGCTCCAGACTTCCGGCAACCACCCCATGCGCCGGCGCCGGCCGGAGGGCCGCGACAAACCGCCCGGCGGCGGCTATATGTGGTTCACGATGAAAGAGAATAATCGCTCCCTGCCGGCCTCGATCGACGCCACGCTCGATCTTCTGTCCCGCGCCAGCTACCTCGCCGACCGGCCGCTTGCGACCGTGCTGTTCCTTGCGCTGAAGATGGGGCGCCCGATCTTCCTCGAAGGCGAGGCCGGCGTCGGCAAGACCGAGATTGCCAAGGTGCTGGCCGAGACGCTCGGCCGGCGGCTGATCCGCCTGCAGTGCTACGAAGGGCTCGACGTCGCCTCCGCGGTCTATGAATGGAACTACGCCGCGCAGATGATCGCAATCCGCGCCGCCGAGGCCGAAGGCAAGCAGGACCGCGGGCAGATCGAACACGACGTGTTCTCCGAGCGGTTCCTGATCAAGCGGCCGCTGCTGCAGGCGCTGGAGCCCGACACCGCCGGCGCCCCGGTGCTGCTGATCGACGAACTCGACCGCAGCGACGAGGCCTTCGAGGCGTTCCTGCTCGAAGTGCTGGCCGACTTCCAGGTCACCATCCCGGAGCTCGGCACGATCAAGGCCGCGCATCCGCCGATCGTGGTGATCACCTCCAACCGCACCCGCGAGATTCACGACGCACTCAAGCGCCGCTGCCTTTACCACTGGCTCGGCTATCCGACCGCCTCGCGCGAGCTTGAGATCGTGCGCGCCAAGGTGCCGGGCATCAGCAAGAAGCTTAGCGAGCAGGTCGTGGGTTTCGTGCAGACGCTGCGCAAGCAGGACCTTTTCAAGTCGCCGGGCGTCGCCGAGACGCTCGACTGGGCGACCGCGCTCTCCGAACTCGACGCGATTGCGCTCGATCCCGCGACCGTGTCCGACACGCTCGGCGTGCTGCTGAAGTACCAGGACGACATCGCGCGCCTCGAAGGCGGCAAGGTCAAGGAACTGCTCGATCAGGTGCAGGCGGAGCTGCGCGCGGCGGAGTGATTTGTCATTCCGGGGCGCGCCGCAGGCGCGAACCCGGAATCCAGGGCCACGCTCCGGGTTTGCAGCTGGATTCCGGGTTCCGGCCTGCGGCCGGCCCCGGAATGACGGGAGTTTGGTCGTTCATGGTGGATACCCAAGGCAAGCTCGCCGAAAACATCCTCTATTTCGCGCGGGCGCTGCGCACCGCCGGCCTTCCGGTCGGGCCTGGCTCGGTGCTCGATGCGCTCGCCGCCGTTCGCGCTGCCGGCGTCGGCACCAAGGACGACTTCTACTGGACGCTGCACGCAGTGTTTGTGAAACGGCACGAGCATTCGATGCTGTTCGACCAGGCGTTCAAGCTTTTCTTCCGCAAGCGCGGCTACCTCGAGCGGCTGCTTGCGCTGATGTCGCCACCGGTGCCGGGCGCGGTGCCCGAGGCGCCGCCGGCCGCCTCGCAGCGTGTGCTGGATGCGCTGTTTGCCGGCAGCGAGAAGATCGAGCGCGAAAAGTCGGAGGTCGAGATCGACGCCCGCCTGACGGTCTCGGACCGCGAGGTGCTGGAGAAAAAGGACTTCGCGCAGATGACGGCGGCCGAGATCGCTACCGCCAAGGACGCCATCAAGCGCATGGTGCTGGGCTTCGACGACGTGAAGACCCGCAAACTCGCGCCGCATCCGCACGGCCACCGCATCGACATGCGCCGCACCTTGCGGTCGAGTCTGAAGGCCGGCGGCGCCGTCATCGACCTGAAGTACCGCGGCCCGCGCACGCGCAAGCCGCCGGTGGTGGCGCTGCTCGATATTTCGGGCTCGATGAGCCAGTACACGCGGCTGTTTCTGCACTTCCTGCACGCCATCACCGACGCGAGGAAGCGCGTTCACACCTTCCTGTTCGGGACGAGGCTCACCAACGTCACCCGCGCGCTGCGCGAGCGCGATCCGGACGAGGCGCTGGCGGCCTGTTCGGCAAGCGTGCTCGACTGGTCGGGCGGGACGCGGATCGCGACCTCGCTCGCTGCCTTCAACAAGCAGTGGTCGCGCCGCGTGCTCACCCAGGGCGCGGTCGTGCTGCTGTTCACCGACGGGCTCGAGCGCGACCCCGATGAAAGGCTTGGCTTCGAGATCGACCGGCTGCACCGGTCCTGCCGGCGCCTGATCTGGCTCAACCCGCTGCTGCGGTTCTCGGGCTTCGAGGCCAAGGCCCGCGGCATAAAGGTGATGCTGCCGCATGTTGACGAACTGCGTCCGATACACAATCTGGAGTCCATGAAGGACCTATGCCAGGCGCTGTCGGAACATGGCAGTCATGTGGACCCGAAAACGTGGCTGGCTAGGGTTGCGTAATATTCGATGGTATATAGCGACGGTACATGGCGATCGTCCGGATCGCAGGAGGCTCTGATGCTGGCTCGTGACGAGGATATCCTGAAGGCGGCGGAAGACTGGCGGAAGGCCGGGCGCGGCGTGGCGCTGGCGACGGTGGTGGAGACCTGGGGCTCGGCGCCGCGGCCGGTCGGCTCCAATCTCGTGATCGACGACCAGGGCAACTTCCTGGGCTCGGTGTCGGGCGGCTGCGTCGAGGGCGCGGTGGTCACCGAGGCGATCGACGTGATCGAAAGCGGCAAGCCCAAGACCCTAGAGTTCGGCGTCGCCGACGAGACTGCCTGGAAGGTCGGTCTGTCCTGCGGCGGCACCATCCGCGTGTTCGTCGAGAAGGTGGAGTAGCCCTTGCGCCTCGATATCCTCAAGACGCTGAACGACGAGCGCGCCGCGCGGCGCGCCGTCATTGTTGTCACCAACCAGGAAAGCGGCGCGCAGCGGCTGGTGAAGGGCACGGACATCCGCAGCGATCCGCTCAAGGACCTGCTGGAGAAGCGCCTGCGCTCCGGCAAGAGCGGCATGGAGGAGGAGACCCCCGAGGGCAAGGTCTTCCTCACCGTGCACGTGCCGTCGCCCAAGCTCGTCATCACCGGCGCGGTCCACATCAGCCAGGCGCTGGCGCCGATGGGACAACTGCTCGGCTACGACGTGACCATCGTCGATCCGCGCACTGCGTTTGCGTCGATCGAGCGCTTCCCCGATGTGAAGGTGATCGCGGAATGGCCAGACGTGGCGCTGCCATCGGTTGGCATCGACCACTACACTGCGTTCGTTGCGCTGACCCACGACCCGAAGATCGACGATCCGGGGCTCGATGCGGCGCTGCGCAGCGACTGCTTCTATATCGGCGCGCTCGGCTCGCGCAAAACCCACGCCCGCCGCGTGATCCGCCTGAAGCAGGAACGCGGCTTCACCGACAACGACATCGGCCGCATCCATTCGCCCATCGGGCTCGATATCGGCGCCGTTTCGCCGTCCGAGATCGCCGTCGCCATCCTGGGCGAGATCACCCAGCGGATGCGCCAGGAACCGTCATGAAGTTTGGGCCGGTTTCGCCGCGCGAGGCCGAGGGCGCCACCGCCGTCCACACTATCCGGCAGGGGCCGCTGGTGCTCAAGAAAGGCACGTTGATCGGCCCGAAGGAGGTGGGCGCGCTCGAGAGTGCCGGCATCGATCGCCTCGTGGTGGCCCGGCTTGAGGCGGGCGACGTGCCCGAGGACGAGGCGGCCGCGCGCATCGCCGCGGCGGTCGCGGGCGAGGGGGTGCGGGTCGACCGCGCGTTTACCGGCCGCGCCAATCTTTTTTCGGACGCGGCCGGCGTGCTGGTGGTCGACAGGGACGGAATCGACGAACTCAATCGCGTCGACGAGGCGATCACGTTCGCGACGCTTGCGGCCTACAAGCCCGTGGTCGCGGGCGAGATGATCGCGACGGTCAAGATCATTCCGTTCGCGGTTGGCGAAAGCGCGCTCAACGCGGCGCTCAAGGTGGCGACAAGGTCGTTCGTTCGAGTGGTGCCGTTCAAGATCAAAAAGATCGGCGTCATCTCGACGCTGCTGCCGGGCCTCGCAAGCAAGGTCGTGGACAAGACCCTGCGGATCACCGAGCAGCGGCTTGCCCCGGCAGGCGCCAAGATCATAGCCGAGCGGCGCGTGCCGCATGAGCAGAGTGCGCTCGCGAAGGCGCTGCAGGAGGTGCTGGCGGAGGGCGCCGAACTCGTTGTCGTGTTCGGCGCCTCTGCGATCGCCGACCGGCGGGATGTCATTCCCGCCGCGGTCGAGGCGGTCGGCGGCCGCATCGAGCATTTCGGCATGCCGGTCGATCCCGGCAACCTGATGATGATCGGATCGGCGCGCGAGCGCCCGATCCTGGGCGCGCCGGGCTGCGCGCGTTCGCCCAAGGAGAACGGCTTCGACTGGGTGCTGATGCGGCTCCTCGCCGGACTGCCGGTGACGCGGGCGGATGTCACCGGCTACGGCGTCGGCGGGCTCCTTATGGAGATCGTGACAAGGCCGCAGCCGCGCGAGGAACCCCAGCCCGAGAAGGGGCGGTCGGTCGCAGCCGTGATCCTCGCCGCCGGCCGCTCGACCCGCATGGGCGGGCCGAACAAGCTCCTTGCCGAGATCGGCGGCCGGCCGCTCGTGCGGATCGCAGCCGAGCAGGCGCTTGCCTCGCGGGCGCGGCCGGTGATCGTCGTCACCGGCCATCAGCGCGAGCGGGTCGAGCAGGCGCTCGAAGGCCTCGACGTGCAGCGCGTCCACAACCCGGATTTCGCCGATGGGCTCTCGACCTCGGTCAAGGCCGGGCTTGCCGCGGTGCCGGACGCGGTCGACGGCGCGATCGTGTGTCTCGGCGACATGCCGCAGGTGACGGCCGGGCTGATCGACCGCCTGATCGCGGCGTTCGATCCGGAGCGCGGCGCGCTCGTGGTGGTGCCGACCATCGACGGCAAGCGCGGCAATCCGGTGGTGTGGTCGCGCCGGTTCTTTCCCGAGCTGATGGCGCTCGAGGGCGACGTCGGCGCCCGCAATCTGATCGGGCGCTACCCCGAGGGGGTCGCCGAGGTGGCGCTGACCGACGAGGCGGCGCTGGTCGATATCGACACGCCCGAGGCGCTCGACAAGGTCAAGGCCGAGCTGGAAGGCACCTGAGCGCGCGATTCGGCGGCTCCCGATCGGCGCCGCTATTCCGCCGGCTGCGCGACGCGGACCTTGAGATCGCGCTCGACGCCGCCGACCAGGAACGCGATCGCAGCCGTGCCGATCACGAAGCCGAATGCCACCACGGCGGTAGCGCCGAGCACGAGATCGAAGCCGCCTCGGCTGTGCAGCACGGCGATCATCGTGATGGCGGCGCCCGAGATCACGTAGGTGATGAAGTAGCGCACCGCATAGACCCGCGCGCGCCACTTGTCGGCGGTGTAGCGCGCGATGACGAAGTCGTTGACCGTCACCTGGGCGTAGACGAACGCCATCGCGAAGGCGAGTGCCGCGAGCAGCGCGTAGCTCTTGGCATAGACCACCCACACCACGCCGACGAACTGCAGCAGCGCCACCGCCGCGAACACGAGATGCGGCGGATAGCGGTCGAGGACGCGCCCGACCGTGAACTGCGCGATCGCCCCGCACAGAAACACCGCGGTCGCGATGCCGCCCACCGCCACCAGCGAAATGCCGGTGCCGATGCGCTCGTCGATCACCTTCGGCAGCGCGATGGTGATGGTGTTGAACACGAGGCCCGCGGTGACGCCGATCAGGATGAACAGCGCGAACACCGAGGCCATGATCCAGATCGCAAGCCGCACGTCGGGCGCTGAGCTCCGGCGTGCGGCCTGATGCCGGTCGTCCGGCACCATCGCCACATAGGCGATGCCGGTTGCGATGCAGATTGCGGCCGGGATCATGAATGCGCCGCGCCAGCCGATCCAGGCGGTCAGCGCCGCGGTGATACCGGCAGCAAGCGCCACGCCAAGGTTGCCGCAGACGCCGTTGAAGGCAAGCGTGCGGCCGCGGTTGGTGGCGGCCGCAACCACGATCGCGGTGCCGACCGGATGGTAGATCGCGGCGAACACGCCGAGCGCAAACAGCGCGACCGCGAGCACGACGAGGTTGGGTGCCAGCGCTGCGGCAACGAGGCTCAGTCCGCAGCCGATGTAGAACACCGCCATCATGTTGCGGCGGCTCCAGTGGTCGGCGAGCCAGCCGGCCGGCAGCGAGAAGATGCCGAAGGCGAAGAACGAGGCGGTGCCGATCGCCAGCAGTTCGCCGTAGGGGCGGCCGTAGACCATTTCGAGGCCGATCACCACGGTTGGGAAGATCAGCATGACGTAGTGATCGACTGCGTGCGCGAAATTGTTGAATCCGATCGACAGGCGCCTGCGGCCGTCTTCGGTTGCCGTCAAGGTTTCAAGCAGTGCCATGTCGTGTCCCGGCGCTCGCGATTGCTTTGCGTATAGCGGGTTTTAGCCCTTCGCGCCTCTGTAGAATTTGCAGTTCTGATTCGACTTCCCGTTGTGCGAGAGCGTAAGCTTCGATGCAACGGGGCCGGTTGTGCCCTGCGAGGTTCGGGGGACCTCGATGCGTGGCGTAGGGGGCGTCGCCGCGGCCGTATTGCTGGCCGCGGTGCTCGGCGTTGCAGCGGAGCCGCTGTCGATCGCGGGCGAAGAGCCCGCCCGCGACGAGGCTAGGCTCTTGTTGTTTGTCGTCTCCGACCTTTGGCGGCACGGCGGCTTCGTGCACGGCGGCGGCGTGTGGTCGCCGGAGGGGCTGGACCGCGAGGGCTTCGCCCTCAAGCTCGTCGCAGGCGGCGGCGAATATCGCTTCCGCTCCGGCGCGCTCGGCAATCAGGAGGTCACCGCCCGCATGCTGGCAACGGCGCTGATGCCGGGTTGGCGGTTCCGGCGCGACGGCCTGATCGTGACGGTGTTCGCGGGCCTCGACTACCAGGACCACAGGCTTTCCCCCGACGATCCGACCGCGGGCCTGCACGGCAGTTATTTCGGGGCGCGTGCCACGGTCGAGGTCTGGTACGAGCCGTCGCCCGCGACCATGATCGCAGCCGACGCTTCGGCCTCCACCATCGGTCCGAGCTACTCCGGCCGCGCCGCCTTCGGCTTCAAGGTGCTCGAACGGTTCTACATCGGGCCGGAGGTCCAGGGCTTCGCCGTTGACGGCAACTACCGGCAATTCCGCGCCGGTCTGCACGTCACCGGCCTGCGGCTCGGGTGGTCGGAGTGGCTCGCGAGCTTTGGCTGGGCGACCGACAGCGACTCGCGCGGCGGCCTCTACGGCAGGCTCGGCGTCATCGTGCGGCGATAGGCGCGGCCGAGCGTCATCGCTCACCGGCGTGTTCGCGCAGCGCGCTGAAGCGTTCGTGGCGGTCAAGGACTTCCTTTCACGCCCTCTCGCGCGAGACGGAAAGCCGCCGTTCCAATCCCGGGCAAATCGTGCTGGACTCTTGCAGCAATCGAACGCGCGGGGCGGTGATGAGGCGGCGCGACGTCATCAAGACAATCGGTGCTGCAGCGGCCTGGCCGCTGGCTGCGCGCGCACAGACATCGCTGCCGGTGGTCGGTTTCCTGCACAGCCAGAGTGAGGGGCCGTTCTCGCATCTCGTTGCAGCCTTCCGCCAGGAACTCGGCGATCAAGGCTTTGTCGAGGGCCGCAACGTTGCGATCGAATTCCGCTGGGCGGAGGGGCGGCTGGAGCGGCTTGCTTCGCTTGCGGGCGAGCTCGTGCGGCTCCCGGCTTCGGTCCTGGTCGTCGGCGGCGGCAACCTCGCAGTGTTCGCCGCGCGCGATGCGACCGCAACAATCCCGATCGTCTTTGCGGGCATGGACGACCCGGTCAAGATGGGCGTGGTCGCAAGCTTCAACCGTCCCGGCGGCAATGCCACCGGCGTGAGCCTGTTCAATTCCGTGCTGGCGGCCAAGCGCTTTGACCTGCTGCAAGCGCTGCTGCCCAAGGCGAGCGCGATCGCGGTTTTGGTCAACCCTCGGAATCCAAACACCGCGAGCCAGCTCAAGGATATCGAGGAGGCCGCGCGCCCCCGCAATCAGTCGCTTTTGGTGCTGAAGGCAAGCTCGGAGCAAGAGATCGATACGACTATTGCGACGCTCGCTGACAAGCGGGCCGACGCGCTGATCGTCGGTGCCGATCCGCTGTTTCAAAGCCTGCGCGGGCAGCTCCTCGACCTGACAAGGCGCATCGCATTGCCGACGATCTATTTCCAGCGCGAATTCGTCGTCGACGGCGGCCTCATCAGCTACGGCATCTACTTTCCCGACGCCTACCGGCAGGCGGGCAACTACGCGGGACGCGTTCTCAAAGGAGAGAAGCCCGCCGAACTGCCGGTCGTGCAAATGACGCGGATTGAGCTTGCGATCAATCTCAAGACCGCCCGCGCGCTCGGGCTCGATGTTCCGGCGACGCTGATCGCGCTTGCCGACGAGGTGATCGATTAGCGGGCTTGCCCTCGCGTTGAACCAAAGGTCGTCACGGCCGCCTTTCGCCACGGCTGCCCGGTTGATCGGAATCGGTCGTGATATTCTGCCGAGCCCAACCCCGGGCCGTCATCGCCGGGCTTGTCCCGGCGACCTCGATCAGGTGAGCACCGTGCGCGAGATGGCCGGGACATAGGCGAGCGAAACGACGCCGTCCTTCGGACGGCCATGCCCGGCCATAACCTGGAGAAGTTGTGCGGCTCGCCAAACGCATCGACGCGCCGCAGCGAATGGGATGGTCCCACTTGCTACGGCGCGCCGACGACACCCCCACTTGCCGGATGGATCAGCCGACAAGCCCACGCCCAAAAATCGCTTCTGCTTCCTGTCCGTCAGATTGCGACGACGGATTAGCCCTTCGTGACGACCGGAGCAGGCCGCTTCCAGTCCGTGCACCAGCATCCACCCAAGCTGAGGGATGCAACCACCAACGCCATCGCGACAGCAATTTTCTTCATTCCGCCCTCCCGTGATTTCACGGTTGTACCCAGCGAGGCGTCGATTACCTCACGAATGGCAAGGCCCCTCTAGTGCGGAAATGTCACAGTGGACAATAATGAACGACCGTTGACGGCCGCAGCCATTCGCACGAGCGCGCCTGCGCGTCATGCAAGTGACTGTAGCCTCGAATGAATTGCGGGCGGATCGAAGACGGTGAGCGATGGTTTTGCACAACCCCGAACCAATGTGGCGTCACTGCGGCGAATGGATTGAGGACCGCGCGCACCGCGGCTAGGTTTCGAATTCACTTATCGCCGCTCGGTTCGGGGTTGGTCAGACATGCGAAAATTTGGTGCGCTTGCCGCGTTCCTCATCGCGCTTGCGGCTGCGCCCGCACCCGCGAATGCCGCTCAGACGATATCGATCGCGCTCAGCGGCGAATCGCCCGGGACCATCATCGTCAAGACCAGGGAGCGGCGATTGTACCTTGTGACATCCGAAAATCGGGCCCTTGTCTACTCGGTCGGCGTCGGACGCGCCGGCAAGCAGTGGTCGGGGAGCACGTACATCGCGAGCAAGCACATCCGGCCGGCGTGGGCGCCGCCTCCGGACATCAGGCGGGATCGTCCGTCGCTTCCGGATGTCGTCCCGGCCGGCTCGCCGAAAAATCCCATGGGTGCGGCCGCGCTGGTCCTTGGCCGCGACTACTATGCGATCCACGGCACCAACGCGCCGTCTTCGATCGGAGGCTACGTGTCGTACGGCTGCATCCGGATGCACAACAGAGACATTCTGGATCTCTACAACCGGGTCGACGTCGGCACGCGGGTCATCGTTCAGTGAGCACCGTCATCACCGGGCCGCACTCTCTAACGTCATGGCCGGCTTGTCCCGGCCATCCACGTCTTGCTTGCACCAAGTGAAGGAAGACGTGGGTGCCCGCGACAAGCGCGGGCATGACGCTTCATGCGGCATGACGCTTCATGTCAGGCCATGGCCCATCAATCCAGCGTACGGCGGAAGCGCGTCACCGCGATCAGCATGGCGATCAGCATCAGGCCTGCGAGCGCAAGCGTATCGTAGCGCAGATCGCCGATCGTCGAGCCCTTCAGCATGATTGCGCGCACGATCCGGATGTAGTGGGTGAGCGGCAGCCATTCGCCGACCCACTGCGCCCATTGCGGCATGCCGAGGAATGGAAACACGAAGCCCGACATCAGCATGTTCGGCAAGAAGAACATCATCGCCATCTGCACGGCCTGGAGCTGGTTCTGCGCCAGCGTCGAGAACGTGTAGCCGATGGCGAGGTTGGTCGCGATGAACAGCGTGGTGAGCGCGGCAAGCAGCGCAAGATTGCCGACGATGGGAACATGAAACAGCACGACGCCCGCGCCCACGATCAGCAGCGCCTGGAAAAAGCCGATCAGGACGTAGGGGGCGATCTTGCCGAGCATGATCTCGAGCGGCGTGATCGGCATGGCGAGCAGGCTTTCCATGGTGCCGCGCTCGATTTCGCGCGTCACCGACAGCGCGGTGAAGATCAGCATGGTCAGCGTCAGGATCGTGCCCATCAGGCCGGGCACGATGTTGAGCTGGCTCGAGGCTGCGGGGTTGTAACGGGCGTGCTGGCGGATTTCGAACGGCGGCTGGCCGGTGTCGGGGATGGCGCGGTCGTTGCGCAGCGCGGTCTGCAGGAGGTTATTGAGCGCGCCGAGCGCGGACCCTGTCGCCACCGGATCGGTCGCATCGGCCGCCACCAGCAGCGCCGGCCGGTCGCCGCGCCGCAGCGCGCGTTCGAAGCCGCGCGGGATCTCGATCGCGAACAGCACCTCTCCGGACGCGAGCACATGGTCGAACTCGTCCTCATCGCGCAATTGCCGCGTGATCCGGAAGTACTTGGTGTTTTCCAGCGCCTTGAGGATGGTGCGGCCGACGTCGCTCGATTCCTGCAGCAGCACCGCAGTCGGCATGGCGCGCGGCTGGGTGTTGATGGCGTAGCCAAACAGCACGAGCTGCATCAGCGGGATGGTGATGATGGTGGCGAACGTGATGCGGTCGCGCCGAAGCTGCACGAACTCCTTGAGGATCATGGCGGTGACCCGCCGCAGGAACCCTCTGCGTGCGAGATCGGAGAAGACGCTCATTGCATGTTGTCCTTGGCCTGCGCCATCAGGCCGATGAAGACGTCCTCAAGTGACGGCTCGATCTCGCTCCAGGCGAGCTTCGAATCGTCGCGATGAGCCGCGATCGCGGCTTCGAGCGCTGTGCGATCGCGGCCGGCGACATGCAGGCTCGCCCCGAACGGCGCCACGGTGTCGATGCCGGGCGCTTTCTCGAGCGCGACCGCAAGCGCGGCCATGTCGTCGCCGCTCACCGAATAGGTGGTGAGGTGTGACTGGCTGATTACGTCCGCGACCGTGCCGTGCGCGAGCAGCTCGCCGTAGGCGATGTAGGCGATCTCGTGGCAGCGCTCGGCCTCGTCCATGTAGTGGGTGGAGACGAGCGCGGTGAGCCCGCGCGCGGCAAGCGCGTGAATTTCGTTCCAGAACTCGCGCCGGGCTTTCGGGTCGACGCCGGCGGTCGGCTCGTCGAGCAGGAGGAGCTGCGGCTCGGGCAGGGTGCAGGCGCCGAGCGCAAGACGCTGCTTCCAGCCGCCCGAGAGCAGGCCTGCGATCTGGTCCTCCCGGCCGTTGAGGCCGAGGTGGCCGATCATGGCGCGCGCCGCCCCTCGCGGGTCGGGCATTCCGTAGATGCGGGCGACGAACTCCAGGTTCTCGCGCACCGAGAGGTCCTGGTAGAGGCTGAAGCGCTGGGTCATGTAGCCGACTTGGCGCTTGATCTTCTCGGCCTCGGTGCGGATGTCGTAGCCGAGGCAGGTGCCGCTGCCCTCGTCGGGCGTGAGCAGGCCGCAGAGCATGCGGATGGTCGTGGTCTTGCCGGAGCCGTTCGGCCCGAGGAAGCCGTAGATCGTGCCGCGCTTCACCTGCATCGACAGATTGCGCACCACCGGGCGGCCGTCGAAGCTCTTGGTCAGGCCGTGGACGTCGATCACGACGTCGGCGGGCGCGTTCATTTGCGGCCCTCCGCAAGCTGCACGTCGACCGGCTGGCCGACGCGCAGGTCGACCGGCGTCTCGGTGCGGGCCTCGATCAGGAACACGAGCTTTGAGCGCTCGTCGAGGCTGTAGATCACGGGCGGGGTGAATTCGGAAGAGCGCGAGATGAAGGTCACGCGCGCGGGGATGTCGCTCTTGCAGCCGTCGCAGCGGATGGTGACCGGCTCGCCGATGGCGATCCGCGGCAGCGTCGCCTCCGGCACGAAGAAGCGGATCTTGATGTTGCCAGGCGGCAGCAGCGCCAGTACCGGCCGGCCGGCCGGCACGAGCTCGCCGGGGCGGTAGTAGATTTGCTGGATCGTGCCGGTGGCCGGGCTCGCCATCTTGCGGCGCGCGAGCCTGGTCTTTGCCGAAGCGAGCCGCGCCTCGGCGGTGCGAAGCGCGGCTTCCGCCTCCTCGAGCGTCCGCTGCGTGCCGGCCGCGGTCCGCAGCAGCGTCTGTGCGCGCTCGAACGCCTGCCGCGCGTTGGTGACCGAGGCCTCCGCCATCGCGACATCGGCCTGCTGCAGGTCGGGATCGACGGCGAATAGCGGCGCGCCTTTTTCCACCGTGTCACCTTCGCGCACCGACAGCGTCTCGACGCGACCGGTCTCGTCCGGGCTGATGAAGATCAGGTCGGCCTCGACCCAGCCCTGGTAGCCGTGGTCGGTTGCGTTACTGCAGGCCGCGAGCGCAAGGGCTGCGAGTAGCACGGTTGCGTGCGCGGCGCTCATGACGAACATCCCCGAGCAAGCACGAGCTCGAAGTGCGCGCGCATCATTTGGCGCACGTCGAGCGCCTCAAACGACCCGAACAATCCGTTCCAGAGGATGGCAATGAGGCCCGGCGCCGCCAGCAGTTGCGGGAAACGCACCAGCGCGTCGCTGCCGATCTCGCCACGCTCGTGCGCACGCTTGAGCATGCCGCGGATCGCCTCCATCACGCGCGAGACGACCTCCCGGTAGTAGAATTCGGCCAAGGTCGGGAACCGCTGTCCCTCCATCAGCACGAGCCGGATCACGTCCTTGCGGTGGGTGCCGTACACCTCGCGAGCAAACACCTCGATCATTTGTTCAGCGAAGGCTCGGATCGGAACATCGGCGTTCGAGGCGTGTTCCAGCGCGCCGACCACGGGGCTGAGCTCCGCGCGGATCAGTTCCTGGAACAGCGTCTCCTTGTCGGCGAAGTGCAGGTAGATCGTGCCCTTGGCGACGCCGGCGCGGCGCGCGACATCGTCCAGGCGGGTGGCCGCGAAGCCGCGGGCGGAAAACTCCGCGAGCGCTGCTGAAAGGATCGCGTCGCGGCGTTCGGCAGAGCGTTTGGCGCGCGCGCCGGTGCGCTGGCCTTCGCGGGAAGGGGGCGGCCGCTCGGCCGGCGCGACGGCGGAGGAAATTTCGGACCGGGCGGTAGCGGCGGGCTTGGCCATGGTATGGCATAATAATGACTGACTGGTCAGTCATTATCTATCCAGTCGTCGACTTGGCTGCAAGGCCCCGGCGGGCAGGCTGCGCGGACGGCTAAATCGGCTGCGGAATCAAATCTTTGACGGTCGCCTTGGTTCGTTCGCGGACGATCTCGGCAATCCGGCTGCGATGGCAGTGGTTCGGATCGCGCTCGAAGCACAGAAGGCAGATCGGTTTGTCCCGCTTTACCAGCGCGACCAGTTCATCCATCGCCTCGACGGCTTCGGGTGTCTTGAGATGCTTGGCGTAAACGCGCCAAAGCGTGTCGAAGTCGCCGCTGCGTGCCGCGTTGCGGCCTTCGGTCGGGGTACCGAGCTTCTGCAGATGGATGTAGGCGATGCCCTCGTGGTCGAGTGCGGCCGCAAGCTGCCGTTTGGAGAAGCCGGGCTTGCGCGAGGCTGCAACCGCCCGTGTGTCGACCAGGAGCTTGACCTTGGCGCGCTTGAGTTCGCGCATGACCGCTTCCGGCGTCGACTGTTCGTAGCCGATGGTGAAGAGCGTCGGCACGGTTCACTCCTTCAGTCGCTCGATCAGCGCCATGGCGCCGGCCGGCGCCCGAATCTTGCCCTCGTGGATGACATAAGCGAACACGTCCCGCCGCTTGGTCTTGGCCTTCGGCGGTGGCGTGACCGTCGGCAGATCGTCGGGCGTGCCGCCCGCGGCCCAGGCGCGCAACCGCTCGCTCCATGCGGCGAGCGCTTTCGGTGGATAGGCGGTCGGGATGTCATCCTCGCCCTGCTGCAACCGCGCATAGACGAAATCGCCGGTGACATCGGCGATGTTTGGGTAGCTCACGTGGTCGGTGTAAACCGCCGGCATCGAGAACTTGCGCAGCAGCGCCACAAAGGCAGCCGTCTTGAAGCTGTCGTGACGGACCTCGATCACGTGCTTGATGGCATGGCCGTCGAACGTGTCGGGCAAAAGCTCCAGGAACGCGCCGAAATCGGCCTCGTCGAATTTCTTGAATGGCGCGAACTGCCAGAGCAGGGGTCCGAGATGCGGGCCAAGCTCGGTGACGCCCGAATTGAGGAAGTGCTTGATCGAGTTGCCCGCTTCACCCAGCACGCGGCGGTTGGTGGCAAAGCGTGGCCCCTTCAGCGCGAACACGAAGCCGTCCGGCACCTCGCTTGCCCACTTGCGGAACGTTGCCGGCGTTTGCGTGCGATAGAACGTGCCGTTGACCTCGATTGAGGTCAGCCGCTCGCTCGCGTACGACAGTTCCTTCGCGTGCGGCAGTCCCTTGGGATAAAACACGCCGCGCCACGGCTCGAAGGTCCAGCCGCCGACGCCGATGAGGATTTGGCCCGTTTTCATGGTCATGTTGGTGTCATGTATCTGCGCCATATAGATGAGCAAGCGGCGAGGAAGAGTGCAACGATCCTCCGCCGTGCGGCCACGACAAGACGGTGACGCCGGATGAACGCGCACCTCTCGCTCGTGGTCTTTTCGTTTTTGGCTGGTGGCGTGCGCGTGCATAAGCCGCGGGCCCAACCGCCTCCGTCCCTTCGTCCGCGCCAACCACCCGGACCAAGGAACAACCCGGCCCAAGCAAAAGGCCCGGGATCGCTCCCGGGCCTTCGCATTTTGCTCGCGGATGGCGTCGCTTAGAAATCCATCCCGCCGCCGCCCGGAGGCATCTGCGGCATGGCGTCCTTCCTCCTCGGCACTTCGGCGACCATCGCCTCGGTGGTGATCAGGAGGCCTGCGACTGACGCTGCGCCCTGCAGCGCCTCGCGCACCACCTTGGTCGGATCGATGATGCCCTTCTTCACGAGGTCGCCGTACTCGCCCGCCTGCGCGTCGAAGCCGTAGGCGTACTGATCCTTCTCCATAATCTTGCCGACCACGACCGAGCCGTCCTCGCCGGCATTGGTCGCGATCTGGCGCGCCGGAGCCTGGATTGCCTTGCGCACGATCTCGACGCCGGTCTTCTGGTCGTCGTTTCCGGTGCGCACGCGCTTGATGGCTTCGGAGGCGCGCAGCAACGCGACGCCGCCGCCCGGCAGGATGCCTTCCTCGACCGCGGCGCGAGTCGCATGCATAGCGTCATCGACGCGATCCTTGCGCTCCTTCACCTCGACCTCGGTCGCACCGCCGACCCGGATCACCGCGACGCCGCCAGCGAGCTTGGCCAGCCGCTCCTGCAGCTTCTCGCGGTCGTAATCGGAGGTGGTTTCCTCGATCTGCGCTTTGATCTGCGAGATGCGGGCCTCGATGTCGCTCTTCTTGCCCGCGCCGTTGACGATCGTGGTGTTCTCCTTGTCGATCATCACCTTCTTGGCGCGGCCGAGCATGTTGAGCGTGACGTTCTCGAGCTTGATGCCGAGGTCCTCGCTGATCGCCTGGCCGCTGGTCAGGACCGCGATGTCCTGCAGCATGGCCTTGCGGCGATCGCCGAAGCCTGGCGCCTTCACGGCCGCGACCTTGAGGCCGCCGCGCAGCTTGTTGACCACGAGCGTGGCGAGCGCCTCGCCTTCCACGTCCTCGGCGATGATCAGCAGCGGCTTGCCGGTCTGCACCACCGCTTCAAGCAGCGGCAGCAGCTCCTGCAATCCGGAGAGCTTCTTCTCGTTGATGAGGATGTAGGGGTCCTCCATCTCCACGCGCATTTTGTCGGCGTTGGTGATGAAGTATGGCGAGATGTAGCCGCGATCGAACTGCATGCCCTCGACCACGTCGAGCTCGGTCTCGAGGCTCTTGGCCTCCTCGACCGTGATCACGCCCTCGTTGCCGACCCTTTTCATGGCTTCGGCGAGGAATTGGCCGATTTCCTGGTCGCCGTTGGCCGAGATGGTGCCGACTTGGGCGATTTCGTCGTTGGACGTGACCTTCTTCGAGTTCTTCTTCAGGTCCTCGACGATGGCTTCGACCGCGAGGTCGACGCCGCGCTTAAGATCCATCGGGTTCATGCCCGCGGCCACCGCCTTGGCGCCTTCCCTGACGATGGCGGCGGCGAGCACGGTCGCCGTGGTGGTGCCGTCGCCGGCGACGTCGGAGGTCTTGGAAGCAACCTCGCGCACCATCTGGGCGCCCATGTTCTCGAACTTGTCCTCAAGCTCGATTTCCTTGGCGACGGTGACGCCGTCCTTGGTGATGCGAGGGGCGCCGAAGCTCTTGTCGAGCACGACGTTGCGGCCTTTCGGGCCGAGTGTCACTTTCACAGCGTTGTTGAGGATGTCGACGCCGCGCAGCATTCTGTCGCGCGCGTCAACAGAGAATCTGACTTCCTTAGCAGCCATTTGAATTCACTCCGTTTGTGACCCATCCTGAGCAAGCGCCAAGCGCCGTCTCGAAGGAAGGAGCCAATGTCTGTCGTGTGATGGCCTCGTCCCTCGAGACGCGCCTTCGGCGCTCCTCAGGGCGAGGGGAGAGTTTGGCTTACGCGGCCTTCTTCTTGGCGACCGGCTCGTCGATCACGCCCATGATGTCGGACTCCTTCATGATCAGGAGATCCTCGCCATCGATCTTGACCTCGGTGCCCGACCATTTGCCGAACAGCACGCGGTCGCCGACCTTGATGTCGATGGGGATGAGCTTGCCGGCCTCGTCGCGGCCGCCCGGGCCGACGGCGACAACTTCGCCCTGGGAGGGCTTTTCCTTGGCGGTGTCGGGAATAATGATACCACCAGCGGTCTTCTCTTCGGCTTCGATGCGCTTGACGACAACGCGGTCGTGAAGCGGACGGAATTTCATGTTGTCCTCCATAGGTGTCTGGAACGTCTTCAGCTTTTTTGGTGAAGGAGCCGCAGCAAAAATCCCCGCCGGGCTCTCCACGCCGCCAGATAGGCGGCTCGTACCCTCGATCAAGGGGTTGGTGGAAGTTTTTTAGCACTCATCGCAATGGACTGCTAGCAGTTTCGTCGGCGCCTTCGTCGAGGCTGTCAGCAGCATTCTAACTATGCTGCTAATGCATTGAAAATAGGAACATATTTCAAATTTTAGGCTTGTCATCCCGGTGGGAGGCACGAACACTGGACCGTACCGGGGACGGAGGATTCGACATGGCATCCCACGACTTTACGCGTCGGCTCGCGGGCTACGGGCTGACGACCGCGCAAATCCTATATCGGCGACCCGACCATCCCTGGCTACTGCAGACCTACGTGTGGCAGGACTATGACCTGTTCCCGAAATTTCCTGAGCTGCGGCGGTTCCTTGCCTTCTGGATGGAAAAGCTCGATGGCCCGCTGCATTCGGTGCAGGTCGCGCACGCCAAGCTGATCAAGCCAGCCGAACTGCGGGCGGTGAATGGCGAATTCCAACTGCACTGAACCGCGCCATCCGCGCGAGCGACTGCCGCTCACTCCTTGTGAAACGTGGTGAGCCGCGGTGGCGGCTCGGCGAAGCCCAGCTCGGACCAGCGTGCCGCGACCCGCTCGTAGACCTCGCGGCTCAGAAGCGTCGTCGCCGGGAAGCTCTTCAGGCGCCGGTGCGGCTTGCAGGCGTCGATCAGGGCCTTCGATCCATAGGGACGGCGCTCCATCTCGAACTGGCTCGGGTCGAGGCCGGTCGACCAGGTCTTGTTCAGGATGTCGATGTCCTCGGCAGGGTGGCAGCGAGTTCGACAGCGCCCACATCACCTCGTTGAAGTCGGTGGGATCGACGTCCTCGTCCACGACGATGATCCACTTGGTGTAGTAGGCGGCGGCCGGACATTGCGCAGTCAGCGCCAGCACCTGCGCGGCGTGGCCGGCGTATTGCTGCTGGACCGAGACCACGACCATGCCCCAGCCTGACGCGGCGGCGGGATGCGCGTAAGCGCCGACCACACCCGGCACGCCGATGCGTTCCAGATCGTCGAGAATGCGCGCCGAACGCATGATGGCGTAGTAGGCGCCGATCTCGCAGGACGGATATTTCGCCATCAGCGCCGCGGTGATGATCGGCGACTTGCGCATGTGCAGCGCGTTGACCTCGATCACCGGCTGCGGCGAGCGCTCGCGGCCGTAGTAGCCGGTGAACTCGCCGAGCGGGCCTTCCGGCAGCACGTCGCCCTCGCGTACCACGCCTTCGATGACGAGTTCGGCGTGGGCGGGGATCGGCAGGCTGCCGGTCTCGCCGTCGGTCAGCTCGATGCCGCGGCCCATCATGCCGCCGGCAACGTCGAACTCGGATTCCTTGGCGCCGAACACCTGCGCCGCCAGCATGAACAGCACGGGATCGACGCCGTAGGCCGCGACCACCTCGCATGGCTTGCCGCGCTTCCACCAAGCTTCGCGGTCGAGCAGGCCGTGCTTGCCAGGCGAGCAGTAGAGTCCGACGCGCCGCGGCCCGTGCACCATCTGCCGGTAGCAGCCGACATTGATGCGGCCAGTGTCGGGCGACGAGGTCAGCGTGATATCGCCGGTGCCGATGTAGCGGCCGCCGTCGGCCGGCCAGAATTTCGGCGAGGGGAAGACGGTGAGATCGATGTCGTCGCCGCGCAGGACCACTTCGTTGACCGGCGCCTCTGACTTCGGGATGCGCACCGGCGCGATGCGGCGGCCCATGACGGCGCGGCTCTCGGCGATCATTTCGCCAATGGAGAGATCGGGATCGATGCCGACGGCGAGCGCATAGCGTTCCTTGCTCGAGCCGAGCATGTTGGAGAGCACGCGTGACTTCGATTTGTCGCCGGTGACGTTTTCGAACAACAGTGCGGGTGCCTTCTCGCTGCGCGTTGCCATGTAGGTGATGGCGGCAAGCTCTTCGTCGGCGTCGACGGGCTTGGTGATGCGCTGCAGCTCGCCGTTGCGCTCGATCAGCATCATCCATTCGCGCAGGTCGCGCCAGCCGACGGGCGAGGCGTCCTTGCTGGGAGCAACGGATGGAGCTTGTTCGGCGATGTGCTGTTCCATGATTGCCCTCGGTGTCATTCCGGGCGCGCCGAAGGCGCGCACCCGAAATCCATAATCCCAGTATATCCGCGGCAATGGGCGCGTAGGGAGTATGGATTCCGGCTCTCGCTGCGCTCCGCCGGAAGGGGCAGCAGGCTGCGTGGCTAGTTCAGCAGCCCGACGATCGCGCCCATCAGCAGGGTCGCGACCGTGCCCGAGACCATGGATTTCAGCCCGAGCGAGATGACGTCGGCGCGCCGCTCCGGCGCCATCACGGAGAGCCCGCCGATCATGATGCCGACGCTGCCGAAATTGGCGAAGCCGCACATCGCATAGAGCATGATCAGCCGCGAACGCGGATCGAGCGCGTCCGTCGGCAGCTGCGACATCTGCAGATAGGCGATCAACTCGTTCAACACCGTCTTGACGCCCATTAGCGCGCCGGCGGTCTGCGCTTGCGCCCAGGGGATGCCGATCAGCCAGCAAACCGGCGCCATGACGAGGCCGAGAATCCGCTGCAACGTGATCGCTTCGCCGCCGAACGCCGGCAGAAGTCCCAGCATGGTGTTGACGAGGTGCACCAGCGCGACGAACACGATCAGCATTGCGATCATGTTCAAGAGAAGCGCGAGGCCCGCGGTCGCGCCTCGCGCGATGGCATCCATCGTGCTGTCGGCGACCGGATCGAGCGTGTCCAGCACGTCGGTCGGCTTGTCACGGTCGTCTGGCACCATAATCTGGCCGATGAGGACTGCGATCGGCGCACCCAGAACCGAGGCGATGATGAGGTGGCCGGCGGCCTCCGGAATGATCGGCGCGAGAAACTGCGCGTAGAGAACGAGCACGGTGCCGGCGATGCCGGCCATGCCGCCGGTCATGACCACGAACAATTCGCTGCGCGAGAGCTTGGCAAGGTACGGCCGGATAAACAGCGGCGCTTCGACATGGCCGACGAAAATGTTCGCCGCAGCCGCGAGTCCGACCGCGCCGCCGACACCCATCGTCCGCTCCAGCGCGAACGCAAAGCCGCGGATCACCGGCGGCAGGATGCCCCAGTAGAACAACAGCGTGGTCAGCACACTCATGACGAGCACGATCGGCAGCGCCTGGAATGCCAGCACGAAGTCGTGGCCCGGCGATTTGAGCTCGAAGGGCAGGGGGCCGCCGCCGACATAGCCGAACACGAACGACGTGCCCGCGCGCGATGCCGCGGCAATTGCGTCGACAGCGCCGTTGACGGAGCCGATAGCCGCAGTGACCGGCGGTATCTTCAGGAACAGCGCTGCGAGTGCAACGCTGGCGACGAGGCCTAAGGCGACGCGAGGCCACGACACCGCGCCGCGGTTCTCGCTGATCGCCCAAGCGAACCCGACGAGTGCGACCACGCCCAGAGCGGATTGCAGCGACAGCATGACAGCCCCGAATCCTCAAAGCCCCGCTGTTATGATACGCGGAACCGCCCGCGGTGCCCGCAGAATCCACGATGGCGGCGCCGCAACGGCGGATCATGCTACGTTGACTCCCTCGAACCGACGCATTCAGGGAAGCGCGGCCATGCTGCGGATTTGCTTTGACTTCGGCACGCTCACGCTTGAAGCCGAACTGCTCGACACGCCGACCGCCAAAGCGATCGCGGCGGCGCTGCCGGTCGAGGCCGCCACCATGATCTGGGGAGAGGAAGTCTATTTTGACGTGCCGGTGCGGGTGAAGCGGGAAGCCGAGGCCCGTGCGGTGGTGACGCCGGGCGAGATTGCCTATTGGCCTGAGGGCCCGGCGATCGCGATCGGCTTCGGTCGCACGCCGATCTCCAAAGGCGACGAATGTCGGCTTGCGAGCCCCTGCAACATCTTCGCTCGCGCGCTCTCCGACGTAAAAGTGCTGGCGAAAGTCCGCGCAGGCACCCAGATCAGGGTCTCGCTGCAGGGCTGACGGCGCCGGCAGCGCAAAGTCTCAGGGGATTGCATGTCAATGCTTGAAAATCGGCGGGAGCAGATTTTTCCCGTTCTCGACGCATCGCAAATGGAAATCGCCAAGCGGTTTACTGACCCCTCGCCGCGCACTTTCGCGCCAGGCGAAACGGTCTTCAGCATGGGCGAGCGCCATGCGCCGGCCTGGCTCGTCCTCAAGGGCGAGATCGTGATCATGCGCCGCGACGGTCTCAACCGCGAAGCGCAGATCGCCGCCATGGGCGTCGGCGAGTTCACCGGCGAGATGAGCGAGCTGTCCGGCCGCGGCACAATTGCGGCGGCCCGTGCCGGCGAGGCCGGCTGCACTGCGTTGCCGTTCAAGGCCGAGCAGATACGGGCCCTGATCATCGGCTCTGCGGAGCTTGGCGAGACGATGATGCGCGCGTTCATCCTGCGCCGTGTTGCGCTTCTGCAAGAGGAGGGCTCGGGCTCCGTGCTGATTGGTGTGCCCGGCACCGCCGACCTGACGCGGCTGCAGAACTTCCTGTCGCGCAACGGCTACCCCTGCACAGTGTGGGATGTCGCGGTGAACGAGGAGGCCCGCAAGCTCGTCGAGAGTGCAGGCGTCTCGCTCGACGATCTGCCGGTCATGGTCTGCCCGAACGGTTCGGTGCTCAAGCGGCCGAGCGACGCCGAGGCCGGCATGTGCCTGGGAATCACCCCCGAGCTCGATCTGTCGAAGCTCTACGACGTGGCTGTCGTCGGCGGCGGTCCCGCGGGCCTCGCCGCCGCCGTTTATGCGGCCTCGGAGGGCTTGTCCGTGTTGGTGCTCGACCACCGATCGTTCGGCGGTCAGGCCGGTCAGTCGGCGCGGATCGAGAACTATCTCGGATTTCCGACCGGCATTTCCGGCATGGCGCTCGCCGGTCGCGCCTTCAGCCAGGCGCAGAAGTTCGGCGCCGAGATCGCGATCCCGCTGGAAGTCTCGCATCTCGATTGCGGTGGGACGGCGCGACGGCCGTATGACCCGCTGCGGCTGGAACTGTCCGATGGCCGGAGCATCCACGCCCGCGCTGTGGTGGTGGCCTCCGGCGCGCGCTACCGGCGACCCGACATCCCGAACCTTCCGGGCTTCGAGAATGCGGGCGTGTCCTATTGGGCCTCCGCGGTTGAAGCGAAGCTTTGCGAGGGCGAGGAAATCGCGCTGGTCGGCGGCGGCAATTCCGCGGGCCAGGCTGTCGTCTTCCTCGCGCCGAAGGTTAAGCACGTGCACCTCGTCGTCCGCCGCAACCTGGCTGAGACCATGTCGCGCTATCTGGTCGACCGGATCAACGCGCTGCCGAACGTGACAACCTACACCGGCGCCGAGGTCATTGCGCTGGAAGGTGATCCGTCCGGCGCGCTCAGCAGCGCAACGTTCCGCGGCTTGGATTCGGGCAATATCTACACTTACCCGCTCCGCCACCTGTTCCTGTTCATAGGCGCCGATCCGAACGGTTCGTGGCTCGCCAAACGCGTCGCCGTCGACGACAAGGGTTTTGTGATCACCGGTACCGATTTCGCGCCGACCGACGAACCAATCGGCCGTGCACCGCTGCCGTTGGAGACGAGCGTGGCCGGCGTGTTCGCGATCGGCGACGTGCGCGCGGGCTCGACCAAACGCGTGGGTGCTGCGATCGGCGAGGGCGCCGCTGTGGTGGCGCAAATCCATGCCGCCCTAGCGCATCGGCCAACGTGATTGGCGAAGTGATGCTGACGCCTGGTTGCGGCTAGCGCCCGAGCCTCTCCACCAACTCCTTGCCAGCGGCCGAGCGCATGGACGCGAGCGTGCACGCACTGGCGGACAGCGCGCCGCCCGCTTCGCGGCTGGCGGCGATCAGATGCCGCTTCCCGCGCTCGAAGTGAACGCCGCACGCCGCGGACGGCCCCGTGAAATGCTGAACGCGGACGCGCTGCCCGCGTGTCGCGCCCTTGTAGCCTGTGACCACCCGGAACGCGGTGACAGCATTGCGTCCGCCCGCCGGCTTGGTTGACAGCGCAACACCCTCGAAGATCGCCTCCGAACCGTTCAGAAGTTCGTCGGCCGACAACAGCCTGCACTTGCAGGCTTGTGCCGCGCTGCCCGCGAGCAGTCCGATCGTGATCGCAAGCACCAAGCGAATGACACCGACCCTGGCGCGTGGCACGAAGGCTCAGCCCCGTCCGACGAACGGCATGCCGTTCGCCATCACGGTCATGAACAGCACGTTGGTGTCGAGCGGAAGATTTGCGATGTAGACCACAGCGCGGCCGACGTCGTCGGCGTTCATGCGCGCCTCGGTCATCATGCGGCCGTCGGGCTGCAGCACGCCCTGGCCCTGCACCATGCGGTCGGTGAGGGGAGTTGCGGCGTTGCCGATGTCGATCTGGCTGCAGAGGATCATGTCATTGCGGCAGTCAAGCGCGGTCTGCTTGGTGAGCCCTGTCACGGCGTGCTTGGTCGCGGTATAGGCCGCGGCGCGCGGCCGCGGCGTGTGCGCCGAGATCGAGCCGTTGTTGATGATGCGGCCGCCCTTCGGGTCCTGCGCCTTCATGATCTTGATGGCTTCCTGGGTGCAGACGAACATCCCGGTGAGGTTGGTATCGACCACCTTCTTCCAGGTATCGAGCGGCAATTCCTCCATCGGAACGGCCGGCGCCCCGATGCCGGCGTTGTTGAACAGAATGTCGAGCCGGCCGAACTCCTTTTTGGTGCGCGCGAACAGCGCCTTGATCGCTTCCGGATCGCTCACGTCGGTCGGCACCGAGAGGGTCTTGGCGTTGCCGGCCTCGCGCGCGGTCTCATCGAGCTTGTCGGCGCGGCGGCCGGCGAGCACCACGGCATAGCCGTCCTTGGCGAGCGCCAGCGAGACCGCCTTGCCGATGCCGGTGCCCGCGCCGGTCACGAGCGCAACCTTCTGAGACGCTGCCATACTGTCCTCCGCATTCGTGTCGCGGCGCATCCTGAAGGCCGCGGCCCATCATCGCAATGGCCCGGCCACTCTTGAACGGTCGCGCCGGTTGAATTCAACTTGGCCGTGGGCCGACGGGGGAAACGGCCTGCGATCCGAGGGGGGATGCCATGAAGCGACGTGATCTGCTGGCCCATGGCCTCGCGGCCTTGGCCGCGCCTGCCATCGCATCGTGTCCGGCGGGGGCCCAGGCAAAGTATCCCGACCGCCCGGTCCGGCTGATCGTGCCGTTCCCGCCGGGCGGCGCATACGACACCGTCGGCCGCCCGTGGGCGGACCGGATCAAGCCTTACTTCGGCACTGTCATCATCGAGAACATCGGTGGCGCCGGTGGCGGCGTCGGTGCGGCACAGGCCGCGCGCTCACGCCCGGACGGCTACACGCTGCTGCTCGGCGGTGCGACCACACACATCACCGAGGCGCTGCTCAAGACCAAGCCGACGTACGATCCGCTCAAGGATCTCGAGCCGATCTCCCCAATCGCGGTCACCGCCTTCGCCATCGCCGTGCATCCGTCGGTGCCGGTGAACGACCTCAAGGGGCTGGTCGCCCAGGTCAAGGCCAACCCGGGCAAGATGTCCTATGGCTCGGCCGGCCACGGCTCGCTCAACCATCTCACCGGCGAACTGTTCAAGCTCAAGACCGGCCTCACCGATTTCCCGCACGTGCCCTATCGCGGCGCGGGTCCCGGGCTGACCGATCTGCTGGCCGGGCAGATTCCGGCGCTGGTGCCGGCGATGACCAACATCGTGCTGGAGCACCACCGCGCCGGCAAGCTCCGCATCCTTGCCGTCACCCACGGCACGCGGCTTGCGGCTGCACCCGAAATTCCAACCGCGGTGGAGCAGGGGCTGACCGATCTGGTCGCTCCCAATTTCATCGGCGTCTACGCGCCGACCGGCGCGCCGAAGGAGGTGGTCGACATGGTCTCGCAGGCCAACCTGAAATTATTGTCGGACAAGTCCTATCAGGAACTGCTGGTGTCGGGGACCTTCGAGGTCGAGCCAGGCCTCAGTCCGGCAGACTATAAGCGCTACGTCGAATCCGAAGTGGCACGTTGGCGGCCGATCGTCACGACCATGGGCATCAAGATCGATTAGGGCGAACGGGCCACCGCAAATCAGCGCGGGGTGACATACGGCGGGCGGGGGATGGCCATGTGCGCGGCGCGCAACGCCGCTGACCAGCGTTCGCTGAGGTCGTGGAAATAGGGCTCGCCCGGCTCGATCCGATAGATCAGCTCCGCATCGCAGGCGTCGCGCCGGACCACCACGACGTCGATCGGCATGCCGACGCCGAGGTTGGAGCGCAGCGTCGAGTCCATCGACAACAGCCCGATCTTCAGCCCGTCGTAGATGTCGATGCCGTAGCGCACGGCGCGGTCGAGGATGGGCTTGCCGTATTTGTGTTCGCCGATCTGCAGATAGGGCGTGTCGACGGTGCACTCGATGAAATTGCCGGCGGTGTAGATCATGTAAAGCCGCAGGCGGTCGCCCTTGATCTGACCGCCAAACAGGAACGAGACGTCGAATTTGACATCGGCGGCGTCGAGCGCCGGGGCCTCGATGTCGTGGATGCGGCGGATCGCCTGGCCGATGCGCTGGGCGGCCTGGAACATGGTGGGCGCATTGTTCAGGGTTTCGAGCTCGCCCGTGGCATGGTTCTCCATGCCCTCGTTGAGCATGCTGACCACCGACTGGCTGATCGAGAGATTGCCGGAGGCGGTGAGCGCCATGACCCGCTCGCCGGGCTGGCGGAAGACGTGGAGCTTTCGAAAGGTGGAGATATTGTCGAGGCCGGCGTTGGTCCGCGTATCCGCGATCATGACGAGCCCGTCGCGCACCAGGATGCCGCAGCAGTAGGTCATGATCAGCCCCTCCGTCCGGGCGCCGGTTATAGCGATGCCGATGGCGGTGCGGCAACGGCGCGGCGGGGTCGTCTCGGGCCCAAAGTCCACAGCCATGGCGGGTGGCTTGGCTTGAGCGGGGCCAAGGACCGCGCTAGACGAACAAGGGATTGAGCAGGAGAGGTCACATGAGTGAGGCGCGGGCCGCGAACGCCGATATCGTCACCGCCGCCGTCCTGGTGATCGGGGATGAAATCCTGTCCGGCCGGACCAAGGACAAGAACATCGGTTATATCGCTGAATACCTGACCAATATCGGGGTCGAGGTGCGCGAGGTCCGGGTGGTTCCCGACATCGAGGCCGAGATCATCACAGCCCTCGACGCGCTGCGCACCCGCTACACCTATGTGTTCACCACCGGCGGCATCGGGCCCACGCATGACGACATCACCGCCGACTGCGTCGCCAAGGCGTTCGGCGTGACGATCGACGTCGACCCGCGGGCCCGCGCCATGCTGCTCACGCGCATCGCCGAGAAGGATCTGAACGAGGCGCGGCTGCGTATGGCGCGCATCCCGGCCGGCGCCGACCTGATCGTCAACAAGGTTTCGAGCGCGCCCGGCTTCCGCATCGGCAATGTCCATGTCATGGCCGGCGTGCCCGCGATCATGCAGGCGATGCTCGATGAGGTCGCGCCGACACTCAAGACCGGCGTGAAGATGCTGTCGGAGTCGGTGCGCGCCGACCTGCGCGAAGGCGACATCGGCACGCAGCTTGGTGAGATCGCCAAGAGCCATCTCGATGTGATGATCGGCAGCTATCCATTCCAGGACGATGGTCGGCCGAACACCAACATCGTGGTGCGCTCGCGTGATCCGCAGAAACTCGCCGCCGCCAAGGCCGCGGTCGAGGCCATGCTGGCAAACGTGCGGGCCGGCCTGCGACGGACGGCGTGAGACGCCATGGCCGGGGAGCACGGGCAGACACGTCGCGGCTTCCTGCTCACCGGCGGAACGCTTGCCGTGGGTCTGGGCTTTGCCGCGAATGGGGCGCCCGGACAGGAGCTTGCGCCGACGCCGGCCTGCCGCGACGGTACAGGCCCGACGCTGCGCCAGACCGAAGGACCGTTCTTCAAGCCACGTTCGCCGGAGCGCGCGGACTTAAGAGAGCCTGCTGCCGGCGGCCGCACGCTTGAGCTGACGGGCGTTGTGCTGACGCGCGGCTGCCGGCCGGTGCCCCGGGCACTCATCGACCTCTGGCACGCCGATGGAAAGGGCGAGTATGACAACAGCGGATATCGCTTCCGCGGCCACCAGTACTCCGACGCGAACGGTACGTTCCGCTTCCGCACCATCGTTCCAGCAGTCTATGTCGGCCGGACACGGCACCTGCACGTCAAGGTTCAGGCGCCGGGCAGTCGGCTTCTGACCACGCAACTCTATTTTCCCGATGAGCCGGCCAACCGCCGTGACGACCTGTTCCGCCGCGAACTGGTGATGCGGGTGGCGCAGGCCGGCGACGCGCTCTCCGGCCGCTTCGATTTCGTCCTGGAGCTGCGCTAGGAGGCCGGGGGCACGTTATGACGATAGCTGAGCCGCAACCGAGGGCGATCCCGCAAAAAGCCTTTCCGGTGTCCTGGGACCAGTTCCATCGCGACGCGCGCGCGTTGGCATGGCGGCTCGCCGAGGCCGGCCCGTTCACCGTGATCGTCGCGATCACGCGTGGCGGTCTGGTGCCGGCCGCGATCGTAGCTCGAGAGCTCGAATCTGCGGCTGATCGAGACCGTATGTGTGGCGAGCTATCACGACTACACGAAGCAGGGCGAACTGCAGCTCATCAAGGGCGTCGCCAATTCGATCCTGGAGATGGGCGGCAAGGGCGTCCTGATCGTCGACGATCTGGTCGACACCGGAAAGACCGCCAAGGTGGTGCGCGAGCTGTTGCCCGGCGCCCATTTCGCTGCGGTCTATGCCAAGCCGATGGGCCGCCCCATGGTCGATACCTTCATCACCGAGGTGTCGCAGGACACCTGGATCTACTTTCCGTGGGACACCGGATTGGCCTTCCAGCCGCCGATCCGCGAAGGCGGGGCGTAACGCCGCCGGCGCGCGCAGACAACGCCCGCGCGGATGCGGTATAGTCTCGTTCGGAGCCCAAGGGGCGCCCGCCAAGCCATGGAGGAAGTGATGGACGCCGTCGCACCAAAGGACAAGGTCTCGGCCGACCAGCATTCGCATCTCGTTCGTCCGGCCGAAATGGAGTGGGTGAAGACGCGCTTCCCCGGCTGCGAGATGAAGCCGCTGCTGCTCGATCGCGAGAGCGGGCTTCTGACCGCTATGTTCCGTCTCGCGCCCGGCGCTGTGCTGCCCGACCATGAGCACGTCTGCATCGAGCAGACCTATATCCTGGACGGCCATCTGGTCGACCTCGAAGGGCCCGCGAAGGGCATCGAGGCGAAGAAGGGCGAATTCATCTGGCGCGAACCAGGCAGCCGGCACTCGGCGTGGGCGCCGAACGGCGGGCTGACGCTTGCCATTTTCCAGGTGCCGAACAAGTTCTTCGAGAAGGACGGCCGCGTCATAGATGCGACCGGCGAGCTCTGGGACGAGCTCTGGGGACACACCGGCAAGGGCTGAGCCCGCGCCGATCGACGGACATTCGACGCCGGGCGTCTGCACGCACCGGCGCGCCAACACAGGAGCAAGGCATGGACGCCATCACACCGAAGGCCACGATCACAGCCGATGAGCACTCGCATCTGGTGAAGCCGGCCGAGATGGAATGGCAGAAGACCCGATTCCCGGGCTGCGAAGCAAAGACGCTGCTGTTCGATCCCAAGACCGGGCTGATGACCGCGCTGATGCGGTTTGCGCCCGGCGCGGTGCTGCCCGACCACGAGCACGTCAATATCGAGCAGACCTACGTGCTGGAAGGCCGCCTGGTAGACAAGGAAGGTCCGGCCGAAGGCATCGCGGCAAAGCAGGGCGAGTTCATCTGGCGCGAGGAGGGCAGCCGCCACGTGGCGTGGTGCCCCGAAGGCGGCCTGATGCTGGCAATCTTCCAGGTGCCGAACAAGTTCTTCGAGAAGGACGGCCGCATCACCGACCCGACCGGGCGAATCTGGGACGAGGCCTGGGGCCACACCGGCAAGGGCTGATCGGGTCGCCATACCACAGGGTGACGCCCGCGCGCCGGCGGGCTAGAACCGCCGCGCGCCGACGTGGCGGAACGGTAGACGCATCGGACTTAAAATCCGTTGGGGGGCAACCCCCGTCCCGGTTCGAGTCCGGGCGTCGGCACCAAAAAATCAAGGGGTTAGGTCGAATTGCCGAGACGGCCAAACTGGCCCCGCAATTTCGTGTCCGCATCATGTCCGCAGGGAAGCCCGCCGGTGCGTTTTGATGGCCGAGGGCGGTCATGGGCAGGTCGGGCGCGCCGGCGCACGGGCGGCGCGCGCTGGCTTGCCCAGGGGCGGGCGGGTAGTGTTCTCAGTTTGAAATTTGAGCGGCCTTTGTCCGCGAGGCCCCAAGGCGAGCGTCCCGCGCGGACGTGATCGGCACAAAGCGGGTCAGGCGGTTGAAAAACTTGGCGGAGCGATTCGGATGCCTCGGGGCCATCCTTATTGTGATCGCCTTAATCGTCGGCGTGTCGAGTTGCTCCGGGCCCGTCCCAGCAGCGTCCTCCGCCGTCGGCTCCAACTTGGGCTGAATATCAGACCATGCATTGCCAACGAAATTGCTCGTTGTTTTCGCGAGGCTATCCAACGCGACGTAAAGCGCACCCGCGAGGAATTGCCTGTTATGCCGACCGCATCTGAAAGAGAGGCTGAATGTCGCAGCAAACTCTCGATTGCTCAACATGTTGAAAAGCTGTTTCCGGAGGCCGTGCCGACCTGCAGCCGACCGCCCTCTGGGACTGGCCGCTAGGCCCGCCGCGCCCAGGGCGGACCGCCATCGCGGCGGATCGCCCAACCAAACCTCGACGGCGGTGCGATCATCGTCGGCCGCGTGGGCGTCACGCTCGCGCAATCGCTCGGCCGCCTCGGCGGGCTGGGCCTGCATCTTCGGCACGCTGCGCGGCGGCAGCTTGTAGCCGGCGGCACGGCGACGTGGCCTCATCTTAGTCACGCGAGCACCGCGACCAGCCGCAGGTCGGTGATGATCATCATCAGGCGCCTCCGTTCAAGAAAGAGGCGGCCAAGGCCGAGCCGTCATGACACGCAAAAACCCTGGCCGCCCGCGCGCGCAAACCGCCGCACTGGAAGACGGCGGTTTTGGCGCAGCCCCTATGCCGCCTCAAGCGTGGCGAGGTAAGTGACTTCGATCACCGCCAGCGCCGCGACCGTGGCGGCGGTGTCCTCGCCGCCAGCCGCCAGCGCCGCGAGCTTGCGGTCGTACTTGGTGGCGATAGTGGTGGCGACCCGAGCACATGGCGCCGCGGATAAGTCGGTTCCGCATACCGAAGGGCGATTATATCTCTAGTCGCGAGAGGGTCGAGCGCGGTTGGGTGTGGCTTCAAACGAGGGAGAGCAGAACCAAGCGCAGAACTTTGAGGAGACGTTTTTTGAATTGGCTAGAGAGCGACTGAGCCATCATATTTCAGCTCTCGCACCCTAGAGCTACCAACAACTCTCAGGTGCGATTTGCCGAAGTGCGACAAACCCACGCGACCGATCTAGGCTTATGTGATGCAAAAAGGCTTTTGCAACACAATCGGATGCACAGCGGAAAAATATACGTGCTATGAGACTTTCGACCTATTGCTGGGCATTGCATCCCAATTCGGCATTTCGGAATTTTCGTCCTATAATTTGAGTTCTCATGTTCGCGAGCGAATGGAGTTAAGCGAAGAGGTGCTGCTATGGAACGCAAAGCGGAGCCACCGTTCGATCCCAAAGCGTTTCTCGCCAAGGCAAATGGGGGCAGGACCATCTCCCAATATCGAAAGAATCAAATCGTCTTCTCGCAAGGCGATCTGGCGGATTCCGTCTTTTACATCCATGACGGCAAGGTCAAATTCACCGTCGTTTCCGAGCAAGGCAAGGAGGCCGTCGTTGCAGTCCTTGGGACGGATGAATTCTGCGGCGAAGGTTGCCTGACCGGTCAGCCGCGGCGTGTGGCGACCGCCACGGCAATGACGGAATGCGAGATCATGCGGCTGGAGAAGGGGGCCATCGTCCGCGTACTCCATGACGAGCCAGCGTTCTCCGAGATGTTCGTCTCGCATCTCTTAACGCGGACCATCCGCGTCGAAGCGGACTTGGTCGATCAACTGTTCAATTCGAGTGAGAAGCGTTTGGCGCGGGCGCTTCTGTTATTGGCCAATTTTGGCAAGGAAGGCAGACCAGAGACAATTATCGCGAAGGTCAGCCAAGAGACGCTCGCGGAGATGATCGGCACCACGCGGTCCCGTGTGAGCCATTTCATGAACAAATTTCGGAAACTGGGCTTCATCAAATACAACGGCACCATGGAGGTCCACAGCTCGTTGTTGAGCGTCGTTCTGCACGATCAACCGCACATCAGAGGGTAGCAGTCATCAGGCCGCTGCCAGTCGCGCCGCCTGCCACGTTCAGGAATAGGCGATGGGGTACTGGCCTGTTTTGACCCTCAGTGGGCCTAGCTTGAATAGTTCGGTGGCCTAGTCTGGAAGTGAGCCGTTTTGCACAGACTCGCCCCGTACAATGAACCAGCCTGGTCCATCACCGAAATAGCTTCGGGCCTCGGTGACTGAGAGACGATCCCGCGCTCCCGCCCGTGCTTTACGGGAGGCTACAATGAACACCACCCCAAATGTTTCATTCGACGACGAGACGACCCACTCCATGGGGGTCGCATTCGACAAAGCATGCAAGTCGTTGAGTTATTTCGGCGTTGCGCTGACGGCGCGAACGCTCATGGCACTGCGAATTATCGAAGTCGCAGAAGCCGGCGAGCGGGATCCGACCCGCCTCTATGAGGAAGCGTTGAAGGAATTAGGCATCGACCCTGATCGATGCCCAATGACAGCGTAGGCCGGACACAGCCCCCCAGCACCTTCGGTCTATGCTTCGATCGCGCAGCAATGCGTGGTCAATGAGAGCCCAGCTAGGCCTCTAGTTGGGCTCTCATTTTGTCTCAACCGCTCATCTATCCGTCTGTGGCTCATCATCCGTCTGTGGCTCATCGACGATGAGCCAAGACGGTCCCATGGCGAACGCGCTGCGTTGCGTTCTCGCGGGCGCGAATGCGGATCATTTGCCGCATATGTTCGAGGGAACGTACACGTCTGGTTCCGCGTTTTGCCCTGATGATGAGACCAAGAAGTACGGACCCGATCACGCTTTTCCAGCGGCACGCCGCAGAGTGCCGAAGGTCGGCAAGATCGGCCATAGACACCGCTTCACGAGCTGCGTGGCAGGAGATGGCCGACCGATGGGTGCGGCACGCTCATGCAGCTGCCTCAGCACCTGAAACGCTCGCCCCGACTAGCCGCACGTCGGGGGCAAGCCGCCGCGAAAAGGCGTCGCTTCGAGGCAGCCTAGTGCTTACAAGCGCCATGCAGGTACTACTCGGGCGGAACCTTCGGCCATCTGACGCGTTATGGATTTGGAATCCAGAGGCTACCCCCTAGCTCTGGGTTCATACCCTTGTATGATTTGAGTAAGCTTGAGCCCCACTCCTGCGCCGGATGGGGCTCAACTTTTATGTCGATCGTGGGTGCGTTGGAAATTCGCTCCGCTGCTTGGACGTCGGGCGGTTGGATAGCAGCACGGTCGGGACTGGCGTGGTACTTATTGTCGCTCACCGGATGCCTTCATGCCCATCGGCGTCGGTCGAGAAATGGCGGCGGATCGCACCCTCGGTCCGCCGCTGCGCCTCGTTGGCCTTTGGGCCAATGTCCGCCGAACCTCGAATTTGCTCTGATGCAGGATGCAAGATGAAACGCCGATCGGCGTCGTCATGGCGGGGGCACTGATCTTGTTCAGCGCGGCGTTGCCGATCGTAATCTTGATCATGCTGTAGCAATCTGTCGAAGGTCGGTGGCTATCGACGAGCCAGCAATCGAACTCTTAAGTGCGTCAGCAATGTTGAATTGCGACACCGCCCTTTCAATCGCTTCAGCTTCGTGGCTTGCTTGCGTCCTTTCAGTTGATAGCAAAGCAGTAGAACCTGCCGGTGCCACCGGTGGCGTTGAGCGCCGCCTTGTTGCACCCCCCGCTCATATGCACCGAATTCCACGATATGTTCCCGCCCCCGGGCGGTCCGAGTGGCCGACCATGGCGCGCGCACGCTCTGCTGGGAAGCGGGTATCCGTCTGTGGCAGATGCAGCCCATCGGTGGTCCAGTTGCCGCAGGTGTGATCGAGACCGTCGGTGAACGCCCGGCCCTGGGAATCCGAACCGGTCAAGATGTCGTGCTCATTCTGGGTTCCCGCCGGCCTGACGACGCCGACAATTGGATTGCCCTTGACGTCGAGCACATGCTGCGTCTGGAAGTTGTTGCGGTCGCGCTGCTGGTCACCATGAAGATCGGCGACGTTGCTGGCGATCAACTGACCCTTGACGTTGAACCAGGGGCCGGGGCCGATGCGATCCCGCGCATTCACGCGCGGCGTATTGCCGCGCTGCTCCTGACTGAGATAGGCGCGCCAGGTGCGAGCGGCGTGTGGGGCGCCCAAGGCTTGAGCCTGAGTTTGGCAAAGCTGGTCGGCGCCGGCGAGCCCACCAAGATTGCCCGTCTGATTGGGATTCTCGGCAACGAAGAAGCTGATATTAGCCGGCGGGCGGTGGGGGCGGCGCGGCGGGGGCTGGGGCCTGGGCCTGCGCCACCAGGGTTGCCGATCCAAGAAGCGTGATAGAGAGAGCGGAAAGAACGATCGCTCTGCGCATTGAAGTTACCTCCCTGGGTTTCTGTTTAACCATCATTATGACCTTATCATCCATCACCTGTAACCTGCAACGAATGCCTCATAACAACTGCAAAGCGGCCGAGGTTTTTTGTCGGCTTCGTGCCAAAACCTGCCGTAAGCAAGTGCAGCAATGCACCGCTATTCGATCACCTCGTCGGCGCGGTAGAGCACCGTAAGCGGGACGTCGAGACCAAGCGCTTTGGCTGTCTTTAAGTTGATGACGAGTTCAAACTTGGTCGGTTGCTCCACAGGTAAATCAGCCGGCTTTGCTCCTTTGAAAATGCGGTCGACGTAGACGGCTGACCGACGAAATAGATCGTAGACATCTGGACCATAGGACATGAGAGCGCCCGGCTTCGGGAAACCTTCTCAGATCATGAATTGTGGGCAAGCCTGCGGCCGCTGCCAGTTCAAGGAACGTCGTCCGATGGGTAAAGAAAATCGGATCATCGATCACGTAGATCGCCTGTGAGCCCGCTTGCTTGGCATCCGAAAAAGCCGGAGCAAGCTCCTCCCGCGTTCGCACCGCCATAAAGCTCAGATCGATCGATAGATGCGGTGCGATGC
This sequence comes from uncultured Alphaproteobacteria bacterium, assembly GCA_963821555.1. Lineage (GTDB taxonomy): Bacteria > Pseudomonadota > Alphaproteobacteria > Rhizobiales > Xanthobacteraceae > Z2-YC6860. The sequence continues at coordinate 13,932 of CAWGEM010000026.1, read as the reverse complement.
CTTTGAGCTCTTCGACAGCCCGCACGTGAAGCGGATGATCTGGATTCCATATGACGGACGCGCGGGCGAGCCCGGGCTTCATTTCCTTGAGCAACTGCAGCCGTTTGGAATTGAGGTCAACCGTGGTCATCATCGAGAGACCGGTGATGTTACCCCCGGGTTCGCCAAACTTTTGACTAGTCCAGAACCGACCGGATCGAGCACCAGGGCCATGACATTGGGGATCGTCGACGTGGCGCGCTTTGCGGCTGCGGTGCCAACCGTGCTGTCGTGAACGATCACCTCGACTTTCTTCTGAATCAGCTCGTCGATGAGCGCGGGGACGCGGCTGTAATCACCTTGGGCGGTGCGCCATTCGATGATCACATCCCGCCCTTCAAGGTACCCCGCTTCACGCAACCCTTGTTGGAAGGACTGCGCGGCCTTGCTATCCGTCGAAAAGCCGACCAACAGAAAGCCAATGCGACGGGGCAAAATCGTCGTTTGAGCGCGCGCAGCCAAAGGCCACGCCGCTGCACTACCTAGAACGCCGAGAAAATCCCGCCGCCTCATACCCGCCCCCAGGGCTCAGGAGCCATCAGCTTAGCGGATCGGCTTGGCACAGCAAAAGGGGCCGTCGCCTCCTCGAAATTGTCGCAATGGGTCAAAAGCGGAAAGGCTTAGATTGAGCACAGCACGTCCGCTTTCCATCCCATAGCGACCGCAAAGCGGACGTGGTTTTTTGTCGGCTTCGTGCCAAAAGCAAACTAATGCACCTGCAACAAACAGCATGGCTATTCGATCACCTCGTCGGCGCTCGCGAGTAGCGTCTGCGGCACGGTGAGACCCAGCATCCGCGCGGTCTGGTGATTGATGACCAACTCGAACTTGGTTGCCTGCACGACCGGCATGTCCGTGGGCTTGGCGCCCTTGAGGATGCGGCCGGTATAGGCGCCGAGCTGACGCCACACGTCCTTCAGGTTGGCTCCGTAGCTCATCAGCCCGCCGACCTCGACATACTTGCCGGCCGACGTAGGCCGCCGGGATCGCGTGGTGTGCCGCGAGCTGCACCAGTTGGACACGCCGGCTTGTGAAAAAGGGGCTGCTGGCAAGGAAAAGGGCGTCGGGCCGCTCGCGCGCCATCGCCGCGAAGGCGTCGTCGATCTCGCGGCTGTTGTTGGCATTGTGTACCTGAAATCTGTAATCCTATCGCGCGCGCGGCCGCGTGCAGCGTCCAGTAGGGATCGGCCAGGTGCGGCCGCGCCAGCGCGCACAGGTCGGCGCGTCCCGCCATCAGGATGCTGTTCACGTGGTCGGGCTCGAAGATCGCGCCGACCGCCATCGTCGCGATGCCGGCCTCGTTGCGCACGCGGTCGGCGAACGGCGTCTGGTACATGCGGCCGTACACGGGCCGCGCGCGGCGCGTCGTCTGGCCGGACGACACGTCGATCAGGTCCGCACCCGCCGCCCGGAACAGCTTCGCGATCGCGACCGCGTCGTCGGGCGTGTTGCCGCCTTCGCGCCCAGTCGTGCGCGGAGATGCGCACCGACATCGGCTTGTCGGCGGGCCACACGGCGCGCACCGCGCGGAAAACCTCGAGCGGGATACCGGCAGCGGTTCTCGAGCGAACCGCCATACGCGTCGTCGCGGCGATTGGTCAGCGGGCACAGGAACGCCGACAGCAGGTAGCCGTGCGCGCAATGCAGCTCGAGCCAGTCGAAGCCGGCTGCGGCCGCGCCGTCGCGCGGCGCGCACGAATTCGTCGCGCACGCGGTCCATGTCGGCGCGCGTCATCGCGTGCGGCACCTGGTTGTCGCGGGCCGTAGGGATCGGCGGACGGCGCGATCAGCGGCCAGTTGCCCGAGCGGCAGCGGTTCATCGGCGTCCTCCCAGCCAAGCTGCGTCGAGCCCTTCGGTCCGGCGTGGCCCAGCTGGATCGCGATCTTCGCCGACGTTCGCGCGTGCACGTAGTCGACGATGCGCCGCCACGCGGCGTCTGCTCCGGCGCGTACATGCCGGCGCATCCCGGCGAGATGCGCGCGTCGGCCGCCACGCACACCATCTCGGTGAACACGAGCCCCGCGCCGCCGTGCGCGCGGCTGCCGAGATGCACGAGGTAGTAGTCGTCCGGCGTGCCGTCGACGCACGAGTACTGCGCCATCGGCGACACGACGACGCGATTCTTGAGCGTGACGCCGCGCAGCGTGAACGGCGTGAACATCGGCGGTACGGCAGACGTCGGCGGCCGTGCGCCGTCCGCGAACCACGTTTCGAGCCGCGCCACGAACGCCGGATCGCGCACGCGCAGATTCTCGTGCGAAATGCGCTGGCTGCGCGTCAGCAGGCTGTACGCGAACTGCTCGGCCTCGAACGCCGTGTACCGGTTGACGTTCTCGAACCATTCGGTCGAGTTGCGCGCGGCGTTCTGGATCTTCAGCACTTCGATCGAGCGCTCGGCCTCGTACGCCGGCGAGCGCCGATTCGAGGTCCGCGCGGCGACTGCAACGCGCGCGCCAGCGCGATCGCGTCCTCGAGCGCGAGCTTGGTGCCCGAGCCGACGGAGAAATGCGCGGTATGCGCGGCATCGCCCATCAGACGATCAGGCACCTCGCCGGCCGTCGATCTCGTTCCAGTGCACCCACGTGCGGCAGACGACGCGCGGGAAGCGGATCCAGATCGCCGAGCCGCGCAGATGCCCGGCGTTCGACATCAGCGCATGGCCGTCGAGCCAGGGCGCGAACAGCCGCTCGCAATACGCGATCCCCTCCTGCTGCGACATCGCGTCGAGGCCCGACGCGCGCCACGTCTGCCTCCGGCGTTTCGACGATGAACGTCGACGTGTCGGCGTCGTACTGGTACGCGTGCGCCTGGAACCAGCCGTGCGGCGTCTCGACGAACGCGAACGTGAACGCAGGAAAGCTTGCTTCGTGCCGAGCCACACGAAGCGGCAGCGGCGCAGGTCGACGTCGGGCGCGAACGTCGCGGCGTAACGCGTGCGGATGCGGCTGTTGAGACCGTCGGACGCGATCACGACGTCGGCGGCGAACTCGCGCGCGGCGGCGACGTCGTCGGTGACGTCGTTCTCGAAGACGAGCTCGACGCCGAGCGCCTCGCAGCGCGCCTGCAGGATATTGAGCAGCCGCTTGCGCCCGATGCCGCAGAAGCCATGGCCGCCCGACGTGATCGTGCGGCCCTTGAAATGGACGTCGATGTCGTCCCAGTGGTTGAACGCGTCGGTGATCGTCGCGCGGCGGTCTCGGGATCGGCGGCGGCGAGGTTGCCGAGCGTCTGGTCGGAGAACACCACGCCCCAGCCGAACGTGTCGTACGGCCGATTGCGCTCGACGACGCGCACCTCGTGGCGCGGGTCCGCCTTCTTGAGCAGCAGGGCGAGGTAGAGACCGGCGGGTCCGCCGCCGATGCACAGCACGCGCATTGCGAATGGTTCCTGGATGGGCTCGTGCGCGCGGGAGACCGCGTCACCATTTATTTTAGAACTAAAATAAACGCCGTCAAGAGGCCCGGTGTCGCACGCTCGGGTCGCTGCGCTGCGTACGCCAATCGTTCGCTCCGGCCAATTCAGCCGCTCGGCCTAGTCCACCAGGACGATGCCGCCTCCGCAGCCAGCAGCGCTAGCGTGATCCAGCGTCCGCACGTCGCCGGGCGCAAGGAGGGCGCATGCAGCTCGCGAACCATCCGCCGCACGGCGGCCGCCAACGCTTCGCAACGACATGGCATTCGCGGCTTTCCCACCGGATTCACGCTGATCGAGGTCATGATCGGCCTCGTCATCGGCGCAATCCTGCTGGTGCTGGCCGTTGCGAGCTATCGGGAGTGGATCGCCGACGAGCAGCTCATGAACCATGCGCGGCTGCTGGCCGAGCACATGAACCTCGCGCGGTCGGAAGCCATCAAGCGGGGACACCGCGTGAATCTGTGCAAATCGAGCGACGGCGCCCAATGCGCAACCGCCGGCGGGTGGGACCAGGGCTTTCTCATGCACGGCGACTTCGATCGCTCGGGGGAGGTCGATGGCCCCGACACGATCATCCGCGTCCAGCCTCCGCCGACCCAAATCCAGGTCAGCGCAAACAAGCCGCTCGCCGACTATGTGTCGTACACATCGCTCGGGCAGGCGCGCATGCTGAACGGCGCGCTGCAAATGGGCACGTTCACCGTGTGCAAGAGCGGGCCGGCGCGCCGTCGAGGTGGTGCTGGTGGCCAGCGGTCGGGTGCGCATTGACCGGATCAAGGCGATCTGTCCATGATTCGACCTGCGTCCCGGCGCGCGCAGCACGTCCAGGTGACGCCGTGTCACGGCACCCAAGTGCGTCGATCGGACCATGCGGCGCACCGCGCCTGCGACCGTCCATTCCCGGGGCGCACCACTAGTCGGGGGTTCATTGCGCCACCCGCGACCGCCCTTAGGATGCCTGCGTCCCAATGGAGCCTGCCATGCGTCGCGACAAATCAGCACGTTCCGCGAAAGTCGGCGGATTCTCGATGATCGAATTGATGATCACGGTCGCGATCATCGGGATCCTCGCGATGGTCGCGCTGCCGAGCTACAACGAATACATCACGCGCAGCAAGCTGATCGATGCGCACGAGAGCTGGGCGACCTGCGCGTCCAGATGGAAAAGTACTTCCAGGACAACCGGACGTACCTGGCCGGCGCGGCCTGCGGAATCGCCGTCAACGCCATGGCGGACGCCAACGCCGATGCCGGCCGCATCTTCGACTACACGTGCCCGGGCCGACCGCGACGACCTACACGATCAGGCCACGGGCGGGCCGCAAAGGGCATGACCGGCTTCGTGTTCACCGTCACCGAGGCCAACGTCCGGACGTCGGTCGGCCCTGGCCGGACTGGGCCGGCCGGGGTCCGCCTGCTGGTTCGTGCGCAAGGACGGGGGACTGCTCGTGATGGCGCAAGCGTGCTGCGCGGGTTCTCGCTGATCGAGCTGATGATCGGCGCTCTCGATCGCCGTGGTCCTCCTCCTGCTCGCGGCGCCCAACTACGCGATCTGGACCGCGGACGCCCAGATCCGCAGCGGCACGGAGTCCATCGCCGACGGAATGCGCTTCGCGCATGCCGAGGCCATCAAGCGCAACGCGCCGGTCGACGTTCATCCTCGATCCGACCACGGCGACCGGAGGCTGGCGGGTGGTGATCGTCGGTGGCGGCTCGACGTTGCAGACCGGCGCCGTTCACCGAGGCCGCCACGCGGGCGACAGTTCGGCGTCACTCCAGCGGGGCCACCACCGTCAGGTTCAACGGCATGGGCGGATTCGCTCGACGCGCATACGGCGCCACGATGCCCGACCCGCTTTTGACGCTCCCCGAAGCGTCGACATCGCGCAATTCGGGACGTGCTGGTCGGTGCCCGCCCGCTAGATTCTGGTCGGAGGGACCCGCTCCGGCATCAAGATCTGCGATCCGAGGCCCTCAGTTCGTACCCGACCTCGGCTCACCTCGCCTCTGCACAGTCCTGACATGACAACACAACGCTCTTCCGCAGCAAGCTCGCGAAGGCCGAAGGCGGCAGCTTCCTGCTCGAGGCCCTGATCGCCGTGCTGATCGTCGCGCTCGGCATCCTGGGTCTCATCGGGCTGCAGGCGCGCGCGATCCAGAACACCGACGACTCGCAGTACCGCAGCGAGGCCGCGTTCCTCGCCAACGACATGCTCGGCCGGATGTGGACGTCTCACGACCCCCCGGCCCCTCGACGGCCGACTTCTCGCACGGCGCAGCGGCGGCTGCCCCGTATACCGACTTCCAGGCGTGGGTGTGCGCGCGCCTGCCCGGCGCTGCCGGCGTCGCCGCTCCGAATCCGCACGTCACGGTCGCCCCACGGTTCGGCGATCCGTCCAACGGATACGAGGTCGTCATTGCGATCAGGTGGCATCCGCCATGGGATCCGGTCGGATACCCGATCACCGCTACCAGACGGCCGCCACCGTAAGCTCAACTGATGGCCACATTCCGCTACCCGCGGGTCCCGTGCGCGCCTCCGCGCAGCGCGGCGCCGGCATCATCGAGACGATGGTCGGCATCCTGATCGGCATGGTCGTGGTCGCCGCCGTCTACAACGTGCTGGTCATCGCCGAAGGCTACAAGCGCAGCGACCGATTGGCGTCGCCGGATGCGCAGATCACCGGACAATTGACGCAGTTCATCATGGGCCGCGAAATCGCCAACGCCGGCAACGGTATTTCGGGGGCGGCGGCGCAGTTGGGCACGTGCACGCTCGTCGATCTTCCGAACTGGCCCTCGCCCGCCGGATTCTTCGCCGGCAACAAGGCGATCCGACCGCTTCCCGTCGTAATTCGCGACAGCGGCAACCCCAATCTGCCCGACAGCATGATCATCACCTACAGCACGGCGCCGCACGTCATCTCGCCGGAACTGCTGGTCGACACCCCGATGGCGGTCGGCGCGGATCCCGTCTACGTGCAAAGCCCGATGGGTATCGCGTCAACGACTTGATCGTCCTCAACGCATGTCGGGAAACTGCGAGTTGTCGCGGGTGACGTCCGTCACGCCGGGCAGCTCAGCGGGCGACCTTACAACGGGTTACGTAAAGCTCACGCATCCCGCCACCACCAAGGCCTACAAGACGAGCGGCACGACGGACGGACCGAATGTCTTCAATATGGGGCAGCCCGGGGAGGCGAACCGCATGTTGTTCGACGTCGTCAACGGGTCAGCTCCGCACCACCGCCGATTTGTTCACGGCGGGCGCGACGGCCAATCCCATTTCGCAAAACGTCGTGCTGTAAAGGCGCAATACGGCGTCGACTGCGGCGTCCCGCCCCTTCCCCCCTTCGTCCCGAGCGGCGTCATCGTCTGGACGTCCGCAAATGGCAATGCCTGTGGGCGCAACCGCACGCCCGACGATCTCGCGAATCCGGCGACGTTTACGGCCGCGCGCCTTGCGATGATCCGCGCCGTGCGCATCGCGATCGTCGTCCGCAGCGACGAGCCCGATCTCAAGGACCCGGGACTCGTCGGCCAGACGGCGACGCTGTTCCGCAACTGCTCGACGGGCGCGTGCGCGGGCAGCATCAACCTCACCAACGCGATCCTGGCCGACAACTACCGTTACCGGATCTACGAGACCGTAGTTCCCATGCGCAACGCCATCTTCAACGACGGAACATGAGCCCAAAACTTCCTTCCGCCCGGCCTCCGGGCCGTGCGCGCCGCCAACGGGGCGTCGTTCTCTTCATCGCATTGATCGCGATGGTCGTGCTGAGCCTCGCGGGTGTCGCCCTGATCCGCTCCGTCGACACCGCGGCCTCGGTCGCCGGAAACATCGCATTCCGCGAGGCGTCCACGACGGCGGTCAACCTCGCCGTGGAGCAGGCGGTCAACTGGGTGTTCGTGGCGCCGTTCAACGTCGAAGTCAACAACCCCGCCTTCCACTACTACGCGCAGCTTCAGGCGGGGGAAAAGCCCAACGGCATCCCCGCGGTGCTTTCCGGGACGTACACGACGATGAAGGGGACGTACCCGTTCGGCGCGGCCGACGTCTACCCCTCCACCAAGATCGAAGTCCGTTCGCGTCATCGAGCGCGTGTGCGCTCCGGGCATTGCGCTACCGATGACGTTCATCCAGAAGGTCCAGTACTGCGACCAGTTGCCGCCGAAGGTTTCGGTCGCCAAGACATCGATGAAGCTCAAAGGACCCACGCTGCCGCCGATCCCGCTCTACCGGGTGACGGTCGCGCGTCGACGTGCCCGGCACCAACACGACCACGTATGCCCAGGCCATGCTGCGTTGATCGCTAGCAACTCCCAGGGAAAACAGACATGAACGCGAAAAACCTCCGACATGCATACCGCAAGGCGCTCGTCGCCCTCGTAAGCCTGGGACTGGTGCTCGGCCCCCTCGGCGACGCCCTCGCGCAGACCAAGCTCCGGGGACATTCCGATCGCGTCCAAGGTCCAGGCGAAGCCCAACATCATCTACACGCTGGACGACTCGGGAAGCATGCAGTTTTCCTACCTGCCGGACTGGGTCATTACCGCCGGCGTGGCCGCCGTCAACATCGCGAGCATCACGCGTGTCGGCACCACGGCGACGGCGACCGTCTCGGCCGCCGCATGGGCGACCCTGACCAACGGCCAATACATCACGATCTTCGGTGCCACACAGCCGGAATACAACGGCACGTTCCAGATCACCCTCAACCCTCCGGCGTCCCCGAAGTTCACGTTTCAGGTTGTCGGCGCACCGGCGACGCCGGCGACCGGCGCGCCACAATATACGCTCGGCGTCGGCTATTGCCGCAGCGGCAGCAACACGACCGCGTGCACGGCGAACAATACGACCTACAGCGGCACGTTCCAGTCGCCGCCGTTCTATGCGGCCGAGTTCAACACGCTCGCCTACAATCCTGATGTCACCTACCAGCCGCCGGTGAAGGCCGACAGCACGCCGCTTACGCATCTGGCCAGCGACACCAACATGGCGACGGGCGACCAGATCTACTCCAACACGCAGACGTTTCCGTACCCGGGCGACGCATCCCTCACCACGCACGCGAACCTGACCGGCAAGGTCGCCGTTCCGCTCTACTGCAACACCGACTGGCCGCTCACGGTGGGCGGCCCGAACAGCAGCCTCGCCATCGGCGACGTCGGCGACCCCAACGGCGAATACAAGGCGGGTACGGGCGCATGGTGCCGGATCAACGGCACGGCGTACGACCTTTCGGCGGCGTCGGGCGCGCCCGCGGTGCTCGAGGATTACAACTACCCCTACCAGTCTTCGACCGGCGCAACCGGAACGCAGTATTTCTACCGGAGCCTCGGCACCAAGGTCCTCTACTGCGATAAAACGTCGCCCTATTACCCGCGCAACACAAACGTCATCCTCGGGTGCCTGGTCGGTGTGCCGGTCATGGGCCCGGCCGGACCGCCGCTGACGCAGACGTGCAATGTCAATCCGAAGACGTGCAACCCCACCGTCGCCCTGCGCAACTGGAACAAGCCCGTGCTGCCGGACGTGTGCACCAACTCGGCGCTCTATTGCCTGCCCAACCAGGGGACGCCCGTCGCCTCCGATGGCAACTCGATTGGCACCGGCTTGCCGCCCGAGTGCCTGCCGTGCCAGTGCAAGTCGGACTACCAGCCCCTCCCGCTCAACAAGTGCAGTCGGACGGGGGCTGCCTGCCCGACCGCCTGCGGCACCGCCAGCTGCGACCCGGTCAATTGTCCCGACCAGCCAGGCACTCCGGGCGTCATCACGGGCTGCGGCCCCGGCGGCGTACCCAACTACCAGCTCGCGACCGCGGTGTGCAGCGGAGGCAACGGGACGACCACGTCGAACTTCCTGTGGAACCCTGTTACGAACACGGTGTCGGCCACGACGGTTCAGCAGGACGCGCTGGCGCAAGGCTATGCCTGTCGCCACAACAACCAGACCTACGCCGTAAGCGGCGCCCCCAATGGGACACCGTTCACTTACCCGCGCGCCGCTGCCACGGCTGCCGACGTTTACGCGGCCAACAAGACGGGCATTGCCCCCTACACGCAAACGGGAGCGTTCACGTCCGCCAACGCGGTCACCTCGGGCTGCCCGACGATCGGCGCCACGATCGCGATTCCGCGTCACTATTACCAGATCGCCTCGGTCAAGTTCTGCGACACGATCGACACCACCGCGAACTCGCAGTGGAAAGGCTTCGGCATCGGCGCCTGCCAGGCGACCAACGACCTTGGCTCGCACCAGATCGTCAAGTACGGCCAGTTCCACCGCGTGAACCTGATCGCCGGCCGGACATTCTCGTACACGGACCAGATCACGGGCCTTCCGGCGTCGCGCACCGACGTCCAGGAGTTCCAGAATTACGCGAACTGGTTCGCGTACTACCGTCTCCGTGCGCACGCCGCGAAGGCCACGTCGTCGCTCGCCTTCAGCCTGCTCGACGACACCTACCGCGTCGGCTTCGAAACGCTGGGCGCTGAAGGCAAGCCGACCGGAGGCAGCAACCCGCCGGCGATCACCTGGGTCGACGTCGGCGACTTCAAGGGAACGACCGCGGGGACGACGAGATTCGACTTCTGGACCGCGCTGTTCGGCGTCCCGACGGTAACGGTCTTCAAGACGCCGATCCTCTCCGCATCGATCCGCATCGGTAGCCTGTTCGAGAATGGCACCAGTGGCGGGCTGCCGTCGGATATCAACCCGCTCCCCGTGGGCGCGAAGGATCCGCTCAACCAGAAGGACACCAACAACAATGTGATCACGTGCCAAAGCAACTTTCACATCCTGTTCACCGACGGCTTCGACAACCAGGTCTATCTGCCGGCAATCGTCGGCGAAAAGGACGACACGATGCCGGCGTCGTGGCCGGCACCGGGCCTCCTGCCTGGCGGCGCAGTCAATCCCGACAACGTATTGCCGGACATGCCGGCCGGCGGCAACTGGCCGAGGCCCTTCCGTTGGGGCACGAAAGCGGTGCCCAACACACTGGCCGACATATCAGCGGCCTATTGGGCGCGCGACCTACGGCCCGGCCTCAAGGACAACGTGCCGTCCGATTCCGGCAAGGCGCCCCACGACATCGAACCGCTGAAGGACCCCGCGTGGTGGCAGCATGTCCAGTTCTCGGCGATCTCGTTCGGCGCATCCGGCACGCTCGACGCCAGCGGTTCCGGCGCGCAAAAGGCGACTGAAGCGGCGCTTGCTCTCGGCACGCAGCAATGGCCCGACCTTACGGCACCGAACAATCCGCCGCTGCCGGCCGGCAACAAGGGGGCGGTCGCGGTGGACGATCTATGGCACGCCGCGATCAACGCGCGCGGCATCTTCGTGTACGCCAAATCGCCGCTCGAAGTTCAGCTTGGACTCGGACGCATCCTCGGCCGCATTGCGAACAACCGGAAGTCGGCAACCGGCGCCGGATTCTCCGGGCAGATTCTGAGCGCCACCAACGACATCATCTACGAGCCGACGGTCGAGCCCGGTTGGTCGGGCGACCTGCTCAAGGTAAAGATCGATCCTACAACGGGCGTGGAACTCGGTCAGTTGTGGTCGGCGTCGCTCCAACTGTATGACCCGGGCAACCCATCGGCACTTCCCGTGCCGATCCCGCCGTCGGGCCAGCTCGCTCCGGCGTTCGTCGGCGACGAGCCCTGGCTCAACGAAACGAAGCGCCGCATCGTCAGCTGGGACCCGGCGGCCGGCAAGGCGGTCGCGTTCCGCGCCATTCCTGGTGGCAGCCTCGCCAGCATCCTGTCGAACACGCAACTCAAGACGCTCAGCACCGATCCGATCATCCAATACCGGATGGTGTTCGTACCTGCGCGGCGGCTCCACGGTCAATCCGCCCTATGCTCCATCGGTCGGTTACTCGATCGAAGGCTCGGATGTCGGACGAGTACCGGGAGCGCTCCGGCAAGCTCGGCGACATCTCGCATGCGCAGCCGCTGGTCGTGTCCCCGCCGGAAATCAATCCGGTGATCTTCAACAACCCGGTCGCGGATCCTGGCTACAGTGCGTTTGCCGCGCTGAACAACGGGCGCGCCGACCAGATCGTCGCCGCCGCGAACGACGGCATGGTGCACGTGATCGACTCCAGCGACGGACACGAAGTCTTCGCCTTCGTCCCCGGCGCCCTCTTCCGCTCGCCGCCGGCGCCGCCGCTGACGCCGCCGTGCACGCAAGCCGGTGTCGACGAGGCGTGCAAGCCGAACGGGCTCCAGGCGCTGACGTACCAGGACGGCCCGCCGTCGATCTACAAGCATCACTTCTACGTCGACTCGTCGCCGCGCACCTCGGACGTCGACTTCAACAGCGCGGGCGTCAAGGGCGGCGCGTCGGATTGGCACACGATCGTCGTCGGCGGCCTCGGCAAGGGCGGCAACTCGTACTACGCGTCGACCTCACCGATCCGGCAACGCCGGACGAGAAGACCGCGGGCGCCAAGGTCCTGTGGGAAGTGACCGACGGCGACTGGAAGTACACGTACGGCCGGCCGATCATCGTCAAGACCTACGCGTACGGCTGGGTCGTCATCGTCACGTCCGGCTACAACAACGTGTCGGGCAAGAGCCGATCTACTTCCTCGATCCGAAGACGGGCGCGCAGGTCGGCCGGAAATTCATGCGCACACCGAAGATCACCTGCACCGGCCCGGATGGCGTACTGCAGGAAACGACGGGCATGGCGCAGATCAACGGGTTCACGAAGGACTTCCACAACCAGTTCGTCGAGCAGATCTACGGTGGCGACCTGTGCGGGAGCCTGTGGCGGTTCGACCTGTCGGATCCGAACGATGCCCGCATGGACGGTCAACGATCGTGTATCCGCGACCGAAGCAGGCGCGGGCCAGCCCATGACCACGGCCCCGCAGATCGAGGTCGACTACAAGAACGGCTCCAATCGCTACGTGTTCATCGGCACGGGCCAACTGGTGACGGCGCGACTGACGGTGCCGCGACACCGAGCCGCGACGATGGAGCGGTCCGCGACGGCGCGGTTGCGAAGATGCGACACCCGCAGGTGCACGCCACCCTGCCGCTCGACGCGCGCACGATCACGAAGCCGGTCAACCGTGACCGGCGCCGGGATCGCGGCGGCGCGCCCGACGGTCGCACCACGATTGCCGGACGGCTCCGGCGCGCCGCCCGAGAGATCGTCATCGACACAAGGCCGACGTGAGCGCGGTCATCTTCATCGGCGCGCAGGTTTGCGACGGACCCGTGCGCGATCACGCTGCCGTCAACGTTTATCGGCCGCGAGTTGCGCGAGCGGCGGACGCTGATCACCGACGGCAGCGGCCATCGTCGGTCCACGACGATTCGGCGGCGTCGGGCTGCAGATCGTTGGCATGCCACCATACCGGATGCGTTGGAACATCACCGGGTACTACGCTCGGCGCGATCCTCGCGCCGAATCCCGGCGCGGTGCCGTGCCGTTCGCGAATCCGTCGGCGTTCAGCAAGAACCGGTCTCGTCGCGCGCCTGCTGGGGGGTCATGATCGAGGCGAGACGCGCGGCGTAAGACGCCGGGCCGAAAAGACCCGCAGGTGACGAGGGCGGCGGGCGGGAACGCTCGCCACTTCCATTTCGGCGCACCGCCGATCGCCGCTGTATGTCGACCCCCGCGCGGGCCAACGGATAATCCACCCTTCCGAATGAACGGCGGCGCCTCCTTCCCTGCGCGACGCGACGTCGGCGATTCGCTGGCCGTGTCGACTGCCGCGCACGTTGCCGTGTTCGCCGCCCTTGGGCGATCGAAGGCATTTGCCTCCCGGGTCGCGCGTTACCAGCGCCGTAGCGCCGGTGCCGAAGCCACCTGGTCACGCTGCCGGTCGCGGATAGCAGCAGCGACGCAACCGGAAACGCGCGCGCGGAATCCGACGACTGCCGATCGACGCCATTCCCAACGTGGCGGCGGACGTCGCGCCTGAAGCCCCGCCCGCCGCGCGCATGGATCCAACGCCTGCATCGCCGATGCCGCGCCCGACGCCACCGTCGGAGCGAGCGACGCGCGACGTCGCAGCGATGCAATCGCCGCGCATCGTGCTCGATGCAAGCGGTCCCGCGCACGCGATTCGGCGCCAGCCTTCGACAACGGCGCGCTCGACGAATTTCCCGGCGAGGTCGATGCGGCGATCAGCGTTCCCGACCGGATCAGATTCCCTATCCGCCCGGGGCGCTCGCGACGGGCCAGGAGGCGTCGGTCATCGCCTCGGCGGTCATCGACCGAAACGGCGCGGTTCAATCGACGCATGTCGTCGACGGCCGCCGATTCTCCGACGCCATCAATCCGCCTGGCGCGGACCGCGTTCATCCCTGCGCGCGACGACAACCGTCCGCTTCTACGTGATGCTTGCCATCGACTTCCGCATCGTCGACGCCGGCGGATCGGTCGCCGTGGACAAGGCGGCGACGGCCCACGCTCAGCCCCGTCGCGGCATGTGAAAGACCGGCGCGGC
>CAWGEM010000025.1:0-120868 GCA_963821555.1 uncultured Alphaproteobacteria bacterium | reverse complement strand
CGGGGTTGTTGCCGTTGTGAACGATGATGCCGGTGCCGTAACCAGTGACCGCTCCGGTGTTATTGTGGTTGGTGATCACCAGCAGGTCCGATGAGGAAGTCGGCACCCGGGCCGCCGAGGCGGGCGTCGATGCCGAGCTGACTGTTGCCGGAGGCGTTGAAGTTGCCGTTGATGATCGTCAGATCGCCGAGCAGGGTACCGAAGGTCGGAACCACCGCGCCGGTCGCGTCAAACAGCGTCGTCGACGAACCGTTGATCATCGACACCAAGCCGCCGCTGTTGTTGAACTCCAGCTGAGACCCCGCGATCCCGCTCCAGACGCCGATCTTGGTCACGCAGATGCCGGCCACAGAAGGATCATCGAGGCAGTTAACATTGCTGAAGTCGTTGTTGGAAGAATTGTTGACCTCCGAGCCAGACAAGAACACCGAGTTAATGCCGACCATGTTGATCCGGCCGCCGTCGTAGTTGTTGACCGACGCGGTACCGTTGGTCGCGACCAGCGTGATATTGTTGAGGCCGATCATATTGATCGTGCCGCCGTTGTAGTTGTTGATCGTGGCGTTGTCGTGCGCGACCAGCAAGTTGCCGTTCACACCGAGCAGGTTGAACGTGCCGCCGTTGTAGTTATTGAGTTCCGCATCATGGCCGGCGACCATCAAACCGGCATTGATTCCGACGAAGCTGAAGGTTGCGCCATCGTGGTTGTTGATCTTGGCGTCGTAACCGGCGACCATCACGTTCGCATTCGCCACGCCGGCGATAGCGAAGTTGCCGCCACTGTAGTTGTTGATGGTCGCGTCGTGACCCGCAACATCAGGTTGGCGTTCGCCAAGCCGGCCACCACGAAGTTGCCACCCCTGTAGTTGTTGATGGTGGCGTCGTGGTCCGCGACCATCAGGTTGGCATTCGCGACACCAGCGATGACGAAGTCGCCGCCTTGGTAGTTGTTGATCGTGGCGTCATAGCCCGCCACCATCAAGTTGGCGTTCAACGCGCCGGCGATAACGAAGTCGCCACCGTTGTAGTTATTGATGGTCGCGTTATGCGCCGCAACCATTGCGTTGGCATTGAGCGCGCCAGCAATGGTGAAGTCGCCGCCGTTGAAGTTGTTGATGGTGGCGTCATGGCCCGCAAACATCAGGTTGGCGGTAAGAACATCACCAAATGTGAAGTTCGCCCCATTCGAGTTGTTGATGGTAGCGTCGTTGTGCGCAACCATGAGGTTGGCACTGACAGGACCGTTGACGTTGAAGTTGGTGCCGTGGCCAGTGTTGTTGATGATCGCGTCGTTACCCGCGAACATCAGATTGAAGCTCAACGGGCCAGCGAGGTTGATGTCGCCGCCAGTCTCGTTGTTGATGATCGAGTCGCGACCCGAGATCTGAAGGATCGCGCTCAGGGCCGGAATGTTAATGTCCGCGCCAGTGTTGTTGTTGATGATGCTATCGCGGGCGCTGAGCTGCACGATCGCGCCGTTCATCACGCTGTCATTAGTGTTGTTGAGGATGCTGTCCCTACCCGTCGCAACCATGAGGGCCGAGATCGGCGCCGTGAAGCTGCCCCCGGTGGTGTTGTTCACCACAGCGTCGGCAGTCCCAAACTGCAACGCGAGCGCGCCGACCGCGGTCGCGGTGACGGCGTTGCCCGATAAGTTATTAACGGTGGCATTCAACGCGCCGAAGTTAATGGCCATGGCGCCGATGATCGGCGGATCGATGTTCGCATAGATGTTTACGGTCGCGGCGCCGCTCTGAGCGACCGCGAGCGCACCAACGCCCAACGTGCCGGCGCCATCGCTGATCTTGCCCTTCACATTGGCCACAGCATTGCCGTCGCCGGTGGCGATCGCCCCCGTGGCGAACAGGCCGCCGTTGGTCATATTGATGATGCCGGTGGTGGAGGTCGCATTGCCTCCGCCGGTGGCGAGCGCCAGGGCGCCGACCGCCGGGAAACCACCAGTCACGTTCGTGGTGCTGGCCGGATCCATATTAACAATGGCTTGGCCGGTGCCAAGATTGATGGCGGCAGCACCGAGGAACGAGGCATTCACCACCGTCGTCGCGGCGCCGTTTACCGTTGCATCCTTGGAGCCGCCGCTGACGATCGCAATCGAGCCGATGATCGCATTGTCACCGACGGTGGTCTGAATCGTGCTGCTCATATTGACGGTGGCAGCGCCAGTGCTTCGAGGTCGCAGCAATTCCGGCCAAAGCACCGTTGTTCGCGGTGATGGTGCCGCCGAAGTTGACGGTCGAATCGCCAGCGCCTTGCGCGACCGAGAGGATTCCGATGCCCCCGGTGGCAGCCGTATTGATGGCCGCAGCACTGCCCGTGGTGATGGCGACGTGGCCGTCACCCTGGGCGTGGCCGTAGATGCCAATGCCGAGCACATTGCCCGTCTCAAGGGTAGACGACGTGACGAAGACTGTCCCGGTGCCAGTCTGATTCACCGTGCCGTTGACCACGAGGTCGACGCTACCAGCCGGACCATCGGCCACGGCAAAGATACCGCCGCCAAATCCCGAAACCACCGAGGAGGCGCCGAAGGTGAACGGCGTGGCGGGGCTGCCGACGGAACCGCCGCCGTCGACGTCTAAGACGGCGCCCGTGCCGGCCAACTGGACGAACATAAGGTTGAGGTTGGCCGTCGTCGTGACGGTGCCGTTGACCGTGCCGTTGATATTGCTGCCGGTCCGCGTCGCCAGCAATTCCAAACCATTGCCCTGCGTCGAATTGATGCTCGCGCCCGCCGTTTGATTGAAGACGATCGGGGAGTTCGTCCCCGAAGTGACCAAGCGCACGCCCGGCAGCAAAAGCTGCGATGAGTTGGAGATCGAGCCGGCCACTTGATTGAACGTAATGGGAGAATTGTTGCCGCTTGTCGCCAGAACGAAAGCGCCAGAAATGTTCGGCGGGCCACCGTTGAAAACTTGAACCATCTGCGCCTGGATCGACTTGATTGTCGCCGCCCGTGGCCACTAAAACACCGCCGCTCGCACACGGTGTTGTCGAAGCTGATAATCACAGGACCAGTAGTGTCCCCGGTGTTGTAGGTGATGCCTGCGCTGGTGAAGGGACCCGAGCCGCATGCGATGGTCGCTGCATAAGGGCCGCATTCAAGGTTGGCGAGCGACTTGCTGGTCGACATCGCCATTGTCGCAAGAACACCGGCCGCGAGCGCAGTGCTCAGCAGCAATGCTCTCTTCGCGCCGGGAGTGCTCAGGATGTCCAGTTTGGATCTAACCAAAGGCTGCGCCGAAATAGCAGACAAATTAGCAGCCTGAGCCCGTTGATCCGTCATCACGTCCCCCCCATTGCGGGTTGCCCTGTTGCGCCCAACCTTCGGTCATGGGGGCGCCCCATGCAAGGCCCGCATTTTTTTGGCTGTTAAGAAATTCGGCTGGCCGAGGCTGTCCCGCCGTCACGGTGCGGAAAATTCAAGTAAGAAAAAATCTTTTATTATCAACGATGTAACGCAGAACGGGAGCAATGGTAACCATCGCCGGCCAGGGAACTTTTGTAACCGCCACATTCATCGGATTGCCACATGAGTGCACTTTCACACGAGCTGTTGCCGTTAAGGCACACATCGCAGAAGCGATTTTGGCGGAGCTATTGGATCGAACAACCCTACCCTAGACATTCGCGAATCCGAGGCTTGACGCATCAGCGATATTTCCGCCGAGTTGCTGCCGCTTGGAGTGCGCCTATGGACCGCCAGGACACCTCGCAAGTGCTCGCTCTCGCGGTCGCCTTGCATCGCGAAGGCCGCGCGCGCGAGGCGTTGCAAATCTACGGCACCATCGGCCCCGACGCCCGCGAGTATGCGGAGGCTCAAAACCTGATTGGAGTTGCACACCTGCAGCTCGGCGACCCCCACCGGGCCGCCGGCTTCATTGAGACTGCGATCGCTCTTCGACCGGAGATGGATGAAGCGCATTACAACCTGGGCGTGGTTCGAAAAGCCCTGGGCGAACTCGAACGGGCTGCAGCCAGCTTCAACCAGGCCATCGCGATCAATTCGAGTCGCTTCGACGCCCGATTGAACCTCGCAGTCGTGCTGCAGTCCCTCAATCGCCCCGCTGATGCCATCAACTCCTACGTGGCAGCGATCGCACTAAAGCCCGGCCATGCCGGCGCCTACCTCGGCCTATCGGGCGCACTGCAAGCTCTGCATCGATACGACGAAGCGCTGCGCAGCAGCGAACGGGCGATCGCGCTCAATCCGGCTTATGGTCGAGGCGCATGTAAATCGGGGCGCCGCGTTACAGGCGCTTGGCCGCCGCGACGAAGCAGCCAACAGCTACAAGAGGGCCATTGAGTTGAACCCCGGTCATGCCGGGGCACATTTCAACCTCGGCACAAACTTTGAAACCCTCGGCCGCAAAGCCGAAGCGGCGCAAGCGTATCGACAAACCGTCAGGTCCGAACCGAATTTGCTGCGTGCGTGGCAGCGCTTGGCGGTCCTGTCACATGAACTCGGTCACTTCCAGGATGCGCGAGAAGCCAATGAACAAACCCTCAGGCTCGCGCCGCATTCGGTCCAGGCCCTCGTCAATCTCGGAGCCGCGCTGCAGGCGCTGCATCGCCCCGCCGAGGCCGCGGAAAAATACCGCGCGGCCCTTGATCTGAGGCCGGACCACGCAGCCGCGCACAGCAATCTTGGAGCGGTATTGCGCTTGCTCGGGCGCTACGAGGAAGCGATCGAAATCGAGCCGCAGGGCGCTGGCGCTCGATCCGAACATCAGCGAAGCGGAGACCAATCTTGCGAACGCCTTGAAGGCGCTCGGACGTGACGAAGAAGCGTTGCAACACTACGACGCAGCGATCGCACTCGCACCGCAATCCGCAGATGCGCGCGCCAACAAGGGGCTATGCTGCCTGCATCTCGGCAGGCTCGGCGAGGGCTTCGACCTTCGCGAGGCTCGGTGGGAGAAGGTCGCCAAGGACCGCTATCCGCGATATTTCCGTCACCGCGACTGGAATGGCGACGCGATCAGGGACGGCGCCCTACTCGTCTGGGGGGATGAGGGACTCGGCGACCAGGTCCTTTACGCGGGGATGTTGCACGACCTCACTCGTCGCGTGCGTAGATTGGTCGTCGAAGTCGAGCCGCGCCTAGTGCAGTTGTTTCGACGATCGTTTCCCGACCTTAACATTCGCAACATCGATGGCGATGAGCATGGCACAGGCATCGTGGCGCACGTTCCGCTCACAAGCCTCGGTCGCTTCCTTCGGCGCGATCTCGATGCGATCCCCAGGCGTGAGGACGGTTATCTCAAGCCAGATTCCGGCGCTGACCGCCAAGCTGCGCGGGCGTCTCAAGTGCAGCAGCGAAGCCGTGATAGGGCTGTCGTGGATCAGCCAAAATCCAACCAATGCCGCTTTCAAGACGGCGAAGCTCGCCGATTTCGAAAGCCTGTTGCGGCTGCCGCGATGCCGGTTCGTCGATCTCCAGTACGGCGACACCTCGGAAGAACGCGCAGCGATCGAACAGAAGTTCGGCATACGCGTCGAGCGCTTGCCGGACGTCGACAACACCCTCGATATCGACGGGCTCGCCGCTCTCATATCGGCCTGCGATCTCGTGGCGACCGTCAGCAACACCACCGCGCATCTCGCCGGCGCGCTCGGCCGCGACACGCGGGTTTTCGTGCCGCAGGGTCACGCCAGGCTCTGGTACTGGTTCAGGGACGGCGAAACCAGCCCGTGGTATCCGCGGGTTCATCTGCACCGTCAGGCGAACGCGCAGCGCTGGTCGGACCTGGTCGCAACCTCAGTCCCGGACATCGCGGCGGCTGCCGCGAGCGCCGACCGTGGGTGACCGCAATGTTGCCTTGTCGCAAGTTATTCAGTGTGGGTGTACTGTCGAACTTGTGGCCGGATCGGCGGTTGCGACACTGCACGGCATTTTCGGCTCGCAACTCGGATTGCCCAAGAGGCTGAAGCGCATGGCCGATGTGACGTTGCTAGACCGTGCAATCTCCAAGGCAATCAAACTACACCAGTCCGGTTCGCTCGCGGAGGCAAGCAAGCTTTACCAGCAAATCCTCAGAAAGACGCCAAAACACCCCGAAGCGTTGCACATGCTCGGCTTCGCCTGCCATCAGCAGGGTGACAGCGCACAAGGCGTGGCGCTCATCCAACAGGCGCTGGCGCTCAAACCGGGAATGGTCTCCGCGTACTACCATCTCGGCATCATTCTTCAAACGAACAATCGGATCGACGATGCAATCCCCCTCTATGAGAGGGCGCTGGCGTTGGCGCCCAACAGCGCGGAGGTGCTTCTCAATCTCGGGACCGCGTACTACGCCAAGAACCGCCCGGCAGACGCCATCCGGTGTTTTGATCAGGTGATCACCCTCGAACCGACCAATGCTGACGCCCATTACAATAAGGGCGTGGTCGTGCAATCGCTCAATCGATTGGACGAAGCCCGGCAGCTTTACGAAAAGGCACTTGCTCTAAAGCCGACCTTGGGCAGCGCTCTGGTCAACCTCGGCAATATCCTCCAATCGCTCAATCGGCACACAGAAGCGATCGAACTCTATCAGAAAGCGATCGCCATTAACGTCAATCACATCGACGCTCACATGAATCTCGGCAACTCGTTGCAGGCCCTCAACCGCTTCGAGGAGGCGTTGCGCGCCAATGCCAAAGCTGCGGCATTGGGCCCGGATTATGCGCTCGCGCAAATGAACTTCGGCAGCGCTCTGCAGGCGCTCAATCGCTACGACGACGCGATCCAGTGCTTCGCCCGGGCGCTGACGATCGATCCTAAGCTTGCCGCCGCGCAAATGAATTTCGGAACCGGCATGCAGGGGCTTGCGCGATACGAGGAGGCGATGTCGCGCTACGATAAGGCGCTTGCGCTCGCGCCCGACTTCCACGAGGCGAAATGGAACAAGGCGCTGCTTTGCCTCACGCTTGGGCAATTCCCCGAAGGTTGGGAGCTTTATGAAGCGCGCTGGCCTGCCGGCATCAAAGGCATGATCGAGCGCAAGTATTCGCAGCCGCGCTGGAGCGGCGAACAGCTCGACGGCACGCTGATGATCTGGGGCGAACAAGGGCTCGGCGACCAGATCCTCTATGCGAGCATGATCCCGGACCTCGCAACACGTGCGAAGCGGATCCTGTTTGAAGTCGAACCGCGCCTCGTCCCCCTGTTTGCGCGCTCATTTTCCGGCGTTGACGTCGTACCGCTTGCCGAGGAGCTCTATGCGGGTCACATCGACCGACACGAGCCGGTGATCGGTCTCGGACGATACTTTCGCACCAGCTGGGATTCATTCCCGCGGCGCTCGGAAGGCTATCTCATTGCCGACCGCGAACGCACGCAAACATTGCGATTGCGTCTGAAAACCGGACCGGAGGTCGTCGTCGGACTGTCCTGGCGCAGCTACAATCCGGTACGTTATCGCTCCAAGACCGCTCGGCTCCAGGACTTCGAGGCGCTGTTACGAACGCCTGGGCTGCGCTTCATCGACCTGCAGTACGGCGACACGTCCGAGGAACGGGCCGCCTTCGAACAAATGTTTGGCGTACGCGTCGAGCGCCTGGCTGACATCGACAATACGCTCGACATCGATGGCTTGGCTTCGCTGATCTCGGCCTGCGATCTCGTTGTCACCGTGAGCAATACCACCGCGCACCTCGCCGGCGCACTCGGCAAGCCAACCTGGGTAATGGTGCCTCGCGGTAACGCCCGGCTGTGGTACTGGTTCACGGACGAGGTCGAACAGCCATGGTACCCACGTGTGAAATTGCGGCGCAAGACGATGGAACAGAGCTGGTCGATGATGGCGGAGGCGCTGACAAGCGAGATCGTCGAATTCATCAAGACGGCTTGAGCCCGGTCGACGTGCGATGATCCGCCGTCCGCCGATCAGTTTGCCGCCACCGACCCCATCAAATTTGCAGCAGGCGGTGGCATTGCACCAGGCCGGCTCGCTCGACGAAGCTGCCGCGATCTACCAGAAGATTCTCAAGCGCGAGCGCTACCACTTCGATGCGCTCAACCTCCTCGGCGTCGTGCGCTACCAGCAGGGCCGCGCCCGCGAGGCGCTGTCGCTGCTAGAGGCCGCGCTCAAGAAGAACCCGCAGTCGGCAGCTGCGCTGAACCATTACGGTCTTGTCCTGCGTGCTATCGGACGCCGCGAGGATGCTCTCATCGCGTTCGGCAAGTCATTGGCACTGCAGCCGAATTTGACCGATTCGCAAGTCAATCGCGTTCGGCTGCTGCTTGAGCTCAGCCGCTTTAACGAGGCGCTTGCCGGCAGCGAGGCCGTGCTCGCGCGAGAGCCTCATCATGCCGAGGCAATGCTGCAGGCCGGCGCCGCGTCGCAAGGACTGGGACGACACCTCGACGCAGTCGCGATATTCGACCGCCTGCTCGAGGCGCGGCCCAACGAACCAATCATCCACTACAACCGCGCGATCGCGCTCGACTCGCTCGGCCGCCACAATGAAGCGCTACAGGGCTACGACCGCGCGATCGTGCTCAATCCGAATTTCGTCGGCGCGCTGTACAATCGCGGCGACTTGCTCGACCGTATAGGCCGCTGGCCGCAGGCAATCGAATCGCTCGAACAAGCGCTCGCAAAAGAGCCCGACCATCCACGAGTTCACGTCGATCTGTGCAAACTCCTGCTCAGCCTCGGCCGGTTTGCGCAAGGCTATCAGCTATTCGAGCGGCGTTGGTCCGCGCGCGAGCATCCGGTGATGCCGCGGCCCTACCAGCAGCAGGTCTGGGACGGCCGACGCCTTGATGGCATGCTGCTAGTCTGGGGCGAGCAAGGTCTCGGGGATCAGATTCTCTACGCCGGTATGATCGATGAGCTTCGCACGCTCGCCGCACGCATTGTACTCGAGGTCGAGCCGCGCCTCGTGCCGCTCTTCGCGCGATCGTTCCCCGGCATCCATGTGATCGCCGCAGGCAACGTCCCCTACGACCGGCCGATCGACGCGCAGATCGCCTTGGGCAGCCTCTGCCAATATCTGCGCGCAGATTGGTCAGCATTCCCGCGTCGGAGCGTCGGCTACCTCGTGGCCGATGCCACACGCACGGCGGCACTTCGCGAGCGCATCAAGGGCGATGCGGGCCGCGTCGTGGGCCTATCGTGGATCAGCAAGAACCCCGTGCATGCAGCGGCGAAAAGCGCGACCTTGCGCGACTTCGAGATGTTGCTACGGCTGCCGAACACCCGCTTCGTCGATTTGCAATATGGCGATACCACGGCCGAACGAACCGCTGCGGAGCGGGACCTCGGCGTGCGTGTCGAGCACCTCGACCATGTCGACACCACGAACGACATCGACACGCTCGCGGCGCTAATTGCGGCCTGCGATGCAGTGGTCACCGTGAGCAACACCACCGCACATCTCGCGGGAGCGCTTGGCAGGCCCACGTGGATCATGGTGCCACACGGGCGCGCGCACCTTTGGTACTGGTTCAAGGAAGGCGCCCGCAGTCCGTGGTATCCGCAGGTACGGGTCAGGCGCCAACAGCGTGGCCAAACATGGACGCAGCTTCTGGACTCGTGCCTCGATGAGATCGCGAGCGCGGTACAGATGCCATCGGCGGTCTGACGACGTCGGGATCAACAACTGGCAGGCTTATTGGCTCTCGGTAGCGCACGATCGGTGGCAGGTTTTGTTGTTACGGTCACTTCGGCACTGCTCCTCGGCAATGTTTCTGCGGCCATTGCGCAGCAACGTTGCTGCGCTCGGCAAGTGAGTCGACCGGCTTTCTCAGGCGCGCCGATTCGACAGGCGATTCGACCATGTCGCCGCTCGACGGGATTTTCGCGTCGGGGCCCGCTCTCGATCTGAAATGTTGTCGGCGACGCACGGTGAACGTCCGCGAACTTCGCGTTTCGCCCAAAGCATCGTCGCGCAAATCTCCGCACTTTAGTCGGGCATCGTCGCGACCGCGCACCGCCCAAACGACATCGATCGACGCTGCGAAGATTGCCGCACGCCGGTCGCGCCGACGTGAGCTGCGCCCGGCGATCGTCCGCTCCACTGCATTTGGAGCCGCGCGCGCCTCGTGCAGCGCGTGCGAGCGAAACAGCGTCTTACTCGCTCCGCCGTGGGCGCGAAACCGCGCGGCAAAGCAAAGCGGGCTGACGACGATCAGAACTTGGGGCGATCGGGCCTTACGGCGATCGGACCTTGGATCGATCGGCCTTGGAGCGATCGGGCCCGGCGATCAGGACGTGGCCGGCGGCGCCGTCGACTGCAGCACCTGGCCGAGGCCCTGCATCAGCTGCTCGGCGGTCGCGACCGGCATCACCAGGCGCGACACCACGACGGCGGTGAGATCGGGCGTGTTGCTGCCGCCCATCAAGCTGGGTGACGTCGGCCCGGACGTTCGTCAGCGTCACCGTCAGCAGCGGTCCGGTCCGCATCACGTTGACCGGCCCGGCGACGAACATTTCCGGCACGGAGTCGCATTCCTTGACGGTCACGTTCTTGTTGGTCAGGTCGAGCGTCTTCATCGTACGTCCTCACAAACTGGCGGCTGATCGGGTGTCGGTGGCCGGGGGTCACCCCGGCGCGGCGGGCCGCCGTTTCTGGACGACGGCGCGCCTTTGCGCAAGCCGTATCTGGTGGCTGCGGGGATCGGGCGGCAGGAGCCCGCGCCGCCGCCAAAACCGGCCCTCGCGAGCTTGCGCCTCGCCATCCTCGCCAAAGCAAGAGGGCCGGCGTTGCGCCGGCCCTCCGAGTTCCATCGCGATTCTCTGGCGTGTCGTGGGATTACCAGCCCCAGTCGCCGCCGCCCCAGGGCGGCGCCCCAGCGATAGTTCACGCCGAACTTCACGACATGCAGGGTCTGGTCGACGCTGACGGTCCGGGTGTTGTTGCCAGCCCCAGCATTCGTAGTGTCGCATGACCTTCCGCTCACAGCGAACGCGACGTCCTTGGAGCCGAAGTCCATGTAGTCATATTCGACCTTGGCCGACCAGTTCGCGATTGAGAGCAAACTCAAGGCCTGCGCCGAGCAACCAGCCCCACCGCGTGGACACTGGCGCCTCCGCTGCCAACGTTGTCGGAATTGACTATTAAACCAGCAGCTACCATAAGTAACAGCTTTGCTCGGATAAGGCTGCCTCTGCCACCAGCGCGTACTTGTCGCGCACCACGGCGCCCCGACCTTGACGTAGAAGAGCGTGCGGTCAACCCAGGTCCGAGGCAACGCCGAATCGAGCGGCAATCGATCCCGATTCTTGATCTTGGTGTGATCACGCGCTCGCTCGCGGTGGCGATAAGCGCGAGTATCCATCATAAGAGTTACCGTAGGAGTAAGGCGGCGGACCCTGAGCCGAATGACCGCCCTTCACGTCGGCCCAGGAGTATTCGGCTTCGATGCCGAACACCCAGTTTCCGGTCTGCCAGTTGTAACCGCCCTGAAGACCACCGAGCACGCCAACCGCAGTATGAGTGCCGAGGCTGTTGGTAAATGAATCGCACTCCCACAAGTCACCGCAACCGGCCCCTGTCGCCCCAGTCCTTGCGCGCCCAGCCAGCGCCCAAGTGACCGCCGAAGTACCAGCCGGTCCAGCTGAACGGCGGAGGAGGTGGAGCGATCGGGGCCGCCTTCACCGGGAGATCGGCAGCGACCGCCGAGCCAATCGACAGGGCTCCGAATGCCGCACTGGCAAGCAATAGACGCTTCACGTTCATCGGGTCGCTCCCATTTTTGTCAGCCATGTGTACGTTTGGCTTGACCTACCTTTACGCTCCCGGCACCGCAAAGTCTGTGACATTTCGGCCTCAGTGAGGCGGAATCGTGCCCCGATCCACAAAGCTGTCTCATGTTGGAGCAGGGTACGCCAATCGCCGATCAACGCCTGACAGGCTGGCAGGCTGGCAACGCCCGCCGATGGCCCCGCGATCACAGCGTTCAGGATCGAGGCGTATCGGGCAGCTCCCGATTTCCGCATCGTAAGCCCTTGTTTTATTGAAGAATTATCCTGGATCGTAGAAGACGACGACGGATACGTGGTCGCCGCCTTCAGCGACGGACAGCCGGTGGCAACGATGCGTTTGGACATTATTAAGGGTGCGGAACAGTTGTGTGAGTTCGCATCCGGCATGACACCTCCGCCCAAGCAATACCGAGTGGCCCGCGGTCGGCTCATGCCGCACGGCCATCCATCCGTCGCATCGACCCTGAGGTGCGGCCGTCCTCGACCGGGCCCGCATCCGCCGGCACGGTTCGGCTCACCATGTCATCCCGATGGGCGACCGCCTGCTCGCGGCTCAGGATCGGAACCGATGACCAGTTGCGGGCCACCGCTTCCGGCGAGCTGAGGTCCAACTCCAGCCGGTCTTTGTAGAACTGTTGCTGCGCATGCGTCAGCAATTCGCGAGCAGTGGAAACCGCGCGGCATGAAGTTCGTCTTCAAAAATTCAGTTCTGGCCAGTCTTTGACTGAGCGCGCGAACTTGGGAGGGGAGATCGCATCTTGAAGTTTGACGATGTCCCAATTGAGCAAAGCGGGGGCTGATGATTTCTCGTTGGTAGCCTCGCTGCCGGTATCGATCTTCGGCTATTGGCTCAAGAAACGGCTCATCTACGTTGTTTCCTCGAAGCCTACGGCCCGCGCGACCGGCCCGTGGTAGCCTCGCCGCCCACACGCAAACTAGAGGGCGCCTCGTGTAAGTTTCCAAGGAAACTTAAGCAACGCCGAGCGTGCAAATTGATGTAGCTTTCTCGTCCTTTTGTGATTGATCTCGGTCCAATTGCAAAATGTAATCGTCTTTAGGAGCGTTGAATTCCAATTTACCGACGACCGTCGTACCAGGATTGATTGCCTGAAGCTGCCTCGACGCAGAAAACACGCCAGCATCCGCTTTTGATGTCGCTCGTTGATCTTGAACAAAGCGTTCGCCCTGTGCGTTGACGAGCTCAAATTTAATGCTGGCCGCCGCGGTTCCAGAAATCGTACCACTCAAGGGAACGGGGCCATTCGTCACATTTCGAACCGCAGCGGTGATTATCGCCCGTTGCCCTCTCCGTTGTACTGACCGCACCTGAAAGGTGATGTCAGTGGTGAGCATCCCTCCTTGTCGGCAATCTAGCAGCGGTTGTTGCGCGGTTGGCGAAACGGCCTGCCCGGCACATCCGCTCAAAAAGAGCGCCAAAAACGCTATTCGACGATGCTGCATGTCTGCCCTCCCCAGAAAGCAAAAGTCTACAACCAATAGGATTCCGTCGCTACGGTGTGATTGCGCCGCATAGTCTGCGCGGCTGCAGCATCATCGGCGCGCGGACGTGCGGCCGTGTTGCCCCGAAGGCGCCGAAAAGTGTCGCAATGATCAGGCCACTTTGGGCGGTAGCCTAACGCAAGAATCCCCTTGACGCTGGATCGCGGGCTTCCCTCACTGCACGACGACGCGCGTGCCGACCCCGACCCGGCCATAGAGATCCAGAATGTCCCGATTGTGCATGCGGATGCACCCGTACGACACGAAGCCTCCGATCGAAGACGGCGTGTTGGTGCCGTGGATCGCGTAATAGTGGCGGCTCAGCACCAGGGCGGCTGCCCCCATCGGATTTCTTGGCGAACCCGCCGGCACGACATTTGGAAGCGAAGGACGATCACGCCGCACGTCCGGCGGCGGGATCCAGGCCGGCTGGATGTGCTTGCTCGCGATATACGCAGTGCCCGACCACTGCTTGCCTGCACGTCCGACGCCGACCGTGTAGACGAGCGCCCGACCTTCGGAGGTCACGAGGTACAATCGTCGCTCGCTGGTCTTGACGATGATGGTCCCGGGCGCTTCACCGCCGAGCGCGATCGATACCGTCTGAGCGGCGTTCGTGGGCGCAGCCGCAAATGCGATGAGGAGCGCGGCGAGCGCCAGCCGCGACGCGGCACCAAATTTTCGCATGCTTCCCAACCCCGTCTTCCCAACCCCGCACTGAACGGCCCTGGAGTGTCGTGCAAACCTAGCGGCGGCGCCTGCAGTCCTCAATCGGTTCGCCGCAATGGTTCGGTGTGCAAAACCGCCTCCAGCCGCTTCCGATGCCACGACAATTCAGTCGAGACTACAGTCACTTGCGTAAAGAGCCGCGCCTGCGGTCGCGAGGTGCTACGAGCAGTCAACGGCCTTTCATTGTTGACCACTGTGACATTTCAGCCCGCCATACTGCATAGCCACTCCTGAGCATCGACCACTTGCCTCTGCCCCCGACTGTCCACCGATCTGCGGAGCTTCCTGGAGCCGCAGAATGAAATCCAGGGCCGCAGAAGCATCAGACCGCGCGGGCAGGATGTGCTATTGTTTTGTTTGTGGCTTCTTGCGGTGAGCGCGAGCAGTCGCAGTGGGGACATCCATGCTCGGTTCGAGCGGTGCAACGGCGGATAGATCGCCGGTGACTGGGCGGCGGCTGTTTCATCTTGTGATGATCAAGCCGACACACTACGACGATGACGGCTATCCCATCCAATGGGTGCGATCAGCTATTCCGTCTAACACGCTGGCATGCCTGAACGGTCTTGCCGAGGATGCGCGTGCCCGCAAGGTACTCGGTCCTGACGTTGAGATATGTCTGCACACCTATGATGAAACCAACCGACGCATCCGGCCAGCTCGCATTCTCAGGTCGTTGCGAAAAGCCGGTGGAAAAGCGCTGATCGCGCTGGTTGGCGTCCAATCCAATCAGTTTCCCCGCGCTGTTGATCTGGCTACATCTTTCCTGGATGCGGGTCTGCCGGTCTGCATTGGCGGCTTTCATGTCTCGGGCTGCATCTCCATGCTACCGGAATTGCCTGCCGACATCCGTACGGCACAGGTACGCGGTATATCATTGTTCGCCGGCGAGGCCGAAGAGGGCCGATTCGATACGGTCCTGCGCGACGCCTGGCAGGGCAAGCTCGCGCCGCTTTACAACTTCATGGACAAGCTCCCCAACTTGCATGGCGAGCCGCCACCCATCTTGCCGAAAAAGCATGTGCGCCGGACCTCGGGTTCCCTATCGAGCATCGATCTTGGGCGCGGCTGCCCCTACCAATGTTCCTTTTGCACGATCATCAATGTGCAAGGCCGAAAGAGCCGATTCCGCTCCCCTGACGATCTCGAACGGACGATCCGCGAGAACTACGTGCAGAACATCAAGCGATTTTTCATCACCGATGACAATTTTGCGCGTAACCGCGATTGGGAGTTGCTGTTCGATCGGATGATCGAACTGCGAGCTGGCGATTGCCCAAAAATCGGCTTCACTATTCAGGTCGATACGCTGTGCCACAAGATTCCAAATTTCATTGAGAAAGCGGCGCAGGCGGGCGTACGCCAAGTCTTCATCGGGCTGGAGAACATCAATCCCGACAACCTCATTGCTGCCAAGAAGCGACAGAACAAGATCACCGACTACCGCGAGATGCTGCAAAAGTGGCGCGACCACGGCGCGATTACCTGTGCTGGCTATATCATCGGTTTCCCAGGCGACAGCAAGGCATCGATCTTGCGGGACATTGAGATCATCAAGCGCGAGCTGCCGCTCGACATCCTCGAATTGTTTTACCTTACGCCACTGCCCGGATCTGAGGATCATCAGAAGCTGTGGAATGAGCGCGTCTGGATGGACCCCGATATGAACAAGTATGACCTCAATCATCGCGTAGCGCATCATCCCAAGATGGCAGATGCAGAGTGGGAAAGCGCCTATCGCTCGGCCTGGGAGGCGTTCTACACCCCCGAGCACATCCGTACGATATTGCGCCGCACCGCGGCGAGCCGTCTGGGTCGACCAGGTACGACGCTCTCGACGCTACTATGGTTCAAGCTTGTCAGCACCTATGAAGGTGTTCATCCGCTCGAAGGTGGAGCGTTTCGACTAAAGTTTCGGCGTGACCGTCGCGTCGGAATGCGTCGAGAGAATCCGATGGTGTTCTATCCTCGCTATTTCGCGGAAAGCGCGGTCAAGCTGTGGCGCTATTGGTCTGTCTATCGAGAATGCAAGACCATCCTCGGCGAAGTACTGGCCGCGCCGGACCGTTGGAGTTACACCGATATTGCGATAGCTGCGCCAAAGGACGATGAGTTCGAAGTGCTCGATCTTTACAAAGCGACCGCAGGTGCCGGTTCCGCACTGGCACGCAAGCATCGTAGCGATGCGATCCGGGAAATGCACTCGGCTACCCGTTAGCGCGCTAATCGCTCGCGGCCCCGATCAGTGCCCCGCCATTGGAAATCGAGGGTTACGCAATGCGCCTAAGACGTTGGTAGATATAAATCCAATCTGGCGAGTAGGAGGCTCAGGGTAGCGTGGCACGGATTCGCAGTTCTGGCTATGGCGTGGGCGGTTGCCTCGGTAGGGCTTCTCCGCAAACGCCCAGGAGGTTACCAAGATCGGTGCGCCGCTGACGCTCACGGGGCGTCTCACTTTCTTTCTCCGGCAAGAAGCAGAAGCCCGGCTTCGACCTCCTGGCTCGAGCCGATCAATAAGGATGGCGACATTCGGCACCATCAAGTTCTGCCGCCAGTAGGCTTCGCGTCCACGGCAAATTCCTCGCCGCCCACTAAACTTTCTCAACGCACTGGATCGAAAATCAAAATCTCCAAGTCGTGATCCGCATGGCTGCGGACCGTCAGCGGCGGCGGCGTCCTCGATCCATGTCCACCAACTCGTGCGCTCAACAAGCCTGCCGTGGCGCGGAATTACCACCGGAAAGCTCTTCCGAATGCTACTGCCGCCCGAAGCGCTCGCGCTCGAGTTCGTCCGGCGCCATCCGCGAGCGCTGCGGCTTGCCGTGGATGCGCGCGCCAGATGCGCTCCGGCGTCGCCGGCATCTCGATGTGCGTCGACGCCGAACTCGGACAGCGCATCGACGATGGCGTTGATCACCACGCCGAGCGCCGGCGTGGTGCCGCCCTCGCCGGCCGGGCGCATGCCGAGCGGATGCGTGGTCGAGGGCACCTCGCTGATCTCGGTGGTGAAGAACGGCAGCATGTCCGCGCGCGGCATCGCGTAGTCCATGAACGAGCCCGACAGGAGCTGGCCGGTGGCCGCGTCGTAGAAGCACTGCTCCAGCAGCGCCTGGCCGACGCCCTGCGCGATGCCGCCGTGGATCTGGCCGTGGATGATCAGCGGGTTGACCGCGCGGCCGACGTCGTCGACGCGCGGTGTAGCGCACGATCCGCCAGGTGCCGGTCTCGGGATCGATCTCGACCTCGCAGACGTGGCAGCCGTAGGGAAAGCTCGCGTCGTTGACGGTCTCGTCGCAGTCGCCGGTCAGCGGCCCGCGCAGGTCCGTCGGGCAGGTCGGCGCGCGCGCCCATGGCGGCCGCGACCTCGGCGAGCGTCATCGAGCCGCCGCTGTCGCCGCCGGTGAAGCGGCCGTCGCGGAACTCGATCGCCTCGGGCTTGGCCTGCAGCAGCAGCGCCGCGATGCGCTTGCCCTTCTCGATGATCTGCTTCGACGGACTTCCAGATCACGATGCTGCCGAGCCGCATGCCGCGGCCGGAGTGCGTGCCGCCGCCGACCTTGACGATGTCGGTGTCGCCGGTGATCAGCCGCACCTTGCTCGATCGGCACGCCGAGCCATTCGTTCAGCAGCTGGGCGAAGCTCGTCTCGTGGCCCTGGCCGTTCGAGACGGTGCCGATGACGACGTCGACGCGGCCGTCGGGATGCACCGTGACCTCGGCGCGCTCGCGCGGAACGCCGGTCGCGGTGTCGACGTAGTTGGCGATGCCGATGCCGCGGCAGCTTGCCGCGCTTGCGCGCCGCGGCCTTGCGCGCCGGCAAAGCCCTTCCAGTCGGCGAGCGCGAGCGCCTTGTCCATCACGTCGTGATAGGCGCCGCTGTCGTAGATCATGCCGAACGGATTGGTGTACGGCAGCTCCGCCTGCGTCAGCAGGTTGCGGCGGCGCAGCTCGACGCGGTCGAAGCCGCACTGCGCGCGCGGCGAGATCGATCAGCCGCTCCATCACGAACATCACCTCCGGCCGGCCGGCGCTGCGGTAGGGCCGCGTCGGCGCGGTGTTGCTCAGCACGCAGCGGGCGCGGAAATGCGCCGCCGGCACGCGGTAGATGCTCGACATGATCTCGACGCCCTTCTGCACCAGCGAGAAGTTGCCGGTGTGCGCGCCGACATTGCCGATGTTGGCGCCGCGCATGCGCGAGGAAATTGCCGTCGCGCGTCGAGCGCAAGCTCGGCCTCGACCGCGAGATCGCGGCCCTGGTAGTCGCTGAGGAGCGCCTCGCTGCGGTCGCGAGGTCCACTTCACCGGCCGCCCGACGCGGCGCGCCGCCCACGCCACCAGCACGAGCTCGGGATAGATCAGGCCGCGGGTGCCGAAATTGCCGCCGACGTCGCGCATCACGAGCCGCACCTTCTCGTCGGGCACGCCGAGCGCCGCGGCGAGGTCGCCTTGCAGCCGCGCGGCGCCGCCGCTGCCGGTGTGGAGCGTGTAGCTTGCCGGTCGCCGGCATCGTACTCGGCCGAGCGCCGCGCGCGGCTCCATCGGCGACGCCGGTGACGCGCGGCATCCAGGTCTCGAGCTTCGCGACGTGCGCGGCGCGCGCGAAGGCGGCCTCGGTCGCCGGCGCCATCGCCGACCTGCGCGTCGATGCAGACGTTCGAGCCGTGGTGCTCGTGCAGCAGCGGCGCGCCGGGCTTGGCGGCGTCGGGCGCGAACGTCACGCACGGCAGCGGCTCGTAGTCGATCGCGACCTGCTCGGCGCCGTCCTTGGCCGCGGCCACCGTCTCCGCCACCACCATGGCGACCGCCTCGCCGACGAAGCGCGCCTTGTCGTGCGGCAGCGGGAAGTCCGGCGCGGTGAACGGCGGCGAGCCGTCGGTGTTGTGCAGCGGGATCTCCGCCGGATGCCACGAGAACGTCTTGAGCGGGATCGGCTTCAGGCCGTCGGCGAGCAAGTCG
Organism: uncultured Alphaproteobacteria bacterium; assembly: GCA_963821555.1. GTDB lineage: Bacteria > Pseudomonadota > Alphaproteobacteria > Rhizobiales > Xanthobacteraceae > Z2-YC6860. The sequence goes on along the minus strand of CAWGEM010000025.1, from coordinate 101,970 downwards.
CGCCCGGTCAGCACCGCGATCACGCCGGGCACCGCCAGCGCCGCGGCCTTGTCGATCGACGCGGATGCGCGGCGTGCGCATGCGGCGAGCGCACGATCGCGGCATGGGCCTGGCCCGGCAGGTTGAGGTCGTCGCTGTAGCGGCCCTGGCCGGTGATGAGGCGCAGGTCCTCCCGGCGCCGGACCGGCTGGCCGATGCCGTGTGCCCTGGTGGCGGGTTCGCGACATGGGTCTACGCGCGCGGATCGGTGAAACAGCTTGGCGGCGGTGTCGCCCAGGATCGCGGCGCGCTCCATCGGCGCCGAACTTCGCCGGCGTCGACGAACCGCACCGGCTCCATCTCGGCGATGGTGAACGGCAGGTCGGTGCCCATCAGCACCCGGTCGGCGCCGGCCTGCTCGACGACGAAGCGCAGCGTCGCGACATCGTAGACGATGGTGTCGAAGTAGAGCCGCTGAAGCCTTCCATCGGGATCCTTGTTCTGCGCCGGCGCCGTCGGCAAAGCTCCGGCGCAGGCGGCCGAGCACCATCGGCAGCGCCGCGCCGCCGTGCGAGATCACGAGGCTTGGCGCCCGGGATAGCGCACAGATGGCCGGAATAGAGCAGCCGCGAGATCGCGATCGTGGTGTCGGTGACGCGGCCGACCGCGCTGACGAGGCCGTAGGCCTTGCAGCCGCTCGTCGGGCGCGCCGAACGTCGGATGCACGAACAGCGTCGCCTTGCGCCGCGACGCCGCCTCCCAGAACGGATCGAGGTCCGGATCGTCGAGCACGCCGGTCGCGCCCTTCGGCTGGGTGCCGATCATGGCGCCGGGGAAGCCCGGCGTCGAGCGCCTCCTCCAGCACCTTGGCGGCGTGCTTGCCGGACTGCATCGGCACGGTCGCGAGCGGCACCAGGAACGGATACGGCGCCACGCCCTTGAGCATGTGCTCGTTGAAGTAGCGGCTCCAGTCGGCGCCTTCGTCGGCCGGGAATGTCGTAGCCGAACACGTCGAGCCAGCCGCCGACCACCTGCTTGTCGATGCCGTGGTCGGCGAGCCACTTGCGGCGCTTTCGGCGTCGCTCATGCCGGCCGGCACCGGCCGCTTCGCGTCGTTGCCGGCGAACGCGAAGCGGAACGCGCCGTCCTCGGCCGCGACCTTCACCGACGGAAACTGGCGGCGCCCGACGCCACCTCGTCGAGGAAGGCCGGCGGCACGAAATGGGCATGGGCGTCGATGATCACGGCTGGCTCGCTCTGCGGCGGCGCTGGGAGTGTCAATTTCCCGCAGTCGGGCGCGACAAATCACCATGCCTGCTGGGCGACCGAGCGTTGCGATTCGCGGGCGCATGGGCAATTCGGCATCGGCACGCATCCATGTGTTTTTCGCAATGTTGCGCGAGACGGGCGCCGATGCTAAGGGCCGCCGGCCGTACCAGAATGAGAGGCAGCGAATGATCACGTTTCGCTCACCCGGCTCGCTCGCGATCTTTGCATCGGTCACTCGCGGCACACGCCTTGCGGCGGACGATTTCCCGTCGCGGACGCTGCGCATCGTCGTGCCCTACGCGGCCGGCGGGCCGAGCGACACCGGCACGCGGCTTGCGGCCGAGCCGCTCGCGCCATGAGCTCGGCAAGCCGGTCGTGGTCGAAAACCGCGGCGGCGGCGGCGGGCTCAACGCCACCGAGGCCTATTTCAAGGCCGAAGCCGACGGCTACACCATCCTGGTCGGCTCGATCGGGCCGCTCACCATCATCCCGACGTTCAAGCCGGTCGGCTACGACGTCGAGAAGGACGTGGTGCCGCTCTCGACCGTGTGGCGCTCGGCGCAGGTGCTCGCGGTCCGGCCCGAGCCTCGGCATCAAGTCGGTCGCCGACTTCGTCGCCTACGCCAAGGCCAACCCGAACAAGCTCACCATCGGCTCGGCCGGCATCGGCGCGGTCACGCACCTCGCCATCGAGGTGCTCAAGCGCGAGGCCGGCATCGACGTCATCCACGTGCCGTTCCGCAGCACCAGCGAAAGCCTGCCGCAACTGATGGGCGGCCAGATCGACGCGCTGTTCGGCGACGGGCCGATCATCGCGCCGCAGGTCAACGCCGGCAACATCGTGGCGCTTGCGGTCGCGGGCCCGGCGCGCGGCCGCGCGCTGCCCGACGTGCCGACCATGGCGGAGGCAGGCTTCCCGACCGTCGAGGCCGAGAGCTGGTTCGGGCTCGTGGTGTCGTCGAAGACGCCAGCGCCGATCATCGAGCGCCTGCAGCGCGCGATCGTCGCGGCGCAGAAGGATCCGGCCTATCTCGAGAAGCTCGCCAAGCAGGGCGCGAGCGCCGGCGAGCCGGGGCCGGAAAGCTTCGCCAAGCTGATCAAGAAGCGATGCGGCGAAGTGGGGCACCATCATCAAGGCCGCGAACATCACGCCGGAATAGGCGCGGCGCCGACGGCGGTGCTCCGCAAGGCCTGCGCCGCGCTCGTTCTGCTCGCCATCGCGCACAGCGCCGCGGCCGACGACTTCCCGTCGCGCTCGCTGCGGATCATCGTGCCCTACGCCGCGGGCGGACCGAGCGACGCCGGCGCGCGTCTCGTTCTCGACGGCTTCAGCCGCGCACTCGGCAAGCCCGTCGTGATCGAGAACCGCGGCGGCGGTGGCGGGCTGAACGGCACCGAGTCGTATCTCGCGGGCGAGCTTGATGGCTACACGCTGCTGCAGGGCGGCATCGCGCCGCTCACCATCATCCCCGCGACCAAGAAGGTCAGCTACGTGGTCGAGCGCGACTTCGTGCCGATCGGCACGCTCTGGCGCTCGGCGCAGACGCTGATCGTGCGGCCGTCGCTCGGGGTAAAGACGATGCCGCAGTTCATCGCCTACGCCAAGGCGAACCCCGACAAGGTCACGATCGCCTCGGCCGGCATCGGCACGGTGTCGCATCTCGCGGCCGAACTGCTGCAGCGCGAGGCCGGCATCAAGACCATCCACCTGCCGTTCCGCAGCACCAGCGAAAGCCTGCCGCAGCTCATCGGCGGCCAGATCGATGCGCTGTTCGGCGACGCCGCGACCGTTGCCCCGCAAGTGCGCTCAGGCAACGTGGTGGCGATCGGCGTCGCCGCGCCGGCCCGCTCGCCGGCGCTGCCCGATGTCGCGACCATCGGCGAGGCGGGCTTTCCGACCGTCGTGGCCGAAGGCTGGCACGGCCTCGTGGTGTCGTCGAAGGTTGCGGCCGACCGCGTCGCGCGGCTGCGCGACGCGCTGCGCACCGCGCAAAGCGAGGACGCCTATCGGCAGGCGCTCTTGAAACAAGGCGCGACCGCGGGCGAAACCGGCCCCGATGCGCTCGCCAAGCTGATTGCGACCGACACCGCCAAATGGGGCGCGATCATCAAAGCGGCGAACATCAAGATCGATTAGACTGACGTGTTTGCCGCGAGCACGCTTCACCCTCCCCTGGAGGGGGAGGGTCGCGAGCGAAGCAAGCGGGGTGGGGTGAACCTTTGCGCACGAAAGTCACCCCACCCCGCCGCTCGCATGCGCTCGCGGCGACCCTCCCCCTCCAGGGGAGGGTGAAGCGAGCGAGTTGCAACTCCGATGGAGAGCGCGCCCTGCCCCGCAATGCGCCTCAAATCAATCCGCCTTGGCGCCGGAGAACTTCACCACCTTGGCCCATTTCTCGGTGTCCTCGGCGATGAACCGGCTGAATTCGGCCGGCGTCATCGCCATCGGCGCGCCGCCGAGCTCGGCGATGCGGGCCTTGATCTTGGGATCGGCCAGCCCTGCGTTGATCGCCTCGTTCAGCCGCTCGATGATCTCAGAGGGCGCGGCCTTCGGCGCGCAAACGCCGTTCCAGCCGCTCGCCTCGTAGCCCGGAACGAACTCGCCGATCGCAGGCACGCCGGGAAGCACGTCCGAGCGCGCAGCGGTCGTGACCGCAAGCGCGCGCAGCTTGCCTGACTGGATCTGCTCGATCGTCCCGGCGGCCGGGATGAAGCTCACCTGCACCTGCCCGCCGAGGAGATCGGTCAACGCCGGCGCCTGACCGCGATAGGGCACGTGCACGAGGCTTACGCCGGCCATCATCTTGAACAGTTCGCCCGCCATGTGCGAGGCGGCGCCCGTTCCGGCCGACGCCATGTTGACCTTGGCCGGGTTGGCCTTGGCGTAGGCGATGAACTCCGGAACGGTCGTGGCCGGCAGCGACGGATTGACCGCCATGATGTAGGGCACGCGGCTCAAACCCGTGATCGGAGCGATGTCGCGGATGAAATTGAAGCTCAGCTTCTCGTAGAGCGTCGCATTGATCATGTCCGACGAATTGGCGAGCAGCAGCGTGTAGCCGTCCGGCACGGCGCGCACGACCGATTCGGTCGCGAGATTGGCGCCGGCGCCCGGCCGGTTCTCGATCAGGAACGGCTGGCCCAGGCGGTCCGACAGCCATTGCGCGATCAGGCGCGCGTTGATGTCGGCAAAACCGCCGGGCGGAAAGCCCACGACAATTCGCACCGGCCGCGCCGGGTAAGCTTGCGCGAACGCCTGGTGCGGCAAGGCGGGCAGCGCGGCCGCGCCCGCGAGGAGGTGCAGGAATCGTCGGCGGGAACTTGTCATATCATGCTCTCAAGAGTTGGGGTGGCCGGCCCGGAGAGCTTACAGCGTTTTCAGATACTCCAAGAGATCGTCGAGTTTGCCCGGTTCCGCCTTCCAGTCGATGCCGCCGTTGAACTGCGGGCCGGTGTGGCCTGCATTCGAAAGCCCTTGCTTGGAGGTATCGACCTGCACCGCCTCCGGCCGCGTCGCCTTGTCCCAGGTGAAGCCGATCATCTTGTCGTCATAGGTCGTGTTGGCGCGGTAGAACTTGGCCGGCCGGTCACCGGTCAGAAGGTGATGGAGCGTCGGCACCGAGCCGTTGTGCAGGTACGGGCCGGTCGCCCAGATGCCGTTCAGCGGGATTGCGGCATAGGCTGCTGGCCAATCCAACGGCTCGATCAACTGTCACGCAGAGCATCGAAAGTGCAGATCGATGTCACCCATCGCCAACGCAAGGGTGCCGATCCTGCGCTGGTCACGCCCGATTGGACTTCGCGTGACCCGATCAGTTGAATGATTGAATGTGTCGAGTTCGCGCCCAAGCCGAGCCCGAGCAATTCCGGCACGGTCAGTCCGGCATGATGTCTCGGAGCACTGTCGGCTGAATGACAAAGCCGCCGGTGCCAAACGGTCGATCATAAACCATCAGAAGAACCAGACAGAAGGCGACCGCCGTCGAAAAGATGAACATGGTGATCGCCATCGCCAATCGCTTGTCGATATGGATCATTGCCAGCGTGATCAGGATCAACACGGCGATGACCATTATTGCGATCCACTGGATCGGCGCAATCTCAGCCTGGCTCAGCCGGACCCTGTTCCGCCTTGCGTCGAGCGCACGCTCGAGCGCGACCACGGCCCGCTCCTGGGCGAGCTGTTGATTGGTTTGCACAGGTTCAAACGACAGCACCGCAGTCAATGCTTCCGCCAGACCCACGGCGATCGATTGCAAGCTTGCCTGCCGACGCGCCATTGCCGGCCATTCTTCGGACTCCAGGATATGCACGTGCCTCCGGATGGCCTGTCGCACACTCGTCCTGACCTCAGGCGGCAAAAACTCCGCGAGCAATATGGTTTCTCTGAGCGCGCCGGCCTCCTGGCCGACGTACTCGCCGGCGCGATCAAAGTTCATCCAGACCCGCGAGGCGAGAAACACGATAAGGAGGCCCAGGATGACCCCGAGCGGGGTCAGGGTCACAGGCACGACCGCTTTGAGGTCTTGCGCGACCGCTCGCCGGGAAAAGATCGCCGCCAGGCAGAATATCGCCGCCGTCAGCAGGTAGCAGACGCCGAACACAAGAACGGCGATGACAAGAGCCGATTGCGCTTCGATCCAAAGCATCGCGTGTCCCAGCTTTCCTTAAGTTGACCGATGATCCAACAAGTCGTCGAGGCACCGCGAACTAACGAGGTGTACGCCGTGTTGCCATGTACGCGAGGTAGTCGATCACCTGGTCGATGTCGCGATCGCTCATCTGATCCGCCGGGAAGCCGGGCATGAGCTGGCCGGGCCAGCTACGGACCGATTTCGGGTCGCGGATGAGCGCGTGCAGCCCGGCCCGCGTCAGGTACTCGGTCGGGCTCATCGGCTTGTTCATGTCGGGACCGACGGTGCTGGTACCGGCGCCGTTGAGCATATGGCAGGGCAGGCATTGCTTGATGTAGAGCGTTTGGCCTCCGCGAATCGGGTCCGTTGCGGGTAGCGCGGGGTCGACACCGAGCGCCGGCCAACGCGCAATCGGCGATGGCTCGCTCACGAGTTTCGCCACTTGATATGGCCATTGTTCGCTGCGGATCGTCGCCACCGCAGCGCCGGTCCACACAACATAGAAAGGCCCAGCGCTCGCCGTCTTGCCGGGAAGCGGTGGCCATGGTGCGTCGGCGGGTTCGATGGCGAGCCAAGCGATCGGCTTGGCCGGGTTGGTATTGGTGACGAGATCGAGCGGCAATTGGGCGGCGAACCCGTCGAGCGCTATCGTCTCGATCACACTGTCGGCGGGCGCATTGAGCCCGGCCAGCAACGCGGCCAATGGGACTGCGCGAAAGCGCATGGCCTTGCCATAAGCAATATCGTGGGCAATCTCGACGCTGGTCGCATCGGGCCGCGCCAACAGCGTGTCGCGCGCAAACTGACGGGTCTCGCCGCCGATTGCGACGTCGAGTACCGCGTCTGCGGACGCGCCCGCCGACATAAGAAAAACAAGAGCCCAGACGATGATCGGAAACCGCGCGACCCGGTTAGCCCATCGCGGGGTGCTCATTTGATGGTCCCGTCTGGCCTTGGCCGCGGCGCGCCCGCTCCAATGCACACGTTATCTGCAACAGATCATCCGGACCAGGACATGACCCGAAATTTTCACGCCGCCGAAAGCGACGCGGCCGGCCGGATGCGCCTTGCGCTGCGGAGCGGAGTGATGTCGGCATTAGACGGGTGCAGACATCGCAGTACCGCAGACGTCCGCTGGGTCGGTCGCCTATGACCCATCGGCGGGCATTGTGCTGTGCGTTATCGCCGATCTCGGCGTAGGCTCCGCCGATGCGCCTTTGGTGGGCGCCTACTCCGGCGAAAGGCTCGGCGCCATGCCTGTCACCCACCAGCCCCTCCTCCTGCTCGCCCTTCTGCTTGCTTCAGCCACCGTGACGCGCGCGGTGCCGGCCGCCGAAGGACCTGCCCCTGTGCCGCGCTTCGAGCCGGTGCCGTGCCCGAAACTGCAGGGCGTCGACTGGCTCGCCAGCGCGAGCTGCGGCTATCTCGTCGTGCCTGAGGGTCGCAGCCGGCCGACCGCTCGCACGATACGGCTCATGGTCGCGAAACATCCTGCGCGTTCACCGGAGAAGCGGCCCGATCCGATTGTCTACTTGGCCGGCGGCCCGGGCGACATTGCGCCCCTGGAGGTCAACGGGCTCATCACCGCCGATTTCATTCGCGACCGGGACATCCTGGTGGTGAGCCAGCGCGGCACCTGGTTCTCGGAGCCGGCGCTCACCTGCGCGGCCAGCGACGACTTCGCCAGAGAGCTTCTTGGCCTGCGCTTCTATTCCGAAGCAACCAAGCGTGCCAACTTGGCCGCGACCGAAGCCTGCCACCGCGAGTTGACTGCCACCGGCGCCACCCTCAGCGCCTACAATTCGACCGAGAGCGCCGCCGATTTCGCCGACCTCCGCAAGGTGCTCGACATTGCCGTGTGGAATATCTACGGGACCTCATACGGCAGTTACCTCGCGCAGACGTTCATGCGCGACCACCCGGAGGGCATCCGCAGCGTCGTCCTCGATTCGGTCCTACCGACGACGTACACCGTCCCCGCAAACTGGCAGAACGCGCGCGACGGCTTCGACAACCTGTTCCGGGCCTGCGCGGCGGAACCGGCCTGCAACACGGCCCATCCCCGTCTCGAGGAAACCTTCACGAGATTGGTCAACAAGCTCGAGGCCGAGCCGCTGACGACAATTGTCAGCGACCCCGCCACCGGCAAGGACCTCAAGGTCGTGCTCGACGGCGGAGCACTGATCGACTGGCTGCGCAACCAGAACTATGGCGTGGCCACGCTCCGCGCCGCGCCGGATCGGATCGGTGGGATCGCTGCCGGCCGAAGCGACTCCATCGAGGCGATCGCCTTGGATCGGGCAAGTCGAGCGCCTCCACCCGGTCCGGGTGTCCCTGCCCTCGGCTACGGGCTGGCCCTTGGCGTGAGCTGTCGCGAAGACTACCCGTTCGCGACGCCGGAGGATCTCGCCGCGGCCGGCCGCAAAGCGTTTCCGAACTATCCAGCCTCGGTGCAACGTGAGGGCATCGGCGGCTGGGCGTATTTCAACGAAGACTGCCGCGACGTCTGGAAGGTCCCCGCCGCCCCGGCGGCCATGCGGCAGCCCGTCGCGAGCAGCATTCCAACGCTTCTCATCTCTGGCAGCTTCGATACGCTGACGTCGCTCGCTGGCGCGAGGGCCGCCGCGGCGCGCCTGTCCAACGCAACCATCATCAGCATTCCGGGCGTCGGGCATTTTGTTTCCCCCGCGTCCCCCTGCGCGCAAACCGTCATCGTCTCGTTCCTCGCCGCTCCGGACGCCCCCGACACATCCTGCGTCGGCGCACTGAAGCCGCCGAGCTTCACCTCGCGGGCCCCGCCGTGAGCCGTTGCGCCACGCCGCCGACGCGGGCGTGCGATCGAGCGTCAAAGACGCGCGTGAACGCGCTGATGGCTCGCGCCCCGGAATGAAGGCAGAGCAATTCGTGTCTCCGGCACGGCGTGAACGGCGGCAAAGGGCACATCGCAGATGACATCGGGCTGCTTCACACAAGCAGCCACCGCATCTGTCGTTGCGGATTGAGGGCTTTCCCGAGGTATGCTGCCATCAGCGAAAAAGCGGTGACCATGGGTGGGGAAGCGTGATGGGCTTTTTGGACTTGCGTCAGTGGATGAACTTGCTGGAACAGCAGGGCGAACTCAGGCGCATCAAGGCCGAGGTGGACTGGGACCGCGAGATTGGCGCAGTCACGCGGCGCGTGCTCGCAAAAAAAGGTCCGGCGCTGCTGTTCGAGAACATCAGGGGATACCGCGACGGCCGCTGCACCAAACTTTTCGTCAGTGGACTTGGTTCCCGGTCGCGGCTCGCACTCGCGCTCGGATTTCCGCCGGACGCGTCCAATCGCGATCTCGTTCAGCACGTGATGAAGAACAATCGCGAAATGGTCGCGCCGCTCGTGGTTGAGACCGGCCCCGTAAAGGAGGTCGTCATCAAGGGCGAGGCGATTGATCAGACGGAATTTCCGGTGCCAAAGTGGCACTTCCTCGAAGGCGGACGATACATCCACACGTTTTCCTCCATTGTCACGCGCGATCCGGACACGCGGGTCATGAACGTCGGGATGTACCGGGGGATGATCAGCCAGAAGAACACGACCCCGTTTCTACTGGTCAAAGGTGGTCAGCATTGGGGAGCGCATTTCGTCAAATGGGCAGCACTGAAGAAGCCGATGCCGGTGGCCTGCGTGATCGGCTACGACCCCGTCATGTCGTTCCTGTCCGGCTCTCCGATTGCGGCCGGCCTCTGTGAGTACGACGTGATGGGTGGCTATCGGGGCGAGCCGGTCAAGCTCGTCAAATGCGAAACCGTCGACCTTGAGGTTCCTGCCGATGCCGAGATCGTCGTCGAGGGATTCATCAGCGACGATCCGGCGACCTATGAGAGCGAAGGACCGTTCGGCGAATACACCGGCTACGTCTCCGATCTTCCGACGCCGCGGCCGACCATGAAAATCACCTGCATCACCCATCGCCGCAACCCGGTCTTTTGCGGCTCCCTCGAAGGCACCCTTCCCGGCTCCTACAGCGAGAACAGCGTCATGTCGTCGGTGCAGCGCGCCGGTATTGCCTGGAGCATCCTGAACAATGCCGGCATCCCCGGCATCCTCGACGTGTTTGCGCCGCCCATCACCAATGGCGTGAACATCCGCATCAAGATCAAGAAGCACTACCAGGGCCAACCCAAGCAGATAGCGGCTGCGCTGTGGGGCAACAGCGCCGCACAGTATCGCTACAAGCATGTGATCGTCGTGGAGGAGGATATCGACCCCTCCGACGACGAGCAGGTGGAGTGGGCGCTGGCGCACCGTGTGAATGCCGGCGACGGCAGCTTGTTCGTCTTCCCGGGTATTTTTGGCTCGCCGATCGACCCGAGCACGCCGCTGGAAGACCGCGACGTGGCGCAGCTCGGCACCGGCCTCTGGAACCGGATGCTGATCGACGCGACGCGCTCCTGGAAGAACAAGCGTCGCCCCGAATGGGGCAACGAGCGCTTCCCGCCGACGGTGCGGCCGGCGCCCGAGGACGAGGCGCGTGTGGAAGCACGGTGGTCGGAATACGGGCTGTCCGATCTCTAGGTCAAAATGAGAGGCTATGCCGAACTCCCTCTCGGCAGTTGAGGAGCATCCGCGATGACGATCATTGATTCCCAGGTCCACGCTTATGAGGCGAACACTCCGAAGCGGCCCTGGCACAGCGTGCCGAACTGGCCCAATCACGTGACCGGCGACGAGATGGTCGCGGCGATGGACATGGTCGGCGTCGACGGCGCGATCTTTATTTCCGCCTTTTCCATGTACCGCTACGACGCGAGCTACGCGGTGGAGGTGCAGCGGGCGCACCCGGGCCGGTTCGCGATCGTCAAGCCGGTCGATCCGGACGATCCGGCCGTGGCCGATGTCATCGCCGACTGGAAGCGCACACCCGGCGCGGTCGGCATCCGCATCATGCTGCAGAAGGAGAGCGGACGCGCGCCCGACGACCCGGGCTTCGACCGCATCCTGCGCGCGGCGGTCAAGCACGACCTGCCGGTCAACATGCTGTGCTGGGGCAACGTCGATACGGGCACCGCGGTGATCGACCGCCACCCCGATACGCGCTTCATCGTCGATCACCTCGCGATCCTGCAGCCCCGCACGCCGCCGGCCCCGCCGCAGCCGTGGGCCGATCTGCCGAAGGTGCTGGAGCTTGCCAAGCGCAAGAACGCGGTCATCAAGGTGAGCGGCGCCTGCACGCTGTCCAAGCAACCGTACCCGTTCGCGGACATCTGGGATCCGCTCGCCCGCGTGTTCGATGCCTGGGGTTTCGAGCGCTGCCTGTGGGGCACGGACTGGACCCGCGCCTACGCCGTCGTCAACTACGAGCAGGCGGTCGAGCCTTTCCTCAAAACCGACCGCCTGAGCGACAGCGAGCGCGCGATGCTGATGGGCGGCGCGTGTGCCAAAGCCTATCGTTGGTCGCCGAAGAAAGGTTAGTCATCATCCCGGCGCTTTTCGAGGCCGGCGCCAGGTGATCGTCACCCGCGGGTCCATCGCTTTCGCAACAGGCAAATCTATCTTTTCGCAAGAAGATGGATCGCCGGGTCACGGCGCTGCGCGCCGGCCCGGCGATGACGCCGAATGGCAATGTGGCGTGACCTTACGGTTCGCTCGCTTACGCTTGCGCCCCGGAGAGACCTGAGGTGCTCGGCGCGCCGCGTACGTGCGTTCACGACAGCACTCGCGCGGACACCACATGATGACGGCGAGAGGTTGGCTTGCGGTGAGACGCAGCGGTTGCCAGCCAATAATCGTCACCCGCGGGCTTGACCCGCGGGTCCATCGCTTTCGCAAGAAGCGGGTCTATCTTTTCGCAAAAGGATGGATCGCCGGGTCACGGCGCTGCGCGCCGGCCCGGCGATGACGCCGAATGGAAATGCGGCGTAACGCCTCCCGGCGTTGGCGAAGCCAGCACTCCGCATGCCCCAATTCAATTCCAGGCCATGAGGCACTAGGATCGCGCCGCCATCTTAGCGGCTAAGCCGGCGCAGTGATCATAGTTTTGTTCTAGGGCCATGGGATGGTGTGGATCGGCCGTGACAAGCTGAGGAATTGGAACCCAATGGCTGGATTTGTCGCAAATGACACTTCTGTAGAGCCAGGGGCGTTGGATCATGGCGCTAAAGCCGACCTACTCCAGGGGATAGGCTTGCCGACCACAACAGACAATTTCGAGTTGCTGGATCGGATGACAGTATGGATGTGGGGAAGGAGGTTTTGGAGGAGTTGCACATGACATCGCGAACGCTGATCGTGTCGCTGACGGCAGCCGCTGGCTTCGTTGTCCTGTTCGCCAACGACAATTTGTTGTCGCCTCAGTCCAGTTTGATTTCCCAAGCCGACGCGAGGGTCGGGCGTCCACTGACGCCGGGCAGCGTTGCCGGCGTGGCACGCCGCGCGGATCGTCGCGCGTACCGCCGTGGCGCGGTCGTTGCTGGAGCGGCTGTTGGTACGGGCGCCTACTACGGCGCCGGTTCCTACTATGGCAATGCCCCCTACTACGGCACTGGTGGAATTCTTGGTGCCGGCGTCGAGCGCCGGATGGAGCGTCGCGCGATTCGCCGCGCCTACTACGGGAGCGGCGGCTACTACCCGGGCGGGTCCGGTTACGCGAGCTATGCGAGCGGCGCCTACTCACCGGGTGGTTTCGGCTTCGCGAGCTCTGCCTATGGCGGCGGCGATGCCTACATTTTGCGGGGTGCCTACATCAATGAATCTGATGCCCTCGCATATTGCGCCCAGACCTTCCGCTCCTACGATAGCGCGAGCCGGACATTTCTGTCGCGCAGCGGCCAGCGGGTGTCCTGTCCGCAATAGGCCAGGGCTCGAGGCAAAAGCGACGTTCGACATAGCAAGGACGGCATGATGACGATGTCATCCATGGCGTCCTTGCCTATGCACTGAAGGCTGATCGCGATTTGCGGATGATGAGGCGAAGCCGATCGCGAACCTGAAAACCGTTGGCGCTCTCAATCTTTCAATTCCCGTCGCGATGCCTGTGCGCGAGAAGAGGTGGCTCAGAACTGCCGCGTTGACCCCCTTGCTCCGCTGGTCACACTTTTCGCTCGGGCAAATTGGATTGAATGAGCATCGACGGGATCGACCTCCTGGGCCGCGCCTGTGGAGGTTGCCGGCGCCGATTGGCGCGCGGCGAACCAAGCGAGTCGTGACGTCGCCGGATATCGAAAAGGTCGGCTACGGTCACGGACGCATCTGATCTTGCCGGCATCAACATGGAATGCGAGGGGCGGCCATGGGCCGCCCTTTGCAAACGCGTTAGCGTTGCGCACACTGCAGCGGCTATCAAATCACCGGCTTGGGAACCGGGAACTTCGACATCCCCGTATTAAGATTTTTGAAATACACGCAAGGAGCATTCCGTGAGCAGCGACCGGACAGCCTTGACCAACCAGCAGGACGGCGGCGAGGCCATCCTTGAAGCGTTCCGCAACCTGCACGTCGACTACGTCATCTCCTCGCCAGGTTCGGAATGGCCGCCGGTGTGGGAGGCGCTGGCGCGCCAGAAGGTCGGCGGCAAGGCCGGGCCGACTTACATCGACTGCGGCCACGAGACGCTCGCGATCGGGGTCGCGGCCGGCTACGCGCAGGTCACCGGCCGCATGCAGGCGGTGCTGCTGCACGCCGGCTCCGGCCTCCTGCAGGGCGCGATGGGCATCCAGGGCGCGCGAGCGAGCGAAGTGCCGATGCTGGTGATGTCGGGCGAGTCGCTGAGCTACGGCGAGCTTGCCGATTTCGATCCCGGCAACCAGTGGTACCGCAACCTCGGCGTCGTCGGCGGCCCGCAGCGCCTCGTCGACGCGATCGTCAAATGGGCGAACCAGGCGCCGAGCTCCGAGACGCTCTATCAGAGCGTGGTGCGCGCCGGCGAAATGGCCAAGCGCGTGCCGCAGGGGCCGGTCTATCTGAACGTGCCGGTCGAGACCATGATGCACGCCTGGACGCCGCCGAAAAAATTCCGCGACACGCCGGAGCCGCCCAAGGTGCAGCCCCTGCCGGAGGACGTGGCGCGGGTCGCAGACGCTGATCGCGGAAGCGAAGTGCCCGGTTGTGATCACCGAGAGCATCGGGCGCGATCCGGAAGCGTTCGCAGCGCTCATCGAATTCGCCGAGCTGATGGCGATCCCCGTGCTGGAGGGCCGCGCCGCGGCCTACGCCAACTTCCCGAAGTCGCACCCGCTGCATCTCGGCACCAACATCGCGCCGCTGCTGAAGGAAGACCGACCTCGTGCTGCTGGTCGAAAGCCGGGTGCCCTGGTATCCGCCGAGCAATGCGCCTGCGAACGCGAAAATCGTCGCGATCAGCGATCATCCGCTCAAGGACCACATGGTCTATCAGACCATGGAGGCCGACACATATCTTGAGGGGGACGCCGGCGTGTCGCTCGCGCTGCTCACGGCGGCGCTGAAAGCAAAAGGCGAAAGCGCGGGCAAGCACGCGGCGCGGCGCGCACGCTGGGAGAAGGAGCACGCGGCGCTCATGGCGCGCCGCAAGGCCGCGCGCAGGACGAGGCGGAGCGGACGCGATCTCGACCGCGCAGCTTTGCGCGACGCTGAACGCGGTGCTGCCGGCCGACACGATCTATCTCGACGAGACCATCGTGCACAGCCCGATCATCCGCGACCTGCTCGACTGGAACGAGCCGCAGAGCTTCTTGCGGATCCCGAGCGGGCTCGGCCAGGGGCTCGGCATTGCGCTCGGCACCAAGCTCGGTGCGCGGGAGCGGCCGGTGGTGATGCTGATCGGCGACGGCTCGTTCCTCTACAACCCGGTGCTGCCGTCGCTCACCTTCTCCAGGGACCAGAAGCTGCCGATCCTGATCGTCATCTGCAACAACAACAAATACGAGGTGATGCGGCGAACCCACGTCAACTGGTATCCGGAGGGCGTGTCCGCGAAGGAGAAGCTGCACTACGGCGTGCACATCGAGAACCCGGACTATTCCGAGCTTGCCGCCTGGACCGGCGGCTCGGGCGCGCGCGTCGACAAGCCCGCGGCGCTGAAGGCCGCGATCGAGGCGGGGTACGCCGCGGTGCGAAGCGGCCGCAGTGCGATCCTCAACGTGATGCTGAACGAGTGAGGCGGCGCAGTCCTGCGCGGATGCCAGCGCACATGAAACGCTGACGCCACGTTCCACGCGCCGAGTCCTTGTTCGGGCGCGAGCACGGCCGCGAGCAGGGCTTATTCCGTCTGCATCGGGCCTTGTTCGGGCTTAAACGGCGCCTGCTCGATCGCGAGCAACGCCGTTCCGGCTACATGCCAAGCTCCTTGAACGCCATCTCGGCCTGCTGGGCGGCGTGGTTGCCGGCCGGCGCGCCGCAGTAGACCGTGGCCTGGAGAATGATCTCCTTCAGTTCGTCCTTGGTGAGGTCGCCCTGGCTGAGCCCGCCCCTCACGTGGAGACGAAATTCGTCCCAGGCGCGCAGCGCGATCATCATCGACATCACCATAAATCGGCGGGTTTTCGGCTCGATCGCGCTCCTTGTCCAGATGTCGCCCCAGACGTGGCTGGTGATCTGCCGCTGGATTTCGCTGTTGAAATCGTTGCGGTTTGCGAGCGAGCGGTCGACCCAGGCATCGCCCAGCATTTTGCGCCGGATTTTCATGCCTTCTTCGTAGCTGTCCTTCGTCACGTCGTTTTCTCCTCCCGTTCGAAACTCGGTTTGTCTGAATGCTCAACCTTGCTCGCTCGGCCGCCGAACGATGCGGTTGCGCAAGATTCCGATGCGCTCGATCTCGAGCTCGACCACGTCGTTCGGCGTGAGAAACCGCCCAAGCTCCAGGCCGCATCCCGTCGGCACCGTGCCCGAGGCGATGACTTCGCCGGGATGAAGCGTCTCCGAGCGCGAGATGAAGGCCAGAATGTCGTTGAACGTGTGGTGCATGTCGCGCGAATTGCCGCCGCCCCAGCGCTCGCCGTTGACGCGAACCTGCATGTTCAGCGTATGAGGATCGCCGAGTTCGTCGCTCGTCACGATCCACGGGCCGAGCACGTTGCCGGTGTCGAAGTCCTTGCCCTTCATCGGCCCCATGCCGAGCGGCCGCTCCTGCATCTGCACGTCGCGGGCCGAGAAGTCATTGAAGATCGTGTAGCCGAGCACGTGTTCAAGCGCGTGCTCGGGCGCGAGATCGCGGCCCTTGCGCCCGATCACGCAAGCAAGCTCGAGTTCGAAATCCATCATCTCGGAGTACGGCGGCCATTCGACGTCGTGGTCGTGGCCGACGACGCTGAAGCGGTTGCCCTTGTACCAAGACGGCCGCTGATACCACAGCGGCGGGATCGGCCCGGACGGCCGGCCGGTCAGTTTCTCCCATGTCTTCATGGCGTTGGCGAGATGCTGCTCGAACACGAGGCAGTCGCGGAGCTGCTGCGGCAGCGGCAGCGGCGACAGCAGCCGCGTCGCCGAGAGCGGTTGCTCGGCCTTGCTCGGCCACGAGCCCACGACCGAACGTGCCAGAGCAAGCGCCGGAGCACCGTGCTCGATCAGTGCAAGCATGGTGGTAAACGAAGGCTCCTCGCGGCCGGCGAGCGCCGCAGCCTTGGCGAGGTCGAGGATGCGGTCGCGTCCAGTGTCGACCACGCCGATCGCGGGCTCCCCGCTCGCGCCGACGAAGGTTGCAAGCTTCATGCAATTCTCGCTCCCGGCGTTGCCCGAAGGCGCAGGTTTGCACAGAACACGGCCGGCTCCTCGGCGAGCACCGCAGAACAGGCCTGCAGAACAGGCCTTGGTCAGCTCGTCGCATCATAGGGCCCGAACGGTGCGGTCGATACCGGGCGCCGGATGGGCGCGCGCCCTGGCTTATCGAGACGTCGTGCCGATCAGCTTGGCGACGCCCGCGATTTTCGCGCGCCCCTCCGCGATCGCTGCCGCTTTGCTTTGCGCAGGCGGCAAACGCGAGTAGGGAGCACACTGCAAGCGCAGGCCCATATGGAAGACTGCGAAGCGACGCGGCAGCAAGGTTGCTGAATACCATCAAGTTCCGCGCGTCGCATTGGACCACAGTCCAACTCGATCCGTCGGAGCGCAGGACTTATCGTGGTTCCAGCAACGGGGGTGGGAAGGCTTTGAGCGGACGCGATTCCGTCGCGTAATTGACGGAGGAGGTCATGGCCAAGGTTCTCGCCGTTGCGGTGGCGCCTCGCGCTGCGTCAGCCAGCAGTCAAGCGTTTCGACTGCATGGCCGACGTGCGCCGTCCCAGCGTGGCTCGGCCTCACGATATCGCGACCGCAAGCCGACACCGGCACGCGCGGGCTTTGCTGCCCGCGTGATCGCCAGCGCGCGCTGCTCTGACGCTCACTCGCAAGAAACCTGACATCTCAACCAAGGAGGAGGATTAGCCATGGCTACAAATCTCGTCTCGCTGGTAATGCAATTCCTGACTCCGGACATGATCGCCCGCATCGCGGCAGCCCTCGGGCTCGATCGGGTCAATACGCAGACCGCTGCCGGCGCGGCGGTGCCGGCGCTGCTCGCCGGATTGGGCGGCGTTGCCACCAAGCGCGGCCGGGCGCAGACCCTGGCCGATGCCGTGAAACAGCAGACCGGCGTGCTTGATGACTTCGCCAGCATGGTCGACAGCGGCGGCCAGTCGTCACTGGTCGACAAGGGATCGAACCTGCTGTCATCGCTGCTCGGCGGTGCCGATCAAACCGCCCTCACCGGCGCCATCGCCAAGTTTTCCGGCCTCGGACAAGGCGCAAGCGGTTCCCTGCTCGGAATGCTGGCGCCGGTGGTTATGGGCACAATCGGCAAACAGTTCGGCGCACGAGGACCGGATGCGGGCGCTCTCGCCGATCTTTTCACGTCACAACGCAGCCAAATCGCGCAAGCCATGCCGGCCGGATTCGGCAAATTGCTGAGCGACACCCGGCTCCTCGATTCGATTGGTGGAATGGCGGATACGGCAGCCGGCCAGGCCACGAAGGCCGCCACCGGAGCGACCGCGCAGACGGCGCATCTGGCCTCGTCCGCGGCCAACAGCGCCGGCAACGCAGGCCAGCGCGTGGGCGGCGGAGCAACGTCGGCCGTGCCCAACTGGGCCTATTGGGCGGTGCCGCTTGCCGTCATCATCGGCCTCGGCTGGTGGATGCTCTCCGACCGATCCGATCAAGCGCCCCAGACGGCAACGCCGGCGACCCGGCCGGCCGCGACCACCGGAGCCGCCGTCGGCGGCGTGGACATCGGCCGACAGCTGGGTGACAGCATCGGCAGCCTGCGCGCTTCGTTGCAGGACATCACCGACGAGGCATCGGCGAGGGCCGCGCTTCCGAAGCTGCAGGAGGTCACGCGACAGGTCGATCGCGTCACCAACTTGCAGGCCCAGTTCTCGTCGGAGCAGCGTAAGGTCGTCACCGGCGTGGTCAGCCCGGCGATGGTGTCGCTGAACCAGCTCTTCGACCGGGTGCTCGCAATCCCCGGCGTCGGTGAAGTTCTGAAGCCTACGATCAACTCCCTGCGCACGAAGCTCACCACGCTGATGGCGTGACGGGCTGGGACTCGATCGGAAGGAACCATCCGCGATCGTGCCACGCGCCCCAATTCTTCTCGTCGAGAAGTCGCGGCGCGTGGCCGGCCGGCCTGTCGCGCAGACGCGCTGACCGCCCTCGAAAAGCGCGGCTGTCGATCACAAAAATTCGGTTCTTCAAATTGAAGCTGCAAGCCGAAGGCCGAGGTAACGATGATGTGGCTCCGCAATACGAGGCGATCGTCACGATGACGCAGCCCAAGGCAAATCCTCGAAGAGTGCGCTAGACTGCCGGGAGCATGCCACCTCCTGATCTGATCCTGCACAACGGAAAAATCATCACCCTCGATCGTGGCTCGCGGCTGGCGCAAGCCGTCGCGGTGCGATCGGGTCATATCGCGAGCGTCGGCGAGGACGCGGCGGTGCTCAAAGAGGCCGCCCCCGCGACCAAGCTCATCGACCTTAATGGCCGATCCGTGATTCCGGGCCTGTTCGACGCCCATCCGCATGCCGACCGCGAGGGACTTAAAGCCCGCGGCGGCACCCCGATCGCCGGTCTTCATTCGGTCGCGGACATCGCGGAGGTCGTCAGGCGGGCGGCGCAGACGACGCCGGCCGGCGACTGGATCGTGCTCATGCCGATGGGTGAGCCGCCGCATGAATACATCAGCCGCCCCGACCAATTGACTGACGGCCGCTTCCCGACCCGGCACGACCTCGATGCCGTTGCGCCCGACCATGCGGTCTACATTCGCGCCGTGTGGGGCTGGTGGAGCCGCCGCCCCTTCCCCTCGGTCGCAAACTCGCTCGCCCTTGCGCGAGCCGGCGTGACGCGCGATACGCCTGCGCCGCACAACGTCGAGATTGTAAAGGATGCACGCGGAGAGCCGACCGGCGTCTTCCTCGAACGCAATTTCGTACCGGTCCTGGAATACACGCTGTTCCGCGATCTGCCCCGCTTCAAATATTGCGATCGCGTCGAGAGCGTGCGGCTCGGCGCGCAGGCCTATATCGCCGTGGGAACGACCTCACTCTATGAGGGGCATGGCCTCACACCGACGGTGATCCGCGCCTACCGCGAGAACGCCGAGCGCAACGCATTGCCGTTGCGCATGCACGCCCCGGTCAGCATGCCGAGTGCAGCCTTCGACGACAAACGGCTGATCGATCTTATGTACCACTATGCCGGCCCTGCCGGCGGCCGCGGCCGTGGCGACGACATCCTGCGCGTGGAAGGCATCAACCTTGGCGGTCACGCCGACGCGACGGTCGCCGATATCATCGCCGGGGGATATCCGTACGACCAGTGGGCCGGGCATTTCTATCAGGCGATGACCGCCGATCGCTTCGTGAAACTCGGCATCGAAGCGGCGCGGCTGGGGCTGCGCGTAAACTGCGTGATCAGCCGCGATCTCGAATACGGCCTGAGCGTCTACGAGGCGATCGACAAAGAGGTGTCGATCCGCGACCGGCGCTGGGTGATGATCCACGTCAACCAGGCGACCGACACCCAGATCCGCCGCATGAAGGCACTCGGCGTGATCGCAACCGTGGTGCCTGGTTTCCTCTGGATGGCGAGCGATCGCTACAGCCTCGACAAGCTCGGCAGCGATGCCATCCCGATCCGGCGACTGCTGGACGGTGGTGTGCCGGTCGCGCTTTCGACCGACGGCGTGCCCTACTCCATGCTGTGGGCGGCCTGGGAAGCGATCGCGCGCTGGGACGAGGATGGCCAGCGCCAGATCGGCGAAAGCCACCTCTCGCGGGAGGAGGCGCTGCGCATGGCAGCCCAAAGCGGGCATCGGCTGACCTGGGACGAAGACAGGTTCGGATCGCTCGAACCGGGCAAGGTCGCAGACATGACTGTGCTGGCGGAAGATCCGCTGACCTGCGACCTGCATCGACTCAAGGACATCCGGATCGAGCGGACGTTCCTTGGCGGGCGTCAGGTCTTCGGTCCGGCTTGAGGGACAGCGGCGCGCTCACTCGGTCCCGGCATCAACCTACGAGCGTCGCGCCCGTCGTACGTTGATGAGAGCGCTTCATTGCTGTTCCGCCGGCGGCAGCGGCCCGGTGTAGTGCTCGGGCCAGCGCTCGCGCACCACGTCGCGGTCGGCTGCGAACGCATAACAGCTGTCAATCTTGTTCGGGCGGCCGTCGCGGCCGGCGGTCGGCCTCTCAATCCGCACCTTGACCAGGGTTTGAAAGGCGGTGGTCGCAACTGGGCCGAGCAGTTCCATCAAGTGCGTGCAGCCCTTGGCGCCGGCGAGCAGATCGCGCACCGCCCTGGTCCATCCCGGACCGATCTTGAGCCCCTTCAGCCCCGCCATCGGCGCGACCGCTTCGGGGCACATCGGAAACGGTGACACATCCGTCACCGCCGCGATCTCCCGCACCACGAGGTTGTCGTCGACGGTCATGCGGATGAACATCTTGTGGATCGGCTCGCCGGCCGGCACGCTCTTGCCGATCCCCATGCCGCGGTTGATTGGATAGGATTTCACGTCCGTGACCGAGCCCTCGATGTCGTAAAGACCATCGTCGCGCTGGTAGCCGCGGCATTCGACAACGCGCGTATGAAGCAGCTTGCGATTCTCGCCAGCAACGGGCAACGGCACCGCACCCTCCACTTTCACGTCCGTGATGGTTCTGCGCGCGATCCTGACACAAATGGGAGAATGCGGCGAGCGGGCGGCTGCGCTGCATTCTTGCACTGCTGACCCGTCCGGCTGGTCTCTTGCGGCGCGCCGGTCGGCGTGGAAATGTTCGCCATCACCAAGATCAAGTCGCAAGCCGGCCGACACGCATTGATGACAGACCTTTCGCAGCCGGACGTCCGGACCGAGGACGTCACATTCTATTCCGGCCCGGCGCTGCGCATGGCGGGCCGCATCTTCCATCCGCCTGGCGTCGACGGACGACCAGCGCCGGGTGTTGTGTACTGCCACGGCACCGGCGGCCTGAAGGAGGAGAGCCCGCCCGGCATGTCGCGGCTGCTCGCGGGAGCGGGCTATCGTGTGTTGACCTTCGACTATCGCGGCTTCGGCGGCAGCGAAGGCTATCGCGGCAGGCTCGTCCCGGTCGAGCAGATCGAGGACGTGGCGTGCGCCGCCGAATACTTCGCGCAAAGAAGCGACGTCGACGGCACGCGTGTCGCGCTCTACGGCAGCAGCATGGGCGGCCGCATGGCGGCAGGCGCGCTGCTGCACACGGACGCGGTGCGTTGCGCTGTGCTGGTGGTGCCGGCGGTGTTTGCCGGCCGCCGCGAGACCGGCCCGCCGACGCCCGAGCAGATCGCGCTGCGCGAACGGGCGCAGGCTGCGCTCGTTCGCAAGGTGCAGACCGGCGAGATCGAGATCGTCGATCGCAGCGAGATCATCAGGAACCCGCAGACCGCAGCGCGCTACGCCGGCAAGAGCTACCCGATGGCGCTGGAAATGGTGGTCAATCTCGGCCGGGGCATCCATCCGGTGTACTGGGCGCCGTTCATCCGGCAGCCGGTGCTGGTGATCGCGATGGAGCACGACGGGCAGATTCCGCTCGAGGCCGTCCAGGAGTTTCACACCAGGCTCGCGGGCCCGAAGCGGCTGCATCTATTTTCGTCCGGCAATCACTACTCGGTCTATGATGAGATGCTGGCGGACACCTTCAAGGTCGCCCGCGGCTGGCTGGACGAGCAGATGCCGGGCACGTCTGCATAAATCGGGGAGGAGCGAATGACCGCTTGCCGCCTGACGATTAGGCGGCTTGCCGATGCCGAAGATCCAGCCTCGACCGGCTTTACGGTCGAGGCATTCCCGGTGACAATCGAACCCGGCACGGTCGCCGGGCACTCGTCGCGCTGCTGACCGACGGCTGAAACGCCAAATCTGTTACCGGTGGGGGTCGATCCTTCCGAAAAAAAAGCGGGAGCATTTAGGCATTTCATGACGAAACGCAGGACCCCAGCCCGACGCGGTGCCGCGTCACCGCGATTGCGTGATTTTTCGACCGCCATTCCGATGGCGCTGCTGCGCGCCCGGGAGGCCGCCATTGCGCACTTCCGGCCATTTCTGCGCGAGTTCAATCTGACCGAACAGCAGTGGCGCGTGCTGCGCGCGCTCTCCAGCCGCGAGAAAATCGAGGTCCTCGATCTGGCCCGGGTCACGTTTCTCAAGCCGACGAGCCTGTCGCGCATCCTGCCCAAGCTCGAACGGCGCAAGTTATGCCGACGCAGGAAGTCGCAGGCCGACCGCCGACGCGTGCTGATCGAGCTTGCGCCGGATGGCTGGACGCTGTTGCGAAGGCTCGGCCCCTCCTACGAGGCGACCTACGGCGAGATCACGCGCCGGTTCGGCCGGCAGCGCCTTTCGCGGTTCGTCCGGCTGGCGCACGAGTTCGAGGCGGCGCTCGCGGTGGAGGGCAACGCGGGCGAGCGGTAGAAGGCCGGGACCGCTGCGTCTTTGCCGCGCCGATCGTTGTCATGTTTACCATTTTCTGCTGAGATACAGGCCAAGGTACGAAGAAGAACGAAGACAGGGAGGAGCCGATGCTGGAGCGCCCGCGCCCTCACGTCCGCCGATTGCGCGAGATCACGACCGCGACCGACACCCGAGACATCCTGTCTCATGCCACCAAGCAGGCGCGCGACTTCGAGGACTATTTCCTCGTCGACATCGACGCCCACGTCAGCGAGATCCAGTTCTGGAGCGAAATCCTCGAACTGGTCGAGGACGAAGTCATCCGGCACATGGGCCAGTCCATGGAGCGCCCGGGACAGGGCAGCACCGCGTTGCTCAACATCGCGCCCGGCGTCGCCTTCCAGTCGCTCTATGGCCGCATCCCGCACAACGCGGCTCTGCTCGAGCCGGTCGAAGGCAACGGCGTGCACCATTTCGTCGAGCTGGTGCGCCGCGGCATGGACGCGCTTGGCATCGATTATCAAGTCGTGTTTCCGACGCAGATGCTGCTGCTCGGCATGCATCCGCAGGACAACGTCGAGGTCGCGCTCGCCAAGGCCTATAACCGCTGGCTGGTCGAAAAAATCCTGCCGCAGGATCAGCGCGTCAAGGGCCTGCTGTACCTGCCTTTCAACACGCCAAACGCCTGCGTCGACCTTGTCCGCAAATACGGCGGCAACTCCGACGTCATCGGCTACACGATCGCCGCGACCCGGCACAAGCCGGTGCACCACGACAGCTACATGCCGCTCTACTCGCTGATCGAGGAGACCGGCAAGCCGCTCGCGTTCCACTCAGGCTTTCATTGGGGCGATCCGTCGTTCGCCCAGCTCAACCGGTTCATCTCGATGCACGCGCTGTCGTTCGTGCATTTCAACATGATCCATCTGACCAACTGGATCATCAACGCGCTGCCGGAGCGGTTTCCGAAGCTGAATCTGATCTGGGTGGAAAGCGGGCTCGCCTGGATCCCGTTCCTGATGCAGCGGCTCGACCACGAGTACCTGATGCGGGTGTGCGAGGCGCCGATGCTGAAGCGGCTGCCGAGCGACTACATGCGCGACATGTACTTCACTTCGCAGCCGCTGGAGAAGGCCGACATGGGGCTCCTCGAGGCGACGTTCAAGTCGATGAAGGCGGAGACGCAGCTCCTCTACGCGTCGGACTGGCCGCATTGGGACTTCGATCCGCCGAGCGCGATCACCTCGCTGCCGTTCGTGAGCGAGCAGGGCAAGCGCAACATCCTGGGGCTCAACGCGGCACGCGTGTTCGGCCTGGAAGCCAAGCGGTTGCGTCCGCGCGCCGACGATGTCCTCGATGCACGGCCGGGGCTGTCATGATCCCGACCGGAAGGAGCAGCTCATGCGACAAGTGAGCCTGGGGCCGGTGTCCGACTTTCCTGCGTCGGGTCGCATGACCGTCGACATCGAAGGCACCGAGGTCGGAATTTTCCGGCTGGACGACGGCTTCGTCGCCTACCTCAATCAATGTGCGCACATGGGTGGACCGGTCTGCCTCGGCAAGATCATCCCGCGGGTCGAAGAGCTGTTCGCAGGCGACCAGACCAGCCAGGGCTTCCGATTCTCGAAGGATCGCAAGAACATCGTGTGCCCGTGGCACGGCTACGAGTTCGACATTCGAACTGGCCGCCACCATGGTTACGACAAGCTGCGGCTGCGGCCGATCCCGGTCGAGGTGAAGGACGATGACCTCGTGGTCACCTTGCCGAAATAACGCGGACGTATCACCTGCTCCAGGTCCCGTTCACTCCGGAGGACTTCAAATGACAATGCGAACGTCATGCCTGGCGGGGCTCGCGCTCCTGCTCGCGCTCGCGTGCATTCACGAAGCCCGTGCGCAGGGATTTCCTGGCGCCAAGATGAGTATCGTCGTTCCGGTGGTGCCGGGCGGAGGTACCGACCTGCTCGGCCGCGTGATCGCCCAGCAACTCGAGAAGAAGTGGCAGAACACGATCATCGTTGAGAATAAGCCTGGCGCCGGCACCATCGTCGGGGCGCAAACGGTCGCCAAGGCCCAGCCCGACGGCAACACGCTCCTGATCGCAACCAGCACGACGCTCGCGATCAATCCATCGATCTACAAGAGCCTGCCGTACGATCCGATTGCGGATTTCAGGCCGACTGCAACTGTGGCCAGCGTGCCGTTCGTGCTGGTGGTCAATCCGTCGCTGCCGGTTAACTCGGTGGCGGAGCTGATCGCCTACGCCAAGAGCAAGCCCGGCGAATTGTCGTTCGGCTCGAACGGTCCGGGCTCCCCGCACCACCTGTTCGCCGAACTGTTCCAAAGCATGACCGGGACCAAGATGACGCACGTGCCCTATCGCGGCAGCGCGCCGGCGGTCACCGACCTCCTGTCCGGGCAGATCCAGGTGCTGTTCGTGGACTTTCCCCCATCGCTGCCGCAGGTCCAGGCCGGCAAGCTGCGCGCGCTGGGCGTCACCTCGGCGCAGCGGGTTGCGCTGTTGCCGGATGTGCCGACCATCGCCGAGGCAGGCGTTCCCGGCTACAACGCCGCGGCCTGGCAGGCGCTGGTCGCGCCAGGCAAGACGCCGGACGAGGTCGTGGCCAAGATCAACGGCGCGATGCGCGAAGTCCTGGCCGACCCCGAGGTCAAGAACCGGATTTCGCAGGCAGCCATGGTGCCGCTTGACGGATCGACCCCCGAGCAGCTCCGGGCCTTCGTCCGATCCGAGCTCGATGCATGGGCGGCCGTCGTACAGCGCGCCGGCGTCGCCGGCAGCCAATAGCACTCCGAACAGACCGACGGACGTAGACAGGAGGAACTGTGGAAGTACTCATCGTTGGCGGCGGCATCGGCGGACAGACGCTGGCGTTGACGCTGCATGCCGCCGGCCTGCGCTGCCGGGTGTTCGAGGCGGCCTCGGAGATCAAGCCGCTCGGCGTCGGCATCAATCTCCTGCCGCATGCGATGCGCGAACTGACGGCCCTCGGCGTGCAGCCGGCACTGGCCCGCGTCGCGATCGAACCCAAGGAATTCGCCTACTTTACGCACAACGGTCAGTTCATCTTCAGCGAGCCGTGTGGCGTACACGCCGGCTACCCCTATCCGCACTACTCCATTCATCGCGGCGACCTGCTGATGGTGCTCTACGGCGCCGCGCGCGAGCGCATCGGCGACCAGAACATCGTGTGCAACCGCCGCTGCGTGCGCGTCGAGCAGGACGACACCTCGGCCACCGCCCATTTCGTCGACCGCGACGGCAAAGCGCTGCCGCCCGAGCGCGCCGACATCATTATCGCCTGCGACGGCATCCACTCGGTGGTGCGCAAGCAGTTCCATCCGAACGAAGGCCCACCGGTGTTTCATGGCATCAACATCTGGCGCGGCGTGACGATCGCAAAGCCGTTTCTCACCGGCGGCAGCATCACGCGGATCGGTGGCCTGTTCACCACGAGCAAGCTGCTGTTCTATCCGATCCGTAACAACGTCGACGGCAATGGCAATCAGCTCATCAACTGGTCGGCCGAAGTGGTGCAGACCGAGCACGACGCGGTCGACTGGAGCAAGCCCGGCAACCTCGACGACTTCTATCCGATCTACAAGGACTGGAGCTTTGACTGGCTCGATGCGGCCAGGATGCTGCGCGAAGCGGAGTTCATCCTGACCTATCCGATGGTCGACCGCCATCCGATCGATCGCTGGACGTTCGGCCGCATCACGCTGCTCGGCGATGCGGCGCATCCGATGTACCCGCGCGGCGGCAACGGCGGCGCGCAGTCGATCATCGATGCGGCCCGGCTCGCCCACCTGCTGAAGACAAATCCCGTTCCGGTGGCCGCGCTGAAGGCCTACGAGGCCGAGCGCATTCCCGCGACCAGCAAGGTCGTGATGCAAAGCCGGAACGCGCCGCCCGACCAGATCATCGACCTCGTCGAACAGCGAACCGGCGGTAAGCGGTTCGACAATCTCGACAACGTCGTGACCGATGACGAGTTGCGCTCGGTGTCGCAGAACTATTCGCGCATCGCCGGATACGACATGGATTCCATCCTGCGCCACCGCGCCTAGTGCGGACTTTCGCCGGCTGGCGCGCGCAAAGCGCACCCTTCAACGCCATTTTGCGAGGCGCTCGACCATGAAGCCCAATCCTCCGTTTCCCCCGACACGCAAGCCGTTCCCCGAAGGCGCGCAGGCGACGCGCGAGCTCCTGAAATACATGCCGCAGCTCTCGCGCAAGGAGCGGGACCGTCGCTGGGACAAGGCTCGCAAGCGCATGCTGATGGCCGGCATCGACGCCCTGGTCTTTCTCGGCAACGACATCTACTGGGGCATGGGCATGGCGAACATGCGCTACATGTTCCAGATCGACGGGCAGCTCGGCGCCAATGCGCTGTTTGCGCTGACCGGCGAGCCGATCATCTGGCACGCCGTGCCGCACATGAACCGGCCGACCAGCATGTATCTTTCGATCCAGGACTGGGTCCACGACATCCGGAATTTTGCCGGCGTCGCGGCGCTCGTCGACGAGTTGAAGCAGCGTGGCCTCGAGCGCTCGCGGATCGGCCTGGTCGGGTTCTCATCGACCATCCAGGTCACGCCGACGCTGCTGCACGACGACGTGGTTCAGCTTGCCCAGCCTGCTGCCGAACGCGGAAATGGCCGATGCGAGCTGGATTTTCCAGGAAATGCGCATGGTCAAGAGCGAGGAAGAGATCGACATGCTGCGCAAGGCCGGCAAGATCGCGCGCAAAGTAGTCGATGCAATGCGCGACACGGCGCGGCCCGGCGTGACCGAGGCCGAGGTCTTTGCGGAGATGATCCGCACTCAGATCGCCAACGGCGCGGAGCCCAACGTCTTCAACCTGCTCGCGTCCGGCCCGGTCGAGCATCCCACCCGCGAGCTGTGGCATCTCCTGCACGGCTGCGACCAGCCGCTGACGCCCAGCACCCGGCCGCTGCAGAACGGCGACATCGTGATCGCCGAATGGCACACCAAGTATTGCGGCTACCGCTGCCACACCGAGTTCACGGTCTATCTCGGCAAGAAGGCGCCGCAGGAGCTGCTCGACATCTGGAAGGTGTCGGTGGAGTGCCTGGAGGCCAGCAAGCAGGCGCTGGTTGCCGGCCGCACGATCCGCGAGGCCGTGGCGATGATCCGCGCGCCAGCCGAGCGCGCGAGGCTCGATTTCGTCGAGCTCGGCTTCCACGCCATGGGAACGGCCTCGCCGGAGTTCCCGACGGTGATCTACCGGGAGGGCTACGGCAACAACACGCTCAACGGCCACGGCATCGGCGACCTCGTGCTGGAAGAGGGCATGACGTTCGGCAACAACATCGACCTGCACAATTCCGCCTGGAAGCCCGACGTCGGCTGCATGCTGTCGGACTTCATGGTGGTGCGGCCGGGCCAGGCCGAATGCCTGATCGGCACGCCGCTGGAGCTGGCACAGATCGGCTGAGTCCGTCGGAGCGAATACTACTGCGGCTCGATCTTGGCGAGCCGCGACAGCAGTTCCCACTTCTTGATTTCCTTTGGGATGAACTCCGCGAGTTCCTTGGCACCGCCCGGAAACGGCGCGGCGTTCGTGCTCGCCAAGAACTGCTTGGTCGCGTCCGACGCCATGATCTCGGCGAACCACGACTCCAGCCTCGCCACGATCGCAGCAGGCGCACCGGCCGGCAGAAAGACGCCCCACGCCGGCGCGATATCGAACTCCGGAATATTGGCGGCCTCGGCCATGGCCGGAAGATCGACCCCCGGCACCGCGCTGCGCGCTGGTGACCGCAAGACCGCGGAGCTTGCCGCCCTGCATCAGCGGTGTTCCCTGGGTGGCAGTCGATGAACTGGAAGTCGAGTTCGCCGCTGAACATTTCCGGCAACGATGCCATTGACGTCTTGTACGGAATGCCAACCGCCTGAAAGCCGGCGCGTGCTTTGTAAAGCTCGGACGAAGCGAGTGCGGGCGGACTGCCGTAGCCGTAGCTCGCCTTGTCGCCCTTTCTCTTCATCGCTTCCGTCAGCTCGGCGACGTTTCGCCAGGACGCGTCAGCACGCACCATCAGGATGAAGTAGCTCCTCTGCAGCGTCGCGACCGGGGTGAAGTCCTTGATCGGGTCGTATGGCAGCTTCTTGAAATTGAACAGGTTCGCCGCATGCGACGACGTGACCGACGTAATGAGGATGGTGTAGCCGTCCGGCCGTGCCTTCGCGACCGCATCGGCGCCGGCGGACAGGATCATGCCGGGCTTGTTCTCCACGATCACCGGTTTGCCCGAGAGCTGCGAGAGCTTGTCGGCATAGAAGCGCGCGATCACATCGCCGCCGCTGCCGGCTGGCAGTCCGACCACCACCCGCATATCCCGCGTCGGATAGGTCTGCGCCTGCGCCGGCAGCGAGGCCGAGCAATAGCGCCACAGCGACCCATGCAGCAAGTGCGAGCTTCATGGCGTTCTCCCTCGTGCTGCCGACGGACGCCACTCGGGATTTGGCTCCGCCGGCAACTATCCCGTCACGATCAGCGCATCCAGCGCGGTCGCCCCCTGCCCCTTGGCGTGCACCATCAGCGGATTGACGTCGACCTCGACGATCTCCGGCACGTGTGCGCATCAGCCGCCCGATCGCCATGACCGCCGCTGCTACCGCCTCGACATCCGCCGGCGGCGCGCCGCGGACGCCGGCCAGGAGCTTGGCGGAGCGTAGCCTGCCGAGCGCCTCGACGATCTGCGCCTCGTCGGCATCGACCGGGCAGCACCTGCACGTCGCCCAGCGCCTCGACCCAGATGCCGCCGAGCCCGAGCAGCAGCACCGGGCCCCAGCCGGGATCGCGCTTAGCGCCGACCATCAGCTCGATGCCCTTGCGGCGACATCTCTCGACCAGGCACGCCGTCGAGCATCACATCGGGCGCGGCGCGCTTGACGCTTGTCATCATCGTGTCCCACGCGGCGCGCAGCGCCGCCTCGTCGGCGAGGTTCAGCATCACGCCGCCGGCTTCGGTCTTGTGCGACAGCGCCGCGGCCTGCGCCTTCAAGGCCACCGGATAGCCGACGCGCTTTGCGACCACGGCCGCGCTCGTCCGCCGTGCGCGCAAGTTCGCCCTCGGGCACGCGGATGCCGGCCGCAGCGAGCACCTTCTTGCCGAGCCATTCCGGCTGCGTGCCCTTGCCGAGCTTCGGCAGGCCCGGCGAACGGCTCGGCCGCGCCCGGACGCGTCGCCGCGGCGCCAGCAAGCGGCCGTAGCGGGTGTAGAGCGTGATCGCGCGCAACATGCGATCCGACGAGCGCGAAAACACCGCCGGGCTTTCGCCGACGGCCTGCATGATGTCGGGAGCGAGCTGCCAGGTGTCGCCGAGCGCTACCATGACCTTGGGCTTCGGCGAGTCCGCCATGCCCTTGTTGAACGCCTTCACCACGGCGGCGTAGCTGATCGGAAACGAGATGAACAGCATGCCGACATTGGGATCGTCGATCAGCGTCTTGACCACCAGCGGCAGCGAATCCGGCGAGAAGCCGGCGGTGACGTCGAGCGGATTGCCGTAGTTGCCGTACGCCGGCAGCACCTCGCTGACCGTCTTCAGCGTGTCCGGCTCGAAGTTCGGGAAGCTCGAGCCCGACCTCCTCGGCGAAATCGTTGGTCAAGTCCCGACGTACGCGCCCGAGGCCGTGAGGATGCCGGGGCCCTTGGCTGGCGGCGTCGGAAAACGCAGCCAGGATTTCCACCAGGTCCATCATCTCGTCCATGGTGGAGACGACGATGGCGCCGGCGTCCTCGGCCTGCGTCTGCATCGCGGCGAAGTCGCCGATCAGCGCGCCGGTGTGCGACTGCGCGGCCTTGCGCGCCTTGGCGCTGCGGCCCGCCTGCATCAACACCACCGGCTTGCCGGCGGCGCGCGCGCGGCGGCAGGCGGCGAGGAATCGCACCGGCCGGCGAATCTGCTCGGTATAGAGCGCGATCACGCGGGTCGCGCGGTCGTCGGCGAGGAATTCGAGGAAATCGGTGGTTTCGAGGCCGGCTTCGTTGCCGGTCGAGATCACGTAGGTGAGCGGAATGCCGCGGCCGTCGGTGGCGCGCTGGAAGTGGCCGAGCAGGCCGCCGCTCTGGCCGACGAACGCGACGCCGCCCGTCACTCCGCGCAGCGCCTCGCGCGCGAACAGCATGTGCAGCGTCATGCCGTCGACGTTGTTGGTGACGCCGAGACAATTGGGGCCGACGACGGCGAGCCCGGCTGCCCGCGCCGTGTCGGTCACCGCGTCCTGCGTCGCGGCTGTCGCCGACCTCGGCAAAGCCCGCGGCAAACACCATGGCCGAACCGACCTTGCGGCGCGCGCAGGACTCGATCGCCTCGCGAACGCCGGCGGCCGGCAGCGTGAACACGGCAAGATCGACGCCCTCCGGCAGTTCGTCCGCGCTTTTCAGCACCGGCCGGCCGTCGATCGGCTCGGCACTGCGGCCGACCAGATGGATATCGCCCTTGAACTGGTTGACCTTCAGCGATTGCAGGATGACCTGGCCAGCGCTGCCGGCGCGTTGCGAAATGCCGACGATCGCGACCGAGCGCGGCCGCAGAAATCGTGCGACCGCTTGCGGGCCGCGCGCCGCCTCCGGACCGGTCATTGCGCATCCCGGTCCGGCTGGAACAGCATCAGGTGCGTGCCGTCGTCGAGCGGGTGCCAGTACGGCTTCACCTTCATGCCGACTTTCAGTTCCTCCGTCGTGCAGTTGACGATGTCGGCGATGAAATTGACGCCGACATCGAGCGTCACGCTTACCACAGCATAAGGTTCGGCGCCCCGGAACGCCGGCGTGCCGCGATGGGTGATGGTGTAGGAATAGATCGTGCCCCTGCCGGACACCTCGCGCCACTCGATGTCGCGCCGCCGGCCGGTGAAAATGCTGACCGGCCGCGGGAAGTGCTGATATTTCTCGGCGACCTTGCAGTACTGCATCATGAGCTTCTTCTGCCTTGTGCCTTCCCAGTACGGCTCGGAGAAGTCGAAGTGCCGGATCGTGCGCTTGACGCCCAGCGTATCGTTCAAGGGCATGTTGTCTGTCGTGTCAGCCATGATCGCCTCGCTCATTCCGGGACCAGCACGAGGGCCGCGCTCGAGCCCCAGTTGCGTCCGTAGTTGATCCAACCGATGCCGGTCACCAGCGCGTTCTTGGTGTTCTTGACCTGGCGCTTGCCGGCCTCGCCGCGCAACTGTCGCACCGCCTCGACCAGGTTGTGCGACGAGCACGCCGCCTGGCCCGCGGATATCTGTCCGCCGCCGGTGTTGAGCGGCAGGTCGCCGTCGAACGCAAAGTTGGTCTCGCGAATGAACGGCACGCCTTGCCCCGGCTTGCAGAAGCCGAACGCCTCGAACTGCAGCATGATGGCGATGATGAAGTCGTCGTAGGGATGGAACGAAGCGACATCCTTGATGCTGATGCCGGCCTCGCCGAGCGCCTTCTTGCCGCAGATTTCGTGGCCGCTCTTGGTCACATCGACGAGATTTTCGCCGCCTTTGAAATTCGTGCGCTCGGCGTAGCCGATCGGGATGATGTTCTGAGTGAGACCTTTTTCCCTGCGCCCGCTTGCGGCTCATCACGATCAGGCCTGCCGCGCCGTCGGTCCGCATCACGCAGTCGAGCAAGCGGATCGGATCGGCGATCATGCGCGAGTTCATGTAGTCGTCGATCGTGATCGGCACGCGCAGCTTTTCGCAGGCGTTATCGTTCAGGAGCGCGTGGTTGCGCTGCGTCACCGCGAGCTTGCCGAGCATCCGATAGTCGAGGCCGTACTTCGCTTCGTAGGCGCGGCTGAGCAGCCCGAACGCGCCCGGCGGCCCCATCAGCCCGTACGGGTCGGTCCATTCGCGCCGGTAGGAGTGGCTGTGGTCGGTGCGATCCTCCAGCACGTGGGTATCGGCGAACAACAGGAACGCCACATCGCACAGGCCGTAGTCGATCGCAGCCGCTGCGCGCACGACGCAGCCTGCGGCCGAACAGCCGCCGGTGTGGACCTGCTCGCAGAAGCCGACCTCGAGGCCCAGCACGTCGGCCGTGGTCTGCGCCCAGAATGGATTGGCGGCGCCGGTGCCGGTCAGGCCCGCCATCACCAGGCCGTCGATCTCATTCTTGTCGATGCCGGTCTGGTCGAGCAGCGATTCCAAAATCTCGCCGGACAGCACCCAGACGTTGCGGTCGCTCTTCTCCATCACCTTGGTTTCGGCGTACGCCACGATCGCGTTGTCACGCAAAGCCATCCTTCACTCCTTCTATCGCTGCCGCACGTGGCGACTGCGGTTTTCGTGCCCTCTCCCATTGGGAGAGGGCCATAAGGACGTTCAACACAATTTCAGTTGGGTGAGGGGTTACGACCTACCGAGAGGCACTAGCCCCTCACCCGTCCTTTATCGTTGCAAAGCTGCGACGGCCCTCTCCCAATGGGAGAGGGCACGATCACGAACGCCGTTGCGGCAGACACCATCATTATTCCGCCGGTCGCACGCGCGGCGCGGTCTTGTCGAGGAACTGGTGCAGTCGGGCAATCGACTCCGGGCTGCGGGTGTATTCCGCGACCATGCGCTCGAAGTAGAGGCCGTCGTCGTAGGACATGTCCTGCAGCCGAGGCAGGCTGTTGGTGATGGCGAAATTCGAAAGCGGCGCGTTCTTGCAGATTTTCAGAGCCAGCTCCTTGGCCTTGGCCATCTGCTCGCCCTTCGGCACGACGTATTGCACGATGCCGTAGCGTTCTGCCTCGTCCGCCTTGAGCACGCGGCCGGTCAGCATCATGTCCTGCATGCGCGCAAAGCCGATCAGACGCGCCACGCGCACCGAGCCGCCGCCGCCGATGAAGATACCGCGCGTGCCTTCCGGCAGGCCGAAGTAGGTCGTCTCGTCCGCGACCCGGATGTGGGCGGCCGCGGCCGTTTCCAGCCCGCCGCCCAGGGTTGCGCCATGCAGCGCAGCGACGAACGGGATATTGCCGCGCGCCATCGCCTCGAAATAGGTGTTGCGGTTGAACGGGAACGGCAGCCGTTCCGAACGGCCGGTCTTCCAGCTTTCCGCGGCCCAGCGCAGGTCGAGTCCGGCGCAGAAGTTGTCGCCATGACCGAAGATGATGCCGCACTTCGCCTCCTCGCCGGCGCGCTCGATCGCCTCGCGCAGCTGCTTCATCACCGTCGGGTTGAAGCAGTTGCGCTTGTCCGGACGGTTCAGCCCGACAAGGGCAATCTCGCCATCCAGCTCGTAGCTGACCGTTTGTTCTTCGCTCATGGATTGCTCCTGGTTCAACGGGGCAAATCCAGCCCCCGCTGCGCGATGACGTTGCGCTGGATCTCGTTGGTGCCGCCGCCGATCATGCCCATGATGGCATGGCGCAGCAGCTGTTCCATCTCGCCGCCGACCGGCGCGCCGTCGGTATCCTCGGACAAGAGCCCGCCGGTGCCGAGGATATCGAGCGCGGCCTGACCGAGCCGCTCCTGCAGCTCGCTTGCGAACACCTTGCCCATGGCGGCTTCGTGGAGCGGCACCTTGCCCTGCTCGATCAGCCGCGAATTGCGCATCTGGAACTGGCGCGCCACCTCGATGTCGGCGGCGAGCGCGCCGATGCGGTCGCGGATCACCGGATCGTTCTTCAGCACCTTGCCGCCGACCACCGCAGTCTTGAGGTACTCGGTGAGATGGTCGAACGCGCGCTCGATCGCCGGCCATGCGCGTGCCGCCGATCATGACGCGCTCGGCCGCGAGCGCATCGGTGATGACCTTCCAGCCGTTGTTGACGTCGCCGACCATGTTCCTGGCCGGCACGCGCACGTTGTCGTAGAACTGCGCGCTGAAGGTCTTGCCGTAGAGCGCAAGGCTCGGCCGAATCGTGATCGCCGGGCGAGCGCAGATCGACCATCAGCACGCTGATGCCGGCGTGCTTCTTCGCATCCGGATCGGTGCGCACCGCGAGCCAGATGATACTCCGCCTTGTCGCCGCCGGTCGACCACAGCTTCTGCCCGTTGACGACCCAATCGTCGCCGTCGCGAACGGCGCGGGTGCGCAGCGCCGCGAGGTCGGAGCCCGCCTCCGGTTCGCTGTAGCCCAGCGCAAACGGTGCGCTCGCCGCGGCGGATGGCCGGCAGCCACTCGTCCTGCTGCTCCTTGCTGCCGTGCAGGAACAGCGCCTGTGCGACGATCGACTCGCCGGTGCGTGTGCGCCTGCAACGGGCGCGCCGGCGTTCGCCATCTCGGTGATGAATGCGATCTGTTCGGTGGCGCTGCGGCCCTGGCCGCCGAATGCCGCGGGCCAGCCGACGCCGATCCAGCCGTCGCGGCCCATCAGCTTGGAAAATTCGACGTCCCAGCCGCGCTCCTTGAACGGCTTGCGCAGGTGCGCGGCGCGCCTCTCCGGCGTCCAATGCCGGACGAGCCATGTCGCGCACCTCGTCGCGGAAGGCGTTCGCGGCAGACCCCATGTCGTGGGCGGGAAGCGAGGACATGGTCTACTGGACCGGACCGAGCAGGAAATCGGCAAGCTCGGCGCGCGCGCGCGGCGACACCGCCGAAGCGGGCGAGATCGGCATGCACGCGCCGGAAATGCCGCGGCGCCTCGTGCTCCTCGGCATAGCCGATGGCGCCCAGCGCCCGATGCGTCTCGATCGACACGGTGCGCAGCGCAGGTCCCGCGAATGCGACCGCCGATGACGCGAACACCCGCCAGTCCGGATTGCCGTGGTCGCGTGCCTCGGCCGCGGTCTCGATCGCCAGCCGGGCGCCGTCGAGGCTGATCAGGCAGTTGGCGAGCTTGTGCTGCACCGCCTGGAACTGGCCGATGAGCTGGCCGAATTGCTTTCTGACCTTGGCGTGCTCGACGGCGAGATCGAACGCGCGCTGCGCCGCGCCGAGCGCGCGGCCGGCGCAGGCAAGCCTCGCCACCAGCGCGATGTCGGCGAGGGACTCGGACGACACATCGAGCCACAGCGCTGGCGTGTCCTGCAGCGTGAGCTCGCAGAACGGCGGCACCGCGAGGCCGGGCGTGGCCCGCATCGTCAAGCCGGGCGCGTCGCGTGCGACCACGGCGACGCCTGCGGGCGATGCTGTGAAGATCAGGACATGCGTCGCGGTCTGCGCGCCTTCGACGAACGCAAGCTTGCCGCGCAAGCGTGTCGCCGCGACATGGTGACGCGGCCCGCGGCCGGGTCGCCGTCGAAGGCGCCGAGCGCCAGCGCCACCGCTGCCTTGCCCTGATGAAGGTCTTCGAGCAAGGCGCGCGTCGCGTTCGAAGCTGACGCCGCGAGCGCCAGGTTGGCCGCGACCGCACCGAGCAGCGGCGCCGGACACGACGCGCGTCCCAGTTCCTCGAACACCAGCACGATCTCGCGCAACCCGGCCTCGGCATCGTCGGAGCCGAGCGAGCGACAGCCCCTGCCGCGCCATGGCCGGCCAGAGCCTTGCAACAGCCTCGACGTTGCCGGAATTCTCCACGGCCTTGTCGGACGGCCAGGCGTTCGCCAGAAAATCCCGCACCGATTTGCGGAGCAGGCTGCGCTCGGCATCCGACACGCCGTCGCTATCCTCGGACCTCAAGCCACGCATGGGGACGCCAGCTGTTCACCAGCCGGCGAGACTACGCCGTTAGCTCTGCGATTGCGACATAGCGCCGTCGCTGCGCCGCGGCATTGCCGAACAGCGACGACAGCAGCATCGCCCGCTTGAGATAGAGCCCGATGTCGTGCTCGTCGGTGAACCCGATCGCGCCATGAAGCTGGATGCAGGCCTGGGTGACGACAGAGGCGTCCTCCGAGGCCTTGGCCTTCACGGCGATGGCCAGCGCGGGATCGATGCGATAGGGATCGTTGTTGGCCGCGATCTGATAGCACCAGCGAGCGCGTCGCCTCGATTCGAATATAGACGTTGACCGCCTGGTGCTGCAGCGCCTGGAAGCTGCCGATCAGCTTACCGAACTGCTTGCGGATGCGCAGATAGTCGAACGTCATCTCCTGAGCCTTTTCCATCACGCCGAGCAGTTCGGCCGACAGCGCGAACAGCGCGAGATTATGGAGCGCCTCAACCGCATTCCGCGACGACGGATGCGCCGGCACGAGATCGGCCGGCGTATCCGCGAGGCTGAGCGTTGCAAGCTTGCGACCCTCCACGGTCTGCGTCGTCGAGAGCGTGCAGCCCGGTGCGTTGCGCGCCACGTAGCAAAGCACGGGCCCATCGCGTCCGCTGGCGCTGACGAGAAAGCCATCCGCGCCGTCGGCGCAGACGAACGACTTCTGACCCGGTCACACGCAGCGCCCCGCCCTGCCCCTTGGCTTGCGTGCGCGGCGCGAGCGGATCGTCGCCGTAGGCGCTCTCCTGCAGTGCCGGGACAACCAGTGCCGCCCCGGCCAGCGCCTTTGCCAGCATCGGATGCGGGGCCGGCCCCTGTGCCAAGGCGGCTGCCGAGATCGCCGCAAGCCCGATCGGCTCGCAGACGAGCCCTCGCCCCGCCTGCTCAAGGACGAGTGCGAGTTCGGTCAGGCCCAGGCCGAGACCGTCGGCGGAATCCGGCGCGAGGATGCCGAGCCAGCCGAGGTCTGCGGCCTCACGCAAGCCGCGCCGGCGCGAAGCTCGGTTCCTGCTCGCGGAATCCGCGCGCCACCTTCGGGCCCGCCGCCGCGATGAATTTCGCGGCGCTGTCGCGCAGCAGCGTCTGCTCTGGTGTCAGATGCAGGTCCATGGCCGGCTGCCGGGCTGCGTCAATTCGGAAGGTTCAGAACGCGGCGGGCCAGCACGTTGCGCTGGATTTCCGACGAGCCGCCATAGATCGTCACACGCCTTGCCTGCAGGAACGGCGTTGCCACGTCGACCTCGCCGAAGTTCGTCGCGATCGGCCGGTCGGCGAGCGCGTGGCCGCCCGCTGCCTCGATCAGCAGGCTCGTTGAGCGCCTGCAGGAGTTCGGAACCGGCGATCTTGATGATCGAGGACTCCGGTCCGAGACTTTGCTTCTGGTTGGTGAGCTCCACTGCATGGCTGAACATCGCCGAGAGCGCGGTGACATTGATGCTTGCCGCAGCGAGCCGATCCTGGAACGCCGGGTCGGCCATGATCCCGGACGCGCGCGCCATCGTCCTGATGCGATCGAGCGCCATCAGGACGAACTGCGGATTCGAGGTCGACAGCCGCTCATGCCCCAGCAAGGCATTGGCGATGCGCCAGCCGTCGTTGAGCTTTCCGACCAGATTTTCGGCCGGCACAATAACATCGTCGAAGAATACCTCGCTGAATTCGTCGTCGCCGGCGATCGTCTTGATCGGCCTAATCCGGATGCCGGGGCTGTGCAGATCGATCAGGAGGAAGCTGATGCCGGCATGGCGCGGCTGCGCCTCCGGGTCGGTCCGGACCAGCGCAAACATCCAGTCGGAATGATGGGCCCAGGTGGTCCAGATCTTCTGCCCTGTCACCACGAAATGGTCGTCGTTCCAGCGTCGCGCGGGTCGAGAGGCTCGCGAGATCGGAGCCGGCGCCCGGCTCGGAATAGCCCTGCGCCCAGATCACTGAACCGGCGATGATGGGAGGCAGGTGCTTCGCCTTCTGCGCGTCGTTTGCGAACTCCATCAGGATCGGACCGATGTGGTTGAGGCCTTGCACCGGCAGGTGCGGTGCGCCGACCCGCGCCAGTTCCTCGGTCATGATGATCTGTTCGTTCAGCGTCGCGCCCATGCCGCCGTATTGCTTGGGCCAATGCGGCGCGATCCAGCCCTTGCGCGAGAGCGCCTGGTACCAGGGCATCAGTTCCGCGGGCGGCGGGCGCGTCGTTCGCCCGCGGAGCGCCATCGGAAGGTTGGCCTCGAGCCAGGTCCGCACTTCCATGCGGAATTCGGCCTCGGCCGGCGTGTCACGTCGGAACATGCTGGTTCAATCCACCTTGATGTTGGCGGCCTTGGCCACGGCCGTCCATTGCGCAAGCTCGTCGGTGATCAGCTTGCCGAATTCGCCGGGCGTGCCGATCTTGACCTCGGCGCCGAGGCTTGCAAGCCGCGCGCGCGTTTCCGGCGGGCTTAGGCTTTCGCGGAACGCGGCGTTGAGCCGGTCGATGATGGCGGGCGGCGTGCCGGCCGGCACCACCACGCCGAGCCAGAACGGCGCGCGGAGCTTCGGGTAGCCGGCCTCGGCGGTCGTCTGAACGTCCGGCAGCTTCGAGAAGCGCTCTGCCATCGGCACCGCGATGGGACGGATCTTGCCGGCCTGGATGTGCGGCAGGCTCGTGGTGCTGGCGTCCGCGATCATCTGGATTTCGCCGGCGAGAATGGCCGAAAGAACCGGAGCGGTTCCGCGATAGGGCACGTGGACGATGTTGACGCCGGCTTCGAGCCTGAACATCTCGGCTAGAAGGTGCGGGCTCGTACCGAAGCCCTGCGAGCCCCAGATGATCTTGCCGGGATTGGCCTTGGCGTAGGCCACAAGCTCGAGCAGCGTTCTCGCCGGAACATCCGGATGCACGCTCATGATCTGCGGCAACTCGGTGAGCAGGCAGACCGGCGCGAACGCCTTGATCGGATCGTAGCCGATGTTGCTGTGCACGGCCGGCCCGCTGGTCAGCGAACCGCCGGGCGTGATCAGGACGGTGTAGCCGTCCGGGTCGGCGCTAGCGACCACCTTGGCGCCGACGCTGCCACCGGCGCCGCCGCCACGGTTCTCGATCACGATGCTCTGCCCCAGCACCGCGCTAAGACGGTCAGAGATGATGCGCGCGACGCCGTCGGTCGGCCCGCCGGCGGGGAACGGCACGATCACCTTGATCGGCCGGTTGGGATAGGTCTGCGCCCACACAGAGTTCGTGGCTGTAAGCGCCGCACCGGCGCACAACGCTGCAGCAAGCAAGGTTCGGATCAGCATCGCCTTCACCCCTAGCGTCCGTTGCGCATGACAACCAGTGCCAGCAGGGCGCCGGATGCGGTGCGACGGCTCGCACGCAACCGGCAGGGGGCAATCGTTCACTCCACCTTGATGTTGGCGGCCTTCACCACGGCGGTCCACTGCGCAAGTTCGTCGGCGAGCATTTTGCCGAACTGCGCCGGCGTGCCGATCTTGATGTCGGCGCCAAGCGCGGCAAACCGCGCCCGCGTCTCGGCCGGCTCCATGCTCTCGCGGAACGCAGCGTTGAGCTTGTTGACGATCTCCGGCGGCGTGCCTGCCGGCGCCACCACGCCAAGCCAGAATGGCGAGTTGAGCCTGGGAAAGCCAGCCTCGACCGTGGTCGGGACGTCGGGCAGCTTTGGCGTACGCTCCGTCCCGGCGACGGCCAGCGCGCGCAGCACCCCGGACTGGATGTGCGGCAGGCTTGTGGTCATCGGGTCCGCAACCATCTGCACCTCGCCCGCGACAATGGCGGCAAGCATCGGCGCGGTGCCACGATAGGGCACGTGCACGATGTTGACGCCTGCCTCGAGCTTGAACAGTTCGAGCAGGAGATGCGGCGCGACGCCAAAGCCCTGCGAGCCCCAGCTGATCTTGCCCGGATTGGCCTTGGCATAAGCAACCACGTCCGCCAGCGATTTCACCGGCAGATCGCGGTGCGCCGAAATGATGAGCGGCGTCTCGATCACCTGGCCGACCGGCACGAACGCCTTGGCCGCATCATAGCCGATATTCGGATGTACCGCCGGGCCCGTGGTCAGCGAGCCGCCGGGGGTCAGAAGGATCGTGTAGCCGTCGGGATCGGAGGTCGCGACAAACTTGGCGCCGATGCTGCCGCCGGCGCCCCCGCCGCGGTTCTCGATCACGATGCTCTGGCCGAGCACGGCGCCGAGCCGGTCCGAGATGATGCGCGCGATACCGTCGGTCGGCCCGCCCGCCGGAAACGGCACGACGATCTTGATCGGGCGGTTGGGATAGCCCTGCGACTGAGCGTGGCCCAGGCCCTGCAACATCCAACCGACGCCGAGCGCTGCCGCAATCAGGATTCTTCCGACCATTTTGGACGCCTCCTGCGCTGGGTCCGGGCAATCGGGGCCGTGCCAAGTGCCAGCGAAGACGCAAGCTTCCCCAATGGGCAGTATGGGGTCAAGCCGCCCAGAGCAGTGGCAAATGCGATCCCCGGATACGCACACAACGGCCGCGCACTATGCGGCACTTCAGCGCGGACTGACGGTCGCGGTCATATCGCGCCTGCGATACACTTGTACGGAGCGCTCGCGCTCGAATGCGGTCTTACTCGAGCGAGCTCGCTATGGAGTGGCAACGCTTGCCTCGCTTGGCCTCTTCCTTGCTTTCTGCAGTCCTCGACATCAACGGCGTTCTGCGCTTAGCTTGCTGCAGCGCAAGGCCGCGCGGACACGCCGCCACTGCAGCTTGCAAGCCACCGCTTTTGCGAGGATTTCGAATGCATATCGTAGCTCTTTCACGCCTGATCGCAGCCGGCGCGATTGGCGCCGCGGTAACCTGCAGCACAGCGCTCGCGCAGGACACGATCAAGGTCGGCGCTCCGCTGCCGCTGACCGGTCCGCTGTCGCCCGAGGGTCTGAAGCAGAAGCGCGGCTACGATCTCTGGGCCGAGACCGCCAACGCCAAGGGCGGGATCAAGGCCGGCGGCAAGAGCTACAAGGTCGAGATCGTCTACACCGACTATGCTTCGAACACGCCGCGGGCCGTGCAGTCGGCCGAACGCATGATCACCGAAGACAAGGTGAGCTTCCTGTTCGCCCCGTTCGGCTCCGGCGCCACCAAGGCAGCAAGCGCCGTCTCGGAGAAGTACAGCATCCCGATGCTCGCCCCGACCGCGTCGTCGGCCGAAGTCTACGACCAGAACTACAAGTTCCTGTTCGGCACGCTCACGCCGAACGACTCGGTGTCCGATCCGATCGCCAAGCTCGTGACCGAGAAAAATCCCAACATCAAACGGGTTGCGATTTTGGCGCGCAACGATCTGTTCCCGCTCGCGGTGGCGCAGGCCTTCGAGAAGGCGGTCAAGGCGCAGAACCTCGAAGTGGTGACCTTCGAACGTTACGCCATCGGCACGATGGACCACTCGGCCGCCATCACTCAGATGCGCGCGGCCCGACCGGACTGGGTCTATGCGTCGGGCTACATCAACGACCTGATCCTAATCCGCAAGCAGATGAACGACCTCGGACTGCGGCCGCAGGTCACCACCATGATCGCAGGCCCGGCCTATCAGGAGTTCGCCAAGACCGTAGGCCCGCTCGCCGAGAACATCACCAGCATGTCGTGGTGGCATCCGGCGGTGCGCTATCAGGGCAAGGACGTGTTCGGTTCCACCGAGGCGTTCAACGCGGCCTGGGAGAAGAAGTACGGCGGCGAGGCCGACTATGTCGAAGCGTCGTCGGCGGCCGACGGCGCGATCGTGCAGCTCGGCATCGAGGCGGCCAATTCGGTTGAACCTGCGAAGGTGCGCGATGCGATCGCCGGCATCGACACCGAGACCTTCTACGGCAAGGTCAAGTTCGGCCCGTCCGGGCAGATCAACTCATTGGAACCGCCGGTGTTTCAGCTCCAGGGCGGCAAGCCGGTGGTGCTGTGGCCACCGGCCATCAAGCAGGGCGAACTGAAGTTCTCAGCGCCGTAGCGGCGGCCGGCGGGGGCGCTGCCCGGCGGGCGATTTCGCCAGCGAAAGCAATAGCTTCGGGGGTCAGATACCGCGCGCATGATCTATTTGCAGATCGCCGCGAACGGACTCGTCCTGGGCGGGCTCTATGCCTGCATCGCGGTCGGGTTCTCGCTCGTGTGGGGCGTGCTCAACGTCATCAACATCCTGCACGGCACGTTCATCGTGCTCGGCTCGTACATCGCCTACTTCGCCTATGCTCAGGCCGGAATTCACCCGTTCGTTTCGATCGTGATCGCAGGCGCCGCACTTTACGCGCTCGGCCACGCCACCCAGGCCGGCATCATCAACCGGGTGATCGCGGCCCCGGTCCTGATCACGCTGACCCTGACGTTCGGGCTCGATCTCATCCTGAACAATGCCATGCTGGTGGCGTTCACCGCCGACTACCGCTCGATCAACCTTGCTCATCCGCTCGGAACTCTCGAAATCGGCCCGATCTTCCTGCCGGGCGACCGGGTCGCGGCCATGGCGCTCGCGCTGCTGCTGACCGTGCTGCTCTACCGGCTCCTGCGCGACAGCCGCATCGGCCGCGCCATCGTCGCGGTCCGCATGGACCGCGATGCGGCTGCGCTGATGGGCGTCGATGTCAAACGCATCAATGCCATCACCTTCGGCATCGGCGCGCTGATGGCGGGCGCCGCCGGCGCGCTGCTCAGCATCATCTTCCCGATCTCGCCGCTCAACAGCGCGGCCTTTCTCGGCAAGGCCTTCGTGGTCTGCGTGCTGGGCGGCCTCGGCAGCGTGCCCGGCGCCATGATCGGCGGCCTCGTGCTGGGCGTGATCGAGAGCTTCGGCTCCTACTGGTTCGGCCCGGAGCACGCGGTCACCATCTCGTTTGCGCTGCTGCTGTTGTTGTTGTTCGTGCGGCCGAGCGGCCTCGTCGGCAAGCGAGGCTACGAATGAGAAGCTTTGTCGCGCTCGTCGTCGTCGCGCTGCTGCTCGCTCTGCTGCCGCTCGCCGACAACAACTATCTCCTGCGGCTTGCGACCATCACCTGCATGTACGCGGTTCTCGCACAGTCCTGGAACTTCATCGGCGGGCTGGCAGGCTATCCTTCGTTTGCGACCGCGGCCTTCTTCGGCCTCGGCGCCTATGCCTCGGCGATCCTCCAGGTCCGCGGCGTGCCGGCGATCGCGGCCTGGGGCTGCGCCGGCCTCGTCGCGATGCTGTTTGCGGCCTTCATCGGCGGCGCGATCCTGCACCTGCGCGGCCATTATTTCGCGATTGCGAGTCTCGTCGTCGCCGAGATGCTGCGCGAGATCGTCAACACCACGCCCGATTTCACCGGCGGCGGGATGGGCCTGAACCTGCCGATCATGCGCATCTCGGTAGGCGCGCAGGCGCAGTTCTTCTTCTTCGCCATGCTTGGGCTTGCCGTGTTGTGCACCGCCGTGGCGATCCTGGTCCAGCACAGCAAGCTCGGCTTCGGCCTGCGCTGCATCCAGCAGAACGAGGACGCGGCCAATGTGCTGGGCGTCAACACCTATGCCTACAAGACCGCCGCGTTCTGCCTCTCGGCCGTGTTCGTCGGCAT
This sequence comes from uncultured Alphaproteobacteria bacterium, assembly GCA_963821555.1. Classification (GTDB taxonomy): domain Bacteria; phylum Pseudomonadota; class Alphaproteobacteria; order Rhizobiales; family Xanthobacteraceae; genus Z2-YC6860. The sequence goes on along the minus strand of CAWGEM010000025.1, from coordinate 58,049 downwards.
CGCGGGCGCGATCTACGCCAACTGGACGAACTACATCGAGCCGCCGGACGTGTTCGACATCCTGCTCGCAGTCAAGCCGCTGGTCATGGTGCTGCTCGGCGGCATCGGCACGATCTTCGGCCCCGCCATCGGCGCGCTGATCCTGATCGCATTCGAGGAGTTCGTCTGGCGGAACTTCCTCACGGTGCACGCGGCAGCGCTCGGCTTCATCATCGTCGCGCTGGTGCTGTTTCTGCCGAACGGCCTCCTCTCGCTGTTGCGAGACTGGCTCGGCCGAAGGCGAGCGCCGGCATGAGCGCGCTGCTCGAACTCGACGACGTGACGCGCCGCTTCGGCGGCCTGAACGCGGTCGAAGGCGTGAGCCTGTCGCTTGCGCAGGGCGAAATCCTCGGGCTGATCGGGCCGAACGGAGCCGGCAAAACCACGCTGATCAACCTCATCACCGGCGTGCATCCGGCCAACAGCGGGCGCGTGCGCTTCGAGGGTCAGGACATCACGCGCCGGCGCCCGTACCAGATCGCCCAACTCGGCATCGCGCGCACGTTCCAGATCGTGCAGCCGTTTCCGAAAATGACCGTGCTTGAGAATGCCGCGGCCGGCGCCCTGTTCTCCGGCCGCGCCGGCAGCGTGCGCGAAGCCCACGCAATCGCGCGCCAGCAGCTCGAATTCACCGGGCTTGCCGACCTCGCCGACCGACCGGCCGCGGCGCTAACGCTCGCGCGGCGAAAGCGCCTGGAGCTTGCCAAGAGCCTCGCCATGCGGCCCCGCCTCCTCATGCTCGACGAGGTCAATGCCGGATTGAACCCAACCGAGGTCGCCGAAGCGCTCGACATGATCCGCAAGATCGCTGACCTCGGCGTGACCATCATCGTGATCGAGCACCTCATGAAGGTCGTGCTTTCGATCTCCCATCGCCTCGCCGTGCTGCACCACGGCCAGCTGATCGCGCAGGGCGCACCCCGCGACGTGGTCAGTGATAAGCGCGTGATCGAGGCTTATCTCGGCTCGAAATATGCGGCCGCGCATGCGGAGACGGCGCCATGACGAATCCCGTGCCAAAGCTTCAGGTTTCGCACCTGCAGGCCGGCTATGGCGACGTGCAGGTGCTCTGGGACGTGTCGCTCCAGGTGACAACGGGCGAACTCGTCTGCCTGATCGGATCGAACGGCGCCGGCAAGACCACGCTGATGCGCTGCATCTCCGGGCTGCTTTCCGTCAGTTCGGGCGAGATCGCGGTCGACGGCCGCGCCATGACGCAGGCCACGCCGGCCGACTATGTGCGCGCCGGCATCGCGCACGTGCCGGAGGGCCGAAGGCTGTTTTCGGCGATGAGCGTGCGCGACAACCTCCTGATGGGCGCCTATCTGCGCGACGACAAGGACGCCATCGCGGCGGACCTTGAGCGCATCTACGCGATGTTCCCCATTCTCGCCGAGCGGCAGCGGCAGGACGCCGGCACCTTGTCGGGCGGCGAGCAGCAGATGTGCGCGATCGGTCGTGGGCTGATGGCAAGGCCGAGCCTTCTCCTGATCGATGAGCTATCGCTCGGCCTTGCGCCGCGCATGGTCGAGCTCCTGTCCGAGCGGCTGCGCGAGATCAACAAATCCGGCGTTGCCGTGCTGCTGGTCGAGCAGGACGTGATGAACGCGCTTGAGCTTGCCGACCGCGCCTACGTGATCGACCACGGCCGCATCACCAAGGACGGGCCCGCGATGAGCCTTGCCAGCGATCCCGCCATCCGCGAGGCCTACATGGGGATCGCGTAATGGTGCATGCACTTGACTGTCACCGTCATGGCCGGGCTTGTCCCGGCCATCTCGCTTGGGTCGGCACAGTGCTCACCTGATCGAGATCGCCGGGACAAGCCCGGCGATGACGGCTGCGAGTTGTGGTTCGACACGATGTCACAACCATTTTCGATCAACCGGACAGTCGTGGGCTTGACCTGGTCATCCCGCCAAGCAGGCACCGCGATTGCCGCACGAAGATCGTCACCCGCGGGCTCGACCCGCGGGTCCATCCCTTTCGCAACAAGATGGATCGCCGGGTCGCGGCGCCATAGCGCGTCGAAGACGCGCGTAAACGCGCTTATGGCGCCGGCCCGGCGATAACGTCTGTGAATTGGGACTCGCGCTTCCATGGGAGAGTGAAGCACGCGGGCCATCACCCCGATTTCAATTCCGGAGCCTCATGCGCTAAGAGTGACCGCTTCACGTCATGCAGCGTCAAACGAGTTTGTCCGCACCATGTCCACGTTGACGTTCGAGCCCGGCGACTACCGCTTCGTCAAAGGCGTGTTTCAGTATTCCGCGGGCGTCGCGGCCTTGCCGGGCCATCGCATCGTGCGCGTGCGTTTCCACGACCCTGCCCCGCTTCCCGAGGGCTTTCGCCGGATCGAGCAAATCATTCGCGCAGCCGGCCGTCCGCTCACCGCATTCTGCGCCTGCGAGTTGCGGTCGCCCGCCCCATTCACCGAGAGCGGCTTTGCCGCGTTCAACAAGGTCTACGTCGGAACTCTCGAGCGCTGGGGCGTTTTCGACGGCGCGACCAATCCCGTCGCGCGCAGCAACGTTTGCCCCGTGGTCGATCCGCCGGCCGAGCCGTCGTTCTACGCCTTCGCCTACACCGAGCGCGCGCCCGACGCGGAGCCGTCGTTCGTCGTCGCCGGCAGCGGCGAGGCGCCGGAAGGCCACAGCAACTACCGCGATCATATCGTGCGGCCGGGCGACACGAGCCCCGCGGGCCTGCGCGAGAAGGCGCGCTTCGTGCTGGGCGAGATGGAGCGCAGATTGTCCGCGATGGGCTTCGGCTGGGCCGACACCACCGCGGCACAGGTCTACACCGTGCACGATATCCATCCGTTGCTCGCCGACGAGATCGTGCGGCGCGGCGCCGCACGCTCGGGGCTCACCTGGCACTACAACCGGCCGCCGATCGAGGGGCTCGACTACGAGATGGATTGCCGCGGCGTCATGGACGAACGGATCGTGCCATGAAGGCGCGCAACGTCCGCTACATCCGGCCGTCGTCGCTCGATCACGCCTATCGCATCCTGGCGGAAGGCAGTGGCGAGGCGGTGCCGATCGCGGGCGGACAAAGCCTGCTTGCCGGGCTGAACATGCGGCTTTCGGCGCCGAAGCTCCTGGTCGACATCGGCGACTTGAAGGAACTGACCGGCCAATCGCACGCCGAGGGCGCCGTTCGGCTCGGCGCCCTGACCCGCCACGGCGAACTGTTGCGCTCCCCGATCGTGCGGACGCATGTCCCGCTGCTCGCGCGCGCGGCGGCGGACATCGGTCACGTCGCGATCCGCAACCGAGGCACGCTCGGCGGCAGCCTCGCCTACGCCGATCCGGCGGCGGAATTGCCGGCCTGCGCGGTCGCGCTCGGCGCGACGCTGGTGCTGGGCAGCCTGCGCGGCGAGCGTGAGGTCAAGGCCGAGGACTTCTTCAAGGGGCTGTTCGAGACCGCGCTCGCGCCCGACGAGCTGATCGTCGCGGCGACGTTCCCGGCGCTGCAGCCCGGCACCGCCATAGGCTTTGCCGAGCTGTCGCGCCGCCACGGCGATTTTGCGCTTGTTGGGCTCGCCGCGGTCGCGACCATGGAACGCAATCGCATCGCTTCGGCGCGGCTCGCCTACTTCGGCTGCGTCGATCGCGCCAAGGTCGCACGAACGGTCTCCGGCGCGATCGCGGGCCTGACGACGCCGCTGGCCGACGCCTCGGCCTTCGAGCAGGCGATTCGGGCCGACCTTGCGCCCGACGACACGCCCGGGCTTCGCGCCGACACCAGGCTGCAGCTTGCGACCGTGCTCACCCGGCGCGTGCTCAACTCGCTTTCCGAACGGATGGCGGCATGAGCGATCTCGCCGGCGACGAAGAGGTGGCGATCGAGGCAACCCTGAACGGCAAGCCGCTCAGGCGGCGCGCCAAGGCGCGCCAGCACCTCGCCGACTTCCTGCGCCAGGAGTTGGAGCTGACCGGGACCCATCTCGGCTGCGAGCACGGCATCTGCGGCGCCTGCACGGTGATGATCGACGGCCGGACCGCGCGCGGCTGTCTCACGCTCGCCGCGCAGATCTCCGGCAAGGTCGTCGACACCATCGAGGGCCTGACCGATAGCGGCCGGCTCGCCGACCTGCAGGCGGAATTCATCGCCCGCAACGCCGCGCAATGCGGCTTCTGTTCCTCCGGCATGCTGCTAACCGCCTACGAGCTGGTGTCGGGCGGCGAGGCGGTCACGCGCGCAGAGATTCGCGATTTCATTTCCGGCAATATGTGCCGCTGCACCGGCTACCAGGCCATCGTCGATGCGATCGAAGCCGTGATCGCGCGGCGCGTGAAGGGATGAGCCGCGTGCACACATCTATAATGTCATTCCACAGCCAGCCGCTGGCGCGCTTCACCCTCCCCTGGAGGGGGAGGGTCGGCGAGCGGCAAGGCCCCGAGCCGGGGTGGGGTGAGCCTTCGGCTTGTCAAAATTCACCCCACCCCGCCGCCTCGCTGACGCTCGGCGTCGACCCTCCCCCTCCAGGGGAGGGTCGACGAAGTCTGCCGCGCGGCTCGTGTCATCCTCACCGGAGGATGTGCTGATGGCCGCGCACTCCGCATCGGCGACCGGCATCGGCGCGCGCATCCCGCGGCGCGAGCTGAAGCGCCTGCTCAGCGGACACGGCCGTTACATCGACGACATCAAGCTGCCGCGCATGCTGCACGCCTGCTTCGTGCGGAGCCCGCATGCGCACGCGAGGCTGGTGTCGATCGATACTGCGGCTGCCAAGCAGGCGCCCGGCGTGGCCGCCGTTTTCACCGCGGCCGAGATCAACCCGGAATGCGAGCCGTTCGTCGGTGTCGCCCTGCACCGCCCCGGACACCGTTCGCCGCCGCAGCGGCTGTTCGCAGAAGACCGCGCGGTCTGGCAAGGCCAGCCGGTCGCGGTCGTGGTCGCCGAGAGCCGCGCCGAGGCCGAGGATGCGGCCGAGCTTGTCGAGGCGGAATGGCAGCCGCTGCCCGCAGTCGGCGATCAGCTTGCCGCAATCGCGCCGGGGGCGCCTGCGATCCACGCCGAGCTTGGCGACAACGTCGCGTTCGACTTCGCGCTGGAGAAGGGCCAGCCGGCGAAGGCGTTCGCCGAAGCCGACGTTGTGATCGAGGAGGAGCTGCGCTTCGAGCGGCAGATGGCGATGACGCTGGAGGCGCGCGGGCTGATTGCCGATTTCAATCCCAGCGACAGCTCGCTCACCGTCCTGCATGCGCACCAGTCGCCGTTCCAGATGCAGGACGTGTTCAGCCGGCACCTGAAGATTCCAGAGCACAAGATTCGCGTCGCCGCACCCGACATCGGCGGCGCTTTCGGCATGAAGCTCAACATCTATTCCGACGAGGTCGCGACGGTGGTCGCGAGCATGCTGCTCGGCCGGCCGGTCAAGTTCTGCGTCGATCGGCTCGAATCATTCGTCTCCGACGCGCAGGCCCGCGATCACCGGATCAAGTGCCGTATCGCACTGAAGAACAGCGGCGAGATTCTGGCGATGGAGATGGACGACATCTCCGCGGTCGGCGCCTACGGCATGCCGCTCCGCTTCAACGTCGCCGAGGGCATGATGGCGATCATGCTGATGGGCGCGCCGTACACGTTCGAGAACTACAAGGCGCGCACCCGCAGCGTCTACGTCAACAAGAACCTGATCGGCATGTATCGCGGTGTCGGCATGCCGCTCGCCTGCGTCGCGACCGAGCTTCTCACCGACTTCGCGGCAACGCGTCTTGGGATCGACACGGTCGAGTTCAAGCGCCGCAACTATCGGCCGAAGTCTACCCTGCCCTGTCTCACCGCGAGCGGCCAGAAGCTCGACGGCGTGTCGTTCCACGAATGCCTGGAGAAGCTGGTCCGGCTGATGGACTACGAGGCGCTGCGCACGGAGCAGGAGGCGCTGCGCCGGCAGGGCAAGTATCGCGGCATCGGAATTGCAACGTTCGTTGAGCAGACCGCCTATGGACCGCCCTACTACGGTCCGTCGGGCGCTGCGATCTCGACACAGGACGGCTGCACGCTGCGGCTCGAGCCGTCGGGCGCGGTGCGCTGCATCACGAGCCTCACCGACCAGGGCCAGGGCACGCTCACGGGCGTCGCGCAGATCGTGGCCGACGCGGTCGGCGTCTCGATCGATGATGTCAGCGTCACCGGCGGCGACAGCGCGATCTCGCCGTACGGCGGCGGCGCCTGGGCCTCGCGCGGGACTGCGGTTGGCGGCGAAGCAGCGCTGCGGGCCGGCCACATGCTGAAACAAAACATCCTGGCTCTCGCATCAGCCATCACGCAAACGCCGACCGATTCGCTTGCCACAGCCGACGGCCACGTCATCAACATGCGCAGCGGGCAGCAGGTCATCAGCCTCGCCGAGGTCGGGCGCATCGGCTACTTCCGGCAGGACACGCTGCCGGCGGATTTCGACGTGCAGCTCTCGGTGACCGCAAGCTTCGTCGCCAACGACAAGCCGTACTATCTCGCAAACGGCGTGCAGGCGAGCTACCTCGAGGTCGATACCGAAACCGGCTTCATCAAACTGCTCGGCCAGTGGGCGGTCGACGACTGCGGGCGGATCGTCAATCCGCTGCTGGTGGAGGAGCAGGTGCGCGGCGGCATCGTGCAGGGCATCGGCGCGGTGCTGTTCGAAGAGTGCATCTACAGCGAGGACGCCAACCTGCTGAACGGCACGATGGCCGACTACCTCGTCCCGATGGCAGGCGAGATGCCCGACATCGTGCTCGACCACGTCGAGACGCCGGAGGCCTCGACCCAACTCGGCGCCAAGGGCATCGGCGAGGGCGGCCTGATCGGCGCGATGGGCTCGGTGTGGGTCGCGGTCAACGATGCGCTGAAACCGCTCGGCGCCAAGGTGCTGCACCAGCCGTTCACACCGGAGCGCGTGCTCGACGCGCTCGCACGCGCCCGCGCCACGCGGTAATGGGCCAGTGCCCGCCATCACCATCGATCGGGTCAATTCGTCGATGCAGATTAGCGATTGCTTCGCGCCGTAAGCGGGTCGTAACGTGGCCGGCACGCATCAGCGGTCGCAGAACCGCATGCAATGTCCAGGGCAGGAGGCGACCCATGACGCTCGACCGCGGGATTCTTTATGCTGCGGCGATGGCGGCGGCGCTGTTCGCATCCGTCACATCGTCGGTCGCGCAGTCAAACTATCCATCGCGCCCGATCCATCTGGTGGTCGGCTTCGCCGCCGGCGGGCCGACCGACGTGCTCGCCCGCATCATCGGCGGCAAGATGAGCGAAATCCTGGGCCAGCAGGTCGTGATCGAGAACCGCACCGGCGCCTCCGGCAACATCGCGGCGCAGTATGTCGTGCGCGCGCCGAACGACGGCTACACGATCCTGATGGGCGCGAACAGCAACGCGGTCAACGAGAGCCTGTTCAAGAACCTCGGGTTCAAGTTTGCCGACGATCTGGTCCCGATCGCACCGCTTGCTGAGGCGCCAACCATCCTGGTGGTGCATCCCTCGCTTGACGTGAAATCGGTCAAGGATCTGATCGCGCTCGCCAAGGCCAAGCCCGGCGAGGTGATGTACGCCACCGCCGGCAAGGGCACCACCACGCATCTCGCCGGCGAATTGTTCAACCTCACCGCCGGCACCAAGCTCACGCCGGTGCCCTACAAGGGCAGCGGCGAGACCACCAAGGACCTGCTCTCAGGCCAGATCAAGGTGATGTTCTCACCGGTGCCGCCGGTGCATGTCGTTCGATGCAGGACGGCAAGCTGCGCGGCGTCGCCTCGACCGGGCCGCGCGCGATCGGCCGTGGTGCCGAATCTGCCGACGGTCGCCGAAGAGGGGCTGAAGGACTTCGACATGCGCATGTGGTTCGGACTGATGGCGCCGGTCGGCACTCCGAACGACATCGTCGACAAATTGTCGAAGGCCGCCGCCGAGGCTCTCAAGTCGCGACGGCCGTCAAGGATGCCTCGGCCAAGCAGGGCTACGACCGACTCGGCGGAACCCGCGAGCAGTTCGGCACCTTCATTCGTGAGGAGATCGACAAGTGGGGCAAGGTCGTCGCAACCTTCCGGCCCGATCGAGCCCCAAGTATCGAAAGGCGACAGACATGGACCAGGTGACCGAACGGCCGAAGCGCGCACGTCGAGCGGCGCGGCACCACCGAAACCCGCGACGGCATGGTGATCGACTGGGACGTCCCGATCACGATGGACGACGGACTCGTGCTGCGCGCCGACATCTATCGCCCGATCGCGCCCGGACGCTATCCGGTCATCCTGTCCTACGGACCTTATGCGAAATGGCTGCTGTTCAAGGACGGCTATTCGACCGCCTGGGACATCATGGTGAGCGAGCATCCGGACGTGCCGGCCGGCTCCACCAACGACTATCAGAGCTGGGAGGTCGTCGATCCCGGAGAAGTGGGTGCCGGACGGCTATGTCGATCGTGCGGGTCGACTCGCGCGGGGCCGGGCGCTCGCCCGGCTACATCGACCCGTTCTCGCCGCGCGAGACGCTCGACATCTATCACTGCATCGAATGGGCCGCGCGTGCAGCCCTGGAGCACCGGCAAGATCGGCATGAACGGCATCTCCTACTACGCCATCAACCATGGCAGGTGGCCGGCCTGCAGCCGCCGCATCTCGCCGCGATCTGCGTCTGGGAAGGCGCGGGCGACTGGTACCGCGACAAGAACCACCACGGCGGCATCCTCTGCACGTTCCAGACCAACTGGTACGACATGCAGGTCAAGACCGTGCAGCACGGGCTCGGCGACCAACGGCCCGGCAGCAGCATCAACGGCGACTTGGTCTGCGGGCCGGAGACGCTGTCGCGAGCAGGAGCTGCGAGAAGTATCGCTGCGACTTCGGCGAGCGAGATCGCTGCCCATCCGCTCGACGACGACTACCACCGCGCCGCTCGGCCGACTGGGACAAGATCACGGTGCCGCTGCTGTCCTGCGGCAACTGGGGCGGCAACTCGCTGCACCTGCGCGGCAACATCGAAGGCTTCGTGCGCGCCGCCTCCAAGCAGAAGTGGCTCGAGATGCACGGCGACCGGCACTGGACGCTGTTCTACACCGACTACGGCAACGAGCTGCAGAAGCGCTTCTTCGGTCATTTCCTCAAAGGCGAGGACACCGGCTGGGACAAGCAGCCGCGCGTGCAGCTGCAGATCCGCCATCCCGGCGAGAAATTCGTCGAGCGCCACGAGAACGAATGGCCGCTCGCGCGCACGCAGTGGACCAAGTTCTATCTCGATCCGGCGGACACGCAGCCTTCGCCGCGATCCGGTCGGCGACAGGAGCAACGCGCGAGCTACGACGCGCTCGGCGACGGCGCTGATGTTCCTGACGCCGCCGCTCGAGCAGGAGACCGAGATCACCGGCCCGTCGCGCCGCCAAGCTGTTCGTCTCGTCATCGACCACCGACGCCGACATGTTCCTGGTGATCCAGGTGTTCGATGCCGAACGGCAAGGAGGTCGTGTTCCACGGCGCGCTCGATCCGCACACGCCGATCGCGCAGGGCTGGCTGCGCGCCTCGCATCGCAAGCTCGATCCGAACCTGAGCAGGCCCTACCGGCCCTATCATACCCACGACGAAATCCAGCCGCTCAAGCCGGGCGAAGTCGGTCGAGCTCGACGTCGAAATCTGGCCGACCTGCCTCGTGATCCCGGCCGGCTATCGCATCGGGCTTGTCGGTGCGCGGCAAGGACTACGTCTACAAGGGCGCAAGCGGCGGCCGGCTGTCCAACATGAAAAACGAGTTCACCGGCTGCGGCCCGTTCCTGCACGACGACCCGCAAGACCGCCCGCCGGCGATCTTCGGCGGCAAGACCACGCTGCACTTCGGCGCCGACCGCGCGAACTTTCTGTTGTTGCCGATCGTTCCGCCCAAGCGGTAACTGTTGGCACGGCCGCTGGCCGCAGAGACCGTTGACTGAATCCGGACATCGCTTGCGAGGACGCCGACGTGAAGGATCGCTTTGTTGAAATACCCACCGCCGCCGGGCGGATGGAGACCTTTGTCACCCACCCCGAGCAGGACGGGCCGTTCCCGGCGGTCGTGCTCTACATGGATATCTGGGGCGTCCGCGAGGAGCTTTACGATCTGGCGCACCGGGTCGCGACCGTCGGCTACTACTGCATGGTGCCGGACTGGTACTACCGCCAGGGCAAAGTCCGCACCACGTACGTCAACGACAAGGGCGAGCGCATTTCACTCAGCCGCCTCAGCAAGGAAGATCAGGACAAGGCACTGGCGCCCGCGCGCAAGCTCGCCGACTCGATGGTGGTCGAGGACATCGGCGCAATCCTGAAATTCCTCGACGGCGGCAGCGAGCCGGTCAGCCCCGGCGGCGCGATCGGCTCCATCGGCTACTGCATGGGCGGCCGCCATGTCATGCAGGCCGGGGTCGCCTACCCCGACCGTTTCAAGGCGATGGCGAGCCTGCACGGCACCACGCTGATCTCGGACGCGCCCGACTCGCCTCACCTCGGCGTCGCGAAGCTGCGCGGCGAGCTCTACTGCGGCTTCGCCGAGTTCGACCACTATGCGCCGCTGCCGATGATCGAGCAGCTCGGCGCTCTGCTGAAGCCGTGCGCCGTGAAATACGTCCAGGCGATCCACAAGGGCGCCGAGCACGGCTACTCGCTGCCCGACCGTGACATCTACGACAAGAAGGCGGCCGATCGCGACTGGGAGCTGATTTTCGCGATGTTCCATCGCCAAATTCCCCCCTATCGGCACTAACCTAACGAGCCATGACTGACCAGCAACCGACGCCCGTGCCGCGCAGCGGCCGCTTCCTCCTGCGCGGCGGTCTCCTGATCACGCTCGACGACCGGCTTGGCGAATTCGCCGGCGATGTGCTGGTGGCCGACGGCAAGGTCCGCGAGGTTGCGCGCAACGTCGATGCCGGCGACACCGAAGTGGTCGACGCCGCCGACTACCTAGTGCTTCCCGGCTTCGTCGACTCGCACCGCCACACCTGGCAAAGCCCGATCCGCCACACCGGTCTCGACTGGGACCTGCCGCGCATGTTCGTCGAACTGTTCAAGCGGTTCGGGCCGAACTTCCGGCCGGAGGATGTCTATGCCGCAACTTTGTTCGGCCGCCTTGCGGCGCTCGACGCGGGCGTAACCACGCTGCTCGACTGGGCGCACATCCAGAACTCGCCGGACCATGCCGACGAAGCGGTCCGCGCGCTGCGCGAAGTCGGCGGCCGCAGCATTTTTGCCCACGGCCAGCCCGGCATCGAGCCGGAGCGCTGGATGCGGGAGAGCACGCTGCCGCATCCCGCCGACATCCGGCGGCTGCGCGAACATGTGCTCGCCAACGACGACGACCTGGTTACGCTCGCGATGGCCGCGCGCGGGCCGGAGTTCACCACCATCGAGACCACAGAGGGCGACGTCCGGCTCGCCCGCGAACTTGGGCTGCGGGTCACCATCCACATCGGGCTTGGCGCCAACGGACCGAAATACCGCGGCGTCGAACGCATGCATGAACGCAAGCTGCTCGGCCCGGACATCACGTTCCTGCACTGCTGCAATTGCAGCGACCACGAATTCCAATGCATGGCCGAGACCGGCACCACCGCAGCGGTGTCGTCGCAGATCGCCTCGACTTGCGGCGGATTCGGTCTGCCGGCCACCGGACGGCTGCTGGCACACGGCGTGCGCCCAAGCCTCAGCGTCGACAGCGAGATGTCGGCGAGCGGCGACATGTTCTCCGAAATGCGTGCGGCGCTTTTGGTCGAGCGCGCGATCGAACTGAACGACCTGCAATCGCGGCCGAAACCGATCTCGATCACGGCGCGCGACGTGATGGGCTTTGCTATCCGCGACGGCGCCCGCACCGTTGGCCTCGAGCACAAGATCGGCTCGATCACGGCCGGCAAGTCCGCCGACCTGATCCTCATTCCGCGCCACGCACTCAATCTCGCGCCGATGGGTGACCCGATCGGCGGCGCTGGTGCTGGGTGGCCACGCCGGCAATGTCGAAGGCGTCCTCGTGGAGGGCCGCCCGGTGAAGTGGAACGGCCAGTTGCTCAGCGCCGACGCGCGCCGCGCGATCGAACTGCTCAACCGCTCGCGCGAATACCTCTACGCCAAGGCGGCAGAATTCGATCGTGCCGCCGCGCGATGACCGCTCGTCTCATTGGATCAACCCCAGTCCCCGGAGAGTGAACATGGACCAGGCCAAGGCGATCGAAGCGCGCAAAACTGCTGGTCGAGGCGCGCAAGACCGGCGTGCTGATCAAGGAGCTTCCGGCGGACATCCGTCCGCTGGTCGCCGCCGACTCCAACCAGATCGCAAACGAGATCACCAAGCTGCTCGGCGCCGAGGTCGGCGGCTGGAAGATCACCTTCCTCTATAAGCCGCGCGAGGTGCCATTCCAGTCCGCCATCTTCTCGCATCTGATCTTCGCGAGCCCGGCCAAGGTGCCGGTGTCGCTCACGCCGTCGCTGTTCATCGAGCCGGAAATCACCTTCCGCCTCACCACCGACCTGCCGCCGCGCGCCAGGCTCTACACGCACGAAGAGGTGGCGAACGCGGTCGACGGCCTGCCCCTCGATGGAGATCGTCGATACGCGATTTGACACGACCCACAAGACGATCCGCCAGCGGCTCAATGAGCGCGCCACGCTGGTCGAGGCCTACGCCGACCACCAGACCAACGGCGCTTTCATCATCGGTCCGCCGATCAAGAACTGGCGCGACATCGACTTTGTGGCGACGAAGGTGCGCATGAGCGCGGACGGCAACACCATCGTCGAGACGGTCGGCGGGCACGCCTTCATCGATCCGTTCCCCCCGGTCGTGGTGCTGGCGAACTAGCTGCGCAAGGGGCCCGGCCTGAAAGCGGGCCAGGTGGTCGCGACCGGCTCGTTCAGCGGCTTCTTCCCGGTCGAGATCGGCCAGCGGATCGTCGCCGATTTCGAGGGCATCGGCTCGGCGGAGGCGATGTTCGTGAAGTAGCGGGCTTTACGGGTTGACGGGCAACGCGACTTAATTGCCACGCAAAAAACGTCACCCGCGGGCTCGACCCGCGGGTCCATCCTTTTCGCAAGATGATGGATCACCGGGTCTCGCCGCTTCGCGGCGGCCCGGTGATGACGTCGTACATGGCGGGCGGCCGCGTTACCCCAACGTCACCGGCTGGCCGGTCTTGGCGGACTGCGCGATCGCCTCGAACACCTCGACGCCGTGCAGGATCTCCTCGGGGCGGATCGGGAACGGACGCCGCTCGCGGATTGCGTTCGCGAACTCGCACAGTTCAGCCCGCAGCGTATCGAAGCCGGGCGTGACGATGACCTCGACCTCGGAGCCGGCAAGATGCCCGGCGTTGGGATCGGGCAGCGGCGCGCAGCGGAACTCGTCCTGCGTCGGCTTCAGCACCTCGGCGACGGCGTTCGCGCCGTACACCACGAGGCGATAGTTCGGCACGGTGACGAACGAACAGAAGAACACGCCGGACAGGCCGCTCTCGAACTGCACCAGCACCGCCGAGGTGTCGTCGACCAGCGGCGCGACCCGGCGCGTCGCGATGCAATGCACCTCGCGGATCGGGCCGAACAGATCGATCAGGCCGTCGACGATATGGATGCCGATGCCGGTCATGGCGCCGGCTGGAGTCTCGACCTGGTTGGCGCGCCATTCGTCCGGACGGATGTTGGCGCCGCCCGGCGCGGTGTGCTCGAACAGAAAGCCTTCGATGACGCCCAGCCGGCCGTCGCGGATACGGCTGCGCAGTTCGTTCATCGACGGATGAAAGCGCCGGTTGAAGCCGGCACCGACCGTGACGCCGGCCGCATTGGCGGCATTGAGGACCTCGCGCGCGACATCGGCGGTCAGCGCGAACGGCTTCTCGACGAACACGTGCTTGCCGGCGCGCGCCGCCATGCGGGCCTGCGGGCCATGCTCGCTCGGCGGCGTCGCGATCACGACCGCGTCGACATCGGGGTCGGTGAGCAGTTCGGCGTAGTCGCCGACGAGCCTGATCGAATGATCGCGGCAGAAGTCCGCGACCTTGTCGGGGCTCCGGGTGTGCCCGACCGTGAAGCGGATGTCGGAGGTCTTGTCCTGAACCGCGCTGACGAGATTGCGACCCCACCAGCCCAAGCCCACAATCGCCGCCCGCAGCATCCAGCCACTCCGTCAGCTATTGCGGCGTCAGTCCCGAGTCCTTGACCACTTGCGCGGCGTCGGCGCGGTCCTTTCTGAGCTCCTCCTCGAACTGCGCGCCCATGTTGGTGCCCGCCACCAGGCTGCGCGCCGTGAGATGGCGCCCCTTGAATGCCGGCTCGTTGATGATGCTTGAAAATTCCTTGGCGATCCGATCGACGATCGGAGCCGGCGTGCCGGTCGGCACGAACAGTCCGAACCAGGCCCGCGAGACCGCGCCGCGGTAGCCGAGGTCGGCAAGAGTTGGAACCTCCGGGAAATTGGGCGAGCGGATGTTGTTCAGCATGGCCAGCGGCGTGATCGTGCCGGCACGGATGTGGCCGATGATGTTGCCTTCGCCCAGCAGCGCGATCGGCGTCGCGCCGCTCAAGATCGCGTTGACGGAATCCGCCCCGCCGCGGAATGGCACGCGCACCCAGTCGGCGCCCTTTTCCGTCACGAGGCTCTCCATGTAGAGCGCGGGCGCCGGCGACGCGCTCTGGTAGCTCAGGGTTTTCGGCTTCGACTTGGAAACGGCGACAAGCTCGTCCACGGTCTTCGCGCCGAGCTGCGAATTCACCGCCAGCACCTGGATCAGGTAGAACAGGTTCATCACCGGCTGGATCGCGCGCTCATCGAACGGCAAGTTCTTGAACAGATGCGGGTTGTAGACGACGGCGTCGGACAGAAGGATGCAGACAGTATAGCCGTCGGGCGCAGAATTCGGCGCAGGCGCGCACGCCGATGTTGTATGAGCCGCCCGGCCGGTTCTCGACCACGACCGGCTGGCCCCAGCGCTTCTGCAGTTCCTCGCCGACCGCGCGCATGAAAATGTCGCTCAGACCGCCGGCGCTGAGATTGGTGATCGCCTTGATCGGCCGTGCCGGATACTGCTGCGCCTGCGCGGACAGGGGCAGCGACATGGCAAGGAGCGCAAGCAGGGCGCCCGACATCCTACGAAGCATGGCATCCTCCCGAACCGGCTGTCTTGAAACGTCAGCGCGCAGCCATCCGCAACGATAGCCGCACGGCCGCGCCGAGATCAATGAAGTCGGGCGCCAGCCGATACTCCGGCTGGCCCCTTTGCCGATCCCGTCAAAAACGGCACACTGCGCATCCCTTGCCATCGAGGACGCCGCCATGAACTACGTCGACAATCGCCGCAACGCGAGCCGCGCCTGGATCGAAGTCCCCGTGGCAGACAACGGCGAGGCGATCGTCGCGGCTATGACGGAGGCCGGCGTCGAGCACGTGTTCTTCACCTCGGGATCGGAGATCGGCTTCTACCAGGAGGCGATCGCCAAGGCCGAGGCGCAGGGCCGCAAGGCGCCGCGGCTGATCTCGGTCACGCACGAGCACGCCAGCCTGAACGCTGCGCTCGGCTGCGCTGCAGTCAGCGGCAAGCCGGTCGCGACCGCCGCACACGTCGACTGCGGCACGCAGCACTACGGCGGCGCGGTCCACACCGCCTGGCACGCCGGGCTGCCGGTGCTGATCACGGCCGGCATCCCGCCGGTCGCCTATCCCGGCAGCATGCCCGGCGCGCGCGAGCCGGAGGGCCATCTCTGGCTGCAGCAGACCTTCGACCAGAACGGCATCGTGCGGCAGTACACCAAGTGGGACCATCACCTGGAATTCCAGGACAACCCCGGGCTGATGGTGTCGCGCGCCCTGCAGGTTGCCTGCACCGAGCCGCGCGGCCCGGTCTATCTCAGCATTCCGCGCGAAGTATCGCTCGCCAAGGCCGCGAGCGCGCGCTTTCCGACCCTCGACCAGCTCGGCGTGGCGCGCCCGGCCGGCGCCGGACGCCGGAGGCATCCGCGAACTTGCCGCGCGCTTGGTCAAGGCCGAGAACCCGTTCGTCGTCGTTGCGACGTCGGGACGCAATCCCGCGACCGTGCCGGCGCTGGTTCGGCTTTGCGAACTCCTCGGTCTGCCGGTCGCGCAATCGGCCAAGCGCGCCTATCACTGCTTCCCGCTGACCCATCCGCTCTACCAGAGCGTCGCAAATCTCAAGGACGCCGACCTCGTACTGGTGCTCGATGTCGACATCCCCTGGATGATTGGCCCCGACGCGCCGCCCGACGATGCCTTCGTCGCGGTGGTCGATGTCGAGCCGTCGAAGCGCCGCATCCCGACCATGGAGTTCACCGCGGATCTGCGTCTCACGGCCGATTCGCTGCTCACGCTCGAGCGCGCTCGAGGCCGAGGTCCGGCCGCTGATCTCTGCCGCCGACCGCGAGCGCTTCGCAGCGCGCGCCGCGAAATGGGCGCAGGCCTCGGCCGAGCGGCGCCGCAAGCTCGCCGCCGACGCGGAGGCCGCCGCCGGCAAGAAGCCGATCGACTCGCGCTTCCTGTCGCATCAGATCGGACAGGCGCTCGGCGACGACTGCATCATCTTCGACGACACGATCGTGCTGAACCAGGTGCACGACTACCTGCAGTGCGCACGGCCGGGATCCTACTTCTACAACCCCGGCAGCAGCGGCGGCTGGTCGCCGGGCGCGGCGTTCGGCGCCAAGCTCGCCGCCCCCGACCGCGACGTGGTCGCGATCACCGGCGACGGCTTCTACATGTTCGCGACGCGCGATCCACTCGCTGTGGTCGGCCGCGCAATACAGCGCGCCCTACCTCACCATCGTCTACCAGAACCGCAGCTACTCGACCGGCACGCTGCGCGTGGCGCGGACCTATCCTGACGGCTACGCGGCCAAGGCCGGCTATCCACGGCGGCTATTTCGATCCGCCGATCGACTTCGCCAACGAGGCGCAGCGCGGCCGGCGCGTATGGCGAGAACGTCACCGAGCCGTCCGAGCTCGGCCCGGCGCTGCAGCGCGGGCTGAAAAGCATCCGTTCAGGAACGTCGGCGGTGATTGCCGTGACCATCCCGCGCTACCTGCAGTCCGACTGACAGGCCGAAGTTTGTCGCGCGTTACGCGTCCGGCAGCGGCCGGCCCTCCTTGGCGCGAAGCGCGCGCAGCACCGCCTCCGCGCGTGAGCGGCAGGCTCGGTCAGCCGCACGCCGACCGCATCCTCGATCGCGTTGGCGATCGCCGGCGACACCCCGAACGTGCCGGACTCGCCGACGCCCTTGGCGCCGAACGGCCCGTTGCTCTGCTCGGCCGCGACCAGCGCGGATTCCATCGGCGGGCACGTCGCGGATGCCGGGAATCTTGTAGTCGGCGAGCGAGGCGTTGGTGACCTGCCCGCCGTCGAACTGCATCTCCTCCATCAGCGTGAAGCCGAGCTGCATGATGGCGCGCGCCGGACAGCTGCGTCTCGCACGATCGCGCGGATTGATCGGCCTGCCGGCGTCGGCGACGTTGACCAGCCGCGTCACCCGCACCTGCGCCGGTCTCGGTGTCGACCTCGACCTCGGCGCCGGTGCCGCCGATCATCCAGAACGGCGTGACGTTCGGCGACAGGCCGGTCGCGGGTCGGGCGACTTGTAGCTCGGGATGAACGTGCCGGTGCCGATCGACGTTGCCGGCCTGCATGCCGTAGCGCTTCTGGAACAGCTCGGCGACCGGCACGTTGCTGCCCGGCGGCAGGCCGACCTCGGCGGCCAGCGCCTTGAGCTTGTCGCGCGCGTCCTCGGCGGCGCGCTTGACCGCAAGTCCCATGTGGAACGGTCGAGCGCGAGCCGAGCGTGCCCATGTCGTAGGGCGTGACGTCGGTGTCGGGATGGACGCACGCGCACGTCCTCGGCGCGCAAGGTCGAGCACCTCGGCGACGATCTGCGCCATCGCGGTGTCGGAGCCCTGCCCCATGTCGACCGTGTTCATCGACAGCGTCGCGCTGCCGTCGGCGCAGACGTTGACCATCGCGACCGACGTGGTCGGCGCGACCGAGGCCTTGAAGCCGATCGCGATGCCGCGCCCGCGCCGCACCACGCCGCTGCCGCGGTCGAACGGCGCGCTCCAGTTCATGCGCGCGGCGAGCGGCATCGAGCACGCGCTCGATCGCGGCGTCGCGCATGATCGTGCCGCTGGCGTGCGGGCGGCCGTCGCGCAGGATGTTGCGGCGGCGGAACTCGACCGGATCGATGCCGAGCGCCCGCGCGATCATGTCGGTGTGGCTCTCGTAGGCCCAGACCAGCTGCGGGATGCCGAAGCCGCGCAGCGCACCGGCCGGCGGCCGGTTGGTGTAGAGCTCGAACGAATCGATGCTGACATTGTCGATGTCGTAGGGGCCGGCGGCCGTGAAGCCGGACTTCTGCGTCACGCGCGGGCCGATGTCGGCATAGGCGCCGCCGTTCCAGCAGCACGTCGCAGTGGCGCGCCGTGATACGGCCGTCCCTGCTCACGCCGCTCTTGATGCGGAACGTCGTCGGATGCTTGGTGATGCGTGACGAACTGCTCCTCCATCGTGAGCGCGATCTTCACCGGCCTGCGCACGATCAGCGCCAGCGCCGCCGACCAGCGCCTCGAGCTTGATGTAGACCTTGGCGCCGAAGCCGCCGCCGAGATGCGGCACCTTCACGCGCACGCGGTTCTCCGGCCAGTCCGAGCAGGCGCGCGATCTCGCTGCGCACGAACGACGGCATCTGCGAGGCGGTGTGGATGGTGAGCCGGTCGTCGCCGGGCTCGGCGAGCGAGACGAACGGCTCGAGCGGCAGATGCAGCACCTGCTGGGTGCGGAACGTGTGCTCGAACACGTGATCGGCCGCGGCCAAGCGCCGTGTCGGCGTCGCCGTAGCGCAGGTGATAGTCGAGCGCGACGTTGGTGTTGCGCCGGCCGGCGAGATGCTTGAGGTCCGGAAACGTGCCGGCGGGCTTGCAGCACGTCATGCACGATCGACCGTGCTGTCGAGCGCCTCGACCTCGTCGTAGACCGCCGGCAATTCGTCGTACTCGGCGCGCGATCAGGCTCGCGGCCTCCTCGGCGACATGCGGATCGGCGGCGAGCACCACCGCCACCGGCTCGCCGACGTGGCGAACCTTGTCGAGCGCGAGGATCGGCTGGTCGTGGAACGCCGGGCCGTAATACGGATCGGGGATGAGCTTGCGGATGTCGTCGCCGGTGACGACCGCATGCACGCCCGGCACGCTGCGCCGCCGCCCGCGTGTCGATCGCGCGGATGCGGCCGTGCGCGACCGTGCTGCGGACGATCTTGCCGTGCAGCATGCCGGGCAGGCGGAGATTGTAGACGTATTCGGCGCGGCCGGTGACCTTGTCGCGCGCCTCAAGGCGGGGAACGCTTCGGCCGACCTGGGGCATCGGTCACGCTTGCTCCGGCAACGCCGTCATTCCGGGACGGCGCGCAGCGCTGGACCCGGAATCCAGAGCGGCAGGCCCGGAGCTGGCAGCCCTGCGATCCGGGTTCGCTCGCTTCGCGGCGCCCCGAAATGACGGAGGCGGTCACGACGCTGTTTGCGCCAGCACGTGATCGGCGATCTCGGCGCGGGTGCCGACCCAGATGTCGGGCGACGACACCGCCTTCTCGATGATCTTCTCGAAGTAGTAGGCGCCGCGGTGGTGGCCGAAGATGTGGGCGTGGTTGGTGACGTCGATGATGCGCAGCTCGTCGTCGCGCGCAGCGCGCGATGTCGATCACCTCGTTGAACGAATCCAGCATCATCTTGGGCGGATGGCCGTATTTCATCGACGGCATGTCGTTGACGTCGTAGGACAGCGGGATCGCCACGATCTTCTTGTTGCCGTATCTCCAGCACATACGGCAGGTCGGCGTCGAACACGTCGCCGTACCAGCGGTAGCCGTACTCGGCGAGCAGCTTCGGCGTGGTCGGCTTCGAGGTGCCGCGCGGCGACAGCCAGCCCTGGATTTTCTGCCCCGATGCCTTCTCCAGCAGCGCTCGTGCAGCGCTCGATGTTCTTCTTCTCGTCCTCGTCGGAGAGCAGCGCCGGGACCACGTCCATGGCGTAGGAGTGCGACAGCACCTCGTGGCCGCCGTCGGCGATCGCCTTGACCGCCTCCGGCGCGCGCTCGGCGACCACCGCGTTGACCATCACGCTGGTCTTGGCGCCGTGGCGCTTGAACGCCTCCAGCAACCGGTAGATGCCGGTCTTCACGCCGTAGGCCGCCCAGGAGATCGCCATGGTGTCGAGCACGCCGGCCGGCAGCGGATTGCCCATCGGGCTGATGCCGGGCGCCTTGCCGTCCGACCATTGCTCCAGGCAGACGTTGAACACGACCGCGATGCGCTTGTCGTTCGGCCAAAGCCAGTCGGCGTTCTTCATCGGCAACCCCACAGTCGGAAAAACCGGCGCCAGTATCGCGCCAGAACGAACCCGGGTGAAACCTAGCAAGAAAACGCCAAGTCGCGACAGGGCCTGCGCGGTCCGGTCAAGCCGGGTGCGAGGCACGACGCCATCATTTTCCTAGTGCCGCGGCGATCATGTCGCCGAGCCGCGCCACCTTGATAGGAAGCGCTGTTGACGGTGATGCCGAGCGGCCGCACCGCGTCGTTGACCGCGCTCGCGATCGCGGCCGGCGCGCCGAGATAGCCGCTCTCGCCCGAGCCCTTCTGGCCGAACACGGTGTGCGGCGACGGCGTCTCGTGATGCACGATCTCGACCGGCGGCACCTCGTGCGCCGACGGCAGCAGATAGTCCATGAAATTCTGCGCCATCAGCAGGCCGTCGTCGCTGTAGGCGAACTCCTCGTAGAGCGCGGCCCCGATGCCGTGGGCGATGCCGCCCATGGTCATGCCGCGCACGATCTTCGGATTGATCACGGTGCCGCAGTCGTGGCCGACGACGTAGCGCCTGATCTCGGGCTTGCCGAGATCGGGATCGATCGTCGACCAGCATCAGGTGGAACTCGAACGAGTAGCACGGATACATCTGCACCCGCCCGTCGGGCGTCGGCAGCGCGCCGCCGGTCGGCACCGGCATGATGTGGCTCGACCGACGAGGCCGGGCTCCATGCCGGGCGGCAGGCGGTGGATGTGGCGGTGCGCGATCGTGACGAGCTCGATCCAGCTGCGCCGCTTGTCTGGCGCGCCCGGATCGAAAACGTTGCCGCTCGTCGATAGACGAGGCGCTCGGCCGGCACGCCGAGGTCGTGCGCGGCGATCGCGATGAGCTTGTCCTTGAGCTTGCTTCGCGGCGTGGAACGCCGCGCCGCCCAGCATGATCGCCATGCGGCTGCCGACCGGGCTGTTGCTCGGCAGCGAATTGAGCGAGTCCGCCCGCACCACGCGGATGCGGTCGGGATCGATCTCCAGCACCTCGCCGACCACGGTGCCGACCAGCGTCTCGTGGCCCTGCCCGGCCGAGGTGGTGTGCATGGTGGCGGTGATCGAGCCGCCGAGATCGACGCTGATGCGGCAGGAGTCCATCCAGGTGGTGGTGCTGGTTCTTGGGATTGAGCAGCGGCTCGAACGACGAATTGCCGCCGCTCGGCTCGAGGCACGCGGCGATGCCGATGCCGGCGAGCAGGCCCTGCCCGCGCAGCCGGTCGCGCTCGGCGATCAGGTCCGCGTAGCCGGCGCGCGCCAGCACCTTGTCGATCACGGCGTGGTAGTCGCCGCTGTCGTAGGTCGAGCCGCTCGGGATGAGATAGGGGAACTCCTCGTGCCGGATCAGGTTGCGCCGCCGCACCTCCAGCCGGTCGAGGCCGAGCCGGTTGGCGACCTCGTCGACGGTGCGCTCGATGGCGTAGTTGGTCGGCGACTGGCCGAAGGCGCGCACCGCCTCCTGCACGGTCTTGTTGGTGAGCACCGCGATCGCCTGGTACTGCACGCTCTTGATGCGGTACGGCCCGACGATGGCGCCGACCGGCTTGCCGAGCTGGAACGGCGAGCGGCCGGCATAGGCGCCGACGTTGTCGAGCGCGCGCATCTTCATCGAGCGGATCACGCCGTCGTCGTCGAACGCCACCTCGACGTCGAAGATTGCGCTCCGGCCCGTGCATGTCGCCGCCGCGCATGTTCTCCAGCCGATCCTCGATCAGCCGCACCGGCACGCCGAGCCGCCGCGACAGATAGCCGACCAGCACGGTGTGCTTGATGCCGCGCTTGACGCCGTAGCTGCCGCCGACGTCGACGTCGTAGTGCACGCGCACCGACGACGCCGGCAGCTTGCAGCGCCAGCCGCGGTCTGGTCCGGATACTTCGGCATCTGGATCGAGGCCCAGATGTCGAGCATCTCGCGCCAGGGGTCCCAGCTCGCGGTCACGGCGAAGGTCTCGATCGGCACGGTCGCGCTGCGGCCCCAGGTGACGCGATGCTTGAGGCGTGTGCGGGCTCGTCGGCGAAATCCTTCTCGACCTCGCCCCAGACGAAGGTGCGGTCGAGCAGCACGTTCGAGCCGTGCGCCTCGTGCACCAGCGGGCTGCCCGGCCGATAGGCCGCCTCGCCGTCGAGCACGAACGGCAGCGGCTCGTATTCGACCGCGACCGCCTCGGCCGCGTCCTCGGCGAGCGCGCGGCTGTCGGCCACCACCGCCGCGACCCATTCGCCGGCGTAGCGCGCGACGTCGACCGCGAGCGGCCGGCGCGGCACGTTCGGCGTGTCGAGGCCGGCCGCGAGCGGCTCGGTTGCCGCCGCAAGCTCGCGGCCGTCGAGCACGTAGTGCACGCCCGGCATCGCCAGCGCCGCGCTCTTGTCGATCGAAACGATGCGCGCGGCCGGATGCGGGCAGGTCACCAGCGCGACATGCTTGACGCCCTGCGGCACGATGTCGGCGGCGAACCGGCCCTTGCCGACGACGAAGCGGCGATCCTCGCGCACCCGGCGGTCGGACGACACGAAGCGGAATTTGCCGGGCGCGGTCACTCGGGGTCCCGCAATTGTCTGCCGCACCGTTTCGACGGCCGGAGCCACGGCGTTCCCTCCCCCCTTGTGGGGGAGGGACAGGGAGGGGGGTACTGCAGATGCATGAGTTCGCGACCCCCCTCCCCCAACCCTCCCCCACGAGGGGGAGGGAGCAGGCCGAGTCCGCCGCAACGCATTCAAGCGATTGCGCTTCGTCATCAGTCAGCGTTCCTCCGGCTCGGTTCTGGCCGCGCATGCGCTCGGCGGCGAGCGCGATCGCCTCGACGATCTGCGCATAGCCGGTGCAGCGGCAGATGTTGCCGGAAATCGCCTCGACGATCTCGCTCGCGCGTCGGCTGCGGATTGTTCGCCAGCAGCGCATGCGCGGCGAGGATCATCGCCGGCGTGCAGTAGCCGCACTGCATGCCGTGGGTCTCGCAGAACGCGTCCTGCACCGGCGACAGCTCGCCCGGCCCCGGCGACAGCCCCTCGATGGTGGTGATGGCATAGCCGTCGGCCTGCACCGCGAACATCAGGCACGAGCGCACCGCCACGCCGTCGACCAGCACGGTGCAGGCGCCGCAGACGCCGTGCTCGCAGCCGGCGTGCGCGCCGGTGAGCAGCAGCGTGTCGCGCAGGCAGTCGAGCAGGCTCGTGCGCGGCTCGACCTCGACCGCGTGCTGCTGGCCGTTGATGTAGAGCTCAACGCGCATCGGCCGCCTCGCGCCTGGCATCGCGATAGGCGTCGGCGATGGCGCGCAGCGCGAGCGTCGACCGCGACGCGGCGGCGATATTCGGCGGAGGCGTGCAGGTCGGCAATCATTTCGACGTCCGGCGAGCGCCTCGATCAGCGCGGCGACGCAGCACGCTTCCGTCGTCGGCGCGTGCGCCCTGCAGCGCCTCGGCCACCGAGTCGAGCCGCAGCGGCACCGCCGCCGCAGCCCCGATGCCGATCGCGGCGCGGCAGGCAGCGGCCGTCGTCGTCGAGCGCGATCTGCGCCGCGGCCGACACGAAGGCGAAATCGCTCTGGCGGGCGTTGACCTCGTGAAAGCCGATGCCGACCGCCCGCTCCGGCCACACCGGAAAGCGCACCGTCGATCAGGCAGGCCGCCGGCGGCAGCGCGGTCACCATCGGCCCGAGGAAGAAATCCGCCGGCGGCGATCTCGACCGTCGCGGCCGCCCTCGCGCCACAGCAGCGTGGCGCCGAGCGTCGCCGCCACCAGCACGATCTCGGCCGCCGGATCGCCGTTGGCGAGCGAGCCGCCGACGGTGCCGCGCGCGCGCGTCGCGGCGTGGCCGACGAACGGCATGACCTCGGCGAGCAGCGGCAGCTTCGCGCGCACCACCGGATCGCGCTCGACCGTGCATCTGCCTGGTGGTGGCGCCGATCGCGACCGCATCGCCCTCGTCGCGGACGAAGGCAAGACCCGGAATGCGCGCGATGTCGATCAGCCGCGTCGGCCGCGCGAGCCGCATCGCCATCAGCGGCACCAGCGTCTGGCCGCCCGCGATCAGGCGCGCGCCGTCGTCGGCGGCGAGCAGCGCGCAGGCTTCGTCGATGTTGGCCGGCCGCGAATATTCGAACGGGGCGGGTTTCATTCGAACGGCGCCACAGCGTCATTCCGGGGCGTCCCGATCGCACGCAAGTGCGATGGGGACGAACCCGGAATCCAGAGCGGCAAATTCAGAGCGCAGCGGTCCTGGATTCCGGGTTCGCGCTGGCGCGCGCCCCGGAATGACGGCCGACATTCCTGCGCATCCTGCTAGTGCCAGTACGGCGGATAGTCCGAGCTCTTCTGCTCGGCGTCGAGCAGGCGGATCATCGCCGGCCATTCCAGCACGCCGTAGGGCCGCCGCGTGCCGGGCTGATAGAGATGCGCGGTGTGGGCCAGCACGTTGTCGCCCGGCAGGGTCAGTTCGGTGCGCGCCGCCATGGCATCGACCTGCGAGCGGCAGGACAGTTCGAGCTGGTACATCGTGTTGAACGCCTGCTGCACGGTCGCCCCGCAGGTGAGCAGCCCGTGGTTGCGCATGATCAGCGCGTCGTGCGGGCCGAGGTCGGCAACGATCCGCTCGCGCTCGTCGAGATCGACCGCCGGCCCTTCGTAGTCGTGGTAGCCGATGTGGCCGTGGAAGCGGATCGAGGTCTGCGACAGCGGCAACAGCCCGCATTTCATGGCGGACACCGCGATGCCGGCGCGGGTGTGGGTGTGCAGCACGCACCGCACCTCTGGCCGCGCCTTGTGGATCGCGCCGTGGATCACGTAGCCCGACTTGTTGATGTCGTAGTCGGTGTCGGGCTTCTGAGATGATGTTGCCCTCGACGTCGATCTTCACGAGGCTCGAGGCGGTGATCTCCTTGTAGAGCAGCCCGTAGAGATTGATCAGCAGATGGTCGGCGGTGCCCGGGATGCGCGAGGTGATGTGGTTGTAGATCAGGTCGGTCATGCCGTACTTGTCGACCAGGCGGTAGCAGGCGGCGAGCTCGAGCCGCGCCTGCCATTCCTCGGGGGACACCTCGTCGCGGATCGACTTGAAGTCGGTCGAATAGTTCATGAAATCGTCCAGCCTTGAGCTTTGGGGTTGCGCCGTCTCGCTGATCTGCCAGCATACCCCCGCGTCATGCAGACAGGCCAAGCACGGGATTGGCCGCACGATGGAGTGCTGCCGTGGCGGCGAGCGATATCCTGCGCAATCCGGTCAAGGACAAGCTCGCCCGCGGCGAGGTGGTCTCGTCGATGACGGTGCGGCTCATCCGCACCATCGAGATCGCCCGCATCGCCAAGACCGCGGGCTTCGACATGCTCTACATCGACCTGGAGCACTCGCCGCTCATCGATCGACGCCACCGGCCAGATCTGTCATGGCCTGCCTCGACGCTCGGCGTCATGCCGGCGGTGCGGGTGCCGGCCAACACGCCGGAGTACATCGGCCGCGTGCTCGATTCCGGCGCGCTCGGCATCATCGCGCCGCATGTGCGCTCGGCGGCGGAGGCGCGCGCGGTGGTCAAGGCCGCGAAGTTCCCGCCGCTCGGCGAGCGCGGCAACATCGCTCCCCTGCCCCACCTGCAATACCGGTCGTTTCCGGCGGTCGAGACGCTCAAGACCGATCAACGACGCCACCATGGTGATCGTGCAGTTCGAATCGGCGCAGGCGGTCGAGAATGCCGACGAGATCATCGCCGTCGACGGCGTCGACATCGTGCTGATCGGGCTCAACGACTACCTCGCCGACATCGGGCTCACCGGCCAGTACGACCATCCCAAGGTGCGCGAATGCTACGGGCGCGTCATCGACGCCTGCCGCAAGCACGGCAAGCATTGCGGCGTCGGCGGACTCGCGAGCCGCCCCGACCTGATGGCCGAGTACGTGCGGATGGGCGCGCGCTATGTCTCGACCGGCACCGACATCGCGTTCCTGCTCGACGCCGCGACGCAGCGGGCGCCGGCAGATCAAGGAGATCAAGGTCTGATGGCCGCGCCGGAGGCTGCCGCGCGGCGAGCGCGTGTACGCCAGCGCGGTGGCTGCAGACGCGTTCGCGCGTTCGCTGCTGCAGGCCCATGGCGTGCCGCCCGAGGATGCCGCGACCATCGCCGGCTGCCTCGTCAGCGCCGACCTGCGCGGCGTCGACACCCACGGCCTCTGTCGCCTGCCGATCTACCTCGAACGGGTGCGGGCCGGGCTGATCAACCCGGCGCCCAACCTGGCGCCGAAGCGCGTCACTCCGGTCGCAGCCGCGCTCGACGGCGAGAACGGCTTCGGCTTCGTGGTCGGGATGCGGGCGATGGCCGAAGCAATCGCGATGGCGCGCGAGTTCGGCATCGGCGTGGTGGCGGCACGGCGCGTCGACGCATTTCGGCATGGCAGCGTCCTACGCGTTGCCGGCGGTCGAAGCAGGCCTGATGGCGATGGTGTTCTCCAACGCCTCGCGCGCGATGCCGCCTTGGGGCGGGCGCAGCATGCTGCTCGGCACCAATCCGTTCTGCATGGCGGCGCCGGCGGGCCGGCACCGGCCGGTCATCCTCGACATGTCGCCCGCGGTCGCGGCGCGCGGCAAGATCAGGCGCGCCGAGCGGCGCGGCGAGCAAATCCCGCTCGGCTATGCGCTCGACGCCGACGGCCGGCCGACCACCGATCCGAAGGCCGCGCTCGCCGGTGGCGTGGTGCTGCCGATCGGCGAGCACAAGGGCTCGGGCCTCTCGATGTTCATGGACATTTTCGGCGGGGTGATCTCGGGCGCAGCCTTCGGTGGCGAGGTCGGCGACCAGTACAAGGCGTTCGACCGGCCGCAGGACGTGGGCCACTTCTTTCTTGCGATGAAGCCTAACCTGTTCGTGTCCGAGGACGAGTATCGCGCCCGCATCGACGCGCTGATCGAACGCATGCGCGCGGTGCCGCACGGCCGAAGGAGTTGGCGAAATCCTCATCCCAGGCGAGCCGGAAGACCGCGCTGAGGCCGAGCGCCGCCGTACCGGCATCCCCTATGCGGCAAGCGAGGTCGGCGCGCTGCAGGACGAGGCGAAGCGGGCCGGCATCCAGCCGCTGGTGGTGGCGGACCGGCCGATCAGAACATGAGGGAGCGCCCATGAAGGTGAACCGCCCGGTCAACGGCTACGACATCGACGTGATGGTCACCGGCTATCCCGGCAAGACCGTCTGCCACGGCGGGCTCGGCTGGAGCACGATCGTGCTGCTGCGCGGCCACGACCGCGTCGCGATGATCGACACCGGCGGCATGGGCGTGCGCCGCCTGCTGATCGAGCGGCTCCACGAGCGCGGGCTCAAGCCCGAGGACGTGACCGACCTTCTGCTGTCGCACGCCCACTACGATCACATGCTGAACTGGACGCTGGTCAGCCACGCCCGCATCGTGATGGGTCGCCAGGAGATGGACTGGGCGCTGAAGGAGCCCTGGGGCCGCACGCCCGTCCCCGAGCTCTATGTGCGCGAATTGCGCGGCTGGAACTCGCTCCACCTTGCGGCCGACGGCGAAGAGGTAATACCGGGCATTTTCGCGCGCGTGACGCCCGGCCACACGCCGGGCCACCTCGTGTACGTCATCAAGGGCAGCGAGTACGACGTGATCTACACCGGCGACGCGGTGAAGAACCGCGCCGAATTCCTGTGCGGCCGGACCGACATGACCTACGACCCGGCAGTCAGTTCGGCGTCCGTTGCGGCAATTTGGTCGCTGTGGCGCAGCCGGCCGGGCAACATCGTCATTCCCGGCCATGATATACCGATGATCCTCAATGAGGGGCGGCCCCACTATCTCGCCAAGCGCGAGGACGCAATCCGAGCATGGTTCGGCGACGACATCGACACCATGACGACGCTCGAACTTTCGGTCAGATAGGAATTCGGAGAATGGAAATACCCAAGATGCGTTCGCTGCTGCTGTCGGCCGCGGCCTTGCTGCTGGCGCTCGCTGCGCCGGCCATCGCGCAGGACTATCCCAACCGGCCGGTGCGGCTGATCATTCCATTCCCGCCGGGCGGCAGCAACGACGTCGTCGGCCGCATGATCGGCGATCAGCTCGGCAAGCAGCTCGGCAAGCAGGTGATCATCGACAACCGCGCCGGCGCCGGCGGCGTGATCGGCACCGAGATCGCTTCCAAGGCGCCGGCCGACGGCTACACGCTGCTCGTGATCTCGCTCGCGCATGCGGTCAACCCGTGGCTCTACAAGCTGCCGTACGATCCGATCAAGGCGTTCGCCCCGATCGGCGTGATGGGATCGGGTCCCAACGTGGTCGCGGTCAACCCGGCCTTGCCGGTGCACTCGATCAAGGAGCTGGTCGAACTCGCGAAGTCGAAGCCCGGCGACGTCCAGTACGCCTCGGCCGGCGTCGGCAGCTTCCAGCATCTCGGCGGCGAGCTGTTCAAGCTCGAGGCCGGGGTCGACATGCTGCATGTGCCGTTCAAGGGCGGCGGTCCGTCGATGATCGACGTGATCGGCGGTCACACCAAGGTGGTGTTCTCGTCGCTGGTGCAGACCACGCCGCACCTGAAGACCGGGAAGCTCCGCGCGCTCGGCGTCGGCTCCAAGGAGCGCAGCAAGGTGCTGCCGGACGTGCCGTCCGTGTCGGAGGCCGGCGTGCCGAGCTACGAGGCGGTCAACTGGTGGGGCATCGTCGCGCCGGCCGGCACCCCGCAGCCGATCATCGACCGGCTGCACGCCGCGCTGACCGCAGCGCAGGACTTGGCCGAGGTCGAGAAGCAGTTCGCCAGCGAAGGCGCAATCGTCGTGAAGAAATCGCCCGCCGAATTCGGCGCATTCATGGTGAGCGAGACGAACAAGTGGGAGCAGGTGGTCAAGAAGGGCGGGATCAAGGCGGAATAGCGGGGCTGCGTCTTTCCGGGGCCGGCCGAAGGCCGGAACCCGGAATCCTGGGCAGCGACACGTAGCGTAGCTCTGGATTCCGGGTTCACGCGCTTCGCGCGCGCCCCGGAATGACGGCGATGGACATCGGGAGGAAACAAAATGCGCAACACGCGCGCTCTGCTGCTTGCGACGATGGCTTGCCTGATCGGGGCGTTCGCAGCCCCGGCGGCGGCGCAGCAGGACTATCCGAACCGGCCGATCCGGCTGCTCATTCCGTTCCCGCCGGGCGGCAGCAACGACATCGTCGGCCGCGCGATCGCGGACGCAGATGGGCGAACGTCTCGGCAAGCAGATCGTCGTCGACAACCGCACCGGGGCCGGCGGCGTGGTCGGCACCGAGATCGCCTCCAAGGCGCCGGCCGACGGCTACACCATCCTGGTGATCTCGATCGCGCACACGGTGAACCCGTGGCTCTACAAGCTGCCCTACGACCCGATCAAGGCGTTCACGCCGATCGGCATCATGGGCACCGGCACCAATGTCCTGACCGTGCATCCGAGCCTGCCGGCGCAACTCGCTCAAGGACCTGCTCGCAATGGCGAAGGCGAAACCCGGCGAACTGAGCTACGCCTCGGCGGGCGTCGGCACGTTCCAGCATCTTGGCGCCGAGCTGTTCAAGCTCGATGCCAAGGTCGATCTGCTGCACGTCCCGTTCCGCGGCGGCGGGCCGGCGCTGACCGACGTGCTCGGCGGCCACAACAAGATCATGTTCTCCTCGCTGGTGCAGGCCGTGCCGCACATCAAGAACCGGACGGCTGCGCGCGCTCGGCACCGGCGGCAAGGAGCGGGTGCCGGCACTCGCCGACGTGCCGACGATCTCGGAGGCAGGCGTGCCGGGCTACGAGGCGCTTAACTGGTGGGGACTGCTCGCGCCCGCCGGGACCCCTGCCCCGATCATCGAGCGGCTGCACAAGGCTCTGGAGGCAGCGCAGGATTCGCCCGAAATCCAGACAGCAGTTCGAGAAGGAAGGCGCGGCCACCCGAAAGATGAGCTCGGCCGAATTCGGTGCGTTCATCGAGAGCGAGATGAACAAGTGGCAGCGAGTGGTCAAGGAAGGCGGGATCAAGGCCGAGTAATTTGACAGCGCTCCGGCAGGCCAAGGCAACCACGGGCTGCGGCCGTGAGAACGGATAAGAAGCTGGGACCGATGCAGCTCGAATTCCGCGACAACAAGGACTTCTGGGCCGGCAGCGATGCTGATCGCGACCGGCGCGGCCGCGTTGCTGATGGCGCGCAACTATGCCTTCGGCACGTCGCTGCGCATGGGCCCCGGCTACTTTCCCTCGGTGCTCGGCGGCCTGCTGATCGTGTTCGGTATCTATCTTGTCGCAGCGGGCCTGCGCCGCAACGAGAAGATCGAAGGCAACTGGTCGCTGCGCGCCGTGATCGTGCTGCCGCTGTCGCTCGTGCTGTTCGGCCTCCTGATGGAGCACGCGGGCTTCGTGCCGGCCCTGCTCGTGCTGATCGTCGGTTCGGCTGCGGCCGGCACCGAGTTCCGCCTGATCGAGGTGCTGCTGCTTGCGATCGCGCTCACCGCGTTCTCGGTGGCGCTGTTCATCTGGGGACTCGGCCTGCCCTACCCGCTCTTGGTCGGCTGGTGAGCTTGCGGCCATGGATCTGTTCAACAACCTGATCTTCGGCTTCGGCGTCGCGTTCTCGCTGCAGAACCTGCTGTACTGCATGATCGGCGTGTCGGTCGGCACGCTGATCGGCGTGCTGCCGGGCATCGGCCCGCTCGCCACCATCGCGATGCTGCTGCCGATCACCTTCAACGTCGCTGCCGGTCGGCGGCGCTGATCATGCTCGCCGGCATCTACTACGGCGCGCAGTACGGCGGCTCGACCACCGCGATCCTGGTCAACCTGCCGGGCGAAACGTCGTCGGTCGTGACCTGCATCGACGGCTACCAGATGGCGCGGCAGGGCCGCGCTGGGCCTGCGCTCGCCATCGCCGCCATCGGCTCGTTCGTCGCCGGCACCTTCGGCACGCTGCTGATCGCGCTCGCCGGCCCCCCGCTCGCCGAGCTGGCGCTGAAGTTCGGCGCGCCGGAGTATTTCGCGCTGATGCTGATGGGGCTCGTCGCCGCCGCGGTGCTGGCGCAGGGCGACATGGTGAAATCGCTGGCGATGGTCGCGATGGGGCTTCTGCTCGGCATCGTCGGCACCGACGTCAACACCGGCGTGCAGCGCTTCTCCTTCGGCGTCAACGAACTGTCCGACGGCATCGGCTTCATCGTGGTGGCGGTCGGCGTGTTCGCCGTCGGCGAGATCGTCGCCAACCTCGGCAATCCCGAGGAGCGCCGAATCTTCACCGACAAGGTGAAGAACCTGATGCCGACCATGGACGATCTCAAGCGCTCGATCGGCCCGATCGTGCGCGGTACCGCGATCGGATCGTTCTTCGGCGTGCTGCCCGGCACCGGACCCGCGATCGCGTCGTTCTCGTCCTACATGGTCGAAAAGAAGGTTGCCAAGGACCCCTCGCGCTTCGGCAACGGCGCGATCGAGGGCGTCGCGGGCCCTGAGTCGGCCAACAACGCCGACGCGCAATGCAAGTTCATCCCGATGCTGACGCTAGGCCTGCCGGCCTCGGGCGTGATGGCGCTGATGCTGGGTGCGCTCACGATCCAGGGCATCCAGCCCGGCCCCGAGGTGATGACGCACCCGGCCCGAGCTGTTCTGGGGCCTGATCGCCAGCATGTGGATCGGCAATGCTTTGCTGGTCATACTCAACCTGCCGATGATCGGGCTGTGGGTGAAACTCCTGCAGGTGCCCGTATCGTTTCCTGTTCCCCGCCATCATGGCGTTCTCGGCGATCGGCATCTACAGCGTCAACAACTCGTCGTTCGACATCTATCTTACGGCGGTTTTCGGCGTGATCGGGTTCGTCTGGATCAAGCTCGGCTGCAGCCCAGCGCCGATGCTGCTCGGCTTCGTGCTCGGCCCGATGATGGAGGAGCACCTGCGCCGCGCCATGCTGATGTCGAAAGGCGATCCGACCGTGTTCTTGACCCGGCCGATCGCGCTCGCCTTCATCATCGCAACAGTCGCGATTCTCGTGGTGATGATTGCACCCGTGGTGCGCCGGCGACGGGTCGACCTCGCGGGGTAGCGCTCGGACAGCGGACAGCGGCCCGGGTCGTTGCCGGACCGGCCGCCGCGCGCCATGATGGCCGCCACGCAAGCCACGTCGGAGCGATCACGTGGGCATCAAGCGCGAGCGCATCCAGCCGGCCAAGCTGCATGTCCGCAAGGACGGCGGCAAGGTGCTTTATTCTCAGGTCATCGTCGTCGAGAGCAACGGCTGCCGGCAGATTTTCGTCGCCGGCCAGACGCCGCGCGACCGTGACGGCAACTGCGTCGGCCCGGGCGACATGCGCGCACAGATCGTCCAGGTCGGCGAGAACATCAAGGACGCGCTCGAGGCCGCCGGCGCCACGCTCGCCGACATCGTCAAGACCACCACCTACGTCACCGACATGGACGAGTACTTCAAGCACCAGGACGTGCGCATGCGCTATTTGGCAGACGCGCTTCCAACCAGCACCACCGTTCAGGTCAGTCGCCTGTCGCGG
Source organism: uncultured Alphaproteobacteria bacterium (assembly GCA_963821555.1). Classification (GTDB taxonomy): domain Bacteria; phylum Pseudomonadota; class Alphaproteobacteria; order Rhizobiales; family Xanthobacteraceae; genus Z2-YC6860. The sequence continues at coordinate 25,183 of CAWGEM010000025.1, read as the reverse complement.
CCGGAATTCATGGTCGAAATCGAGGCGTTTGCAATCGTTGAGGCGTGAATGTCCAATCTTGGGTGGCTTTGCTCTCTTGAGGAGTCGCCGACGTGGCCCTGCGAATTTCCGACGAACTCCGAGCCAAGATGAACATGGCGCTGCTGGCCAGCGACCATGGTGCCCCGCTGCTGGTCGAGGCAACCCTTCCGGACGAACACCGCGGGATGCTTTCGGGCCTGCGCGCCAGTGCGGAGCGCACGATCGACGAGGTTACGAAGAACGACACGCGTCGCCCGAACATCTATTTCGACTTCGTCGAGGACAACGAATTCAACGCGTTTGCGACCAGCATGGGTTCCGATTACTTCATCCTGGTGAATACCAGAGTGGTGGTCAGCATCCCGGCGCTATTCCGCAATCTGTTGTCGCTGCCGCAATTTGCATCCCACATCGGCGATCCGTCCCTCGAAACGCGGCCCCCAATCACGACGGTTCCGATCGGCATGCACGAGAGCCGTTTCATCGATGCCATGTCGCATGTCGAACGCCTGCCAAAATGCCCCATTCGAGAGCGGGCGGCCGCGCGGTTCTCTCAAACGGCCCTGAATTTTCTGCTGCTGCACGAGCTTGGGCATATCCGCAACGGCCATCTGCCTTTTCTGTTTTCGGGAACAGACACGATGCCGATGCTGCCAGAGGCCGAGTCGAAGCCGCCGGACGATCGCAACATGCTGGCGGAACATACGTTCGAGAATGACGCCGACTCGCATGCCGTCGTCCATGGCGTCAATGCCGTCATCCGACTGACGCGCACGACCACGCCGGCGCCGGGCGATCCGCTGGACGCTCTATACGCCACGCCCGAGCACACGCTGTATGCATATCTGCTTCCGGTCTACACGCTGTTGCGCGCGCTCGGCAGAACTCCCGACTGGTCGCATGAAGAAATCTGGAAGAGCTCGCATCCGCCGATGGCGATCCGGCAGTATCTCCTGACAGCGCTGGTCAGTGCGCATCTCGCGCGGCCCGGGTTCAATTTTGCCTCGCCCGAGAAGCCGTTCGAGATTGCGCGCGGTGTCATCATGGACGTCGAGCAAGGCTTTTCTATCCTGACGGGCGTCACGCCCAACCTGAAGGACTTCGGTCTCGCGGCCGAGTATTGGCGGCGCGGCTACGGTCGCCAGCTCACCGAGTTCTGGATCACGGCCTATCCGCGCCTCGAACAGTTGAAACTCGGCGGCCGGCTCGCGCCGCCGGAGCCCTGGCGCGACGGCCCCGACGACGCGATGCCCTGACAGGGTGAGACGACATCGACGCCTTGAGCCGCAGGCGCTGAGTCGTCAGCCTTTCGGGGCGGCCGCCCCAGGGAACGGCTTCGCCAGCGCCTCCTTCAGCCGTTCGGGATCGACCTTGACCTCGATGCCGGCGCGCTCCTGCTCGAGCAGCATCACCGACGCGCGAATCGCGGCCGGCCCAGCCGCGACCGATCGCCTCGCGTCATCTCGGCATAGACGAGATCGCACATCCGCATCGGCAGGCCGAGCTCGCGGCCGAGCGCGGTCGCGAGCACCAACGTCCTTGTGCGCGAGCTTGAGCGAGAATGTCCGGCGGGTCGTACTTGCCCGGCAGCCACTGGTCGATCAGCGCATCGAACGTGTAGCGGCGGCCGGCCGCGCCCTGGCGCACCGCCTCCCACAGCGCGAGCGGCTCGACGCCGGCCTTAACCCCCATCGCGAAGGTCTCCGCGAGCGCACAGACCACGGCATAGCCCGACATGTTGTGCACGAGCTTGGCGATGGTGGCCGTACCGATCGGGCCGATGTAGCGCGCCTGGTCGCCGATCGCGTCGAGCGCCGCCTTGTGGGCGTCGAACGCGCTCTTCTCGCCGCCGACCCAGATCGCGAGCTTGCGGCTGGCCGCGCCCTGCGGTCCGCCGGAGACTGGAGCGTCGAGCATATGCGCGCCCTTCCCGGCGAACTCCGGCGTTCAGCTTCTTCACGATCTTCGGAGAATTGGTCGAGAGGTCGAACCAGGCGGCGTTGTGCCTGATGCCGGCGAGCAGCCCGTCGGCGCGCAAGCGCGACCTTCTCCACGTCGGACGGCTCCGGCAGCGAGGTGAAGATCACATCGGATTGCGCAGCGACCGCGCGCGGCGTGTCGGCCCAGACGGCGCCGGCCGCGAGAGCGGCGCGGCCGCATCCGGCGCAGATCGTGGACGACGAGCCTGTAATCCGCCGCCCTGCAGATTGCCGCGCCATGTGGGACGCCCATGGTGCCGAGTCCGATAAAGCCGATCTGCATTGCTGCCTCCCTCTCCGCGCGTCTTGCTGAGGAAGGTTATCGCAGCTTGCCGTTCGCCGCGCCAAATCCGTATCCCTCGTCATGCCCGGCCTCGTGCCGGCATCCACGTCTTGGCCGCAAGGAAAGACGTGGACGGCCGGGACGAGCCCGGCCATGACGATCTTGAATCAGGGCGCTGGCGGGACCCCTGCTGCCTCGGTCATTCCAGGACGCGGCGTCCGGAATGTCGGGAGCGGCTACGGGATCAGCAGAATCTTGCCGAAGTGCTTGTTGGCGCGCATGTGCTCGTGGCGCGGCCTTGGCCTCGGCGAGCGGATAGGTCTTGTCGATCGGCACCCGGATGCGGCCGGCCTTCACGTCGTCCCACAGGTCGGCGCGCATCTTGACCAGGATTTCGCGCACCTCCTCGACGCGTGCGGGTGCGGAACGTGACGCCGATGTAGTCGATGCGCTTGCGCGCATGCAGGTCGAAGTCGAACTCGGCCTTCATGCCGGCGAGCCGGCCGATGTTGACGATGCGGCCGAGCAGCGTCGGTGCACTGCATGGTCTGGCTCACGGTCGGGCCGGACAGCATGTCGACCGTGAGGTTGACGCCCTTGCCGTCGGTCGCCTTCAGCACCTGCTCGGGCCACGTCGGATCGCTTGGTGTCGACCGCGAGGTCGGCGCCGAACTCCTTGAGCCGCGCGCGGCGCGCCGCGTTGGTCGAGGTGCCGACCACGAACTCGGCGCCCATCAGCTTGGCGATCTGCAGACCGATGATGCCGACGCCGGAGCTCGCGCCCTGCACCATCACGGTCTCGCCGGCCTTCAGCCGGCCGGCGGTGATCAGCGCGTTGTGCAGCGTGTTGAGCCCGATCGGCAGGGTCGCGGCCTGCTCGAAGCCCATGCCGTCGGGAATTTTCATGGCGCGGCCGTAGTCGCTGACCGCGAACTCGGCGTGGCTGCCGGGCGAGTGGCACATCACGCGGTCGCCGACCTTGAAGTCGCGCACCTCGGCGCCGACCTCGACCACCTCGCCGGCGAACTCGCTGCCGATCGGCCGGCCGGCCGTGGCGCCGTGGCTGGTGTCGCCGCGCGCCGAGCCGAGATCGGCGCGGTTGAGCGCAACCGCCTTGATCTTCACCAGGATGTCGGTCGGCTTCGGCTTCGGCTCGGTCACGTCCGGATGACCACGCCGTTCGGAGACGCAACACCGGCTTTCATGGCAAACCTCCCTCGCGACTGACGATGGCGCTCGCAGAACTCCGTCACCCTCTCGCGCTGTCGTGCGGGAGAGGGCAACGGAATCGCTGCCGCACTCAGCGGAATGACGGACCGCGCGTCAACTCACCGCCTTCTGCTGCGCCTTCATCTGGTCCCACCAGGGCAGACGCCGGGCATGCGGTTGTAGTTGCCGTCGATCACCTGCACCGGCTGGCGCTGGCCGTTCTCGGCCGCCTCGATGCAGAGCAGCCGCGACTCCTCGCGCTTCTCCGGCGGACATCCAGCGGCGCTCGTGGCCCCACAGGCTCGGGCCGATACTTGCGCTCGAACGGCTTCCAGGTGTTGTCGTCGATCACCTGCCCGCCCCAGCCGTACTCGACCATGAAGCCGGACGGGTTCCAGGTGTAGAACGAGGTGACGTAGTCGCCGGAATGGCGGCCGAGCGTCACCGCGATCTTGTCCGGGTCGTCCGAGCGCCAGATCGTAGCCCTGGCCGACGTCGTCGAAGCTGAACAGCTCCACCATCATGTGGTGGACCATGTTCTTGCCGGTCTCGACCAGCGCGATGAATGTGGTGGCGCGGGTTGACGTGGAAGAAGTAGCCGGGGAACGGCCGCAGCCAGTAGTCGCTGAGCTTGAACTCCAGCACCTCCTGGTAAAACGTCATCACGTCGGCGATGCGCTCGAAGTGCATCACCACGTGGCCCATGCCGAGCGGGCCGGTGCGGAAGCCGGAGATGTTGCGGCCGGGCTTGAACGGATCGGATGCGATCGCGGCGCCATGGAAGAACTCGAGCCGGTTGCCGGCCGGATCGTTGGCGACCACAGATCCTGACGTGGCGCTCGTCGGCGAGCGCGCGCGAGCCGCGGGCGACCTTGGTGCCCATCCGTCTCCAGCCGCGCCGCGAGCGCATCGAGGGCGGCGGCGTCCGCCACCTCCCAGCCGAAGAAGCCGATGCCCTGCCCGCCGTCGGCGTCGACCACCAGCCGCTGCTTGCGGTCGTCCATGCGGAACGCCATCGACGAGCGGCTCTTGTCGATGCGCTGCAGGCCGAGGAAGTTCTGCGCCGTAGCTGGCCCAATCCTCCAGGCTCTTGGCGCGGACCCCGACGTATCCCAAGGCTTCGTACGGTCATTGGCGGTTCCCAAGTTGGTGCGAGTTGTGGCCTCTGTCTAGCACGCGGAGGCGGTCTGCATAAACACCGTCGCATGCGGCATGGCTGGCCCGCCGGCGGTTCCGGCGCTATCGTCGGCGCTCGCAAGCCCACGACCGCCGAGGACACCGCCATGCGACCGCCGCGACCTGCTGACGGCGGGACCTGCCGCTCGCCCTTGCCGCCGCGCTGCCGCCCGCGCCAGGCGCAGGACAAGTATCCGAGCCGCACCGTCCGGCTGATCGTGCCGACGCCGGCCGGCGGCGTCTACGACCTGATGGGCCGGCTGTTCATCGACCGGGTCGGGCCCGTCGCTCGGCACCGCGATCGTCGAGAACCGCGCCGGCGGCAACGCCATGGTCGGCGTCACCGCCGCGGCGCAGTCGGCGCCCGACGGCTACACGCTGCTGCTCGGCAGCAATTCGACGCACATCTTCCAGCCGGCGATGATGCGCAATCCGCCCTACGATCCGGTCAAGCAGTTCGTGCCGATCTCGACGCTGTCGGCGTCGTGGTCCTGCATCGCGGTCACGCCCAAGCTCGGCATCAACACGCTCGCCGAGCTGATCGACTACGGCCGAAAGCAACCCCGGCAAGCTCACGCTACGGCATGCGCGGCATCGGCGACGTCTCGCACATGACGCGCGGAGCTGCTGAAGCAGCTCGCGCCCGGCTTCTCGCTGCAATACATCCCCTACAGCGCGATGGCGCAGGCGATCCGCGACCTGATGACCGGCGACCTGCATGATGACCATGCCGCTGATCACCCGCAACGCTGGTCGAGCTGCACGACGCCGGGCAAGATCAAGCTGCTGGCGGTCACCTCGCCGAAGCGGCTCGGCATCGCGCCGGACATTCCGACCGCGATCGAGGCCGGCGTGCCGAAGATGATCGCGGCGCGAATTCTTCTACCTGTTCGCGCCGGCCGGGACGCCCGCGCCGATCCTGCAGAAGCTCAACGACATCGCGCGCGCGGCGCTGACCGACGACGACTTCAAGAAGAAGCTCGAAGGCGCGGGCTTCGATCCGCTGTTCGCCGGCGGACTCGACGACACGCGCAAGCTCTTCGAGGCCGAGCGCGCCCGCTGGCTGCCGATCGCCGAAGCCGCCGGCGCCAAGATCAACTGAGCACGGAATCGAATGGATGAATGACGCAAGCGGCCACAGCGGCCTGACCCGCTCGACGATCAAGCTCGGCGAGGTCGAGCTCGAACTCTACCAGGGCGGCAGCGGCCCGCCGCTGCTGTTCCTGCACGGCGGCAGCGGGCTTGTGCCCGACGCGCCGTTCCTCGCAACGGCTCGCCGCGAACTTCCGCGTCGATCGCGCCGGTGCATCCGGGCTTCGGCGGGTCGAGCCTGCCGATCTGGATCGACTCGGTCGACGACTTCGCGCACCTCTATCTCGAACTGATCGGCCGGCTCGATCTCTCCAACGTCCTGCTGGTCGGCCATTCGATCGGCGGCTGGACCGCGGCCGAGCTCGCGACCAAGAGCACCGCGCGACATCGACAAGCTCGTGCTGATCGCGCCGTCGGCATCAAGGTCGGGCCGGTCGACCGGCTCGACATTCCCGACATCTACGCCATGTCGCAGGACAAGCTCGACGCGCTGCTCTACGCCGAGCCGGAGAAGTGGCGGCCGGACCCGAGCAAGCTGACCGACGCCGAGCTGCTCACGCGCGCGCGCAACCGGCAGACGCTCGCGCTGATCACCTGGGAACCCTACATGCACAATCCCAAGCTCAAGCACCGGCTGCACAGCATCGACCGGCCGACGCTGCTCATCCGCGGCGCGCAGGACGGGCTGGTGTCCGCGGAATACGCCGCCGCCTATGCCGGCCTGATCCCGGGCGCGCAAGCTTGTCACCATCGACGGCGCCGGCCACTCGCCCGCAGATCGAGCAAGCCGAGCGTTTCGTCGCAGAGAGTCGAACGGTTCGCGGGACTGCGAGGCGATCATGAAAATCTGGCACTTCAGCGAAACCGCCTATCCCGTACCTGCCCGACCCGAGCGGATACGAGTCGGTGCGCGTCGACCTGCCCAACCGCTACTACGACCCGGAGAAGGGCGCGGCGCTGTTCGACCGCTTCATCGAGGAATGGCAGGTCGCGGAAGAGGAAGGCCTCGAGATCATGCTCAACGAGCATCATCAGACGCCGACCTGCGTCGATCCGGCCGGCCCGCTGCTGCTGGCCGCGCTCGCGCGCGTCACCAGCAAGGCGCGGCTGCTGATCCTCGGCAATCCGGTCGCCAACCGCCGCCAGCCGGTGCGCGTCGCCGAGGAGATGGCGTTCGCCGACATCCTCTCGCACGGCCGCATCGAGGTCGGCTTCGTGCGCGGCGTGCCCTACGAGATTTCGCCCGCCAACTCCAACCCGGTCTACACCAACGAGCGCCAGTGGGAGGCGATCGACCTCATCCTCAAGGCCTTCACCAGCCACGACGGCCCGTTCAGCCACGAGGGCCGCTTCTTCCACGCGCGCCGGGTCAACATCTGGCCGCGGCCCTACCAGCAGCCGCATCCGCCGATCTGGGTCAGTCTCGACCAGCCCCGACGGCGCCGCCCGCGTCGGTGCGCGCGGCTTCATCCAGGCGACGTTCCTCACCGGCTACGCCGCGACCAAGCCGGTGTTCGAGGCCTATCGCCGCGGCTGGCGCGAGGCCGGCCGCGGCCAGGACGTGCCGATCGACCGGCTCGCCTACGCGGCCTTCGTCTACTACCGCCGACAGCGAGGCGCAAGGCGCGCGCCGGCGCCGAGGAACTGCTCTGGCACATCGCGATCAACAAGATCCCGATGCACTTCGCCAATCCGCCCGGCTACAACACGCTCGAAGCGATCGCGCAAGGGCATGCGCATCGGGCTCTCGCGCTATCCGAAGGCGCCGACGGTCGACGCCGCGGTCGAGGCCGGCATCATGTTCGCCGGCACGCCCGACCAGGTGCTGAAGCAATTCGAGAAGTTCTACGACCACGTCGGCGGCTTCGGTCATCTGCTGGTGGCCGGGCAATCGGGCTTCCTCAGCCACGAGGAGACGGTGCACGGCATCCGGATGCTGGCGCGCGAGGTGTTCCCGAAGCTGCAAGGAGCGCTATCCGGACACGACGATCTCCGGGCAGTTCCGCGAGGCGGTGCCGGCGTAGTGCGCTAACGCTTGTGATACGCTCGCGAATCCGTCGGCGCCTCCGCGCGTTCAGTCATGCCGTAGTCGCGGACCACGGACGCAATCCGAAGCCGGTAGTCGGCGAACACGCCGGCCCGTCCGGCGGCCTGGCTTTCGCGATGGTGCAGCTCATTGCGCCAGGTCGCCACCGCCGCCTCGTCGCGCCAGAACGACAGCGACAGGAGCTTGCCGGGATCGGTCAGGCTCTGGAAACGCTCGACCGAGATGAAGCCGTCGATCCGCTCGAGTTCGGCGCGAAGCGACGCCGCGATCGCGAGATAGTCGTCCTTGCGGCGCGGATGCCGGCCGGACTTCGAAGATGACGGCGATCATCGCGTGCCTCGCACTCGGTTCCTGATCTGCGGCGAATCCTCCGCGTAGCGGTAGGCGCGGAACACCTCGTTGGAGGGATCGCCGTAGCGGTCCGGCCCCATGAACGGGCTGACGTACTCCCAGACGATCTCGCCTTCCGGCGTGACCTCGAACAGCCGGCCCCACTGGCCCTCGCAGATCAGCGTGTTGCCGCTCGCGAGCCGCTGCGCGCCGCTGATGTGCGGGCTGAAGAACGTGTAGGTCGGCTTGGCGCGATACTCCCACACGATCTTGTCGGTGCGCGGATCGAGCTCGATCACGCGCGAAAACGGATTGCTGGTGGTGTTGATGCCGTTGGCGAACAGCGTGATGTTGCCGTTCGGCAGCGGCGTGCAGTCGTGCTGCATGCCGAAGCTGTCGTCGCGGTGCTGCCACTTCATCTTGCGGGTCTGCTTGTCGATCAGCCCGATCATGTTGAGACGGCGGAAGCTGATGTAGATGTCGCCGTTCGGCAGCGGCGAGATCGCGTTGGCGTGGGCGAATTCGTCGCGCAGCTGGTTGCAGACCAGCGGATACTTCTCCACCTCCATGTCGCGGCAGGCGTGCCACTCCCACACCGTCTTGCCGTCCGGCGTGATCTCGATGGATGGTGTCGCCGTACATGCAGCCGTCGGGATGCGCGGTGCCGGCAATGCCGCCGGGGATGCGCTTCTCGATCTCGGGCGGCACCACCTCCCAGCCGAGGAAGATGGTGTTGCCGTTCGGCAGGCGGCGGAAATCGTGATGCTGGCCGACGTGGCGGTGCTCCCACAACACCTTGCCGCTCCAGTCGTACTCGCGCAGCAGCCCGCCGCGGCCGCCCATGTGCTGCGGCCCCTCCGGCAGCCGGCCCGCCCACAGCAGGTTGCCGTTATCGAGCAGATACGCGTACGGACCGCTGACCAGCGGGTGCTCCCACTGGTGCAGCACGTCGCCGCGCAGCCCGATCAGATAGGTCGCCTTGCCGTTGATGCGGCGAGAACAGCGTGACGCCCGGCGTCGCGCGATGGGGATCGCAGAGCAGCAGCCCGAAATCGCGGTGACGCATGTGCTGTTTTCCTCCTGATTGTCGGATGCCGCAATGGCGCCTCGTTGTCACATTCTAGCGGGGCATGCCCGCCCTCGGTCGGTCATCGTCGACGGGAGCACCTGTTCTTTTGCTCGGCCAGCATCTTGTCGGCCTCCGCTTCGACAGGACCGACATCGCCTTCCACAGGACGTCAAGGTCCGACTTTCGACAGCCGCTGCTCCAGGCGCCGCTGCCGATCGATCACGAAGCGATCCAGAGCCTTGATCATCGTCCATCCCGCGCGGTGTCAGCGTCACCTCGCGCAGTCGCCGGTCGCTGCGCATCGACCCTCTGATCGGCGATGCCGCGCTCGACCAGACCGGCGAGCGCCCGCGTGACATGCGCCTTGTCGAGATCGGTATGAGCCGCGATGTCCTTGATCGAGGGCGATTTGCGATTGGCGAGCACGGTCATGATCCGATACTCGGCGAGATTGAGCCCGTATTCGCGCCCGACATGGACCAGCATGTGCTGGCCGAGCCTCCGGCTGATCATGTGAAATCGGTAGCCGAAGCGCCGCTCCAGCGGCAACTGCCGCAGCGGACGTCGAAGCGCGTCGACGGCATCGCCGCTCCATTCATTGATTAATCAACGTTGACTCTGCAACGAAACCGTGGGAGGGTCAATGCGTGAAGTGCCGGCCCGATGGCTTCAAGGGAGGTGGGTCATGTGCGCTGGAAGAACTCTCGTCCTGGCCGTTGGCAGCCGCCTTTGCCCTCCTCGCCGTCTCTGGCCACGCCCAGGACGCCGCCGACTATCCGAACCGGCCGATCCGCGTCATCGTCCCGAACGGGCCCGGCGCCGGCGCGACACCGCCGCCCGGGTCGCCTCGGAGGCGGTCGAGAAGCATCTCGGTCAGCGGCTGGTCATCGAGAACAAGCCCGGCGGCAGCATGCGGATCGGGACCTCGCAGGTCGCGAAGTCGCCGCCCGACGGCTACACGCTGATGTTTTCGCCGCCCGCTCCGATCGTCACCACCGAGCATTTTCCGCCCAAGCTCGATTACGATCCGGCGCGCGACCTGCGGCCGCTGGTCATCGCGATGTGGCAGCCGCTGCTGCTGATCGTGCGGCCGAGGCCTGGGCGTGACGACGGTTTCCGAGTTCATCGAATACGCCAAGCGCAACCCTGGAAAGATATCGTTCGGAGTTCAGGGCCTCACCGGCGAAATGCGCCTTACGCTGGAAATCCTCAAGCAAGAAGCCGGCATCGATGTCACGCACATCCCCTACAACTCCGGCGCCCAGGCGATCGTCGACCTGCTGGCCGACCGGCTCGACGCCATGTTCCTCGTCATTCCGCCGATCAAGGCCCATGTCGAAAGCGGCAAGCTTCGCGCGCTCGCGACCTTGAACGACACGGCGGGTTCAGCAGTTCCCGAATATTCCGACCATGATCGAGGCCGGCTTTCCGAAAGTCACGAACGCGATATGGTTCGGCTACATGGTGCCCGCGAAGACGCCGCAGCCGATCATCGACAAACTCGCTGCCGCCTTCGCAAGGCTGCAGGCCGATACCGCGCTCGTCAACCGCGTTGCCGAGATGGGTTCCGAGCTCAATATCGTCGGGCCTGTGGAATTCGGAAAGGTCATCGAGGACGACCGCAGGCGTTACGGCCGCATTGTCGCCGACCGCAATCTCGCCATGGAACAAAACTGAGGCCACAGGCGAAAGCCCGTCGTGTGGGTTTCTCGCCGCGCCCCATTGGCAACGGCGTGCAAAACCTACATATCCGGCGGACCGCTCCTCCGCCCGGCTGACGCCCTCGTGCCATCGATCGTATCCATCCAGAATCTCTCCAAGACCTATGCAACCGGGTTCCAGGCGCTGAAGAGCGTCGATCTGGACATCCGTCGCGGCGAGATTTTCGCGCTGCTCGGTCCGAACGGCGCTGGCAAGACCACGCTGATCAGCATCATCTGCGGCATCGTCAATCCGTCCACCGGTTCGGTGACGGTCGACGGCCACGACATCATCCGTGACTACCGCGCCGCCCGCGCGCTGATCGGACTCGTGCCGCAGGAACTGACCACCGATGCGTTCGAGACGGTGTGGTCGAACGTGAGTTTCAGCCGCGGCCTGTGGGGCAAGCCGGCCGACCCCGCCCACATCGAAAAGGTGCTGAAGGACCTCAGTCTCTGGGACAGGAAGGACGCCAAAATCGTGACGCTGTCCGGCGGCATGAAGCGACGCGTGCTGATCGCGAAAGCCCTGTCGCACGAGCCGCGGGTCCTGTTTCTCGATGAACCGACCGCAGGTGTCGACGTCGAGCTGCGCAAGGACATGTGGGAGATTGTGCGCGCGCTGCGCACTTCGGGCGTCACCATCATCCTGACCACGCACTACATCGAAGAGGCCGAGTTGATGGCCGACCGTGTCGGCGTCATCAACAAGGGCGAACTGATCCTGGTCGAGGACAAGGCCGTGCTGATGCGCAAGCTCGGCAAGAAACAGATGGTGCTGCACCTGCAGGGCACGCTGCCGTCGGTGCCGACCGAACTTGCGGGCTATGACCTCACGGTTGCCGGCGACGGCCGGGAGCTCGTCTACAGCTACGATACCCAGAGCGAGCGCACCGGCATCACCCCCCTGCTCGACGAGCTTCACCGACTCGGCATCCGATTCAACGACATCAACACCACGCAGACCTCGCTCGAGGACATCTTCGTCGGCCTTGTGAGGAACGACCGATGAACTGGCGCGCGGTCTGGGCGATCTACCGCTTCGAGATGGCGCGCACCGGGCGCACGCTGTTCCAGAGCATCGTGTCGCCGGTGATCTCGACCTCGCTCTATTTCGTGGTGTTTGGCGCGGCGATCGGCTCGCGGATCACAGAGATCCAAGGCGTGAGCTACGGCGCCTTCATCGTGCCGGGGCTGATCATGATGATGCTCGTCACGCAGAGCGCGACCAACGCCTCGTTCGGCATCTATTTCCCGAAGTTCATCGGCACGATCTACGAGCTGCTGTCGGCGCCTATTTCGTTTTACGAGATCGTGCTGGGCTATGTCGGCGCGGCCGCCACCAAATCGATCATCCTCGGCGTGATCATTCTCGCGACCGCCGGCTTGTTCGTGCCGATCAAGATCATGCATCCGGGCTGGATGCTGGCGTTCCTGCTGCTGACCGCGGCCTCGTTCAGCCTGTTCGGTTTCATCATCGGCATCTGGGCGGATGGCTTCGAGAAACTGCAGCTCATCCCGCTGCTCATCATCACGCCGCTGACGTTCCTGGGCGGCAGCTTCTACACCATCGACGTGCTGCCACCGTTCTGGCAGGCGGTGAGCCTGTTCAACCCGATCGTCTATCTGATCTCGGGCTTCCGCTGGAGCTTCTACGAGATCGCCGACGTGAGCGTTCCGGCGAGCATCGCGATGACGGCGGCTTTCATGATCGGCTGCCTCGTCGTCGTGTGGTGGATCTTCCGCACCGGCTATCGGCTGAAGAATTGATCCCGCACGTCGTATCCGGCGGCGGGCTCTAGTGTCCCGATTCCGAAGTTCGCATCATTGTGCGGCGCCCTCGTTTGCGAACTTCGGAATCGAGGGACACTAGCAACTTATTGATCTAGCATTACAGTTGCATTATTTGTTGGCTTCTGAATCCATGAGCCACCATGATTTGGGAGATCATGGATGGTTGGGGCATTGGTTGAGACGACGCTGGAGCTGTGGGCGTCGTCGTTGCGGGAGGTGAAGGGGCGGATCCGTCCGTTGTTCGGCCAGGAGCGGGTTGCGAGATCGGCGGGACAATTCCTCGAGGGGCTTCTGGGAAACGAGCCGCGCAAGACAGGCTGGATGCGCGCGGAAGCGGCTGGTGATCTCGGCCCGTGGCGCCAGCAAGCGATTTTGGGGCGCGGGCGGTGGGACGCCGATGCCTTGCGCGACATGGTGCGCGAGTACGCGCTGGAAACTCTTGCCGACGAGGACGCGGTTCTGGTCATCGATGAAACTGGCTTTCTGAAGCAGGGCAAGACGTCGTGCGGGGTCGCGCGTCAGTACACGGGTTCGGCGGGCAAGATCACCAACTGCCAGATCGGCGTGTTCGCCTCCTATGTGTCGCGCCACGGCCATGGCTTCATCGACCGGGCGCTTTATCTGCCGAAGAACTGGACGGACGATCCCACTCGCTTGAAGGCAGCGCATGTGCCGGACGATGTGGGTTTTGCCACCAAGCCTCAGATTGCACGCCGGATGATCGCACGGGCGCTCGCCGCCAAGGTACCGTTTTCCTTTGTCGCCACGGACACCGTGTATGGCACCGGCGACATCGAGACCATGCTCCGCAAGGCGGGCAAGGGCTATGTGCTGGGCGTTGCCGCCAACCACGTGTTCAACTCCTGGGGCAAGAAGCAGTTTGTTCGCGGGACTGCCGCAAAGATCGCCCAGAGCCTCCCCAAGAGCGCTTGGCGGCGCCTGTCGTCGGGCGAAGGAACCAAAGGCCCGCGTCTACACGACTGGGCCTATCTCGAATTGGCCGATCTCGATGCCGGCGAATACAACAGCGTGCTCAAGGGAAAATGGACGCGCGGTATGCTGGTCCGCCGCAACATTGGCGACGGCGATCTCGCCTTCTTCTCCACATGGTGTCCCAAGGGCACGTCCATAGGGAAGTTGGTATCGGTGGAAGGCCATCGCTGGGCCATCGAGGACAGCTTCGAGGCCGCCAAGAACGAACTTGGTCTCGATCACAACGAGACCCGCTCCTGGCACGGCTGGCACCGGCACGTCTCGCTCGTCATGCTTGCCTTCGCCATGATGGCCACCATCCGCCACAAGGCCAATGCCGTGCCGCTCAAAAAAACGCTGCCACGTCTTCCGAAAAAACGGCGTTCCTGATCCGCTGGTCAATCCAGGAAATCCGCCGCATCGCCATCAAGCTCACCCAGCGCCGAATCCAGCCCGCTCATATCATCGCGTGGTCACTGTGGCGGCGCGCCCATCAAGCCGAAGCACGCGACGCACATCTCAAAAGACAAATGCAACTGTAATGCTAGCATTACAGTTGCATTATTTGTTGGCTTCTGAATCCATGAGCCACCATGATTCGGGAGATCATGGATGGTTGGGGCATTGGTTGAGACGACGCTGGAGCTGTGGGCGTCGTCGTTGCGGGAGGTGAAGGGGCGGATCCGTCCGTTGTTCGGCCAGGAGCGGGTTGCGAGATCGGCGGGACAATTCCTCGAGGGGCTTCTGGGAAACGAGCCGCGCAAGACAGGCTGGATGCGCGCGGAAGCGGCTGGTGATCTCGGCCCGTGGCGCCAGCAAGCGATTTTGGGGCGCGGGCGGTGGGACGCCGATGCCTTGCGCGACATGGTGCGCGAGTACGCGCTGGAAACTCTTGCCGACGAGGACGCGGTTCTGGTCATCGATGAAACTGGCTTTCTGAAGCAGGGCAAGACGTCGTGCGGGGTCGCGCGTCAGTACACGGGTTCGGCGGGCAAGATCACCAACTGCCAGATCGGCGTGTTCGCCTCCTATGTGTCGCGCCACGGCCATGGCTTCATCGACCGGGCGCTTTATCTGCCGAAGAACTGGACGGACGATCCCACTCGCTTGAAGGCAGCGCATGTGCCGGACGATGTGGGTTTTGCCACCAAGCCTCAGATTGCACGCCGGATGATCGCACGGGCGCTCGCCGCCAAGGTACCGTTTTCCTTTGTCGCCACGGACACCGTGTATGGCACCGGCGACATCGAGACCATGCTCCGCAAGGCGGGCAAGGGCTATGTGCTGGGCGTTGCCGCCAACCACGTGTTCAACTCCTGGGGCAAGAAGCAGTTTGTTCGCGGGACTGCCGCAAAGATCGCCCAGAGCCTCCCCAAGAGCGCTTGGCGGCGCCTGTCGTCGGGCGAAGGAACCAAAGGCCCGCGTCTACACGACTGGGCCTATCTCGAATTGGCCGATCTCGATGCCGGCGAATACAACAGCGTGCTCAAGGGAAAATGGACGCGCGGTATGCTGGTCCGCCGCAACATTGGCGACGGCGATCTCGCCTTCTTCTCCACATGGTGTCCCAAGGGCACGTCCATAGGGAAGTTGGTATCGGTGGAAGGCCATCGCTGGGCCATCGAGGACAGCTTCGAGGCCGCCAAGAACGAACTTGGTCTCGATCACAACGAGACCCGCTCCTGGCACGGCTGGCACCGGCACGTCTCGCTCGTCATGCTTGCCTTCGCCATGATGGCCACCATCCGCCACAAGGCCAATGCCGTGCCGCTCAAAAAAACGCTGCCACGTCTTCCGAAAAAACGGCGTTCCTGATCCGCTGGTCAATCCAGGAAATCCGCCGCATCGCCATCAAGCTCACCCAGCGCCGAATCCAGCCCGCTCATATCATCGCGTGGTCACTGTGGCGGCGCGCCCATCAAGCCGAAGCACGCGACGCACATCTCAAAAGACAAATGCAACTGTAATGCTAGTGTGGCTTTGGTTCGGAAGTCCGCATTTCGGACTCGCTGCGAGAATGATGCGGACTTCCGAACCGCCACACTAATGAACGGTTCGGTTCACGCCGAGCCGTTCCACGAGCAGCGGGCGGCGCGATTTCTCAACCGGCGTGATGAGACCGCGCGCGAGCAACCCGCTGGCCGCCTCCTTGGCCGCCTCCCAGCGCAGTCTTCCTTCGCTTGCGATGTCGAGCAGGCTCTTTGAGCCATCGCTCGAATTCAGCACCCAAAGCATCGCACGCCGACCTTCGCTGTTGATCGTCCCTGCGGACAAGCGAGCCAGACCGCCTTGGCAGAGCTCAGGCTGGTCGTGGGGATTCAAGTTCACGTAGATGCGGTTCTCCTCCAGCACATCGATCACCGTCAGCAATGTCTCAAGCGAGTTCAGCGAGCGACTTGGGCTCGACCGGCAGCCCGTCGTCAGCCGACAACGCTTCAGCCGGCACGTATTCGCCGGTCTCCTTGAGCGCGAAGGCGACAGCCCGATCGATCTCCACATCGCCGCGGTGGCTCTTCTGGTGACTTGGCTTGCCGGCGTCGCCGAGACAATCGAGCACCAGGCTGTGCCGGACCCTTGACACGCGCGACTGGTTCAGCGCGAGCCAGCTGACCGCGCCGATCGAAATGGGGACGAACACGAAGCGGTACGAATGACGTGTTCTCATCCGGCGCAGCCGCTGTGCGAGTGCGACAGCGACGACGATGCCTGAAAGTTGGCTCGCGTCCGGCGAAGCATGGCCTATGTCGCACGTAATCAGCACTTCGCGCACCGACCGCCCGCGCAGCAAGAGCTCGCCCCAGATCGCACGGCCCGGCTGAAACACGTGAAGCGCGGACGGCAGTTTGTGCACGGTGACTGGAAGGTGCGCACCCAGGACGTCGAGCGCCGCCCGCGCGTTGTCGGCCGCCATGCTGCGGCCGACCAGATGGAGCTCGCCGACCAGCCGCTGCATCGCCTCGCCGCCGTCGTCTTCGCAAAGGCTGCCATAGGATGAAGCCTCCGCCGACAGGATCGCCGTCGCTTTCGAAGTTCTCGCTCTGGAACCCGGCTTGAACGTCATCAAGCTTTCTCCCTTCACGCGAATTCCGCGTGGCCCGATAGATGACGATGGCATGGAGATTGCCGACCACGGCGCCGAACAGCCGCGTCCAAGCTGGCAACATCCACGCTACAAACGCGATGGGATGGGCACCTTGGCCGCGCCGTCGTTGACGTGGCCGCCATGTCCGTCCCGAACTGTTGACGATCGTCTGTGCCGGCGCTGCAGGCTCTAGGGCCGGTCCGCCGGCACCGGCCGCGGCCCGCGCCGGCGCGAGAGCGTGTTTACGCCGCGGCGGCCTGCCCCACTGGGCCCCCGATCGGGGACCAGAACAGGCTGCCGTCGAGCTGATCCGTGCGGCGCAGATATTTCAGCTCGTTCAGGCGTGTGAAGGGCGCGGCCTCGAACATGGACTTGTCAAGCTTGATCCGCTCGAACACGGTGCGCAACTGCACCGCGCCGCGCCGGGCGTCCCACCGGCATCGGAACGCCGGCATATGCCTGCGGATTTTCGCAAACGACACCTGGTAGCTGCGGGTGTCGCCGTTGCCCGCGCCGAACGTCAGGCGGCAGTTCGGGAACGTGTCGGCGACGACTTCCGCGATCTCGCGCACCCGGTAGTTCTGCGCATCGTCACCAACGTTGAAGGACTCGCCTGCCACCGCCGCGTGCGGCGCTTCGAGCGCGCAGAGGATCGCCTCGCAGATGTCCTCGACATGCACGATCGGTCGCCAGGGCGAGCCGTCGCTCGTCATCCGGACCTCTCCAGTGGTGAAGGCAAGACCCGCCAGGTTGTTAAGAACGATATCGAACCTCTGGCGCGGGCTGGCGCCAAAGGCGGTCGCGTTGCGCAGGAACACCGGCGCAAAGCGCGCGTCGGCAAGCGCGCGCACCTCATGCTCGACCAGAAGCTTGCAGCGCGCATAGGCGGTCTGCGGATCGGTCGGCGAGGTCTCGGTCTTGGCGTCGCCGCCGTGCGAGCCGTAGGTGCTGCAGGACGACGCGTAGATGAAGCGGCCGACGCCCGCGGCCTTGCACATATTCGCGAACCGCGCCGAGCCGCGGTGGTTGATGGCCATGGTGATCTCGGGGTCGTTCTCGCCGAGCGGATCGTTGGAGAGTTCCCCGAGATGAACGACCGCGTCGAATCCCCGCAAATCCGCGGCCGACAGCTCGCGGATGTCTTTCGTGATGACCATCGGCCGGGTCAAGCGGTCGTCGAACAGCCAGCCGCGCCGGTAGAAACCGGTGTCAACTCCCATCGCATCATGGCCCCGGGCCAGAAGCTTCGGGCCGAGCACGGCGCCGATGTAGCCATCCGCTCCTGTAAACAGCACTCGCATGGTTCGTTTCCCTGAATTTTTTGAGACGGAACACGCCGACCAAATCGTGAAGCAGAGGTTATGCCGGGCCGATCGAGCCAACTTGACGGCCGTCAATTGGGGAACTTTTTTCTCGACCAGTTTGGCCTCGCTCAGCGCGGGACGTGCGAGGCAGCCGCGGGCCGGCAACCGTGTTGGACCCCGAACCGATGCTTCGAGGAGGACCCAGCGATGATGAGACACGCGTTTCGGGCGGCCGGCGTGCTGGCCGTGTGCCTGGTCGTGGTTCTGTCGGTCATTCCCGGGCACATGCAGATCAGGACGGAGGCGCCGAAGGCGGTGGAGCATTTCGCAGCCTATTTCCTGACGGGGTTGATCGTCGCAAGAGCGCTCGGGAGCTATTGCCGCGCATGGCTATTGATCGGCTTTTTCATGGTGCTCGCGGCGGCGTTGGAAATCTGTCAGCTCTGGGTGCCGGGCCGGACGTTCGAGGTCTCAGACTGGGCGGCGAGCGCGCTCGGGGCGACGATCGGCGTGGTGCTGGCGCATGCCTGGGAGCGCGCGGCGGCCCGCCGCACATCATCAGCCGCGCCGCGCGATCCGAACAACCTGCGTAGCGTCAGCGGCGCATCTGCAGAACGCTCGCTCCCGTCGAGCTCGAGTTGACGAACCACAACTTCGCTCCGCTCCGGCTCAATAGATTTTCGCGCAGGCCGACGGAAGTTTGAGGAGCGTATCATGACACTCTGCGCTGGCGATTGGGTCGAAGTGCGAAGCAAGGAAGAGATCCTTGCGACGCTCGACAAGAACGGCCGCCTCGACGGCATGCCGCTCATGCCGCAAATGCTGGAGCAGTGTGGCAAGCGCTTCCAGATTCACAGACGTGCGCATAAGACCTGCGACACGGTCAGCGGCCATTACGCCAACCGCCGCGTGCCGGATGGCATTCACCTCGGGCACCGTTGCGACGGCAAAGCCTATGGCGGATGCCAGGCCGAGTGCCTGATCTTCTGGAAGGAGGCATGGCTGAAGCCGGTCGATGGGCCTGGGGACGAGCGTCCGGGCGACGCGCCGCCGCCTGCCGCTTTGCCGCAGCCCGCCGCTTCGCCGCGGGGGCGCTGCACGGTCGAGGACGTGATCGCGGCAACGCGCGCGCCAGGCGCGGCCGGCGGTGAGCCGCGCTACAGCTGCCAGGCGACCGAACTCTTGAACTTTTCGGTGCCGATGAAGAACTGGGATGCACGGCAGTATGTCGAGGACTACCGCTCGAAAAACGTCTCGCTGCGGCAATTGTCGAGCACGCTGCTGTTCGCGCTGTTCCAGAAATTGACCCGGCCGGAGCCGCTGGGTCGCCCGGCGCGATGGCTCTACGACTGCTTCCAGCGGCTGCGGGGCGGCGTGCCCTATCCGCGGCGGCCGGGCACGCTGCAGGCGGGCCGGCAAGCGCCCGACACCGCGCTCAACCTGCAGGCCGGCGAACTGGTCCGGGTGAAGTCGTTCGAGCAGATCCGCGCGACCGTCTCCGCCGGTAACATGCATCGTGGCATGTCATTCGACGTCGAAATGGTCCCGTATTGCGGCCGCCTCTATCGGGTCCACGCCCGCGTCGAAACGTTCGTCGACGAGCGGACCGGCCTCTTGAAGCGGCTCAAGACGCCGGCAGTCATCCTGCAGGGGGTGACCTGCGGCGGGCGCTTCAGCAACAATCGGTGGCTTTGCCCGCGCGGCATCTTTCCGTGGTGGCGGGAGGTGTGGCTGGAGCGCGTCTCGGACGCGCGGGCCGATGCGGCCCACCCATCGAAGCGGGCGGCGTGACCGCCTTCTCGAAAGTCGCCGCTACGTGAGCGCAGGTTGCGCGCGCGCTTCGGCGCGCGGCGACGGCGCGGGCATCGCGAACGCGGGCATCACATCGCGGGCAAAGGCGCGCAGGTTGTCGCGCGAGCCGGTCGGGCCGTTCAGCAGCAGGTGCGAGATGCCGGCCGCACGCAGCGCCTCGATCTTGGCCACAATCTCGTCCGGCGTGCCGTACATCGCGCTCTCGCCGGCCGCGTCGAGCGTCTGATCGAAGGACAGGAGGCTGGACGGGTTTTTCTCGCCCGGCACGGTTCCGGCCTGCGCGAGGCGCCGCTGGTTGGCAAGCCTCGTCTCGACCGCCTTGGCCTTTTCTTCCGCGGTCCGCGCCACGAAAAACGCTCGGCACACGCCGACATCCATCGGGTCGAACCGCCGGCCGGATTTCTCGATCTCGGCCTTGTAGATTTTGAACCGCTCAATGGTCAGCGGGGTCGACGCATGCTGGTCGAGCAGGAGCTTGTAGCCGCGCCGGGCCACCCTGCGGATCGAATCCGGATTGCCGGCGGCCATCCAGATCGGCGGGTGCGGTTTCTGTGCGGTTGGCGGCTCGACGATGATGTTCTCGAAGTGCCAGTACTTGCCGTGGTGCGAGAAGCGCTCCTCGGAGGTCCAGGCCTTCACGATCACCGCGAAGCTTTCGTCGAACCGCTCGTCGGCCTCCGCCTGCGGGATGCAGAAGCCCGCGAACTCCGGCGCGCGATAGCCCTTGCCGACGCCGAAATCGAGCCGGCCGCCGGAGAGCAGATCGATCGTCGCCGCCTGCTCGGCGAGCAGCACCGGATTGTGCCACGGCAGCACCACCACGGCGGTTCCGAGCCGCAGCGTCTTGGTGTGCGCCGCAACCCAGGTGAGCAGGTTGAGGCTCGCCGAGACCTGGCCGTAGCCGGTGAAATGGTGCTCAACGACGAAAATGCTGCTGTAGCCGAGCGCGTCGGCTTCGACGGTGTATTCGACGTATTCCCTGAAGCCCTGCCCGCTGTCGAGGTCGGGCCCGCCGCGTTTGGCCGTCGCGCTGCCGAAGAGTCCGAATTTCATGGGGTTCTCGCCGATCTGCATGGGCGGAACGGAGCCCGCCGCTGTCCTTTTATTTCAAACGGGCCGGGGCGTGCAAGGAAGCGGGCGCGCCTCGATCGCTCGCATCGCGTGCCAGGCCCTAGTGCCCCGCTTCCGAAGTTCGTGATACATCGCAGCACTCTCTGGCACGAACTTCGGAAGCAAAGGGGCACTAGCAAGTCTATGAATCTAGTGCCCCTTTCGATTTGAAGTTCCTGAATGTGATTGCGGCAGGTGGTACAGGAACTTCAAATCGGCGGCACTAGCGCGCGCTGGCGGCGCGCCATTGCGCGCTCTTGTCGATGCCCAGCATCACAAGCGGCACGACCGCAACCAGAGCTGCGGCAAGGCCGGCCGCCGGCAGGCTTGCGCATTCGATCAGCGGACCGGTGACGGCTGCGGCGAGCAGCGTCATCGCGCCCGAGCCGGTTTCGCTCACGCCGATGGCGCGGCCGCGGTGCGCAGTTTCGGAGTGGTCGGCAATCAGCGCCGTCGAAGCGACGTTTGCCGCCGCCCAGCCAAGCCCGACCAGGAATGTGCCGAGCGTGACCGACCAGAAGCCTTCAGCTAAGGCCACGAACAGCGCCCCGATCAAGGTGATCCCGACGCCCGGGTACATCACGGCTTCGCGCCCGATGCGATCGGCCGCCCAGCCGAGCGGAATGGTGAAGGCGAACATGCCGGCCGCGTGGAACATGTGCGAAAACGCGATCGCGGTGAGCGTATGGCCGTGATGGGCAAGCACGAGCGAGGTGAGCACCATCACAATCGACATGTTGCCCTGGCCGGCGCAGTTCGAAACGATGGCGAGACGCGTCGGCCCATGACGCAGCAGCGACAGCGCGCTGAACGCTGCCGGTTCCCCGGACGCAGCTTTGGCCGGCGGAATGTAGTCGGGGTAGTAGCGTTCCAGATGCGTGCCGATCTCCTTGGGATCGGGACGGACAAAAAAGACCAGCGCCATGCCGGCCAGGATCAGGACCGGCAGCATCAGCCACGGTAGGCCGATGGCGGCGAGTCCGGTGCGCTGCCCTATCGCCTCGGCCAACCCCATCACGAACGGGCTCAACGCGATGCCGACGAGCGAGCCGGTGGCGATGAAGCCGAGCGCGAGCCCGCGCATGCGCGGCGGATACATGTCGGTCGCCGCCACCCGCATCTGCTGGGCCGCGCTCACCCCCATGGCGAAGATCAGCATGCCGAGCGTGAGCCCTATGGCGCTCTCGGCCAGCATCGCGAGCCCTGAGGCGACCGTGCCGACGAGCGTAAGCCCCTGCCCGAACAGGATTCCGGGCTTGCGGCCGTAGCGGTCGGTGATCCGGCCGACCGGGTAGGACACGAGAAACCGGCTGACGCCGAACAAACCCACCGTCAGCCCGGCGAGTGCAGCCGAGCCGGTGACGGCCAGCACCATTAGCGGGCCGATGCCGTAGGCGAGCTGCGTGCCGGCGCCGATGAACGACTGCGACAGCGCAAACAGCGCCGTGTTCCGCTTGATCAGCGGCGGAATGCTCGAGACGGACGGCGACAGCGGCTTGTGCACTAGGGTCGCGTCAGCGGACCGGCTGCGAGCGGTCGACCACAGCGCCGCGCAGATACACCTGCGAGATGCGCCGCGTGTTCTTGATGTCATCCAGCGGGTTGGCATCGAGCACGATGAAGTCGGCGCTCTTTCCGGCCGCGAGCGTTCCCATATCGGCCAGCCGCAGGAACTCGGCGCCGTTCCTGGTCGACGCCATAATCACCTGCATCGGCGTCATCCCGGCGAGCACCATGTCCTCCATCTCCTCATGGGCCCCCGACGACCGGTTGCCGTCGGTCCCCATGACGATGCGCACGCCGATCGCGTTCAATTTCGCGAGGTTGCGCGCCTGAATGCCATGGAACATCTGGGTCGCCGGCCGGTCGACGTTACTCTCCTCGAGCTTGGCGAACTCGTCGGCGGCCATGCCGGCCTGCATCCAGCTCCGGTCGACCTTCACGCCGCGGTCCGGCAGGTTCGGGTTGAGGATCAGGTTCGGACGTTCCTTGAACATCGCGACCGTCTCGTCATCGATGTCCCGGTCGCGAACGCCGTGCGCGAAGGCGTCGAGGTTCGCGCGCATCAGGCCCTTGACGTCGTCCATGTTGAAGATGTGCGCGCTGACGCGAAGGCCGAGCTTGTGCGCCTCGTCGATGATGGCGGCGTATTGCAAAGGCGTCACCTTCTGAACCTTGCCGTCCCGGTCGTCGACCCAGACCTTGATGATCTTCACGTCGAGCTTCGCGTTATCCCGGACGGCCTGCCGTCCCTCCTCCTCGGTCTCGATCTGGAACGTCGTCGACATCGGCTCCTTGCGGGTGATGCCGCGCCCGGCGCTGAGGAAGCGCGCGGCGCCGGCAATCGCCTCATCGCGCACCGGCAGCAATTCAAGATTGTCCCTGCCCATGCTCATCGCGGCACCCACGCCCCAATAGCCGCGCTGCTTCAGGTCACGGATCAGCCGATCGCGCGTCGTGCTCAGATGCACGTGGCTGTCGATGAGCGCGGGCATCAGGGTCTTGCCAGCCGCGTTCACGCGGGCCGCGCCGGCGGGCACGGCGACCTCGCCGGCTCTGCCGACCTGCACGATCCGGGTGCCCTCGATCACCAGCGTGCCATTCTCGATCGGCACACTGCCGTCGCCCACGATCAGCCGCGCGCCCTCGAAGACAGTGACGGTTTGGGCACTTGCCGGACCGCCAAATCCAGCGAGTAACAAAAGTGCGGTTGCAACCGCAGCGACTGACGGTGTTCGACGCATTGCAAGCTCCCTCGGCTGAGCTAAGCGACCACACGGTACGTTTCGCGCGAAGGGCTGGAAAGGGGGATCGCAGGGCCGCGGCCAGCGACGCGGCAACCGATCGCCGCATGGCGCCCATGCGCCAGCATCACTCATTCCCGAACAGGCTGCGGATGGTGGACAATGCCGTACAAGTCGATGAGTTACAGGGAGGAACAAAAAAATGCCGACGAAGCGGACAAGGACAGATCGGATCGCGCGTCTGGCGGCGGCGTTGCGGCCTGCGATCGTTGCGATGGCGATGCTCGCGACCGCACCGCAGCATGCAGCGGCGCAGGCCTATCCCGACCGCACCATCCGGTTCGTCGTCGGCTTCGGCGCCGGCGGACCGACCGACATCGTGGCCCGCGTGCTCGCCGATCAGCTGACCGCGAGCCTCGGCCAGAAGGTCATCGTCGAGAACAAGACCGGCGCCTCCGGCAACATCGCAACGCAAGCGGCCGCGACCTCGCCGGCCGACGGCTACACCTTCCTGGTCGGTGCCTCTCCTCTCGCCGTCAATCACACGCTGTTTCCCGAGTTACCGGTCAAGTTCGGCCGCAACCTCGTGGCCGTCAGCCCGATCGGCGCGACGGCCAACGTCCTGGTGGTGCATCCGTCGCTGAACGTGCGTGATCTCGCAAGCTTCGTTGCGTATGTGCGCGCCCGTCCAGGTTCCGTGACGTTTGCGACGCTCGGAAAGGGATCGTCGTCCGACCTCGCCGGCGTCGCGTTCGACGCGCGGGCCGGAACCAAAATGACGCCGGTGAACTATCGCGGCGGCGGCGATGCCGCGAAAGACCTGCTCGGCGGCCACGTCCAGGCCTGGTTCGCCACCATCCCGAACGTGCTGGACGCGATCCGCGCAGGCCAGCTCGTGGCGCTCGCCACCACCGGGCTGGAACGCGCGTCGTGGCTGCCGGACGTGCCGACGATTTCCGAGTTGGGCTATGCCGGCTATGACGTGCGCCTCTGGCTCGGCTTGTTTGCGCCGGCCGGCGTTGCCGAAGACCGGCTACGCGTGGTCGAGGCCGCGGCCGTCCGTGCGATGGCCTCCCGCGAGATGCAGCAGGCGCTCGATGCGCAGGGTGTGTCGCCGTTCCTGATGGATCGGGCGCAGTTCAGTGCGTTCGTGCAGGGCGAAATCGATCGCTGGGCGAGCGTACTCGGCCCTCAGCCGAAAAACTGAAAGACCGCGAACGGCGCGATGCACCAATGCATAACGAGGCGCTCCAATCTTGCTGCGTTAGAAAATTCGGCGCCTGCCTCTCGTGCCCTCTCCCCATAGCCCGTCGAAGACGGGCGTAAACGCCCTTTTGCTGGGAGAGGGCTGCTCAGCGCGCACGGCAAACTCGGATGGGTGAGGGGTGGGCGTTTCGAGATCGCCGCACCCCTCACCCCATTCTTTTGCCGGCTCGCGCTGCGGTGGCCCTCTCCCGCA
>CAWGEM010000024.1:0-16357 GCA_963821555.1 uncultured Alphaproteobacteria bacterium | reverse complement strand
CAGCAATTCCTGGCTGCCCCAGAGCGTGACGGCCGAACCGCCGATCAGGTAGGCCGCGCCCCACCAGGCGAGTGCGTGGATGCTGCGATCCTGCACCCAGACTGCCAGTAGGAAAATGCCGAGCAGCCCGGTGATGCAGGTCGCAAGCGTAAACAGGGTGGTGGTGTCGAGCGCCATCGATCGGACCAGCACAGGGAGCCGCACAGGCCCCACACTCTGCGCCGGTCAAGCGGCCCTGCGGGCGCCTCCCGGCATTCGAGACCATAACGGGTGAATTTTGCGGGACCGTTGCCGGATCCCGACGACTTTTCGGGAAAACGATCCCGAAAATTTTTGGCAAATGTCGACAACAGAAAGGGCGCTCGCGCGCCCTTTCCAAACCAGCGTAGAAAACGGGATCGTTCAGCGCTTGGAGAACTGGAACGAGCGCCGGGCCTTGGCGCGGCCATATTTCTTGCGCTCAACCACGCGCGGATCGCGCGTGAGAAAGCCGCCGCGCTTGAGCACGGCGCGCAGCTCGGGCTCGTAGTAGGTCAGCGCCTTCGAGATGCCGTGGCGGACCGCGCCCGCCTGCCCCGACAGGCCGCCGCCGGACACCGAGCAGATCACGTCGTACTGGCCGTTGCGGTTGGAGGCGACGAGCGGCTGCTGAATCAACATGCGCAGCACCGGGCGGGCGAAGAACACTTCGACCGGGCGTGTGTTGACGACGATCTTGCCCGCACCCGGCTTGATCCAGACCCGCGCCACCGCGTTCTTGCGCTTGCCGGTGGCGTAGGCACGACCTTGCTTGTCGAGCTTCTGCACGTACTTTGGGGCTTCCGGCGTCGCCGGCCTGAGCGCCGAGAGCTGGTCGAGCGATTGAATGGTCTCGGCCATGACTTATGCGCTCCTTCGGTTCTTACGGTTCATCGCGCCCACGTCGAGCGTCTCCGGCTGCTGGGCGGCATGCGGATGATCGGCACCGGGATAGACGCGAAGGTTGCCAAACTGGCGCCGCCCGAGCGGACCGTGCGGCAGCATGCGCTGGACCGCTTTCTCGACGACCCGCTCGGGGAAGCGCCCCTCCAGGATCGAACGTGCGGTCTGCTCTTTGATGCCGCCGATGAAGCCGGTGTGATGGTGGTAGACCTTCTTGTCCCGCTTGCGGCCGGTGAACACCACCTTGGCCGCATTGATGACGATGACGTTGTCGCCGTCATCGACATGGGGGGTAAAGCTTGGCTTGTGCTTGCCGCGGAGTCGCAGCGCGATGATCGAGGCAAGCCTGCCTACTACCAGGCCGGTGGCGTCGATCATCACCCATTTCTTCTCGACTTCCGCGGGCTTGACCGATGTCGTTGTCATGGCACGTCAAGTCCGTCATTGGCGGTTGCACGTTGCCACGGCTTGTATCGGAGGCCGGGCGTTGCGTCAATGCCGCATGAAAGACAATATGCTATATATATCAATATTTTATCATATAGGTATTTTATTACCTTGACCTAACGTCCAGCGCGCCGAGGAATTGAATAGGTCGAGGTGGCATGCGCGACAACCTCGTCGTGGCCGTCCGAACGGATCGCCACCTCACCCACCGCAAGCCGCCGACCGAGCTTGAGCAACCGGCAATCCGCCAGGAGATCCCGGGCATCGGGCTTACGCAGGAAATTGATGTTCAGATTGGTGGTGACGGCGAGCGGCACCGGCCCGATCGAGGCGAGCAGCACCACGTACATCGCGACATCGGCGAGCGCCATCATGGTCGGACCGGAGATCGTGCCGCCGGGCCGCATGAACCGCGGCTGATAGGCCTGCCGCACGCGCCCGCCGCCATGCCAGACCGCCTCGATCGAGAGCCCGCTTCGCGGATGAAACGCCTGTGGAAAATCTTGCGCGAGGAACCGTTTGAGCGCCTCGACATCCATCACCGGCTGGGCCATCCAATCCCCCTTGCCCTGCTCGCGCACGGACTTAGATCGGATACAATGGCTGAATCCGGAGCGCAAAGGTTGCGATGAACATCCAGACTGCCCGCCTCGCGACCACCGAGCCCGTGCTGCTGCATGAACGCGTGGGCCCGATTGCGGTGCTTACGCTGAACCGGCCGGCTGCCCGCAACAGCCTGTCGGAGGGATTGTTGACGGCGCTGAGCCAGAGCTTCACGTCCATCGCCGCCGACCAGACTATTTCCGCCGTGGTGCTCGCAGCCAGCGGGCCGGCATTCTGCGCCGGGCACGATCTCAAGGAACTCACGTCGCGGCGAACCGACCCCGACGGTGGGCGGGCCTATTTCGCGGCGATCATGGCAACTTGCAGCACGATGATGCAGCAGATCGTTGCGTTGCCTCAGCCGGTGATCGCGGCGGTCCAGGGCCCGGCGAGCGCTGCCGGCTGCCAGCTCGTGGCGTCCTGCGATCTTGCGGTTGCCTCGGCCGCGGCGAAATTCGCGACCCCCGGCGTGGACATCGGCCTCTTCTGCTCGACCCCGATGGTCGCGCTGTCGCGCAACATTGCGCGCAAGCACGCCATGGAAATGCTGCTCACCGGCGACCTGATCCCGGCGGAGGAAGCTGCCCGCATCGGCCTCGTCAATCGCGTGGCGCCGGTCGGCGCCGAGCGCGATCAAGCGCTGGGGCTCGCGCAGCGGATTGCCGAGAAATCCTCCTACGTCATCGGCATTGGCAAGGCCGCCTTCTATCGCCAGGTCGAACTGCCGCTTGCGGAGGCCTACCGTTACGCCTCCGAGGTGATGACCGAAAACATGATGGCCCGCGACGCCGAGGAAGGCATCTGCGCGTTCCTCGAAAAACGCGACCCGACCTGGGAGGATCGCTGATGGTTTCCGCCGCCCTTGCCAGCCTCAAGCTGACTGCGTTTCGGCCGAGTGGGCGCGATCTGTGGCGGGGCCTTGCCGCCGGCACGCTCTGGGGGCTCACGCTGACCGCGGGGCTTGCGGCGATGACGGCGTGGCAATGCGGCGGCCTTTGCCTGCCTGAGGTCGCGGTCAACGCGGTGCTGTCGGTCGCAGGCGGCATCCTCGGCATCGGCCCGATCGCGGCCTACGGCCGCCGGAGCCGGTAAGCGACGCTTTCTCACGGAGGGGTGCCGAAAGGACCGGCATGAATCACGATTCCTACCCCGACAGTTACATCCGCGGCATTCTCAACACCGTGAAGTCGATCGCCATGGTCGGCATCTCGCCGAAGGACAATCGGCCGAGCTACTTCGCGTTCAAGTACCTGCTCGAACGCAACTACCGCATGATCCCGGTTAATCCCGGCCAGGCCGGCAAGGACATTCTCGGGCAGAAGGTCTACGCTCGGCTCACCGATATCCCCGACCCGGTGGACCTGGTCGATATCTTTCGCGCGTCGGAGCATACGCTTGCGGTGACGAAGGAAGCGCTGACGCTGTCGCCACGCCCGGCCGTGATCTGGATGCAGCTTGGTGTGCGCAACGACGAAGCCGCCGCGCTCGCGGAAGCCGCCGGCGTCAAGGTGGTGATGGATCGCTGCCCCAAGATCGAATACGGCCGGCTGTCCTCCGAAATCAGCTGGATCGGGGTCAATTCGCGCACGCTGAGCTCGAAGCGGGCGCCCCTCCTCGGCAAGGGCGTGCAGCGCCTGTCGCTCAACCGCGACACGATGGCCGGCGGCTCGACCGGCGCGGCCGCCCGTGCGATCAAGCGCGATCCGGCGAATTGAACCGATTCGGTTCGCCCGAGCGTCGGTGGCGTGAACCTTTTTCGTCCTGCCGACTTGATGGGATGTGCCGGCTTGTCCGACGCAGACCATTTCAAGCGATATGGAGGGGCCATGAAGTCCCGCATCGCAATGTTATCGATTTGTCTCAGTCTTGTTCCCGCCGCTGCGTCGGCCGAGAGCTACGAGGAGCGGCAGGCTTGCATGAACGATGCGTTCAGCGTCTGCGGCTACGCTATACCGGACCGGGATCGCGTGGCCGCCTGTCTGGCGCAGAACCTCAACCGCATCTCCATTGCATGCCGCACGGTGATGCTGCGCTACTCGAAGCCATCCCCGGCACAAAGACCGCGGTACACCGATATTCGTTAATTCGGATTTTGGCGGCTTGGTAGAACTCAGTTCTTCTGCCGTCGTCGAATGGAGTGCGGCGGTTGCGAATTAACGCAACCGTCGGGTCTTGCCTTGACGGCCCCCCGCGGTTCGATAAACCAGCACCGTCCGCGCTTGCGTTTGCGCCGACCGCACCAGGACGGGCTCCATGACCGAACGCACTCCCGGCTTTGCCACGCTCGCGATCCACGCGGGCGCGGCGCCCGATCCGACCACCGGCGCGCGGGCAACGCCGATCTATCAGACCACCTCGTTCGTGTTCGACGATGTCGATCACGCCGCTTCGCTGTTCGGACTGCAGGCGTTCGGCAACATCTACACCCGCATCGGCAACCCGACCAACGCCGTGCTGGAGGAGCGTGTGGCCGCGCTCGAAGGCGGCACGGCGGGCCTTGCGGTCGCCTCCGGCCACGCCGCGCAGGTGCTGGTGTTTCATTGCCTGATGAAGCCGGGCGACGAATTCGTCGCCGCGCGCAAGCTCTACGGCGGCTCGATCAACCAGTTCAACCACTCTTTCAAGAATTTCGGCTGGAACGTGGTGTGGGCCGATAGCGACGATCACAGCTCGTTCGAGCGCGCGGTCACACCCAAGACCAAGGCGATCTTCATCGAGTTCATCGCCAATCCGGGCGGCGTGATCACCGATATTGAAGCGATCGCCAATATCGCGCGGCGCGCAAGTGTCCCGCTCATTGTCGACAACACGCTTGCGACGCCCTACCTGTGCAAGCCGTTCGATTACGGCGCCGACATCGTCGTGCATTCGCTGACCAAGTTTCTCGGCGGCCACGGCAACTCGATCGGCGGGCTGATCGTGGACGGCGGCACCTTCAACTGGTCGCGCGAAGGCCGTTATCCGATGCTGAGCGAGCCGCGTCCCGAGTATCACGGCATCGTGCTGCACGAGACGTTCGGCAATTTCGCCTTCGCAATCGCCTGCCGGGTGCTGAGCTTGCGCGACATGGGCCCTGCCCTGTCGCCGTTCAACGCGTTCCTGATTCTGACGGGAGTAGAGACGCTACCGCTTCGCATGCAGCGCCACTGTGACAACGCCAAGCTCGTGTCGGAGTGGCTTGCCAATCATTCCGAGGTCGCTTGGGTCAGCTATCCGGGCCTGGCCGGCGACCGCTATCACAATCTCGCGCGCAAATACGTGCCCCAGGGTGCGGGCGCCGTGTTCACGTTTGGCCTGAAGGGCGGCTACGACGCCGGCGTCAAGCTTGTGTCGAACGTCAAGCTGTTTTCCCATCTCGCCAACATCGGCGACACCCGTTCGCTCATCATCCATCCGGCCTCGACCACCCACCGCCAGCTCTCCGATGCGCAGAAGGTGCAGGCCGGCGCCGGTCCCGACGTGGTGCGGCTGTCGATCGGGCTGGAAGACCCTGACGACATCATCGCCGACCTTGACCAGGCGTTCGGCGCCTCCTGAACGGGGGCAGCCGCCCGCGCATGGGCGAACGCTTCCGATTGCCCTAAGCTCGCCGCGATCGCGTGCGCGATCGACCGGGGGCCTCATGAAATTCGCTCGACTTGCATTTCTGGCGGCGCTTACACTTTCCACCGCCATGACTGCCAACGCCCAGCCGACGACTGTCATCCTTGCCACCGCCACGCCGGGCGGAGGATTCCCGCTGTTCGGCGACAACGCCGCAACCACCATCAACGAAACCGACCCGTCGCTCTCGGTGCAGACCCGCAACACCAAGGGCAGCGCGGAGAATATCGGCCTGCTGGAACAAGGCACGATGGACATTGCGCTGGTCGCTGGCGAGCCGGCCTACGAGGCGTTCACTGGCATCGGCCGCGCGCCGACCAACCTGAAGATTATCACGGCGATCTACTCCAACCCCGGCATGTTCGCGGTGAAGGGCGACAGTCCTGCGAACGCGCTGCGCGATCTGGTCGGCCAGCCAATCGCCTGGGGTACGCATGCGTCCGGCCTCACGCTGCTTGGCCGCTATGTGACAGACGGCTTGGGTCTCGACCGCGAGAAGGATTTCAAGGCGGTCTATCTCGACAAGGCCGGCGACGGCCCGCTGATGGTCGCCGACGGCCGGGTCGCAGCCCTTTGGGGCGGCGGCATCGGCTGGCCGGGCTTCACGGCGGTGATGAAGGCCGGCGGTCGCTTCATCGGGCTCACGCCGGACGAGGTCGCGCGTGTCAACGCCAAGCACAATTTCCTCAAACCGATCACCGTTCCGGCCGGCGCCTACGAAGGCCAGAGCGAGCCGGTGAACTCGGTCGGCTCCTGGAGCTTCATCCTGGCGCGGCCGACGCTGCCGGACGACGTCGCCTATCGGCTCGCCAAGGCGCTGCACCAGGGCCACACCGCCCTGGTCAAGCGCCTTGCGCAGGGCCGCGAGACCACGCCGCAGAACACCAAGGCGGCGGCGCCACGGCCTGAGCATATCCACCCCGGCGTGCAGCGTTACCTGCGCGAGATCGGCCTGTGACCGGGGCGCTCGGCCGCTTACGCCTTCTTGAAGGTGCGGCTGACATAGTCGCTGATGCATTCGAGCGTCTCTGGCGCGGTCCAGATCGCTTCAGCTGCGGCATCGATTGCGTGACCGTCCTTGGCGAGACGTTCGGCCGCCGGCTGGCGGAGCTGCCGCTTGGTGGCGGCGAAAGCGGGCGGCGACAGCGCGGCGAGCGCTTGTGCGGCGGCCATCGCGCGATCGAGCAACGATGACGGCTCCACGATCTCGTCGAGGAGCCCGCGCGCAAGCGCCACCTCGGGGAGGAACGTCGCCCCGCTCAATATGCCATCAGCGAAATATTGCGGCGCGGTGCCGAAGCGCATCACCTCGAAGGCGAGCGCCGGGAACGGCACGCCGACCAGGAGTTCGGTCACACCGATCCGCCCACCGTCGCGCGCCGCGATCCGCTTATCGGCGCAGCACACGAGCACGCAGCCGCCGGCGATGGCGTGACCGTTGACGGCCGCGACCACGGGCTTCGGAAAATTAAAGACGGTGTCGTAAAGCTGCCGCAGTGCCGGGAGAAAGCGCCGCACGTAGGGTGCACCGCCTTCGCTCAGCCGCACCAGATCGACTCCCGCCGAAAACATCCGGCCCGTGCCGGTAACGATCACAGCGCGCGCGGGAGCCCCACGCAGTGTCTCGAACTGCGCAGCGATCGCCTCGCACAGCTCGATATCGAGCGCGTTGGCCTTGCCGTGCGACATCTTGACGATGGCAATGCCGTCGCGATCGCTCACTTCGATCATCGCGTCCCCCTCGAAATCGAATTGGCCGGTGCGGTATCGGCGGCGTACTGCACCGGCGCAAGTCGCCTCGCATGAACGACCGCGATAGTCAGCACCGCGATTGCCATCGCCTGATGCGTCAACGCAAGTCCGATCGTGGCATGGTGCAGCAAGGTCGCAACGCCGATGCCGGCCTGGATGGTGATGGCAATCGCGAGCGCCATCGCCCCCCTGCCCGCGCGACCATCGCCGGGCGATCGGACGGCGTCGATCGCGTGCAGCACGGCGATCAACCACAACGCGTAAGCCGCCATGCGGTGGTTGAACTGAACGGTCAGCGTGTTCTCGAAGAGATTGCGCCAGAGCGGGGTTTCGAACCATAGCCGTTCGGCGGCCGGGATGAACGCACCGTCGATCAGCGGCCATGTATTGAAGGTGAGGCCTGCGTCGAGGCCCGCCACCAGTGCGCCCAGATAGATCTGGACGATGACGAGCGCGACCAGCGCTAGCGCGCCCGCCCACACCCGGCGCGGCACGGCCTGTGGCGTCCGCACATCGAGCCCGAGCGCGGTCCAGACAATCGCTGCGTAGATCGCGCAGGCGAGCGTGAGATGAAACGCGAGCCGGTATTGGGACACGCTCACGCGGGCCGAAAGGCCGGACGAAACCATCCACCAGCCGACCGCGCCAAGCAGAGCCCCCGCCCCGAACAATATCCAGAGCTGCCGCTGCAGCCGCGGCTCGATCCAGCCGCGCCAGAGAAAGAACAGGAATGGCACGAGGAACGCCGCCCCGACCAGCCGCGCCAGCAGGCGGTGGCTCCACTCCCACCAGTAGATAGTCTGGAACTGCTCGAGTGACATGCCGCGGTTGAGTTCGCGGTATTGTGGAATCTGCTGATACTTTGTGAATTCGGCCTGCCACTCGGCATGCGACAGCGGCGGCACCGCGCCGGTCACTGGCTTCCATTCGACAATCGAAAGGCCCGACTCGGTGAGCCGCGTCGCGCCGCCGACCACCAGCGTGATCACCATCAGCGCGGCTACGGCATAAAGCCAGAGCCTGATCGGACGGCGGTGGATTGTGTCGGCGGCACGGGTCATGACGGTTCGGGCGATCGGGTCTATATAGGCGCGCTATCGCCGCAACGGCAATTGCGACCTCGGTGCAACCGGCTCAAGTCATCCAACCATGCCCGTGCGAATCCGTAAGCTGATCGGTGCCGTGGCCCTGTTCGTCCTGGTGATCGTCTGGGCGCTCGGGGCAATGGCGATCGCGCAGTTCCCGGCGATCTTTCACAACCACCTGATCGCCGGCATATACTACTTCGTGGCCGGGATCGGCTGGGTCCTGCCGGCAATGCCGCTCGTGAAATGGATGTCGCGGCCGGACGCTACGCCACGTTGACCCGGCGAAACCCGTTCCACAGGCCGGTGGCCGCGCCCGACATCAAAACGCGCGCGTACCGCGGCTGCTGAAATTCGCCGTTGAGCGAGACGCGCGGCAGCGCCAGCAGATGGCCGGAATGCTGCGGAAACAGCACCCCCGGCCGGGTGGTCACGGCGGTCTTGTAGCCGAGTTCGGCCGCGATCCGGAACTCGCGCGGCCCGGCCGAGGTGCGGTCGCCGACCGGGTAGGCAAAGTGCTGCGGGGCGGTGCCGAGCGCGGCTTCGATCACGCTCCGGCTGTTGGAAAGCTCCGAGTGCACCGACGCCTCGGAGACCTTGCTGAGGATGTAGTGGTTGACGGTGTGCGCGCCGATCGTGACCAGCGGATCGGCGGCAAGCCCCGCGATCTCCTGCCAGCTCATGCAGAGCTCCTGGCAGAAGGCTGCGATGTCGACGCGGTAACGCGCGGCAAGTTCGCGCACCGACTTGCGCAGTTCCTCTTCGGTCTCGCGATGCCGGAGCCACCAATAGACCCGATCGAACAGCAGGCGCTTTTCCCGCACGCCTTCGCACTCAAACCAGATATCGCGCCCGTCCATGCGGATGCCGACCAGGGCATTCCGGGCGATCACGGCCTCCAGCGCCAGCCACCACATTTCGCCGACCCGGTCGGCAAAGCCCGTGGCCACGTAAACCGCGAACGGAACCCGGTATTTCTTCAGAATGGGATAGGCGAAGTTGAGCGTGTCGCGGTAACCGTCGTCGAAGGTAATGCAGACGAAGCGCCGGGAGAAATCGCGCTCGGTCAGCCGGCGATGCACCTCGTTGAGCGGCACCATATCGATGCCAGACCGGCGCAGCCCCCGGATGACCTGTTCGAAGAACTCAGGCGTCACTTCGAGCAGGCGGTTCGGCTGGAACCGGTCCGGGCGCGGCCGGCGAACGTGATGGAGCGTGAGAATGACGCCGACGCCGCCCAGCACGGGCCTTAGCGCCGCGTGCGCGCCGCTGAAATAGAGCGCCTCGAGTGCCGCTCGAAAAATCCGGTTTCGGTGCCCCGCCACGTGCTGCCCCTTTGGATCACGCGGCCGCGGTCTCGACCGCGGCGTGATCGAGTCCTGGCGGCGATCCGTTCAATACCATGACCTCGGCAAAGCCGGCAGCCGCCAGCTGCTCGCGTAGCCCCGCAATCGTGTCCTCGGTGGCGCCGCCCGCCACCAGAACGGCATGCGGCGCGATCCGAGCCAACGGCGCAGGCGCGTTCTCGGATTGCACCCCGGCATCAATCACCAGGAACTCGTAGCTTTGCGCCAAGGCATCGAGAGCGGAGACGAACATGACGGACTTGGCGAGGTCGGGCGCCGCTCCTTCGACACGCCCGATCGCCACGAGGTGCGCGCGCGAGCTGCGATCGCGCGTGATGATGTCGCCGAAGGAGGCCGCGCCCCGGACCAGATCGGCAATTCCAGGCGCCGCCGGCTCGCTGGAAATGAAGTCGATGTTGGGCGAGGTGAACGCGAGATCGACCAGGACCACGCGCGCGCTGCGCGCAAGCGAACGGGCGATCGCGATCGCGGTTAGCGTGGTTCCGACATTGCGGGCGCTTCCGATCACAGCCACCCGGCGACCCACTTCGCCGGCGTGTTGCAGCCGGACGGCTAGCGCGTCGAGCTGGGAACCGCGATCGTTCGCTGCCGTAACCGCCCCGCCGGCCGGCGACGGTCGCGTCGGCGGCGCGGGGTCGGTCGGCGGCGGATCGAGGGGCGAAAGCGAGCGCCGGTCTCCGGCGCGAGTGCGGACATCGGACGAGCGCTCGCCTTCGCTGCGGCTTTCGATGAGCACCGGCATACTGTCGATCTGCAGCGGCGGCACGCGGAACACGTCGGAGGCGAGCAGCGCGCCGGTCGCGACGAACGCGGTCGATAGAAACAGCGTCGCCAGTGCCGCGATCGCAATAATCGGCCCCTTTCTCGGGAAGTACGGCACGTTCGACACCACTGCGCGCGAAATGATGCGGGCGTCGGCCGGCGCCGCCGCAATGCTGTCCCGGGCGCTCGCCTCGCGGTATTTGGCGAGGTAGGATTCAAACAGTTCACGCTGCGCCTTGGCTTCGCGCTCTAGCCCCCGCAGTTCGACGTCCTGATCGCTGGTCGAGGCCGCGCGCCGTTTGAGCTGATCGAGATTGGCGCTCAGCATCTCGACCCGGCCGCCCGCGACCTTGGCGTCGTTTTCGAGCGACCGCACCAGCCGCTCGCCTTCGCCGCGAATTTGCTGATCGAGGTCGGCGATCTGCGCGCGCAATTCCTTGATGCGCGGATGCTGTGGGAGCAGCGTCGACAACTGCTCGGCTAACTGCGCGCGCAGCGTCACGCGCTGCTCAGACAAGCGGCGGATGAGGTCGGAATTGGCGATGTCCGACGATTCGATCGGCTGCCCTGACCGGAGTTGCTCGCGGATCAGCCGCGCTCGGGTTTCGGCGTCGGCCTTCTGGGCCTGCGCCGCGGAGAGCTGCGAGTTGAGTTCGGTGAGCTGCTGATTCGACAGGCTCGTGTTGTTGGCGCCGACGAACAGATTCGATTTGGCGCGGAAATTCTCGACCTTGGCTTCCGCCTCCGACACCTTGCCGCGCAGCTTGTCGAGTTCGCCCGACAGCCAATGGCCGGCGGCGCGGGCCTGATCCTGCTTGGCGACCTGCTGCAAGGTAAGATAGGTGTCTGCGATGGCATTGGCGACGCGAGCCGCAAGTTCGGGATCCGCCGACTGGAATTCGATCGCGATCACCCGCGATTTGTCGATCTGATAGGCGCTGATACGGTCGTAGTAGGCTGCCAGGACCCGCTCCTCCTCCGTCATGGCCAGCGGATCGCGCCACAACCCGACTTTGCGGAGCACGCTGAGCGGCGACGGGTCCTTCAAGGCGGCGTTGAACTCGGGCCGTTCAGACAACTTCAGACGCCCGATCACGTCGCGGGCGAGGTCGCGCGACAGGACAAGCTGCACCTGGCTCGTAATCGCCTCCTGATCCACGGTGCCGCGGTCGATCATCGCCTTCTCGGCCTCAGGGCGAAGAAAAATGTTCTCGCGCCCCTCGACCAGGACGCGCGCTTCGGACTTATAGCGTGGCGTGAGGAAATTGACGGCGATCACGGCCGCCGCCGTGATCAGGAGCGTCGGGCCAATGATCCCGTGCTTGTTGTTCCACAGGGCGCGCGCAATCGTACCGAGGCCGAACTCGTCTGAAGGCGCCACCGGCGCCGGTTCACTCGGAGCTTTCAGGAACCCAAAACGCATACGACCCCGCACTCGGCCAACTTCGGCTGAGTCTGTGTGCTTCCGCACCATGTCAAACGATTATGGTTGCCGCCGCGTTAAGACCGTTTGCCCGCGGTGCGGCGCGCTCGTGCGGAGAGACTTTGTTAACCGTGCCGGCCGCTAATCGGCACCGCCATCGTGTCGTCCCGGGATTCGGACCAGCGCATGTTTCGATGTAGTCGAATCGGAGTGCCGCGCGTCCACGCGGAAGCGGGGACCCAGCGCAAGGGGGCTGGATTCCCGCGTTCGCGGGAATGAGCGATCGTGAATCGGCACCCTTCGCTGAAAATCCTGCACGTGCTGCGCGCACCGGTCGGCGGCCTGTTCCGGCACGTCCTCGATCTCGCTCAGGGCCAGGCCGCGCGCGGTCACCGCATCGGGATCGTCGCGGCGGCCGGGGGCGGCCCGCAATCCGACGCGAGCTTTGCGGCAGTCACGGACGCGCTTGCACTCGGGGTCACGCGTGTCGCGATGGCACGCCAGCCGGGGCTTGGCGACTTGGCCGCGATTCGCTCGGTTGCCCGTAGCATCGGCGCGACCCAGCCGGACGTGGTGCACGGGCATGGCGCCAAGGGCGGCGCCTACGTCCGAATGGCTGCCGCTATGGGCGCAATCCGCGTCTACACGCCGCACGGCGGCTCCCTGCACTACGGCCGGCACAGCGCCCGCGGCATCGTCTACGGCACAGCGGAACGCCTGCTGATGGCGCGGACCGACCTGTTGCTGTTCGAGAGCGCTTACGCGCGCGACGCGTATCAAACGGCGATCGGCCATCCGCGCTGCGTCGTCCGCGTCGTGCCAAACGGCGTCAGCGCCGCGGAGTTCGATCCGGTGACCGCCGGTCCGCAGGCGACCGACCTCGTAGCGATCGGCGAACTGCGCCACATCAAGGGCATGGACGTGCTGATCGACGCCCTGGCGTTGCTCGCCGCCGGCGGGCGCATGGCCACTGCTACGATCGTCGGCGAGGGTCCCGACGCCGGTGCGCTGCGAGCATTGGCCGGGCAACGCGGGCTTGGCTCGGCCGTGCGATTCGCCGGGTATCTGCCGGCGCGAACGGCATTTGCGCTGGGGCACCTCCTGATCGTGCCGTCGCGCGCCGAATCCCTGCCCTACATCGTGCTTGAAGCCGCTGCCGCAGGCGTGCCGATGCTCGCCACCGGCGTCGGCGGGATTCCGGAGGTGTTTGATCGCGGCGTGCGGCTGTTGCCGGCGGGAGATGCGGCAGAACTGGCACGGGCGATTGCCGCTGCCCTGGACAATCCGTCCGCGACGGCCAATGCCGCCGAGCGGCTGCGAACGAGGGTACGCGCGCACTTCTCGCAGGACAGTATGGTTGACGGAGTGCTCGCGGCCTACGGCGACGCCCTTGCCGCCAAGTTCTATCGATCACAATAACGGTTTTTTGAAATTTTTTAACTAGTTGGACGGTTACGCGGCGACCGAAGCACTGCACCGACGCGGTCGCGGCCCTTTCAGCACGAGCGGTCCATGGGCGCCTTCGACACCCGTACGATGATCAGCACGGCAGCGACGCCACCCGACGGCCTTGCGAAGCCTGTGGCTGCGCCGGAGCCAAGGCCGTTGCCGCAAGCCGCGCTCGAAGCCGCGGCAGAGCCGACTGCGACGGCCTATTCGCCGATCGTTGTTG
This sequence comes from uncultured Alphaproteobacteria bacterium, assembly GCA_963821555.1. Lineage (GTDB taxonomy): Bacteria > Pseudomonadota > Alphaproteobacteria > Rhizobiales > Xanthobacteraceae > Z2-YC6860. Next base: position 2,722 of record CAWGEM010000024.1, on the reverse strand, counting down.
CCGGTGCGGTGCGGATCGTCGAGATCGCGCTCATCGTGGCGGTCGGCCTTGCGATCTACGCGGCCTATGTCGTGCCGAGCGATGGCGTCGACGCGCGCTACTTCGTGCGCCATCGGCGGCATCGCCGTCCTTGCCATGCTGGCGTTCCAGGCCGCCGACATCTACCAGGTGCAGGCGTTCCGCGGCTGCGAGAAGCAGTACATCCGGCTCGCCTCGGCCTGGTCGGTGGTGTTCCTCATCGTCGATCGGCGCGTCGTTCTTCGCCAAGGTCGGCGACCAGTTCTCGCGCGTCTGGCTCGGCAGCTTCTACGTGCGTCGGGTCTTCTGGCGCTGCTCGCCTTCCGGCGCGGCGCTGTTCCTGCTGGTGCGGCGCTGGACCCGCGAGGGCCGCCTGACGCGCCGCACCGCCATCGTCGGCGGCGGCGCCGTCGGCGAGGCGCTGGCCTGCGCGCTCGCCGCGGAGCGCGACAGCGACGTGCAGGTCGTCGGCCTGTTCGACGATCGCGGCGACGAGCGCTCGCGCGGGGCGCTCGCGGGCGTGCGCAAGCTCGGCACCGTCGACGATCTCGTCGAATTCGCCCGCCGCACCCGCATCGATCTCGTGATCTTTTCGCTGCCGATCTCGGCCGAGGACCGCATCCTGCAGATGCTGAAGAAGCTATGGGTGCTGCCGGTCGACATCCGGCTCTCGGCGCATTCCAACAAGCTGCACTTCCGGCCCCGCTCCTATTCCTATCTCGGCAGCGTCCCGGTGCTCGACGTGTTCGACCGCCCGATCACCGACTGGGACGTGGTGATGAAGTGGCTGTTCGACAAAGTCGTCGGCTCGCTCGCGCTCCTGGTCGCGGCGCCGGTCATGGCGCTGACCGCGATGGCGATCAAGCTCGACAGCCGCGGCCCGGTGCTGTTCAAGCAGAAGCGCTACGGCTTCAACAACGAGCTGATCGAGGTCTACAAATTCCGCTCGATGTATGTCGATCAGTCCGACGCCAGCGCCGACAAGCTCGTCACCAAGGGCGATCCGCGCGTCACCCGCGTCGGCCGCTTCATCCGCAAGACGAGCCTCGACGAACTGCCGCAACTGTTCAACGTGGTGTTCGTCGGCAACCTCTCGCTGGTCGGCCCGCGCCCGCACGCGGTCAACGCCAAGGCCGAGGAGCAGCGCTACGACGAGGCGGTCGACGGCTATTTCGCGCGCCACCGCGTCAAGCCCGGCATCACCGGCTGGGCGCAGATCAACGGCTGGCGCGGCGAAACCGACACGCAGGACAAGATCCAGAAGCGCGTCGAGCACGACCTCTACTACATCGAGAACTGGTCGGTGCTGTTCGATCTCTACATCCTGTCCAAGACGCCGATCGCGCTGCTCAAGTCCGAGAACGCCTATTGATGGCTGCGTCGGACAGCGCAAGCCTCTATCCGCCCGTCGCCGCGCTGCCAGCGGCCTGGGAGCGGCTCGGTCTCATCATGCTCTGGCTGACCGGATTCACCGGCGCGCTGGTGTTCATCGAGCCGAGCCCGTACGAAGTCGCCTCGCTGGCCTCGCTCGCAATCTTCGCGATCGGCGGGCTCGCGCTGCCGCGGGCCATCATTCCGCTCGTCGTCCTGCTGATCCTGATCAACATCGGCTACACCGCTCTCGGCGTCCGCGCTGCTCGACCAAACGCGCGTGCTGACCTGGATCGTGACGTCCTGGTATCTCGCGCTGACCGCGGTGTTCTTTGCCGCCATGTCCGGCGCCAACACCGCAGGCACGGCTGGCCGCGCTGATGCGGGCTGCATGGTCGCCGGCGTCGATCGCCGCGGCTGGTCGGCATCGCCAGCTACTTCCGGCTGCTGCCGGGCAGCGCCGAATGGCTGCTCTACGATCGCGCCCGCGGCACCTTCAAGGACCCCAACGTGTTCGGCGCGTTTCTGGTGCTGCCGGCGCTGCTGGCGTTGCAACAGGTGATCGCCGGCCGGTTTGCGCCAGGCGTTGCGCGGCGCCATGCTCTACGCGCTGTTTCTCGCCGGCATCCTGCTGTCGTTCTCGCGCGCCTCATGGGGCATGCTGGCGTCGACCGCCATGCTCGTCCTGCTGTCTGACGTTCATCACCACCGAGCAGCCGCGCCTTCGCCTGCGCATCGTGATGCTGGCGGTCGGCGGCGGCGCTTGCGATCGCGCTGCTGATCGCGGCGCTGCTTTCGCTCGACGCGGTGGCCGGCCTGTTCAAGCAGCGCATCTCGCTCGACCAGAGCTACGACGTCGGCGAGACCGGCCGGTTCGGCCGGCACCTGCTCGGCGCCCTGCTCGCGCTCGATGTGCCGCTCGGCATCGGCCCGCTGCAGTTCGCCCATTATTTCCCGGAAGACCCGCACAACTCCTATCTCAACGCCTTCATGAGCGGCGGCTGGCTTGTCGGGCGCGTGCTATCTGACGCTGGTGCTGCTGACGCTGGCGTTCGGCGCGCGCCCGCTGTTTCAGCGCACGCCCTGGCAACCGACGTATGTCGTGGTCTACGCGAGCCTACGTCGGCGTGGCGCTGGAAAGCGCCATCATCGACAGCGACCACTGGCGTCACGCCTTCCTGCTGCTGGGTCTGGTGTGGGGCCTGATCGCGGCGTCGCAGGCCCACGTCAATCGGCCGGCGGGACGGACCGCTCGCCGCCCTTGTGCCCGGCCGGCAGGCCGCGTAAATGGTGCGACAGCGTCGGAGCGTAGCGCAGCCCGGTTAGCGCACCA
>CAWGEM010000023.1:0-87736 GCA_963821555.1 uncultured Alphaproteobacteria bacterium | reverse complement strand
ATTTCGAGAGTACCCGATCATGCGGCGAGGTCAATCGTCTGATCGATGGCCTTTCTTGCCAGCTTCGCCAGCCGTCCACTTTGCGCATTGTGATCTGACCAGAAGCCAACAAAGCCCAGAACAACATGGCCGCTGTCTCCGCCGATGGCAGCACGGTCTGGGTCTTGATCCGCCGCTTGAACTCTTCGTGCAAACGTTCGATTGCATTCGTTGTGCGGGCGCTTCGCCATTGGCTTGGCGGGAGACGCGTGAAGGTGAACAGCCGGTCGCCGGCTTCCTCCAGACTGTCGGCGACCGCGCGGCACTTCAGCCGCCACTTGCGGATGAAGGCCTTGCGCTTCGGCCTCGATCTCCTCGGCGTCGCGGCGTAGATCATATCGGTGTAATCGGCGGAGACCTCCTCGTGCAGGCGGTCGGGCGCGTGGGCGAGCAGATTACGGTGCTTATGCACGGTGCATCGCTGGACCGGCACGTCCTCCCAGACGGCGGCAAGCGCCTTCTCCAGGCCCGGCGCGCCGTCGACGATGAGGAACTCCGGGCGTCGCAGACCACGCTCGATCAGGTCGTCGAGGACGCCGCGCCAGGCTTGCGTGCTCTCCCCGCCCATGCTCTTGACCGCCAGCAGCACCTTCTGGCCATCCGCGCGCACGCCGATGACGACGAGCAGCGAAATCGACGTGGCCTTCCGATCGAGCCGCACGCGCACGACCGTGCCGTCGAGAATGAGCCGCACGATCGGCTCCTCGGCGAGCGAACGGGCGTTCCAGGTGTCCCAGTCGCCCTTCACCTTGCGCCAGACCCGGCTGACGACATCCTTGCCGACCGCGTCACCAAACAGTGCCTTGAGCGCACGGCGCACACGGCGCGTATTGGTGCCGGCCAGGTAGGCGCCGGCGATCAGGGCATCGGCAACCAGCGTACGGCGCTGATAGGTCCGCAATACCTTGCTCTTCCATTCCGTGGTCTTGCCGTCCGCGCCAACAAGCGCGCCCGCGGCACGCGATCTCGGTCCGCCCGAAGCTCCCCGTCAATGACCGTGAGCGATGGCCGTGCCGGTGACCGGTGAGCGGCCGCCGTCATCCTTGCCGCTCGACGACGCGCCGCGCCTATAGCGCGGGCGCATCAGCGTCTCATCCAGCTCGCCCTCGATCATGGCCTGGATGAAGCCGCGCACCCGATCGCGCACCTCCGCTTCGATCGGATCGAACCAATCGTCGAAAAGATACACAGCTGGTTCGCCAACCGGCTGCGAGGAATCAGACTTCGTGATAACGTTCTTCATGGCGTGGTCTCCTATCCGACGCTCCAACGTCAGATGATTCGAGGTTGAACACCCCGGAGACTACGCCACCCTCAATTCCAACCAACTCCGCGACGGGACCCCAGCCAGCTTAAGCCGATTGCCTGCGAGGATCATTGGCGTCGGGCCGGCGCCGAGTTCGTTACCTGTGACCTGCAAGATGAGCATCGTTATTCTGCGGGCCCCATTTCGGTCGGCACTTGATACGCCAGCAACAAATGGCGAAGATGCCATTGAAGACGCGCTCTGTTGGCGATGATCGGAGATTATAATCGGCACTGCCGCAACCTCAGAACCACTGCGCCAAGGTGAGCGAGGCAGATTGATTGCAGTTGGTAACCGCTGATTAGAACCGAACAAGGGGAAATTCACATGGCACACTATGTAGTTTTAGCCAAATTTACCGACCAGGGTGTTCGGGGTGCAAAGGATTCGACCAAGCGCGCGGATGCCTTTGCAACGATGGCCAAGAAGGCAGGGGCCACGGTGACCGAGCTGTACTGGACGCTCGGTAGCTATGATGTGGTTGCGATCGTTGACGCCCCCGATGTGGAGACGATTACGGCACTTGGCTTAAGCGTAGGCAAACTTGGAAATGTGCGGACCGAGACGCTGCGGGCTTTCAACAAGACTGAGATGGCTACCATCTTAAAAAAGGTGACGTAGCCGGATCGCTTGCGGCACGAGCCTTGGCCCACACTACACCGTTAGTTCCCACCGTCCAATTGTACCGGTTTGCGGCGCGCACACGTCATGTCGATAGAGCTCAGCAAGCTCCTGCAACATCATCCACGCGGTCCGGGTGCTCGCAAGGTGAACGCCGATGCGCTCAACGCCGTAGATGTTGCTGAGACTAACATAGACTAACGCTTGCGTGAGGAGTTGGAAATGAGTGCCCTCGGTCGGAGAGTTCTCGCTGCAGGAGCGGTCATTGGCTTTTTTGGCCCTATGCTGGCGACAGTTTGGGCTGAGCCGTGCCCTACTCGCTGTCCTTCGGGAAAAATTGTGCTCGGGCTCGCGGCCCCCATGAGTGGGCCTGCTGCGGCCTTCGGCCAGTCTTCGTTGAAAGCGGTCGAGGTGGCTGTCCGTGAATTGAACGCCGGAGGCGGCCTTATGGGCATTCCGGTGGAGCTCGCGGTCGGCGACGATCGCTGTGATGCCGGCATGGCCGTCAGTGTCGCAAAGCGCCACGTCGAGCAGAACAAGGTCAACTTTGTCATCGGTCCATTGTGCCCTGCGGTCGCGATTGATGCCGCTGCAATCTATGCCAAGGCCAACGTGATTCAATTTGTGCCAACGGTGACCCCCGTCGAGCTCACCCGCAAAAACTTCGATAATGTATTTCGCATCGCGGCCAACGACGAACAGGAAGCACAGGCGCTCGCCGCCTATCTCGCCCGCGACCAAGCAGGCAAGAAGCTCACCGTCGTTTATGGTGATGTTTTCTACCGACGCGCAATGGCCGACTTGGTGAAGACGGCTTTGCCAGCCGAGATGAAGTCGACAGCTCGTTTCGAGCCACTCGCCGAAGTTTCCAGCGCCTATGATCGGTTGGTCGAGAAGCTAAGGCGCGAGCCGCCTGATGTCCTTTATATGGCGCTCGGCGGTGCCCAAGTGGAGCAATTCGTTGTCAAACTGCGCAAGCAGGGCGTGAAATCGCTTTTGATGGGTGGCCAGCACCTGCTTTCGGAAAGCTTTTTGCGAGCGGCGGGCGAGTCCGCGGAAGGCATCTATGTCGTTGCGCCGCTCGCCTCGCTAGCCAGTCCGGAATATCGCGGCGCAGTCGACATGCTGATACAGGCCAAAATCGTTCCCGATCTTGTGGCTTTGTACAGCTATGTGGCTGTGCAGACGTGGGCACAAGCGGTCCGCGAGGCCGGCGGCGGGGAAGTCAAAGGAGTCGGCGAAACGCTACGCTCACGCGATCTCGCAACGGCCCTCGGCCGCGTGGTGTTCGACCAGAAGGGCGACAGGCGCAACATGGACTTTTCGATCGTCTCTTGGCAAAAGGGACTCTTGAGGGAAGTGCGGCTGGTCACTCCGGTATCTGCTCCCGAGTCGCAAGCCGGATCGCGCTAGTAAGGTCCGGCCGCAGCCGAAACCAGCCCCAGCAATAGCGCTCGATCGCGGCAGCCGCGGGCGTTCTGATGCTCGCCGAACACGATGCGGGCGTGCCGGCGTTCCTGAAAGGCACGACGATAAATGAAGGAGCCTGTGACCTATCGCACAGCTGGATTGGCGCCTCGGATCGAAGCTGCCGCCACAAAGGAGAGGCTGTCATGTCCCTCGCCAATATTATCGTATTGCTGCCACCTCAGAACGGCCTGGAAGCGCGTGGTGGATCTCCTCAAAGAGTTGACGGATTGGACCCGACATCCAGGTGCCGAACTCATGCTCCTCTGGTGAAGGAGTCTGTCGTGGGCCTTCCGGTCAAAGTAACGACACGCAACGAAACGCAACTTGAGAAGGAATTGAGGGACCTGCGCGAAGAGGTGCGCAGTCTTATGGTCCTCGGCATGCGGCCGGACCTGCTGCCGGATGAGGTTAAATTCATCGGAAATCTCGAGCGGTCGGCGCGTGCCGAAGTCAAGTTGTTGCTCAAAGCCCTGCAACGCGTCAGGGACCGGCAAAAATAGACATCGCAATTTTGCGCCGCCTTGCCTGCCTCCTGGACGTCCAGGCCCACTGGACGGGTTTTTCAGCTTGCCCATCTGGCTCTCCTCGATACCGAGGAGTACGATCTTGCCTGATCATAACCGTCACCTCGATTTTGCCGGCTACTTCACGGTCGTCTCGACGATGGGGTGTGCCAAAATCCAAAGACTGAGCGTGGTATAATCAACCATCAGAATGACCATCGGGAATTTGGCTGCGGCACCTCGTGGCAGGGTGATGCTGGGCGGGATGGAATGCACAGGTTCGCGGTAGCGCTGGAATCCGAAGCTTACGCGGAGTGGCGGGGTGCGATTGTTGGCTGGATGAAAGATGAAATGAGGGGCACAAAGCTCAAGAAAGATGACTTCAGGATTGCAAGATAGTCCAAGCATGACTCGGAAGACGGCTCGCTAAAGTGATAACGCTCGCATGGAGATGATGGTTTGGTTGGTCATAGCGATCGCGGGCGCATTCGCCGTGGGGATGACCGCCCGATACCATCAGCGGATCATTGCCGCCCGAGATGAGGCGCGGGCAGAGGTGAAAAAAGATCGGCCCGACGGACTCGGCTAGCCATCTTTAAGGCTTGTCGCATGCCCTCACACGGTAGAAAGTTTCTAGTTGGCTGCAGCCGTGCACTGTTCCAGGTGGGAGGGGGGCCATGGGGAGCGCTACTGTCGGCGGGACCGCAGCCATCATGATCGGTGGGATTGCAGGTTGGCTGGCCGTACAATTCATGAAAGCGAAATGAGCGTCCTGATGAATATCGTGCTCGGCATCATCGGGGTGGCGATCGCCAGCGCCCAAGTCGCGAGTGATCCGCAATAGTGAGGTTTCTCGCAGGAACGGCCGGTGGAAACATCATGATGCACGAAAAGCTGGACAAGATCGGTCTCTTGCGCTCACTCGATGCGAAAGAGCTCGCGGTCCTGGAACGCCGTTGCCTTTGGCGTCAAGCAAAGGCCAAGCAATGGCTGCTGGAGCAGGATGACGTTGGCACCGACGTCTATTTTCTGACCAGCGGTGCCGTGCGCGTTCTAATAACCCCATCTCCCGATCGCGAGGTCATCCTGGCCGACATCAATGCCGGCGGCTATTTCGGCGAGATGGCTGCCATCGACGGGCAACCCCGATCCGCCGGGATTCTCGCGATCACCGACGCCACCATCGCCTGCATGTCAGCGTCAGTCTTTCGGGAACTCTTCCAAAAGCATCCCGACGTGAGCGGCCAACTACTCAGCCAGCTGGTCGCGCGAATCCGCACGCTGGATCAACGGGTCAATGAATTCAGTTCAATGCACGTCAGGCATCGCATTTATGCCGAGCTGCTCAGGCGGTCACGGCCAGATCCTGCCGACAATCGACAGGCCGTTGTGACGCCTCCACCTGTTCATTCCGATATTGCAGCCCGAGTGAGCACGCGCCGAGAGATGGTGGCGCGCGAACTCAAGGCGTTGGAGCGCGCCGGCTTGCTGACCAAACGCCGCGGCGCGTTTGTAATCACCAACGTGCCACAGCTCATTCAGATGCTTCAGGACGATAGGCTCGCGTGAACGCGCCAAGATCGCTGCGCACGCACAGCCAGCGGCCAATCGCCGCGTCGCTAAACCCCGCGATGAAGCCGCGTCGCCTCAATTCACTTTTCGTATCGACGCAATCGAACAATCGAAGCTTCGCAAGGGGACCCCAGATGAGCCCGCGATTTGGCTTCCCTGCTATACCGCCATTCGCTCATCTGGAATTCGGCGAGAGCTCGAGGATGGATGTGGGCTGGCATAGGCCAGCAGTCCAGCGCGCTGCGGTTGCTTGTCGGCTGTGCCGCTTCGAACGGCAGCGAGGTTGACAAGGACAGCCCCTGGCCAGCGCGATTAAACGAGATTGCCTGCTATTGGGGCTTGCCCGACGAAACGGCGCCTACTTTGTCAGCGTCGTATCATCGACCTTTTGCCAGGTCTTGTCGGGGTTGAACGAGCTCATGCGCTCGGCAATCCTGGATGTGTTAGGGCCGAGGTCCTTCTGGAATACGGTACCGGCATGATTGACAATGAAAGTCATCACGCCTGAATTTCTGTACTCGGCGGGATATGCGACAAGCGCAAATCCGCCGATCATCTTGCCGCGCACAACATACTCTAGCTCGCCGCCGGGAGCAGCTGCTCCCTGCTTTGTCAGGATCTTGAAATAGTACCCGTGGAAGGGTGCTCGCCCACCTCCGACGCGATAGCCCTGCACGGTTGCCTGGGCGACGAGTTCGCCAAGGGGGCTGGCCTCTTCACCTTGCGACGTCGGCCAATAGAGCCCGTCCTTCTTTCCGGGTTGACTGATGATGCGTTGCGCATACGTGCTTACTCCGGCGCCGGTGCGATCCTTCTCCGCATAATCGTTCTGCGCATCAACATAGGCGAGTGATGCCTGAATGGCGTCCAGCTCATTTTTGCCAATGCGACGAGCAAGAATCTCCTGGCGGCCCGCCGTTGTGTCGAATCGCCACATTCCGTCCTTGCGGACGAGAGGTATCGGAACTGGAAAATCCTCTTTCCCAATGACCATCGCCGCCTTGTTGTCGCCTTCCATGGCGATCTGGTGCTGGGCATCATAGGTGGCGACAAATTTCTCGCGCGTCGCCGCATCGGCGATTTCATCACCCGACGTTACGATGTCTTCGCCATCGAGGCCCAGCACAGTCACGATGGCTTTTCGCTCACCCGTCTTGGTCGCGCTGACAAGGGCGCTGGCGGCCTCGTCGGGCGTCTTAAAAGCTTGCTGGGCGCTGGCGACAGATGCAGCCGCGCACAGGAGGATCGCCGTCGTGAATGAAACCTTTCTCAAATCACGGATTTGGAGAAAATCTGCTGATCAACTGTGTTCATGCCGTCCTCGTCGCGCAGCATGTCAGTGTGAAACGGGACTCGCGGCCGGCATCCGAGCGCCCGACGCGATCCATTGCTCGTAGGTCTGAAACTTGACGCCAAGCTTGTTGTAGTAGACCCGCAGGTGGCCGTCTTGGCCACGCACGACGGCCTTCGGCATGATTGCTTGCACATCCTGCGCCATCACGCCGACATAGGCCTGATCGCTGCCGTTGTAGCTAAAGCGATAGTAGCCCAGGCCGTTAGCGAGATGGCCGAGAAGAACGATATCGTGCTTGAGCGCGATATCGGACCGTCGCCCGCCACCACCACCGCCGCCTCGGCCGCCACCACCGCCGCCTCGGCCGCCGCCACCGCCGCCCACTCGCGCGCCGCCACCACCGCCGCCACCCGCTCGCGCGCCGCCACCACCGCCGCCATGAGCGCCGAGGCTTGCGTTTCCACGCGCGGACTGCGCGTGCGCTACTTTGCCGGACTGGATATCCCCAAGGGCATTGCCGCCGCCCGGCTTTTGCCCTGCACTGGGCTTCTGAGCGCCACCGCCACCTGCGCTCGGCTTTTGCCCTGCACCGGGCTTCCTGAGGCGCCACCGCCACCTGCGCCCGGCTTTTGCCCTGTACCGGGCTTCTGGGCGCCACCGCCTGGACCCGGGCCGCCGGGGCTTCCACGATCGCCAAGGTTCGCTTGTCCGCCGCCAGGCTTGAGCACCTGCTCACCGCCTCGGCCCCGAAAATCCATCCGGTCCTGACTTCCGCTACGAATGTTGTTATTCGCAAACTTCTGCTGCACGTTCGCGTTGTTGTATTTGACGCCGTGGCGATGTTCTGGTTTGTGCTGCCAATTGTTTCCGCCGGTATTGATATTGACGGGCCGATTGATGTTGATGTTGCTGCTTCCCCAATTGCATCCGCCGCCCCAATAATTTCCGCCTGACGCCCACCGTCCGAGAGCATAGCCGGTGCCAAACGCAATACCACCTGCGATGATACCAGCGCCGATATATCCGGGCGGTGGGAAATAGTACGGCGGATACGAAGGGTAGGGCCAACCTCCGTATACGACGGCAGGATCGTAATACGGGACGTAGACTGTGTTGGGCTCCGTCGGCTCAATAACAATGACTTGCTTGCCTTGCTCCTGTTTCTTCGTGACCTTCTGTTCCTTGGTCGACGTCAGCTTCTTGTTGGCGTCGGCTTTTGTGCGTAGCCGCTGGATGGCGTCCATCACATCCGGCTGCTGGGCAAGTACCGCGTCGCCAAGCTTCTGGGTCCAATCGAGCTTCGTGCTCATCACTGAAAGAACGTCTGGCGTCGCAACCAATGACTTCACGCTGTCATCCCAGGCTTGCGTATCAAGTGCGGCTTTTAATTTATCGCCTTTGAGATTCTTGTTTGCAGTCGCCCAGCGGTCGGCCTGCACGACCTCCAGCGGATAGGTCGATGCCATCAAGACCAGTGAGAGAAGGGTATCGGGATACAACGCGATGCCCGCAACAAGAGCATCAAGCTCTTCGGGCTTGAGCAGTTGCTCATTGGACGCGACCGCCGGAGAGGGAGCGTTTTGGGCAACCGCCGTGAATGGCGCCGAAACCAGAAACATCAACAACAAAACCGCTGCCCGGTGTAGAATCATTGGCGCCCTTATACAAGGCAAGCTATGAACAAATTACAGTAGCTCCGAGCTGACATATCGCGGGCCGAAATCGCTCAGCCCGCGATATGGGCGAACGCCACAACTACGGAACCTTCGTGACGCCTCTTAGTCGTCGTCCCCGGCCTGCAAACGACGCTGCTCCACGGCTTCACTCATGTCGTGCAGAACGAAGATCGCAAGGGCAGCCATACGCCGCTTCTGTTCGGGACTGAGTGTCGCGTAGAGCGGCTGCCACGCAGCGGCAAGCTTTTTCAGGTCGCCTGATCGTTCAGCCAAGGCATCCGCACGGCGATTTAAGAAGCTCACAGGATCACGGTTCCGCAAGACTTCCATTGGACTGTCGTCGGCCCGCTGACCCACCGTCTCTGCTATCTTTGCGCCGCGGGCCTGCCTGTCCTTGGCTCTGGTGCGAATGGCTTCCTCAACAGCAGGCCAATATTTCGCCTGGTCAGGTGTCAGCTGCAACGCGCCCTTGACCAGATCAATCCGCATGTCGGTCAAGGCGTTCCAGTCAGATGCGCTTAGGCGCTCACGGGTGTCGGCAAACGATGACTGTGCGTAGGCAACCGGAGACGCGGTAACGAAGAGCGCAGTCACTCCGGCCGCTGCCATTTTCCGCCACATCGATAACCTCCAAAGTAGGTAGCCACCCAGGAGCCCAAGCAGACGATAAACAAGGCGTCTTGTGAATAGCATTATACCAATGTGTCATTGGTATCGGCTCAACAGATAGTTTCCTACCGTAAGCGTTGGAAGCATAGCGCGATAATTGCGAGAGGTGTGCGCCTACCTTCAAAGCACCTTGATCACGCCTGGATTTCATGTTCGGGTGAGAAGGCCCTCGGCACCGCGTCGAGCGCGTTCGTGAACGCCACCCTGGCGCAGATTTAAAGCGCCTCTCGGCTGACCAGGAGCAGGAGGTGACGCCGTGGAGTCTGCCGTCAAACGCAATGGGCCGCGCAGTTTGCGGTAGCCAGCGAGCTTTGCAAGCGCGGGTATGAGGTGGCGTTTACTTTGGGGGCGAATGCGCCACTAGCCAACCTGATGGTGATCAGCCCAGGAAAAGCGCCCTTTTTGATCGACGTAAAGGGACTGTCGAGAAGAAGTTCGTGGGTCTTGAAAAGGAAACAGCCTCGGCAGGATCTCTATTATGTTCTTACTTTGGTTCCGCGCGATAAGCCGAACCAATTCTTTATCCTCAAACAGGGGGACGCAAACGATCTTGTTACACGTCGGTCAGATGCATGGGATGGACTATTGTACGACGCTGCAGCCGCCTTCGAAGCGAAATGGGAAAGTCTGCCTGCCTAACTGTTCGATGATGCCAGCAAGGTCGAGGACTGGACGCTGCACGACCTACGGCGCACGCGGCGACACGCATGGCCGACCTCGGTGTGCAGCCGCACGTCATCGAGGCTGTGCTTAATCACATCAGCGGCCACAAGGCCGGGGTCGCGTCGCGGTGGCGCATCGGACGGCAGCAACGTCACCAAGCTGCGACGGTGAAAATAGCTCTGCCTTTGTTAAAAGGACATAGGGTCGAAAATCACTAAGCCTCGGCAGATACGGAAAGTTTTTCTGTCTCGAAGCTCGCAAAATCCAATCTGAGAACCAACTGGGAAGCAATCGCCCCTAAAAGGCGACGGCGAGCCCACCTCGGATGAAGCCCGCCGCCACCCGGCCATCGTCAGGGTTTGTCAGGTGGCCTCAACGATGGCCAAGAGACCAAAGCCAGGATAGCTAGGCTCGCAGGCTCACGTCCATCCGCAAAAAGGTGACGGCCCCCAAGGCACGAAACCGAGGGCCGCCGACTAATCGCAGCGAAAGGATAAACCGCGATCAGCCATTCGATATTGGCTATGTTATTGCCCGTCCGCTGCGAGGACCTCTGAGGTCTGAATCGCACACGCAGTGGGCGCGAGAGCGGTGGCCTTGGATTGCCCCAAGCCGCCCTTGGTCGCCGCTCTCGTCTTCTGAACGTTTCTGCGCTCAGGGAGGCTGCCGATCACTGCCTTGGGCAACGATGGTATGCCGTATCCAATTCCGGGAGCCCTGCATACATCCGCATTATCTGGTCTTCATTGACTGGCTTGTAACTAAATTGGAAGTTCTGAAGCGCTATATCACTCGAGCACGTTGCAAGGAGATGATGAACAGCGCCGTCCTCCTTTCTAGTTTTTATCGTGCAGGTCAGTGTTTTTCCCCTGATCTGGTTTCGGTCAACAACAAAACCACCGCCGTAGAGGTCTGCCTTCTTTGTCAACACTGTCCGGTTGCCGCGTTTCTCAAACACTTTGCTGCAAGATTTTAAATTAGTGATCCATGCACCTTCGAGGTCGAATGCTTGGGCTCCAGCGACCTGAATAAACAGGCACGCGATCGCGCCCATAGCAGAAATGCCTTTCGTGCTCATCGCAGCCTCCCTTACGCGGGTCTTACGAGATGGCACAAGTGTGCCAAGTTTTGGCTCACTCCGCTATGCGGTTCGACTTGCCCTGGTTGCCTTCAGCCGCTCGGCGCTCCCGTCCGCAGCACCCAGAAGATTCCGTTCATCACCCGCCGATCATCTTTGCGCCCGGGACCGGGACGCCCCTTCGGCAGGACAGGTCCGATGAAACTCCACTCGAAATCCGTGAGGTCGTAGCGCATCATCCAAGCTCCGAAGTTTGGGAGCTTGGATGATGCGCTACAAATAATTGAGTACAAACCCTAGCGCTGCCTAATTCCAGCCGCGATATTGTCAGTGGCGGCGCGCATCAGCGCTGCGATCGACTGCTCGACCCTCTTGCGCTGCACTGGGTCGCTGATCAATCCGGCGATCTGCAAGAGAGCGAGGCCGATCAGCACATCACGCTGGTCCTCCGGAATCGCCTGGAATTCCAACCTGTCGACCCGCGGCGGCACCGGCTGCGGCGGACTGCCGGGGGTCCAGGACCATCCGCCGCCGCCGTAGATGACGCCGCCGAACAGGATCGCGAACACCGCGTCCCAGCGGCCGCGCGTGAGCTTGCTGCAGACATGTTCGATGATCCGCCGGAGATTCGGCATGACGCCGATCATGTCATTGCTGGGCGACTGGCTGCGCGTGTTCAGGTTGTCATCAGACAACAGTGAACGGACCTCCGCCGGGCTCAGCACGTGACCGAACTGCTTGAGCGCCCACGATTGCAGCAGCACCGCGGCGCCGGCCACGATCGCGGTGGCGCCGGAGCAGCCAGCGAAATCTGACATGTAGGCTTGCTGCGGGCTGGTCCCCGGCGAAGTTGTGAACGGCGAGGTGCCGCAGGTCACGATGTTCTCGCCCCAGGCGTAGCAATCGACCCGGCTGCCGTAGTTGGAAAACCAGGTGCGCGCATGCGGCACGGCCGAAGTCGCGGCTGCGACCATGATTGCGCCGGAATCCTTGAATTCCGCAGTGTACGCGCGGTTGAATATGAACTTGCCGCTGGCGTCGGTGAAGGCATCGAGATTGGAGCCGCCGACATGTTTGGTGCCCGACTTTTCCTTGTTGTTGCCGGCCGGCTCCAGCACGGTTATGCCGAGGCCGGTCGCCGTCTTGATCAGGTCGAACAGGAGTGGGTCCGCATCGACCGGGACCCAGCCAAACTTATCGGCCATGGGCGCCGTCGTCTCGATCAGCAAGACCTCGCCCGCCTGCATCTGCGCGATCGCGAGCGCCAATGCGTTCGCGGTGCTGAAGAAACCCGGTTGACCCGGCGGCTCGAACCATTGGCTCACCACCCGCAGCGAGGCACCGGGCGCGATGCCGACCACGCCCTTGTCGTTGTCGGCCGCGCCGACGATGCTCAGCACCGCGGTGCCGTGCTCGACCCAAACTGGATCGGGATGATCGAACTCCGGGCCCAATCACCGGGATTGCCGGCGGCAAGTCTTCGTGGTCCAGGATCCAGCCCTGTTCCAAATCAACCAGGCCGATGCCGCTGCCGTCGGCATGGGTCCACGCGTAGTGCGCGTCGATGCCCGCTTTCGCGGCCGATAGATAGCCCTGGGCGAGGCTCAGCGGGTCGTCGGCGGCGTTCACCGACGGCGGCGGACCTGGCGTGTCCTCGATATAGGCGAGTTCGACGTGCGGCCAGACCGCGACTGCGGCCGCGACCGCCGACGGCTTGGTCTTTTTTGGCACGGTGATCGCAAAATAGGACTTGAGCCGCGGCGACGGCAGCCCGGCCGCAGCGGCGCGCTGTTCGATACTGTCAAGCGCGGCCGCATCGATCATCGTGAACACCGGCTGGAGCTTGACGCCGGGGAATTTTTTTCGCAGCGCGCTCCATGCGTTGCCGTGCGCGGCGGCGTGCTGCGCTTCGGCCGCCGCGGTTTGCGGAAGTTGCAGGTTCGGCCCGAATTTGACGATGACGCGAAACGTGCGCAGCACCAGGGCGCTTTGAAGCAAGCCGTCCAGGAAGCTCATCACAACCTCCGCCGCGCCAGCTTAGCCACCGTGCGGAACCATCGACCGGCAAAGACCAGCATATAGGGTGTGGGGCCATACGTCCTGCCGATTGGCGGAGATGAGCACGAGCCCGGTTTTCCCGAAAAATCTTGAAGCGCCGACAATATCGGCGAGGCTATGAACTCGAAAGCTTTCGCTATGCCGGTTTTGCCCCTACCAAATAAAGGACGTGGTCATTCAAGTTACCGACGAGGGGAACAACAACGTCCTGATCACACCTCGTGGCAACGTCCGATATGTCCGCACACGGACCGACGGCAGGCGGGTCTCGTTCGTCTACTTGAAGCGCGCTGCCGGGCGGCCGCGGCAAATCAAGAAGCTGGTGCGAGTGTTGGGGCGCGGATCGCTCAAGCGATTACGTCGACACGGCATGGTCGACGCTCTTGAGCAGACTACCTGGTCGCGGTGATAAGTCAGAGGAGACGATCGATGCAGAACTCAGACGCGGGAACACGCGACCAAGTTCCCTTTTCGCTACTCCGGCTATTTTTCGTAGTGTCATGAACAGGTGGATTGAGGCTTCTTGAAACGTGTATGACACAAGGTAACACACCGCACTTGTCACAATTGTGTTTCAGATCGCGGGTTCCATTGGGGTAGCGCATTTGGCTGATTACGGTTCTGCCTTCGCAATTAGGACAGGCCCCAAACCAGGTGCCTCGGGCAGCCTTGGCGCGGCGCAGGTGGCGCTGCGTTCTTTGAATGCAATGAAAAGGCTTTCAAGATGACACACTTGTACCCAGCCGCGGCAACGATCGCTGCCTTGATCCTGTTGACCTTCAGTGCTGACCCCGTTGGAGCGGTCGACGATTCGCCCAGCATCCAGGCGCCGCATTATGGCGCCTGGGGTTACGACTAAGCTCTCGAAGTTGACCACGAAGATCGGCTATCCGGTGAAGTGGCGCGACTACGGCCCGCTCACCATGAGCGCGGACGATCTCTACGGCAATGCCAAACGGGCGGCGGTCTATGACTGGAACTATCGCGTGGCGCAACTGAATCAGCCGGTCGACAAACAGGAATGGGGCATGACCCCGCAGACCGTAAACGCCTATTACGATCCCTCGAACAACGAGATCGTCTTCCCCGCAGCCTTCCTGCAGCCGCCGTTTTTCGACCCCACGGCCGACTTGGCGGTCAACTATGGCGGCATCGGCGCCATTATCGGTCACGAGATAACCCACGGCTTCGACGATCAGGGACGCAAGTACGACGGCAACGGCACCCTGACGAATTGGTGGGCCGCCGAGGACGTCACCCTGTACAAGTCTCAGGCCGATCGTCTGGCGGCCCAGTTCGACAAGTTCGAGCCGGTGAAGGGCTATTTCGTCGACGGCCAGCTGACCATGGGAGAAAACATTGCCGATCTCGGCGGGCTGCTGGTGGCACTCGATGCGTATCATGCCGCACTTCAAGGCAAGGAACCGCCGGTCCTGGATGGCCTGACCGGCGACCAGCGTTTCTTTCTGGCGCATGCTCAGAGCTGGCGGGCGAAAACTCGCGATGAGGCGACGATCCAGCAACTCAAGACCGACGTGCATGCCCCGGAGCAATTCCGCGTTAATGGGCCGCTGCGAAACATTGAGGACTGGTATGCCGCCTTCAAGATTGGCCCTGACGATCCGATGTACATCGCGCCGGAGAACCGGGTGCGTATGTGAATGGCGATCCACCAATCGTGCAGCGGAGAAGTCCTAACGCTGCACCAGCCGATCCAGTCGCACGATACGGCTGCCTTACTGCGTCGGCGGCGCGATGCGCGCCTTCTGTTCGGCCGTGAGCAGGCCGTAGAGGTCGTTTAGCGCCAAGCCTACGGTCGACGTCGCAAAGATCATCGCAGTCAGCCGGTCGGTCGCGGAATCGAGCCGGGCCATCGGCGTTTCGGCGGGAGCTCGCGGGCACGACAGCGCGAGAAATCCGCCCATCTCCGTCAGGCTGCGCTGCAGCGTTTCGATGCTGGCGCGCTGCTCGGCGCTGGGCCGGACCATCCGCTCGATCTGGTCGCCCGACCATTCCTCGCCACCGCATGCCATCATCGCCGACGTGTCGACGTTGCCGGCGAAGGCGAGGCGGGCGGCAACCTCCGGCCGCGCCATCGCGGCAGCGCGCATGCGTTCGGCGCGCGGATCGGCCGCTGCCGGCTGCTGCGGCACCGGCTGCTGCTTGACTATGAACGCCGCCTTCTGTTCGTCGGACAGCGAGTCGTAGAAAGCCTGTAGCGGCGCGCGCACCAGAAGGCTCGCATCGTGGACCGCCCACAGCGTCGCCTGCATCGAGATGAGGCGGTCCGGCGGCGCGAGCCCGACCTCCTCGCGGCACGCCGTGCGAATCGACTTCACCGCTTCGGTGACGGCCGTGCGCAGCGCGCCGAGGGCGGCACGCCGCTTGTCGTCTAGCGATCCCGCCTGTTCCAGCCTGCGCCCTGGCCAGTCGACCGGCTCGGGTGCCTCGTCGCCACAGAGGCCCGCGGCCGAGCGGCCGGCGGTGTCGCTTCCGCGGCCGCGGGGTGTATCACCGCGCGCGGCCTGCGCCGGCGCGACCGCCGGACGGAAAATCGCTGCCACAAGATCGCCGAAGCCGTGGGCGCGCAGCCGCTGCCCGTAGTCCTGCGGCCAGAGCGTGTAGCCCAGCACGTCTTCGAAGGCGTTCGGCCATGACAGCGGCCCAGTAAGGCCGAACTGCGGAACGACGGGAGCCGTCGCGGGTTGCGATCGCCGGCCGCTCGTCCGCGACCCGCGCGATGTGTCCTGCGCCTGAGGCTGGGCTTGCGTTGTCGTCGCAGATCGGTCCTGCGGCTGCGCCGGCGAGGATATCGCCGCCGTCGTCGTGGGCGCGGCGGAGGAGGGCGCTGCCGCTCCTGGAGTTGCGACGGGCGGGGCTGGCGAAGCGACGGTCGAGGGCTGGCTGGCGGCGGGGCTGGCGGCTGCCTCCGGCTGGGCGGCGATCGCGACTGCTGCGCCGCACCGCCCACAGTTGCCGCGGCGGCCGCCGCAGGCGCGGTCTGGCTCGGCGTCGTGGGCTCGGCAACACGGGTTTTCATAGCGCGTCGAACGTGCGCCGACCGCTTGCTGCTGTGGTGGTGGGCGTAGGAGCGACGGTGATAGGCGCGCCGGGCGGATCGGTTCGGTGCGCCGAGCAGGGCTCCGATCGGCCGCGACACGGCATTGACCATCGTCCCCGGCAGGGACCGCTGCGCGCTCACCGATTCCGGTAGTGTCAGCAGCACCAGCAATCCTGCCCAGAGCCCGATGATGGCTATGGCATGCCGGCGCATTGACCGCCTCCCTGGCCGTGCCGTCCCCGTGCGGCAAGGGGTCGTCCTACGTTCGCTCCCGGAAGTACAACGACAAGACCGGCTTTGCGTTTCATGTCGGTCCAATGTCGAAAGATCTGTGGGTCGACTTATGGGGAGAGGAACTGGGATCCAACGGTCTCCGTTTCATTTGTAACCAATCTTAATTCCAAGCTGGCAATGCGACGGTCGAGGGAGGTTCTGATCTGCGATATGTGGCCGATCATTCCTGGCCGTCATCAGTCTTGCTCGGTGCCCCGAGCGCGAGCGTATCGACCATCCGCACCAGTTCAGCGAGCGAACTCGTGCCGATCTTGCGCATGGCGTTGGCGCGGTGGACCTTGACCGTGACCTCGCTGATATCGAGACGCGCGGCGATCTGCTTGTTTATGAGGCCGACCACCACGAGCTCGATAACCTCGTGCTCGCGCGGCGTGAGCGTATCGAATCGTGCCTTGATCTGGTCGAACGCGCCTTGCCTCTTGCGCTGCTCGCGGCTGCGCTCGAGCGCGACCCACACGGCGTCGATCAGCTCCTGATCGCGAAACGGCTTGGTCAGGAACTCGACGGCGCCGGCCTTCATGGCCCTCACAGACATCTGGATGTCGCCATGGCCGGTCATGAACACGATCGGAATCTGAAGGCCCGCCCTTTCCAGTTCGGCCTGGAAGTCCAGCCCGCTCACTCCTGGCAAACGAACGTCGAGCACGAGGCAACTCGGCACGTCGGGACGCTTGAACTCCAGGAACTCCTTCGCCGAACCGAGCGCCTCGGCCTGAAGCCCTACCGAGCGAAAAAGGTTCTTCAGAACGTCGCGCAACGGAGCGTCGTCATCGACGACATAGACAACGTCTGGATCCTGGCTAGCGGGGTCGGTCATAGGTGGTTGATTCTCGAAGGCACCGCCAAGTCTATGGACCATTGCGCGATCCTTGCAAGCCGCCGCGCCATCTGTGGAGTGATTGCTAAGAACCCGGCCAGGGCATCGCATTTGTCACTTTTGGTATTTTTGACAAAGGCCTTCCTTTTGAAGGCATGGAGAAAGACGTTAGGTGGATGTCATGATAAGTCGCAAAATTCTGGCCGAACTTTTGGAACCCCAAGGGGACGCCAGTAGTTGCGCCTAGCCAGGGTTATCGTAACTGCGGCACATTCCGTAATGGCGCCCCGGCGACGGGCTAAATCCGAAATGAGTCTCCAAATGCTTAGTGCGGATGGCACGCTGCTCCCTCTGTCCACTGTGGTGCTGCGGCCCTGCAAATATCAGCTGAACTTTCTGGAAGCGCTTCCGATTTCCCGCAAGAAGCTCGCACAACTAGGAGAAAGCTAATGATCAGATTGATCGCTTTGGCTGCCTTTGCCTTCGTTCTCACAACGCCGTCGCAAGCAATGCCACTCGCGCCGGTTCCGGAGCAGGACGGAATCATCTCACAAATCGCCTACGGATGCGGGCCGTTTAGGACACGAGTTCGTGGTGTCTGCGTGGCCAGAACCACCATTCGCCAGACTCGTCGCGCGACCCGCAGGTGTGCGCGATGGAGTGGTGGCACTTGCCTTCACTACTACTGAGAGACCGAAGGGCCGAGGAGGAACATGGCGGCACTCAAGCTGCTATTTGTAACCTCCCCGGCAAATTCTTTGCAGAGAGCGAAAATGCGGTGGCCACTTGGCCGATTTGATTTCATTGCAGATTTTCCCGACTGAGGACGCCTGCACAGTTATGCTCAGGCTCTTGGTCGCGTCCTTGAAGTCACAACAGCATGCGCCTAATCGTGGTGACGCTAACCTCGCCCTTTAGCTTCACGGCTGAGGTGCGCATCAAACATCGGCCGATGCGTGTGCGTGCCCTTCGTGGTGTGAAGCACCGTTCTCCGCCGGACGGTGCTTTTCATCTATGAGGCCCGCCAGCTAGCGAAGCTTGCCCCGACTGCGAGTGCTGCACTGCACCCCGCCCAGCGCTGCGCTGCACCCCACACCAAAATGGACAATAGGGTCTATGAACCAGCCGGACGGCTTATGCGTTAAGGTGGAGCGGAGCGAAGCGATTGAAAAGAGGTCGCGCATGTTGCGGTCTGCAATCAAAGCTGTAGCTATTGCACTTATTGCTTGCTCGGTTGCGTCTGCCCAGGAGGCGCAGAAATGGGAGGGGAAGCCGAGAACCAAGTTGGAGGCATTCCTAGAAACCAGCGGCGCGGTTATCATCAGAGGCCGTACAGAGATCGGCACACTTGGTGCGAAGGATGCGGCGCGGGTGTTAGCCGTGACGCTCCGCAACGCGAGCACGGCCGAGGAAGCCAAAGGAATTGTCATCGAGGTCTCTCAGACTTCGGCAGGTTCACGTTCGGCGGCGAAGTCGTACGTCGACTATGACGAGATCGCTGGCCTCATCCAAGCGATTGAGCAAGTGGTCCAGGTTGACCGGAAGGCGACTGAATTCGGCACACGTCGAGGCGACCTACAGCACCCGAGACGATGTCAGGGTGCTCGTGTTCTTCGACAAGGCGGGCCGACTGCAAGCCGTCGTTAAAGTCGGGCCCGGTGGTGCAAAGTCGACCTACATGGAAATGGCAGAACTCGCGGAATTCAAACGGCTAATCCTTCTGGCGAAGAATCATCTCGATAATCCGCAAGCTGCGGCAGCGGAGCGTGCTGCAGCGACCGCCCGAGCGGAGCGTGCTGCGGCAGCGGAGCGCGCTGCTGCGACCGCCCGAGCGGAGCGTGCTGCGGCAGCGGAGCGTGCTGCTGCGACCGCCCGAGCGAAGCGTGCTGCGGTAGCGCGAGCGGCGCGTGCCGCGGCGGCAGGGGCTTCCTCATCAGCTAAACGGCCAGCGCCAGAGCCCGCGCCGTCCCCTAGCCCACCAGAGGATTAATCCCAGCGCTCTGCCGCAGGCACCGAGCCTTCGCCAGTAATGCGGATCGGTCCATCGGCGGCCTACCACTGCTTTGGCGGCGGCTTGCCCTTGGGCGTCTTGGGATTGCGGCTTCGGTCGGCACCGACCGCCTTTGCCTCGGCCACCGCCTGTGCGTGAGAGCCGACGCGGTACTCGTGCAGGCGGCCGTCTGAGTAGGTCACGGCTACACCCCACAGGTTTTCCGAAACCTGCCACGGGATAACGCGCACATCAGTGATCAGGATTTTGGGCAAAGGGAGGTGCTCGTCGGCAGGGACAGCGCTTATCGACCGGACCCGCCGCGACCCCAATTCGGCAGCGCACCGCCAGACGCCAGGATGGTTTCTTCGCGATGAGCCTCAGCGCTGCTGCTTCTTGCTGGTGCTGCGGACCGGCCGATCCTTCGGAGTGACCACTGGGCGGCCGTCATAGAATTGGTTCGGCTCGCACCAGCCGCCCATCCCGGAAATCTGCACACGACACTGTTCTAGTGTCAGCATGTAGCAGTTGGTGCCGCCGCCGCGACCACCGCCGTAGACGGCACACCATGGATAAGGATCGGCCTCGGCGCGATCCGGGGCAAGCACTACGAGCGGGCCGCAACCGAGCAGCACGATGATCCAGCAATGCGGATATTGTGCGCATGGATCGTCTCCTGTGAGCGGACGCCCTGACCGAGTGAAGGGCTCTCGATAGCCGCAACAATAGCGCGCGCGGTTTTATTCCTGAGCCGTCTCGTGCGCCCGCCATCGTCCTCCGGCGGCCTGTCGGCCTTCGTCGGCAGGCACGGATCGATGAAACTGATCGGTGCCAGCGGGGACCGGACTCTGGGACTACGCCACAACATGCCGGGAATATAGGCCCCGCCTACATTCCTGTGGAGTGTTCACTGATGCCCTGGAACCGCCATTTGCTGTCATGGGTTGGCTCGACAGAGCGTGGCATCGCTTCCCCCAAGGTCCGATGCCGCGCTCAGGGAGGCTCCCGGTTATCACCCACCGGGGCTTCCCGCTCTTGGGCGACTGCCCGACGTGTGGCCTTACTCTTAAGGCTCGCTTTGGCGCCCCAGGGCACCAGAGTTGGCTGAACGCAACGCTTCAAGTCGCGCCTCTAGCCGATACTTTTGGGCTTTCAAGAGACTCGTCCGATATTTGTCCGGCTCGGATTTGATCTCCCGCTCCCGCCCTCACTTGGTTTGGCCTCTTCCTGACAGACGAACTCCAATCTCCTGCCAAGTGATCGCATGGAGTAGTTCCAGCCCCATGTTCGAAGATTGGGCTATTCCACTTTGAGGTTGCCAGCGCGGACTACCTTCCCCCACTTCTCGATCTCTTCGGCGATCAGCTTGCCACAGTCGGCGGGTGGGCCCGGCAGTACCCAGGCGCCCATCTCAGCCAGCTGCGCCTTGACTTTTGGATCGACGAGGGCCGCGTTGACCTCCTTGTTGAGCCTGTCGACGATCTCTGTCGGGGTATTTTTTGGCGCACACACGCCATTCCAAGTGCTCGCCTCGTAACCCGGTACGAAATCCGCCACCGTGGGCAATTCGGGAAGAGCCGCCGAACGCTGTGCCGTCGTCACTGCCAGCCCGCGCAAAGTCCCGGCGCGGATGTGCGGAATAGACGGCTGCAAGTTGTCGAAGGCGACCTGGACTTGGCCGGCAAGCAGGTCGGTGAGCATGGGCGCCGAACCGCGATAAGGCACGTGTTGCATGCTGACGCCAGTCATCAGCTTGAACAGTTCGCCCGAGAGATGGATCGACGTCCCGACGCCCGACGATGCCATATTGATCTTGCCCGGATTGGCCTTGGCATAGGCGATGAACTCGGGAACGGTCTTGGCCTGGACCGATGGATGAACCACCATGACGTTGGGCGCCCGGCTGATGGCGGCGATTGGCGCAACGTCCCGGAAATCATAGTTGAGCTTGGCGTAGAGCGTTGCGCTGATCGCGTTCGCTACACTGCACAACAAGAGTGTGTATCCATCGGCAGACGAATTCATTGCTGCCTCGCTGCCGAGATTGCCGCCGGCGCCCGGCCGGTTCTCGACGATGATCTGCTGGCCCAGTCGCTCCGACAGCGATTGACCGATCAGGCGAGCGGTGAGGTCGATCGAGCCGCCCGGCGGAAACGGGGCGATCAACCGCACTGGCCGCGTCGGATAGGTCTGCGCCCCAGCGAAGTTCGATGCGACCGGCAGCGCAATAGCGCCCGCTGCCAGGCGCAGGACATGGCGGCGAGGAAGTGTCATGACGGTCCTCCGGATCTGTTCAACAGGTCATTCTAGCGAGCCAAACCAGCCGTGACATGGAGCTTTCGGCTTATGCGGCAAAGCGACCCTGTCCGGCGCACAAGCTTGCTCCATCCTCAATCATGTCAACCCGCGACGCGTTGCTGCAGATTGAGCTTGGCAAGCTAAGAGCGCGCGTACAATAGAGGCGCCGCGTGTCGCCAATCCGATATCAAAGGGCTCTGGCAGCGCTCCTTGCGATAGAACGGCCGCGCGTTTCATTGCAAATGCAATCCATTGGTCGACGGATTTCTGCGAGCGGGCGTTAAATCCGGGCTAGCATAGAGCTCAAGATAGGGCGACGAGCTTTGGTAACGGATGCGCGTTTTCGCAACATTTATCAGCGTTGCAGTTCTAACCTCAGTGGTGGTCTACGCCCTGGGGCCAGCCAACTGGGCATTTCGGACGGGGCTTGGTTGGCAAATAGAACATTTCCTTGGCTATTTCGCGGTCACGTCGATTATGTGTTTCGCTTGGCAGCGGCCGCTTATCATTGGCGGAGGACTTATGGTCGGCGCGCCTCTGCTGGAAGGCCTACAAGGCTTGACCCCGGATCGCTTCCCCGACCTTTGGGCGGCGTTTTACAGTGCGGCTGGGGTGCTGACGGCTGCCGTGCTTTTTGTTGGCCTAACTCGCGCACTTGGACGGCAAGCTGTATCAAAATAGCTACCGGTAAGAGCCACACCTGGACGCTCCGGTGTCGGCAAAGGGATTGGCCCGACCGCCGCGCTGTTGCTCGGGACATACACCTTGCCGGTGCACGCTCAATCGGAACCAAAGATCGAGAAGTTCAACTACAGCGAATGGGCCAGGGGCATCTTTGCGGAGGCCGTGACGGTTACAAATCTCGGCGGTGCGAAACTGATTTTCCTGGCTGGCGTTGGGGCCGAGGACGAGAACGGTCCGCGCGGGACAATCCGGCACAAGGATGACTTCAAAGCGCAGTGCTTGTATTCATACGATAAAATCAAGCGCGCCCTAACCGCCAATGGCGCGGGATTCGAAAATGTTGTTCGAATTGTCGCCTATCTGACGGACATTCCCAATCAGCGGTTGCCATATGTGGCGTGCATGAGGGAGTCGCTTGGCACAGTTGCGACCCCAGCGCACACATTGTTGACAATTCCACGCTTAGCCTTTCCGGAGATGATGGTCGAAGTCGAGGTTACCGCCGTCAAGTGAGAGGCGGGCTTGGCAAGCCAGTTGCCCCGGCGCCTGATAGAGGATTTTGACAAGGCAGGGGTGCTATATGCTTCCGTCGGGTGAGCGGACCGATTGAACGGTCCATGCTGTAGAGCGGAACGGTGCCAGCAGCATCGCCAAACTGCCAGGCCCCTGAGTATGACCTCGGTTGCTATCCGTAGCGCACCCGTGCCTGGCAGTTCTCCTTGTTGCGTTGTCGAGGCCAGTCTGTCCGAGGCGGCGCGATCGGTAGTGATAGGTCGATGTGTCGAATTCGAGCAGGCGGCACGCACGACGAATGGACACATCCCATTGACCACAGACCGCGTCGACCAGCTTGCGCTGCCGGACAGGCTTCAAAGTTTTCGCCGGATCGCGTCCTGCAACATCTCCCGGTCGAGCGATAGATCGGCGACCAACTTCTTCAGCTTGGCATTCTCATCCTCGAGCTGCTTCAGCCGCCGCATCTCGTCCGGTCATACTTCTTCTTGCAATTGAAGTAGGTCCCTGGCTGATCCCGGCCTTGCGGCAAATGTCCGCCACCGGCATGCCATCAGCACCTTGCTTGAGAATCAACGCTTTCTGGGCGTCCGAAAACCGCGAAGCCTTCATCGTCGTCCTGCTCCCTCCTCCCAGCCTGGGAATCGGCACCGGAGACTCTACCCAAAAACGATCCAGTTTTGCGGTCTCAGAGCACCCGGGTTGAGGCGCGAGCTTCCGGCCCATCGGCATTGAGGCGCTGCGTATAGTCCGAGGGCGCGGGTCGCCCTTTTCCGACGGTCCAACCCGGAGACCGATGCGCGACTACATTGAGTGGTTATTCCGGCTTAATTTGCGCGCCGGGCTGCAGAGTTTGCGCTCGCCTGTTTGCAGCGACATCGAGCAACAACAGAATCTGCGCGACCTGTCGCCAAAGTGCAGTTTCGTAACGTCCGAGCCGGTCGATAACGCCATTGTTGAGATGGCAGAGTCGTAAGAAGGCCGAGGCCGCGTCTGACCTCGGCCGAGGCAGGCACTCGGCCCCTATATCCGATTGCTCCGAATGGGTGGCTTCGTTGTCGACCAACGGAGTGGCGACGCTATTCTCCGATAGTGGTCGCTGGTATCGGTAGAACACGCTGAGGTCAGTGCGGCGGGCATCGGCCGCGGCCTGGCGCCGGCGCTGCTGAAGGATCCTGCCGTGGATCTCGAACAGGCCGGTCTCGATCAACAAAGCCCGTCGTAGCCGCCAGAGCAGGGAGGTAAGCCTAGCCACCAGATGGCGCTCGACCGCGGTCTGCGGCTGGTAGTCGGCCGCAATGGCAGCCTCGAAGGCGCGGTAATCGTCGGCGTCCTCCAGTGTCGGCACCACCGTATTGGCGGCTAAGCCGTGCTGCAAGGCGTTGCTACGAGAGCGCCGCTTGCCCGCGGTCGAGCGCGGTCCAGTGCTGTGAACGGCATTGCGCCGGTTGGCGGCCATCTGTCGATCGGACGGCATGAACGCTGGATCAAAGCTGGCGCGGAAGAGTATGGGCCGTTTCAGGTCGGTCAGATGGGCCGAACCTTGCGTGCGACTGGTCCCAGAGCGACTTCGCCACCTCGAGTGGATCGATGTCAGGATCGACCGCGCTCCACCATTCGGCTTCATTGCCGGCCCGATGCACCTGCCTGTGGTGGGTTCGGCACAGCGGCACCGTGAACTCGTCGCTGACCTTGCGGCCCATCGCCTTGGGCTGCGCATGGCGCAGATGATGGGCATCCGCAGGCCGGCGGTTGCACAACAGACACGGCTGCGATGCCACAAACCTCAGATGATCCCGGTCGCGCCGCCGCCGGAGGCGACCGAGGGCGAGGGTGGCCTCTTGGTCGGTGGGGACAGCGGATGTCGGGGCCGTGCCGGCGCCGCCTTCGGCATCGCCGGCAAAGTCTCCGAGTGCGACGACGGAAGCCACGGCGTCGCTGAACCGGGCGATGTGACCCGCGAAGGCCGCCTCAACCTCGCGGGCATGGTCAACCGTCAAGGTGTTCTTGACCGGCAAGGTGCGTTTGGCCCAAGCCGCCGCCTCGTCCAGCGAGGCCAGCGATTTGAGATCGTCCAACAGCTGGTCGCGCTGTAACGCTGACTGCTCAGGGTCGAGCGTTACCGCCCGGATACGCTTTGGCGGTCGGACACCGATGTTGCGGTCCGACGATAGATGCGACGACGTCGCCGGCAACGGTGACGGAACCGCCACCGGTTCCGATTGCAGAGGGAGGTCCGGAGCATCGAGGTCGTCTTCGCCGGCAATCCCGACCAGCGTGAACAGGGCGTAACGCCGGGCGTAGCTCAGCGCCGCCCCCATGCGGTGCGGCGTCGCCAGATCCGACAGCGGACAGACCGGCCAGTCCGAGGCGATCCATTCACCCGAGGCATGCGCCAGCGTGGTGGTGAGCCGCACCGTGGCGCTGTCCCGGTCGATGGCGGTCGACTGGATGGTCGCGATCTCGTGCCGCCCGAGCGTCTTGCGAACGATCTCGAGCCCGCCCGAGAGCGGCGCATAGCGAAAGCGCCGCTCCGGTTGACCGCGTTCCGGAGGCAATGTCGCGGTCAGCGACTTCTCCGGGTTGACCAACTCGGCCTGAGCCTTGGCCAGCGCCTGCGCCAGGGCCGCGACCGACGCGCTAGACTGTGGCATCGGCCAGCTCCCTCAGCGCAACGCTCACCGCGCCCGACTTCGAGCGGCGCGCCCGCACGCCGTGGCCGAGCGCCTCCTTGGCATCCTCGGGCATCAAGCTCTTGAGCTCGATCTTGGCGCGCTCATGATCCAGAAACGCCGACCGGCTGCTGCGAAACAACGCCGCAAACTCGGCCCAAGCATTGGAGGTGCTCATGTCGACCACCCGGACCGCCTCGATCCGCGCCCGTGGCGGCTCGGCATGGAACAGGCAAGGCGACTCGCCGCTGCTGACCGACCGCCAGAACGCCCGCTCGGCATACATCATGGCGGTCTGGTAGACCGGGTCGGCCGAGACCGCGATCTCGACCCATTGGCCACCGCCGGTGATGATCGACAGCACCGCATCCTTGGAGCCCACCACCATCATATTGTGCTGCAGCTGTGCCATGTGCTTCTCGGCCGCCGCCATCTCGGAGAACGACCACGGCAGCATGAACTTGGCCTCGAACACCGCCCCGGTGTCCTCCACCAGGCCGTCGAGCGTGGCCGCCATCCAGACAATCGAGACGTGGACCCTTCGGCACTGCACCTGTCCGACCCGATGCCCGGAATGGCGCTCGTACCAGGCCCGGTTGAGTCCCTCGGTCACCAGCCCCAGCTGGACGATGAGCTCGCCCGACAGATCGACCGGCTCGACCTCGCCGCGCTTCTCCTGCCACAGCCGGAGCAGCGCCGCCTCGTCCCCGCCCATGATGATGCGGGCGTCAGAGCCGCCGACAAAATACCGGCGGTCTTTTTCAACAGTTGAGGATTTTCGCTCGAACATTGTCATGGCACTCCTGTGCTACCGTCTTAGCTTCGTAGTTGTGACAATAGCACAAGCTGATGCCTGTGACAAGTGCACAAGTCAGGATGGCCCGCGCCGCCCTTAAATGGACGGTTCGTGATCTTGCCGATGCCACTGGACTTCACAGAAATACAATCAACAATATCGAAGTGGGCCGTTATGCAGGCGATCCGGCTACGCTTAGGATAATAGAAAGGATTTTGGTGGCCGCAGGCGTCGAGTTCATCGAGGAAAATGGCGGCGGGCCGGGCGTTCGTCTCCAGAAGCCGAAGCGTTCCAAACAACCAAAATAGGTCACGGCAAGAGCCTAGCGATGGTTGGCCAATCCTAGAGGAATAAGGGTCAGCCTCCGTCGTGCAGGGCATTTGAAGTCAGCGCTCTAAGTGTCGGAGCGCTGTGCTCGATGCCGAAGGCGAGGGCAGCCGGAGCCGATGCAATTTGGCAGAACGAACCCAAATTTCAGAAATGAATTCAAAGTGGTTCAAGATCGCAAGTGGTCCGCTCAATGACTTGGAACGGCTTGGAGCCGGTGACGAAAGCAATCGGGCGTGCAGCAGTGACCGATCGAACTTGATGTTTTATCGTCGAGCTTTTGGATAGTTCCCACCCGGTCGGCTATTCGGAGCGCTTTATCTTGCCCGGGGCGTTGTAGCGGCCCGGTGGGTAGCTACAAAAGTCTCCCTGAAGGTAGGCGACCGCATAGCTTCGTGGTGTGGCCGGCTGACGCCAGCACCCTAGTACGAATCACCTTACCCACGTAACAATAGACGCGAGTCCGCTTGCGCGGCGGCATCGCGCGCGATACCGCGATCGATATATATCCCGCGTGCAACAATGTAATGATGAAATTGAGCTCAATCTGGATCGTTTCGCGTTCCTTGCTGGCCACTTGCGCTCGCCGGGCGGCCTCGCCGCCGGTCTACTTTGGCCGCCCAACCTGGAGCAAACAAATGTTCAAAAGACAGGATTTGGTGGAACAACTTGGCAACGATCTCGACCGCGCGCGCGACAGACGCGATGCCCTTGCCTCCGATGTCACCACACTCAATGCTCAAATCGCCGAGTTGGAAACCCGCCTTTCTGAGGAAACAGACCGGCGCGAGCGCGACCGCGTTGCGGGCGAGATAGAGGGAATCAAAAAGCGAATCGAAGACGCTGCCATAGCTTTTGCGCCGATCATCGCCAGGCTTTGCGACGCGACCGAGACGGCGGCGGCAGTTGTTCCCGAAGCTCGGGAGCTCAACAACTTTCTGGCTGCGGCCGCCACCGAAGTCCACAACGCAATTGGTCACCTGGTGCGCGAGCTTAACCAAAAGGCGCAAGCAGTGCGCGCCGGCGATGTGGAACCGCCTCTAATGGAACCGGTCAAGATGGCGCCCGAGCCCTCGAAAATCAGTGATCGTCTCCTCCTCCTCCCATGGCCGCCGAAAAACAACGCAGCAGCGCAAAAGGAATCAGCTGAAGATCGGCGCAGCACAGCAGCGTGAAAACCCTCGCCCAACTCAGGCCGGCAACCCAGATAAGCTCCAGCAGCGCGGCCCCGCCTAAAATGGGAATCGCGGGCCGTACGGCCAGATTTAGGATTTGCATGCCCAGTAGTTAGCCGCCCCCTTCGTCCAGGTCTGCTCCAGTGCAAACCACGCGGGATTTGACTTCGCACCGATAGCCCGGCGCTGATTTGTGTTGCCGAGGTCTGTCGCAAGGACGGCATCAAACAGAACCTCCATACCGGAGGTCGAAGGAGTTTCTGGAGGCCGGCAAGAACCGGCTGACCAGGGACATGGCTGGCGAACCGACCTCCGGCGAGCTGAACTCATGGCCGAGCCCGTCAGCTGATCAATCGTGCTCGAACTTGGTCATCGCAGGTCGGCATCAATCGATTTCGCGCAACAGTTGGCGCGCATCGTGCAGCAAGTCGCGGATCCGCCGGCGGTCGGCAATCGCCTCCTTGGTGTAATGGCCGTGCTTTAATGCGTTCTGGTTACCGCGCGGGGCCCCCGAGCCCGGCGCGCCGCCGTGCATGCGACAGCG
This sequence comes from uncultured Alphaproteobacteria bacterium, assembly GCA_963821555.1. Classification (GTDB taxonomy): domain Bacteria; phylum Pseudomonadota; class Alphaproteobacteria; order Rhizobiales; family Xanthobacteraceae; genus Z2-YC6860. The sequence goes on along the minus strand of CAWGEM010000023.1, from coordinate 59,616 downwards.
CCTTTTGCCGTGAACGGCCGGCGACCGGCATCGGCCGGCCGGAACGCGTTTTGGCGCCGCAACGCGTGCTCGATAGCATCGGACCGGTGTTGCGCGGGTGATTGGAGCTCATCGTGCCTTGCGTCGCACCGGCGTTGGTTGCCGTTTGAAATCAATTGGGGATGCCATCGGTGCTTGGCTCGGGGGCGCAAGCGCCGGTGGTGGGGATGGTGAATTTGAAGGCGTGTCGGACGCCTTGCCGTGCGCGCTCTGCGTGACATTGCCAACGATGGCCTGGCCGCCGTCGCTCACCGATACATGCTGCACCGTGACCTTCTGTTCGCCACCACTCCGGTACCGCTTCAGCGCTTCCATCTGAGTCGCGAATGTGCGCGCCAAGTTGTTAAATGCACGTCCCACGCTGTCCAACTGTGGGATTTCATTGATGTTTGCCAAGATTGGTGCCATGCCCATCATCGCCAGATGGACAACCGCCATCTGCGCCGCGAGCATCGCCTCGAGTTGATCCTTGGGCTTCGTTGATCGTACGACGGAAAGCGTGAAGTTGAGTTTGCCTTCATCGATTTTGCCGCCCTCCGACGCGCTTCGAGCCAATTGATTGAGAATGGCATCCCGAAACATGAAATCCGAGGCGCCAGTGGCGTCCTTGAGGAGGAACTCGCCCACAAGTGGGTCAGCGTGAGCGGGCCCAATTCTTTGCTTCCCACCATCGTTTTCGACTTTGATAAGTGATGCAAATGGCGACGCGCGGGCAGCGCGAAACTCCTTGGCCATGGCCTCGATTGTGGCGTTGGCTTTCGCGTCAATCGCGCAGTCGTCTTTGGCGTGAGGCTGGCGACCGGATTTCGCCGCGCAACGCTTTTTGACCTTTTCGTTGGCCATCCTGTGCTCTCGCAGCGGCTGCTACGTCACTCCCCAAACGAGTTAAGAAATAAATCACCTAAAATCCAGGGTCGGTTTCGGGCTATTTTTTACTTTGCATAGGGTTGTTTTGTATTTTTTTCTAATGTCCCCCCCTCCCAGCCTCTTTCGGGAGCTTTACGTTCAATTCCGGGTGCGCGAGTGTCCGCTTTGGGATGGTCAAAGCGTACTAGCGCGACAATGAACTTCGGCATCACGCTCTCCAACCGCGGAGTGCTGGTTGGGCTTGCGACGCCGCGCGAGCTGCTCGCGCTCGCCGACGCGGTCGAAGCCTGCCCGCTGATGGATTCGGTCTGGTGCGGCGATGCGCTGTTCGTCAACCGCAGGCTCGATGCGCTGACGCTGCTGGCCGCGGTCGCGGGCCGCACCGAGCGCGTGCTGCTCGGCCCCGCCTGCATGGGCTCGTTCGCGCTGCGCGACCCGCTGGTGTTCGCCTACGAATGGGCGTCGCTCGACGTGATCTCGAACGGCCGCACGCGCCTCGTCGCCTGTGCCGGGGGCGGAGCGGGGCCGCTGTGGGAGGCCGAGACCGCGGCGCTCCGCATTGCGCCGCAGGACCGGCGCAAGCGCATGGTCGAGAACATGCACGTGCTCCGCCATCTCTGGAGCCGCGACAACGAGCCGTTCGAGGGCCAGTTCACGCGCTTTGCCGACATCACGCTCGAGCCCAAGCCGGTGCAGCAGCCCTGTCCGATCTGGCTTGCGACCAACGCCGAGCGGCTCTCCAGCGGGCAGGCCGATTCGGGCGGCTCGGAGATCGCGCTGACGCGGGTCGGCCGCATCGCCGACGGCTGGATGACCCATTCGGTCAGTCCGGAAGGCTTCCAAAGATCGTGGCAATTCATCCTGCAGGTCGGCCGCGAGGCGGGCCGCGACATGGCGGGCTTCGACAACGTGCTCTACCACCACATCAACGTGAACGACGACCGCGCAGAGGCGCTGGCCAATTCCAAGCAATTCCTCGACCTCTACTATGGCGCGAACTATTCCAAGGAGCGGCTCGAAGCCTGGCTCACCTACGGCTCGCCGCGCGACTGCATCGCCCAAATCCGGCAGCTTGCGGCCTGCGGCTGCCGGCGCATCACGTTCCGCATCTCGACCATGGGCGATCCGATGAGGCAGTTCCGCCGTCTTGCCGAGGAGATCCTGCCGTTCGTCGCGGGCTGATCGCAACTCCAGTCGTCATCGCCGGGCTTGACCCGGCGGCTGTCTGGTTCACTGCTGATTACCAGCTTCGATTAATGAATGTGCCGTGTCGCACAAACCTCTCCACGTCATGGCCGGGCTTGTCCCGGCCATCCCGCTTGGTTTGCCACGGTGCTCACCTGATCGGGTTCGCCGGGACAAGCCCGGCGATGACGGCTGCGGCCGCGGTGACATTGTTGTGTGGCCATCGCAGGGCCCCGGGATACTAGTCGCCTTCCATTTTGGGGGCCCAGTTGCGATGATCGCAACGCAGCGGTCCGGCGCTGGGTCGCCGCGATCCCGCCGGGCTAAGAGGAAGCGATGAGCACAACCAAGGCGCACGGCGGACCGGCGGGGCCGCTCTCCGGCATCCGCGTGCTCGACCTCACCTCGGTGGTGCTCGGCCCCTACGCAACGCAGATGCTGGGCGACCTCGGCGCCGACGTGGTCAAGATCGAAGCGCCGGACGGCGACACCACGCGCTACACCGGGCCGCGCTGCCACGACGACATGGCGTCGCTGTTCATGGGGGTGAACCGGAACAAGCGGAGCCTCGTTCTCGACCTCAAGCAGGCCGCGGCGCGCGACGTACTGCTGCGCCTGGTCGATCGTGCCGACGTGTTCGTGCACAACATCCGCCCGCAGAAGCTCGACAAGCTCGGGCTTGGGCACGATGCGCTGCTCGCGCGGCAGCCGCGGCTCATCTACGCCGGCATCCACGGCTGGCGCGAGGACGGCCCCTACGGCGGGCGTCCGGCCTACGACGACATCATCCAGGGGCTGTGCGGGGTTGCGAGCCTGATGGACCGGCTCACCGGCGAGCCGCGCTACGCACCGACCATCATCGCCGACAAGACCTGCGGGCTGATGGCGGCGCAGGCCATCCTTGCCGCGCTGTTTCATCGCGAGCGCACCGGCCGCGGCCAGTTCGTCGAGATCCCGATGTTCGAGTCGATGGTCGCGTTCCTGATGGTCGAGCACCTGCACGGCCGGACCTTTGTGCCGAAGCGGGGCGAGACCGGCTATTCGCGGGTGCTGGCGCCGTGGCGCCGGCCCTACCGCACCGCCGACGGGTTTGTCTGCATGCTGGCCTATACCGACGGGCAGTGGCAGCGGTTCTGGGGCGCGCTCGGCAAGCCGGAAATGATGCGCGACCCGCGCTTTGTCGACATGGCGGCCCGCAGCCGGCATATCGACGAGGTCTATAAGCTCGCCGGCCAAGCGCTCGCGGGCCGCCCGACCGCGGAATGGCTCGCGCTGTTCGATTCGCTCGAAATTCCGGCCGGTCCGGTCTGCTCGCTCGACGACGTGCTCGCCGATCCGCACCTCGAGGCCATCGGCTTCTTCAAGCATCGTCAGCATCCGACCGAGGGCGAGATCGTGCTGCCGGACATCCCGCTCCGGTTTGCCGAGACGCCGGGTTCCATCGACCGCCTGCCGCCGCGGCTCGGCGAGCACGGCCGGGAACTGCTGCAAGAGGTGGGGCTGCGGCCCGAGCAGATCGCGGCGCTCGCGGCGAGTGGCGCCGTCGTGCTGCCTGAGCCGTCGGACGCCGACGCGCCCGCGGCGTGACGAACGACTGTGACGGGACACCCGGAAAGGCGACCATGCAGACGCTCGGCCTAGGCTTCACCTTCGAACAGCTCTCGCCGGGTCAGAAATTCCGCACGCTGAACCGCACCGTCACCGAAACCGATCTCGTCATGTTCACCGGCGTCACGGGCATGCTTGAGGTGATCTTCACCGACCACACCTTCGGCACCGAAGGCGGCGCGATCCAGGGCCGCTTCGTGCCGGCGGCGCTGACCTACAGCCTGATCGAGGGCCTCTTATGCCAGACCATGATCCAGGGCACCGGTCTCGCCATGCTGGAGTTGAATAAGCGGGTGCTGGCGCCGGTGCGGGTCGGCGACACGATCCACGGCGAGGTCGAGATCACGTCGGTGCGGCCGACCTCGAAGGGCAACCGCGGCATCGTGGCCTCGCGGGTCAACGTGAAGAACCAGCACGGCGACATCGTCATCAGCTATGAGGCGACGCGGATGCTGGCCGGCCGCGGCGGCCCGGCCGCGCAGCGCGGGTAGGCGCCGATGCGCGGCCTCAAGGATCGCACCGTGCTCGTGACCGGCGGCGCCAACGGCATCGGCGCTGCGATCGCGCGGCGGCTCGCGGAGGAGGGCTCGATCGTCGGCATTCTCGATCTCGACGCCGCGGGCGGGCAGGCGGTGGTCGACGGGATCAAGTCGACCGGCGGGCGCGCGAGCCTGCACGTCGCCGACATCAGCGATTATGAGGCGGTCGGGCGCGTGATCGAGAGCTTCGAGGCCGCGTCCGGCCCGATCGCCTGCCTCGTCAACAACGCGGGCTGGGACCGCGCCTCCGCGTTCCTCGACACCACGCCGGAGTTCTGGCGCAAGGTGATCGCGATCAACCTGCACGGCCCGCTGAACGTCAGCCACGTGGTGCTGCGCGGGATGGCCGCGCGCGGCTTCGGGCGCGTCGTCAACATCGCCTCCGACGCCGGCCGTGTCGGCTCCTCGGGCGAGGCGGTCTATTCGGCCTGCAAGGGCGGCATGATCGCCTTCGCCAAGACGATCGCGCGCGAGCTTGTGAGCAAGGGCATCATCGTCAACACGCTCTGCCCCGGGCCGACCGACACCGCGATCCTGCGGAGCTTCCTGGAGGGCCCCGACGGCGCGCGCATCGCGGAGGGCCTCAAGCGCGCCATTCCGATGCGGCGGCTCGGCGTGCCCGAGGACTATCCGGGGCTCGTCGCCTTCCTGCTGTCGGACGACGCCGCCTACATCACCGGCCAGACCATCAGCGTCTCGGGCGGCCTCACCATGCATGGGTAGCCGCGCAATGGACCACGACCGCGTCATCGCCGAGCTTGCGCGCGACCTGATCCGGATCGACAGCCGGAGCTTCGTCTCCAATATTGCGGTCGCCGAGCGGATCGAGGCGGAGCTTTCCGGCTTCGAGGTCGAGCGCGTGGACTATGTCGACGCCCGCGGCGTGCAGAAGCGAACGCTGGTTGCCCATCGCGGCCCGCCGGGCGGGTTTGCGCTGTCCGGCCACATGGACACGGTTCCGGACACCGGCTGGTCCGACGATCCGTACAGCGGCCGGCTCGAGGACGGCGTGCTGCACGGGCTCGGCAGCGCCGACATGAAGGGGCCGGTTGCGGCGGCGATCGTGGCCGCGCGCTCGCTGCCGGCGGACGTGCCGATCACACTCCTGATCACCACCGACGAGGAGACCACCAAGGCCGGCGCCCGCGCGATCGCGCAGCGTTCGGCGCTGGCGCGCGCGGTGCGGCCGACCGGCATCATGGTGGTCGAGCCCACGACCATGGTCCCGATGCGCGGCCACCGCGTGCACATCCATTTCACCGCCACCGCGACCGGCATTCAGGCGCATTCGAGCACCGGGCGCGGCCGCAACGCCAACTGGGATTTGCTGCCGTTCCTCGTCGAGATGCGAGCGCTGTACGAGCGCCTGCGCAGCGATGTGACGCTGCAGGACCAAGCTTACGATCCGCCGTTCAGCGATTTCAACCTCGTGCTCGACAACTACGGCACCGCGGTCAACGTCACGGTGCCGAAGGCGACCGCGACCATCAAGTTCCGGCACAGCGCCAAGGTCGACCCGGCGCCGGTGGTGGCGATCGTCCGCGAGGCCGCCCGCAGGGCCGGCGTCGCGCTCGACGAAGCGCGCGAGGGCGAGCCGCCGGAGCTGCCCGAGGATCACCCGTTCGTCCGCATCTGCAGCCGTGCGGTCGGGCGGCCACCGCGCGTCGCCTCGTTCGGCACCGACGCCTCCGAGCTGCAGGCGCTGGCGCCGTGCGTGATTCTGGGGCCCGGCGACATCGGCAAGGCGCACGCGCCGGGCGAGTGCGTGCCGCTCGCTGATCTCGCAGCCGCCGTCCCGGTGTTCATGCGGATCGCAACCGAGGTCGCCGCGGCAGGCTCGTAACGCCAGCGTTCAATGCCGCGGCGTCATTCCGGGGCGCGCACGAAGTGCGCGAACCCGAAATCCAGAGCGTTACTCCGAGCTTGCATCTGGATTCCGGATCGCCGCTGCGCGGCGTCCGGAATGACGGCGGATAATCTCTTCACGCTGCGGCCACCTGCCGCGCGCCCGACCGCTGGCCCAACTCTTGCTTTTGGGTCCAGGTCATGGATGCCTGCAAAACTGACCAACGGGAGATGCGAGCGATGATCGGGATCGGAGCCGCACGCGTCGCCGGACTGGCCGCGGGCCTGTCCGCGTGCCTGGCCGCGTGCCTCGTGGCCGCCGCGACCGGCGGGCCGGTGCACGCAGCGAACTACCCGACGCGCCCGGTGCAGATGATCGTGCCGTTTCCGCCCGGCGGCAACACCGACATCCTCACCCGCATCATGGCGGACCAGTATTCTGCGGCGTTCAAGCAGCCGTTCACGGTGGTGAGCAAGCCCGGCGCCGGCGCCAACATCGGCGCGGCTGCACTCGCCGCAAGCGAGCCCGACGGCTACACGCTGCTGATGGCGCCACCAGGCCCGCACGTCATCAACCAGTATCTCTACAAGGCCCTGTCGTTCGATCCGGAAACCTCGTTCGCGCCGGTCACCATGGTGGCGCGGTTTCCGAACGTGCTGGTGGTGCACGAATTGCTCGGCGTGAATTCGATCGAGGAGCTGATCGCCAAGGCCAAGGCCAATCCCGGCAAGATCGACTACGCGACCTCGGGCATCGGCTCCACCAGCCACTTGTGCATTTCGCTGTTCCTTGCGCTCGCCAACATCGAGATGAACCACATCCCCTACAAGGGCACGAGCCAGTCGCTGCAGGACCTGATCACCGGCCGGGTCAGCCTGATGATCGACAATCTCGGGCCGATCCTGCCATTCATCCAGTCCGGCCAGCTGCGCGCGCTCGGCGTTTCCACGGCCACGCCGGTGTCGCTCCTGCCGGGCGTGCGTCCGATCGGCGCTGTGGTCAAAGGCTACGAGGCGAGTTCGTGGAACGCGCTGTCGGCGCGCGCCGGCACGCCGCGCGAGGTCGTGGACAAGCTGAGCATTGAGGCGAACCGCATCCTCGCCAAGCCCGAGGTGATCGAGCGGATGCGTTCGATCGGCTCCGAGCCGGTCGGCGGCACGCCGGAGCAGACCGCCAGGTATTTCGACGAGGAGCGCGTGCGCTGGAAGCGCGCCGTCGAGGTCTCAAACCTGCAGAAGATGTGAGGCACTGTTCGCTGCGCCCTCTCCCAAGGGAGAGGGCCAACGTGCATGTGATACACGATCAGCTGGGTGAGGGGTTATGGCCTCTCGTTCGGGCACATCGATAGTCCATAACCCCTCACCCGGCGCGCTGACGCGCGCCGACCTCTCCCCATGGGAGAAGTGAACGTGCCCGTGCGATTCAATTGGGAAATCAGCTTGCGCTATCCAGCGAGCGCGCGGGCGGCGGTGGCCATGTCGGCTGCGGCGGTGTCGCCGGCAAATGTCAACGCAAGCTCGGTGACGCCTGCGCGCGCGTAGACTTCGGCCTGCGCGCGGCAGTCCTGCGCGTTGCCGGCCAGCGTGAAGGCGGCGACATAGCGTTCATCGAGCACGGCACTGGCCGGCTCGCCGGCCTTCAGGCGATCAACCGCTCCGGCAATCTCCGCCTCCGCAATGCCGCTGCCGTCGGTCAATGCGGTCTTCGCTGCCGGCAGCCGCTGGCCGAGCCGCCAGTAGGCCGGCAGCATCTCGGCGACCGAACGTTTGGCCGCTCTCTGCGCTTCGCCCCGATCGGGATGCACGTGGCAGGGCATGTATTGCACCACGGCCGGCGTCGCGGTGCGGCCCGCTCCGCGCGCCGCGCCGTGCAGGATCGACACGGCCTTCGCGACGAAGGACGCGGTGCACATGTTCGACACCAGCATGCCGTCGGCCAATTCGCCGCAGGCCTTGATGCTCTGCTCGCCGCGCGCGGCCATGAAGATCGGGATGTCGGCGCGCGCCCGGTAATCGAGCTTGACGCCGCGCAGGTTGAACGCCTCGCCCGCGTGCGTGACCTCATCGCCGCGCAGCAGCGCGCGGATGATGACGATCGCCTCGCGCAGTGTGGTCAGCGGCTTGGCGTAGCTGAAGCCCATCCGCTCGATTGCAAAGCCGATGCCCGAGCCGATGCCGAGCCGGACCCGGCCGGCGGCGAGCTCGTCGAGCGCGCCGATCTCCATCGCGATGAGGCTCGGATGCCGGCTGTACGGATTGAACACGCCGGCGCCGATCCCAAGCCGCGTGGTCGCGACCGCGCAGGCCGCGGCTGCCGGCGTCGTGCCGCGGTGAAACGGGTTCTCGGCAAACCAGATGGCGTCGATGCCGGCGGCCTCCGCGGCGCGCGCCTGCTCGACGCAGCGCTGCGGCGACAGCCCGCCGTGCAGCCGGACGCTCAGCCTCGGCAGCAAGTTACGCTCCTATACGCCGCCGGGCCGCGGCCCGGAGTTGGCCGGCGAGAAGTGCGTGTGCACCACGCGCCACTGCCCGTCCTCCTTGCGGAACACCATGGTCGAGCGCGAGATGAACTCGCTGTTGTCGTAATGGATGTCGCGAGGCGGCGGCTCCTTGCCGGTCCACTGCCGGCGGGTCTTGCGATGGCACCAGACCACGCCGATGTCGCCGGTCACCACGCCGCCGATGTCGAACGGCGTCCAGTAGGTCGACTGCACGTTGCCGCCGTAGAACTTCCAGAGCCGCGTCCAGTGCTCGCGGCCGTCGTAGGTGTGGCCATTGAGATTGAAGTACGTCGCCTCTGGCGCCGGGCTGAAGATCGGCTGCAGGTTCTGCCAGTCGAAGCGGGTGTTCACATCGATATATTTCTCGTGCAACCGCAGGATTTCCTCCTGGTCCTGCTTGCTGCCTCCGACCAGCTTCGCTTCGCTCATCGCCACCATCCTTGCCGTGTCGGCTCCTCGCGCGTGCCGCGCGATCCGATCCGGCCGGGATACTAGCAGGCTTGGCGAAAATCCACCCCGCGCTTTGGTCTTAGACCGCACGCTGTGCGCGGCGCCTTTTGCTGCGCCCTCTCCCCTTGCGGGAGAGGGCCGCTCAGGCGGACGAGAAGGCACGAACTGGGTGAGGGGTTACGGACTATCGATGGTCTGTACCGTCCGCGACCCCTCACCCAACTGATCGTGTGTCGGACGCACGTTAGCCCTCTCCCGCAAGGGGAGAGGGCACATTCGTCGCCGCCGCGATTTGTTGTTGCGTTTGTGCAGCGTGGAGAGGGCGCATCAATGTCCCGTTGCGGTCGATTGCACGGGCGGGCATTGTCGCGACCGCATGAGCGGCGCGAGCGGCACGATCGTGGCACTGGCCGGAGGCGTCGGCGGCGCCAAGCTCGCCCATGGACTCGCGCGTCTGCTCGGGCCGCGGCTTGCGGTCGTCGGCAACACCGGCGACGACTTCGAGCATCTCGGCCTCTCGATCTCGCCCGACCTCGACACCGTGATGTACACGCTCGCCGGCGTCGCCGACTTCGAGCGTGGCTGGGGCCTTGCCGGCGAGACCTGGATCTTCATGGAGCAGGTCGCCCGCCTCGGCGGCCCGGACTGGTTCCGGCTCGGCGACCGCGATCTCGCCACCCACGCGCTCCGCACGCAGCGGCTGCGCGCCGGCTGAACGCTGAGCGAAATCACGGCCGAGCTTTGCCGCGCGCTCGGTGTTGCCGCCTGCGTGCTGCCGATGAGCGACGATCCGGTCCGCACCATGGTCCACGCGGGCGGGCGCACGCTGCCGTTCCAGGAGTATTTCGTGCGGCTGCGCTGCGAGCCCGCGGTGACGGGGCTGTCGTGGCAGGGCGCCGAGGCCGCGCGGCTCAACCCGGCGCTCGACGCGATGCGCGGGGCCGCAGCGCCCGAGGCGGTCATCCTGTGCCCGTCCAACCCCTATCTCAGCATCGATCCGATCCTGGCGGTGCCCGGCATGCGGGACTGGATCGCGGCGAGCGGTGCGCCGGTGATCGCGGTGTCGCCGATCGTCGGCGGTGCGGCGATCAAGGGGCCGGCGGCGAAGATCATGCGCGAGCTTGGCCTGCCCGTGACGGCCGCAGCCGTCGCCCGCCACTATCGCGGGCTGATCGCGGGTTTCGTGATCGACACCGCCGACACACGCCTGCGCGACGAGATCGCGGCGGAAGGCTTGGCCGTGCAGGTCGTGCCGACGGTGATGCGGACCCTCGACGACCGCGAGCAGCTTGCGCGCGATTGCCTAGCGTTTGTGGATGCGCTGAAAGCCGCTTCGCAGTAGCCAAGCCTGTGTCGCGATATTTGATCTCCGCATTCCGTCCGCTACAGCATCTTTCAGTTCGCATGGGCCAGTTCTTATCCCCGTCATGCCCGGCCTTGTGCCGGGCATCCACGTCTTGGCCACAAAGAAAGACGTGGATGGCCGGGACATAGGCGAGCGAAGCGACGCCGTCCTTCGGACGGCTATGCCCGGCCATGACGATTTTGATTCAACGCGAGTGGGAACCGGACTAGAAACGGGCGCGGATCGCGGGAGAATTTCTTGGACGTCACCACCATTGCCATCATCGGCGGGACCGGCGATCTCGGCGGCGGGCTGGCGGCGCGCTTTGCGCGTGCGGGCTTTGACGTCGTCATCGGCTCGCGCGACGCCGGTCGCGCCGAGGCGGGCGCGGCGGCGCTGAGGGCCGAGACCGGCTCGGCGAACGTCCGCGGCCTCGACAATGCCGCCGCCGCCGCGACCGGCGACCTCGTCATCGTGGCGGTGCCGTTTGCGAGCCAGGCCGAGACGCTTTCGGCCGATCGCGCCGACAGTCGCGGGCAAGATCGTGATCGACGCGACGGTGCCGCTCGTGCCGCCGCGGGTCGCGCGCGTGCAGCTGCCGGCGGCCGGCTCGGCCGCGGCCGCGGCTGCGGCGGCGCTCGGGGGCAAGGCGCGGCTCGTCACGGCGTTCCACAACGTTTCGGCGCAGAAGCTCCGCGGCACGGGGCCGGTGCCGTGTGATATCCTGGTGTTCGGCGACGATATCGATGCCCGCGAGGTCGCGATCGGCCTGATCGGCCGGATCGGCCTGCGCGGCCTGCACGGTGGTCCCCTCGACAATGCGGTGGCGGCGGAGGCGATGACCTCGGTGCTGATCTCGATCAACCGCCGCTACGGCGTCGCCGAGGGCGCGGGCATCCAGATCACCGGTATCAAGGGCGAGGGCGCTTAAGGCGGCGCCAGCACGATGCGCAAGATCGAGATGTTCGCGCTCCATGGCATCCCGAGCATCGCACCGGGCGCGGACCTGGTGCGCGCGATCCTGGACGCGGCCGGTGGCAGCGGTATGGCCTTCGCGGCCGGCGATATCGTCGTAGTCGCGCAGAAGATCGTCTCCAAGGCGGAAGGCCGGCTCGTCAACCTCGCCGACATCGTGCCGTCGCCGCGCGCGATCGGACTTGCGGCGCAAACCGGCAAGGATGCGCGGATCGTCGAACTGGTGCTGCGCGAGTTGATCGAGATTCTGCGCTCGCGCCCGAACGTGCTGATCGCCGAGCATCGCCTCGGCCACATCATGGCGAACGCCGGCATCGATCGCTCCAACCTCGATGTAGCGCCCGACGACAACGACGTGGCATTGCTGCTGCCGGAGGACCCGGATCGCTCGGCCGCGCAATTGCGGGCGGCCTTGAGGCGGCCACCGGGGTTCGGCTCGGCGTGATCGTGTCGGACAGCTTCGGGCGGCCGTGGCGGCTCGGCAGCGTTGGTGTTGCGATCGGCATCGCCGGGCCCGCGGCGGTGCTCGACCGGCGCGGCGCGCCCGATCTGTTCGGCCGCAAGCTGCAGATCACCGAAATCGCGCTGTGCCGATTTGGTCGCGGCCGCTGCCGTGCTGCTGATGGGCGAGGGCGACGAGGGATGCCCCGTGGTCATCGTGCGCGGCTGCCTCTGGAGCGATCTCGGCCAGCGGGCGCGCGACGGGCTCAGGCGGCGCGCCGAGGACCTGTTCCGGTGAGCACCGTTCGCGAGGGCGGCGCGATCTGGGCGCTGGTGCCGGTGAAGGCGCTGGCGAGCGGCAAGTCGCGGCTGGAGGCTTCGCTGCCGACGGAGCAGCGGATCGCGCTGCAGCGCGCCATGCTCGAAGACGTGCTGGCGGCGCTGCTCCGCTCGCGCGCGCTTGCCGGCGTTGCGGTGGTGACGCGCGACCCTGCCGTTGCCGCGATCGCGCACGAGGCGGGGGCGGAGGTAATTGCCGAGCCCGAGGCTTCGGCCGGTCTCAACGCAGCGCTCGCGGCTGGCGCCGCAGTGCTTGCGGCGCGGGGCGCGGCCTATGCCCTGGTGGTGCCGGCCGACGTGCCGCTGCTCGATCCCTCGGAGGTCGACACCCTTGTGGCGCAGGTGCGGCTCGCGCCGTCCACGCTGGTGGTGCCGAGCCGCGATCGGTCCGGCACCAACGGCCTCCTGGTGCGGCTCGATCCACCGCCGGTGTTCCGCTTCGGCGAGGACAGCCACCGGCGGCATCTCGAAGGCGCGCACGGTGAGCGTGCGGTGTCTTCTGCAGTGTCTTGGCCCGCCGCTTCGTTCGCGCTCGATATTGATACGCCGGACGACCTTGCAGCGCTGCGGCAGGCGGTTTCCAATCGCCCCGTCGGCGCTATCGCGGAGCGGACGGCGGCCTGGGTGGGGACACAAGACACTTGCGTGAAGGCGTGCAGCGAATGAACGGAAGCGGGCTTAAAGAGCGGGCGACGGACGGCGGCCTTGGCGACGACGAGGCGCGCGCGCTTGCCGATCGGTCGGATCTTGCGGCGCTGCTGCCGTCGGCCGCGGCGCTGCGTGACCAAGGCCATGGCGATCTCGTGACGGTGTCGCGCAAGGTGTTCATCCCGTTGACGCAGCTTTGCCGCGACGTCTGCCACTACTGCACCTTCGCCCAGCCGCCGCGTCGCGGCGCGAAGGCCTACCTCACGCGCGACGACGTGCTCGCGATCGCACGCGCCGGCGCCGCCGCGGGCTGCGACGAGGCACTGTTCACGCTCGGCGACCGGCCCGAGCTGCGCTATCGCGCGGCCCGCGAGGCGCTGACCGCGCTCGGCTGTGACTCGCACCGTCTCCTATCTCGCGGCGATGGCGAAGGCCGTGCTGGCGGAGACCGGGCTTCTGCCGCACATCAATGCCGGCGTCATGAGCGAGGACGAGCTGCGCCTGATGCGTGCCGTCTCGGCCTCGCAGGGGATCATGCTCGAGACGCTGTCCGACCGGCTCGGCTGGCGCGGCGGCCCGCATTTCGGCTCGCCCGACAAGGTGCCGGCGCGCCGCATCGCCATGATCGAGGCGGCCGGCCGCGCCCGCATTCCGTTCACCAGCGGCATCCTGATCGGCATCGGCGAGACTCGCGCCGAGCGGATCGAGGCGCTGCTGGCGCTGCGCGCGATCCATCGCCGGCACGGTCACATCCAGGAAATCATCGTCCAGAACTTCCGCGCCAAGCCCGGCACGCGGATGGCGACAGCGCCCGAGCCTTCGCTGGCGGATCATCTTTGGACCATCGCGGTGGCGCGGTTGATCTTCGGGCCCGCGATGTCGATCCAGGCGCCGCCCAACCTGCGCGCAGGCGAGCTTGCGCCGCTGATCGGGGCCGGCATCAACGACTGGGGTGGGGTGTCGCCGGTGACGCCCGACCACGTCAACCCGGAGGCGCCCTGGCCCGCGCTCGACCGCCTTGCGGCCGAGACCGCGCGCGTCGGCAAGACGCTTGCGCCGCAGGCTCACTGCGTATCCCATGTTCGTGCGCGACGCCGCGACCTGGATCGATCCGGCGGTGCGGTCTGCGGTGCTGAGGCGCGCCGACGGCGCGGGCCTCGCCCACGAGACCGGCTGGCGGGTCGGGCAGCGCGACGCCGAGGCGCTGGTGCGCACGGCATTGCCCGCACCCGCGTTGTCGTCGGGGCTGAACAGCCTGCTCGATGCTGCATTCGCGGGCCGAGCATTGGCGGAACGGGACGTGGTCAGGCTGTTCGAGGCCCGAGGACCGGCGTTCGGCGCGGTCTGCGCTGCCGCCGACGCGCTCCGCTGCGAGGTCTGCGGCGATGTCGTGACCTACGTCGTCACCCGCAACATCAACTACACCAACGTGTGCGGCTATCGCTGCCGGTTCTGCGCGTTCTCCAAGGGCAGCACCGCCGCCAGACCTGCGGGGACGGCCCTACGATCTCGACCCGGCCGAGATCGCCCGCCGCGCCCGCGAAGCCTATGAGCGCGGCGCGACCGAAGTCTGCATGCAGGGCGGCATCCATCCGGACTATTCCGGGGAGACCTATCGCAGGCTCTGCCGAGACCGTGAAGGCGGCGGCGCCCGGCCTACACGTACATGCCTTCTCGCCGCTCGAAATCTCGCAAGGGGCGCGCAGCCTCGGCCTGCCGGTGGCTGATTTCCTGACGCAGCTCAAGAGCGTTGGGCTTGGCTCGCTGCCCGGCACCGCGGCCGAAATCCTCGACGACAACGTGCGCGCAGCAGGCTATGCGCGGAGAAGCTCTCCACCAGCCAATGGCTCGATGTGGTGGAGGCCGCGCACCGCTCGGGCCTGCGGACCACCGCCACCATCATGTTCGGCCATGTCGAAGGCTATGAGCACTGGGCGCGGCACCTGCTGCACATCCGGCGGCTGCAGGAGCGCACCGGCGGCTTCACCGAGTTCGTGCCGCTGCCGTTCGTGCACATGGAGGCGCCGATCTACCGCGAGGGCCTGGCGCGCCAGGGCCCGAGCCTGCGCGAGGCCGTCCTGATGCACGCGGTGGCGCGGCTCGCGCTCGCATGGCGCGATCGCCAACATCCAGACCTCCTGGGTGAAGATGGGCGCGGCTGGCGCTGCCGCCGCGCTCACGGCCGGCGCCAACGATCTCGGCGGCACGCTGATGAACGAATCGATCAGCCGCGCCGCCGGCACCGAGCACGGCCAGGAAATGCCGCCAGCAGCCATGGAGGCGCTGATCCGCTCGATCGGGCCGCAGCCTGCGGCAGCGCACCACCCTCTACGGCGATCCCGCCGGCCGAGCAGCAGCGGCGTTCGTTTGGCGCGGCGCCGCTCGGCCCGGTCGAGCAGACCCCGGCAGGTCGCATCGCCCGGATCGGCAGCCGCCGGGCGGCCGCCATGGCCTCGGCTGGGCCAATCCGCCCGCACCGGCGGTCGCCGAGCGTCCAAAGACAGTGAACCGTAAACCGAATCATCGGTTAATCAGTGCGTTACATCCGCTTGACCACCGTGCGCCGTTGCGCCGCCCGGGCTCGAATTGGGTGTTCGCCCATTGACATCGGTTGCAGGACGGCTACCTGCGGGAGCCGAGCGAACGTTCATTCTCATTTTCGCTGCGCAATAAGGGGGGCGTTGCATGGCCGTCAGCCGCGCCAATGTGCAGCGACAGTCCGACCGCCGGGCCGAGATCCTCGCGGCCGCCCAGCGCTGCTTTGTCCGCATCGGGCTTCCACCAGACCTCGATGCAGGAAATCTGCGCCGAGGCCGGCATGAGCCCGGGCAACCTCTACCGCTATTTCCCGTCCAAGGAAGCGATCATCGCCGGCATCGCCGAGCGCGACCGCGCCGAGGTCGCGCAGGAGTTCGCCAGCGTCGACCTGTCGCACGGCTTCTTCGCCGTGCTCGAGGGCATGGCGCAGCATCATTTCGCCGAGCGGACCGACGAGCAGGTCAAGCTCTGCACCGAGATCATGTCGGAGGCCGGCGCAATCCGGAGATCGCGCGCATTTCGGCGGCGTTCGACGCCGACGTGCAAGCGCTGGCTGGTCGACGCTGTTGCGGCGCGGCGGCCGAACGCGGCGACATTTCCGCGCGACATCGATTTCGACGCGGCAGCCACCATGCTGATGATCATCGCCGACGGCGTGTGGTGGCGGCGCGCGCTCGATCCGAATTTCGAGCCGGAAGCGATGCTGCCGATTTTCATGGACATCACGCGCCACATGCTGCGCGGCCGCGCGCGAGAGACGCGACTCGGCAGCGAGGAGAAGACCAATGAAAGCGAGCCGCATCACCGCGGTCGGCCTGGTGGCCGCCGCCGCGCTGTGGATCGCGTCCGGGCATTTGCTTCCGCACGAAACGCCGAAAGCCGCGCCGCGCTCAACCCAGGCGAGCCCGCGGCGCAGAAGCCGTTCCGCGTCGCCGTGATCGACACCAACGTCGTGCCGCATCAGCCGCAAGCTGCTGCTGTCGGGCCGCACCGAGGCCGACCACAAGGTCATCGCCGTGGCGCGCACCGGCGGCGTGCTGACCGAGCTCCGCGTCCGGCGCGGCAGCCGCGTCGAGAAGGGCGATGATCATCGCCATGCTCTCCGACGAGGCGCGCGAGGCGCAGGTGATGCAGGCGAAGGCGCTGCTCGAGCAGCGCAAGATCGAGCTCGAAGCCAAGCGCCGGCTGATCGAGCTCAACGCCATGCCGCGGCTCGAACTCGCCAACCTCGAAGCGCAGTTCAAGGTCGCGGAAGCCGGCGGTGGCCACGGCGGAGGCCGAGCGCGACCGCGGCGTGCATCACCGCGCCGTGGGCCGGCGTCATCACCGACGTTGCCGCCGAGGTCGGCACCTCGGCGTTCTCGTTCACCGGGCAAGCGAGATCGCGCAGATCGTCGCGCTCGATCCGATGCTGGCGGTGGTCGAAGTGTCGGAGCGCAAGGTCGGCAGGCATCAAGGTCGGCGATCGGGCCGAGGTGCGGCTGGTCACCGGCCAGACGGTCGAGGGACGCATCCGCTATCGTCTCGAAATCGGCGAGCCAGACCACGCGCACCTATCGCGTCGAGGTCGAGATGGCGAATGCCGACGGCGCGATCCCGGACGGCATCACCGCCGAAGTCGCGATCCCGCTTGACGCCGGTCGCCGGCGACGCGGGTGCCGCGCTCGGCGCTGACCTTTTCGTCGGCCGGCGATCTCGGCGTGCGCATGGTCGACGGCGGAGGGCAAGGTCGGATTCGTGCCGATCGCGTGCTCGAGGACGAGCAGAGCCTTCATGTGGGTCGGCGGCATCCCGAACGGCGCGCGCGTCATCGTGCAGGGCCAGGACTTCGTGCGCGAAGGCCAGCGGGTCGAGGCCGTGCCGGCGGCCGAGCAGTCCGCGCGGCGCTGAGCAAGCCGAAGCGGCCGAGCAACGCATGTTCAGGCTGATCGACTACGCCATCAGCCATGCGCGGCTGACGATCGCGACGCTGCTGTTCCTGCTGACGGCGGGCTTCGTCGCCTATGTCACGATCCCGAAGGAGGCCGAGCCCGACGTCAAGGATCCCGATCATCTACGTGCAGCTCACCCAGCGCGGCATCAGCCCGGAGGATTCCGAGCGGCTGCTGCTGCGGCCGGTCGAGACCCAGCTCAAGTCGGTCAGCAACGTCAAGGAAATGCGCTCGACCGCCTACGAGGGCGGCGGCTACGTGCTGCTCGAATTCGAGGCCGGCTTCGATTCCAAGTCGGCGCTCGCCGACGTGCGCGCCAAGGTCGACCAGGCCAAGCGCGACCTGCCGAAGGATGCCGACGAGCCGGTGCGTGCAGGAGGTCAACCTGTCGCTCTATCCGGTGCTGGTGGTGGCGCTGTCCGGCGAGGTGCCGGAGCGCTCGCTGCTGCGCATCGCGCGCAACGCCAAGAATGCGATCGAGCAGGTGCCGGGCGTGCTGTCGGCCGAACTGCGCGGCGCGCGCGACGAGGCGGTCGAGATCATCGCCGAGCCGATGCTGATGAAGAGCTACGGCGTCTCGCTCGAACAGCTCATCGCCGGCTTTCAACGCCTCCAACAGCCTGATCGCGGCGGGCGCGCTCGAAGGGCCGACCGGCCGCTTCGCCGTCAAGGTGCCGGGCCTGATCGAGCGGCCGCAGGACGTGCTGAAGATTCCGATCGCGGCCTCGGCCGGCGCCTCCGTGACGGTCGGCGACGTCGCGCAGATCAAGCCGACCTTCAAGGACGCCGACCTCGGTGACGCGCGTCAACGGCCGGCCGGCCATGACCATCGAAGTGTCGAAGCGCACCGGCGCGAACCTGATCGAGACCGTCGACGGCGTGAAGGCGGCGGTCGAGACGCTGCGCAAGACCTGGCCGGAGCCGGTCCAGGTCACCTTCACCCAGGACAAGTCGAAGGTCATCCGCCAGATGCTGGCCGACCTGCAGAATTCGGTCGCCACCGGCGTTCTGCTGGTCGTGGTCATCATCCTGTTCGCGCTCGGCTTTCGCGCCTCGCTGTTCATCGGCATCGCGATCCCGGCGTCGTTCCTGGCCGGCGTGCTCGGGCCTGCAGCTCGCCGGCCTGACGGTCAACATCGTGGTGCTGTTCTCGCTGATCCTCGCGGTCGGCATGCTGGTCGACGACGCCATCATCGTCTCGGAATTCGCCGAGCGCCGGATGTCGGAGGGCATGCCGCCGCAGCGAGGCCTATGCGCTCGCGGCCAAGCGCATGTCCGGGCCGGTGATCGCCGCGACCGCGACCCGCGTCGCGGCGTTCTCGCCGCTGCTGTTCTGGCCGGGCGTGGTCGGCGAGTTCATGAAATATCTGCCGATCACGCTGATCGCGACGCTGTCGGCGTCGCTTGCGGTCGCGCTGTTCTTCACGCCGACGCTCGGCGCGCTGCTCGGCAAGGCCGCGCCGGTCGCCGCACGACGAGCGCGCCAGCGACCGCGGGCTCTATATGCGCACCGTGCGGCTCGCGCTGCAGCGGCCCGGCGCGACGCTCGCGCTGGCGGCGCTTCTGCTGGTCGTGGTGCAGGTGGCCTACGGCAAGTTCGGCCGCGGCGTCGAGTTCTTCCCCAATGTCGAGCCGGACTACGGCCAGGTCATCGTGCACGGCCGCGGCAACATCTCGCTCGACGAGAAGAACCGGCTGCTGTCGCCGAGGTCGAAAAGCGCGTGCTCGACGACCGAGGGCCTCAAGACCGTCTACACCCGCGTCGGCGAGCAGCCGCGCGGCTCGAGCGAGATCACCGAGGACACGATCGGCGTCATCCAGTTCGAGTTCGCCGACTGGCAGACGCGCCCGCCTGCGCACGACATCATGGACGGCATCCGCGCGGCGACCGCCGACATTCCCGGCATCCTGGTCGAGGTGACGGCGCCGCGCGCCGGTCCGCCGACCGGCAAGCCGATCCAGGTCCAGATCGGCGCGCTCGATCCGGAGGTGCTGCCGGCAGCGGCGAAGAAGGTCGCCGCGATGCTGGCGCAAGCGATCCGACATCCGCGACCTCGACGACGGCCTGCCGCTGCCCGGCATCGACTGGAAGATCCAGGTCGACAAGGCCGAGGCCGCGAAATACGGCGCGAGTCCGAGCATCGGTCGGCACCGCCGTGCAGCTCGTCACCAACGGCGTCAAGGTCACCGAATATCGGCCGTCCGAACAGCGACAAGGCGGTCGATATCCTGGTGCGCTTTCCCGAGGACCGCCGCAGCCTCGACCAGATCGACGAACTGCGCGTGCAGACCCAGGTCGGCTACGTGCCGATCGGCAATTTCGTCGAGCGCGTGCCGGCGCCGCGCGTCGGCTACATCAACCGCGTCGCCGGCAACCGCGTCATGACGGTGTCCGCCAACGTCGCGCAGGGCGTGCAGACCGCCAAGGTGCAGCAGGAGATCGCGCGCGAACTCGCGCAAGGCCGACCTCGGCGCCGGGCGTGACCTGGCGGCTGAAGGGCGAGGACGAGGAGCGCGCCAAGGCCTCGGCGTTCCTGCTGAAGGCGTTCGGCACCGCGATCTTCCTGATCTTTGCGATCCTGCTGGCGCAGTTCAACCGGCTGACCTCGGTCGGGCTGGTGCTGACCGCGGTCGTGCTCTCGACCATCGGCGTGCTGCTTGGCCTGCTGATCATGGGCCAGCCGTTCGGCGTGGTGATGACCGGCATCGGCGTGATCGCCAACGCCGGCGTCATCGTCAACAACAACATCGTGCTGATCGACACCTACGACCGGCTGCGGCGCGAAGGCCGCGAGGCCTATCGACGCGATCCTCGAGACCTGCCGCGAGCGCGCGCGGCCGGTGGTGCTGACCGCGGTCACCGCGATCCTCGGCGTGCTGCCGATCGCGTTCGGCGTCAACATCGAGTTCCTGACCCGCGAAGTCTCGATCGGCGCGCCGGCGACGCAATGGTGGATCAACCTCTCGACCGCGATCGTGTTCGGGCTCGGCTTTGCGACGGTGCTGACGCTGATCGTGACGCCCGCGGCGCTGATGGCGATCGAACAGATGCGCCTAAAGCGCCTGCGCTTGTTCGCGGCGCTCGCCGCGCGCCGGCAGCGCCCGGCGCGCGCCTGAGTGCGCAGTAGCGGCGGACAGCAAACGCTACGATCATTGATGCGCCCTCTCCCATGGGGAGAGGGCCAACGTGCTTCCGACACACGATCAGTTGGGTGAGGGGTTGTGGACTATCGATTCCGTAACCCCTCACCCAACCTTTCCTTGTGGTCTGATTGAGCAGCCCTCTCCCAACGGGAGAGGGCGCAATAACAAGCGCTGCTGTCGCTACTTCAGCTGCGAGAACAGCCGGTGCGTGTTGCCGTCGGCGATCGCCTCGGTGTCGGCCTTCGAAAGGCCCGCGGCGCGCAGCAGCGCAAGCGGCGCCATGTCGGCCGGTGGGAACGAATAGTCCGTGCCGAGCAGCACGTTGTCGATGCCGACCACGTCGATCAGAAAGCGCAGCGCCTTGGGGGCATGCACGATGCTGTCGTAGGCCATCCGCGTGGCGTAGGCGGACGGCTTGTCCACCGCTACATCGCCCTGCGCGGCGCGGTCCATGCGCAGGTGCATGATGTCGAAGCGGCCGGCGAGATAAGGGTACGCGCCGCCGCCGTGCGACAGGACAAGCCTGAGCTTCGGGAAGCGGTCGAGCACGCCCGACATGACCAGCGAGCCGGTCCCGAGCGTGGTGTCGAAGGTGTACTGCGCGACCTGGGCGAGGCCGAACTTTGCCGCGCGGGGAGCCGGCCCGACCAGCACCGGATGGATCAGCACCGGAAGCCTGAGCGCCTCGGCCTTGCGCCAGAACGGATCGAGCGGCCGCTCGCCGAGGTTGGTGTTCTCGATGTTCGAGGAGATGATGACGCCGACGCCGCCGATCGCAACGATGCGATCTAGCTCCTGCGCCGCCGCTTCGGCATCGATCAGCGGCACCGAGCCGATCCAGGAAAAGCGTGCGGCATTGTCCGCGCACCATTCCGCGAGCGTGTCGTTCAGCATGCGATGCCAGGCGACGCAGGCCGCAGGCGGCAGGCCGTAGCCGAAAATGTCGGGCCAGGTGCCGACGATCTGGCGATCGATACGCTCCTCGTCGAGCCAGACGAGCCGCTGCGCCACCGGCTCGACCAGGCGCGGGAAGAACGGCCGCACCTTGAAGCCGTAGTCGAAATGGAGCGCCGGCGGCGTGCCGTTCGACGGCACGAGGCGGACGCCGATCTCACCGCCCTTGCGGGCGACGGCTTCCAGCAACTGCGGCGGCACGTAGTGGGCGTGGACGTCGATCGGCACGAGGACTCCTTTTGCGCCATTTTACGGGAATGCTTTTGCCGTCATCCTGAGGTGCGACGCCGGCGACAGCCGGCGGAGCCTCGAAGGATGAACGGCCCCTTGGTTCAGGGCCGTCGCCCTTCGAGGCCCGCGCTGCGCGCGGGCACCTCAGGGTGACGGAGATAGGCCGGAAGAACGTCACTTTCGGTCCCGCAGACGGTCCATCAGCGACTTCTCCTGGCCGCCGTCGATCTCGATCTGCGTGCCGTTGACCATGTGCATCAGGGGCGAGGCGAGCATCACTACGAGATTGGCGACTTCTTCGACTTCGGCGATGCGCCCCATCGGGATCGAAGCCGGCGCGAGCTTGTCGGCCTCCTCGTAGGGCAGCTTCATGTCGCGCGACATGGCGGTGACGAGGCCCGACCAGCGCTCGGTGCGCACCGGGCCGGGATTGACCGCGCAGAAGCTGATGTTGTGCTTGCCGTATTGGCCGGCGAGCGAGAGCGTGAGGTTCTGGCCTGCGGCGTTGGCGGCGCCCGGCGCGATCTCCCAGTACGACGGCTTGATGCCGTCGTTGCCGATCAGGTTGACGACGCGGCCGCCGCCCTGCTTGACCATGATCGGCAGCACGTAGCGCAGGCACCGCACGTAGCCCATGAACTTGAGCTGCAGGGACTGTGCCCAGTCGGCCTCCGACAGGTGCTCGATGACGCCGCCCGGCGCCGAACCCGCGTTGTTGATCATGATGTCGACGCGGCCGAGCGCCTTGTGGCCCTGCTCGATGAAATTCTTGGCGTCGTCGTCCTTGGTGAGATCGGCCGGGATCGCCACGACCTTGCGGTTGGTCTGTTTGGCGATTTCGGCCGCGGTCTCTTCGAGCACGCTCTTGCGCCGCGCGCAGATCGCGACATCGACGCCTTCCTTGGCGAGCGCAAGCGCAATGCCCTTGCCGATGCCTTCGCTGCCGCCGGTCACGAGCGCGGTCTTGCCGTCGAGTTGCAGGTCCATGGTGTCTCCTGTCACTGCGGTGCGTTACGAGGGTCGGTGTCGCCGCTTGCGCGCTTCACCCTCCCCTGGAGGGGAGGGTCGACGCCGAGCGTCAGCGAGGCGGCGGGGTGGGGTGAACTGACATCGCTCTCCCATTCACCCCACCCCGGCTCGTGGCTCCGCCACTCGCCGACCCTCCCCCTCCAGGGGAGGGTGACCGGCGCGCGCTGCATCGTCCGAACAGTCTCTCACGTCAGTGTCCCAGAATGGCCTTGGCGGCGTCGCCGACCGCTTCGACGTTCTCGCCGACATCAAGGAACGCCATGATGCGGCACGGGCAGCCCTCCAGGCCTTCGTAGCGCCAGGGGAACGCGCCGATGATGGCGCGCTTGCCGAGCATCATCTCGATGTCGCCGCCGAGGTTCTCGGCATGCAGCAGGCCCTCCTGGAACGCCCAGTTGTGGAACGGGAACACGTCGGCCACGACCTTTCGTCCGGACTTTTTGTGCGTGTACTCGAACGTGCCGAAGAACTCGCCCGGCGTCTTGCCGTGCTGTTTGGTGAATTTCTCCGCGAGGTCCGGTCGCATGGTGCGGATCGAGGTGTTCATCGCATGGTCGCACGAGCCCGTGTCCATGCCCCACCACTTGATCTTCTTCTTCAGCATCCATTGCAGCGTGTCGAGGCTCGGCCCCGGGTGGTAGCAGAAGTATTTTACCAGGTCCTGCTGCGGGCGGCCCTCGTAATGGCGGTGCCAGCCGGTGTGCAGGATGAGGATGTCGCCCTCGCGGATATCGGCGCCGGCGCTCTCGATGATCTCGGGCGTGATCACCGCCCAGTCCTTCATGTGCTTGGAGATGTCCACCACGACGCCGCGGTTGCAGAGATAGTCGAGCGGCAGATGCGCCATGTCGCCCTTGCGGTCGTCGGTGGCGTGCATCGCGCCGTCGAAATGCGTGCCGACGTGCATTGCGGTGTCGATGCGCTGCGCGACGATGCCCACGGTCTGCAGGTTCTGCGCGTAGTACATCTTGTTGCCGGCGTAGCCGACCCAGCCGGGGGTGTGGACGTTCATCACGTGCGACATGTCGACGATCTTCATGGCGGGTCCTTCTTCTCGGTCTTGCAGGCCGGGTGTGGTCGAGGCCGTCGCTTGTATGTTCTCAGGGCGCGGAATACCGTTCAAGCGACTGGACGCGGACCGCCGAAAGAAACCTCATGAACGTCCGGACCCTGATCGGGCAGCCCATTCACCGGGCCGAGGATCTGCGGTTTCTCAAGGGCGCCGGCACCTTCGTCGACGATCTCAAACGCGAGGGCATGCTGCATGCGGTGATCCTGCGCAGCGAGGTGGCGCACGGCCGCATCCATAGTATCGATGCGTCTGCGGCGCGGGCCATGCCGGGCGTAAACGCGGTCGTGACGGCAGCCGACATCGGCGATGTGCCGGCCATTCCGCTGCGGCTTGCGAACCTGCCGGAGTTCCAGGGCTTCCTGCAGCCGGTCATCGCGCGCGACAAGGTGCGCTATGTCGGCGAGCCGCTCGCTGTGATCGTGGCGCAGAGCCAAGCGCTGGCGGAGGATGCAAGCGCGCTCGTCCGCGTCGAGATCGAGGCGCTGCCGCCGCTGCCAGACCGCCACGCCGCTGCGCGCGCGCCGGCGCTTCTGTTCGAGGCTGTGGGCAGCAACCGGGCGGTGCGTTATCGACGTGTCGTTCGGCGATGCCGATGCGGCCTTTGCGCGGGCCGAATACACCCGCCGCGAAACCTTCCGCTGTCATAGGCTGACCGGGCTGCCGCTCGAGACGCGCGGCCAGATCGCCGAGTGGGACGCTGCGCGCCGAAGCTCACGGTGTTCGGCGCCACCAAGGTGCTGTTCTTCAATCGCCGCATCCTCGCGCCGATGCTGGGTGTGGCGGAGGACGCAATCGACATGATCGAGGTCGATGTCGGCGGCGGCTTCGGCGTGCGCGGCGAGTTCTATCCCGAGGATTTCCTGATTCCGTTCGCGGCCCGCGTAGTCGGCCGGCCTGTGAAGTGGATCGAGGACCGCCGCGAGCACCTCGTTGCGACCAACCACTCGCGCGAGGTCGAGTGCGAGCTCGAAATCGCCTGCCAGCGCGACGGCACCATCCTCGGCATGCGCGGCCACGTGCGGGCCGACATGGGCGCCTACATCCGCACCAACGGCGGCGTGGTGCCGGCGAAGGCTGCGCAGTTCCTGCCGGGGCCGTATCGCATCCGCGACGTGGCGGTGACGGTCGAGGCGTTCGTCACCAGCAAGACGCCGGTCGGCACGCTGCGGGCGCCGGGGCGGTTCGAGGCGAACTTCTTCCGCGAGCGGCTGCTCGACATGGTCGCGCGCGACCTTGCGCTCGATCCGGCGGAGTTCCGTCGCAAGAACCTGATCCGCGAGCCGGAGCTGCCGTTTTCGACCGGCAAGCTCGTGCCCTACGAGCCCGCGACCGACTTCGACACCGGCGACTATCACGCGACCTTCGAGCGCGCGCTCACAGAGATCGGCTGGACCGAGAAGCGATCGCTGCAGGGCCTGCTGATCGACGGCCGCTACCACGGGCTTGCGGCGGTGCCGTTTGTCGAAAGCGGCGGCTCGGGCAAGGAGAACGCCAGCGCCGCGATCGAGGCCGACGGCTCGGTCACGGTCCGCGCCGGCTCCTCGGTGCTGGGGCAGGGGCTCGAGACCACGCTCGCGCAGGTCGCAGCCGACGTGCTGCGGCTGCCGTTCGAGCGCATCCGCCTGCTGCACGGCTCGACCACGTATCTGCGCGAGGGCTTCGGTACGTTCGCGTCGCGCTCCATGGTGGTCGGCGGCTCCGCAGTGATGGATGCATGCAACAACCTCGTCGCCGCGGTGCGCGTGGCCGCGACCGAGCGCTTCGGATTCCCGAACGAGGAGATCGCGGTCGCCGATGGCTTCGTCACCGCCGGCGACAAGCGCGCGAGCCTCGCCGACTTCGCCGGCCTCTCGGCGGACGGCTCGTTCTCGACCACGACCCGGACCTACAGCTACGGCGCGCACGCCTGCCACGTTGCGGTCGATCCGCGCACCGGCCACGTCGCGCTGCTGGACTACGTCGCGATCGAGGACGTCGGCGTCGCGATCAATCCGCACATCGTGCACGGCCAGGCGATCGGCGCGCTCGTGCAGGGACTCGGCGGCGTGTTCCTCGACCAGATCCGCTACGACGAGGACGCGCAGATGCTGAATGCCTCGCTCGCCGATTATCTGGTTCCGCTGGCGTCCGATTTCTGCAACGTGCGCGCGATCACGCTGGAACTGCGGCGCTCCAAGACCAATCCGCTCGGCGCCAAGGGCGCGGGCGAGGGCGGCATGGTGGCGGTGGCGGCGACCACCGCCAACGCGGTTGCGGCCGCGCTGGCGCCGCTCGGCGTCGAGGTGCGCGAACTGCCGCTGTCGCCGGCCCAATCTCTGGCAGCTCGTCAACGATCGGCCATAGCCGGCTGGTCGGGGCGAGGTTCCTTGCGCGGCAATCGCAGAACCGTCCTCGTCGCCCGCACTGCCAGTCCCTTCATGGGGGGCCAACCTTGACATCGATCCCGCCCCCCTCAATATGCCGGCGCCGAGCGACGGTCGCCGCGCGTTCTCAGTGTGGTCATGAACATCGTCGAACCGATCCTGTTTCAATGCAAACTTAGTCCGCTCGCGCGGCGATCTGCGTGCCGGGATCGCAGGCTCAACACCGTCAACTACGGCCAGCTCGGCCATTTCATCTACAATGTGGCGCGCAACGCGCTGAAGTCCGGCATCGCGCCGGGCGACATTGTCGCGACCTACGTGTCCGACCCCATCCTGCACGCCTGCCTCATTCTTGGTCTCATGCACGTGGGCGCGGTCAGCATGTCGCTGCGCGACCCGAACGTTGTCAGCGGGATTTCGCCAAGCCTCATTCTCACCGATGCGCCGGGGCGCTTTTCCGGTGCCGGCACCGTGCTTGGTCTCGATCATTCCTGGATCGACGGCGACGGCCGGCCCACCGAGCAGACGCAGAAACCCGTCGGCGGCGACGACGATCTCTGCCGCATCATACTCACCTCCGGCTCGACCGGCGTCGCCAAAGGCGTCGCGTTTACGCACCGCCTTCTGTCCGAGCGCATCGCGAGCTACGCCTATTCCAAGGGCCCGCGCTTTGCGCGCAGTTCGCGATTGTTCTGCGATCTCGGCATTTCGTCGTCGCCCGGGTTTCGCTACGCGATGGCCATGTTGGGCCGCGGCGGAACCGTCTATTTCCTCGGCGACGACCCGATCGACATTCTGCAGACAATCGACCTGCACAAGATTGAGGGCATGGCGACATCGCCCTACGGCCTTGGCGAGTTCCTGAAGATTCTTCGAGGCCGACACCGGGTTCGACGTGAGCTTTGACTACATCGTCTGCCAGGGCGCCATGCTGTCGCGCCAGCTTTCGGTGCGCGCCCGCGCCCGCATGTGCCAGAACCTCTACAGCACCTATGGCGCGACCGAGACCGCGACCGTGGCGCTCGGCCACGCCAGCGTGCTCGAAGCGGTGCCCGGTGCGGTCGGCTATGTCCAGCCCGGCGTGCTGGTCGAAGCCATCGATAAATCAGGAAATATCCTGCCGCCGCTGCGCGACGGCTTGCTCCGCATCCGGACCCCGAACATGGCGTCGGGATATTTCGGCGATCCCGGAGACCAGCCGGACGTATTTTCGCGACGGCTATTTCTACTCGGGCGACATCGGCCACACGACGCCCGACGGCCTTTTGGTGATTACCGGCCGCGAGAAGACCGCGTTGAATATCGGCGGCGATACCGTGAGTCCGGAATTGGTCGAATCGGTCATCACCTCGTTTGCCGGCGTGGACGAGGCCGGCGTATTCGCCGTCAACAACGATCTCGGCATTGCCGAAATCAACGCTCTGATCGTGGCGCGAGCGCCGGTCGACTCGTAGGCCGCGCTGCGCAGCCATTGTGCCAGCCGGCTGGCGCCGTCATGCGTGCCGGTGCGTTTCTTCGTGGTCGATGCGCTGCCGCGCGGCGGACAAGGCAAGCTGGAGCGCCACCGACTGCCGGACTGGGCGACAGCGCACGGCAAGCCGACATGAGCGGTCGCCCGCGATGAACATCGTCGATCCGATCCTGTTCCAATGTCGCCGCCAGCCGCCGGCGGCCGCGATCTGCGTGCCGGGGCCGGGCATCGGCCTGATCAGCTACCGGCGGCTCGAGACCTTCATTCACAACATCAGCCGGCGGCTGCTCGGGCTTGGCCTGCCGCCACGGCAGCATCGTCGCCGTCGGCGTCTCGGACGTGATCTTTCACGCCGCCATCGTGCTGGCGGCTGACGCGGCTCGGCCTGATCACGGTGTCGGTGCGCGAAGGCGATGTCGTCGCGCCGATCCGCATCGACGCGCTGATCGTCAGACTCGCGCGAGCAAGTGGCGAACATCGGCCGCATCGTGCTCGCCGACCTGTCCTGGACCGAAGGCGACGGCCGGCCGCTTGAGCCGCATCTGGTGCCGCCCTGCAACGAGAGCGACATCTGCCGCATCATCCTGACGTCCGGGCACCACCAACGAGCCGAAGGCCGTGGCGATCAGCCACCGGCTGCTGGCCGATCGCATGGCGCGCCATCTGACCGTGTTCGGCAACCGGTTCGGCAACTGTCACCGGCATCTATTCCGACGTGCCGATGTCGTCGTCGCTCGGCTTTCAGTCCTGATCTACACGCTGTCGCGCGGCGGCACGATGTTCTTCCCGGGCGACAATTTCCAGAACACGCTGCAGGTGTTCGAGGAGTACCGGGTGCAGTGCCTGGTCGGCTCGCCCGGCGGCTACGAGAATCTGCTGCGCTGGTACGAGACGTATCCCGCCTATCAGAGCGACATCGAGGTCATGTTCTGCGGCGGCGACGTGCTGTCGCGCTCGCTGTCGGAGCGGCTGCGCGCGCGCATCTGCTCGCACCTCGTAACGGCCTACGGCTCGACCGAGGCGAGCATGAGCGCGACCGCCCACGCCCACGAGATCGCGCATGTGCCGCGCGCGGTGGGCTTCGTGACGCCCGGCGTCACCGTGCAGGTGGTCGATGCGTCGGGCACGATCCTGCCGCCCGGCGAGGAGGGCGCGGTCCGCATCAGGAGCGCCTATGCGGTCGACGGCTATTTCGGCAATCCCGACGCCACCGCCGAGGTGTTCCGCAACGGCTGGTTCTATCCGGGCGACATCGGCACGCTGAGCGCCGACAACCTTCTCGTCGTCAGCGGCCGCGAGCAGACCGTGCTCAACTCGGCGGCGACAAGATCAACCCGGAGACGGTCGAGGCGGTGCTCGGGCAGTTCGACGGCGTCATCGAGGCGGGCGCATTCAGCCGTGCCGAACGAACTCGGCATCAGCGAGATTTGCGCGGTCGTGGTGAGCCGCGAGGGCATCGACGAACAGATGCTGCGCGCCCATTGCGAGGCGCTGCTGCCTCGGACGTTCGTGCCGGCGCGGTTCCTGCGGGCGGACCGGTTGCCGCGCAACGAGATGGGCAAGATCGACCGCCGTCAGCTTGCAGCGATCGCGGCCGAGGCCGCGCGTCATTGATGCAGTGCGTGCGGCTGCCGCGCTAGAAAAGCGTGCCGCTTCCACTCGCGTAGAACCAGAGGGCGTCATGGCCGGGCTTGTCCCGGCCTCCACGTCTTCCTCGCAGTCAAAGAAAGACGTGGATGCCCGCGACAAGCGCGGGCATGACGGAGATACGGATTGGCTCGGACGAACTGAAAATCGGGCCAGGCTACGCGCGCAAGTCCCGGTCGATGCTCTCCAGCATTTGGCGCAGCTCGGCCTGCTGCACCTTGCCGGTCTCGCCACCGCGCGGGATGGCTTCGACGACAAACAGCTTGTCGATGTGGCTGCCGAACGTTTCGTTGGAGTCGATCCGGCGCTGGATCAGCGCGACGTCGGCCGTCGGCTCGAACACCAGCGCCGACCACACCTCGATGCGGCCTGACGCGCCCATCAACGTGCAGACGCCGGCATCGCTGACGCCGGGCAGGGAGTTCAAAAAGGTCTCAAACTCAGGGACGGACAGCTTCGCGCCGCCGCGGTTGATGACGTCGCCGGTGCGGCCAAGGATGCACAGCACGCTGTCATCGGTCAGCGATCCGAGGTCGCCCGGGTAGAACCAGCCGTCGGGGTAGCCGGCCTGGATGGTCTGTGACGACCGCACGCGCACGAAGCCTTCGGCGCCGGTCGGCAGGACGCGGCCGGCCTGGTCCACGATTTCAACCTCGACCTCCGGATCGACGAAGCCGACTGCGCCGGGAATGCTCGCGATCATGTCGTAGGGCGCCACCGCCATCG
This sequence comes from uncultured Alphaproteobacteria bacterium, assembly GCA_963821555.1. Taxonomy (GTDB): domain Bacteria; phylum Pseudomonadota; class Alphaproteobacteria; order Rhizobiales; family Xanthobacteraceae; genus Z2-YC6860. The sequence continues at coordinate 29,728 of CAWGEM010000023.1, read as the reverse complement.
AGCCCGCTTCGGTCGAGCCGTATCGGACGATGACGTTGCGACAGAGATGGTTCTTGAGCCGCTCGACGCCCTCCGCCGAAATGCTGCCGCCGCCGATGTTGAGGGTCTTCACCGCCGTCAGCGGATAGTGTGCTGTCTTGGCCTGGATATCCGCAAGCGAGAGCGCCTGCTGGGTCGAGGCGACGATCATGTCGATGTCGTAGGTGTTGACGAGCCAGAGCATCGGCTCGCCAAACTGCGCGAAGCAGGCGGTCTTGCCGAGGTAGAGCGTCTCGTAGGCGCGTGTGAAGCCATAGGCGCTGGCGAGGCCGGGCACGATCAGCGCGCGCTCGAAGTTCGCGAATGTCGTGGTGCTGGGAAGCAGCATCCGCTGATCCCAGGCGCCTTGCTTCATAACGAAGTGCTTCGGTTTTCCGGTGGTGCCGGAGGTGAAAAAGATGACGTCCGTGGGCGATGTGCGGCTGTACCGCGGCAGTTTGACCTCTGCCGCCGCACTGGCCCCCGCGTTCAGCCAGGAATCATTGAATTGAATATTACTGCCGCCGGTGAGCGCTGGGCCGCCACGCTCATGCACCAGCGTGTCTACGCCAATGTTTCCCAAATATTCCAACAGGGACTTGGTGGCCAGCGCGATGCTGTAGCCGGCGCGCAGCAGGCCGAGGCACGCCGCCAGCATCTTGGGTGCGTTGTCGAGCGCGACCGCGACCGGCTTCGAGCGGTCCGGGATGTTGCGAGCGAAATGCTCGGCCGCGGATTCGATGGCGTGCGCCAGCGCGCGATACGTGATGACGCCGTCGGGCTGGATGACGGCGGCCCGGCGCGGCATCGTGCGCGCCCAGAACGAAACCATGTCGACGATGTGCATGGCGCTCAAGCGTTCGCTTTGCGGCGGAGCATCAGCTCGCGCAGCCGGAATTTCTGGACCTTGCCCAACTCACCGCGAGGCAGCTCATCGAATTCCAGAACCTCGTCTGCGGCGATCTTGACATCGTCATGCTCGGCCAGATGTTGCTTGATCGCTTCGACCCCGATCGGGCCGTTGGCCACCACGGCGACCCAGATCTCCTCCAGGCCCGACGGTCCGACGACACCGCAGGCCGCCGCTTGCCTGATTTCCGGCAGGGCTTGAAGGATTTCCTCGATTTTTGCGCCGGACACCTTGATCGCCGCCACGGTTGATCACGTCCGAGCTGCGGCCGGCGAGGCACAGCACGCCATCGGTGGTGAGCGAACCGATGTCGCCAGGGTAGAACCATTGGTCCCGTACGCCGGGCAGTTCGCCCCCGGCCTTGAGGTTCTCCGTCAACTGCGGCGTCCGGTAGCGGATCAATCCTTCGGCGCCGGTCGGCAATGGCTGGCCGGCTTCGTCGACGATTTCGACTTCGGCCCACGGCAGCACGATGCCGACGGCGCCGGGAATATCGGCAATCTCATCGAATGGCGCGAGCGCGACCACGCCGCCCTCCGTCGATCCGTATTGGCTGAGCAGCGTTCGGCACAGCGCGGCACGCACGTCCTTCATGCGGGCCGGCGAAACCTGGCCGCCGCCGACCAGCAGCGCCTTGAGCTGGTCCAGGGCATATGCCGGCTCCTTGTTCTTCAGTTCCTGGAGCGCCAACGCCTGCATCGCCGACGCGATGATCATCTCAACTCCGAAGGTGCCGACCAGTGCGAGCATGGCCGCGTTGCTCTGTGCAAAGCAGGCCGTCTTTCCGACATTGAGAATTTCGCAGGCGCGATTGAATCCGAACGTACTTGCGAGACCCGGCATGATCAGGATTTTCTGATGCACCCCGGATGCGCAGGTGAATGGGTAGCTCAGCAGTTGTTCGAGCGATCGACCCGATTGAACGATTTTCTTGGGCATGCCGGTGGTGCCCGAAGTGAAGAAGATCGTGTCGAGGCTGCCGCTCGATGATTTTCGATACTCGCGCGATCGCGGCTGCGCGGGCGCCGCTGCTGGCCCTTCGGTGCGCGGCAGCCAAGACATATCGAACCGGATATTGCGGCCGCCCGACAGCATCTGGCCCTGGGTGTCGTAGATCAGGTTTCGGATGCCAGCGGACGGCAGAAACGGGTACAGCGGACGGTTGACCGGCGCGACGCGGTAGCCGCAGCGGAACAAGGCGAAAACCGTCGCCAGCATCATCGAAGGATTGGCGATCGACACCGCAACCGGCTCGCTCTTGGCGAGATCGAATCGCTCGATGCGGCTTGCAATGGACTCGATCGCATCCGCCAGCCCCTGGTAGGTGGTCACCATTTCGGGCTGCACGATGGCGGCGCGGTGCGGCACGGAACGCGCCCAGTAGAACACCATATCGACGAGTTGCATGCGAACCCGAGCCTATGACGGAAAACCGGCCAAAGGACGCCTTTCGGATCGCGTCGATACACAGCGGCTCGACCGCGAGGGATGGACTGCGCCAGTGACCTGCCGCCCGGAAGAACGTCCAGGTGGACCCCGAGCGCCGTCGCGAGCGATGAAATATCAGAACCGCGGGCGCTGCAGAATGAAAAATGCCGGCCGCATCGCGCGAGCATCGCGTTCGGCAGCCGAAAATCAGAAGGCCCGGGGCCGATTGCCCCGGGCCTTCAAAACCACGCGGTGGTTAGCTGGCTTTCCCGGCGGTCACCACTTGTAGTTGGCTTTGAACCGGAAGATTGCAGCAGTGTTGCTGAAGCGCGTCGTCTTGGGCCCGACAACGATTGTGCTGCTGTCGCCGAGATCGACGTAGAGGCCTTCCACGGCCACCGTCCAGTTCGGATTGACCAGATATTCGAGACCGCCGCCGATGGTCCAGCCCACGCGCGTCTTGCTCTCGGACTTGACCGCGTACCGGGAACTCCACGTGTTGTTGACGCCACCGATTGCCAGACCGCCGGTGAGGTAGATCATCCAGTTGCTCGGCGCGTAGCCGATCCGGCCGCGGAACGTGCTGAGCCAATTGATTTTGTTGTCGGCGGTGTAGGCGGTGCCGCGCGCTGAGGCGGAACCACCGCCCGAGCCGGACAGGCCGGAGATGTCGGCTTCGACGCCATACACCCACGTGCCGCTTTGCCAGTTGTAACCAATCTGGCCGCCGCCGATGAACGAGGTGTTGCTCGTACCGACGCTCGCATACTGACCGTGGTTGACTTGGGTGTACTCGTTGTTCGCATCCTGCCAAGCCGCACCGAGGTGGATACCGACATATGCGCCTTGCCACATCGGAAGCGGTGGCGGCAACACTTGCGCTGCTTTGATCGGGAGGTCGGCCGCCTGTGCAACCGGTGCCAACGCCACCCCGCCCGCCGTGGCGAGCAAGAAGCCCTTGTACTTCATGATATTGCTCCCCCTACCGCGCGCGGGCGGTATTCACCCCTTCTCGGCTAGAATGATGACAGCGGCGTTTTGGGCAGGCAATCGCGGCTTGCTCTAATCCGCCGCTTTTTTTGTCAGTTCTCGGTCACTGTGCCCAGATTGCGACAATAAAGTGTAAGATTTTGATACATCAGCAGGTTTCAGCAACCTTTGGGACCCTGTCGGCGCTGAATCGCCTGCCAAACGCGCACCGGAGTGAGCGGCATTTCCAGGTCGGTCACCCCCAGCGGCGCGAGCGCATCGAGGACGGCACCGACGATCGCCATCGGCGCTCCGATTGAGCCTGCCTCGCCACACCCCTTGGCGCCAAGCGGGTTGTGGGTGCAGGGCTGGCTCTCGTCGAGTTCGGACACGATGGTCGGCATGTCTGCGGCGCGCGGAACCGCATAATCCATGAACGAGCCGGCCAAGAGCTGACCGTTGTCGGGGTCGTAGACGCAATGCTCGCGTAGCGCCTGTCCGAGGCCCTGCGCGATGCCGCCCTCGATCTGGCCGTCGACGATCATCGGGTTGATGACGGTGCCGACGTCGTCTACGCCCCAGTATCCCATGACCGCGATGCGCCCGGTTTCCGGATCGACTTCGACCTCGCAGACGTGGGCGCCGTTGCTCCAGGCGAAGGTGGGCGGGTCATAGACGGCGGTGTCCTGCAGGCCGAGTTCCAGCTCGGCGGGATAGCTTGTCGGCGTGTGCGCCATGCGAGCGACCTCGCGCAAAGACACCCGCCGGTCGGTGCCCGTGACCGCAAATGACCCGTCTGCAAAGACGATGTCGGTCGCTGCCGCTTCAAGCAGGTGCGCCGCGATCCGCTTGCCTTTCTCGATGACCTTCACCGCCGCCTGGTCGAGCGCGGAACCGCCGACGGCGATCGAGCGGGAGCCGAACGTGCCCGAGCCATAGGGCACCTGGTCGGTATCGCCTTCGACGATCTCGATCTGCGCCATCGGCACGCCGAGCCGCGAGACGAGGATTTGCGCGAACGTGGTGGCGTGGCCCTGGCCGTGGTTGTGGGTTCCGAGCAGGGCCTGAACGCTGCCGTCTTGCTGCACGCGGACTGTCGCCGCCTCGAAGAAGCCGACACGCGCCCCGAGCGCCGCGGCAAAGCGCGACGGCGCGACGCCCGACGACTCGACATAGCAGGCCATGCCGATGCCACGCCGCTTGCCGGCACGCGTGGCTGCGGCGCGCCGCGCGGAAAAGCCGTCGTAGTCGGAGATCGCAAGCGCGCGGGCGAAGACTTTCGGGAAATCGCCGCAATCGTAGGTCGGTCCGATCGGCGTCTTGTACGGCATTGCCGTGACCGGAACGAGATTGCGGCGGCGGATCTCCGCGCGATCGAGGCCGAGCGTGCGCGCAGCCTCGTCGGCGAGCCGCTCCAGCACGTAGCACGCCTCCGGGCGGCCGGCGCCGCGGTAGGCGTCGGTCGGCAGTGTGTTGGTGAACACGCCGGTCGATTGCACGTGGATCGCGGGCGTACGGTAGACGCCGGCGAGCAGCGCGCTGTAGATCGCGCTCGGAATGCCGGCGCCGAAGGTCGAGACATAGGCGCCGATGTTGGCGACGGTGTCGACCTGCAAGCCAAGGAAACGTCCCTCTTTGTCGAGCGCAAGCTCGGCATGGGTGCGGTGGTCGCGGCCCTGGTAGTCCGAGGTGAAGCACTCGCTGCGGCTTGCGATCCACTTCACCGGGCGCTGCACTCGGCGCGCCGCCCAAGCCACGATCGTCTCCTCGGGATAATGCTTGCCCTTGTAGCCGAAGCCGCCGCCCACGTCGGGCGCGACGAGGCGGATGCCGCTCTGCGGCAGGCCGAGCTGCTCGGCGACTGCGCGGCGAACGTGATGCGGCACCTGCGTTGCGCAATAGAGCGTGAGCTTGCCACCCCGCGCGCCGGGATCGGCCAGCACAGCGCGCGGCTCGAGCGCGGCGCCGATCAGCCGGTTGTTGACGAGGTCGAGCCGCACCACATGGGCGGCCGCGGCGAACGCCTTGCGGACCGCGGCCTCGTCGCCGCGCGCAAAGCGGAAGCAGACGTTGCCCGGCGCGGCCTCGTGCAGTTGCGGCGCACCCGCGGCGAGCGCGTCGCGGCCATCGACCACGGCCGGCAGTGTCTCATAGGTGACCTCGACCGCTTCGGCCGCATCGGCGGCCCGCGCGTGCGTCGCTGCGATCACGGCCGCGACCGCCTCTCCGACATGCCGCACGGCGTCGCGCGCCAGCGCCCAGCGCGGCGGCTCGGCCATCGGCTTGCCGTCGGCCGACGTGATGGCCCAGAACGGCGCCATCGGGCCAAGCCGGTCGGCGGCCATGTCGGCGCCGGTGAGGACCGCGACCACGCCGGGCAGGGAGGCCGCCTGCGACGTGTCGATGCCGCGGATACGGGCATGCGCATGCGGCGAACGCACCATAACGCAATACAGTTCGCCGGGCAGCGACAGGTCCGCGACGAAGCAGCCCCGGCCGCGCAGGAATTTCGGGTCCTCGACGCGCTTGACCCGCGCGCCGATGCCTTCATGGACGACGGTCGATGTTGGTGCGTCCACCGTATAGTCTCCCCGATCGCTCCTGCTTATTTGTGGGCTATCCGTAGGATTGCGGCCACTGCCAAGCAGCCGCTGATGAAAGCGACGAAGCCCAAGAACACCGCGCCTATCATCCAGCCGATCTCAGGATAGCAATCGATATTGCTGCTACAGTAAGCAGCAAGTTCGCTACCAGTAAGAGTGCGGGCGTCGGCATGCCATAGCTCATATGCCTTCACCGCGCTCCACACGCACAAGACCATCTGCGCCGCAAGGCAAAGCAGGCCACGCTTGAGTGAGGTCGTCTCGGGCAATGTCGCTGGCTACCGTTATTGCAGTTCCTCGCGCAAAAGATCGAGGCGTTGGAACGCCGCCCGATCGGACACGATGAAGAGGTCGGCTTCGCCGTCGAGCGCGGTGTGGCTCGCAAAGCTCCAGTGCGGGATCGAGAACACGTCGTGCTGCGACCACTCGAACGTGTGCTCGCCGACCGTCGAACGTCCGGCGCCGGACACCACGAGGCAGATCATGTTGCAGGTGGTGCGCTTGGGCCGCGTCGGCGCGCCCTTCGGCAGCCGTGTCATGTAGCAATCGAGCGCGGGCATCACCGCGTCGCCGGTCGCAGGATTGGTGTAGCGGACTGTGCGTGCGCCATCGGGACCGGCCGGCAGCGCTGCCAGCACCCTGCGGGCGGCGGCCCCGGAATAGCGATACTTCGGCGAATGCACCGGCGCGTGCTCGACATCGGCACCGCGGATGCCGGCCTCGGCCCACAGCCGCTCGTCGCCCTCGTCCACCTGCCAGAACTGGTTGGACTTGGGATCGCCCGGCTCGAAGAAATTGGCGTCGAGTTGCCGGATCAGCGGAATGTTCGCGGCGTCGAACCAGATGATGCGGTGGTCGCTCTCGTTGATATGGCCGTGCCAGCACATCGGCGGGGTGAGGATCAGGTCGCCCTCGCGCATGTCGCAGCGCCGGCCGTTGACGATGGTGGCGGCGCCCTCGGCACGGGTGGCAAAGCGGATCGCCGCAAAGGTATGGCGATGCGGCCGCGCGCGGTCGCCGGGATCGAGCACCGTGAAGGCCGCGATCAGGTTCGAGGTGGTGACGGTGTCGCCGCCGAACGCGGGGTTGACCAGGATCAGCGCGCGGCGTTCGACGTCGTCGATCGGAACCTCGGACACGGCCCGCGCGGTGAACGGCTCGATATCGCGCCAGCGCCAGATCAGCGGCGGGTCCTTGGCCTGCGGCTTGATTGGAGTGAGCGTGCGGAAGCGATCCCACAGCGGATGCAGGTTCGCCGCCTCGAGTTGCGCGACGAAGTCGGATTGCTTGGCGGCGGGAGCGGGGTTCGCCATCGTCACTGTTCTCTCCGCTTGTCATGCGCGGGCTTGACCCGCGCATCCATCTTCTTCGCGAAAGGATGGATCGCCGGGTCAAGCCCGGCGATGACACCGATATCAGGTCCTCGGCAGTTTCTCGTCGACGTTGGTCTTGTCGATGATGACGTGCTTGATGAATACCCGCGGCTCGACCTTCTCGCCCTTCAGATACGTCGCGAGCACATCGACGCCGAGCCGTCCCCACAGCACCGGGTTGAGCTCGATCGTCATCGCGAGCTTGCCGTCCTTCACCGCGCGCAGCGCCGGCGGCACGCCGTTCATGCCGGTGACGATGGTCTGGTCGGAGCGGTTCGCCGCGATCACCGCCTGCATGGCGCCGAGTGCGACATCGTCGTTGGCGGTGTAGATCGCCTTGAGGTCTGGGTTGGCGACGAGCGCGTCCTCGGCCTGCTTGACGCCGCGCTCGCGGGTGAGCGGGCCGTCGGAGCGGAACACGATCTGGATCTTGGGATATTTCGCCATCACCTCGGTGTAGCCCTCGCCGAGATTGCGGAAGGTCGGCGCGCCGGACGGGCCGAGCAGCATCGCGACCTTGCCTTCGCCGCCGATCGCCTTGGCGGTCCATTCGGCGATGTCGCTGCCGATCTGCTTCTCGTTCATCGCGACATGCAGCGTCTGGTTCGGCGAGGTCGAGCCGCGCGCGACCGACACGATCGGCACGTTCGCGGCCTTGGCCGCGTCGTAGGCCGCGTTCACGCCGACGGCGTCGATCGGCGAGATCAGCACCCCCTTCACTCCACGCGCCACCAGGTCCTGCACGCCGTTGATCTGCTTGACCTTGTCCTCGTTGGCCGAGACGGTCGCGACCTCAAAGCCAAGCTCCTGGGCGCGGGCGCGGATGCCGCGCAGCATTGCGATGTAGAACGGGTTGTCGTCTTGGGCGAGCGACACGCCGATGGTGATCTTCTCCTGCGCCGGGGAGGGGGCGGGCGCGAGGGCGAGCGCAATGCCCAGCGCTGCGAGCAGCATGCAACTTCCCAGCTTCCGCATGAATCTCTCCTTTTGCAGCGCCGCGGCCACTTGCTCTGTCACCCTCCCCTGGAGGGGGAGGGTCGACCGCCGGAGCGAAGCGGAGGCGGGCGGGGTGGGGTGAGTTCGAGCAGACAGTTCACCCCACCCCGCTCGCTGCGCTCGCGACCCTCCCCCTCCAGGGGAGGGTGGACGGAGTGTGCCGCGCGTCCGTGCTCGACTATCGGCGCGAGCGTAGCCGATCTGCGGCGGCGGCGGCAATGATGACCGCGCCGACCGCCACCCGCTGCCAGTAGGAATTCGACGTTCAGCAGGTTCAGGCTGTTGCCCAGCACGATCATGATGAACACGCCGATGATGCTCTTGTAGAGCGTGCCTTCGCCGCCGTGCAGCGCGGCGCCGCCGAGCACGACTGCGGCGATCGCGGTCAGCTCGTAGAACTCGCCCGCGGTCGGCTGGCCGGACTGCAGGCGGGCGGCGAGCATGACGCCGGCCACACCTGCGAGCGCGCCGCACCACACATAGGTCGACGCGATGATGCGCTCGACCGGCACACCGGACAGATAGGCCGCCTCGCGGTTGCCGCCGGTGGCGTAGATGCGCCGGCCGTAGGGCGTCGAATGCATCACCCACGACAGCACGAGGAGCAGAATCGCAGGCACCCAGACGAGGTAGTGGATACCGAACAGCCGCCCCGAGCCGAACGCGATGAAGGCGGACGGCAGGCCGTCGTCGCCGACCGGCGCGCCGCCGGTGATCAGGAACACGAGGCCGCGCACCAGCACCATGGTGCCGAGCGTGGTGATGAACGGATTGACGCCGAGCTTGGCGATGATCAGTCCGTTGGCGAGCCCGACCGCGGCGCCAGTCGCGACGCCCGCGAGCACGCCTATCGCGATGCCGAACTTCACCATCGCCATCGCAGCGACGCAGCCGGCGAGCGCCACGGTCGAGCCGACCGACAAGTCGAAGCCGCCGCCGATGATCACGAACGTCATGCCGATCGCGATCACCGCCATGATCGAGGACTGCACCAGAATGTTGGTGAGGTTGAGCGGCGACAGGAAACGGTCGGTCAGGAGCGCGGTGATGACGCAGAGCGCGATCAGGCTGATGAGCGGCGCCTGGCCAGCGAGATTGAAGCGCTGCAGCGGCGGCACGATTATCCGCCGATTGCCGCGTGCAGGCGGGTTTCGTCGAATGGCGGGCCGCTCGCGCCAGGGCTGCGTTCCACGCGGGCGGTGATGCGGCCCTGGTGCAGCGCGAGGATGCGGTCGCAGACCCGGGTCAGTTCGGCGAGGTCGCTGGACGACATCAGCACGCCGCCGCCGCGGACGGCAAACTCTCGGATCAGCGCATGGATTTGCGCCTTGGCCGCGACATCGACCCCTTGCGTCGGCTCGTCGAGCAGCAGCACGCCGACCTTGCGCGCGAGCCATTTGGCGAGGATCACCTTCTGCTGGTTGCCGCCGGAGAGCGCCGAGGCCGGAAGCTCGGGCCGGCGCGGCCGGATGTCGAGCAGTTCCATCATTTCGCGGACCACCCGATCTCCGGCGGCGCGATCGATGCGGCCGAACCGCGACAGCCCGTCGAGACTCGGCAAGAGGATGTTGTCGCGGACCGACAGCCCCATCACGAGGCCGAGCCGCCGTTCGCCAGGGACCATGCCGATGCCGGCGCGGATCGCGGCGGTGGGGTTGGTGAGCCGCTGCGTCGTGCGGCCGATCCGCACAGCGTCGGCCCCGGCCCGGATGCCGAACAGCCGCTGCAGCACGCGCTCGGCGCCGCTGCCGAGGAGGCCCGCAAGCCCGACCACCTCCTTGGCCCGGATAGCGACCGCGTCCGCGCGGGTCGCGGGCTCCTCCAGCAGCACGTCGCCTGGCGTGAGCGGATCGGCCGCGACATCGGCGGCAGCGCGGCCGGTCATGGCCTGCACCAGGTCGGTGACGCCGAACGCGCCGCGCTGGACGGCCGCCGCGACGCGGCCGTCGCGCAGCACGGTGCAGCGGTCCGCGATCGCCACCACCTCGTCGAGCCGGTGCGACACGTAGATGATCGCGGTGCCCTGCTGCTTCATGCGCGTCAGCACGGCGAACAGCCGCTCGATCTCGCGGGTCTCGAGCGCGGCGGTCGGCTCGTCGAGGATCAGGAGACGGCATCGGCGGCGCAGCGCCTTGGCGATGGCGACGAGTTGGCGCTCGGCGAAGCCGAGCCGGTCGACGCGCAGGTCGGGGTCGGGGGCGAAGTCGAGCTGGGCCAGCTCCGCGCTTGCCTCCGCGCGCATGCGCGCGCGATCGATCACGGGCACGCCGAGCATGCGCCGCACCGGCGGATCGCCGAGCGCGAGGTTCTCCGCAATCGACAGCGTCGTCACCAGCCGCAATTCCTGCGGGATGGTCGCGACGCCGGCCGCAATCGCGTCCCTTGGACTTGCGAAGTGGCGGACCAGGCCATCGACCGCGACCTCGCCTGAGTCAGGCCGGTACACGCCGCCGAGAATGCGCACCAGCGTCGACTTGCCGGCGCCGTTCTCGCCGACCAGCGCATGAACCTCGCCCGGTATCACGTCGAAGTCGACGTGATCGAGCGCACGCGTTGCTCCGAAGCGCTTGCTGACTTGCGTAGCGCTTGCCGCGGGCGCCACCCCTCCCCCTTGTGGGGAGGGGCCGGGGGTGGGGTTGTCGCGAGTTGTATCGCCGCCGGCGTCGCTCACTGAGACCCCACCCCGCTCGCTTCGCTCGCGACCCTCCCCACAAGGGGGAGGGTAAGCGTGCTCGCAGTTACTACTACCCGACCCCTACCGCGCCACCCGCATGACGCGCATCTTGTCGTCGGCGAACCGGCCGCGTTCAATGATCACGTCGTTGTCGAGCGTCACGGTGCAGTCGCGCATCGGCACGTCGTAGTGGCCCTTGGTGGTGCGCTTGCCGCCGCCTTGCGAGTTCGGCCCGGTGGAGAACAGGAAGTTTCCGGCAAAGCAGCGCGCGCCGGCGTGGTGGCGTGTGGGATCGGCACCGTTCAGCGCAATCGCGTCCCAGCGGCCTTGCGGGTTGAGCCCCCAGCCGAGGTGCGAGATGGCGTGGCCGTCGATGTCGTCGGGCGTGGCGCGGTTGCCGTCGAGCCAGTCGCTCATCAGCTTGGCGTCGAGCCCGCCTTCGATCTTGCGGATGAAGCCGTCGCGGACGTCGAGCCGCACCTCGTCCTGCACGTAGCGGCAGTAGGGCAGCACGACGATGTCGCCAGGCGCCAAGACGACCGATCCGTTGGCCGAGCCTTCGTTTGGGAAGGTGTGCACGTGGCCGGCGCCCCAGTGGTCGAAGCGGCCGGCGCTCTCGGAATAACCGTACTGGATCATGGTCGGGTATTCGCCGAGGTTGACCGTGAGGTCGGTGCCGCCGGGGCGGGTGATCCGCATGGTCCTGGCGCGCTGGAGCCGCTCGCCGGCGAGCACCACGGCCTCCTTCAGGCCCGGCGGTGCCATCAGCTCTTCGAGTTCGTCCGGCCCGTCGATCACCATCAGCACGCGGGTGCCGGCGTCGCGCGCCTCCTTCAGCCAGCGGGTGAACAGCGGGATGTGCAGGCAGACCAGCATGTCGGCTGCCTTGATCGCGTCGAGCGTGCCCTTGCAGCGGCCGACGGTCTCGACGCCGACCTTGGTCCAGGACGGCATGGCATTGACGCACATCTCGTAGGCGTCGGCGCCAAGGTCCTCGGCGGCCGCAAACGCCGCCGCGACGTAGTCTCGCCGCGCGCCAAGGTCGCTGAGCAGCACCATGGTCTCGCCCTTCTGCACGTTGCAGAGCTGATATTCCTTGCGGAACAGCATCGCGAGCTTGGCGTGGTTGATGGCTTCATGCATGGCGACATCCTCAAAGAGCGCACGGGGCCGTGCGGACTCTAGCGGATTTCGAAACGCCGGCCCACGGCCCTCTAGGGCCGGCCGGGTGCGGCACGCGCGGCGCTTCGACGCCGGGCGCGGTTGCCCGACGGTCGCGGCAGCGCCTGGATGGGAAGGATTGGGGGCCGAGTTTGCGGGCCTGAACTGCGGATCAGAACGTTCGGCTGCTCGGCAAGCTGCGGTCGCGTCGTTGCGTCCGCTTACGGTTCGCGCGGCGCTTCGTTGCAGCCGCGCGACGTCGCCGCATCAGTTCTTGCGTGCGCCCTCAGCGTCAAGGATCGCCTGCTCGTGATACCAGGCGCCACCCACCACGGCCTTGAAGGCGCGAGCGGGCATTGCATGCGTCGCAGGCTTTGTCTCCACGCGCTCACCCCGCGCGAGCGCGAATCGTCCCCGTAAGGGGAACTGGTAGACGTTCGACGATGTTCGGTCGGTCGATGCGTTCATGGTGTCGTGTCCTTTCGCGTCCTTTACTGGTCGCGCCTCACTGCGCGAGTCGCGTTAACTAGGATCACCATAACGCGTCTGCATCGTGCTTGTTCAGCATGCCTCACATCAAATCGACGTATGGCTACAATATGAGCATTTGCGCTTTTGCACTTTTGAGCGGCAGCATGGTCGAGCGCGATTTCATGCGGCGGTGCCGCATCAATCGCTTAGCGATGTTCGCGCGGTGCGGTTGGCACGGATGATGCTTGGCCAGAGCCGGCAGTTGGCGGCCGGGAATGCCGTTGGCCGCTGAAGCACGCAACGGGCTTCTCACCGCCTTCGCGTCATCATCCACGAGAGAGTGCCATGACGAAATACAAGCTCGAGTACATTTGGCTCGACGGATACACGCCGGTTCCAAACCTGCGCGGCAAGACCCAGCTCAAGGAGTTCGACAGCTTCCCCTCGCTCGACCAGTTGCCGCTGTGGGGCTTCGACGGCAGTTCAACCAACCAGGCCGAGGGGCACAGCTCTGACTGCGTCCTCAAGCCGATCCGTGTGTTCCCCGACGCCGCGCGCACCAACGGCGTAATGGTGCTGTGCGAAGTCATGATGCCGGACGGCAAGACGCCGCATCCGTCGAACAAGCGCGCCACGATCCTGGACGACGAAGGCGCCTGGTTCGGTTTCGAGCAGGAGTACTTCTTCTACAAGGACGGCCGTCCGCTCGGCTTTCCGGAGGCCGGCTATCCAGCGCCGCAGGGTCCGTATTACACCGGCGTCGGCTACAAGAATGTCGGTTCGGTCGCCCGCCAGATGGTCGAGGAGCACCTTGACCTCTGCCTCGCCGCCGGCATCAACCACGAGGGCATCAACGCCGAAGTGGCCAAGGGCCAGTGGGAGTTCCAGATCTTTGGCAAGGGCTCCAAGCGCGCCGCCGATGAAATGTGGATGGCGCGCTATCTGATGCTCCGCCTCACCGAGAAGTACGGCATCGACATCGAATTCCACTGCAAGCCGCTCGGCGATACCGACTGGAACGGCTCGGGCATGCACTGCAACTTCTCGACCAAGTTCATGCGCGAGGTCGGGGGCAAGGAATACTTCGATGCGCTGATGAAGGCGTTCGAGACCAACCTGATGGACCACATCAGCGTCTATGGCCCGGACAACGACAAGCGCCTGACCGGCAAGCACGAGACCGCGCCGTGGAACAAGTTCAGCTACGGCGTGGCCGATCGCGGCGCCTCGGTCCGCGTGCCGCACAGCTTCGTCAACAACGGCTACAAGGGCTATCTCGAAGATCGCCGGCCGAACTCGCAAGGCGACCCTTACCAGATCGCCTCTCAGGTTCTGAAGACGGTCGCCTCGGTGCCAACCGACGCTAAGGTCAGTGCCGCGGCCTAGGTAGGCTCTGCGGAACGTCCGCAGAGACGACGCGCTCGGCGTCGGTCTTCATGTCCACCACTGAAGTCGATGTCGCGGGGGAGGCACTTGGCGGTCCTCCCCCGATCCATTTTTTTGTGGTGCGAACCGGTTTAGAGGACGTTCCGTTTCAATTGATGCGATTCTCGTCCGCTCATTCCCGCGCAAGCGGGAATCCAGCTTTTTTCGCTGGGTCCCCACTTTCGCGGGGACGAGCGGTAGCGATTCCCCCTCATCGAAACATTCGTCAGATCAGCCGGGCGTGCAGCGGCAGGCCGACGAAGTGCTGGCCGATCGCCTCGAACACCGCGAAATGCGACTGCACCTGCTGCGACACCGTGTGCACGTCGCGGAACCGTCGTTCGAACGGGTTGTCCTCGAAGATCGCAGTCGCACCGGCCGCGTGATAGATCGTATCGACGATCTGCCGCGCCTGGTATGAGCCGTGGCTCGACGCCATGCGAAGTTGCACGCGCTCGTCGACGGTGATGCCACCGCGGTTCGCGCCCTGCCACATCTCCGACAGCGCGTGATGCAGGAACACCCGCGACGAGACGAGCTGGCTTTTCGCGAGACCGATCTGCGACTGGATTACGGCGTTGTCGCGCAGAATGTATTTGTGGCCGTACGGAGTTTTGGCACTTGGCGAGCTCGATGAAGGCATCGAGCACGGCGTGCGCGATGCCGAGCGCGATCGCGGCAAAGCTCGCGCCATGAAGCTGGAACGTGGTGAACTGATAAAGCGGCCCGCGCTCGCGCTTCTCGGCGGGATCGCGGCCGAACGCCGACGTGGTGCGGCGCGCCGGCACGAGCAGATCGTTGACCGAATACGTGTCGCTGCCGGTGCCCTTCAGCCCAATGACGTGCCAGACGTCCTTCATGGCGGCGCTGCTCTTGGGAAAGATCAGCGTGCGCTGCACCGGCAGGCCGGCCGGGTCCAGCCGCGGCGTGCCGTCGGATTCGAAAATCGGGCAGTGCGCGCCGATCCAGTTGGCGTGGCGACTGCCGCTTGCGAACTGCCAGGTGCCGCTGACGCGGAAGCCGTCCGGTGCGGCGACCGCCCGGCCGCTGCCGCTCGGCGGGCCGACCGCCATCAGCGAGCGCGGATCGGCCGCGAAAATCTCGTGCGCCGTCTCGTGGTCGAGCGAAGCGCAGACCATCGAGGCGGCCGCCGTCTGCGCAACGCACCAAGCGGTGCTGGCGTCGGCCTTGGCGAGTTCTTCGATCGCCTGGACCAGGGTGACCGGCGTTGCCTCCGAACCGCCGAGCGAGCGCGGGATCAGCATGCGGAACAGGCCGGCCTCATGCAGCGCGTCCACGATCTCGGGCGTGAGTTCGCGCTCCGTCTCGATCCGCGCCGACGCCGCAGCGATCATCGGGGCGAGCGCCCGGGCGCGCGCCACAAGGTCGATCTGCGCGGCTTGGGCGGTGCGATCTGAGCCCTGCGGTCTCGTCTCGTCATTCATTGCGGTAATTCCGGATAGAATGCGTCCTTAGCATGGTCGCCCACGAGGCCGGTTCCCGGCAAGCCCGGCGGGTCGGGTTTACTGGCCCGGCATTCCCTGCTTCGATGGGTCGACAATCCATCAACTTATGTCATCGCGGGCGCGATGCAGGGAGCCGGAACGTGGCCAACAAGGATTTGCGGGACTGGATCGCCGGCATCAAGGCTGCTGGCGAGCTGAAGGTCATCAAGGGCGCCGAGCCCAAGGAAGAGATCGGCGGCATCGTCGACATCTATATGCGGAAGATGGGCAATCCCGCAGTGCATGTTCGATGAGGTGCCGGGCTATCCCAAGGGCCACCGTGTCATCGCCAATATCCTGACCTCGATCCCGCGCGTCAGCATCGCTCTCGGCCTGCCGCCGGAACCACCGGAGATGGAGCAGATCCAGTGGTGGCGGAACTACTTCAAGAACGCGCCGTCAAAGCCGACCAAGGCGGTCAACGGCGGGCCGCTGCTCGACAACGTGCTGTCGAAGGCAAGGACGTCAACATCGAGAAAATCCCGACGCCGATCTGGCACGAGCTCGACGGCGGGCCGTTCATCGGCACCGCCTGCCTCGTGGTGATGAAGGACCCGGACATCGGGCTGGGTCAACTACGGCACCTACCGGGTGCAGTCGCACGAGCCGAATGTTGCCTCGGTGATGATGTCGCCCGGCAAGCACGGCCTGATCATCATGCGCAAGTATCACGAGCGCGGCGAGCCGTGCCCGGTCGCGGTGATCGCCGGCATGCATCCGGCGCTGGTGATGCTGGGCGGCATCGAAATTCCCGTACGGCAAGAACGAGCTTGAGGCGGCCGGCGGCATTCTCGGCGAGCCGATCGAGGTCATCAACATGCCGAAGACCGGCTTGCCGGTGCCGGCGAATTCCGAGATCGCGTTTGAGGGCCTGATCCATCCCGACGACAGGATCAAGGAGGGGCCGCTCGGCGAATGGACCGGCTATTACGCAAGCGGCAGCGATCGCGAGCCCGCGATCCGCATCGACACGCTGATGTACCGCAACGACCCGATCCTGATGGGCGCGATCCCGGCGGTGCCGCCGAACGACAACACGTTCTACTTCGGCGCCTATCGATGCGGCGCGGTCTGGAATCAGCTCGAGGCGGCCGGCATTCCCGAAGTGAAGGGCGTGTGGACGCACGAGGCCGGCGGCAGCCGCTTCATGCTGGTGATCTCGATCAAGACGCTGTACGGCGGCCATTCCAAGCAGGCCGCGATGGTGGCGGCGCACTGCCATGCGGGAGCCTACAACAATCGCTGGACCATCGTGGTCGACGACGACATCGATCCGACCAACTTCAGCGACGTGGTCTGGGCGATGTGCACGCGCTGCGACCCGCGCGACCAGGTCGACATCATCCACGGCGGCTGGAGTTCGGCGCTCGACCCGATGTGCTACGACACCGAGAACGATCGGCGCAATTCGCGGGTCATCGATCGACGCTTGCATACCGTTCCGGCGCAAGAAGACCTTCCCGAAGATCGCGCGCTCCAGCAAGGCGCTCGACGACCGCATCCGCGCCAAGTGGAGCGAAGGACCTGCCGAAGGGATTTTAAGGCGAGCACGATCGCCCGAAGCTTCATTCGGCAACGGCAACTGCAATGGCAGCGCTGCTTGATGTGCCCTCTCCCCTTGCGGGAGAGGGCAATGCAAGCGGACGACAGGGCATCAATTGGGGTGAGGGGTATGGACGTTCGGTAAGCCGTAACCCCTCACCCAGCTTGATCGTGTTGCAGATGCACGTTGGCCCTCTCCCGCAAGGGGTAGAGGGCATATTAAACAGCGCCCCAATCACGAACATTACTTCAGAGCGTCGGCGCCGGCCTGCGCGACCTGGGCGTCCTGGTGCGAGGCCACGCCCGACACGCCGATGCCGCCGACGATCCTGCCGCCGGCCACGATCGGGACGCCGCCCTCGGCGACGCTGGCGCCGAAGGTCAGCACGCGCAGCCCGACGCCGCCGCCCGCGACCGCGTCCTCCAGCGCCTTGGTCGGGCGGCGGAACTCGACCGCGGTGCGCGCCTTGGCTTCGGCGATGCGCGCCGCCGAAAGCTGGGCGTTGTCGAGGCGGTGCAGCATCACGAGGTTGCCGCCGGAATCGACGATCGCAATGGCGACGCCCCAGTTGTTCCTGGTGGCCTCGGCTTCGGCCGCCGCCATCGCCTTCTTGCGCCGCCTCGATCGAGATCGGCGCGCCGTAGGGCGTGCTCGGCGGTGCGACTTGCTGCAGCCATTGGCCTCGCTCGAGCCGTTCAGGCGGCCGCCGTGACCTTGAACCGCGGCGCCAGCACGGTCGCTGCGCAGCGTCGCGGCGAGCGCGGTCATCTCGTCGCGGGTGAGCGGCGACATAGGGCGGATAGGGCTCGCCGACCGGAATGCCGATCAGGTTCATCGCCGCCTTCATCGCCGGCGCGAGCCCGCGATGCATCCACTTCGACGGGAACAGCGCGAACTGCAGCTGCAGTTCGGCGGCGCGCTCGTGGTCCTTGGCCATGAAGGCGTCGATGACGTGGCGCGCGATCTCCGAGCCGGGCGGCGGCATGGTCGCGCCGGAGCCGCCGAGCTGCAGCGTCGCCAGCAGCATCTGCATGGTGGTGAAGTAGCGGGCGTGGCCGGCGCGGTCGATCTCGACGATCAGCCGCGACACCCGCGCCAGATCGCGCGAGCTTTCCTTGATGAGCTGCACGCACGGCAGCTTGGCGAGCGCGATCGTGTCGGGGATCGAGACGTCGGCGCCCGGGCCCGGGATTGAGATAGAGCGTGATCGGCAGCTTGGTCTCGCGTCCGATCGCCTCGAAATAGGCGACCAGATCGGCCTGGGTCGGCGGGCCGGCGAACGGCCGCAGCGGCGCCAGCAGCTGCACGGCGGCCGCGCCCCAGCGCTCCGCGTCATGGGCGAGCTCGATCGCGGTCCTGAACGAGGCATGCGAGATGCCGACCATCACCGGCACGCGGCCGTCGACGAACTCGATGGTCCGCCGGATCAGCGCCTTGCGCTGCTCGAGGCTGAGATAGGTGTATTCCTGGGTCTCGACGCCGGCGGCGACCACCATGGTGGCGCCGCAGTCCTTGACCACGTAGTCGATCTGGCGCGCAGCGCGGGCTCGTCGACCGCGAGATCGGAGGTGAACGGCGTCAGCGGCGCAACGATCAGTCCGGGCGATGGCATGGCGGTCTCCCTGCGAGGTGCGTCGGCCAACTGATATCGCTCCAACGCGGCGGTGGCTACGGGGCGGCTTGATCTTTTCGCGCCGGCGCCCGGCGAGCGCTGCGGGACTCATGCTGCTGACCGGCGAGGAATATCTCGAAAGCATCCGCGACGGCCGGCGCGTCTATGTCGGCGGCGAACTGGTCGAGGACGTGACCACGCATCCGGCGTTCCGCAACGCCGCGCACTCCTTCGCGATGATCTACGACCGCAAGCGCGCGCCGGAAAACCGCGACGTGATGACGTTCGAGGAGGACGGCGAGACCTTCTCGACCTACTTCCTGCTGCCGCGCACGCGCGAGGATCTGCAGCGCCGCTTCGAGACCCACCGGCGCATCGCGTCCTGGACCTACGGCCTGATGGGCCGCGCGCCGGACAATTTCCCGAGCTACGTGAGCGGGCTGGTCATGGACCCGGCGATGTTCGACGGCATCCGCCAGGGCTTCGGCGACAACATCAAGAACTACTACCGCCACATGCGCGGCAACGACATCTTCGCCTCGCACACCGTGACCAATCCGCAGGGCTGGCGCAACACCAGCGCCGAGCAGAAGCGCACGTCGCCGACGCTGAAGGTGGTGGCCGAGGACGACGACGGCGTCATCGTCAACGGCCTGAAGATGCTCGGCACCGCGACGGTGTTCTGCCACGAGACCTGGTGCGGCAACCTGCAGCCGCTGGCGCCGGGCCAGGAGAAGGAATCGATCACCTGCGTCGTGCCGCTCAACGCGCCGGGCGTCAGCATCTGGTCGCGCAAGTCCTACGAGCAGCACGCGGTGAGCGAGTTCGACAATCCGCTGGCGACGCGCTTCGACGAGAACGACGCCGCGGTGCTGTTCGAGAACGTGCACGTGCCGTGGGAGCGCGTGTTCTGCGTCGACAACGTCGCGATGTCGCGCGAGATCTACATCCGCACGCCGGGCCACCAGATGGCCAACCACCAGGCCAACGTGCGCTTCCTGGAAAAGCTCAAGCTGATCCTCGGCATCACCAGCAAGATCGTCGACATGAACGGCGCGCGCAACGTGCCGGCGGTGCAGTTCACGCTCGGGCGGCTCGCCGGCCATGCAGTCCGCGCTCGAAGGCGCTGATCATGGGCCAGATCAGCCGCGGCGAGGAGCACGTGCCCGGCTATCTCACGCCCAATCGCCGCTACGTCTATGGCGCGCTGCATTGGTGCACCAACCATCACGCCGACATCTGCGACACGGTGCGCGAACTGATCGGCGCCGGCGTGTTCCAGATGCCGGCCGACGCGTCGGTGCTGCAGGACGAGAAGCTGCGCGAGACCTTCGAGACCTACTGGTCGGTGCCGGGCCAGTCGGCAGCCGACCGCATGAAGCTGCTCAATCTGGCCTGGGACCTGCTCGGCTCGGACTTTGCCGGCCGGCACATGCAGTACGAGAAGTTCTACGCCGGGCCGGCCTTTGCGATGAACAACTACAGCTACCTCGACGGCCCATGGGACGAGTGGGCCGGCTCGGTGGACGAACTGCTGGCGAGCTACGACACGCCGGGCGCCGAGCCGCCGAAATAACTGCGACATTTCGCGCCGTGATGTCGCCGGGCCTGCACAGTTTTGGGACTGGTCAGGGTGCCGGCCCTATGTCATGCTTTTGCGCATTGCTGCCGGCATCAGAAAAGGCAAAGCAGACTCGACAGCCGGCATGATCAGCCGACGAGTCATGCCGGCACGCAGGGGAGGTTGAGAATGCGCACAACACGAGACTTGCTGCTCGCGACGATGGCATCGCTCGCGGGCGGGATGATGGCGGCGCTGCTGGCGCCGGCGCCGGCCGCGCTTGCGCAGGCCGACAAGACCTTCGTCATGAAGCTCGGCCTGCCACCATCAACGACACCCAGCACGAATGGCTCAAGCGGTTCGCGGCGGTGGTCGAGAAGGATTCCGGCGGACGGATCAAGGGCGAAATCTATCCGGCCAGCCAGCTCGGCCCGATCCCGCGGCAGATCGAAGGCGTGCAGTTCGGCTCGATCCAGGCCTGGATCGGTCCGCCGGAATTCCTGGTCGGCGTCGACAAGCGCTACGAGGCGCTGAGTGCGCCGGGCCTGATCACCAGCCTCGACCAGATGGTGAAGGTGATCAACGACCCGGCGGTGCAGAAGCTGATGTTCGAGCTCGGGGCGAACAAGGGCCTGGAAGGCGTGGGTTTTGCGCCGATCGGTCCGTCATCGATCGTCATGCGCAAGGAGGTCAAGACGTCTCGCCGATTTCAAGGGCACGAAGATCCGCGTGCTGGCCTCGCCGTTCCAGCTCGAGCTGATCCGCCGGATGGATGCGATCGCCGGTCGCCATGACGCTCGCCGACGTGCTGCCGGGCCTCCAGCAGGGCACCATCGACGGCGCGCTCGTCGACCATCACCGTCTACACGACGATGCAATTCCAGGATGTGGCGAAGTACGTGATCGAGACCGACCAGCCCTACCTCAACTCGATCGTCGTGATGAGCAAGAAGTGGCTCGCGACGCTGCCGCCGGACCTGCAGAAGATCGTGCGCGACAATGGCGACCAAGGTCTCCACGGACATCGTTCCGTTCGTGAAGGAGTTCTTCGCCAAGCAGTACGAAGTCTGGAAGAGCAAGGGCGGCGTGCTGATCAGGCTGCCGGCCGACGAGCAGGCCGCCATGATCGCCAAGGTCTCCACCATCGGCGAGGACCTGTCGAAGGACAAGCCCGAGCTTGAACAAGGCGGTGAAGCTGGTGTTCGAGGTCGCCAACAGGAACTGATCATCTGACCGGCTGGCCGACGGCGTCGTCAATGAAGGCCCGCTTGGCTGGCCGGCCCGCCGCATGGCTTGAAGATCGGGCAGCGGACGGATCAACCGCGGACCTAGCAGAATGACCGACACCGTGTTGCGGGGCGTGCGCGGGCTCGTCGCCGTTCTCCGTCGTGGTGGCGGGCGTGCTGCTGATCCTCAGCGTCGCGCTCAACTTCGCCAATGTCATCGGCCGCTACTTCTTCAACGCTTCGATCTACTGGGCCGAGGAGATGATGCTCTTCCTCATGGTCGGCTGCGTGTTCCTCGGCAACGGTGTGGTCGCCTGGTCGGGCCGGCAGATCAGGATGGACGTAATCGTCGGCATGATGCCCCCGAAGATGCGAGAGGCGCTCAACCTGTTCGCCGAGTTGCTGTTCATCGTTGCAGCCTCGATGATCGTGGTATTTGCCTGGCCCGTGATCCGCGACCTGTGGACGTTCGACCAGCGCAGCCAGTCTGCTGAGGTGCCACTGGTGATACCGCAATCCCTGATCCCGATCGGCCTGTCGATCATGGTCGTTGCTGGTCGTGGTCCGGCTCTTCACCGGCGGCGACCGCAGAGACATCCCGCGGCACAGGCCATTGATGGCATAACGGCGAAACCCGGGCACCAGCAAGCCATGTCAGCTGTTCTGGCCTACTTCGTTCTACCCGCGGTTCTGCTTGTGCTCGGCGTGCCGATTTTCCTTGTGCTTGCTGGTGACCTGCCTCGTCGTCGTCCTGTTTGTGGCCGACGTCCCGACCGAGACGGTGCAGACCTTCCTGTTCAGCGGACTCGACAACTTTCCTCTGCTCGCCGTGCCGTTCTTCGTGCTGGCTGGCGAGATCATGGCGCAAGGCGGGATTGCCCGCCGCGTGGTGGTC
Organism: uncultured Alphaproteobacteria bacterium; assembly: GCA_963821555.1. Classification (GTDB taxonomy): domain Bacteria; phylum Pseudomonadota; class Alphaproteobacteria; order Rhizobiales; family Xanthobacteraceae; genus Z2-YC6860. The sequence continues at coordinate 7,358 of CAWGEM010000023.1, read as the reverse complement.
TGGGTGATTTCGCTCGTCGGTGGCGTGCGCGGCTCGCTCGCGGTGACAACGGTTGCGGCCTCCGAGGTGTTCGGTGCGATGGCCCACACCGCCGTCGGAACGGTCGTGGCGGTTGGCCGCATGCTCTACCCGTCGCTGAAGGAGAATGGCTACAACGAGCGCTTCGCGGTGGGATTGATCGCTTCGTCGGGCGCGATTGCGGTCGTCATCCCGCCGTCGATCGCGATGATTCTTTATTCGCTGTCGGCGCAGCAGTCTGCGGTGGCGCTTTTTACGGCGGGCATTCTGCCGAGCCTGCTGATCGGGCTGGTCGATGCGATCTACGTGATGCTCTACGCCCGCATCAAGGCGGTGCCGCTCACGTCGAAGGCGCGCTGGGACGTAATCTGGAAATCGACCAAGGAGGCGAGCTGGTCGATCAGCACGATCGTCGTCATCCTGGGCGGCATCTACGGCGGCGTGTTCACGCCGACCGAGGCCGCGGGCGTGGCCGTCGTCTATTCGCTGTTCGTGACCATGGTGGTGCATCGCGAGGTGGGCTTCCGCGAGCTCTGGCGCATCATTCAGAGCTCGGTGTTCCTGATCTCGCAGATCCTGCTGATCGTCACCGCCGCCGGCCTCTACTCGTGGCTGCTCACCACCAGCGGAATCCCCCAGAAGGTGATTGCGGAGATCAACGTGCTGCACCTGCCGCCCTGGGCGCTGCTGCTGTCGATCAACGTGATCCTGCTGATCATGGGCAGCTTTCTCGAGCCGCCGGCCGCGATTCTGATCCTCACGCCGCTGATGCTGCCGGTGGTGCAGGCGGTCGGCGTCGATCCGATCCACTTCGGCATCATCATGGCAGTCAACCTCAGCATCGGCATGTATACGCCGCCGTTCGGGCTGAACCTGTTCGCGACCCAGGCGGTGTTCCAGACTCCGCTTGCCAACATCTATCGCGGCGTGCTGCCGTTCCTCGCGATCAATTTCGCGACGCTGATGGTCATTACCTACGTGCCGGCGATCTCGATGGTGCTGCTCGGCAAGTAGCCGGCGCCAGCCACGTGACAAGACGCGGAGCGCGCGACATGACGGACCAGCGGGGTCCTGTTGGATTGATCGGCCTCGGACTAATGGGCGAGGTGCTGGCCGGCCGGCTGCTGGCCGCGGGCTTTGCCGTGCGCGGCCACGACATTGAGCCTGCGAAGAATGCGCGCCTCGCCGCGATGGGCGGCGGAGCCGCAGCGCCAGCCGACGTGGCGCGTTGCGATCCGGTGATCCTGGCGGTGTTCAGCACCGACCAGGTCGAGGACGTGGTCGAAACCCTGTTGGTTCCCGCAGCGGGCGGCGGCAAGACCGTGATGTGCACCAGCACCTGCGATCCGGACCGGATCGCGGCGCTGGCGGCGCGCGTCACACCGAGCGGCATTCGCTTCCTGGAGACGCCGGTGTCGGGCACGAGCGAGCAGGTGCGCCAGGGCGACGGCGTGGGCTTGATCGGCGGCGATCCGCAGGTCGCGGCCGAGGTTGCGCCCGTCCTCGACGCGCTGTTCCCCCGCCGCTTCCACATCGGCCGGGTCGGCGACGGCGGCCGCGCCAAGCTCGCGGTCAACCTGATCCTCGGCCTGAACCGGCTGGCGCTGGCCGAGGGCCTTTCGTTCGCCGAGCGCATGGGCCTCGACGCGAAGGCATTCCTCGAGGTCGCGCGTGGCGCCGCGTCCTACTCTCAGGTGATGGAGACCAAGGGTCTGAAAATGCTTGCGCGCGATTTCGCCCCCGAAGGCCGCGTCCGCCAGACGCTGAAGGACGTGCACATGATGCTCGACCAGGCCGAGCGGCTCGGCCAGCAATTGCCCACGCTGCGGGTGCACTGCAACGTGCTGGAGGCCTGCGTGCGGGCCGGCGAAGCCGAGCGCGACAACAGCATCATCGTCGAGGAAATCCGGCGTCGCCGCGGACCGCCTTGACCCGGCAGCCGCCACCGCGTTTGATCGCGCCGGAATTCTCCTGCGGCAGAACTGAAATTGGGAAAGGGCGTGTCATGTTGACGTTGTATTACGGACCGGGTGCGTGCTCCATGGCCTCGCATATCGTGCTCGAAGAGAGCGGCGAGAAATACGACCCCAAGCGCATGGACCTCGCCAAGGGCGAGCAGCGCACCGAGGCGTATCTGAAGATGAATCCGCTCGGCCGCGTGCCGCTGCTGCAGCTCGACAACGGCGATCCGCTGGCCGAGAACACGGCGATCCTGCCCTATCTCGGCAAGCGGTTCGGGATGTGGCCGGCCGATGCGCTGGCTGAGGCCAAGGCGCTTTCGATGATCGGCTTCTTTGCGTCGAGCGTGCATCCCGCGCACGCCCACGTCGGCCGTCCGGAGCGCTACACCGCCGATCAGTCGGCGTTCCCCGGCATCAAGGATCAGGGGCTCAAGACCTTCCACGGCTATCTCAAGCAGATCGACGGTATGCTCGCCGGCCGTGAGTGGTTCGGCGACGAGTACTCGGTGCTCGACCCCTATGGGCTCGTGTTCTACGCCTGGGGCGTCCGCCGCGAGCTGCCGGTGGGCGAACTCAAGAACTACACCGCCTTCAAGGATCGGATGACCAAGCGTCCCGCCGTCCAGCGCGTGCTGGACGACGAGAAGGTCAAGGTGTAGCGCTCGGCAGCATGCCGGGGACGCGTGCAGCACAGCGTCCCCCGTCCCGACGCCATTGCGACGCACAGCGACCCGTGCGGTCGCAAGGAGATCATCCTTGCAGACCGGCGTTCGTGTTCGTGGCGCTGCAACAAAGTGGACTGATCAGCTCTGGTATTTGAACGAGAGCGCGACACGGGTACGGAATTCGCGCACCTTGCCGTTCTCGACCCGCATGTCCATTTTTGTGACCTCGGCGATGCGCAGGTCGCGCAGCGACGCGGCAGCGGTCTCGACCGCGCGCCGGCCTGCATCCTCCCAAGAGGTCTTGCTGACGCCGACCACATCGACGATCCGGTAAACGCCTTCCTTCGCCTTCTTTGCCATTTCACTCTCCGCACTGGTGGACGCATGCCGACGAGCGTGCCCCGCAATCCTAGCGCATTTGTCGGACTTTGAATGGCCGTCCTTTGGCCCCTTCCGTGAGGGGAAACGTCGCGCTGAAATGCGCCTTCCGAGCAACAGGGTCGGCTGCTACCGTTGCGTACAAATCGACGAGGAGTTTGCAGTGTTGCCGACCGGTCTGTTTTGCGCCACCCGACGTAACCTGGCGATCGCATGCGTGCTTGTGGCCGCAGGCGGCTCGGGCTCGCTTGGAGCCGAGCACACGCTGATGCCGTCGCCGCAGACCGTGCACATCGGACACTTTCTTGCGAGCCTCAGGCCGGTGCTCACGGTCGACTCAGGCGACATCGTCACGCTGCAAAGCGCCGTCTCGATCATGCCGTCTGCGGTCGACGCGTCGGGCGTGGTGCCACCGAGTGCCGTGCCCCAGTATCAGCGCGACATCTACGCCACGGTGCGCGACCGCGGCCCCGGCCCGCACATCCTGACCGGCCCGATCGAGGTGAGGGGCGCGATGCCGGGCGACGTGCTGGAGGTGCGCATCCTCGAGGTCGACCTGATCCTGGATTGGGGCTTCAACTATCAGCGGCCCTATGCCGGCTCGCTGCCCGACGAATTCACCGGGTTCTGGTCGCGGATCATCCCGATCAACCGGCAGGCCAAGACCGCCGAGGTAGCGCGTGGCGTGGTAGTGCCGGTTGACAAGCCGTTCTTCGGCATCATGGGCGTTGCGCCGGACGCCACCATGGGCCGCATCAGTAGCGCGCCGCCCGGCGTCTATGCCGGCAACCTCGACAACAAGGACCTGATCGCGGGAACGACGCTCTTTGTGCCGGTCTACGTGCCGGGGGCGATGTTCTCGGCGGGCGACGCGCATGCCGCGCAGGGCCACGGCGAGGTCGACCTCACCGCCATCGAGACCGGCCTTCAGGGCAAGTTCCAGCTCATCGTGCGCAAGGACATGAAGCTGTCGTGGCCGCGCGGCGAAACGCCGACCCATTGGATCGTGATGGGGCTGCACCCGAACCTCGAGGAGGCGATGAAGATCGCGGTGCGCGAGACCATCGACTTCATCACCAAGCGCTTCCCGAATTTGACGCGGGAGGAGGCCTACATGATCGCGAGCGTCGCGGTCGACTACCACGTGACGCAGGTGGTGGATGGCACCAAGGGCATCCACGGCATGATCCCGAAGTCGATCTTCAAGTAGGGATTCGAACGCCGCGCGCCACTTGTCGGCGCGTTGCCGCTACGCCTTGTTCTCGTCCTTCAGCACGTCGATCGCCGCCCGGTGCGCTTCGTTGGCCGTCGGGATGCCGCAGTAGAGCGCGACCAACAGTAGCACCTCGCGGATCTCATCCGGCGTGCAGCCGTTCTGCAGCGCGCCTTTCAGATGCACGCGCAGCTCGGCCGGCTTGTTGGCCGCCGCCATCATCGCGATCATGGCAAGGCTCTTGGTCGACATCGACAGCCCGGGCCGGCTCCAGATGTCGCCATAAGCGTAGGCATTGATGATGTGCTGCAGCGGCTCGCCGAATTCGCCGAACGCCTGCATGCGCTGCTCGACCGCCTTGTCGCCGAACAGCGCTTTGCGGAGCTTCAGGCCTTTTGCGGCGAGGTCATCCGTGTCCATGCTCTATCTCCGTTGCATGACATGCGGCGTCATTCCGGGGCGCGCCTTAAGCGCGTTTACGCGCGTCTTCACCGCGCTATGGCGCGAACCCGGAATCCAGAACCACGGCACGCGCTTGCGTGCTGATCTGGATTCCGGGTTCCGGCCTTCGGCCGGCCCCGGAATGACAGTGCCCGTTAATGCGCCGCCATGCGCGCGAGCCGGCCGGCGACCTTGAGCCGCTGGACGCTGTCGCCCGCGAGATGGCTCCAGATGAAGGCGTCGCGCACGAGCTTCTCGGCGTGGCGGGCGACCGTGCCGCCGGCGCCGCCGTAAATCTCCAGGTTCAGTTCGGTGACCTCCTGGATCACGTCGGTCGAGTAGTTCATCGCAAGGCCTGCGTTGGCGGAGTGCACCTTGTGATCGTGCTCCCAGGCGATCCGCATGACGAACGAGCGCAGCGCCTCGGTCAGCATGTGCATCTTGTTGATCTTGAGCTGCACGTTCTGCTGGTCAAACAGCGGCCGGCCGCCTTGCCTTGCCGTCTGCGCGTGTTTCATTGCCTGCTCGCAGGCGTCGTCGCAGACGCCGAGCGCGTTTGCGGCGAGCTCCAGATCGCCGAAAATGTCGCCGCCGGTGCGATCGCCGGCCTGCGCGGTTCTCATGTCGGAGGTGTTGGCCTGACCGACTACGTTGACGTGCGGCACGCGAGCGTTCTCGAAGATCATCTCGCCGTTGCGGTAGAACCGCCAGCCGCTCTTGTTGAACACCTTGCCGATGCGGAAGCCCGGCGTGTCGTAGGGCACGAGGAACATGGTAGTGCCCTGCCGCAGCGGCGCGTTCGGGTCGGTACGCGCGTCGATGAAGAACAGCTTGCCGACCGGCGCGTTGGCGATGAAGCACTTCTCGCCGTTCAGGATCCATTCGTCGCCGTGGCGCTCGGCGCGCAGCTTCAGTCCGGCCTTGGGGTCGTCCTTCGGCGGCAGCCGGTTGTCGGAACCCGCGCTCGGCTCTGTGATGCCCTTGCCGAGCAGGAAACGGTGATCGGCGACGAACGGCCGCAGAAAGCGCTCCTTCTGCTCGGCGTTGCAGGCCTGCGAGATTAGGTGGCTCCACTTCCAGTTTTGGCTGAAAGTTTTGGAGATCGCGCTGTCGCCCCGCGCAAGCTCCGCCATGACCAGCGCCTGGGTCACGAAATCGGTGCCTTCGCCGCCGAACTCCTTCGGCACCGCGAGCGTGCGGAAGCCGAGCTTGCTGCCCTTCTCGACGATGTCCCAATCGAAGCTGCCGAACGCGTCGGGCGTGTCATCGAGCGCCAGCGAGATCGGCTTGATCTCGTCCTGCGCGAACTTGCGCGCGGTCATCTGCCAGGCGCGCTGCTCGTTGCTGAGTGAAAAGTCCATGACAGCGGCTCCTATTCCGCGGCGAGCAGCGGGCGGCCCGGCCGCCGGTGGTTGACGAGCGCCTCGGCGATGCGGAGCCGTGCGTCGGCATTGCCGTCGCCGCAATGCAGGCAGATCAGCGCGTCGCGGATGTATTTCTGCAGCGGCATGTCGCGCATCACGCCCATCGCACCGAAGCACTCGGCGGCGTCCTTGCTGGCTTTGTGGACCGCCTCGGATGTGATGACCCGGGCGATCGTCGAAAGCGGCAGGTCGGGCAGGCTGCGGTCGGCGTAGGCGTCCGGATGATCCGAGGCCCAGGCCGCCCGCCACACGCTGCTGCGGACAAGGTCAAGCCGGATCGCGATATCGGCAAGCTTGGTCCCGATCGCCTGGTGCTCGATGATGGCGCGGCCACCCTGCACGCGGAGCTGCGCGTATTCCAGGGCCGCCTCATAGGCTGCGCGGCCGATGCCGAGGTTCAGCGCCTGGAACAGCGGCGCGCCGCGTCCGTGGTCGGTGGCGCCGCCCATGCCGAGCAGGTGATTGACCGGCACACGGCAATTCCGAAGCTCGATGGTGCCACAGACGCCGTGATACCAGCGCGGCTCGGGCTGCTCGGTCACGGCGAGGCCCGCGCAGTCGCGCGGCACCAGGATCAGGGCAGGGCCCTTGTCGGTCATGGCCTCGACGGCAAGGAGTTTCGCCAGTGGCGCGTTGGTGATGCAAGTCTTGCTGCCGTTGATCACAAAGTCGCTGTCCTGCCGCGCCGCCGTGGTCGCGATCTTGCGCTCGACCGCAACAGGCCGTTGGTAGTTCACACCGAGCGCGCTCTCCTCGTCGGGCTCTCGGTCGGCGAGCGCGAGGTGAAAGTCGTCGTCGGCAATGAACGCCGGCAGGAAGCGTTCGCGCTGCGTGTCTGTCATCGCGGCAAACAGGCGGCCGCCGAGTGCCGAGGTCTGCGACAGCACCGCGGCGAGACCGGCGTCGCCCACGGCAAGTTCCTCGGTCACGATGCAGGCGGTCAGTGCGTCAGCGCCGGCGCCGCCGAGCGCCTCGGGCAGCGTCAGCGTGCGTAGCCCGATCTGCGAAGCCTGGCGCAGCAGGTCAGCCGGCAGGCTGCGGTCGCCGGCATCGAGCCGTTCGGCCTTCAGCATCACCGGCTTGACCTCGTCGTTGACGAAGCCGCGCACGGTGTCGAGGAATTCGAGCTGTTCGCTTGTGAGATGAAGATCGTACATGGGGTGCGCCTGGACCTCTAATCCGCCTTGATGCCGAGCGACTTGATGATCGGTTCCCAGTCGTCTGTTTCCTTCTTGATCTGCCGGGTAAACGGCTCGGA
>CAWGEM010000022.1:0-53492 GCA_963821555.1 uncultured Alphaproteobacteria bacterium | reverse complement strand
GGGTTTCATTGCCGAAAAATGACTTGACCACGGCTTGAACATTTCGTGGGAAAGGCGCTGTTGAATGTCGGCTTAGGAACCTCGCCGGTCGGGTAAGGGGTCGATTTAGAAAAACCACCCGGGGGCTCGCCACGATCTCCCTCATCGACCCGGTGATGATCAACATGTGATCGAGATGACGATCACGCCCCGACGCAAGATTAATTCAAGGCCGACGGCAAATACGAATCATCGTTGCCCTGAATTAACTGCCCGACTGTCCGTATTCCTGCCAATATTCAGACAGTCTCACCTCATCGGGGCCTGATCACATGCAGAAATCGACGCTGCGGCTGGTTGCGCCAGCGGTGGAGAATCGGACAGTCACACCACGGCGACGACCGAACGCAGAGCTGAGGCCGCGCGAGTATCTGACCGAGGCCGAGACCGACAAGCTGATCGAGGCGGCCAAGCGCAACCGGTGGGGACAGCGGGATGCCACCATGATCTTGATTGCGTTTCGTCATGGCTTGCGGGTGTCGGAACTATCGGCCTGGAATGGTCCGACATCGGATACGAGAGCGCGACATTGCATGTGCGCCGGGCCAAAGGCGGCGCGACCGCTGTGCATCCCTTGCAGGGCGATGAACTGCGGGCGCTGCGCAGGCTTCAGCGTGAGCAGGAACCGAAATCGACGTTCATCTTCACGTCGGAGCGCGGCTCACCGTTCTCGGTCGCCGGCTTTGCCAAGATGATCGAGCGTGCCGGTGTCGAGGCAGGATTGCCGTTCAAGGTTCATCCGCACATGCTGAGGCACGCTTGCGGCTTCGCCCTAGCGAACCGGGGCACCGACACCCGAACGCTGCAAAGCTATCTCGGCCATCGGTCGATCACATCGACCGTGAGATACGCGGAGCTTGCGCCTGGGCGGTTCAAGCACCTCTGGCGCTGACGCCGCCATACGTAACCGCGAACGCCGAAAATCGAATCCACGGGCCGTTACTGAGTCACGGGTGAGGCTGTCGGAGGATGATGGATTGTGCGCCACGCCGGCGCGGCACCGTAAAGGTCGGTCGGTCAATCAAGTTGCCGCAGCGGTGCTACCTCGGCGTACAGGACCGCCTCGTAACCCTCAAACTGGCTCAGGGAAGCCGGGGCGCGCAACTCTGCCGCTCGCGTCGAAGAATATGCTACATCCGCGCAAAGTCGGCGCTCGCGGGGCGTTCACAAGAGTCTCGCACCATGTCGGAACGTTATTACGCGACCAAGACCCAAGCCGGACACTTTTGGCTGGCTCGATGACAGAGCAACAACCTCGTCTTGTTCAACTACCTGGATAAGCGAAGACTTTTCGGTTGCCGACGGAACGGCGGTCTAAGAGATGCTTCGCCCACTGGGGTCAATCTGCTATTCGTTGCACCATCTCAAGAACCGTCGTAGCAAACGTTTCGGGGGGAAGCTACCGCTCGGCCCGGCGATGACCCATCACAGAGCGGGCTTATACGTCGCCGATCTGGTGCACGCCCGCCGAAGTGACGTGCGGCGTGACGCGACCTGCGCAACCAAGGGAGGCATAGCCGGCATGCAGTTAAGCCGACGCATGAAATGGGGCGTTATGCTCACGGCGTGCATCACGCTGGTCGCTGCGTCGCCGGCCTTCGCGCTCGACAAAGTCTCGCTGCAGCTCAAATGGAAACATCAGTTTCAATTCGCCGGATATTACGCGGCGCTTGAGAAAGGCTTCTACCGCGACGCCGGTTTCGAGACGGAGATTCGCGAGGGCGGGCCGCACGTGGATTCCGCCAAGGCGACAGCCGCCGGCGAAGCCGATTTCGGGGTGTGCACGGCCAGCGTTCTTCTCGACAGAGCGCAAGGCCGGAATCTGATCGTACTGGGCGTCATTTTCCAGCACTCGGCTGCGACCCTGCTCGTGCCGCGGCGCGCCGGCGTCGGCGCGGTGTCTGATCTCAAGGGACGCCGCCTGATGGATACGCCCGGCAGCGATGAAATCGCCGCCATGCTCAAGCGTGAGGGCGTCGACTATGCCAGTTTGCCGCGCGTGGCCCATACCGGCGATCCGCGCGATCTGGCCGGCGGCAAGGCCGATGCCATGGTTGCGTACACAACGAACGAGCCGTTCGTGCTGAATCAGCTCGGCGTGCCATACCAGACCTTCTCCCCGCGCAGTTATGGAATCGACTTCTACGGCGACAGCCTTTGCACCTCGGCGCGGCAGACGCTGAGAAACTCCGAGCGCGTACGGGCCTTCACGGCGGCCAGCCTGAAGGGCTGGCAATACGCCCTGTCGCACAAGGAAGAGATCGTCGATCTCATCCTGCGAAGCTACTCCCGGGAGAAGAGCCGCGACGCCCTGCTGTTCGAGGCAATCCGCACTGAAGCTTTGGTTCGGCCGAACCTCATCCAGCTCGGCCACCAGAACGCGCAGCGCTGGAAGAATATTGCCGACACCTATCGCGACCTCGGCATGTTGAGCGGGGCAAGCGAGCCCGAAGTCAGAGTGTTTCTTGCAGATGAAAGCGGGATTCCGGAGTGGCTGAAATACGCACTGCTGGGGCTGGGTTTGCTGGCAGTCGCAGGGGCCTCAACATGGCTCTGGATTGCGTACCTTGGCCGGCGCCTCAAGGCCGCGCTTGGAACTCCAAAACTGAGCGCCGTGATTTCTTTCCTGTTCGTCTGCCTCACCATCCCCGTCCTGATTTTCATCCTGCTTTACAACTACCACACCAACTCCGCTTCCATCGCCGCGACATTGCGTGACAACGTCGCCAGGACAAATCAGGCCAGCATCGAGAACACCGAAAACTTCATCCAGCCGATTGCCGGTGCGCTCCGGCTTCTGGCCGCCGCCGCCGCTACCGATCCAAGTTTCTTTCGCACCGAGCCGAGCCGCGAGTTTCTTTATCGGGCGTTGACCGCAGCCCCGCAGATCGATGCCGCCTATGTGAGCTTCGAGGACGGTTACCACCGCGTCGTGACCCGGATCGACGACGATCGCAGACGCTCCGATCCTTTGATACCGCCGTCGGCCAACTGGCATTCCAGCTATATCGACGATTTTTCCGCCGGCGAGAATCGCGGCCGGCATCGAACTTTCTTCGACACCTGGCCGCGCCCCGTCGGCCAATACAGTACGCCGTCGACATTGGATATCAGAACTTTGGCCGGCTATGCGGAGGCGAGGGAATCCGGATCGCTTGTGGTCACCGAGCCCACGATCAATCCGGACACCGGATTTCCGATTATTTCCCTGCGGTATCCGATCGAGCGCAATGGCAAGTTCATCGGCTGCGCCAGCGCCAATGTCACCATGGATATCCTGTCGCGCTTTCTGTCGCGTCACCGCACCAGCGCGAACAGCATGACGATCATTGCGGATCCCAGCGACGGAAAAATAATCACTCTCTCCGACATGCGAAAAGGCGTTCGTACGGAAGATGGAAAACTGCAGCTCGCGCGGCTGGATACCATTGCCGATGACAACGTGCGCGAGGCGTACCGGCACCGCGTTCAGACCAATGAGGACAACTTTGTTTTCCATTCACCGCTGACCGGGGCGGAGTGGAGCGCGTCGTTCACCCGGTTTCCGAACAGCTTCGGGCAACCGTGGGAAGCGATCAACCTGACGCCGACCAGCGATTTCGTTGGAGCCCTCGAGACGGCCAACCGGCAGATGGTCGGCATCATCATCGTGCTCACCGTCATCGAGTTGCTGCTGATCTACTTTGTGTCGGCGCGGCTTGCACGGCCGATCGAAACCGTCTCGCGGGAACTGAAATCGGTCGAAAGCATGGCTTTTGACGTTCCCAGAGTCAAAAAATCCAATATTCAGGAAATCGCCGGGCTTCAGTCCGCCGCCACATTGCTGCGCACCTCGCTGCAATCATTTTCCTCGTTTGTGCCTTTGGACGTGGTGCGGGAGCTCATCCGTTCAGGAACCCCTCTGTCGCTCGGCGTGGAATCGCGCTTTCTGACCGTGTTTTTCTCCGACCTGGAGAATTTCTCGACCAAGGCCGAGCAAATGGCTCCGGACGAGTTGCTCGATCAGATGTCCACCTATTTCGAACAGGTATCGAAGGCAATTTCAGACGAGCACGGAACGGTCGACAAGTTCATCGGCGACGGCATCATGGCGTTCTGGGGCGCGCCGGCGCCGCGGTCAGATCATGTATTGCGCGCGTGTTGCGGTGCGTTGCGGGCGGCACGACGTATGGAGAAGGTCAATCGGACCTGGAGCGCGGAGGGCCGGCCGGGCTTCCGGATGCGGATCGGGTTGAATTGCGCCAACGTGCTCGTGGGCAACGTCGGATCGTCCGAGCGGCTCAGCTATACGGTGATGGGCGATGGCGTCAACGTGGCGGCCCGCCTCGAAGGCATGAACAAGACATTCGGGACCACGATCTGCATCAGCGACAGCGTGTTTGAAGCCGTCGAGGCGGACATCGTGGCAAGACCTTTGCAGAAGGTGCGGGTCAAGGGCCGTGACCACGAGTTTATGGTCTACGAACTGCTCGGGATCCGAAACAGCGAGGATCCGGAGTTGGAAGCTCGTGGAGATGAGAGCAAATCGAAAGAGACGATGCGGAATGCATCGGAGGTTGAGGTGTCGGGAAAATCTGACAAGGCGCCCCCGCTATCGCCGACGAGTTGATTGAATTTACGCCGCGTCGCGGGAGTGCTGGACCCAGCCTTCACAGGCTTCGCTGGTGCGGCGCGAGGTCGAGAAGAGACAGCAAGAAAATCTGGGAATATTTGACCGAGGGGCAGACGCCGGCAGTTTCAACCGACGACCTGACCGGCCAGCTTCAGCTCGATGGTCCGCCGTCCAACGACACCCGGGGCATCACCGGCTCAGTCTCGTTGCGCGCTGCGATCTGTCCGCACTTGCAATAATAGTAAAAGCGCCGCTCGTCCGGTGACTGCGACACCGGGCAGGACACGTAGGCAGTCATTTCGCGGGCACAGCGAGGGCAAGTCAGGTGCATGGCTTAGGCGACCATGCCAGCGCGGCATCAGTCAAGTTGCCGCAGGCAAGTGACGGGAGACAAATCGGCCGGCGCAGCCTCGATCGTTTCCTGCGCTGTCCCCATGCTCACGCCGCCAGGCGCCGGCGGCGATGTGCACCAGTGAGGCGTTTCACCGGTCGCACTGGAAGCAATTTGAGCGGCCCTACCTCGGCGTACAGGATCGCCTCCCACGTCTCGCGGTCCAGCTTGTATCCAGTCCACGGCGTTCGCTTCCCGCTACCAATTATCGTGATGCATGGCGCACGTTCGGCGAGGCTCGGTCGCCATTTTGGCCCTTGCAGCTCACTGACATTGCTGATGTTCTTTCCGCTAGTCGTAACGCCGCGTTCTGAACCGCGAAATAATCGCTGTAGCGTCACGAGATCGATCCTGCACCGGGGCCCGCAATAGGACCGCTCCCCGACCACGATCGATACGGCAGCCAGCGGTCTTTTCCCACACGCGTCTGTGCGCGAGGCCATTTTTCAGTGCGTTGCCCCATTGTCGCCCGCGTGTTGTCACTTCGCCGTCCAACTGCGCCGCGTCAATTCGACGATTGCCGGGGAATGGGGAGCCAGATGACCAACAACGCACCTGACCGCCGAGACTTGTTCCGCCGTAAACGCTCAGACCCTGTTGATTACTCAGCAACGCTTCCCCGCACCCCGAACGAGGTCGCCGAGAACATCAAGAGCACGATCGATCGTATCTCGAACGCGTCAGTCAACGAGATCGAAGGCTTGCTTGCCTAACTCTGCAGCATCCGCGACTTGCTGCGCGCAGAAGCGGAGCGCGTCCAGCGAGAGGTCGCGGGCTATGTCACAGTGACCCAGGCTTCGATTACGTCGACTAAGGTTATTGCCGACAGCCTCCTGCGTTGGAAATCGAAAGTCGTGTAGGTGGGGTGAGCGAGTTATCGACGTTTGACGGAGATCCTCCTTAGCCAAGCCGCCAACTGTCCCCGAGGCCGGGACCTTCGCGCCACGACCTCGCCCACCTCCGGGCGTCTGTTTTGTCCTGGGCGTTGGGTATTGGTGTATTGGTGTCGCGCGCACTGACTGGAACAGCGAAAATCAATGGCACCGGAAACGCCCTCGCCAACGAGATCATCGGCAACAGCGGCAACAACATCCTCAACGGGCTTGGAGGAAACGTCGAGACACGAATGTCCTGATGCTTATGAAATTCAGGAGTGCCCCAGCGGCGCCGATCTGCATGTGTTGATAAGTGCGGTTTTCGGTTGATACTGCATTTCCGCAACTAACTGCGCCCCAAGGTTTGTCCATATTCTGGCGGTGCTGCTCGAGTTTTTGCTTGTCCAACTGGGGGATTGAAGCATGCTTGAAGATGATGTCGGGGGATTCTGCTTCCCGGCAGGGGCCGACCACTCGAGCGCTCCCGCAAGCTCCCAATGAGCGGCAAGGCTTGATTGCCATTCTATCGCCTGCCAAACGAAGTGCCCTTATCACCTGCTTTCGTGCGGGCGGGCTCTACAAGGAAAACGGAGCTTGGCATGGATCATCAACCGGCATTCCACTTTCCGGGATTACGATTGCCGATCTCGCGCGTGATGGACTGTTGACGGTAACAACAAATCGGCGGCTGCGTTCAGCGCATTTGACCAAGCATGGAAATTGGGTGGCACGTAGCCTGCTTGATGATGGCGCGATAGCGAAGTGAGAGAGCGCCCTCCTGGGCCTCTGCACGGACTTCTATCGAAGGCTTCTCGCCGATCCAGCCGCAAGAACCTTCCTAGGCGGCTCCGAGGCTCCGATCCGCAGCTCGGGCGAACCTCGCCGTCGGGTAAAGGGTCGATTTAGAAAATGAGCGCCTACGGCATCGGGAAAGAGCTTGGCCTCGACCGTAAGATCGCCGCGCGATATCGCGCTGCGGCGTGATCTTCGGCCTCGCGATCGGTGAGAGCCCGACATCGACGGGACCGTCAATCGATCTCCTGCGACCGAATGACTTATTGTCCCTGTCGCAAATCAAATCCGAGCATATTGATGGTGGAGCCCGCCCAAGATCGGTTGTGACAAAACGCGTCCCACGGTTTGGACAGCGCGTGCGATCGGCGCGTCCTTGCATAACGATAAATAAGTGCGCGCTCCGTTGTAGTACTCCACATAGGACAACAGAACGTGCCGCAGGTGTCGCTCCCCAACCACCACGATGTGGTCGAGACATTCCCTGCGGATCGAGCCGATCAACCGCTCCGCGTGCCCATTCTGCCAAGGCGACCGTGGAGAGATTGGCTGATCACGGATGCCCAGAGATCGCACGCGACGGACGAACACCTCGCCGTAGCAGGCATCCCGATCACGGATCAGATGGTCAGGTGTTGGCTCCCAGCCGCAGGCTTCCACGAGCTGATTGGCCAGCCACTCTGCGGTCGGGTGCGTGGTCACACCAAGCCACAGGATCCGCCGCCGGCTATGCCGCATGATCAGCAGCCCATAGAGTAGCCGGAACGAGATGGTCGGCACCACGAACAGGTCCATCGCAACGACGCCACCCGCATGATTGCGAAGAAAGGTCTTCCAACCTTGCGATGGGGGTCCCCTCCTCCGCGCCATGTACTTGGCCACGCTGGTTTGCCCAACGTCGATGCCAAGCTTGAGCATTTCGCCATGGATCCGCGGTGCTCCCCACAGCGGATTGGCAAGGCTCATTGCGCGGATCAGCTCTCGAACCTCCGCCGAAACCGCCGGACGACCCGGCCGGCGCCTCGATTTCCAGCGCCAGTACGATCGGAAACTCGCCTGGTGCCAACGCAGGACCGTTTCCGGACGAACCACCGCCAGCGCGTCACGCGCGTTGGGAAACAGCCAACAGACCGATCCCAGCACCAGCCTGTCAATGGCCTGCATAGGCGGTCGTGTTGGCCTACCTCTGCGCAGCACGACGATCTGTTGGCGCAGCACCAGAACCTCAGCTTCCAGTGCGGCTTTCGATCGGAACAGATCGATCACCAATGCCCAAATCAGCCTGACGAGGTCCAGCATCGGCGCAGCGTCGCCCGATTCTCAGCGATATGCCAACCAGATTCAATTTGCGACAGGCACAACGCCCGCTACTGACACACCCAAGCTATAAGTCTGGGACGTTACCCGTCGCGTGTTTGCTGGCCCCGCTTCGGCGGGGCCTATTTTTTGGTCCGGGCGCGCCCTCGTTTGGCGCGCTGCCGTTCGCCTGTTGCGCTTCGCGCATCGCGCATAGCTTCTTGGTTCGATCGCGCAACGCCGCCTCAGCCGCGCTATAGTCGGCCATCGCCTGTAGACCTTCGCGAGCCTGCCGCGCCCGCCGTTCTTCAATGGTTTCGTCCGGCAGGTGCCGGCCGGGGTTGCAAACATATCCATTTCGAGTTAAGCCGCGAAGGTTCCGTGCGACCCTGAAAATGGCAGACTGTTTGCGCACCCCGCGGAGCTGCGCGCTCAATCGACGACTTCGACGACCTTGTTGTCCTTTGGGTCGACCACAATCACATGGTTGTCCTTGACGAAGAACAAGTGCGTTCGCACCTGCGGGACCTTCGCCGAGACATCGACCGGAATTGGATGCAGCAAAACACCGGGCGGCACGGTGTCCCCAACTTGGCCCGGCGCGTTCGCTTGCGTCTCGCCTCTGAACTTTGAGTTCCTTCAGGATGATTTCCTTGAAGACGTGGCGCTGCGCGACGGTGAGATTGATTCGATGCGTGGGCGGCGCAGCCGGGGCGTCGGTCGGAACTTGTGCGCCCGCACTTGCAAATGAAAAAGCCATGGCGAGCCCGGCAAGCACTGAAATCATAGACTGACGCATCGTCATCATTAGCGGGGCCCGCTGGTAGTGGCGGCTGGTGGGCTGCCGGATTGCCTGGGCCCAGTGTATGACACCCGCCAGATTGTGCCGCCGGTGTCGTCGGCCATCAGCAGCGCGCCATCCTTGGTGACCGCGAGTGCGGCCGGCCGCCCCCAGACTTCGGCGCGATCCTTGCCGGACGTCCAGAACCCGACCGCGAAGTTCTCGTACTGGCCTTGCGGTTTGCCGTCCCGGAACGGCACTCGCACGACCTTGTAGCCGGTCGGCTCGGATCGGTTCCATGAGCCTTTCAGCGCGACGAAGGCGTCGCCGCGATATTCGGCGGGAAACTGGTCGCCCTGGTAGAACACGATGTCCATCGCCGACGAGTGCGCCTCGAAAAGAAGATCAGGCTTGATCGAGGCCTGCATTTTGTCGGGCCGCAGATGCGCAAAGCCCGGCTGTGGGTTGGAGCCGATGTAAGCGTAAGGCCAGCCGTAGAACCCGCCCTGCTGCAAGCGAATCATAAAGTCTGGGACCAGTCGGTCGCCGAGACCGTCTCGCTCCTGCACAACCGCATAGAGCTCGCCTGTTTCTGGATGAAATGCCATCGCCGTCGGGTTGCGCGTGCCGGAGGCAAAGGTCGTCTGGTTTTTCCCATCGGCATCGAAGCGCTGGATCGTCGCCTTAACTTCTGGCTCAACCCCGATATTGCCGGAGGAGCCCACACCAACAAATAGCGCGCCGGATTTCGGATCGATCGCGAGATGCCGGTTGGAGTGGCCCTGCACGATCCCGAACACGCCACTGCCCGTGATCAGCTGCTCGCCGACCATGGCTGGCGTCGGCTTGCGCTGTTCGGGCGACACTTCAGACGCCTTCTGCTGGACCGCGGCGCCGGCACGCAGCGCGCCGAGTTGGTGCGGCACGTCCCAGATGCCGATCTGGTCCGCCACCAGGACATGGCCGTCGCGCCAAGCAAGTCCATACGGCCCATTCAGCCCCTCGACATGGCGTTGCCGCCATTCGGCCTTGCCGTCGCCGTCCTCGTCGCGGAGTAGCGTGAGATATCCGGGACGCTGTTCGGCGACGAGCACGTCGCCATTCGGAAGCACAAGCAAGCGGCGTGGATGTTCGAGGTCCGTCGCGAACGCCGTCACGGAAAACCCCTCCGGCACGCGCGGCGTCTGGCCGGTGTAGGGCACGGTGAGCGGTCGGCTGGCGACGATCGGCCCCGTCTTCGGCGGGGGCAGATCCTCTGCTTTGACAATGAAGCGCCGCCCAATTTCCTGGTCCGGCAGCGAGGCGGGATCGAAACTGCTCCCGGTCTGACTGACGGTCGCTGAGCGCTGCTGCGCCCGCACCGGAGCAAGGAGAATGGCGGCGATCGCCATGCCGGCCATGAGAGCGGCAAGTGCGATATGTTTCATCGCAGGTCCTCCACGTCAACGCCAAGCGCCGCCGGCCCCGTCCGAGGCTGTCCCACGTCAATCCGCGACTGAGATTGGAGTTCCGGCGGATCGCACCCGCATCACCCAAAACCTACGTCCGCTTTGCGTCGCTGTGTAAAGCGGAAGTGTCGTGCTCAATCTGAGCCTTTCCGGTTTTGGGCACATCGCGACAATTCGGACCCGCGGATCAGAACGGTCGTTATTCGGCTACGAGCCGACATCGTTTGGCGCTGAAGCCGCCCGCCCTCCTCAATAGCCTTGATGGTCTGCTCGGGCGGCACTTTCAACTCGGTCCTCGCGCCACGACCGGGTAGAACGGGTTCGTCACCGATGACACAGGCCGTCTGGCGTCGGCCGTAGAAAGGGCCGGGCCTGCCGGCCCAGCCCGCTGCAAGAATGCCAGTCTGCCGCGCTTACTGGGTGGCAAAGCAATAGAACAGTCCGTCGCCGCCGGTGCCGCACAGATCGCTCTGACTGCAGCCGCCGTCCGGTCCGCGAGAGGGATGCGACGAATTCCACGACCGCGACGCGGCATCGTCGCGCAGTCCCTTCTTGTCGATGTGGCCGACCATAGCCGTGCCCTGCGTGCTGCTCGTCCAGTTGCGGCAGGTGCGATCCTCGGCGGCCGGGAACGCGCGGCCCTCCGCGGTCGAGCCGGTCAGCACGTCGTGGCGGTTCGGTGCGAAGCCCATGCCGGGGATGATCTGGCCGCGCTCGGAGAGCGAGTTGTCGAAGCCGAGCTTGTTGTTGTCGCTGTGCAGATCGTCGAGGCTGGTCGCGATCACCTGGCCCTTGAAGTTCTGCCACGGTCCGTTGCCGACGCGATCACGCGCGTTGATCTCGGGCTTGCCAGGGGCCTCCTGGGTGCTGAGATAGGCGCGCCAGGTTTTTCCGCCTGCGCCGTGGCGCGCCGCCAAGGTCTGGCAATACTGATCAGCGCCCTCGATGCCGCCGAGGTCGGCGCCCTTGCCAGGGCCGTTGCCGGTGACGAAGAACGTCATGTTCGGCGCTTGCGGCAGTTGCGGAGGTGCGGGCGGTTGTTGCTGTGCGTTGACGCCGGATGTCACGCCTAACGCCACTGCGGCAACGATAAATGCCTTGGATTTTCTCATTTCAGTGACCTCCCTATGGATTTCGAGTTTCTTGCCGTCAGTCTGGAATGCAGCTAAGGGGCGAGTGCCATAGAGATATCTAGCCCTCACTCTGACACTTCTTCACGAAGCTAGTCTTAGCTGCTCCAGCCAGAGGCTTGCCGTCCTTACTGACGGCCGCATCTTCGCAACACCGCTTGACGAAGCTCACTTTGGCAGCGCCCGCAAGCGCTTTACCATCCTTGCTGACCGCTTTAGTTGCACACGATTGCGCTGTTGCCGATCCTGCCGCGAAGAAAGTGATGAGAACTGCGAGTACAAAGCGCTTCATGGTACAATTCTCCGATGTAGGTATCCTATATAATGCTTGCGGGCTAACGCCGTCGCCGCTGCAGCTCCTCGTTCATCGGCGCCGTCATCCAGTGCTCAATCTCGGCTTCGGTCGAGTCCGCTCTGGAGTGAACCTCACACACGGTGGCTTCAGTTGGACTGAGTGTGGGCTCCACCTGGGCGCGATATGCCGCGCAATGCCTCACCGGCATTCTGGCTATCGCGGCTCACGGCGATGTCGCCGAGGGAAAGAATGCCGACTAGGCGTTTCTCCCGATCAAGGACCGGTAGCCGTCTCACCTGGATATCAGCCATATTGCGGGTAACCTCTTCAATCTCCTGATCTTCGAAGCAATATTTGACGTCCTCCGTCATGACGTCGCGCACTTTAGCCTTCGGGCCCTTGCCGGTGGCAACACCGCGGATTGCAATATCGCGATCGGTAATCATGCCCACCAAGCGATCCCTCGCGCCGACGGGCAGCACACCGGTATCGACGTCAGCCATGGTTTGCGCGGCCTTTTGCACGGTTTCTTCTGGATCGGCGATGCGAACATCGCGCGTCATGGCTTCACCAACTTTCATCGCCACCTCCTGATTGTCCCGTCGTTCAAACTGGTGACCCACTGAGCCCGCTGGAGTACCAGTCGGCCACTTCATCGAATTGGCTAAAATCCCCGACCACGCGCAAAAGTTCCCGCCAATTACATGGAAAGTTCGAATGCTCCCGCCGATAAAATTGCCGATCACGGTTGCGAACAAGCCGCCCATCGGCTCACTAGAAATCAATCGCAGCCACCCCTACAATCTCCTTCGCGTTCTCTCGCGGATTTGTCGAATGACGCGAGAGCTACAAACTCGTACACAAGCCGCCACCAGGTGGCATTGCACGGGCAGCGATGGTGAACTGTCATGTTGAGTTCCAAGCTTTTGTTCTACAGCTTTGGATTGACTGACGGGCCGATCGCACTGCCGTTGTGGACGGCATTTGGCGTGGCGATATGCCTGGTTGGTCTCGGCGCCATTGCCTATCATCTCAGCGCTCAAAAAAGGCTGGCCGGCGTTTCATGGCGCGTGGTGTTGGCCGCCGTTAGTGGCCTGCTCATATGGCTAGCCATCAGGCCGTCGTCCTTGCCGGAGCAACTGCCAGAGCAATTGACGGCACGCCGCGCACTCCAGAGCCGCGCCGAAATCAGCGCTCGCGCCATGGCACGTCATCCGACGCTCACCTGTCTCGATACAATCTCGAATGCAACCGTTGAAGCGGCGTGCGAAAAGGCTCTGTTTGCAAGCGCTGAAACCGTCATGGCTGCGGTTGACTACACCCAGGCCCGGCTCTTGCTACTGGCCGACAGCGTCGAGCTCGCCAAGCAAGACCCAAGCTACGAACCGACGGTCGAATGGTTGCGGCGCGCGATAGAGGCTGACCGCTTCGGTCTGGTCGCGCAGGTGCTCACGATTCGCGGCTGCCATGCCGAGTGCGAAGCTCTGAAGCTCTTGCGCGATCCACAGCATGTCCTCGACAACCTGAATACGCGCACATTTGACTCCAATGTGGCCTTGCATGCCGCGAACTGGGGAGCGCCGGTCGGGGCGGCAAGCACGGACGGTTCGACTGTGGCGCCCGAGGCGCCTGCGCCGACATCGTCCGCGAGCCGGCTTTCAGCGATCGGTTCGGAGCCGCTGACGCCAAAGGTCGACGCGACTGCGCCCCCAGCGCCGCCAAAAATCAGCAACACCGGCTCCGCGCCGCCCAAGGTGCGGCACGAGTTTCCGTCGGCGGCCTCGATCCCGGCCATCAGCATCATGAACGATGAGCCGGCCACGCCAGAAGACGCCGCCGCACCGACACCTGCGCGCCGGGCGGCAGCGCGCGAGAAACAGCCGCAAACGCCGCAGCGGATCGTTCCGAACGCGCCCGGTGCGCCACCCGCCCTGCAGCGGGCAGCAACGCGATCAAGCGATGACGGTATATCGTCCAATAAAGCGCCAGCGGCCCACGCTAAACCCGCCTAACAAAACCTCCACTTGGCAGCGTTCGCGCGCGAGCGAACAGGTTCCGTACCGACGACACGTGCCATTTGCCGCCGCGCGCCGAGCGTTGCTAAGGGGGCTAATCACGTCTGCCGACCAATTGGTAGGCGATAACCGTCAATTTCCTTCCCGCTGATAGCGTTTGCTAGTTGCGGCCATCGAATTGCATTTTTCCGCCAACCGAGCAGAGGTCTGCTATCTGGTCGTATAAGATGCCAACACCTAAAGCCAATTTCTGCTACCCGCAGGCGCGACTATTTTCCGCTCGTTGTGCCGAGACGAAACTGCGCAAAAGTCATCCTGCTTTTAATGGCCAGACCCTCGGGTAGCGCCGATCTGCCCGTTGGCCGTCGTTTGGCTTCCGGTGTGAGACCAGGATGAAGTTCCGCCTGTTGGACAGGCGTGCAGAGTTATGGAGACACCCGGAGTTTAACCGATGGCCGACCGGGCCGACGTGCTTACGTACCAAATGTGCCGTGAACGAGCCGCTGACTGCCGCAGGTTGGCGAGCCAAGCTTGGCGTGATCGACACCGCCTCGTGCTCGAACACATGGCCGACGCCTGGGACCGGATTGGCGGCGAACTCCATATCAGTCAAATCCTGACTTGATTGGCGGGATGTCTCGCCGGCAGTGGGGACACAGCGTAGGAACGATCGAGCCAGCACGTCGCACGGCTCTATCCCGTACGAACAACAACGCGGTCGCGCCATGGACGAGAAATCGCCAACCTTTCACAAAGCTTGCCGGCGCCTACTTGGCAGCGACAGCGAATTTTCTATTGCCGTTGCTAAGCGGTTCGACCCCGTCTTGTACGCGCGCATCGAAGCTGTTGCAGTTCGTCTTCAGCTGGAGGCTGAGCGCAAGCTAGTGCGCCGCAGGATACCAATTCCGCCGCGCTGATGATCTCGGTCTTATGTTCGCTCCGCTCTCCTGCGCTTCGTAGAGGCGCAGGATGCGTTCGTTCTTGCGCGGACCTTGAACATCTCACCAAGCGACGCGCCTAGAGCCGCGGCAAGCCGCTCCACAAGCCCAATGGATGGATTTTCGAGACCGTTTTCCAGCCGGCTGATGTAGCTGTACCCGGCCCGAGCGCTTTGCCAAACTTCTTCGCGCGACGATGTTCTTATCCGCGAAACTCGGCTGCCAATGGAACGTCGAGCATTCCCCTTCGTCGCTCCCCTATGTATGGAGGCTCAAAATGACCAAGCAGCAGAGTTCCGTGGGTGGCCAATGGGCCCGGCAGCAACAAGAAGGGATGAAGCGCCAGGACAAGAAGGCCACCGAAAACGAAGCCCGCAGGGTCGTGGAAGGCGGCGAAGCCGATCGGCGGAGCCAAGAGCGGGGCATCGTGCACGATCAACGCGGCCAAGAACAGCTCGCCGACAAGAATCGAGCGCTGAAATCGCAGCAGGAAGGGCCAGCAGCGTATGCGCCGCAGCAGGACGAGCCAACGGATGGCCCCGAAGCACAGAGGCAACGGGACCAAATGGCGAAGACGGAAACTGCAGAACGAGAGAGTGTGAGAGCTTCCGACCGAGATCCCGCGAAGAAAAAGACGGGAGAGTTTTGTGGGCGAATCAGCCGGAGCGTCCAGGTGCTCGCTGAACGGATACTCACGAGCCGTGATTCCTAAGATGCGCGCATGGAAGTGGATTTTGGTCTTTGGCCTCGTCCTCATTAGCGTATTTTCCGCGAGAGACCAGTGGAAGCGTCTCGAACGAGCGCGCCTCGGCTGCACCGAGAACCCCATGCCGGCCGTAGATCGGCAGCAGTGCATCGTCGAGAGGTGGCTCCGGCCGCGCTCATAAAATAGACTGGTGGCCCGCGAGGCGCGGTAGTTTGTCGGAACCGCTGTTGGCGTGACGTGTTGGCAGCGCAGCGTGCGACCCCGGCCTCCCCGCTTGCGCGCCGCACGTTTAGGGGAACTCCGGTCACACCATCGCCGGGGGCTTCCCGCTTTTTTGGAGCTACCAGGCAACCGCCGTTGGCTCGATCCCGCGTGCTACAATTTAACATCGCATGGCGTAGAACCTTCGATATCGAAAGAATCGAAGCTGCGAAAGGCCGCCGCCGACGATTTGCGCATTAGTCGCAAATCAAGCTCAACAGTCAGGAAGGCACGTCACTTGCGCCGTGCTGCAGGCCTGAAGCCCTGGCTGCCGAGGAGGCGTGGCCTTAGTGGTGAGCTTGTGCGGTCGCGAAGTGGCGCTAGGTGCATATCTCGGAGATCCCGAAATGGAAAGAAGTACATCAAACCAAATCCGGGTTAGATCGGATGACGGTACGGAACACACTGTTCTCGAATTGACCAGGGTGTCTCCAACGCTGAAAGGCGCCCGCCGCTGGATTCTAGAGGACGGTAGACCTGTCGAGTGCATCAATGATGACACGTTTCAAATCGTCCAAACGGGAGAAATTCTTAAGAAGGTATGAGGAGCGCGAGTGAGCCATCTTGGTCGATACACTCGCCGGGACTTCAGTCGCCTTACACAATCCGACCCATTCGGATCGCTCTCACGCTTCTTAGCTCTCCTACTGCTCGCAGAGGCGTAGGAGGGCGTTCATTCTTTCGCGGGACCTTGAACATCTCGTCGAACGACGCGCCGCAATGTTTGCTGAGACGCGAAGAGCTGCGCCAACCTACGCGAATAGCGTAGTGACGTGGTGGGCGCCGTCCTCTGTCTTGATCTCGGTAATGCCAAGCCTCCTGGCGAGGTTGAGCATTGCCGAGTTGATCTGCAGGACCTCGGCCACGAACCCCCGCACGCCCTGATCCACCGCGAACTCCTTGAGACGCTGCTGAAGCGCCGCACCTAGTCCGGAGCCCTGCCATTCCGGGACGATCATGTAGGCAACTTCTGCGAGGTTCGTCGATGGATTGAGAAAATAGGCACCGGTGCCCACGATCTCCTCATTTTCGCGTGGGCCGGCGACGGCGACGAAAGCGACGTCCTTCTCGAAGTCCACATTGCAGAGACGCTGCGCTTCCTCGTAGGTCAGGGCACTCACGCGCCGGAAAAAGCGCATGTAAACGTCCTCAGACGACATGCGATGAAACATGACCTGCATGCTTTGGACATCGCCGCCGCGTGCCGGCCTGAGCCTGACCTTGCCTCCGGATTTGAGCGCAACGGCTCGCTCTTCCTCGACGAGATAGCCGCCGCGGCTTCCGAG
This sequence comes from uncultured Alphaproteobacteria bacterium, assembly GCA_963821555.1. Lineage (GTDB taxonomy): Bacteria > Pseudomonadota > Alphaproteobacteria > Rhizobiales > Xanthobacteraceae > Z2-YC6860. Next base: position 36,627 of record CAWGEM010000022.1, on the reverse strand, counting down.
CCTATGCGCGGCAGGGACCAGCGACTGTTGTTTGGCCTCATCCAGTAGACTTTCGCGGAACTCAGGGTGGGCGATCTCGATCAGAGCCAGGGCGCGCTCGCGCACGGATTTACCGAACAAGTAGGCGATCCCGAACTCGGTAACCACATAGTGCACGTCTGATCGCGCCAGCGTGACGCCTTCGCCTGCAAGAAGGGCCGGCCTGATGCGGGACTCTTTGCCGTCGTCCGTCGTCGATCTGAGGCAAACAATCGACTTGCCCTCGGGCGCTCTGGCGGCGCCGCGATGAAAGTCGGGCTGGGTGGAAACGCCGCTATAGAATTCGCCGTGGAACTGGTCAGCGCAGACTTGGCCCGTCAGATCGATGACGAGGGCTTGGGTGAGTGACGCCATTTTGTAGTTCTGCGCAACCACTCTGGGATCGGCGACGTACTCGATAGGCCTGAACTCAAACAGCGGGTTATCGTGCAAGAACTCATAGAGCCGGCGCGAGCCAATACAGAAGCTGGTAACGATTTTACCGGGATGCAGGGTCTTATGGCGCCCGGTGATCACTCCCTGCTCGATGAGATCGAGGATAGGGTCCGTGATGACGTTCGAGTGAATGCCAAGGTCTCGGCGGTTGTGCAGATGCCTCAGGGTCTCATTTGGAATACGCCCGAGATCGATGTGTAGCGTCGCACCATCCTCAATAATCTCTGCGACATAGCGTGCGATGCGCTCGGCAACCGCATCGGCGGGCTGATGCGCATATTCGACAAGCGGTCTCTCGACGCGGACAAAATGATCGATCCGATCAACATGAAGGAACGTATCGCCGAGGGTCCGTGGCATGAAGGGATTGACTTCGGCGACGATCGTCTTGGCGTAGCGCAGTACACTCATTGTGATGTCGACCGAGATGCCCAGGCTGACGAAGCCGTGCGCATCAGGCGGCGACACTTGCACGAAGGCAACGTCGGTCCTTATGCGACCGTTCGCGGTCAAGTACGGGATTTGGGTGAGCGAAATCGGTACATATTCGGCCTGCCCACTATGAACGAGCGCACGCACATCCGACCCGACGAAGAAGCAGCGATGATGATAGGCAGACGGCCGTTCAACCCAAAAAGGTTCCAAGCCCGACGTCAGGAAATGAAACAGTTCGACATCAGGCGGCGTTGGCTTGCGGCGCTCAAGCGCCTCCACCAGAGCAATTGGCGATGCACAAGCCGTTCCGACAAATACGCGGTGGCCGGGCTTGACGATCTCGACGGCAGCCTCGGCCGATCGAAGCTTGCTTGAGATCTGCTCGAGAGACGATCCAAAGTCACGCATCCCGAACTTCCCATCTGCCGATAAAGCCTAGCGATGCGCAGTGTTTGGTTCGAGTTGGACCAAGGGCCAATACGCCCTAGAAGAGCCGGGTCTGCATTTGGTCAAACGGAAATCCGCTTGCCGAGCTTTGATCCCACCCCGTAAGCGCACATCTTGCGTTAAGTGAGGCCGCAACGGACCGAGGCCTCATTCTTCGGTGGTTTTGTGTTACGCCAACTTCACGCGCACGAACGCCTCTTCGAAACGGGTGCGCCATCGAAGAGGGCCGTAGTGGAGACACGCACGCGTGCTTGCGGATCGTGTAGGCGGCCTGGAAGGAATGAGAGACCATCGGCGTCTGGGGAAGGCCGCGCCCGCCTCGTCATGCTATTGCGATCGCGCCGTCCCCTCTGCCGGCGAGACGTGCGTCTCTATCCGTGCCACGGTCGAATCCTGAGTGACCGGCAAAACGCGGGCCCCGTAAAGTATCGCGATGACGCCATCGATGGTGGCGTCGGCGGTGCCGCGGGTAAGGGGTGTAAAGCAAGTGTGGTGCTCAATCTGAGCCTTTCCGCTTTTCACCCCTCAAGGGACATGCGGCTGAGCACTCTGGCCGCGAACGAGCGCGATGGTCTTCGCGGGCCTGACGCCGGAGGACGGCTAACGGGCGCTCCCGACGCGATCGTGGCTGCAAAGAAAAACAAGAGGACAAAACGAAATGAGCAACAAAAGCCCACTGAGTTCCGCAAGCCCCGACCGGCTTTGGGGCTCGACACAGGCGGCTACGACACCGTCTCTCGACACGCACGCAATGTAAACTGAAACGTGCTGCCCGCCCCGGAGTTCCGAGTGGCCCATATGTGGCCGTCATGCTGCTCGATAATCGATCGGCAGATCGACAAGCCGATGCCCATGCCGTTGGACTTTGTCGTGAAGAAGGCGCTGAACAACCGGTCGACATTTTCCGGCTCGATTCCGATACCGGAATCCTCGACCGCAACGAGTATCTGATCGGATTCGTGCTCGTGCGAGCGTATCCGCAATTCATGACGGCGGCCTGTCACGGGACTCATGGCCTGCATGCCGTTCATCAGAAGATTCATTATGACCTGTTGCAGCTGGACCCGATCACCAAGCACTGGCGGCAGCGCGGATGCAAGTTCCAGCTGCAGGGAAACACCATGGGAGAGCGCTTCGTGCCGAAAAAGGAGCACTACCTCTTCGATCACGTCATTGATATCGAGCAGCGCCTTTTGGATGTCGGTCTTATTCGCGAGCGCGCGGACGCGCTTGAGCACCTCAGCCGCCCGATTGCCCTCCTTGACGATCCACCCCAGTGCGTCGCGCGCTTCGCCCAGGTCGGGATTTTCGCGGTCGAGCCAGCGCAGGCAGGCCGCGGCGTTGCTGACGACGGCGGCGAGCGGCTGGTTCACTTCGTGCGCGATCGAGGCTGTCAGCTCGCCCAAGGTTGTCACGCGCGTGGTATGCGCGAGCTCGGTCTGAGCTTTAAGCAGCTCCTCCTCGGCCCGTTTGGCCGCGGTGACGTCCATCAGCGCCCCAATGAATTCCAGCTGGTCTGCTTGATCTCTGACGGCATGGGCGACAACATGGACATGTTTGACTGAGCCATCCGGCATCAGCAATCGATGTTCATAATCTAAATCCTTTCCGTCGCTGGATGCGTGGTCGAGTGTCTGCTGCACGAGAGCACGATCTTCCGGATGGGTGCGTTGAAGGACCATGTCGACAGTGACGGAAAGCGCCTTGTCGTATCCATAAATTCTGAAGCATTCCTCTGACCAGAAGATTTCTCCGCTGGAGACACTCCAGCCGAAGCTGCCGGTGCGGCTCAATCTCTGCGCTTCGGTCAAATAGACCTCGCTCCTCCTTAGTTCCGCCGTCCGCTCCAGAACCTTGAGTTCGAGTTCATTCCTCGCCTGCAATGACGTCAGATCCGCCTGCAGCACGTCGCGACATTGGATCAGCAATTTCCTGTAAAGTTCGCCGTACTCATTTCGCTTGCTGTCTAGAACGCAGATGGTCCCAAAAATGTCGCCATTAGGCCAAGCGACCGGAAAGCCCATGTACGAGATCATTCCCAATTTGATGTCGGGATTGGCTTTCCATTCCTGATCCACCAGAGCGTTGGGCACCAGCAGAAGCTGACGGGTTTTCATCACCGTCTCGCAATACAGTCCTGTGTTCAGGCTGGCGACTTCGTCCCTCTCGTACGGATTTCCCTCCGACTCGCTGGAAACAAAAACCTTTATGTTCGGAGGCTCCACCTTCATAACCAAAGCAGAGGGGACGTGTAAAAGCTCAGCAACAAGGTCAATAATTTCTTGCCATTTCTGAACGATCTGGGAGGGTACTTGGACAATCGCTAGGGTATTCATGCTTCGATCGGCTCCCTATCGACAACGTCAAGGATACCCTACTTAGGGCCGTAGGAAAACAGCTTGGTTCGCATCAATATTGGACTACGGTCCAACTCGATCCTCCCCTTGAAATCGTGCAATCTGACGAACAGTGCCAATCGCGCCGCTCCACATGACACCCAAATATGGGGACGACAGCTCGGCATATCAGCCGTTTGTTCGAACGATGCTGACGCGTGCGAGTCCGCTGAAACCGAGGGCACGAGCTCCGGCAGGCGTCAGATCGATCACACGACCGCGTACGAATGGACCGCGATCGTTAACGCGGACCACAACTGATCGTCCGTTGCTCTTGTTCATCACGGCAACCTTGGTGCCGAACGGGAACGTTCGATGCGCCGCCGTCAACGCGCTGGGATTGACCCGCTCGCCGTTTGCCGTCTTGGACCACGCATGGCCGTCGCCATTTGCATAGACGGAAGCAAGACCAGAATTTGGCATGTGCCGCAGGGACGAAGGTCAGAGCAAACACAAACGCAGCCGCGAGCGATCGCGTGATCATTCCGAACTCTCCAGCAATAGTTGGGGAGGCGCGGACAAACAAGGGCGGTGTGGCCGCACTAAGGCGAAGCGGGCAGTGAGAGTTCCATTAAGGGCGCACGATTCATTTCAGTCTGTTGCATTTCGCGCGGCCAACGACGAAATTCGAAGCGAATTGATCTACCACGAACGGTTGGACGAGACGGCCAGCAGCGGTGCAGTGAAACGATGTGCCTCTCATAATCATTGGGGATCACGGGACGAGCTTCGCAACCAATCCCGACGCCAACCCTGCCACGCCGGCCAGCCCCACGATCACCCAGCGCGCGCCCTTGGCCTGCAGCAGGATGGCGTGCATTTCCTCGACCTTCTTGTGGGTGTCGTCGAGCTTTTCGGAGAGATGCGTCATCTGCACCTCGAGCTTGGCGACGCGCTCGCGCAGCAGTTCCTCGTTGGTCATGAGCGCCTCGTGAGATCTGGCTTCAACACCACCAGCAGGTGACGCCGCGACTTCGCCGGCGGCGCGTCGGTGGGCTCGAGCAGTTCGTCGACAGGATCGCGTGGGTTTGCCGGCGCAGCAGGAACCGATGGCTCCGGCGTTGGCGTCGTCGCCGTTGCTGAAGACTGAGCGCTGGCGCTCGGCGTCACGGCTTGCTTGATGCGGCCAATCAGGCCCGGCCGCTTCTTCTTGGCGGGCGCGTGATGCTTGGCGCCGGCCGGTCGCCCAGCGCTTGCGGCCGCGGCTTCGGACGCTGCCACCCGCACGCGGCCACACCGGCCTCGGTGTTGGAATTGATCCAGTTCTGATCGTAGCGGGTCTGCCCGAGCACGACATATTCCGGACGTTCGAACACCCGGCACTCACCGCCGACGACACTGGCCGGTCGAAGCGTTCCACACGCCGCCATTGTCAATGCAAGCGCGCCAATTGGCGCGAGCCGAACGAGCCGCATCGATTGCTCTCCTGTCCTGCGCGGCGATGGCGGCGATGGCCGCGTTCCAGCCGCTGTTGAAAACCTTGTGGTGCCAAAGGCCGTAGCCCGCGACGATCGCGGCGATGCCGCCGACGACGACGACGATCCGCAGCTTCAGCGACAGAGCGCGGAACAGGCTGGAAGCCGATCATCGTGACCTCCGCTTCTTGCTGCGCGTCGCAGACTGGCGCGGGGGTCACCTCCACCGGGACATCGTCGATGGATGGGCCTTCCTCGAGGACCTCAGGCACCGGCAGCGGCTTGAGGTGGCGCCAGACGAAGCGATAAATCGCGTAGCAAAGGCCAGCGACCGCGATCGCGACCAGCAGGTACTGCGCGATGCGCAGATGGGAGGCGAGCTCGGTGACCTGCTGCTGTGCGGTGCCGAGCGCCTCGGCGATCTGGTCGCTGTTCAGCTCGACGTGCTCGGCCGCCTGTCCCGCGCCCCGTTCCGCGGTCTCGGCCAAGCCGGATCCGAGCAGCGACTGGATGGTCCGCGAGTTGGAAACGGTGTCGGGCCAGCGTGCGCCGATCAGGGCTGCCTTGCGGTAGCGGGCGATGGTGACGGCGTCGGATTGATTGCCGCCAACCACCACCGAATTGAAGGGATGATCCTTGCCAACGGTCAGCCGAATCTTCCCGCCTATAAAAAGGTTGGGCGTGGCAGCGCCTGCGCGCGCGTGAGCAGGTTTCGCACCGACGACACGTGCCACTTGCCGCCGCGCGCCGAGCGGATACCGCGCTGATTGAGGGCCCGCGAGATCGCTTCGAGCGTGGTCGCCCCGGTGGCGCAGATGGCGTGGACCAACGGCATGAGACCCGCGACGGATCGGCGGTGTCAGGAAGCGACAGGCCCGCCTAACCTATCGCTCCCCAACCTCCGGGACTATGCCGTCCCCTCTGCCGGTGAGACGTGCGTCTCGATCCCTGCCACGGTCGTATCCTAGTGACCGGCAGAACTCGCGGGCCATGCTGGATCGCGATCTCGACGTCACGTGACATGCGAACTAGGGGTTAGAACATTGGTATTCTTGTTTCGACCGTTCATTACTTGGCGGACGACCAGCGGTTTCGCGACCTCGCGGGCGCATTCGATGAAAAGCTTGGACAGTGGGCTCAATGTCCGATTCTTGAGCGTGATGATCCCGATCTTTCTGCGCGTCGTTGGAAGTTCGACGGGCAACACCTTAATCGACGTATGCACACCAGGGAATTGCATGATCGAGGCAGGGACCACCGCAAGGTAGGGTCCGGTCGCCGCCAATCTCGTCCGTACATTGATGGCTTCTGCATAGACCGTCGCGCTTGGCGGTTCGAGCCCGCACGCACGAAAGGCATCGCCAATGAGCGTATCGATGACCGTACCTCGCGACGGCCAAGTCCAAGGCTCGTTCACTAACTCCGCAAGCTTGATTTTGCGGCGGCGAACCCATGGATTCTGCATGCCTGCCACCACAGCTAGCGTATCTTCGAAAAGAACGTTCGTTTCCAAATCCGCTTCGGCAGCAGGGTTAGGTATCCGTGCGAACCCAAGCTCAACGTGACGCTCGCGCAATTCGTCATCCGCTCCCTGTGCGTAAGGCACGATGTGAAAAACCACACGTGGATATTTCCGCGACATCCGATCGATGACGGCCAGAACGATGCCTTCGGCCAGACCTGGTGCACTTCCAATCCGCAACTCTCCGATTGAGGGATCGGCGAGAAACTCGATATCCTTTACGCCCTGCCTAATCTCGTCAAAGGCAGCAACGCCGCGTCTGAGTAGCGCGCGACCATACTGCGTGGGCTCGACGCCCTGCGGGCTGCGGTCGAAGAGTGGCACCCCGAGCATCTGCTCTGCGTCGGCGATTGCCCTGGAAATTGCAGGCTGGGAAATCGCGAGCCGCGTTGCTGCTTTCGCCATGCTTCCGGCTTCAGCTACCGCAAGGACAATTTCCAGATGGCGGAGCTTCAGCCTGTGCCCAACGCGGTGGTCGCGATGCATGATCTACCTATAATCTGAGAACATATCCTCATGATAACATGGTATTATGCATTTATACCCCCGCCCAATAGCGTGGTCCCGTCATGCGACGCTCAAAGGAGTTTCCGATGAAGACCACGACGACAACCTGGCGGCGCGCCCACAATCCCCTGGTGGCCACGATCGTCTTGTCGGCGACAACGGCTATTGGACTGAGCCTGGCCACTGTCGACCGATCATTTGGCCAGACCTCCTATCCCAGCAAGGTCATCAAAATTGTTGCACCGTTTCCGGCGGGCGGGCCGCCTGACGCCGTCGCGCGCGTGGTCGCGCAGCACCTTCAGAATCGCATCGGCCAGAGCATCATCGTCGAGAACCGACCGGGCGCGGGTACGACAATCGGGACCAAGGCTGTAGCGACTGCCGCCCCGGACGGCTACACGTTGCTGTTCAACGGCTCGAACCTCTTTACCTTTCCAGTTCTGTATCCAAATTTGGAATTCGATCCGATCAAGAACCTCACACCAATCGCCACGGTTGTGGAGTGGTCGCATGTGATGGTGGTCGCTCCAAGTGTTCCGGCCAAGACCATTGCCGAACTCATTGCGTACGCGAAGGCCAATCCGGGTCAGTTGATCTTCGGTTTCGGTATCGCAACCACGCCGCACGTTTTGGGCGAGTCCTTCAAACAGGCGACTGCGACCAATATTACCTTTGTCCCGTATCGCGGCGGCGAACAGGCAAGGGCCGACATGCTGGGCGGCCGCGTTCATATCAACATGGCGCCGGTGGGAAGTCTCCTCGCCCTTATTCAAGAGGGTAAGGTGCGGCCGCTGGCCTTCACCGGACCCGCGCGGAGTCCGGACCTGCCGGACGTTCCCACCATGACCGAAAGCGGACTTCCGCAGGTCGGCTACAATCCGGACACCTGGCTGGGATTTCTGGCCCCTGCCGACACGCCAAGTGCCGTGACCGACAAGCTCAACACCGAAATCAATGCGAGCCTAAAATCCCCGGAGTTGAAGGCAAGCCTGGCGCGGCTCGGCTTCGAGCCGAAGATAACCACGCCGCAGGAGTTTGCGGTCTTTCTTGCCGCCGAGAGGCAAAAATGGCCGCCGCTTCTCAAAGCTGCCGGCCTGAAGGCGGAATAGCAACGTTGTCGTCGACCAAGGGACTTTCGCAAGAAGCGCTGGTGGCAGATGCCGCGCGACCGAAGAGACTTGGCTGACGCGGCGGAACTGCGGGAAGAACTCGCGGTTGACGTGCGCGGTCGCAATGAAATAGGCGACCCCGCGCCCGATCATGTCGGGGAGCCAGGGCCGCTCCGGATCGGCGCCGAACTTGTCCAGGAGATAGGGATCGGCGGCGGTCTGGCTGCCGTCGTAGAACTTGACCCAGAGGAAATCCCGGTTGCCGCGGCGATACTCCAGCACCGGATAGCCGAACTCGGGATCCGGCGTGGCCGCAAAGGTCACCCGGGCGCCATCGACGTAGAAGCCGGACAGCCCACGCACCGGCAGGTCGGAGACCGACACCACCTTGACGAACTTGGCGTTGGGCACGCCGCCCGGGTTGCCCCAGGTGCCGGCGTATTCGAGCTGGCCTGCGGTGGCGTAGCGGCCGAGGATGCAGGCCAGCGGATTGTCGCCGCCGACCTGAAGTTCGCCGCGCACGCCCGGCTTGCGCTGCTCTTCCGGACGCTTCGCCAGCGCCTGCTGGATCAGGGTCGCGGCGGCAGACAGCACCAGCGCGACGACGATCTGGACGATGAAGGCGAGCAAGGAAGTCCCGTCCTGCTATGAAAATGTCAGAGGGCGACGCACGTCGGGTTCGGAGCACCGGTATCCGCGGGCCGAAACGGGCGCCTACTTGCTGCGGCCGGCCGGCTTGGCCTTGGGCTCGCCCCACCAGATCGGCCACTGGTGGGCGGTGCCGCCATAGCGGCGGAAGCGATCGCCCGAGCGCAGCCGCTGCGTCTCGTCGGAGCGCTTGGCCGGATTGGTGCGGGTCAGTTCCCGCGTCACGGAGACAACCGCGATCTTCAGCTGGCTTGCGCCGTCCGCCGCCGCGATCTCCTCGGGCGCGGTGTTGACGAAGCCGAGCCTGCGGCAGCGCGGCAGCGCGACCGGCAGCATCGAGACCGTCGACAGATAGGCGCGATGGATCTGCACCGGCGCGTTGCGGCAGTCGTGGCCGCGGTGCATCGAAAGAACCGCCGGATGCAGCGGATTCAGGATCACCTGCGTGGTGTCGACCTCGAGCCCGATCTTCATCGGGATCGGGTCGAGCGCAACGAGCGGGGCTTCGTCGCCGGCATAGCTGCGGTTCACGGTCGCCCCGGTCACGCCGTCGACGATGTCGATCGCGACATCCTCGCCGTAGTCGGTGAAGCCGAACAGCACCGGCGCGCCTGCGCCGTCCTTGACCGTGAACAGCACGAAGTTGCGCACGATGATGCGCGAACGGTCGGCGATCGCGCCGAGCGTCGCGCCGTCGAGCGATTTGACCATGGATGGGCTTAGCCGGCGGCGAGCGTCTGGCGGGCGGTGAAGCGAAGCTGCGAAAGGAGCGTCGTGACGGTCTCGATGCGCACCGAGCCCGGCACGATCTTGACCTTCGCGGCCGGCTTCTTCAGCGCGACCGCGAGCCCGGTGGTGATGCCGGGGCGCAAGTGCGGCCGGACCTCGAATTCGGCAGTGACGCCGGAGCCGTTGGCGATCGCTCCCTCCGCCGCCTGCATCAGCGCGCGCCGCGACGGCGTGCCGTAGTCGACATGCAGATAGTCGCCCATGGTGATGACGTAGCCGGCCGGCAGGCCCGAGAGCGTCAGCGCCTTGCGGTTCGCATTGATCGAGGCGATGACCACGCTGGCGGAGCCCAGGATCGCGCCGCCCGGGTCGGCCTGCGGATAGAGCATGGTCGGATTGCTCAGGTAGAAGTGCGCCCCGCCGTCGAGCGCCCGCAGACGCGCGCGCAGCTGCTCGGCGCGGGCGTGCGGCATACGCGCGGTGCGCACCTCGGCCTCGTGCAGCGGCGGGCCGAGCTCATGCGTCAGCCATTCGCCCGAGCCGAGCGCCGAGGTCGCATCCTGCCGCGCCTCGTTCCAGGCGACCGCTGCGACCGGCAGCAGGTCGGCGAGATCGGCAAGCGCCAGCGGAAACGACAGCGTCACCGGCAGCTCTCCAGGTGGGGCATGCGCTAGAGCCGTCGATCGCCGGGCGGACTGCGAAAGTCCGCTTTGCCCCGAAAGCGACCGACAACCGTCTCAGAGCCGCGTGTCGAGATGTGCCGCACGGCGTCTGCGAGCGAACGCCGCGATACCAGCGCCCATCACGCGATCGCCTGAGATTAAGGCTGCCGTCGGCAAGGAAATGACAAACAAAGCCCCGAGCGGCTGGCCGAGCCTGCGGGAGCTTACACTGGGCGACATCACTCGGGTGCCACGACAGTCACGATTTTGCCCCTTCCGCCTGTGTGGCAAACGTTGTAAATTGATTGTACCGACAGTGACTTTAGTCCGCGAGTTGCCTGCGGGACGTGCCGAAGTCCTGTTATTGAATGGCAGCGCCGGTGCCTCCGGTGGGCAGACGCTCAAATCATCATCTCTAACAGTCGAACTTGACTTGGTTCGCGAGAACGTACGCGCGAAACATTAATGGTAATGGGAGGAATACAATGAACCGTAGAATTCTCAGTCTGTCTACCATCACAGTGTTGGGACTTGCGCTGCTGTCGAGTAACGCAGTTGCTTCAGCCAATTGAGCGCGGTCTGGCCCGCCACCGCTACCGCGGTCAAAGGCTGCCGGATCTCGTGAGCGATCGAAGCCGTCAGTCGCCGACGGTCGCCGCGCGGTTCATGTGCGCCAATTCGGTCATTGCGTTGCGCACCTTGACCTCCGCATGTGACGACGCCGGTGCTCGTAGATGAGCCACGCGATCAGCGCGCCCTGCACAGAAATGCCGCGAAGGCGCAAGGATGTGCGGGCGATACTGCTCCCATACTGCGGGAGGCGAAACAGGACCTCGCTACCCGGCGGGAGGTGCTCTCGCACTGATCTCCCCATCGCTGCATTTGCCGCCAGTCGAATTTCGGCAATGCGTATCTTGTTGGAGCCGTTTTGATGTCGCCGGCCTTTTCGCCGTTGAGGATACGAACCGCAACAGCCGCTGCCACCGCGCTCCCTTCCTCTACCGAATGCATCGGACCACCGACGGTCGTGCCGTCCCCGAAAAAAATATCAAGGTACGAGAAAACTGGCGCGTTGGCCGTGGCAGAAAGCTTGCTCAGCGCGGCATTAGCTTCGTGGGCAACGCCGGCAGCATCGACGTTCATCAAATGCCAGAAGATGGCGCTGTGAGGTGGAAGATTGGCTGCGTCCTTCAGAATGCTTGCGAACGAGCAGCTCGTTGTAAAACTTGAGTTCGACCCGTCCGGTCAGTGGCGCGGTTTCCCGCCGCAGCTCCCCATGCCAGAATGTTTCATTGGGTGACAGCCCCATTCACGATTGCGATCATCTTTGTCCGGGGCAAGACGCGCAGGATGTTCTCGAAGGAGGCAGGAAAGTCGTGAGCGACCGCCACAACCGTATCGTCCTCGGTCAGCTTGTCGTATTGGACCCGGCGCGCCTCCACGGCCGTGAAGAGCATCGGCGTTCCTGGAAATATTCGCTGGCGATGTCGCTGGACGAAGTTCGCGGCCGGCGCGCCGATCGCGAGGATGAGGTCGGGAGGATTAGCTGAATAGAGGGCGTCGAGATAATCGACGAATGGGCCCTCTGACGTGTCGTCGTTCAGCCGGGCATTCAAAAGCGAGTGGTCATGAAAATCCACTGATCTTTGCGCGTTCCTGGTTATCTCGGAGCGAATGATTTGCGAATAATCCGTCCATGGTTTGAAGCGAAGCCCAAACGAATGCAGCATCAAAACCCGTTTAGGCTCTGCCTCCGCGCGACTGCTCGTCGACGTCGCCAGAACGATTGCCGTGGCGACCAAAACAACTACGGGCAACGCGAAAAAAAGATCGGAATTGCATCGCCGTCGCACCCCAAGACTACTCCCGAATAGACGCAAAAACTGAACCGTGTAACAGGCGGAATCGCACCTCGCACAACCGTACCGTGCTTTCTCGAATAGGAAACGTAAGTTGGGCACGGCGCCCAGGTCAAGACTGACGCGAAACGGCGATTTGCCAACCGCACGATGTTATTAGACGCTGGCGCCTAGCGCTGAGGCGGCCCGTCGGGCGCCGTGATCGATGCGGCATGGCGCAGTTCGTCAGAGATACGGAAAGCTGATTTCGGAGCTAGTCCCTGCCGGTCTCCAGCATGCTGGTGCGCCTGTGGCGCTGGATCAGCCGCGGCAGCTTGAAGCGGTCGTGATGGTCGATGCGCACGTCCGCCTCCGCGCCGGCAATCTTTTGGATCAGCGGCACGAGGTTGCCGCCCTCGTCGACCGAGACCTTGAGATCGAGCCCAATGCGCGCGGCCGACGACGCCGAGCCGCGCATCGCCATCAGTGCGCTCGTAGTCCGCGGTCTCGCGGCGGTTGAGCATGCGCTCGCCAAGCAAGCCCGATGATCGGACGCTCGCCGGCCGCCCAGTCGATGCGCGCCGCCGCCATGCAGGCGCGGCGCCGAGGCGAACAGCGACGCCGACAACGGCCCGCCACGGTCGCCGTCGCGGCCGATCACTCCGCCGCGGTGCATGAAGGTCGGCACCACCATGTCGCCTGCGGCGCCGACGACGCCGACCGAGGCGCCGCCGCCAGCACCGCCACCGCCGAGGCCGAGCAGCGAGAACAGGTTGATGCCCCCCGAGCTGCCGCCGAAGGCCTTGGCCCACAGGCTGTCGGCCGCCATGTCGATCAGCTTGTCGGCGATGCGGTTGAGCTGGTTTTCGAGCGCGCGCAGCGCCGCTTCGCCGGCCTCGGCGCCCTGCATCATCGCGTTCTTGAAGTCGCGAAGGCCGCCTGCGGTGGCCGAGGTCAGTAGATCGCGGGTGATCCGCAGCTGCTCGTTCAGCCGAAGCAGGCCCGCAAGCGGCGAGGAAAGGTCGACGTCGAGGCCTGCGCCGCGCAGCCGCGCCGCCACCCGCTGTTCGATCTCGTCGCGGCCGAACTGCGCCTGCTCGAAGAAGGCGTCGCCCGTAAGCTTCGCGCGCGCCACCCGCTCGGTCAGTTCGGCGTAGCTTGCGGCAAGTTTGCCGATCTCGGCCCGCAGTTCGGCGGTGACCTCGCGGCCGGCGCGCTGCGCCGCCCGCAGCAGATCATGCTCGGTCTTGAGCTTGACCAGCGCCTCGGTCGAGCGGCCGGCGGTCTGCTCCTGCAGCTTGAGCTCGTCGATCTGGTCGCGCACGCGCTGCGTCGCGGTGTCATAGCGGTCGGGACCCTTGCTGACCGGCCCGTCGAACTTGCCGGCGAGCGCCTCGCTCATCTTCTTGATGGCGTCGGCGAGCTTGCCGGCCTGCTCGGTGCCCGCAAGCCAGGTCAACGCCGCCTTGGCAAGTTCCGGATTGCTCTCCCGCGCCGCAGCACCAAGCCTGGCCACCTCCTCGCGCGCCGCGATGATGTTTTCGAGCCCGCCTTCGTCGAACTTCCTGATCGCGTCGGCGAACGCTGCAAACTCCGGACGCACCTCTTCGACAACCGGCATCGCCATCGGGGTGTCGGGGGGCAGCGGCGCGTCGAGCGTGCCCTGCGCCGCCGCCGGCACGTAGGTCTGGCTCCGCACGGTCGCGCGCGCCAGCGCCGCGAGATCGGCGGTCATCTTCTGGAGGTTCATCTCCGACTGGAAACGAACCACCGCGCTGAGAGTCTTGGCAAATCCGTCGGCGCTCTGGCCGGCGTCGTCATAGGCCTTGCGCATCAGGCCAAGCAGGCGAGTGTGCTCCTCCAGATCCTTTACCGCCTCCTGCTCGCCCGGAATTGAGCGCCTCGTAGAGCTTGCCTGCGAGCGTGATCGCTAGCCCGATGCCGCCGGCCAGCACCGCGATGGCGCCGCCGGTCTTGGCCAGATCGCCGGCGCCCTTGGCGAAGTTGATCACCTGCGCCACCGCGCCGCCGAGTTCGCCCTTGCTGGCGGCGGCCTTGGCGGCGACCTCGGCCAGCGCCTTGGCCAGGTTGTCGCCCCCGGACGCGCTCGACTGCGCCGAGCTGTCGAAGGCCTTGAGCGCCGCCTCGCCGTCCTTGCCGAGCTGCGCCAGCGCCGCCCGCACCACCTCGGCATTGGCGACGGTGAAGCGGACCTGCACCGAGCCGGCGTCAGACATGCTCGGACTCCTTTCTCTTATGGAACGCGCGCACGAATGCGGTCTCGGCTGCGATGAACAGAGCGCGGGCCCGCTCGCGATCGAGCCCGCTCGGCAGCGATGCCATGGCCTCGGCCAGGTCGAGCCCGATCAACGCGCCGGTGAACGCCGCAAACCGCCACACCCCCGGACGGTCGAGCACCGCCAGCACCAGCCGGCCCTCGGCCGTGTGCGGGGCGAATTCGACCTCCGGGCAGAATTTGCCGCCGGCGCTCAGGCCAAAGGCGCAAGCCTCGCCGCCGGCGCGACAGTCGGCGCAGGTCTTGCCGCCTCCGCCGCCCCGCCATTCGGCGAGGCGGCTGATGCGTTTTTTTCGTCGTGCTCCGCGTGCAGGCCGGCATTGAGCACGCGGCGCACCTTGGCGGCCTCGACCGGGTCGCTCATCAGAAGTGCGACCGCGCCGGCATGCGGCTCGGCGATCGGCGACGCCGTCGGCGTCGAACACGCCCTGCCAGCCTTCCGAACAGGCAAGCGCCAGCGTCACCTCGGCCAGAAGCTGCGTGGCAGCCTCCCGGCGCGCGTCATCGGCGCCCTCGCCGAGCCCGAACAGGTCGCCGAAGGTTTCGGAAAGCGCGGCGAGCGCCTGCGAGCCCGCCAGCACGCCCGCGAACAGGCGCACGGCTTCCGCGCGCGCCATCTCGACATCGAGCGCGGTGGCGGGCCGCAGCCGCCAGACCGCGCCGCCCTTGAGCACGACCGCGACCGCCTCGGGCCGCGCCGAGCGCGCAAGCTTGATCCCCATGCGAACCGTCTCCTTGCAACAATCGTCAGAACGTCTCCTGCGCGCCCTTGAGCACCGCCGTCAGCATGGCGGAATCGCTGTCCTGCTCGGCGCGCAGGTTGTAGGTCACGTCAAGGAAGCCCGGGCCCTCGACCGCGATCGGCGGCCGCTCCAGGCGCACGATCGGCATCGAAAGCGACAGCGAGCGGGCGGCGGACTTTTCGAACAGCAGCTCGCCTGAGTGCGGCGTGGTGGCGACCGCCTCGTCGAACAGCGTCGTGTCGGTGAGCCGCACCCGGAGCGTGCCGGTGAGCTTTGCCGGCTCGCTGAAGTCGTAGCCGGCAACGCGCACATCCCCGATCTCCTCGCGTGGGCTCAGCATGTTGTCGTAGGTGAGGCTTGCTTCCAGCACCCGCCCGAGTGGGGTGCCACCCTTCTTGTAGATGCCGAGCGCGGCATGGATCGGGTCGCGGGCAGCAGGCGCAACCGGCGTGCCGGCCGCGGTCGCGGAGAGCTTGCTCCTCGCCGTAGCCGGTGCAGTCGAGCGAGAGCCTTGCAAAGCCGCCCTGGCGCGAGGCCTGTAGCGTCGCGCGGTTCACCATCACGCCGATCGACTGCAGGAAGATCGAGCCGCCAGCGCGCGCGAGCTTGCGCTCGATCGTTGCCTCCGGCAGCGCAAGTGCGCCCGAACTCCACGTGTGCACGAAGTTCGGGCTCGCTCCGGAGGTCGAAGGCGAGCCGAGCAGGAGCTCCAGCCAATAGCGCAGGTGCGCAAAATCGAGCGGCACCACGATCGGCCCGGCGAAGCTTGCCACGTCCTGCGACGGCTCGGTCGAGTCGCGGTCGTTCTGGCGTGGCGTACCGAGGATCGGATCGTCCTGGTAGGGCCTGCTCTCCGCCATGCCGAAGCTGTAGGCAAAGGTGGTGAGATAGTCGCCGGCAGCCGGGGTCTTGAACGCGCTCTGCTTATTGATGAACAGCTGCAGGTTCGAGCCGCGCGGCAGTTGCTCGGTCGGCATCGTGTCTTCTCCTCAGAACGGATCGTCGGACGTAAAGCTCAGCGCGAACACGAACTCGGCGGCCTTGACGCCCGGCAGGCCGTCGGTCGCAAGCCCGGCGCCCGGCGGGGCGTAATCGATGAGTTCGAGGTGATCGACCGCGCCGCCGAGATAGATCGGGCCGCCGCCCGAGAGATCGGGCTTGAGCGCCGCGATGATCTCGGCTCGGCAATCGTCGAAGCGCGCCTCGCGGTCGGCGCTCGTGCCGCCTGCGACCGCAAGCTCGACCCGCACATGCAGCCGGATGTCGTAGCCGCCCGGCACGCCGAGCGCGGTGCCGAGCATCTCGTCGGGCTGCGGCCGGTCGCCGTCCCACACGTTGAGGTGCACGGCGAGGCCCGCCCCGACATCGACGAGGCGCGAGACCAGGTCCTGGTTGCGCTCCGGCGGCACGAGCTTCGAACCCGCCTCCTGCGCCTTCGCCGCGAGCGCGCCGACGAACGCGAGATGGGCGGCCTCGGTCCTGCTGGTCATGGTTGTGGATAGGTCGTCGAGCGCAGCGCGAGATGACCTAAGCGCCGAGCTCGCGGTTGATCTCGTCGGCCAGATACTCGGCGAACACCGGACCGAGCGAACGTTCGAGGCCGCGCCAGTTCAGTCGCGGCTTGAGCGTGACCTGGCGCACCAGGATGAACATCGGCACGAGCTGCTCGGCGCGGCCCTGCGCGCGGCGGCGCGCGCTGGCGCGGCGGAAGCCCCGGCCGGACCGCGCGCGCACCGCGCGCACGAGCGCCAGGAACACGTTCGGATGCCGCGTCGGCTTGATGACGAGGTCCTGGTTGAACTCGGATTCGATATCGAGCGGCGTCCGCCGCCGGCCGCCCTTGCGCGCGACGTTCTCGGTCGGAATGGCCAGAAACTTGCCGGCCTTCGGCACGATCGTGCCGCCGTCGGCATGGGCCGCCGCCAGCATCGGCGCGTTCGACCACACATGCACGGTCGGGTGCCAGGACTGCGCCGCGCCGCGGATAGACCCGCGTGCGCCAGGTGTTGGCGAGCCGGTCGCCGAGACCTGCCCGCCGCACGTCCTGGCGGTATTCGAGCTTGGCGCGGGCCTCGAACCGCTGCGCGCCCCGCATGGCGCCGCGGCGAATTCTTGCGCCAGTGCGATCGGCGAAAGCGCGCGAGGTCATGGGTGACCTCGATAGTGCAGGCCAAGCGCCGGCCGCGCCATCAGCGCACCGTCATGCGCCAGACATGCCGGTCGGGATCGTCGCTGCGCGGATCGTCCAGCACGGTCAGCGTTGCCGAGCCGATCGCAAACGTGCCGCCCTTCGCCGGAGCCGGCAGCTCGCTGCGCCGGACCTGCAGGGTCTGCCCCTGCATCACCGGAGAGCCGCGGCCGAATTCGAGCTCGCGATCCCGCGAGTCGAGGATGACCGTGCAGGCGACTGGTCGAGCCGCCGCCGGGCGGCGTGTAGGTGGCCGCCATCCCAAAGACCTCGAACAGCGGTCGATGCAGCAGCGCGTCGAAATCCATGGTCATCTTGCTAGCTGGGTTGTCTTCGGCAACCGATATTGGGGCGAGCGGGCGAAGCTGTTATGATTGAGCCCGGAGGTATTCGGAGGTGAGAGGCTGCTATGGCGATCCATCGCCTGTTGCGTGAAGCCTCGTTCGACCCCGACGAAATCAGCCAGATGACGGCGGCCTATGAGCAAGCCTTGCAAGCGCTCAAGTTCAACGATCGCAACGATCCGATAATCGAGATCCTGGCCAAGAAGATCATCGAAGTCGCCCGCTCGGCGAACATGATCCAACGCAGATATGCGCCAAGGCGATTCAGGGACTGGGCTGGGACAAATAGCTCCTGGTAGGTTCTTTATCTTGGCAATCGTTCTCATCCTGATAGGCGGCCCTGTGACTTTGCGCACTTCTGCAAACCGGCGCGCTGAGCCGATGGTAGCGCTGCGCAGGAGGAGATCTGCCATGTACCCGGCCAACCAGGCGACCTACCAGCTGGTCAGCATCTTTGGCGGCAACTTCGTCTCAGAGCAGCATGGTGACGCCACCCACCGCTGGCTGCCGTCCTCGGATGACCGCCAGTTGGTCGTCGATTTCGACAAGCTGCTCAGCTCGTTGCGGTCGGCCCTGTCCCTGCGACGTTCGGCCTACGGGTCTGACCATGGCCTCCGGCCCAGTCACATCCGGCGCCACTTGCCCAATTGCGGCAAGCCTTTGTTATGGCACGCGCCATCCCGCGCTGACGAGGCGTGATCGAACTGCACACCTATGAGTGCAGGGTTTGTCACCTGGCGGTGACCCAAGCGGCCAATTGGGAAACGGATCGCCGGACAAGTGTCACTGCTGAGTGTCGTCTGCTCGCTCCTCCGATCGATGCCGAAAGTCGATCACGGCCCGATCAGTTGCTGGTGCAGGATCTTGACCGCCAGCCGCGGCCGCTTGTTGACCGGCAGCGGCGAGGCCTCGGTCTTCACATCGATGGCGCTGCCGTCCTGCCGGGCGATCTGCCGGGCATAGATCGGCAGCCCCATGGTGTTGACGGTCTCGATCAGGTTCGCCGGCGCCCCATAGGTCACGAAGGTGTCCATGGTGCCGAGCGGGAACGCGATGCCTTCGTTCGCCGGGATCAGCGTCTCGGTCGCGCCGGTCGAGAGCGTGACGGTGGCGTTGTATTCCTCGAACACGATGCCGGCGAACGGGAAGCGCCGGCGGGTGTCCTCGCGCAGCGGCTGGGCGCCGGTCGAGGAGAAGTACTTGTAGGCCTCCTCGACCTTGGCATGGCCGATCAGCTTGTCGAAGAAGCCGGGGCTGACCAGCGCGAGCACGCCGTTCATGGTCTCGCCCTTGAGCTCGGTCTCGATGTCGCGCAGCACCTCGCGGCACTTGGCCTGCACGTTGGTGCCGGCGGTCCCGAGCACGAAGTCGACCGACTGCTGGGCGAGGCCGAACTCGTCGAAGTAGTCGTAGAGCTCGATGCCGGCGCCGTCCTTGACGACGCCGCGCAGCGCATTGATCTCCATGTATTCCCGGGTCTGGGCGTGCTTGGCCCGCATGCGGGTGATCTTGCGCTCCATGACGGTGGCGAGCGGATCGGCGGCGTCGGCGACGCCGAAGCCGCGCACGCCCTGGATGTCCTGCGGCGTGATCACGTCGTCATGCGGGAATCCACGGCACCGTGAACGAGCGCATCGAGCGCGTGTCGCGGTTGGCGACCGTCGCGGGCCCGCCGAGCGGCACCGTCGGCAGCAGGTTCAGCACGCCCTCGGCCTGCTCGATGATGACGCTGCGCTGGGTGATGCCCTCGAAGCGGAACAGGCCCATCTGCGCCCAGCCGGGTGTAGACGTTGGGCAGGATGTTGATGGCGGTGGTCATCTCGGCGAGCGTGTAGCCGCCCGCGTCGAAGGGATTGATCATGGGTGCCATGGAAGGGGTCCTTGAAAGCCGAAGGCCCCGACGGAGTTGCCGTCGAGGCCCGATGAATGACGTTGGGGTGAGCTGGATGCTGGTCGGATCAGGCGGTGTCGCGCGGGACGAGACCGGCAGCGGCGAGCTGCGCGTGCTTTGCGGTCTTCTCGGCCGGCTGGTCGACGGAGGCGTCGAACACGAGCGCCGCCTTGGACACGATCGCGGGGCCGCGCGCGACCACGAGGCCGGTCTTGTCGGCCGCGGTCGCATCGACCGCCTCGATCAGGACGGCGACCGCGGTCTCGGCGCCCTCGTCGCCCACGACCTGCGGCGGCCGGCGAGAGCCGGTACTTGCCGGAGGCGGTGATCTTGCCGAGCACCGAGCCGAGCGCGTAGTTGGTGCCGGACTTCAGCGTCACGGTCTCGCGGCAGTAGTTGCCGTTGAGCTCATACTTGAGCAGGTCGCCGAGCGTCGGCGACATCGTCAGGGTGGTCATGTGTGGTGCTCCTTAGATGATCAGGCGCGGGCCGCCGCGGCGGCACGTTCCTTGGCACGCCGCACGATCGGGCTGTCGCCTGCGACAGGCGTGGATGGCGCCGCCGCGATGACGCTGGTGGCCTCGGCGCGCGCGGCGAGCGTGTCGAGGATGGAACGGCGCAGATCGGCCGCGGAGACGCCCCGGCGCATGGCGTCTGCGGCATCGACGCTCACGCCAAGCCTGATGGCCTGAGCCGCGAGGCGCGCGATCTCGGCATATTCCTCGCGCAGCCGTTCGGCTGGATCGGGTTCGGCCACAGGTTCGGGCGTGGGCGCAGCCGCCGGTGCTTGGATGGCTGGAGCAGCCGGTTCGGGCTGTGGCGCGGGCGGCGGCGCCTCCGATGCGAGCGGCCGTTCCGGCTCGCCTGCATCGTGCTCATTCCGTTCGGTCTCGTTCGTCGCCATGGACGGGCTCCTCTTCGGTGGTCGGGTTGATGATGCTGCGCGCGGGCGATGCCGCGCGGTCGAGCTCGGCGGCCATCTCGGCAATCGCGAGCATCGAGCGTGCCGACGCGGTCGGCGAGGCCGGCGCGGACCGCGAGCTCGCCGCGATAGACGGCGGCGTTGGTGCCGCGCACCGTCTCGGCGGTCAGGCCGCGGTTGGCGGCAACCAGGCCGCAGAATTCGGCGTAGAGCCGATCGACGTCGGCCTGGATCGTGGCGCGGGCGCGCTGCGGAGAGCGGCTCATGGGCATTGCCGTCGACCTTGCTGCTCGCCGGCAAACACGAAGCTCCACGACAGCCCGGCCTTGGCGTCGGCGCCGCTCTCGTCGACATGCACCGCGACCACGCCGATCGATCCGACCTCGCCGGTGCGCGTGACGTAGAGCCGGTCGGCGGCGCTGGCGATGGCATAGGCCGCCGACAGCGCGCTTTCGTTGGCGACCGCCCAGAGCGGCTTGTCGGCTGGCGGCTTTGATCGCGCCGATGCGCTCGACCAGGTCGAACAGCCCGCCGACCTCGCCGCCGGGCGAGTCGACATCGAGAATGACGCCGCGCACCGACGGATCGTCCATGGCGGAGGCAATGGCGTCGCCGATGTCGCCGTAGGACAGGAGCCCGCTGGCCGCATCGAGATAGCCCGAGCGGCTGACCAGCGTGCCGATCACCGACACCACCGCGATCCGCTCCACGGTGATCGAGGTCAGCGGCGCTGGATCGACCGTCGGATCGACGGGCTCCACCGGGCCGCCGGCGAACCGCGGCGCCAGCACGCCGAGGATCACCTCGAGCTTGGCGCGCGCGATCATCAGCGGCGTCCCGAACACGCGGGACGCCACGTGTGGAAGATTCAACATCCGGTGTTCAGCCTCTGTAGCAATCAGCGGTGGCGCCGATGGCGCTGATCTGGTTGCCGATGTCGGCCTTGGGCCGCTCGGTCCGAGAATCAATGCTGATCCAGATCAATGCTGCTGCTATCCTGATACACCTATCTGGATGCATGACGCTCATAGTCGGATTGGAGGTCGTGCAGGAGCTGATATGGGCGTGCTCAGTCGGAGTCTCATCGCAGCGGTGCAGCCGTTGGCTTGTTCGGCGTCATGCTGGGGAAGTGTGGGCCGAACCGTGCCCCATTCGCTGCCCGACCGGAAAAGTGCTGCTCGGCATCGCGGCACCAATGAGCGGACCTGCGGCTGCCTTCGGCCAGACATCGTTGAAGGCAGTCGAGGTCGCGGTTCGCGAGCTGAATGCCAGGGGCGGGCTGATGGGCATTCCCGTGGAGCTCGTAGTCGGCGACGATCGCTGCGATGCCGGCATGGCCGTCAGTGTTGCAAGACGTCATGTCGAGCAGAACAAGATCAATTTCGTCATCGGTCCGATCTGTCCTGTGGTCGCGATTGACGCGGCTGCGATCTATGCCAAGGCTAAGGTGATCCAGATTGTGCCGACGGTGACGACCATCGAGCTCACGCGAGGAACTTCGACAACGTATTTCGCATAGCGGCGAACGACGAGCAGGAAGCACAGGCGCTCGCCACCTATCTCGTCCGCGAGCAGAGCGGCAAGAAGCTCGCAGTCGTCTATGGCGATGTTTTCTACCGGCGCGCGATGGCGGAGATGGTGAAGGCGGCTCTTCCATCCGAGGTGAAGGCGTCCGCGCGTTTCGAGCCGCTCCAGAAGTCCCCGGCGCCTATGATCGGCTGGTCGAGAAACTGTATCGAGAGCCACCCGACGTCATTTACATGGCGCTCGGCGGCGCTCAGGTCGAAGAATTCGTCGTCAAACTACGCAAACGCGGCGTGAAATCCCTGTTGATCGGCGGCCAGCACCTGCTGTCGCAAAGCTTTTGGCGCGCAGCAGGCGCAACTGCGGAAGGCATCTATGTCATCGCGCCCATCGGATCGCTAACCAATCCTGAATATCGCAGCGCCGCCGATCTGCTTACGCAGTCGGGGATCGTTCCGGATCTCGTGGCTCTGTACAGCTATGTGGCCGTGCAGACGTGGGCCGAGGCCGTCCGCCAGGCGGGCGGCGGTGAGTTCAAAGGAGTTGCCGAAGCGCTGCGCTCGCGCGAATTCACTACAGCCCTCGGGCGTGTCGCGTTCGACCAAAAGGGTGATCGGCGGGACATCGATTTTTCGATCATCACATGGCAGAAGGGACTGTTGAGGGAACTGCGGATGGTCGCGCAAGTACCAGCCGCGCCGTCGCAAGCTGTCGCTCCCGGTCCCGCTCAACCCAGCCTGCCGCCAATCCTCCCGAACAGGTATTGCGGTTCGAGCAACCGGTGCCATTTGGGCCGCCCCCGGTTTACGGCAACACGATCAAACAGCTGGCTGACAGCATCCCATTGTTTCCTCCCATCGAGGGGCAAGATGAAACATTGTGGAAGAAGAACTGCTCCAGCTGTCACAAGTGGGATCGGCAGGCGCTATGCCAACAGGGCGCCAATTATCTAGCGAACCCCAGCAACGTGCTGCGCCAGCAGCATCCCTTCGGTGGCCCATTCAAGGTCGCCCTGATGCGTTGGTCTAAGGGTGGTTGTCTTTGACCTCATCGCGAAACGCGCACGTACCTGCCTTCGGAGCCGGTGGCTGACTGTTGCGCTCGATGACCTATGAGCTTTTAACCCGTCTAGGCTCTAATCTCGCTTCTGCCGGCCCGTCCAGCATCACTGCGGTCTTCGAATCAAATCCAAAGCTCAGTCCGAGCGACTTCTCCCGCGCCTTGTCGGCGGCGATCTCGGCGTCGACCTGCTCGGCGTCGTAGCCGCGCTCGGCCAGCGCCTGCGTGCGGCTCTTGAGACCGGCATCGATCTGCTCGATCTCGGCGCGAGCGTCCTTCATGCGGATCGACCCAGTCCCACTTCGGCGGCAGCCAGCCGCAGGCCAGGTACTCCCGCCGGCGCTGGTCGTAGTCCGGAAGATCGAGCGCGCCCGCCAGCACCGCGGTGTCCATCCAGCGCGCCCAGACCTGGCGGCACAGCTGCCAGACGATCACGGCGTGCTGGTAGGCCTCGATGCGGCGGCGGAATTCGAGCAGTGCCAGGCGCGAGTTCGAGTAGTTCGCCTTGAGCATGTCGTTCGACAGATACGCATAGGGCACGCCGAGCGCGGCCGAGACCTGCAGCAGCGTGCGGTACTGGAACGGCTCGTAGGTCTGGCCGGAATCCGCCGGCGCCGAGGTCTGCACCTCCTCGCCCGGCTCCAGCATGGTGATCTGGCCCGGCTGCAGGTCGAGCGTGCGCTCGTCGTTCTCGTCGCGGCCCTCGGCCGCATCGAGCGGCTCGGCCGGCGCCGGCGTCGTGATGAACAGCGCGTGCATCGCCGCGACCTTCTTCCGGTCGAGCTCGGCATCGTCGTACTGGTCGAGCAGGAACAGCTTCACGATGCCGGCGGCGAAGCGCGACACGCCGCGCAGCTGCCCGGCATCGACCGGGTCGATGATGTGCACGATCTCGGACGCCGGGATGCGCACGATCTCGCCGGCAAGACCGGGATCGGTCATGTCGCCCGGGTGCCGGCGCAGGAAGTGGTAGGCCACGCGCCGGCCGATCGCATCGAACTCGATCCCCTGCCGGATGACATTGCCGCCGGGCGAAACCTCGTTCCGGTTCAGCGGCAGCATCTCCGAAGGCAGCATCTGCAGCTGCAGCGGGACCGTCAGCCCATCCTGCGGCCGGCGCGGGCGGAACCGGAAGAACACCTCGCCGGCGATGAACACCTCGCGCGCGGCGCGCCGCTGCAGGCCGTAGAAGTCGGTGAAGCCTTCGGCGTCGGCCTCGTCGGTCCAGTCGAGCCAGAGCTTCTGCACCTGCGGCTTCGAGCTCGGCGTCCGCGATCAGCGACGACGGCTTGATGCCGGCGCCGACCACGTTGCCGGCCCAGCTCTCGATCGCGTTGGCGGCATAGCCGTTGTTGCGAACGAGCCAGCGGGCGCGTGCCGTGATGTCGGGGCCGGCCGCCGCGATCAGCGTGTTGAGATGCGCCCGGCTCGGCTGGAAGCCCTTGAGACGGCGGTTTGCCAGTCCTGCCTCGAACCCGCCGATGAACGCCCCGACGCGGCGTCGGAGATGCGTCAGCGACGCCAGCATTCAAAGCCCTTTTGACGCAGAGGTCAGGATCCGGCGGCGACGGCCATCACTGCTGGCGAGCGCGATGCGCCGCTCCAGATCGGCAATGGCCGCCGCCATCTCGGTGTCGGTGGCGTAGGTGACGCGGCGGCCGTCGATCTCGACGGTGCGCACGCCGCGATAACGGGCGGCGAGCAGCGCATCGCGCTGTGCGGTCATCTCTTCGAGGGTCATGTGTGTAGAGGTCGTTCAGATTCCGAAGCGCGTGAATTAGGCCAAGGCTTTGAATTCATGTCTGGCCTTGGATGCACACTGATAGCCTCAGACATCTTGCTTCATGAAGCCGTCGAAGAAGGCCGCAAGCTCCGTGTAGGCATCGAGCGGCAAGATGTGGGCGACATACTGGTCCGGTCGCACGACGACCATGCAACCTTTGTCCCGATTGATACCGCGCATTGCGAAAATGTCGTCGCCGCCTTTCAGGTCGGGGCAGAACATCTTTTCGTAGTCATGAAGCCCGTAGCGGCCCTTCCGGGGCAAGAGAAACGATGGCATCGCCTCGATCGCAAGTTCGCGATGGCCCTGCCGAAAGATCGCTCGGACGTCGATCACGGCGTCAATGTCGGCGCCGCTCGGAGTGTATTTCCTGACCGGAGACTCCTCCGAACGGGCAAGAAAATCGCAGAGTGAATTGATGCCGGAGGACCCCGCACGCGGGTCTCCCCGCGCCGCAAAAGGCGAACACGCGCCAGCGTCCGTCGGCTTTGACCGTGTGGCCAAGTTGAACCGGCTTGGCGTCCGCCAGCTGGATCACGGGAGCCGAATGGAAGCGCATCCCGATCACCAGGCCTTTGGCGAGATGCTGATAGGTCGGCTTGCCGCAGATGATCGAAGGCCGGTATCTGGTTTCCGTCCCCGCGGTGAAGCGCCCCTGCTTGACGAAGTATTTTTGAAACTCGGTCAGATCGACACCTTCACTGCCGGCATCGGCCGCGTCCTTCGGCGGATCGCTGAACAACTTGGCAAATTCGCGATCGAAGTCGATCAATTCCCTCGCTACGGCCTGACGTTCCGCCGAGTAGGTATGGAGGAACTGCGGCGGGCACCACCCTCGGAGGACGGATGCCAGTTTCCAGCCCAGGTTAAAGCTGTCCTGCATGGACACATTCATACCCTGTCCGGCTTTCGGGCTATGCGTATGGCAGGCGTCGCCGGCGATGAAGACACGCGGCGAGCGCGTGCCGACCTGCTCCTCCGGGACGTCGTCGAACTTGTCACAAAGTCTCTGGCCGATCTCGTAGACCGACCACCATGGGATTTCCTTCACCTCAAGGGTGTAGGGACGCAGGATTCGTTGCGCCGCTGCGATCACGTAATCGACGGTGATGTTCCGGCTAGCAATCCGTTCGTCCTCCTTGAGCTTGTCGAGCTCAACATAGATGCGGACCAGGTAACCGCCTTCCCGGGGGATGATTAGGACGCTGCCTTCGTTGGCTGACTGGATTGCTGCCTTCATGCGAATGTCGGGAAAATCGGTGACGGCCAGGACGTCCATGACGCCCCAGGCCTGATTGGCCGAGTCTCCATGAAGCGTCCGCCCAAGGCACGGGCGAACAATGCTGCGCGCGCCGTCGCACCCGACCACATAACGGGCCTTCACGGTTTCCACCTGACCCGCGTGCTCGGGATCAATCCGCTCGATCTTGACCGTCACCGGGTGGGTGGGCGTGCCGGCGCCCGACGAAGCTGCAGGGTCGATCTGAAGATCGATCGCGCGCCGCGCATAATCCGGCTCCAGCCGGTTCGGTGCATTGCGCATGACCTGAAGATAGAAATCGTGCACCCGCGCCTGGTTCAGGACAACATGCGGAAATTCGGATAGCCCATCTTCGACATCCTGAACCCTGCCGCTGCGGACGATATTACTTCGCTGGCTATCGTCCGGTTTCCAAAACGTCGTCTCGTTAATCCAACACGCTTCCTTCAAAAGGCGCTCGCTAAATCCAAAAGCGTGGAACATCTCCACTGTGCGGCAGGCGATCCCGTCGGCTTGGCCTAGAAGTAGCGGACCGGACTTCTGCTCAACGATCCGGGTGTTGATTTCAGGAAATGCTGCCAGTTGTGCCGCGAGCGTCAAGCCCGCAGGCCCGCAGCCGATGATCAGGACGTCGACCTCCGCGGGGAGATTCCCCAACGGTCGTAGGCCATCGTCATGCTCAACCGGTTCGGAAATCTCCGGATCGCCCGGTCGGAATCCGTTGAAATGAAATTGCATAGGCACCGACTTCCTTCAAGCGTATCGAGGACTTTAGATGCCCTGTTGTGGCGCGATCCGAGGGCATGTCAACGGGCCCAGTCATCGGACTCATACACCCAATCCTACTCGCAATGATGTCTCCGGTCCCTCTGTGAGATCGAGCAACAGCGTAAGCGACGCACTCCATCAGCTCATGTAGCTCGATCGAAACACGCGTCGGCCACGCGGCTCGTGGCGTCGCCGGATCATCCCGGCCACGTTTTCATTGGGCATTGCGGGCGGTGCAGACTTGTCCTCAACTTGTTCTGCCGCAACGCCAACCTGCTGTTCGAGGTTGCGCCACATGGCCTCGGTCCAGCGATCGGCGCCGGCGATCCAGGCCGCGGCACGCGCATAGACCCGGCAGTCGAGCGCCTCATTGCGCTCGCGCAGCTTCTGCCACTCGAGACGGCTGAAGCCGCGCTTGGTCTTGACCGTCACCAGCTGCTCGCCGACCAGCTGCTTCAACCATTCCGCCTCGGTGCCGTTCGGCAAGTGCACGTAGCCCGCCGGGCATTTTGCTCCCGCGGCAATTTCCTCGTCGGTCGGCGCTGACAGGCGCAGATAACGATAGGTCTCGCTCTTGAAGGTCGCGACCGCGATCGTCCAGAGCCGCGCTCCGCGGCGAAGCTTCTTGCCGCCCTCGGTGACATCGACATGCGTCGGGCCGATCACCGGCGCCGCCCGGTTGAAGCCTTCGACGCCCTTGATCGGGGCAACCTGCGCGTGACCGGCCCGGCGCGCCCAAGCGTAGACGGCGGGCGACTCGTAGCCGGTGTCGATCGCAAGCTTGGCGAGGCCGAGCTGCGCGCCGTGCGCATGCGGCCATGTCCGGCCGAGCAACTGCTGGAGCACTTCCCAGCTTCTGGGATTCTCGGGCCCGCCATCGATGACGATGTGGTCGACCAGCCAGCTTTCGAGCCCCCGACCCCAGGCCCAGACATCGACCTCGATGCGGTCCTTCTGAACGTCCGCGCCGGCGGTGAGAAACAGCCCGCCGCTCGGTACGGTACCGATCTGCCATGGCTCGCGTCGCTCATAGAGCCGCTGCCAGTCCGGCGCCTCGCCGGTCTCAATCCACGTCAGACCCAGCACGCCGTTCTTGAAGCTGCGCTTGGCCTCGTCGGTGGCCTGCGCCACCTCCCACATCCGGGCAATGTCGGACCAGGAAAACCAGCCGACCGGTGAATAGAGTGCCGAGAGATGGAAGCCGATCGTGCCGGGATCGGCGCCTGCGCGGTTGGCCGCCACTCGCCGGAGTGGAGCATCGCGGTCTTGTGGTGCTCCTCGATCCGGCCGTCGCAGGCCTCACATATATAATGTGTGGTCTCAGGTCTTCCCTTGTCCCAGCGCAACCGCTCGAACTTGAAGCCACTGCATGTGCTCGCAATGCGGGCACGGCGCGAAGTAGCGGCGCTGGTCCGACGCCTCGTATTCCCGCTCGATCCGCGAGATGCCATGGATCGTTGGGGTCGAAGCCAGGAACACCTTGCTTCGCCACGAGAAGGTCCGCGTTCGTGCTTCGGCGAGCGCGACCGGATCGCCCTCCTCGTCGGCGGACGGCGGATAGGCATCGACCTCGTCCAGAAACAGATACCGCGCCGGCATCGAGCGCAGTCCCACCGCGCTGTTGGCGCCGGTGATGATGAGCAGTCCTGCCGGGAACTCCTTCGATAGCACGGTGTTGCCGGCATCGCGGGCGCGGGACGGCTTGACCCTCTCGCGCAACGCCGGGCTCTCGGCAATCAGCGGTTCAATGCGTTGCCGCGAAAACCGTTTGGCCAGTTCGACGGTCGGCTGCACCGAGAGCATCGGGCCTGGTGCATGATGGATGACGTAGCCGATCCAATTGTTGCCAGCCTCTGTGGCGCCGACCTGCGCCGCCTTCATGAACACGACGCGACGGGCCGGATGCGATGGCGACAACGCATCCATGATCGCGCGCATGTAGGGCGTACGATCGGTACGGTAGCGTCCGGGCTCAGCTGATGCCCGCGGGCTCGAGCACTCGGTGTGCGATCGGCCCACTCCGAAACCGTCAGCGCCGGATCGGGCAGAAGGCCGTCACACCAAGCCTGGTTCAGCTCCTGTCCGCCGTCGAACGCTGACAGCGGGCCGAGTTCGAGCATTTTGTGATGCGGTGAATATCAAAGTGCCAGTGTCGCGTGGTGGCACTCATTCTAGGGGCTGGCGTGGCGAGCAATGCGAGTTGTCAGGACCGGTCCGGCTGCTCGCAAAGGCCATCGCAGCAATGTGTGATGCCCGATCCACCGCACTCGGGGCACGGAAGGGACGCCTGGTCCTGGTGGAATTGCGGCGTCGGCTCGCATGTTGCGTCTACACGCTCTGTCACCTGACCACTGCCCTGGCAGGTCTCGCATCGCATTGAGGCATCCCCTTTGTCGAATCACTGCAATCATAAACCGACTGGCAGTCGCTCGCGCCCTTCCTATCGGAAATCCGGACGAACCTCCGCGAGCTCAGCGAGATGGCCTCGGACATGGACTTCCATCAGCTTCTGCACCGCGTGTGCTTCCGCGCCGAGCTCGGCTGCGATGAGCGCCGCCACGCGCGCAGGCCAATTGAGCCAGGAATCCCGCTCCTCGCGTGCAAGTCGGAACACCAGTGCCGCTGCCTTGGCGCGATCGACCAGTTCGCCTCGACGTTCCTGCAATCGCAGCCGAGCCAAATGCGCCTTGGCGATCTCATGCGCGGTGCGCGCCTGAACGAACGTCAGATTTCCGCTGGACGGAAGGCCCTGCTCCTTCAGCGTCTCACGGACCGATCCGACAGCGGTTTCTGCGACCGGCCGGAGATGTTCCGCCGGTGCTTTGCGGCGAGCCGGATCGCTGGACCGCGCCCAGGACGCATCGGCCTTGGCGGCATCAACCGTGCCGTCTGGCTCAAGAACCACGCGGCCTTGCTTGACCGCGCGCAGAACCGCGACGTGGCTGACCCCGCGCCGCCGCGCATAGGCACGGATCGACAGTCCCATGATCGTTTCCCCAGAGTTATCCCACACTCCGCAGCAGGGGTGACGACGGGCTGCGAATCTGTCTAATCAGGTCGTGCCTTCGAGCCGCTGCGCGCCGGCGGTATATAAGTACGGCGCACCAATTCTCGGCGTGGTGTCGCGAGATGCTCGCTCATCATGCTGTCTCACCGAAGCTTCGACCCGAGCCTTCAAGCTTTGCCATTTGGCCTGTCTGGTCCTGCCACCGCCGCACAATGACGTCGGCGTACTTGGGATCGAGCTCGACCAGTCGTGCCCGACGTCCTGCGCGATCCGCGGCAATCAGTGTCGTACCTGATCCGCCAAATGGATCGAACACGATATCGCGGCTCTTGGAGGAGTTGCGGATCGCCCGCTCGACCAATGCCACCGGCTTCATGGTCGGATGCAGATCGTTTTTGACCGGCTTGTCGAAGAACCAGACGTCGCCCTGGTCGCGCGCGCCGCACCAGTAGTGATCGGCGCCGTCCTTCCAACCGTAGAGGATCGGTTCGTATTGGCGCTGATAATCAGATCGCCCCAGCGTGAATGTGTTCTTGGCCCAGATCACGAACGTCGACCACTTGCCGCCGGCCTCGCGGAAGGCCTTCTGCAGCCGGTCCAGCTCCGACGACGACATGCAGACGTACACCGCGCCCTTGGTGACAGTCAGGATGTTGACGCACGCGTCGTATATCAGCCTACCGAAGTCCTCGCCGAGCGCATCGTTGAGGATCGGCCGATGCTTACCGCGTCGTTTTTGCTCTTCCGAGTTAGCGTAGTTCACGTTGTAGGGTGGATCGGTGAAGGTCATGTCGGCGAGCTCGTCGTCGAGCACCTTCTCGACATCGGCCAGGATGGTCGCGTCGCCACACAGCACGCGATGCTCGCCACAGACCCATAGATCGCCTGGACGACTGACCGGATCCGCCGGCGGCTCGGGCGCCTCGTCGGCGTCGTCATCGGGCTCAAGTTCAGCCACAAGCAGCCGATCCAATTCAGCGTCGTCGAAACCCAGCAATTCGAGATCGAACGCTTCGTCCTTCAGGGCAGCGAGCTCGGCTGCCAGCATCTCGTCATTCCAGCCTGCGTTGGTCGCAATCTGATTGTCCGCGATCATCAGCGCGCGCCGCTGCGTTGGCGTCAGATGCGACAGCACGATCACCGGCGCCTCGGACAATCCGAGCTTGCGCGCGGCGAGCACCCGACCGTGGCCCGCAACGATCACGCCGTCGTCGCCGACCAAAACAGGGTTCACGAATCCGAACTCGGCGATCGATCCCGCGATCTGCGCCACCTGTTCCTCGGAATGGGTGCGGGCGTTGCGCGCGTGCGGGATCAATCGGTCGAGCGGCCAATGTTCGACAGCCAGAGAGATTGTCATCGTGCAGCTAGGGCCTGGGGAGGAGTGGCCTGCTTGTCCCTGTGAAGACCGTCACACGCGTTCTATGATTACCGTGAGATAATTTCCGAATGATCTCTGTAAAATGAAGTGTGAGGCAACAGTTGCTTTGAGGGTGAGTCATGCAGATCAGGCACATCGAGTACTTCTTGGCTCTTTGCGACCAACTTAGCTTCACCCGTGCAGCAAAGGCCCGCGGCGTCTCACAGCCGTCGCTGACAAACGGCATCCAATCATTGGAGCTGGAACTTGGAGTAGAGCTGGTTTCCCGAAAACCGGTGGTTCAGCTCACCGAGGCTGGAGTTGCCGTAAGACCTCATCTGGAACGCGCATTGATGGAAATCCAACAGGCGCGGATCGCGGCCGGTCAATGTGCATCTACAACGTTTCCAAACGGGAGCCACTGCGTGAACGGGAAACGCTTGCTTGGCAAATCTGGCAACGGCGCCCACCCACAATCGCCAAGCGACAGTGGTAATGTACCAACTGCGACATCGACTGAGTTACCACCCGGGTTACCACCCCATCGTTAGCAATTGTCGTGGCACCTCAAAAAGGATGCACAGGGTGGTAACTGGTAACCCGGGTGGTAACTCAGATTTTTCGGCTGTCGGTAGCGATGTTCCGGGCCGTTGCCCCCCGCATACGTTTATTTGCCCGGGAGGACCCGCGATCAAGCTGTTCGCAAACCAGCGACAAGACAATAGCGAACGAGCATGCCTATTTCGGTCCGCGATCTTGCTCGGCGGACAGGGGAGCTGATTGTTCTTGGTATCCCTCTCTGCCATTGCTGTGCAATTTCCAGAACTCTGCAATCGCGAGCCAACGAGCGCGAGCTGCGTTCGAACGAGTAAGCTCCGCAACATCGCGAGCAAACTGCGCATAGCGCATCAAGGCTTCTGTTCGCGAAATTTTCATCGCATACCAACTCGCGCATTTCTGCACCGTGATGAACAGATAGAGCTTGCATCGGACACTCGTCAATTCGAAATCGCACTGCTCGCGCATTTTGTCTGCAAGCCATTGATCCGACTCTTGAATGTCGTTGCAAACGACGGTGCATCAGCGCCATTACAAGGCTCGCTCACGCGCATCGCCGTTGCCCATTGTCGCGAATTCCGTAGTGCTTCGTAAGCACGCCAAGTGCTGCAACCAAAATTCCCTGCGCACTTTCCTGTCGGACCGGTCGTCCTCCCCAACCACGACGCATCGCCCATTCACGGATCGAAGTCTGCATGCCCACGACGTGCCAGACACACGAGCCGGCCGGCGAGCCATGGCCGCCCAACGCATCGAGCGCTCGGGCCACGCGCTCACGTGCAGCGATCTGCGTATCGGTCAGGTCCGGGGTGCGGTACTTGCCTGGTGCCGGTCGCGCCATGAGCATCAAATTCGACTTGGGCATGTTGTCGAAGCACGCGATGGTGAAGGCCGCCTGGAAGTCACGGGCTGCGGCGTGCATGGCCGATGTGATCACACCCGAGTTGAGCATCAATCCCAACGTATCGACGGTGCGCTGATGCGTGACCTGGATGCCATTGGGGTCGAACTCGGTGACCTGACGCACGACGTTGCGCTCGAGCTTGCGGCGTGCACGCACCTTTTTCGTGCGAGCGCTCGGTTTCTGCTTCTTGATCATCGGGTCCTCGCCGTGGTGTTGCCATAGGGACGGTGGTTTGGTTGCTGGCTTGACTTCACGGCTTCCGTAGAGCTTCTCGCCGATCTGGCGAATGAGCTCGCGTTCAGGCCAAGTGAGCCGTTGATCGTCGATCGAGACGGCTAGCAAACCCTGCTCGCGCCATCCCTCCTGTTTGACTTTCTCGGGTGGGCGCCGTTCGCCGCCGTAGCCGCGTGGTGCCCATCTCATGGTGTCACACCCGGCAACAGCGCGGCATATCCGATGACGTCCGCCGCGCTATCGCGGTGCTTCGGATCGTGCGCGAGGCGCGTGAGCTTCAGATCGATCATGCACAGCACGACCTGAGCCGGCGTGACAGTGTGGCCAAGCGTGATGGACCAGCGCGCAGCGACCGTGGACATGGACGCGGCCGCGTGACCGTAGGCTGCGCCCCGCTCGGCGATGATGGCGGCTGCCTGTTGGAGCATCTCTTCGGAGGTCATGTGCTGGCCTCCGCGACGGGCTGCTGCAGGTCTGCGCTCGCTGTCGCGACCAGATCGACGACAGCGCCGATGATGGAGGCCGGCTTTGTGTCGCCGAGCCTACCCATGCTGCTTGCAAGTTCGCGTGGCTCA
The DNA here is from genome assembly GCA_963821555.1 of uncultured Alphaproteobacteria bacterium. Classification (GTDB taxonomy): domain Bacteria; phylum Pseudomonadota; class Alphaproteobacteria; order Rhizobiales; family Xanthobacteraceae; genus Z2-YC6860. The sequence goes on along the minus strand of CAWGEM010000022.1, from coordinate 3,028 downwards.
ATTCCGTGCTGAATCAGGCAGGACACCATGACACAAGCGTCGGCGAGCAACGCGTCGAGGTTGGAGCCGCTGCGCGCGCCGTGTGTGAACACCTCACCAGGACGACCGTCCGGATAGAATCCGATCGTGACCATGAAGCGGGCGCCGTCGTGCTCGAGCATGACCGTCTCAGCCGGGCGGCGATTCGGAAGACGTGCCCGTCTCATCGCACGCCACCGTCGGTCTCGATCGCCCAAAGGAGGATTGCGATCGCATCGGCCTCGTTGTCATCCGCGGGGCTGAATCCGCGCTCACGGACCGCGGCGATCACGGCCTGCTTGTCGGCGTTGCCCTTGCCGGCGATGAACCGCTTGATCGTGCCGACCGGCACGCCCTGGTAGGCGATAGCGTTCTGCTCGCACCAGGCCGTCAGGGTGGCGAGCAGACCGCCGTGGACGTGCGCAGCATCGGTGCTGAGATGTCGCCTGACCTCTTCGTAATGGACGACCCCGATGCCCGCGGCGTCCTGCGCCATGCTGTCGAGCCAAGCACGGAACCGCAGGTATCGAATGCCGCCGCCGTCGTAGCGGCTCGGGCGGAATGACACCGTGCCGCTGATGATCTGACCGTCAGCCGAGCGCAGTGCCCATCCAGTGGCGGTTGCCGATCGAGGGCCAGGATCGCACCTGCTGCAGGGCTTGCCATAGCAGCAGGCAAAGTCAGAGTCGTCGAAGCCGATGATGGCCTCCCTGATGGTGGTCGTCGTGGTGGAGGACGGCGGCGGCCCGGTGCTTTGGCGGTACTGGCCGTCGTCGTCTGCTTTTCAATCGGTGTGGCTAAAATGGAATCGGGGCTCCCTCCGTCCAGTCGATCGGTGGCTTTTTCCGGATCCCAGTCACGGTTGCGCCGGGGAACTTCTGCTTTATGTCGAGCACGCCATCCCCTGCGGCTTCGATCACGGATCGCGACCTCCGTCTGTGGTGAACACCGAGGCACTCGCGGGCGACATGGTGGGCCTCGGCGGTGCTGCGAACGAGCGACACGCACCTCGCCGGTCGACGAGCAGCACGCATTCCCAGACCTCCGGCGCGAGCGGCTTCTCGCTGGCGTCCGTTCGCGGCGCGATCGAGCGCCGACCAGGCGCGCTTCATGCCGTCCCGCAATGGATGCGAACGTAGTTTCCTCATCCTGACTGGATCGCAGCATCGAGCCGATCCTTCTGCTCGTCGAACTTGGCGCGCAGGAAATCGGACCCACTCGATCAGCCGCAGCCGACCGACGCCCCACTTGCGCTCCATGGCGACGGCGACCTGGTCGAGGCCATCGACCATCGCCTGGATGCGATAGGCCTGTGACGACATCGCCTCGGTCTCGGGGTAGGCTCACGGCGAGTCATGGCGTAGAACCTGACGCCGATGCGACCGAGCCGCTGGCGAACATGGTCTACTGGCCGACAGGAGGTGTGTGCAAGCGCGCGCGCGCCGCGCCGCTCGCCGGCCGGTGATGACCATGGCGGTCGGCAGGCAGCCAGAACTTCAAGATCTGGTCGCAGCTGCGAGCAGCACGTCGTCGTCGATGTCGGTATAGAACGCCGTAAGCGCGTAAAAATCGTCGTCCTTGCAGCGGCCGAACGGCGCGATATCCGGTTTGCGCAGCGCCTGGCCGATATAGAGATTCTGCCCTTCTTTTCAATTCTCGACGACTGCACGTTCGACCAACTGGTCGAGTTGATCTGTGCCGAATATGGCCGCGTGCTTGAGCTTGCCGTCGATCTGGTTAGTCCAGGCCAGTTCAACCTGTCCGTCCTGGCAGCCGTCGAGCCAGCCATCGAACAGATGGCCGACATGACGGCGCATCATCGCCGCGTCGGGCTCCATCTTGGTTTCTGCGATGTCGGACATGCTTGCTGGCTGGTTTGCGTGATGGCCGGGGAAAGAACCGGAGGGCCGAAGCCCTCCGGCGTTGTGGTCAGAACAGCGCTTCGCTGAGCGGATCGGCCGAGGCAGCTGCAGGCTTGGGTGCGGGCGCCGGCGGCGGAACGTGCTGGGCGGGTGCCTTGGCCGCGGCGGGTGCGCTGCGAGTGGCGCCGTTCCAGATATCCGCGGCGTCGACCGGGCTCCGGTTTGGCAGGTCCTTTGGTCGCTCTACCCACTGGGCAATCTTGAACGCCGGACGGTAGTTCGTTCCGTAGCGGTCCTTCATCGCCTCGGAGCCGGTGCAGGCAATGACTGGCAGCTCGTCGCGATGATCGGCCTTCTCGGCCTCGTACTGCGCGTAGATGTCCTTGATCGCGTTCGAGAGATGGATCGATGCGCTGCCAAACTCGACGGCCCCGCCGAAGAGACTTTGGGCTGAACACCATGACGGCGAAGCCGCGTTTGAATTCTTCGCCCGGCGACGGCGCTGGCTGGTTGAGGCTCGGGTCAATCACCCGTTCCGGTGCTTGGCCCTCGCGGAAGCGGAACCAACCTGTGGCGATGTTGTCGAGATCGATCACGAAGGTCGGGCGCGAGATTTCGACCTCCTCACCGCCAACGCCGCGCACGAACCACTTGTCGGACTTGGCGTTGTACTTGCAGAACGGCTTTACGGTGCCGGAACCGCCGATTTGCAGAGGCATTGCAGTTCTCCTTTTGAGGCTGGGGTTGCAGTTTCAGGTTTCAGAAGCCGTAGATTTCCGCGCCGCGCGCACGCGTGACGGGGTTGGTCCAGTGGAAGCGCTCGTAATCGGGGACGATCAGGCCGCACAGTTCGCGGGCGTCGGTCGACAGAGCGAGGAAACGCTCGAGCCGCAGTGCGATTTCGCGCAGCGCTGCGATCTGCCGGTCGATCTCGGTGCGCTCGAGCTCGTAGACGACGACCGCGCGGCCATCCTTTTTGCCGGCAGTTGGTTTCACGTAGGCGAACCGCATGCCGTAATTGCCGTGAGCGCGGGCATAGATGGCACCCTGGCGTGCATGGGAGAGTGAGATGGCGGACGGCAGCCGCTCGCTGGTCTTGAGGTCAACGATCAAACCGTGGTCGTCGAACCGCCAGTCGATGAAGCCGA
>CAWGEM010000021.1:0-33928 GCA_963821555.1 uncultured Alphaproteobacteria bacterium | reverse complement strand
ACTATTTCGCTGTGAGTGAGACGGAATATAGTCCTATCGTGGGTGGGCTGTCAAGAGTGGCTGCAATTTATTCCGTTCGGGAGGCTTCTGGCTTAGCTACGCTAGGTTGCGTACCGTGCTTCTGACCATGAAACACAGTGACCGCCCGATTTTTCGCCCGCGCGAAGACGTCCTTGGGCGATCCCCATTTGCTTTGGCCCTAGCTCGCGCAATCGACCGCTTGCCGATCGCGAACGATGGCTTTGTAATTGCCGTATTGGGCGAGTGGGGAACGGGGAAAAGCAGTGTCGTCGAAATGACGATTCGCTTCCTGACGCACATCGAGATGGAAAGGGCCAGTGAAAGCGTGCTGTGGGGAGACCGGCAAGCTGTTCCGGAGAATTTGGAAACACTGGAAGCACTGGCTGAAACTTTTGATCGCGTAAGCGACAAAGTCTTTGCATATGATATGTTGAATTTAGATTTTTCCAGAACACAAAGAGCCGCACGATGGAACCTCTTTCGCAGTTGGCTGGATACTCAGAAAGAAGCGGACAAAGCCGACCGATATTGGAAATTGTTCGTCAAAATTCAAGAACGTCGCCGGACTACATTGGTACGCTTCTCACCCTGGCTCATCGCCGGCCGCGCCGAGCTTGCTAGTGCGCTTCTGAGCGAGCTTGCGAGAGCTTTGGGCGAAAAGCTCGGTCCGGACGTGCAAGAAGCCTTTGCCTCGATGCTCGAACGCCTTTCAGAATTTGCGCCGATAGCTGGTGCTGGACTTGATGCAGTCACAGGCGGCGGGCTTGGAAAGGTTCTCGCGTCGGGCGGCGCTTGGCCAGCGAAGTTCGCTGCCAAATTAACCAAAGGGCCGACACTTGATCAGTTGCGTGAAAAGCTGAGATCATCACTACGAAAGCAACCGGATCAACGTGTCTTAGCATTACAGTTGCATTATTTGTTGGCTTCTGAATCCATGAGCCACCATGATTCGGGAGATCATGGATGGTTGGGGCATTGGTTGAGACGACGCTGGAGCTGTGGGCGTCGTCGTTGCGGGAGGTGAAGGGGCGAATCCGTCCGTTGTTCGGCCAGGAGCGGGTTGCGAGATCGGCGGGACAATTCCTCGAGGGGCTTCTGGGAAACGAGCCGCGCAAGACAGGCTGGATGCGCGCGGAAGCAGCTGGTGATCTCGGCCCGTGGCGCCAGCAAGCGATTTTGGGGCGCGGGCGGTGGGACGCCGATGCCTTGCGCGACATGGTGCGCGAGTACGCGCTGGAAACTCTTGCCGACGAGGACGCGGTTCTGGTCATCGATGAAACTGGCTTTCTGAAGCAGGGCAAGACGTCGTGCGGGGTCGCGCGTCAGTACACGGGTTCGGCGGGCAAGATCACCAACTGCCAGATCGGCGTGTTCGCCTCCTATGTGTCGCGCCACGGCCATGGCTTCATCGACCGGGCGCTTTATCTGCCGAAGAACTGGACGGACGATCCCACTCGCCTGAAGGCAACGCATGTGCCGGACGATGTGGGTTTTGCCACCAAGCCTCAGATTGCACGCCGGATGATCGCACGGGCACTCGCCGCCAAGGTACCGTTTTCCTTTGTCGCCACGGACACCGTGTATGGCACCGGCGACATCGAGACCATGCTCCGCAAGGCGGGCAAGGGCTATGTGCTGGGCGTTGCCGCCAACCACGTGTTCAACTCCTGGGGCAAGAAGCAGTTTGTTCGCGGGACTGCCGCAAAGATCGCCCAGAGCCTCCCCAAGAGCGCTTGGCGGCGCCTGTCGTCGGGCGAAGGAACCAAAGGCCCGCGTCTACACGACTGGGCCTATCTCGAATTGGCCGATCTCGATGCCGGCGAATACAACAGCGTGCTCAAGGGAAAATGGACGCGCGGTATGCTGGTCCGCCGCAACATTGGCGACGGCGATCTCGCCTTCTTCTCCACATGGTGTCCCAAGGGCACGTCCATAGGGAAGTTGGTATCGGTGGAAGGCCATCGCTGGGCCATCGAGGACAGCTTCGAGGCCGCCAAGAACGAACTTGGTCTCGATCACAACGAGACCCGCTCCTGGCACGGCTGGCACCGGCACGTCTCGCTCGTCATGCTTGCCTTCGCCATGATGGCCGCCATTCGCCACAAGGCCAATGCCGTGCCGCTCAAAAAAACGCTGCCACGCCTTCCGAAAAAACGGCACTCCTGATCCGCTGGTCAATCCAGGAAATCCGCCGCATCGCCATCAAGCTCACCCAGCGGCAAATACAGCCCGCTCATATCATCGCCGTGGTCACTGTGGCGGCGCGCCCATCAAGCCGAATAGTCATCGATGACCTCGATCGTCTCACTCCAAACGAAGCAGTTGAAATGATATCCCTGGTTAAAAGCTTGGGAGACTTGCCGAACGTAATTTATCTCCTAAGCTATGATCAAGACAATCTAGCAGCACTTGTTCACGAGAGTACGAAATTGGATGGAAAAGATTTCTTAGAAAAGATTATCCAATATCCCGTCCATCTTCCTCCCATTATGGCAAGCTCGCTAAGTCGTCTATTAGACGCCGATCTGTCGGAAATCTTAGGAGAAGTGGATGACTTCGATAACCGTCGCTACGGCCTAAACTGGCAGTACGCACTTCGACACTATCTAAAAACGCCCCGGGACGTTCGCCTTTTTGCAAACTCCGTATCGATGGCTCTGTCTTCTCAAAGAGATTTCGTTGATGTGATCGACCTATTGTTGCTTGAAATCTTACGACTACATGAACCTCATATATATTCCTGGATTAAGGAGAACTTGGAAGAGCTGACAGAATGACCGAGTCGGATGATCGGAAGTTGAAAACCAGCCTCGACGGACTGTTGAGTGCGGCGAAAAAACGAGAAGGGGCAACGAATGCTCTGGCTTTGCTGTTCCCGAAAATTGAGAGAGCATTGCACACCTACATTCCGGAAAACGCCAGTATTCTTGAGAGGCGGCGGCAACGACGAATTTCGCAGCGTGACTTCACAGAAAACTATTTCGCCTTAAGCCCACAAGCTGCCTCTTGGGGGCAATCAGAATTTAAAGCCGCAATTAAGGGCACCGCCCATGCTGCATTTGACGCACTGAATATAAAAATATCACAAACACCTTTGCAGCATCAAAGCGATGTTCGTCGAGTTTTCATCGAACTTTTGGACGCGGAATTTAGGTCCGGTAGGAGCCTTACTGATGAATGGCTGAAGGCGATAGTCGAAGAGAGTTCAGGCCTTCTCACGAAAAAGGATGAACAGCCTGGGCTATTCTCGGTCGAAAATGAAGATCGTTTGCGCTGGTTGATCATCAATGCCCTAGAAAAACTCCCCATTGAGGAGAGAGCAACAATATTAAAATCTGCGATTCAAGATGCTCCTGATCTCACTGTGCTTGCTGACGTGGTGAGATCAATGGCAGAAGATTCTGCATCCAGACGGCGCCAAGAGTGAACCGAAAAAGCAGCTTTTGGGGGATTACGCAGGTGATGTAAGAAATCTACTACTTAGCAGAGTGCGCCAACTAGCTCAGGCGAATGAGATTTGGACGCAAGCAAAACCAGCAAGTATTTTATGGTTTTGGTGGGGCACGGACAACGAAAGCGAAGTGAGAGACTTTACTCAAAAAGCGATGACCACACCCAGCGGTCTCAGAGCCTGACCGAAAAAGAGGTGAGTGATTTCAGGAGGTTGTGATTCTGTCGGATTTGCGTGATTCGACGGAGAGCACGATGGCCTGGACCGAAATCACTCGACCGCACTATGTGCGGGAAGGTTTGCGTTACGCAAGCGACGTGACGGATGCGGAGTGGAAGTTGATCGAACCGTTGATGCCGCCAGCATCGCCGATTGGACGTCCGCGGACGACCGATCTGCGCGCTGTTGTGAACGCGATCCTGTACATGGCCTCGACGGGTTGTCAGTGGCGACAACTGCCGAAGGATTTTCCGGCCTATTCGACCGTCCAGGGTTATTTCTACGAGTGGTCGCGCAACGGCACGTTCGTCGCCATCAACCACGTGCTGGTGATGGCCGCGCGCGAGAAGGCGGGCCGCGAGGCGAGCCCGAGCGCCGGTGTGATCGACAGCCAATCGGTGAAGACCGCGGAAGGCGGCGGTCCACGTGGCTTTGACGCAGGCAAGAAGATCAAGGGCCGCAAGCGCCATATTGTCACCGACACCGAGGGCCATCTGGTCGGCTTACAGGTTCACGCCGCCGACATCCAGGACCGCGACGGCGCCGTCAGCGTTCTGTCGTCGATCCGCGCGCTCTATCCGTGGCTGCGTCATGTCTTCGCCGATGGCGGCTATGCCGGCGACAAGCTTCGCAATGCGCTGCGTAAACTGGGACGATGGACCATCGAAATCATCAAACGTTCCGACCAAGCTATCGGCTTTGCGGTGCTTCCCCGCAGATGGGTGGTCGAAAGAACGTTCGCGTGGCTCGGTCGATGCCGCAGGCTTGCCAAGGACTTCGAAGCAACCATCGCCAGCGCCGTGGCCTGGGTGTTCGTCGCCCACATCCGAACCCTCACGCGCAGGCTCGCAAGAGCTTGAAATCATATGGATCGTTTCGAGTCAAACTCTCAGGGGTCTATTGGATGTTTCAGTAGGAACGGTTCGGTCTTCGGCGGGAGATTATCAGCGAGTAAACCGTTATTGGGACAAGATCGTTGATCTTCAAGCTCTTGAGCAGAGCGCCATGGACCTCGCGCTGACAGCAGACGTCGCAGATAAGGCAATTGCCGAACGATTCCTAGCAGCTCTAAAGAGGGGACGAGAAAGTTCATTTTAGCCTAAGCGCGGGCTACCGAGGCTATAGTCGCGATATAGGCGAGTAGGTTAGAATTCCGCGTTATCCGCAGACGGTGCAGCGTGCAGCGAAACGTGACGTTGCACCGCAGATGGGCTTCTCTTGGCCCGCCCTCGCCCTTCGAGACGCCGCGCTTACGCGCGGCTCCTCAGGATGAGGGCGGAGAAAAGACCGATCACCGGTTGGTGAACTTCGCCGGCCGCTTCTCGACGAAGGCGGCCATGCCCTCCTTCTGGTCCTGCGTCGCGAACAGCGCATAGAACACGCGCCGCTCGAAGCGCACGCCCTCGGCGAGCGACGTCTCGAACGCGCGGTTGACGCTTCCTTGGCGGCATAGACCGCCGGCAGCGACATCGACGCGATGGCCTCGGCGACCTTCATCGCCTCCTCCATCAGGCCTGCCGCCGGCACGACGCGCGCGACGAGGCCCGCGCGCTCGGCCTCCGCCGCATCCATCATGCGGCCGGTGAGAACCAGGTCCATCGCCTTGGCCTTGCCGACCGCGCGGGTGAGCCGCTGCGTGCCGCCGATGCCCGGAATGACGCCGAGCTTGATCTCGGGCTGGCCGAACTTCGCGGTGTCGGCGGCGATGATGAGATCGCACATCATCGCCAGCTCGCAGCCGCCGCCAAGCGCAAATCCCGCGACCGCCGCGATCACCGGCTTGCGGCAGCGCGCGATGCGCGTCCTAGTCGGCGGCAAAGTCCGAAAGCAGCATGTCCATGTAGGACTTGTCCGCCATCTCCTTGATGTCGGCGCCGGCGGCGAAGGCCTTCTCCGACCCGGTGATGACGATGCAGCCGATCGCCGTCGTCGGCCTCGAAGGCTTCGAGCGCGGCGTTGAGCTCGGCGATCAGCGCGGCGTTGAGCGCGTTCAGCGCCTGCGGCCGGTTGAGAGCGGATCACGCCGACGCGGCCTTTGCGTTTCGACCAGGATGTTCTGGGGGCTCATGACGATCCTGTTGGCTTGGCGTTTTGCCCGCGTGCGGAATTGCTACTTCTGGCAGCACCGGGCAGAAGAAGGTCGAGCGCCCGATCTGCACGATGCGCCGGATCGTACCGCGGCAGCCGCGCGTCGGGCAGCGCTCCCCCTCGCGATCGTAGACGCGGAAATTGTGCTGGAAATCGCCGAGCGAGCCGTCGGTGCGGCGATGATCGCGCAGCGACGAGCCGCCGGCCTCGATCGCATCCTCGAGCACCGCCCGGATCGCCGTCGACCAGCCGCTCGGCGCGCTCGTTCGGCGCGCCGGTGCGCGCCGGCGATGGTCGAGGCCTGCCGCCGCGGCGACAGCAGCGCGCGGTGCAGCGCCTCGCAGACGTAGATGTTGCCGAGCCCCGCGACGATGCGCTGGTCGAGCAGCGCCGCCTTGAGGCTCGTCTTCTTGCCGCGGCAGGCCATGCGCCAGCATCGCGGCATCGAACGCGTTGCCGAGCGGCTCGGGCCCAAGCGCGCGCAGCAGCGGCTCCTCGTCGAGCTTGTGCGCGCGGCACGAGCTTCATCGAGCCGAAGCGGCGCGGATCGTTGAAGCTGACGATGCGCGCCCGACGACATGCGGAACACGACGTGGTCGTGCGCCCGGTCGCTCCGAGCGCTCGTGATGATAGGCGCCGGGCGTCGCGTTCGCCCTGCGTCTGCGCCACGCGGAACGAGCCCGACATGCCGAGATGCATCAGCAGCACGTCGCCGGACGACAGATCGGCGAGCAGGTACTTCGCGCGGCGGCCGAGCCCGGTCACGGTCTGGCCCTGCAGCCGCGCGACGAAATCCTTCGGCAGCGGCCAGCGCAGGTCGCCGCGGTGCGCCTCGACCTCCTCGAAGCGCGCGCCCTCCATCACGGGCGCGAGCCCGCGGCGCACGGTCTCGACTTCGGGCAGTTCAGGCATGGGCAATCCCGGTCATGTGGCGGACTGGTACTTCGTCGCGCGGCGCCCCTTAACCTCCGCGCCTTTGTAGCGCTGTCGGGCATGCCGCGCTATCTGCCTCGCGCAGGACAAACATGACGGACCGCTTCGAACGACAGGCCGATTTCGGCTATCCGCCGGGTGCCGCTCGCCGAAAAGCAGGCGATGGTCGACGACGTGTTCCACTCGGTGGCGCGGCGCTACGACCTGATGAACGACCTGATGTCGGGCGGACTGCACCGCGCCTGGAAGGACGCGCTGGTGACGGCGGTCAATCCGCCGCGCGGCGCGACACCGTTCGCGCTGCTCGATGTCGCGGGCGGCACCGGCGACGTCGCGTTGCGGGTCGCGCAGGCCGGCGGGCCCGGCACACGCGTTACCGTGCTCGACGTCAATCGCCGACATGCTGATGGTTGGACGCGAGCGGCGCGAGCGCGGCGCGACGCGACATCGCTTTCGTCGAGGGCAACGCCGAGGCGCTGCCGTTCTCCGATCGCGCGCTTCGATGCCGTCACCATCGCGTTCGGCATCCGCAACGTGCCGCGCATCGATACTGCGCTGGCCGAGGCGTTCCGCGTGCTGAAGCTCGGCGGCCATTTCATCTGCCTGGAGTTCTCCTCGGTCGATGTGCCGGCGCTTCGATGCGCTCTACGAGCTCTACTCCTTCAACGTCATTCCAACGCTCGGCCGCGCCGTCACCGGCGATGCACGAAGCCTATCGCTACCTCGTCGAATCGATCCGTCGCTTCCCGCGACCCGAAGCGTTCGCCGAGATGATACGCGGCGCGGGCTTTCGCCAGGTCTTGTTCCGGCCACTGACCGGCGGCGTGGTGGCGCTGCACTCCGGCTGGCGGCTGTGACCGCTGTGCGGCGGCTGACACGTTGCAGGCAGGAGCTGCGGTCGTGATCGCAGCGCTCTCCCATTTGACACGGCTGGCCCGCGCCGGTTTCGTGTTTGCGCGCGAGGGCGTATTTGGCCTCGTCGATCCGGCACCGCTGCCGCTGCCGGTGCGCGCAGGGATCAGGCTTGCGCGCCTGATCGAGCGGCCGAGCACGGGCAGCGCCGAGCACCGGCTCGCGACCGCGCTCACCCAGCTCGGTCCGAGCTACGTCAAGCTCGGCCAGTTCCTGGCGACGCGGCCCGATGTTGTGGGCATGGCGCTCGCCCGCGACCTCGAGACGCTGCAGGACAAGATGCCGCCGTTCCCGCAGGAGGAGGCCGAGGCGACGGTCGCCACGGGCCTGGGCAAACCATTGCTGCAGAGCTTTGCCACGTTCGGGGACGCGGTTGCCGCAGCCTCGATCGCGCAGGTGCATCGCGCCGAGGTCACGACCGCGGAGGGCCTCAAACCGGTCGCGGTCAAGGTGCTGCGCCCTGGCATCGAGCGTCGCTTCCGCGTCGATCTCGATGCCTTCACCTTCGCGGCGCGCCGCGCCGAGGCGCTGTCGGCCGAGGCGCGACGGCTGCGGTTCGTCGAGACGGTTGCGACGCTGCGCCGCTCGGTCGCGATCGAAATGGACCTGCGCCTCGAAGCCGCGGCGCTCTCCGAGATGGCCGATAATACCAAGGCCGACCTGGATTTCCGCGTGCCGGCGGTGGATTGGGACCGTACCGCCAGGCAAGTGCTGACGCTGGAATGGGTCGACGGCACGCCGCTCAACGACCGCGCCAGGCTGGACCGGCTCGGTCTCGACCTGCCGCAGCTCGCGCGCGCCGTGATCCAGACCTTTCTTCGGCACGCACTGCGCGACGGCTTTTTTCACGCCGACATGCACCCGGGCAACCTGTTCGTGGACGCCGACGGGCGCCTCATCGCGGTCGATTTCGGCATCATGGGTCGGCTCGGCCCGAAGGAGCGCCGCTTCCTCGCCGAAATCCTTTACGGTTTCATCACCCGCAACTACCGGCGCACCGCCGAGGTGCATTTCGAGGCCGGCTATGTGCCGGCGCATCACTCGGTCGAGGGCTTCGCGCAGGCGATCCGCGCCATCGGCGAGCCGATCCACAACCGCACCGCCGACGACATTTCGATGGCAAAGCTCCTGATGCTGCTGTTCGAGGTCACCGGCCTGTTCGACATGCGCACCCGCCCGGAATTGCTGCTGCTGCAGAAGACCATGGTGGTGGTCGAGGGCGTGGCGCGCTCGCTCGATCCGAAACTTGACATGTGGACGGTGTCGGAGCCGGTGGTGCGCGAATGGATGGAGCGCCATCTCGGCCCGGCCGGCCGGATCGAGGACGCTGCGGTCGGCACCGTGGGCTTTCTCTCGGGTGTGCCGGCGCTGATGTCGCGCGGCGCAGTGCTGGTCGAGCAGCTCGACGCCATCACCCGCGACGGCCTGCAGCTTGCGCCCGAGACGGTCGCGGCGATCGGCGCTGCCGAAGCGCGGCGCAGCCGCTCGACCACGGTGGCGCTGTGGGTGATCGCGGCGCTGCTCGCCTGGATGCTGTGGCAGGTGCTGTGACACGATGACCACGCCCGTTGGGCCTTGTCGCGCCAAATCCCCGTAGCATACGCTGAGCACTCTCGACGGGAGGCAGCGACATGACATCGACTTCGGCACTGGCCCTGCTCGCAGCGGCGCTGATTGCGTCGCACCTGGTTGCGACGCCGGCCGCACACGCGCAATCGAACGTGTTGATCGGCAACGCGACGGCCAACGACACCCAGGCGGCGGCCAACGACAAGTTCGCCGAACTGATCTCGAAATATTCCAATGAGCGGCTGAAGGCCTCCGCCAGGCACGGCCAATCGCTCGGCACCAACCAGCAGATGGTGGCAGCACTTCAGGCTGGGTCGGTTGCCGGCATGGTGCTGCCGGCCGGATTCATCTCCGCCACGGTGCCGGACCTGTCGCTGTTCGACCTGCCGTTCCTGCTGCCCGGCGCACCGGCGCAGATCACGGCGTTCGCCGCGCAGAGCAAGGCCGCGGTGAAAATGAAGGAGATGGCGACGCAGCGCGGCATCGTGGTGCTTGGCTTCCACGGCATCGGCCCGCAGAGCTTCCTGACCAAGTTTCCAGTCAACACGCTCGCCGACATCCAGGGCAAGAAATTCCGCGTCATCCCATCGCCGCCGCGCGTCGGTGCCTATCAGGACTGGGGCGCGGTGCCGCGGCCGATGGAGTTCGGCGAAGTTTACACCGCGCTCCAGCAGGGCACGCTCGACGGCATGGAGAACCCTCCGGACGTCATCTACAAGATGAAGCTGCACGAGGTGGCGAAGTACTACACCATCACCGAGCACTTCGCGTTCGCCTCGGCAATCATCGTCAGCAAGCGCTGGTTTGACGGGCTGCCGAAGGATCAGCAGGACGCCGTCGAAAAGGCCGGCAAGGACACCATCCAGTTCGCCGACGCGGCCTACACCGAGTCGCAGGCGACAAGCCTCGACGCGATGAAGAAGGCCATTACCGTCTCCACGTTCCCAGCCGCCGAACTCGCGAAGATGAAGGACCTTGCGCAGAAGGGCGTGTGGCAGCGCATGAAGAACGATCCGCAGCGCGGCCCGGTGGTGCAATTGCTCGAAGAAGACGTGACCCGCTTCGGCAAGTAGACCGGTACCGCACCGGTGAGCGCAACCGGCGACTCGGATCGAGGGTGGCTCCCCGCCCTCGATCGCTTTGTGCAACGCGCGACGCGCTGGGCCGACGAGGCCGCGGCGCTGGTGTGCGCCGTGCTGATCGTCGTCACCACGTTCTCGGTGATCGTCTACCAGCGCGGCATCACCATCCCGTGGCTCGACGACGTGCTGCGGATGCTGCTGATCTGGCTGGTCTACCTCGGCTCGGTCTCGCTCTGCTTCCACAATGACCACATCACGATGGATGCACTGTACGTGCGCATGCCCGAGCGGATGCGGCGTGCGCTCAACATCGCGATCGCGATCCTCGGCATTGTGCTGTGCGCTTTCGTTTCGTGGATCGGGCTCGGCAGCATGCTGCGCGAGATCGACTACGAGACGCTGCTGCCGAGCGGATACCTGCCGGCTTGGCCGCAGACCCTCGCCATCCCGTTGTGCTTCGCGCTGATGGCCGTCGCCTACCTCAGCTATCTCTACGCCCTCGTCGCCAACCGCAGACGCCCCGGCGCACCGGGCCAGCCCCCGGCCGAAGGACTGTGACGCGGTGCTGATCGCCCTCGCGATCGGCGCGTTCGCGCTGCTGTTCCTCGGCATCCCGATGTGGATGATCTTCATGGTCATGGCCATCGCCGCCATGACCTGGCAGGGCGTGTCGATGGAAGTGGTGGTGCAGGGCCTCACTGGCACCATCAACAACCTCGTGCTGCTGTCGGTGCCCGGCTTCATCTTCGCCGGCAGTGTGATGGGCCGCGGCGGAATGGCGACGCGCCTGATCAACTGGATTTCGGCGTTCCTCGGGCGCGTGCCGGGCGGCATGGCGCTCACCACGATCACCGCGGCGGAGCTGTTCGGCGCGATCTCGGGGTCGAGCGCGGCGACCGTCGCAGCCCTCGGCAACGTGCTCTACAGCGCGCTCCGGCGACTCGGCTACGACGAACGCTTCTCGCTCGGGCTGATCACGTCGTCCGGGGCAATCGCGATCATCATCCCGCCGAGCATCACCATGATCCTGTTCTCGGTGATGACCAATGCCTCGGTCGGCAAACTGTTCCTGGCGGGCTTCATCCCCGGCATCGTCGTCGGCATCTGCGCCGCGATCTACTGCGTCTGGTACGCACTAAAGAACAAGATCGCCTCGAACCGCGTCTGGAGCGGCGCCGAGATGATCCGCACCACCCGCGAGGTGATCTGGACGCTCGGCGCACCGATCATCATCTTCGGCGGCATCTACGGCGGCTTCGCCACGCCGACCGAGGCCTCGATGCTGGTCTCGGTCTATGCGGTGATCGTCAGCGTCTACATCTATCGCGAGATGACGTGGCGCGACGTGTGGGCGGTCACCCGCGAGACCGCGCAGCTTTCCGCGAAGCTGTTCATCATCGTGGCAGCTGCCGGCGTGTTCTCCTGGGTGCTTGCCGCAGAGGCCGTGCCGCAATCGATGGTCAAGTTCATCGACGCGCTCGATCTTGAGCCGTGGATGGTTCTGCTGATCATCAACATCATCCTGCTGATCGTCGGCATGTTCATGGACCCGAACTCGGCGGTGGTGCTGTTCGCCCCGCTATTGTGGCCGATCGCGCAGCATGCCGGCGCGGACCTGATCCACTTCGGCATCATCTTCACGGTCAATCTCGCGATCGGGATGTTCTCGCCGCCGTTCGGGCTCAACATCTTCGTGAGCTGCAGCATCTTCAAGGTTTCGTCGTCACGCGTGGTAAGCGGGCTCGTGCCGTTCTTCGTGACCTACCTGATTGCCTTGATGGTCATCACCTACATCCCGGAGCTGTCGCTGTTCCTTCCGAACCTGCTGATCAAGTAACGACGACGCTAACGCGGCTGGAAGCCGGACTCGCGAATCAGCTTCTCGGAATTGGCGCGCTGCTCCTTGAGGTAGCGGCCGAATTGTTCCGGTGTGTCGAAGATCGGCACGATGCCGATGTCGATCAGCCGCCTCTTGCGGAATTCGGGCTCGTTGCCGATCCGCGTGATCTCCTCGTGGAGCTGCCGTATGACGGGCTCAGGCGTGCCGGTCGGCGCGACGAAGCCGAAGTACACCGGCGCGAGATCGGGAAAACCGAGTTCATTCAGGGTCGGAACGTTCGGGAACAGCGGCGAACGTGCGGACGAATTGACCGCCAGCGCCTTCACCGCACCGCTCTGGATGTGCGGAATGAAGTTCGGTAGCCCGACGATCGCGACCGGCACCGAGCCGGTGAGCACGCCGTTGACGATGTCGGTGCCGCCGCGTGCCGGCACGCTGACGAGGTCCGCGCCGGTCTTCTGCTTCCAGTTCTCGATCGTGATCCCCATCGGAATTGCGAGCACGCTGTAGCTCAGCGTTCCGGGGCGACTTTTCGATAGCGTCGCAAGCTCGTCGAGCGTATTCACGTTCAATGCCGAGCTCACCACCATCACCTGGGTGTTGAAAAAGGCGTTGGTGATCGGCACGAAGTCCTTTTCGGGATTGTACGGGATCGACTTGAACGTGAACTCGTTCAGCGTCAGCACCTCGTTCGGCAGGATGCAGATGGTGTAGCCGTCGTTCGCCGCCTCGGCGCAGGCGCGGCCGGCGATGTTCATGCCGCCGCCGGAGCGATTCTCGATCACGATCGGCTGGCCGAGCCGCTTCTGCAGCTCTTCGGCGAGCGCGCGAGAGAAGATGTCGCTCGTGCCGCCCGCGCTGTTTGCGGTGATGATGCGGATGGGCTTGTTCGGATAGCTCTGGGCGTGGGCTGGCGCGGCAAAGATCGAAATGGCGGTGAGCATGATCGCGATATGTCTCATAACCCGTCTCCGTGATCGCTCGTCATGGCCGGGCATAGTCGTCCGAAGGACGGCGTCGCTTCGCTCGCCTATGTCCCGGCCATCTCGCTTAGGTTGGCACGGTGCTCGCCTAAGCGGGATCACCGGGTCACGCGCCTTCGGCGCGGCCCGGTGATGACCTAGTTAGTCATCAATTCAGCTTCAGCAGCCGTGCTGCGTTGCCGGCGAAAATCTTGGCGCGGTCGGTTTCCGCGATGTCCAAATCCTTGATCAGCTTGATCGCGCGCGGCTTGAGCGAGGTGAGCGGCGGCGCGTCGCTGCCGTAGAGCACATGATCCGGCCCGACCCAGTCGAGCACCATGCGCACCGCCGGCGGATTGTAGGTCACGGTGTCGAGATAGAGCTTCTTCAGATAATGGCTTGGCGCGTGCTTGATCCGCATCGGCTTGTACGAGCCGAGGAAAAACGCTTCGTCCTGCAGTTCGTAGGCGTAGTCCATCCGGCTGATGGTCTCGCAGATGCCGCCGCCGCCATGCGAGGCGACGATCTTGAGTCGCGGGAAATCCTCCAGCACGCCGCGCACGATCATGCGCCCGAGCGCGAGGCAGAGGTCGAACGGCCGGCCGATGCTGGACGACAGCCGGTAGGTGTTCATGCGCTCCTCACCGAAGCCGATATGCGGCGGATGGATCATCACGGGCACGTCGAGGTCCTGCACCAGCTCCCAGAACGGCCGCGCTTCGTCGTCGTCCGGATAGTGCCCCTTGTGGCTCGAGTGGATGAAGATGCCCTTGAGGCCAAGCTCGCGGATCGCCCGCTCGGCCTCCTTGATCATGGCCGGCCCGCCGCACGGCAGGATGGTGGCAAAGCTATAGAGCATGCCCTTGTGGTCGGACTGCACCTTCGCGGCGTAGTCGGTCCACGCCCGCACCGACGAAAGCTCCTCGTCGTCGCGTTTGCCCTTGAGGTAGTGCGCGGCGTTGGTCACGACGCTGACGTCGATGTTGTTTTCCTTGTGGGCGCGGATGAAGTTCTCCAGCACCATCGGACAGCCGCGCTCGCCCCAGGACGGGCCGCTCTTGCCGTCGTAGGTGCGTAGATCGTCCGCCGCCTCTTCGGGCGTGTAGATGTGCGAATGCCAGTCGATGATCATAGGGTGCCAAATCCGCCAGATGACAGCGCTGGTCACTGTAGGAGCCGGGTGAAGCAGCCACAATGACCCTGGCGCGTGGCCGCGTATCCCAGAGCGCACTGCGGCATCGCCGCGACGACCGCGCGCTTGACAAGCGAAAGCACGCAACTTCACAATTCCACAGGTTTTGCGCAGATTTTGCGTTCGATCGCGCGCGCGCCGTCACTCGCGGCGCGTACGTGTCCAAGAACAACAACGAAGCGAACCGTCGCAAGCCAGGGAGAGGCGACCGTGAACGACCTGATCAAGACGTGTGTCTTTGCCGCCTGCGCGCTTGCGTGCGCGCCGCAGGCCTCCGCGGTTGAATTGCGGTTCGCCACCGGATTCCCGGCGAGCCACCTGATGCAGAAGAACGTGTGGGAGCCGTGGGCCGAGGAGGTCGCCAAGCGCAGCAACGGTACGCTGACCATCCGCATGTATCCGGGCGGCGCGCTCGGTCCGGCGCCGGCGACCTTCCAGCGCGTCAAGGCGGGCGTCGCCGACATCGGCTATAGCCTGCAGGGCTTCACCTCGGATCAGTTTCCGCGCACGCTGCTGCTGGAACTGCCGGACGTGGCGCAGGACAACGTCAGCGCGACCCGCAAGCTGTGGGCGGTGTTCGACCTGATCAAGGACGACTATCAGGGCGTCAAGGTGATCGGCTTGCTCTCGACCGGACCGAACGTTATCGCGTCGCGCGACAAGCCAGTGCGCGGGCCGGAAGATATCAAAGGCATGCGCATCCGCGTGCCGTCGAAGCTCGTCGGCGACATCCTGAAGTCAATGGATGCAAGCCCCGTGTTCATGAACATCACCGAGGTCTACAACGCGGTGCAGACCGGCGTGCTCGGCGGCGTCGCGACCGGGACGAGCGCGCTGCGCGGGTTCAAGCTCGGCGAGGTGCTGCGCTACTACAATGACTACGCATTCGGCGTCTCGCCGCAGTTCGTGGTGATGAACCAGGCGAGCTACGACAAGCTTTCCCCCGAGCACAAGAAGGTGATCGACGACACCACCGGGCTCGACTTCAGCCTCAAGGGCGCCAAGGTCTATGACGACGAGGCGGTGATCCAACTCAAGGAGGAGGTCGACCGCGGCCGCGGGCAGGCCTATCAGGTCACCGCCGAGCAGCGAGCACAGTGGGACAAGGCGATCCACGGCGTGCTTGAGCGCGCGGCCGTCGAGCACAAGGACATCGGCGCGGAGCGCATCCTCGACGCGATGCGGAAGGCAAAATAGCGCGGCAGGCGCCGCGCGCCGTGCCGCCGCCCGAAATGGCGGCGCCGGTGTTGCCGCGGCGATACCCGGCTTGACCGCATGCGCGCATTCGAAAAAGCCCTCGGCAAGATCGCGACCGGCGCCGGCCTCGTCGGCGGCGCAGCCCTGCTCGGCCTCATGTTCGCCACCGTGCTCGACGTGACGCTGCGCTCGACACTCAACGTCGCGCTGCTCGGGGTCACCGAGATCACCGAGCTCGGACTGGTGCTGGTGGCGATCCTCGGCATCGCGTACTGCGGCTGGACCGGGGGACATGTCGCGCTCGAGTTCGGCGAGAGCCTGCTGTCGGCCCAGACCTGGAGCGGGCTAAGGGTCACGGAGCACATGGCGTCGGCCGCAATCGCGGGCGTCGTCGCCTATTACGGGTTCGTCGAGGCCGCCGCGGTCTATGGCCGCAACGCCCACACCAACCTGCTTCAGATCCCAGAGTATCCCTTCTACCTGATCGTCGGTCTGGGCTTCCTGACCTATGCCGTCACCCTCGTTGTCAGAGCGTTCGGGCGCGCACCCGACACGCCGGAGCAGCGGCCGTGAGCCCGACCACCGCCGGCATCGTCGGCGTTGTCGCGCTGTTCGTGCTGTTCTCGCTGCGCATGCCGATCGGCATGTCGATGCTGCTGGTGGGGGGCGCGGGCTTTGCCTACCTCACGAATTGGCACGCGGCCTCGGCGCTGCTCGGCTCCGAGCCCTACCACGTGACGTCGTTCTATCCGTTGAGCGTCATCCCGCTGTTCGTGCTGATGGGCCAGTTCGCGACGCTGTCAGGCATGGCGCGTGATTTCTATGGCGCGGCCTACGCTTGGATCGGCCATTGGCGCGGTGGGCTCGCCGGCGCCACGATCGCAAGCTGCGCCGGCTTTTCGGCGCTGACCGGCTCCTCAGTCGCATGCGCCGCCACGATCGGGCAGGTGGCGTTGCCGGAGATGCGCCGCTACCGCTACAGCAACCGGCTCGCGACCGGCGTGGTCGCAGCCGGCGGCACACTTGGCATCCTGATCCCGCCGAGCGCGGGGATGGTGGTCTATGCCATCCTGACCGAGCAATCGATCGGCAAGCTTTTTCTCGCCGGCGTGCTGCCGGGCCTGCTGCTGACCGGCATCTTTCTGATCACGATCGCGATTCTCTGTACCGTCCATCCGGAGTACGGCCCGCCCGGCGAGCGGGCAAACTTCTCAGAACGGCTGCAGGCGCTCGTGCGCGCGCTGCCGATGCTCCTGATAGTTCTGGTGACCATCGGGGGCATCTACCTCGGCTTTTTCACCCCGACCGAGGCCGCCGCGATCGGCGCATTCCTCGCCATGCTGCTCGCCGCGTTGCGCCGAGCGTTGACGCTCCGCGCGCTCACCGACTCGCTTCTTGAGACCGTACGCACCACGGGATTGATCTTCCTCATCCTGATCGGCGCTACGCTGTTCTCGCAGTTCATCGCGATCACCCGCATCCCCGCCGATCTCGCGGACCTGCTGACCGGCCTGAACCTGCCTCGGATCGTCGTGCTGACCCTGATCCTCGCCACCTACATCGCGCTCGGCATGTTCATGGAAGGCTTTGCCATGATGGTGCTCACCCTGCCGGTGGTGTTCCCGATCATCACCGCGCTCGGCTACGATCCGATCTGGTTCGGTGTGGTCATGGTGATCGTGCTGGAGATGGGGCTGATCGACCCGCCGGTCGGGGTCAATGTGTTCGTGGTCAAGGGCATTGCCGGCGACGTGCCGATGAACGACATCTTCATCGGCATCCTGCCGTTCTGGCTCGCGATGATCGTGGCGATCGTAATCCTGGTGGCAGTCCCCGATATCGCCATGCTGCTTCCAAACTCGATGATCAAGTGACGGCCACGACGACGCCGAGAGGCCGTATCAATTCAGCCGCAGCTCGGTGATGTGCTTCGGATCGGGCGCAAGCTCGCCGCGCTCGACGCGCTTGACGATGTCGGTCAGCACCGCGTTGGCGCGGCAGGCGAGGC
Source organism: uncultured Alphaproteobacteria bacterium (assembly GCA_963821555.1). Taxonomy (GTDB): domain Bacteria; phylum Pseudomonadota; class Alphaproteobacteria; order Rhizobiales; family Xanthobacteraceae; genus Z2-YC6860. The sequence continues at coordinate 16,454 of CAWGEM010000021.1, read as the reverse complement.
CGACCTTCTCGCCCTCACGCACCACGAAGCCGTTGAGGAATTCGATCTCGGTGCGCCGGCCCTTCTGCATGTCCTGGCCCATCGACGGACGCTGCCCGTCGGCGGTGCGCTTTGAATCCTTGAAGCGCTGCTCGTCGCAGGTGCGCATCGCCGCCTCGTCGCCCTCGCCGGCGCGCGCAACCGTCTCGGGCGGCAGATGCAGGATCTCTTCGAGCTGATAGCCAAGCGCCTGACCCACCCGAATGGCCTCGCTGCCGAGCCGGGTCGAGAACCGCCGCAGCGTGTCGTCGCGCAGCATGGCGCCGCCGCCGAGCCCGGTGCAGGCGGAAAGCCCGTTCGCCATGGAGTTCGCGACGAGCTTCGACCAGCGCTCGCCCCACAGGTTGTTCGTCACCTTGGCGCTATCGGCGTAGCCGACCAGGCGGCAGACCTCCTCGGCGCGCTCGGTGATGCGGCCGTGCACTTCGCCCGCGCGGAACACCGTGTGCGCGTTGCGATGCTTGGCGGCGCCGCGGTGGATCAGGCCGGGCTCCGGCAGGTTGACCGTGATCGAGCTTGCGACGCAGCCGAGCGTCTTGCCCCAGCCGACCACGCCGGCGATCGTCTCCTCGTTCATGCAATTCTGCAGCGAGACGACATACCCGTCGGGCGCGAGATACTGCCTGATCAGCATCGTCGCCCAGGCGGTGTCGTACGACTTCATACAGACGAAGGCGATGTCGACCGGCTTTTCCTTGGCGAGCTGCTGCGCGTCGGTGACGTGCAGCACGCGCACCGGCACGGTGAACTCCGGCTCCGTCGTGGCGTGCGTGACGCGCAGCCCGTGCTTGCGCATGTGCTCGACGTGCTCGGGCCAGGGATCGATGAAGGTCACGTCTTCGCCGGCCTGCACCATGTGCGCCCCGGCATAGCCGCCGACCGCGCCCGCTCCGACGATGGCGATTTTCTTGCCGGGCATGCTGTTCCTCCTGATCGCGTCCCGGCGCAGCGTAGCGTGCCGCGCGCCGCGATCACAACGGGCCCGACGGTATTCAGCGCGGAAAGTCGACGTCGTCGCGCACCGTGCGCTTCTCGAAGTCGTCGACGAGGATTTCCACGGCGACGCGCCACCGCCCGCGCAACGGGACAGCAAGGCTCTCGATCCGCCACGTGGTCTCCCCCACATGGGCAGCCGGCATGTGCAACGGCTCGATGGCGGCGTCCGGGCGCGAGAGCACCAGCGTAACGGCCTTTGCGGCCAACGGCGCAAAGTTGCCGTCCCACAGCGCAATGACGACGGTGCGCGTGCCGGCGCTGACCGGCTCGAACCTCAGGTCCGCCATTGCGGCGGCGGCGTGCAGGTGGACCTGCACCGGGCTTGCCGCCACGGCCAGCGCCGCACGCGGCGGCGGCGTGAACCGCCACATCGCGACGAGGCCGAGCACCACGGCCACGATCGCAATCTCAAGCTTGATCGAGGTCACAAGCCGCGTGGCAGCATTGGGGTCGCCCGCGACGACGTGCGGTGTGAGCGCGTAGCGGTTCAGGCCGCCGAGCGCGAGCAGCACCAGCACGGCGCAAAGCTTCCCCGTCAGCACGAGCCCGTAACTCGTGGTCCATAGTGCATCGAGTGCCCCCAATTGCACGACGGCGAGCCCGATGCCGCTGACCACCAGCACAGCGACGGCGAGCGGGATCGCGCGCGAGAAGCGCATGAGCTCCGCCACCCGCGCGTCCTTTGCGCCAAGCGCGAGCAGCAAGGGCAGCAGCGCCCCGACCCAGAACATGACAGAGACGCCATGCAGGAACAGCGCCGGGCGCATCAACAGCTGCGGCGCTGCGGACGCGGCATGTCCGCTGGCAGCGAGCGCAGCGCCGGCCGCCGCCAACGCCAGCGACGCCAGCACCCGCGTGTGCGACCGCGCGTAGAGAGCCCACAGCGCGAGGACGAAGGCGCCGGCCGCAAGGCATGCAGTCGCGCCGAATGACGTAGCGATGCCGGTTGCCCAGAGCGCGGTCCGGCGGATTTCCGACAGCGGCAGACCCTGCGCGTCCGCGCCCTGAAGTCCGACCGAGATGACAGCGGCGGCGAGGCCGCATTCCAGGGCGAGGATCACGCACGTCAGCGCTTTGCCGGGCAGCGGGCCGCGCGCGATCCAGGCCGCGTAGAAGGCGCCGCCGACGCCGAACGTCAGCCCAACGTAAAGCATCAGCTTGCCGAGCCAGATCGCTCCCTGAAGCGGGCGGTCCGGGTCGGGCTGCGGCAGCATCGGCGGTTCGGCACTGGGCTCGATCACCGAGAATGTGAGCGCCCCGCCGACCGGATGACCGTCGGCCGAGATCACGCGCCAACTCAGCAGGTGGGTGCCGCGTACAAGCCCCGTTGGCATCGTGATCGTCAGCGAGCGGTCGACCGCCGTCGCCGCGCGCAGATCGCTCGGGCGCCCGTCGGGTCCGACCAGCCGCAGCGCAAGCGGCGAGACCGGCTCGTTGAAGACCAGCGTCACGACCGGCGGCGGCTGCGCCACCACCGCACGGTCGGCCGGCTCGCTACCGACGAGCGACGCATGCCCCCACGCCGCCTGCGCAAGAGCGAGCAGAACAAGCAGCGCGACGCCGCAAGCGAGGCCGCGCATCTCAGTGTCGCGGGCGCTCGATCAATGTCGTCTCGCAGGCAGCAGCTTAAGCCCCGGTGCAGGCTCGGGCAGGTCGGCGGCCGACTTGCCTGCTTCCGGAATCTCGATCCAGCGGTGGACCCCCTTTTCGCACTCCTGCACGACCGGGAAGTACAGCATCTTGTCCGGCACAAGATCGTCCGTCAGGAAAACCGACAGAACGAACTCGTCGTAATTGTCGTCGGAAAGCCGTCCGGTCCACGACACCTCACGGACGCCTTCGGTCACGTTGGCGTTGTGAAACATCTTGTAGGCCTTGTCGTACTTGACCCTCGTGGTTTCGATCTGCCAGCCGGACTTTGGCATCGGCTTGACGCCGATCACTCCATCCGGGATCCGGACGCGGATCTTGACGGTGGGAGAATCGCCGCAGCCGTGCGGAACCCGGAAGGTCGCCTTGTAGGGTCCGCCGACCAAAGCCTCACGCTGCTCCAGCGTGACATGGGCCATGGCCGCGCCCACGGCCAACACGAAGCAGCCGCACAGCGCAGCATTCAACAACGTTCGAACGATCATGGTCTTCTCCTCCAGAAGGGGCGATCACTTGTGCGACGTGTGATGCGAGGAATGCTGCGGCGGGTGGTGGCCGGCCGCATCCATCATCACAATGCCGTCGAACTTCGAAAACTCAGCCAATCGCTCCGGTGCGATGGTCCGCTCGGCCTCCGCCAGCCGCGCTGCCAACACCGGAGCTGCATCGGCCGCGACGCCGACCTGGACCAGGACTTGGGCTGACTTCAGCTGGTCGCCGCTGCAGAGAACAAGCTGCCAGCTTTGTGCCCTTCGTCGCAGCAGCGCCCGGCCGCCCATGCCGCCCTGCGACCAGCCGGCAATGGCGTGTTCGCCGGCAACCACCACTGGATCGACGGTGAGACGGGCGTCCGGCTTGTCGAAGGTGGCGTTCAGCAGATGGCGGATGGCGTCGGCATCCGAGTCGGCCACGCCTGGCGATGCCAGTGCGGCAACCCCCAGGCCAATGATGAAGGCTCGTCGTCTCATGACAGTTTCCTCGTGCAAGTGCTGCCGGTTTGAGGTTCAGGATTTGATCCGAGCGCGGTACTCAAGCGCCGCGCGGCATCCGGAGTACGATGCCCGACCGCTCCAGGCCGGAGGTCTTCTTGGTCGCCTTCTTGGCCTTCTTGGACGCCTTGGACGACGCTTTGGCGCCGTGATCGTGGCCTTCATGAGCGAGCGCCGCAACCGGCGACGCCGCGAGCGCCGCGATGAGTGCAATGGTCAGTATCCGTTTCATTGGCTTTTCCTTTTCATCGTGAGCTTGACTGTTGGGAATTGAGCGCAGGCCCGGCTGGGTCGTCGACCCGCGCGATGGAGCGCGTTTAATTCAGGCGAGGTTTGAGTCGGTTGGCCCTCGGCCCAGGCGCTTGCCTGCGACGCGTCGGCTGCAGACGCCGGCTGTCACACCGCCTGCGGCGGCCCGCGGCTGCCAGGACGCACCGCGTAGGCGCTGGCGACAACCAGGTGCCGCAGCACAGAGGCCGACCGCGGGGCCGGCGGCGGTGGGAGCAGAACCGTCGTCTCGGGCAACGTCGCTGCCGCAAACGCCGGGAGCGTGCAGATCGGACAATGCGCGCCCGGTGTCATCGGGGCGTTGCTGCGGTCCGGTTTGGCGACATCGTGCGAGGTGCAGATCGCAAATGCCGACGCAGAACCGAGCGTGCCACCCCGGGCCGCCGCCTGGGTCGCGACAACGGTAGCCGCCAGCGCCTGCAGCACGAGCGCATAGGCCGCGATCAGGCCGATCGCGCCGCGCCACCTGCCCTGCCGGAACGTTTGCGCCATTGAGTGCGCCGCCTTGCCAACGAGGCCGATCATGCATCGGAACGGGGGTCTTTGGCGAGCCCGCATGTCGGGTTTCACCTCTGCGCCAGGAGCGCAAGCAATTGGTCGACGCACGCGTCGGCAAAGGCCGCATCGTTGATGTGGTGCGGCAGTTCCTCGATGGTGCTGGCCGGCAGATGGCGCCTGAGCGAGGACACGAACACGCCGTCGGTCACGGTGTCGGCCCAGGGCCCAATTTCAGCGCCGGCTAGGTCGTGCATCCTGCGGCCGGTGAGCCCGCTCCAGCCCGCCGCCGGGATCAGCACGCGCACCGGCCCTTTCGCCGCGGCGAGACGTTCGCCGATCAGCCGGCCCAGCTTTTCGTATTCGTCGGCGTTGGTTCGCATCAGCAGGATCTCGACGTTGTACTGGAAAAACCCGCGACCACGATAGCGCTGCGGCACTTCGCCGACCCACCAGTTGGTGAAATCAAGGCAGCCCGGCACCACGATCTGCGGCACGCCGGCGGCACCCGCAGCGGTGAGGCGGGTCTCGCCGGCGCTATAGACGCCGCCGGTCAGGTGGTCCGCCAGCTCCGAGGTCGTGAGATCGATCACGCCGGCAAGCTCGCCGCGGCCCGCGAGCGATTCAAGCGCGCGCCCGCCCGGCCCCGAAGCATGAAAGTGGATGACCTCGAAGCCCGCCCCTTCGAGGCGTTGCGTGATGCGATCGACCGCCGGCTGGAGATTGCCGAATGAAGAGACTCCGATCAGCGGCGCGCTGGGGCGATCTGCGTCGCGAACCGCCGACGCGCGCGCCTGCGCCATGCCGACGACCGCGCCCGCGGCGTTGCGCAGCGCCGCGCGCGTGATGCGGTTGAGCCAGATGTCGCCGATGGTCGGAAACATGGCAATGTCGCTCTCGGCGACGTACCACTGCACCGCGGCCGTGGCCGCGACCGGCGTGACCATCGCCTTGGGGAAGCCCGGCGGCAGCTGCCGCATGATGGCGCAGGCCATGGTCGAGCCGTTGGCGCCGCCGACGCCGAGCACGCCCGCGATTGCGCCGGCAGCCTGGCGGGCGGACACGATCTTGCTCGCGCCGTCGGCCATGAGCTTCGCGGCTTCGGCACGCGACAGCCGGCCGATGGCGTCCCAGGCGAGGCCCGCAGCAGCGGCGACGTCGGCGCCGCCAACATCGGCGAAGCCGCGCGCATGAGGGCGGAGCGACAGGTCGACCAGCCAGGGCTCGGCGCCCATATCGCGCAACGCGTCGCACACAAACTGTGCCGTCTCGTGCTTCGAGTTCGAGCGTCGCCAGCACTGCGATGGCGATTCTCCCCGGCATGTCGCTAGCGTAACATCCGACGAAGCGGCGTCCGAATTGTACTCAAGTCTGTCGGTGGGTTCGGTCCACCCTCCCCTGGAGGGGGAGGGTCGGCGAGCGTAGCGAGCCGGGGTGGGGTGACCCTCGCAGCCTTTGCAGAAAAGTTCACCCCACCCCGCCTGCATTCGCTTCGCTCCGCAGGCGACCCTCCCCCTCCAGGGGAGGGTGGCGGAGCAAGCGGCATGGATGGGGGCCGTTCGATCATCGGAGCCACGGTGCACTCACTAGCGCTCAGGATGGCGCAGCGCGCGAAACGCGCGGGTCGCCTCGACCACCGACGCCTCGATTGGAAAGCGCTCGGCAGAGGAGCCGCCGACATAGCCGTGCAGGCGCGGCTCGGCGCACCAAAAGCGCTCGAAATCGGTCGGCGTCTCGATCGCGCCGCCGTGGCAGGTGACGATCAGGCCGGAGTGCTTTGCCGCCAGCGCATCGAGCACGGCGGCGGCGCGGGCGATGGTGGCGTCGAGATTCATCACCGTCTTCGACCCGACGGTGCCTCCGGAGCTGTTGCCGAAATGGACGATGATATTGTCGACGCCGATCGCGGCCATCGCGAGCGCCTCCTCGGGCGACGTGCAGAACGCCTTGGTGAACAGCCCCATGCGGGAGGCCGCTCCCAGCACATCGACTTCGCGCGCGAAGCCCATGCCGGTTTCCTCGAGATCGCTGCGAAACTTGCCGTCGATCAGCGCGACGGTCGGGCAGTTCATCACGCCGTCGTAGCCGGCGGCAGCGACCTTTTCGAGAAAGCGCGGCATATCGCGTGTGGGATCGACGCAGAGCAGCCCGGCGATCACCGGACATTCATGCACGACGTTGAGCAAGGCGCGTTCGCCAAGTTCGAGCGTCAGCGCGTTGGCGTCGCAGACTGGCAGGTAGCCGGCCATGGAACTGAGCCCCTGCATGCGGAAATAAGCCAGCGAATGCGTGGTCACGAGACTTGCACCGCCGCGCGCGGCCATCTTGGCGGTGATGCCGGAACCGCACAGCGCATCGTAGATTGCGCGGCCTGCGTCGCGCTCGGCGCGCAGGCGGCCGACGATGCTCGCGCGGTCGAACCTGCCGGGCATGCTGCTCTCCCCGCACAAACCCTAACCGACTGGAAGCGGCCTGATCCAGCGCAAGAACTGGTGTAGCGTTGTCCCGTTGCCGCGGACGACCGCCATGCTGCTGCGCGTCTTCATCGAGAACGAGGCCGGCGCCCGGCGCAAGAACCTCTACGACGAGCGGACGCTCGCGCACCGGGGCAGCGTCGAGGTGTCGGCGGCCTATCCCTTCCCCTACGGCTTCGTGCTGGGCACGGTCGGCGGCGACGGCGACGCCGTCGATTGCTTTGTGCTCACGAGTACGCCGATTTCGTCCGGCATCGTGGTCGAGTGCGAGGCGCTCGGCCTGCTCGAACAGGTCGAGGACGGCGAGCACGACCACAAGGTGCTGGCGGCGTTGCCGGGCGCCGATACGATCATCGATGACGCTGCCGTTGCCGCGCTGAAGCGCTTCGTCGCCAGTGTGTTCGCGCACGTGCCAGGCAAGCGCATGCAGATCGGCCGCGTGCTCGACCGCACGGCAGCCGAGGACTACGTCCGGGCCTGTCGGCCGCCCGGGAACGTCGGCTGATTGCATTGATTGCACTGCAATCAGTCGGGTGCTATGACTTTGTTTCGCCAGGGGTAAGCCATGCCCAGTCTCACCGTCCGGCAGATCGATGAAGCATTGAAGAAGCGGCTTCGCCTGCGCGCAGCCAGCCACGGCCGCTCGGTCGAGGACGAGGTGCGGACCATCCTGCGCAGCGCCGCGGCCGACGAGGCGGCATTTGCGGGGCCGCCGTCCGTCGCCACATCTGCGCCGGACTCGGTCGTCCATGACGCGCGGCGCGATACCGGCAGGCCGCGCGTGCTGTTGATCATCGGCGGCGGGATCGCGGCCTACAAGGCGCTCGACCTGATCCGGCGGCTGCGCGAGCGCGGCATTGCGGTGCGGGTGGTGATGACGGCGGCCGCGCAAGAGTTCATCACGCCGCTGTCGGCGGGCGCGCTCGCGGGCGAACATCCCTATTCCGACTTGTTCGACGCGCGTTCGGAGTTCGACGTGGGCCATATTCGGCTTGCTCGCGACACCGGACTGATCGTGGTCGCGCCCGCCACTGCCGACCTGATGGCGAAGATGGCGAACGGCCACGCCGACGACCTCGCCTCGACCGTTCTGCTCGCGACCGACAAGAAGGTGCTGATCGCGCCGGCGATGAACCCGCGCATGTGGCAGAACGCCGCCACCCGCCGCAATCTGGCGCAGCTTCTGGCCGATGGCATCGCTGTGATCGGCCCCAACGCCGGCGAGATGGCGGAGAGCGGCGAGGCCGGCGTCGGCCGCATGGCCGAACCCACCGAGATCGCGGCGGCGGCACTCGCCCTGCTGCGCGCGGAGGAAGGCGCGCTCACGGGTCTGCGCATTCTGGTCACCTCCGGACCGACCCACGAGCCGATTGATCCGGTGCGCTACATCGCCAACCGCTCGTCCGGCAAGCAAGGCCACGCTATCGCCGCGGCCGCCGCCGCGGCCGGCGCCGCGGTGACGCTGGTGTCGGGGCCGGTCGCCATTGCGGACCCGCCGGGCGTGCGCATGGTCAAGGTCGAGAGCGCGCGCGAGATGCTCGCCGCGGTCGAGAGCGCGCTCCCCGCCGATGTCGGCGTGTTTGCCGCCGCGGTCGCGGACTGGCGCACCGCCGGCAGCAGCCGCGAGAAGCTCAAGAAAAGCGGCCGCGGCGCGCCTGAGCTTGCGCTGGTCGAGAACCCGGACATCCTTGCGACCGTGTCGCATCTCAAGGCCAGGCGGCCGGGCCTCGTGATCGGATTTGCTGCCGAGACCGAGAAGCTCGTCGAGCACGCCAAGGCCAAGCTCGCGCGCAAGGGCTGCGACTGGATTCTCGCCAACGACGTATCGCCCGCAAGCGGCGTCATGGGCGGCGACATGAATACGATCCACCTCGTGACGCGGGACGGCGTGGAGGCTTGGCCCACCCAATCCAAGGAGCAGGTTGCGGCCATGCTGATCGAGCGCATCGCCACGACGACGGGCCGCGCGCCATGAACGAGGTCGAGGTCAAGGTCACCCGTCTGCCCCACGGTGCGGACCTGCCGCTGCCGGCCTATCAGAGCGCACAGGCCGCGGGCCTCGACCTGCTCGCGGCGGTGCCGGCCGATGCGCCAGTGACCATCAAGCCAGGCGAACGGGCCTTGATCCCAACCGGGGTCTCGATCGCGCTGCCCTCCGGCACCGAGGGGCAGGTGCGTCCGCGCTCCGGACTCGCATCCCGCCACGGCATCGGCATCCTCAACGCGCCCGGCACCATCGATGCGGACTACCGCGGTGAAGTTTGCGTGCTGCTGGTGAACCTGGGCGCCGAGCCGTTTGAGGTCGCGCGCGGCGCGCGCATTGCCCAGCTGGTCATCGCACCCGTTCTGCATGGGCGGCTCGCTGAAACGGCGACTCTGCCTGAGAACTCGGCGTGGCGCGGGAGGGTTCGGCTCTACCGGAAAAGGGGCGATTGACAAGGTCGAGTGATACTGGCCGTAATATCCTACCGCTATAAAACATGATTGACGCTGGCCGGTGCATGGCGCTGCTGCCCAACAAGGGACTTCTAGCGATCGCCGCCGTCATCGATGTGGCGCTCTATGGGCGGCAGCGGCCGGTGTCGGCCAAAGTGCTGGCAACGCGCCACGAACTGCCGGCGCGGCATCTCGAACCAGTGCTGCAGGCGCTGGTTCGGGACGGCATTCTCAAGAGCATCCGCGGGCCACGCGGCGGCTACGAATTGGCGCGCGCGGGTGGACGCATCTCGGCCGACGACATCCTGCGCGCCGCCGGCAACAGCGAACCCGGGTCGGAACCGACATCGGCCGGCTCTGCGCTCCTGAGAGAGGTCGTGCTGCCCGCGGTGTCACAAGCCGAGCGCGCGTTCGCATCGGCGCTGCACCGAATCAGCATCGACGACCTGGTGCGGCGCGCCGAACCCTTCAAGGACCTGCTCGGCGGCTAACATCGTACCGCCGGGGCATCGCGTTCACGGTCTGGACTCTTTCGGCGGGATTCCGCTTGAGAGTACAGTCCGATGATTCGCAGGCGGTGACGCGCACGCCGCCGGTGCAGGGGCAAATCGGATATGCCGGACACGATCCGGGTGACGGGCGGGAGACCTGGCGCTCATCCGCGGCGAAGTCGATTCTTCGCCATCGCTGCGATCCTGTGCTGCTTCAGCCCGACGGCGACATATGCGTCCACCCAAAACGCCGAACTCAGTACGTTCGGTGCCTACATGCGGGCCTTGGCGTCGCTCGACCGCAACGAGATCGCGGCCCTCGTGCTTACGCTAGGCGTGCTGTCCTTTGCCGTCGTCACCGCGATCCTGCTGGTGCGCACACGACACCGCGCCGCAGCTACCGAGGCACGGCTGCGCGATCACATCGCGGCGCTCAAGGCCGAGGTCGATTGTTTCAACGCCCTCTTGATGTCCGAGCCGCAAATCCTGGTGTCCTGGAGCGCGGCCGCCGACGAACCCGAGATTCGGGGTGACATCGATCTGGTTGCCGACGAACCGGGGCCGCAGCGCGTGTTGGCGTTCGGCAACTGGCTTGAGCCGGACAAGGCGCAGGCCATGGAGCGCGCAGTGGACACGTTGCGGGCCAGCGGTGAGGGCTTCGCCATGTCGCTTGTGACGGTGGGCGGGCGTGCCATGGAGGCGGACGGCCGCGCCATCGGCGGCTGCGCCGTGCTGCGGCTGCGCGACGTGAGCGGACTGAAACGCGAGCTCGCGGAGCTCAGCGCGCGCCATGACCGGTTGACGGGCGAAGCCGAATCGCTGCGCACGCTGGTCGACGCCATGCCGGCGCCGGTCTGGCTTCGCGACTCGACCGGCGCGCTCACCTTCGTCAACGCCGCCTATGTCCGCGCCGTCGAGAGCAAGGATTCGGCCGAAGCGCTCGGCCGCGGCGTTGAGCTGCTCGGCCGCACCGCCCGTGACGAGGCAAGCCGGGCACGCGCCGCCGGACAGGCATATTCCGGCCGCGTCGCCACGGTCGTCGCCGGCGGCCGCCGCACACTCGACGTGCTGGACCTCCCGACCCGACGCGGCAGCGCCGGACTCGGCATCGACGCGACCGAAGGCGAGGCGCTGCGCGGCGAACTCGAGCGCCTGGGCGACGCCCACCGTCGCACGCTCGACCAACTCGCGACCGGGGTCGCCATCTTCACCGGCCAGCGGCAACTGACGTTCTACAACGCCGCCTATCGCTCGCTGTGGGACCTCGACGCCGGGTTCCTTGACCAGGGCCCGAGCGATTCTGCCGTGCTCGACCAGCTTCGCGCCGCGCGCCGGCTCCCTGAGGATCAGGACTTCCGGACCTGGAAACTCACGCTGCACGAGGCCTATCGCGCGACCGAAGCGCGTGAGCAGCTCTGGCATCTGCCCGATCGCCGTACGCTGCGCGTCGTGACCACGCCCAATCCGCAGGGCGGCGTCACCTACCTGTTCGAGGATGTCACCGAGCGGCTTGAGCTGGTGCGGCGCTACGATGCGCTGATCCGGGTGCAGGGTGAGACGCTCGACAATCTCGCCGAGGCGGTCGCGGTGTTCGCGAGCGACGGCCGGGTGCGGCTGCACAATCCGGCCTTCGCGCAGATGTGGAGGCTCACCCCCGCCACCCTGTCCGACCGGCCTCACATCGAGACCGTAATCGGCTGGTTCCGGCCGCTGCACGCCGACGAGGCGCTCTGGCAGCGGCTGCACGCGACCGTTACCGCGATCGAAGGCCGCGACACAGTCACCGGCCGGCTGGAACGGCGCGACGGCAGCGTGGTCGACCTCATGACTGTGCCGCTGCCCGACGGGGCGACGCTCGTCACGTTCCTCGACGTGACCGATACCGTCAACATCGAGCGCGCGCTCCGCGAGCGCAACGAGGCGCTGGAAGCAGCCGACGCGCTGAAGGTCGATTTCGTCCACCATGTTTCCTACGAGCTGCGCTCGCCGCTCACCAATATCATCGGTTTCGCGCATTTCCTCGGCGAGCCGAGCACCGGGCCACTGACCGACAAGCAGCGCGAGTATCTCGGGTACATCAATGCCTCGACGAACGCGCTGCTCGCGATCATCAACGACATCCTCGATCTCGCGACCATCGATGCCGGTGCGATGAAGCTCAATCTCGGCATGGTCGATATCCGGCGGACCATGGATGCAGCGGCCGAGGGCATCAAAGATCGGCTGGCCAAGGACGGACTTTCGCTTCGGATCGGCGCCGCGTCGCACGTCGGCAGCTTCGTCGCCGATGAGCGGCGCGTGCGCCAGATTCTGTTCAACCTTTTGGCCAACGCGGTCGGCTTCTCGCCGCCGGGGACATCGATCGCGCTCGTCGCCGAGCGTCGCGCCGACGCCGTCGTGTTCGCCGTCACCGACAACGGCCCGGGCATCCCGACTGAGGTCAAGGACCGGGTGTTCGACTGGTTCGAGAGCCATCCGCTCGGCTCGCGCCACCGCGGCGCCGGCCTGGGCCTGTCGATCGTGCGCTCCTTCGTCGAGTTGCACGGCGGGACCGTCACACTCGACTCGACGGTGGGTCGCGGCACCACCGTGGTCTGCACGTTCCCGCTGGACCATCAATTGGAGCGGACCGCGGCATAGGCCCCCCGGCGGAGGGCTGGGCTATTGCACATGGCACGGCGTTCACCTCTCCCCGCGTGCGGGGAGAGGTCGGCGCGCGAAAAGCGCGTTCACGCGCGTCTTCGACGCGCTATGGCGAGCCGGGTGAGGGGGCGTCGCCACATCTTGGGCGCCCAGAATCGCCGCAACGCCCCCTCACCCCAACCCTCTCCCCGCAAGCGGGGAGAGGGAGAGGAGGCGCCGTGCTCATATGCGATAGCCCCCGGGCGGAAGGCCGGCCACAGAACCGGCTTGGCGGGCTTGTGCGAAGGGCAGCTTCGCTCTTGTCATCACCCGCACAAATGGGCGATCCAGTAGGCAGCCATGACGAGACCCGCACCCATGCCCGGTATCGGCCCGCGCGACCATCGTGCCGCATCCTGGGCGTGACAGGGACGCGGCCCGATGTTCACCACCTCCTCCGGCGGTTCCAGCTTCACAGTCGCGCTCGCCGACGAGCACGCCACCGGGCGGCTTGTGCTCGACATTGCCGTGTCGCTGCAGCCGGGCGACCTCGTGACGCTGTCCGGCGATCTCGGCGCCGGCAAGACCACGATCGCCCGCGCGCTGATCCGCCATCTCGCCGACGACCCCTCGGTCGCGGTCCCAAGCCCGACCTTCACGCTGATGCAGCTTTATGAGCTGCCGCAGTTCCCCGTGGTGCACGCCGACTTCTACCGCCTGGACGGGCCCGGCGAACTGGCCGAGCTCGGCTTCGACGACCTGCCGAAAGAAGCCGTCGTGCTGCTGGAATGGCCCGATCGCGCCGCCGGCTATCTGCCGCCCGACCGGCTGGACATCGCGCTGACGGTCGCGCCCCAGAACGGCCTCGAATATCGCAATGCGCGAATCACCGGCTACGGCAACTTCGCGGCCCGCGTCGAGCGCATGGCGGCGGTCCGCCGCTTTCTCGAGGCATCCGGTCTCTTGCAGGCCGAGCGCCGCCGCGTCCAGGGAGACGCATCGACCCGCTCCTATGAACGGCTCAAGATCGGCGATCGTCGCACCATCCTGATGAATTCGCCGCGGCGGCCCGATGGACCGCCGGTGCGCTACGGCAAGCCCTATAGTGCGATAGCGCATCTCGCCGAGGATGTGCGGCCGTTCGTTGCCATGGCGAACGGGCTTCGCCAGATCGGCTTCTCAGCGCCGCAAATCTTTGAGGCCGATCTCGAAGACGGCCTTCTGATTATCGAGGACTTCGGATCCGGGGCTGTGGTCTCGGGCGATCCGCCGGCCCCGATCGAGGACCGCTATGTCGCCGCAGTCGACGTCCTGTTGTCCCTGCATAGCCGCAAGCTGCCCCAAGCGCTGCCGGTCTCGCCCAACGTCGAGTTCCGCCTGCCGCCCTACGACATGGAGGCCTGCCTGATCGAGGTCGAGCTGCTGCTCGACTGGTATCTGCCGCGTCGCGGCGTCGACGTATCGGCGGCAACCCGCGACGCCTACGACGTGCTCTGGCGCGACGCACTGCATCCGGTGCTCGGGACCGATCCGACCTGGGTGCTGCGCGACTATCACTCGCCGAACCTCGTCTGGCTGCCCGAGCGCATCGGCATCGCCCAGGTCGGCCTGCTCGATTTCCAGGACGCCATGATCGGGCCCGCGGCCTACGACCTTGCCTCGCTCCTGCAGGATGCGCGGGTCGACGTGTCGGAAGCGCTCGAAGTCTCGCTGCTCGAGCGCTACCTTCGCGCCCGCACGGGCCTCGACGATGCGTTCGACCCGGTGCGCTTCATCGAGAGCTACGCCACGCTCGCGGCACAGCGGGCGTCGAAAATCCTCGGCATCTTCTCGCGGCTCGACCGGCGCGACGGCAAGCCGCAATATCTGCGACACATACCTCGGGTATGGGGCTATCTGCAGCGCTCCCTGGCGCACCCTTCGCTGGCGGGGCTGAGCGCCTGGTACAGCGTCAACGTTCCACCGCTTGATCTCGCTGCCGCGACGAAAGCCGCCGCTGTCGACCGCAGCCGGGCCGAAGGCTGAGCCACGATGCGCCCGCAACAAGCCCTATCGAAACGGAGAATTTGATGGCGGAGCCACGCCGATCGCTGGGCCCCCGCTCGGCCATGGTGCTCGCCGCCGGTCTCGGCGAACGCATGCGCCCGCTCACCGCGCGAATGCCGAAGCCGCTCGTGGCGGTCGGCGGCAAGCCGCTGATCGATCATGTACTGGACCGGCTGGCCGCCGCCGGCGTGGAGCGCGCGGTGGTCAACGTCCACTATCTCGCCGACCAGATCGAGCGCCATCTCGCCGGCCGCACGCGGCCGCAGATCGCGATTTCCGACGAACGCGCCAAGATTCTCGGCACCGGCGGCGGGGTGGTGAAGGCGCTCGCCGCGCTCGGCCGCGAGCCGTTCTTTCACGTCAATTCCGACACGCTCTGGATCGACGGCGTCAAGCCGAACCTGCAGCGGCTCGCCGAAGTGTTCGACCCCGCCGCCATGGACGCACTGCTGCTGCTTGCGCCGGCGGCGACCAGCATCGGCTATTCCGGCCGCGGCGATTTCGCCATGACCGCCGACGGCCGATTGCAGCGGCGGCCGGAGCGGGAGGTGGTGCCGTTTGTCTACGCGGGCGCGGCGCTGCTGCGGACCGAGCTGTTCGACGGCGCGCCGGCCGGAGATTTCTCGCTGACACGGATGTTCGATCGCGCGGCCGAGGCAGGCCGGCTGCACGGCTGCCGGCTGGAAGGCATCTGGATGCACGTCGGCACCCCCGACGCCATCGCCAAGGCCGAGGCTGCGATCACCGCGAGCGCGGCTTGATCGCTATTTCGGCACCACAGCGGTAATGTCGATCTCGATCAGCATGCCGTCGACCGCAAGCGCGGTGACGACGAGGAACGTATTCGCCGGAATAGGGCCGCTGCCCCACGCTTCGGTGCGGCACCGGCCGAAGGCCGGCAGGAACCGGATGTCGGTCACGTAGGTCGTCTGCTTGACCGCATCCGCCAGCGTCGCACCATGTGCGGCGAGCAGACGCTTGATCTTGTCGTAGGAATACTTGCATTGCTCGTAGACGTTGCCCACGTGCCGGACGGAGGGCAGGGCGCCGGCTGCGGACGTTTCATCCTCGGCACCGACGCCAGCGAGATAGATCGTCTTGCCGGGACCGTTTACCGTGACGGCTTCGGAAAAGCGGCCCTTGGTCCATTCCGAGGGATTGTGCCGCGTGATCTCGAGGTTCTGTGCGCTCGCAAGCGCGACCAGAGCCAATGACGCAACCATGGAATAGACCGCCAGTCTCGCATTGCGCCCGATGATCTCCTCCGCTGTTGGCGTGAGCGTTTCGCATCCTGCCCCATAAGGTCCGGCATGGCGAATTTCAAACCGCGTCTGTTCAGCATTCCGGCATCGGTGCCGTTTCTGCCAAAGCTCATTGAAGCGCTGATGCATGGCCGCCTCGTGCCGGACTTCCCGGCCGCGGGCGATCCGCTCGCGCTTGCGGAGGCGACGATCTACCTGCCAACGCGCCGCGCCTGCCGCCAGGCGCGCGCGCTGTTTCTGGGTGCGCTCGATCAGGACTTGGCCGTGCTGCCGCGCATCGTCCCGCTCGGCGACCTCGACGAGGACGAGATCGCCTTTGCCGAGGCGGCCGCGGGCGACCTCGCGGGCATCGCCCTGGAACTGCCCGAGGCGCTCGGCGACCTCGAACGCAGGATGCTGCTCGCCGAGCAGGTGCTCAAACTGGCGGCGTCGCCGGCCATGAGCGGCGCGGGCGGGGCATCGCTTGTTGCCAGCAACCCGGCCGCGGCGCTGGCGCTTGCCGGCGACCTCGCCCGGCTGATGGACGACATGACCACCCGGCAGGTGGCGTGGGATCGGCTCGACCGCCTGGTGCCGGCGGACTTGGACGCCTATTGGCAGCACACCCTGCGGTTCCTGCAAATCGCCCGCGAGACCTGGCCGGCGATCCTCGCCGAACGCGGCAAG
>CAWGEM010000020.1:0-49213 GCA_963821555.1 uncultured Alphaproteobacteria bacterium | reverse complement strand
CGCGGCTTCCTTCTCCTTGCTCGAGCCGTGTGATGCCAGAGCGTGTGGATGAATAAATAGTACGGCCCGTATTCCTTCAGTGCCGCGGCCTTGTCGTCGGCGACGAAGGCGTCGGTGAAGAGGCACAGGTGGTCCTGGGCGCTATGGTGTGGCCGTTGGCCGCGAGCTGCTTGGCGTAGTAGCCGACGATATCCTCGGCGAGCCCGCGCTTGATGTCGGGCAGCACGGCCGAGAAATGGCGCTTGCCCGCCCACTCGATGGTTTCCTTGGAGCCGGTGAAGGGAATCCACACCGGCGGGTGCGGCTGCTGGTAGGGCCAAGAGGGCGATCCACTTCATCTGCCAGTACTTGCCGTTGTGGGGAATTCCGGCGCGGTCCAGGCCCAATGATGACCTCGACGGCCTCCTCGGGGGCCCGCGATTCCGCCATCGGCACGTTGTAGACGTTGTATTCGCGCGGCACGCCAGGGCGAACCCGGAGAGGATGCGCCCGCGCGACATGGCAGTCGGCCATCGCGAGCTCTTCGGCGATGCGCATGGGATTGTGGATCGGCAGGAGGTTGCCGAGGATCAGGAACTTCAGCCTCTTGGTGCGCTGCGCCGCCGCCGCGGCCATCATGTTGGGCGAGATCATCAGCCCGTGCGGCGTGGTGTGGTGCTCGTTGAGCCCGACGCCGTCAAAGCCGAGCCGGTCCATCTCCTCCCACATCGCGAGATGCTGCTCGTAGGTGCGCGCTCCGATCTCGGGATCCCAAT
Source organism: uncultured Alphaproteobacteria bacterium (assembly GCA_963821555.1). Classification (GTDB taxonomy): domain Bacteria; phylum Pseudomonadota; class Alphaproteobacteria; order Rhizobiales; family Xanthobacteraceae; genus Z2-YC6860. The sequence continues at coordinate 48,458 of CAWGEM010000020.1, read as the reverse complement.
GATCGCGCGGCAGTGGGTAGGGATGTTCCGATTGCGCTTGTAATCCTCAAAGTGGTGATCGTCGGGAAGAAGATCGAAGATAAAGACTTTCATTGCGCTGTCCTGATGAGGGGCGCCCGATGTGCCACATTCGGGCGTCATGCGCGGCCTCTGGCCCGCGCATCCCGTTTGGGCGCGCGAGCCAAGACTGGATGGCCGGGACGAGGCCGGCCATGACGTGGCGCCATCAATATTTCCGCGGCTGCCCTGATCTCCGCGGCCGAATTGATGGTGGCGTGCAGGTTGCGGGCGTATTCGATGGCGCCGGCGACCGGCATGTCCGGGCGCGGTGCGGACGTATTCCTTGGCGCTGCGAAGCGAGATGCGACGGCGCCTTCAGCATCGCCGCGGTGAGCCTGTCGACATGGGCGTCGAGCTTTGCTGCCGGCACCACGTCGCTGACGATGCCGTAGCTCAGCGCGCGCTCGGGCGAAACTCTCGAACATCGAATAGACCATGTAGGCCATCGCCTTCCGCGGCACCCGGTCGACGAACGACGACATCACCATGGTCGGCATGATCTGGTGCGCCATCTCCGGCACCGAGAAGCTCGCCTTGTCGCTGGCGATGGTGATGTCGCAGGCCGCCGCGATCGCGCAGCCGAAGCCGTGCGCGCCGCCCTGCACCACGGCGACGATCGGGATCGGGCAGTTGCGCATCGCGCCGTAGGCGTCGAACACCACGTCGGAGAACTTCCGCCGCGCGTAGGCGGTCGGCTCGACCGCCGGCCGCGCGCCCATGCCGGCGCGGCCGACGCAGAAGTCCTTGCCGGCGCCGCGCAGCACCACGATGTCGGATTTCTTCGGCGCCTGCCGATCAGCCTGGTCAGCTCGCGCACCATGTCGTCGGTCACGGCGTTGCCGCGCTTGGGCTGGTTCAGCGTGATGCGCAGGATCGGTCCGTCCTGCTTCACCAGAATGTCCTTGGCCATGATCTCTCTCCCAGTTGCAGTGCTCAGCTGCTTGCTGTCACGCTTCCAGGGGCGCGTGCGTCGCGTGTACCGCCGCGGATGCGACCAGCAGCATGTCATGCAGCCTTGGTCTTGCCGTTCCGGATCGCGCGCCAGACGTGCTCGGCCGTCACCGGCATCTCGATGTGCGGTCACGCCGTAGTCCGACAGCGCATCGACCACGGCGTTGACCACCACGCGCGAGCGACGGCGTGGTGCCGCCTTCGCCGCCGCCGCGCACGCCGAGCGGGTTGCCCGGCGCCGGCGTCTCGCAGAGTTCGGCCGTGAACGACGGCAGCATGTGTGGCGCGCGGCATCGCGTAGTCCAGCATCGAGCCGGCGAGCAATTGCCCGGTCACCGGATCGTAGACCGAATGCTCCCACAGCGCCTGGCCGACGCCCTGCACGATCGCGCCGTGGGTCTGGCCGTGCAGGATCAGCGGGTTGATGGCGCGGCCGACGTCGTCGACCGCGGTGTGGCGCACGATCTCGACGAAGCCGGTGTCGGGATCGATCTCGACCTCGCAGACGTGGCTGCCGAAGGGAAATCCGGCGATCCGGATCATGTCGTCGCAATCGGCGGCGAGCGGCCCGCGCAGGTCCTCGGGCAGGTCGTTGCGGTGCGCGCGCCGCGCGCGCCACCTCGAACAGGCCGATCGAGCGATCGGTGCCCTTCACGGTGAAGAGGCCTTCCGAAAACACGACGTCGGCGGCGTCGGTCTCCAGCACGTGGCCGGCGATGCGCGTGGCCTTCTGGATCACCGCCTCCGACGCCTTGCCCATGACCACGCCGGCCATCCGCATCGAGCGGTCGGAGTGCGTGCCGCCGCCGATCGGCACGATGTCGGTGTCGCCCTGGATCAGACGGATGGCTGTCGAACGGCACGCCGAGCCATTCGCCGACGCACTGCGCGAAGCTCGTCTCGTGGCCCTGGCCGCTCGACAGCGTGCCGACGCTGACCTCGACGCGGCCCTCGGGCTGCACGTCGACCTTCGACCATTCGCGCGGCGCGCCGCTGGTCGCCTCGATGTAGTTGGCGAGCCCGATGCCGCGCAGCCTGCCGTTGCGTCTTGGACTTCGCGCTTGCGCTTGTTGAAGCCCTTCCAGTCGGCGAGCGCCAGCGCGCGGTCCATCACCTTCTCGTAGTCGCCCGAGTCGTAGGTCATGCCGAGCGGATTGGCATAGGGCTGCGCCGACGGCGGCACGAGGTTGCGCCGGCGCAGATCGATGCGGTCGTAGCCGAACTGCCGCGCGGCGAAATCGATCAGCCGCTCGATCACGAACATCGCCTCCGGCCGGCCGGCGCTGCGGTAGGGATTGGTCGGCGGCGTGTTGGAGAGCGTGGCGCGGGCGCGCACGTGCGCCGCCGGCACGCGATAGACCGCGGTCATCAACTCCGAGCACTTGACCAGCGGCACGTACATGACGCTGTGCGCGCCGGCGTTGCAGATCACCGAGCCGCGCAGCGCCAGGAACCTGCCCTTGTCGTCGAGCGCGAGCTCGGCCTCGATCGCCTGGTCGCGGCCCTGGTAGTCGCTGGCGAAGGCCTCGCGAGCGCTCGCAGGTCCATTTCACCGGCCGGCCGACGCGCTTGGCCGCCCACACCACCAGCGCGAACTCCGGATAGAACGCGTTGCGGGTGCCGAAATTGCCGCCGACGTCGCCGCATTCGACGCGCACGTCTCGGCCGGCACGCCGAGCACGCCGGCAAGCTCGTGCTTCTGGCGCACCACGCCGCCGGAGCCGGCGTGCAAGGTGTAGCGTTGTCGTCGCCGGATCGTAGACGCCGACCGCGGCGCGCGCGTCGAGCGGCACGCCGGTGACGCGCTGGATCCAGGTGTCGAACTTCGCCACATGGGTGGCGCGCGCGAACGCCGCCTTGGTGGCTTCGACATCGCCGACGTCGGCGTCGATGCAGACATTGGCGACGTGCTCGTAAAGCTGCGGCGCGCCGGGCTGCGACGGCGCCGGCGGTCGCGGTCACCGGCTTGATCGGCTCATAGTCGACGACGACCCGCTCGGCCGCGTCCTTGGCCGCCGCGATGGTTTCCGCCACCACCATGACCACCTGCTGTCCGACGTAGCGCACCCGGTCGGTCGGCAGCAGCGTCTGCGGCGCAAAGCCCCATTCCGAGCCGTCGCGATTGTCCAGCTCAATGTCGGCCGGCGGCTTCATCGGCACCGGCACGTGCGGCACGGGCTTGAGCCCGTCGGCCAGTCACGTCCGCGCCGGTCAGCACCGCCAGCACGCCCGGCATGGCACGCGCGGCCGCTCCGGTGTCGATCGAGCGGATGCGGGCGTGCGCGTGCGGCGAGCGCACGAACACGGCGTAGGCCTGGCCAGGCAGGCTGACGTCGTCGCTGTAGCGGCCGCGGCCGGTGAGCAGGCGCGGGTCTTCCTTGCGGGGCAGCGGTTTTCCGATGGTCTGCGGCATGGCGGAGGCGTCAGCCTTTTGCGTCCGTCTTCAGCGTCCACTGGCCGTCGTCGAGCCGCGACAGCACGCCCTGCTCGCGCAGTTCGTCGAGTTCAAGCGCCACCTCGCGGCCGTCCTTGCTGGCGAGCAGGTCCATGATCTGCGCGAAATAGAGCGGGCCGTTCTCCAGCGCCTGGCGCGCGTTCTGATGGCGCGCCGGCCGGTCGCCGATCCGGCGCGGAAAGGCGCGGCGGTTCTCGATCGTGTCGGGCTGGTTCAACGGCCGTGTCAGGTCGAAGCCGACCTTGGCGACCGTGCGATTGGCGTCGACGCCGATGGATCGGCATAGAAGCCCGGCAGGCCTGTCGCCACCACCACGTCGCGGTCGGCGCGAAAGCGCGACGCCATCGCCCATTCCATCTCCTCGTCGTCGAACACGTCGACGTCGTCATCGACGATGAAGGCGGCCTTGACCTGTACGGCAGCGCGAGCAGCGCGCTGATCGCGAGCCGCGCCTGGCCGGGCGCGGTCGCGCTTGATCGACACGCGCGCATGCTGGCGGCCGTTCGATGGCGGCACGACGTAGACCGCGGTCGGCTCGATGCGGATCGCGCGCAGCGCGCGCCAGATCGCCACCTCGGCGTGCAGCGAGGCGAGGTTGCCCGAATCGGTCCGGCCCGACGAAGCGACCCGCATGCAGCACGGTCTGGTGCAGCACATCGCGCGCGCATGCAGATCGCGGTGACGTGGAACACCGGATCGATGTGCACCGGCCCGTAGAAGCCGTAGAACTCGCCGTAGGGGCCTTCCAGCTCGCGGTAGCCGTGCTCGTCGAAATAGCCCTCGATGACCATCTCGGCGTCGGCCGGCGCCAGCACGCCGTTGGTGACGCCGCGCACCATCGGCACCGGCTCGCCGCGCAGCGTTGCCACCAGCGCCGAACTCGTCGACCGGCATGCTTGCAGGTCGCCGCCAGATAGTCGAGCGGATGCGAGCCGATGGCGATAGCTCACCGGCAGCCGCTCGCCGCGCTTGAGGCAGCCGAGATAGATGTTCTTGAGGTCCGACGCGTCGGTCAGGTTGGAGCGCATGGTGTCGCGGCTGCGCAGCATCAGCCGGCGGCAGCCGACGTTGGTCTTGCCGGTCACCGGATCGACCGGCGAAGTCGATCGCCGGACGAGATGTAGGTGCCGCCGTCGTATTCGTGCTGCACGTGGAACGGCAGCCGGGTGAGGTCGATGTCGTCGCCGCGTCTGGACCACCTGATGCACCGGCGCCTGCTCGGACGGCACCTCGAGCACCGGCTGCGGGTTTGCCATCCGGCGCATGAATTCCTGCGCGATCTCGCGCTCCGGCACGCCGAGCGCGGCGGCGAGCCGCCGGCGGCTGCCGGAAACCGCCGCGATCATCTCGAACCCTTCGGCGCCGACCCGCTTGAAATGAACGGCCTTGGGCGAGGACGCGATCACGGCGCTCAGGTCGGCGAGCGTCACCGGCTCGTCGTGGGTCTCGACCTCGCCGATGTCGCGCAGCTTTTCGGCAAAGCGCCGCAGCCGGAACTTGTCGAGGTCGATGCTCGCGCTGGCCTTGATGTTCTGTGCGCGCATCGGCGGAGCGCCTGTTCTCGTACTGGGGGTGACGGCCGGCAGCATATCGTCTGTCGCAGCAGGGGAAAGCGCCGAACCATGCGGCAGCCGGTAGTCTCATCGCAACGATCGGAGCATGACGCGAATTCGGCGCTGACGTTGAAGCGTCCGCCGTCGCCGGCCTATGCTCGCGCGCTCCCAATCCGAAGCGCGCGGGAGACGACGATGACCAATCTGAAGCAGAGGCTGTTCGCGGGTGCGTCGTTCGCGATCGCGGCGGCGCTGTTCGTGGCCGGCGCGGCTCCCGCGATGGCGCAGGGAAAGCCCTGGAAGCACGCCATCATCGATCCGAAGAGCGACGCCGGCTTTCAGGTCATGGCGGTGCGCGGCGCGTTCGCCTACAAGCAGGGCGTCGACATCCAGCTGCCGCACATGCAGAACGACGTGATCATGCTGCGCGCGCTGCTGGCCGGCGAACTCGACAGCTACGAGGGCGGCGCCGCGACCGCGATCATCGCGGGTTCGCGCAACGCCGACGTTAAGATCATCGGCTGCCACTGGCAGACGGTCGTGCACAGCGTGTTCGCTCGCGACGACCTGAAAAGCCCGCAGGACATGAAAGGCGCCAGATCATGGCGATCTCCGCGCCCAACGCCACGCCCGACATGATCGGCAAGGCCTGGCTGCGCGCAGAACAACGTCCCGCTCGACGACGTGAAATTTTCCAGCCTCGGCAACGATCCCGACCGCTTCAAGGCACTGCTCGGCAAGGTCGCGATGGCGACCATCATCTCGATCGAGTTCCTGCCGATCGCCCAGAAGCAGGGCATCAAGCTCATGGCCCGCGGCAGCGAGGTGATGCCGAAGTACCTGCGGCTCTGCACCGTAACCACCGGCAAGACCCTGGAGGCCCGGCGCGAGGACGCCATCCGCTTCCTCGCCGCGCAGATGCAGGGCTACCAGCATTCGCTCACCCACAAGGACGAGTTGAATCCGCCTGACGCGCGAGATCACCAACGCCAAGCCGGACGATCCGCGCCCCGCGTTCATCTTCAACGAGGCCGCCAATCCGAAGACCGGCATCGACCCGGCCATGCCGATCGACATGGACAAGCTGAACTGGCTGCAGGAGCAGCTCGTGAGCCGCCGGCAACGTGAAGCAGGCCTACGATCTCAGCCGGATCGTCAACGCCGACATCCGCAAGGAGGCGCTCAAGCGGGCGGGCCTGCAGCACTGATCGCAGCGGACGTCGCGGATGAAGCCCGCCCCGTTCAGCTATCACGCTCCGACGACGATCGAGGAGGCGGTGGCGATCCTGGCGCGGGTCGCGCCGGACGACGGCCGCGTGCTGGCCGGCGGGCAGAGCCTGGTCCCGACCATGGCATTCCGGCTGGCGCGTCCGCGCCATCTGGTCGACATCAACGGCGTCGACGAGCTCAACCGCCTCGAGGTCGAGGACGGCAAGCTCTGCATCGGCGCCGGCGTGCGCCATGCCGCGTTCCACAAGCCGGTGGTGGAGGGGCCGCTCGGCCGCCTGCTGGCCGACGTGGTGCGCCACATCGCGCATCATCCGATCCGCGCCCGCGGCACGTTCTGCGGCAGCATCGCCCACGCCGATCCGGCCTCCGAATGGTGCGCGCTCGCGGTGGCGCTCGACGCCGAAATGGTGGCGCGCTCGGCGCGCGGCACGCGCGTCATCCCGGCGCGGGATTTCTTCAAGGGCATCATGACCACGGCGCTGCGCGACGACGAGCTGCTGGCCGAGGTGCGGCTGCCGGTGCTGCCGGCCGACGCCCGCGTCGGCTTCTGCGAGTTCAGCCGGCGCGCCGGCGACTATCGCGATCGCCATGGCGGTGGTGACGTTCCGGCTCAAGGACGGCCTGATGGTCGAGCCGCGGATCGCGGTCGGCGGCGCCGAGGCCGTGCCGCGCCGCATCGCCGACGCCGAGCGCGCGCTCAACGGCCATGCCGCCGAGCGCCGGCACGTTCCAGTCCGCGGCGCACGCCGCCGCCAAGCGCGGTCGATCCGCTCGACGACGCCGCGCACCAGCGCCGACTATCGCCGCGGCCTGGTCCGCACCGTGGTGCGCCGCGCGCTGGAGCGAGGCCGCCGCATGAACGAGAGCCCGAACGCACACCACGATGGATCGGCCAGTCGGTCGAGCGGCTGGAGGACCCGCCGCTGGTCACCGGCCGCGGCCGCTTTGCCGGCGACATCAACTTCCATCGCCAGCTTCACATGCGGATCGTGCGCTCCAACCACGCGCACGGGAAAATCGTCGAGATCGACACCAGGGCGGCGCGCGCGCGTGCCCGGCGTGGTCGCGGTGTGGACCGCGGCCGACATCGCCGACATCGGCCCGATCGATTTCCGCGAAGGCCCGATCGAGAAGCTCGCGCCCTACCGCCAGCCGGTGCTGGCGACCGACAAGGTGCGCTACGTCGGCGAGCCGGTCGCGGCGGTGTTCGCCGAGGACGCCTACGTCGCCGAGGACGCCGCCGACCTGGTCGACGTTGAGATCGAGGACCTGCCGCCGCTGCTGTCGGCGGAGGCCGCGCCCGGCGAGTTCTCGCCCGGCCGCAACACCGAGGCCGACATCCTGCGCCAGGGCTACGGCGACGTCGACGCGGTGTTCAAGTCGGCGCCGCACATCGTCGAACTGAAGCTGACCAGCGGCCGGCACTCCGGCGTGCCGCTGGAGACCCGCGGCGCGCTCGGCCGCTACGACGCCGCGCGCGACGTGCTGGAGCTGCACGGCGCCGCCAAGGTGCCTCACCGCAACAAGGAACTGATCGCGCGCATGCTCGAACCGCGCGCCGTCGTCGGTGCAGGTCTACGAGTTGCACGTCGGCGGCGGCTTCGGCATCCGCGGCGAGCTTTATCCCGAGGACGTGCTGGTCTGCGTCGCGGCGCTGCGGCTCGAGCGCCCGGTGAAATGGATCGAGGACCGGCGCGAGCACCTGATCGCGGCCAACCATTCGCGCAACCAGCACCACCACGTCCGCGCCGCGGTCGCCGACGACGGCGAAATCCTCGCCATCGACGACGAGATTTTCCACGACAACGGCGCCTACGTGCGCACCCACGCCACCCGCGTCGCGATGATGACCTGCGGCGTGCTGCCGGGTCCGTACCGCGTGCCGGGCGCCTACCGCGCGATCTGCCATTTCCGGCTCACCAACAAGACGCCGGCCGCGACCTATCGCGCGCCGGGCCGGTTCGAGACCACGTTCGTGCGCGAGCGGCTGGTCGACGCCATCGCGCACCAGCTCAAGCTCGATCCGATCGCGGTGCGCAAGCGCAACGCCGTCACCGTCAACGAGATGCCGTTCAAGCGCCCGCTGGAGGCGCTCGGCGAGGAAATCCATTTCGATTCCGGCGACTACCACGCGCTGCTCGACAAGCTCCTGGACCTATGTGAAGTGGGACGAGCTGAACGCCGAGCCTGGCCCGGCGCCGCGCCAACGGCGAGATGGTCGGCGTGGGGCTTGCGATGTTCGTCGAGAAGGCGGGGCTCGGGCCGGTCGACGGCGTGCGCATCCAGGTCGACGCGTCGGGCACGGTCGAGGTCATCACCGGCGGCGCCTCGATCGGGCAGGGCTTCGAGACCGTGATGGCGCAGGTCGCGGCCGAGGTGCTCGGCACCGACTACAAGAAGATGCGGGTGATCCACGGCCAGACCGACCGCATCGAGTTCGGCATCGGCGCGCATGCCTCGCGCGCCACCGTGATGACCGCGTCGGCGACGCGCGAGGCGGCGCTCAAGGTGCGCGCCAAGGCGCTCGAAGTCGCGGCCGAACTGATGCAGGCGCCGGTCGACGCGCTCGACATCGTCAACGGCGAGGTGGTGCGCAAGGACCGCGCCGGCGGTCCTTCGATCAGCCTCGGCCAGATCGCAGCAGGGCTCTCCAACACGTCGAAATCGCTCGGCGGCCGCGAGCCGGGCCTGTCGGCCGAGGGCTGGTTCTTTGCCGAGCACCAGGTCTACCCCTACGGCGACCATCTCGCGGTGGTGAAGGTCGATCCCGACACCGGCGGCGTGACGGTCGAGCGCTATGTCATCGCCTACGACATCGGCCGCGCCATCAACCCGACGCTGGTCAAGGGTCAGATCGCCGGCGGCTTCGCGCAGGGGCTCGGCGGCGCGCTGTTCGAGGAGTTCACCTACAACGAGAACGGCGATCCGCTCGCGGTGACATTCGCCGATTATCTTCTTCCGACGATGCGCGAGACGCCGGACGTAGAGATCGTACTGACCGAGGACTATCCGTCGCCGCTCAACCCGCTCGGCATCAAGGGCGCGGGCGAAAGCGGCATCAACGGGGTCGGCGGCCGCGATTGCATCTGCCATCGACGACGCCATCGGCATGCCGGGTGCGATCACGGTGCTGCCGGTGACGCCGCAGCGGCTGAAGGCGATCATCGACGGCAAGTCTTGAGCGAGGTCGTCGGCGACAAGGCGGGCCTGTCGCCCGCACCGGAGGGAGAATGAGCATCAGCGCTGGCATCCTTCGCGCCGTCGTCGCCGGCGCGGCCTTGCTATTCTTGCAAACCCCTCTCGTGCGAGCGCAGGCGCCGGCCACGGCCCCGCATATCGACTACGCCGAGGTCGTGTCCGCGGGCTTCGGCGGGGCGGGCGAGGCGGCGACCCAAGGCCCGATCCGACGGTATGTCACCCACACGCCGGTGTGGACCGCGAAGGTTGGCACCACGTTCAGCATGAAGGTGAGGACCGTCGGTCATCCGGACGGCGCCGATGTCACGCTCCGCTTCGTGTGGCGGGCGCCGCGACTTGCCAGCACGAGTTCGAAGATCGGCCGGCGGTTCGCGCGGATGAACGAGGTCGAGGTGCCGACCAAGATCGGCGCCGAGGTCGAGCGCAGTTTCGAGTTCAAGGACCAAGCGCAGATTGTGTCTGGCACCTGGCGCGCCGAGGTGTGGAACGGCCGCCGCCGGCTCGCCATGCGGCGGTTCGGGGTGAAGTAAAGCTCGCCATCGTCATTCCGGGGCGCGCGTCAGCGCGAACCCGGAATCCAGCGACACGACATATTATCGGTCACATTGCCCTGGATTCCGGGTTCGCACGCTTCGCGTGCGCCCCGGAATGACCGGGGCTATAGTGCGCGCAACCCGAAGGACGATCGCCCATGAACACCAACGTCGATCCGCGCGCCGCCGCCGCGAAATCCAATGCGCCGAAGCAGGACTTGCGCGCCTGGCTCGCGCAGATGGAGGCGGCCGGCGAGGTGACGCACATCAGCGGCGCCGAGCGCGAGCGCGAGATCGGCGGCATCGTCGACATCTTTCAGCGCAAGATCGGCAATCCGCTGGTGCTGTTCGACGACATTCCCGGGCTATCCGAAGGGCCACCGCATCCTTGCAAATCTGCTCACCTCGATCCGCCGCATCAACATGACCATGGGCAATCCGGCCGACGGCACCGAGATCGAACTGGTGCGGCACTGGCGCAAGCTACATGAAGGAGGCGAGGACCATCCCGCCGGTCGAGGTCGCGAGCGGCGCGCTCCTGGAGAACGTCAAGACCGGCGACGACATCGACCTGTTCAAGATTCCGGTGCCGCGCTGGCACGAGCACGACGGCGGCTACTACATCGGCACCGGCGACATGGTGATCATGCGCGATCCCGACACCGGCTGGATCAACTACGGCGCCTACCGCGTGCAGGCCCACGACAAGAGGCTCGCCACCGTGATGTGCTCCAAGGGCAAGCACGGCGACATGATCCAGAAGAAGTACCACGAGCGCGGCGAGCCGTGTCCGGTCGCGGTGGTGTGCGGCATGCATCCGGCGCTGTTCATGATTGCGGGCCTGGAAATCCCGCACGGCAAGAACGAGTACGACGCGGCCGGCGGGCTGCTCGGCGAGCCGGTGCAGGTGATCATGGGGCCCGAAGACCGGCCTGCCGATTCCGGCGCACGCCGAGATCGCGTTCGAGGGCTTCATCCATCCGAACGACAAGATCGACGAAGGCCCGCTCGGCGAGTGGACCGGCTATTACGCCGGCGGCCTGAAGAAGGAGCCGGCGATCCGCGTCGAGACCATGATGTATCGCGACGACCCGATCCTGCTCGGCGCCATCCCCGGCATCCCGCCGGACGACGATTCGTTCTATCGCGGCTCGCTACCGCTCGGGCGCGGTCTGGAACCAGCTCGAAGCGGCCGGCGTGCCGGAGGTAAGGGGCGTGTGGTCGCACGCCGCCGGCGGCAGTCGCGGCTCTGGCTCACGGTTGCGATCAAGCAGATGTACGCCGGCCATGCCAAGCAGGCCGGGCTGATCGCCTCGCAGTGTCACGCCGGCGCCTACGTCAACCGCTTCGTCGTGGTGGTGGACGACGACATCGACCCGGCCGACATGGACAAGGTGATCTGGGCGATGTGCACGCGCTGCGACCCGCGCGAGGGCATGGAGATTCTGCGCGGCTGCTGGTCGTCGGCGCTCGACCCGATGGCCTATTCGGCGCGAACGATCCGCGCAACGCCCGCGTCGTCATCGACGCCTGCAAGCCGTTCGGCCGCCGCGACACGTTCCCGCGCGAGGTGCGCGCGAGCCCGGAGGTCGAGGACGCTGGTGCGCGGCAAGTTCGGCGACAAGCTGCCGAAATGACCCCGATGGACGCAGACGTGCATCCTGCCTTTCGTGTCCCGGGCGCAGCGCAGCACGAAGTCGTGCGCTGCAGACCCGGGACCGTTGCGAATTCCGAGTTTGGAACGGTCCCGGATCAGCGGTGCACCGCTTCGCGCTGCACCGCGTCCGGGACACGGGCGTGTACGGCGACGTTGCGTTTCGAGTGTGCAGCATGACCGAGAAGCTCGACATCGCGCTCACCGTCAACGGCCGCGCGCACGCGATCAGCGTCGAGCCGCGCAAGACGCTGGTCGACGCCATCCGCGAGGACTGCGGGCTGACCGGCACCCACATCGGCTGCGAGCACGGCGTCTGCGGCGCCTGCACCGTCATCCTCGACGGCGAGGCGGTGCGCGCCTGCCTGATGTTCGCCGTGCAGGCCAAGGGCAAGTCGATCCGCACGGTCGAGGGGCTGGCCGAAGGCGCAAGCTGCACCCGCTGCAGCGCGCCTTCATGGCGCACCATGGCACTGCAGTGCGGCTTCTGCACGCCGGGCTTCCTGATGCTCGCGGTCAACGTGCTGGAGCGCGAACCCGACATCGGCGACGACGAGCTTGCTCGACGTGCTGTCGTCGAACCTCTGCCGCTGCACCGGCTATCAGAACATCGTCAAGGCGGTGAAGGCCGCGCGCGCCGAGATGCGGCCCGCCAAGGCTGCGGAGCCGGCGCCGCCTGCCTCGCCGCAGCCCGCGACCGAGGAGGTGGTCGCGGCGTCGGGCCCGATCGAGATGCTGGAGCAGGTCGGGACCGCCGAGGGCTGAGCTGTCAGGACGCGCGCAGCAGCGCCTCCAGCCGGTCGACGCATTCGCTCCAGCCGGAATAGAAGCCGCCCTTGATCGCGGCCTCGCGATCGGCGGCCGATCGCAGCCGGGTGTGAATGGTGAGCCTCGTCTTGCGGCCCTCAGCGACGAACGTCACGGTCACCTCGGAGTGCGGCGGCAGGCCGCCGCCGCACGGATTGCCGTCGTCGCCGGTGCCGGCATAGACGATCCGCTCCGGCGGCACGATCTCGCGATAGATGCCGGAGCACGGATAGGTCGCGCCGTCGGGCGCGCGCATCTCGACGCGGAACGAGCCGCCGACGCGCAATTCCACATCGCAAGACGGGTTGGTGAAGCCCTTCGGCCCCCAGAATTGCACAAGGTGCTTCGGGTCGGTGAAGGCCTTGAACACGAGCTCGCGCGGCGCGTCGAGCGTCCGGCGGATGACAATGGTGGCGTCGTCGGGCGGGCGGAGGTCGGCGGCTGGCATCGCGAACAGATAGCATCGCGCACCGCGGTTCGCCACGGCGGGAGCCAGGTCCGCGACGCGAACATTCTCGCACTCGGCTGGTCATTCCGGGGCGCGCGAAACGCGAACCCGGAATCCAGAGCCGCATAACGGTGCAAGTAGCTCTGGATTCCGGATCGCCGCCATAGCGCGCGCGTAAACGCGCTTATGGCGTCCGGAATGACAATAAGAGAGATCGCGTCCGCATACTTCAGCGCGTGGCAGCCACAAGCTCGCCGAGCTTCTCCAGGCTCTGCGCCCAGCCCTGTTCCATGCCCGCCAGCATCTGCGGCGCGATCGGGGCGAGCCCGACGGCGTTCGCATGCACCGTAAGCTTGGTCTTGCCGCCGAGATCCTCGAATGTGACCACCGTGTGCGCCTCCAGCAGCGGCCGGCCGTCGTTGTCCTCGGCCACTGCAGTGAAGACGAGGCGCTCCGGCTCGACCACCTCGTGAAAGGTCCCCGACATGGGAAAGTCGCAATCGTAGTCGCTGCCCTTGGGGCCACGCATGACGATCCGGATGCGGCCGCCCGGTCGCGCGTCGATCTCGCACACCGGATTGGCAAAGGCCTTCGGGCCCCACCACCGCGCCATGTGCTTGGGGTCGATCCACATCTTGAAGACGAGACTGCGCGGGGCGTCGTACACGCGGGTCAGCGTGACCGTGCGGCGGTTCGGCAGCGGGGCTGGATTGGCGCTCATGTTTCGATGTCCTGCATGTGGCTACTTCTCCGCGGCCGCCTTGAGGCTTGCGAGGCCGCTCTCGAAATCGCCACCAACCATCTTGTCCACGTCAAAGAGCATGTGGACGACCTTGGCGAGGTAAGGCACGTCGCCGCGCATGGCCCAGGTCACCAGCGTCTCGCCGCCGCGCGGCTCGAGCGTGAAGTCGACGGTGTTGTGGGCGGCGATCGGCTTGATCATGTCGAGCTTGAGCGTCACCTTCGACAGTGCGGTCGTGTCCGCGATCTCGATGCGGCCGCTGCCGACGTTCTTGTCGCCGTCCCATTCGTAGATCGCGCCCTTGCCGGTTGGTGCCCCGCTGAACGTCTTCTTCATCGCCGGGTCCTTGCGCTCGTAGGGCGACCACGCGGGCCACTGGCGGAAGTCGTTGATCAGCGGAAAGATCTTCTCCGGCGGCGCCTTGATGCTGGTGGAGCGCGCGACGCGGAACGTGTCCGGCCTGGTCGCGGCGATCCCCAGCACGACGAGCACCCCAACAAGCAGCAGGGCTGCGATGATCCCGGCAATCTTGAGCACGTCGTCCTCCGTCAGGCTTCGACGATGATCTTGAAGCCGCCGTAGATCATGCGCTTGCCGTCGAACGGGACCGCCTTGGGGTTCAGCATCTTGGTGATCCGCTCGTCGGCCATGACATTCTTCAGCACGCGGTCGCGGTGCGCGCGCGACTTGTAGACGATCCACGAGAACACCACGGTCTCGCCCTTCTTGAGCTTCACGCTTCGCGGGAACGAGGTCCACTTGCCGACCTTGACGTCGTCGGCGACCGCCTCGCGAACCTCGAGCGCACCGTGATCGCGCCAGACCTTGCTGGCCTTCTTGGCCAGGGAACGATAGTCGTTGAGCTTCTTGGTCGGAACCGGCACCACGAATCCATCGACATAGGGCATCGCAAACCTCCTTGGGTTCTTCAGGGGAGTGACGGGTCGTCCGCCAGTCGGCGCGGGTCCTCGTTCAAATCTGCGCCAGGTGATCGACCAGCCGGTCGAAACAGCTGGACCAGCCGTAGCGATGGCCGTCGCGCTCGGCATCGGATTGGAACGGCACCTGGCGAAAGGTCATAAGCGTCTTGCCGTTCTGCTCGGCGAAGGTAACGGTCACCACGGTTTCGAGGCCGCGCTCGCCTTCCTCATCCCAGGCGAAGGTGAAGACCAGCCGCTCGGGCGGAACGATTTCGCGATAAACGCCGCCGAGCCAGAGGTCCTTGCCGCCCTCGGTCGATTCCAGGCGCTGGCGCCAGCGGCCGCCGGGGCGCACGTCCATTGCGACGTGCTTCGTCGGATAGTCGCGCGGACCCCACCACGCGGCCACGTGCCTCGGGTCGGTCCAGGCCGCGAACACGAGCTCGCGCGGCGCGTCGAACACGCGCGTGATGACGAGCTCGCGTTCGGCTTGCGGCTTTGCAGCGGATTGCGCGGGCATGGGTTCCTCGGCTCCGGGCGGGGCTCAGCGCTCGGCGATGGCCTTCAGTTTGGCGAGGCCTTCCTCGAACTGGCTGCCGACCATCTTGTCGCAGTTGATGAACGTGCTCATGAGCTTCGCCATGTAGGGCTGCTGGCCATGCATCGCCCATGTCACGTCTGTTGCGCCGCCGCCGTTCGGCTTCAGCGTGAATTCGACGATGTTGTTCGCCTTGAAAGGCGAGAACATGTCGAGCGTCATCGTGACTTTCCTCGGTGTCGAATCCGTGATCGCGAGGCGGCCTTTGCCGACCTGGCGATTGCCTTCCCATTCGAAGACGGCGCCGCGCCCGCGCTCGGCGCCGCTGTGGGTGCGCTTCATCGCGGGGTCTTTCTCGAACGGCGACCACGCGTGATGCGCATGCAGGTCGTCGATCAGGGGATAGATCTTTTCGGCCGGCGCTCCGATTGCTGCCGTGCGCTGGACGCGGAAGGAGCCGGGCTTGGTCGCGGCATAGATCAGGACCGCGGCGATCGCGATCGCGACGATGATCAGAATGGTGGTCAGCATGGTCGCCTCCGGATGATTTGCTGCTGCCGACCGGGTGGACACGCTCCGCGTGCCCACCCTGCGTCTGCGACGAGCTACTGTTTGGCCAGATATGCCGCGAGCTGGTCGATCGTGCCGGTCCAGCCCTTCTGCATACTGTCGTGGTTGCTGTCGAACGTCTTCTGCTCTTCGGCGGTCGCATCGAGCGTCTGCCAGCGGGTCGTGAACTTGGTCTTGCCGCCCGGTTGCTCGTCGAAGGTGAAGGTCGTGAGCAGCGTGAGCGGCCAGGACATGTGCAGCGGGTGGCGTGTGACGCCGCCGGCCTCGTCGGAGAACGAGTTGACGAACACCATGCGCTCCGGCGCCTTGATCTCGCGGAACACGAACTTGCCCCACATGGTCGAGCCGTCGGGTGCCTTCAGGCCGTAGAGGTACGTGCCGCCGACCCGCAAATCCATCTTCGCGGCGATCACGGTGAAGCCCTTCGGGCCCCACCAATGCTTCATGCGCTCGGGGTCGGTGAAGCACTTCCAGACCAACTCGCGCGGCGCATCGAGCACGCGCGAGATGACGAAATCGGGACTTTTGGTTGGTGCATGGACATTCATCGCACGCGCTCGCTCTGCTGCGGCCGCCCTCAGGCGGCCTTGTTGGCCATCTGCTGATCGACGAGGACCATCCAGCTCACTCCGAACCTGTCGGCGAGGACACCGAACTTTGGCGAGAAGAAGGTCTTGATCAGCGGCTGATGCACCTGGCCGCCGTCGCTGAGTGCCGCGAACAGCCGCTCGGCCTCGGCCTCGGTCTTGGGATTGAGCGTCAGCGAGAAGCCTTTGAACTCGGGCTTGCCCTGCGTCATGCCGTCGGACGCCATCACCACGGTGTCGCCGATCTGGAAGCTCGAATGCATTATCTTGTCCTCGGTGCCGGGCGAGCACTGGCCTTCGGGAGCCTCCTTGAACCGCATCATCATCTCGACCTTGGCTCCGAGCGCCTTCTTGTAGAACTCGACCGCTTCTTCGCAGCGGCCGTTGAACATCAGGTACGACTGCACTTGCATTGGTCTTCTCCTTCGGTTGACGTGGATAATGTTCGAATCAGGCCGCGTAGGCCTTCTGCAGCGTCGCGATGTCGATCTTGCGCATCTGGAATATCTCTTTCATGACGCGGTTCGCCTTGGTCGAGTTGCCGTCCTTCAGCATCTGCGGGACGACGGTCGGCACCACCTGCCAGGACAGGCCGAACTTGTCCTTCAGCCAGCCGCAGGGGCCCTCCGAGCCGCCGTCCGTGAGCCTGCTCCAGAAGTGATCGACCTCGGCCTGCGTCTCGCAGAAAATCTGGAACGACACCGCCTCGTCGAACGTGAACTGCGGGCCGCCGTTGAGCGCCAGGAACTTCTGGCCCTCGAGCTCGAACTCCACGGTCATGACCGACCCGGCCTCCTTGCCGTGGAACTCCTTGCCCTCGCTGCCGTAGCGGCCGATCTGTCCGATTTTGGAGTTCTTGAAGATCGAAACGTAGTGTTTTGCGGCGTCCTCGGCCTGGGTATCGAACCACAGGCACGGTTGAATTCGTTGCGTGACGATCGGCATCGTGTCCTCCTTGCGAAAATGGGGTTTGTCGGGATCAGGCCGCCGCGAGCACGGCGACGTAGTCGGCGAGGCGTGACAGCGTCTGCAGCGCGCCCTTGTCGGCGCCGTACTCTTTGATCACCCGGTCGCGTTCGGCCGCCGACGGGAACACCGCGTGCAGCGTGATCCGTGTGCGGTTGGACCCCAAGTCTTCGAACGTGACCGTGGTGCGGAACTTCACCGGCTCCACGTCCTCGCCGCCGCCGTGGTGGTAGCGGATGCGCTCGGGCGGAACGATTTCGTCGTAGGTGATGCGGTTCTCGTAGTCGCGGCCATCCGGGCCGTGCATGACGAAGCGCCACACGCCGCCAACGCGCATATCGAAGCGGCTGGTCGTGGTGGTGAAGCCATACGGACCCCACCACCGCGACAGATGCTTGGGATCGGTCCAGACCTCGAACACCAGCGCACGCGGTGCGTCCAGCGCGCGGGTCGGGATGATGGCGTGCGGATCGCGATCGAGCTCGATGCTGCTTGTGGCGGACACGCTTGAACTCCAGGTCTCTCGGCTGGTGCACGTGCGCGGGGCGTGCGGTCAGGCCATCGTCGGCAGGTATTCTTCGAGGCGATCGAGGGTTTCGACCGCGCCTTTTTCGACGCCGAATTTCAGAACCGCGTCGCGATCCTCGGCCGAGCGATACCGAATCGTGCTGGTCATCGTGGTGCGGCCGTTCCGCTCGCTCAGCGTGAACGTCACGAGCGCTTCCTTGTCGGGGTTGTCGTTGAACCGCTCGGTGTAGACGAGCCGGGCGGGTGGCACGATTTCGCGGTACACGCCCGACATCGTATGCTGCTCGCCGTCGGCGATGCGCATCACGAAGCGATAGCTGCCGCCGGGCCGCAGATCGATGTCGCAAGCGAGCAGCCGCGTGATGCGGCAGCCGTACCAGCGCATCAGGTGCTCAGGCTTGGTCCAGGCCTCGAACACGAGCAGGCGCGGCGCATCGAACACGCGCGTGAGGACCAGTTCGCGGTCGGACGGCGTCGTCAGCGCGAAGCTGTCGCTATTTGCGGTTCTTGCGTCCACGCTTCGTCTCCGTCTTTTGCGAGGCCTGCAGTTCGCGCAAGTAGTCTTCGAGGCGGTCGAGGCGCTCCTCCCAGAGCGCGCGATAGCGCTCCAGCCAATCGTCAACGCCCTTCAGTGCCTCCGGTTCGAGCCGGCACGGCCGCCACTGCGCTTCGCGGCCGCGGGTGATCAGGCCCGCGCGCTCCAACACCTTGAGATGCTTGGAGATCGCGGGCCCGCTGATGTCGAACGGCTTGGCGAGCTCCGAGACCGAGGTTTCGCCAAGCGAAAGCCGCGCCAGGATCGCCCGCCGGGTCGGATCGGCGAGGGCGGAGAACGTGACGCTGAGGCGGTCGGTCGGCATCCGTATTTCGCTAGATAGTTAAATAACTGATTGGTTAAATAGCAGTCGCTCTGGCGGGAGTCAAGCGTTGCGACAAGCGCGGTCGATCGCAGCTTTCACGCCGGCGGGCCGCTATAGTCCCAGACGAGTTGGGGAGGAAAAACCAATGACGACAAATCGCCGCCGCTTCCTGCGGCTCGGTGCAGGCGTTGCCGCCGCTCCCGCGATTTCGACATTCTCTTGGTCGCAGGCGAGCTGGCCGACGCGAGTTATACGCCTCCTGGTCGGTTTTCCGCCCGGCGGCGGCGCCGATTCGACCGCGCGCATTCTCGCCAACCGGCTCTCGGAAATCTGGGGCCAGCAGGTCGTGGTCGAGAACAAGGCCGGCGCAGGCGGCAACATCGCCCATGACGCTGCCGCGCACGCGCAGCCGGACGGCTATACGATCCTGTTCAGCCCCGGTTCGCTGCCGATCATGCCGGCCCTGTTCGGCTCGCTCAGCTTCGATCCAATGGCCGACTTCGCGCCGATTTCGCTCATTGGCAACTATCCCAACCTGATCGTGGTCTCGAAGAACTCGTGGGCAAATTCGCTGCCCGAGTTCATGGCGCGAGCCAAGGCCAACCCGGGCAAGGTCACCTATGCATCGCCCGGCATCGGAACGACGCCGCAGCTTGCCGCCGAACTATTCAAAAAGGCCGCCGGCATCGACGTGACGCACGTGCCGTATCGCGGCGTGGCGGCCGGTGCGATGAGCGACCTGATCGCAAACCGCATCGACTCCATGTTCAACACCACCGGCTCGCTGCTGCAGGCGGTGCGCTCCGGCCAGGTGCGTGCGCTTGGGCAGACGCCATCCTCGCGCTCACCGCTCGCGCCGGAAATTCCGACATTCGCGGAATCGGGCGTGCCGGGCTTCAACGTCGTGTCGTGGTACGGCCTCTATGCGCCCGCCAAAACGCCGCCGGAAATCCTGAGGCGGATGAACGACGGCGTGGTCGCCATGCTGGCGGAGCCGGCCTCCAAGGCGAAGCTCGAAGTGCTGGGTGTGGAGGCAGCAAGTTCGACGCCAGAACAATTGACGACGCTGATGCGCTCGGAGATCGAGCTTTGGGGTCCGCTGATCAAGTCGGCCAACATTCGGGCCGAGTGAGCGGAGGCGCCGCCGGACTTGCCGCCGTCGTTCCGGGACCGCGCGAAGCGCGGGACCCCGGAACGACGCCGTGGCGGGTCACGGTCCCGCGATGGCTCGTTTCGTCTCCTCGACCACTTCGGCCGGCGTGGCGTAGAGCTCGCTGAGCAGCCGTTCAATCGCTGCACCATCGACCGGGTTGACCTCCTGGCCGCGCGCCTTGGCCTCGGCCAGGAATTCGGCGTCCTTCATGGTTGCGTCGAACGCAGCACGCAGCGCAGCCTTGCGGTCGTCCGGCAGGCTTGGCGGCGCCATGAACGGCCGGCCCATGGTCTGGCGGCTGAGGATGATCTTGAGGCTCGCGCGCTGCCGGTCGGTCCTGGCGAACTCCATGATCAGCGGCACGTCCGGCAGCTCCGGATTCTTGGAGAGGTTGAGCTGGATCGGCAGGTTGACCTTGCGGTCGGCGATCCAGTCGGGCTTGAGCGATTTGAGACTCGACCAGGACCAGCTCGCGCGGCCGTCGATCTCGCCGCGCTCGAGCGCAAGCGCGATCTCGGCGGTGCCGGGATAGCCGGTGACGAGGCGGAGCTTCGCGCCGAACGTATGTTTGAGCAGCGCGGCATAGACGTCGGGATCGGAGCCGGAGCCTTCGCCGCCGACGTTGAACGGTTTCGCCAGCATGTCGGCCCAGGTCTTCACCGGCGAGCTGTGCCAGGTCACGAACACGCTCGCCTCCTCGGTACCGCTGCCGAGCCAGAAGAATCGGCGTGCGTCGAATTGCGTCGCGCTCGCGCCGATCAAGGGCTCCATCGCAAGTCCGCGCCCGAACATGCCGATCGTCGTGCCATCCTTGGGAGCGACGTTGAAGAGGTAGTTGGCGGCTCGGAGCGAGCCTGCGCCCGGCATGTTCTGCACCACGACCAGCGGCCCGCCCGGAATGTGACGGCCCATGTGGCGTGCGAGGATACGGGCGTAGGTGTCATAGCCACCGCCGACGCTGTAGCCCACGATGAGCGTGATCGTCCGGCCGCGGTAGAAGTCGGCGATTGCTGGTGCCGGCTGCGCCCGCGCCGGAGCGGCGCAAAGAACGGCCAGCAGCATGAATGCGAGCGAGCGGCGCATCTGCGGTTGCTCAGCCTTGCGGCGGGTCCCTATACTTGCGGACCTTCTCGGTGCAGGTCCACGATGAAGCCGCCGCCCTTTCAATACCACGATCCGAAGACCGTTTCCGAAGCCGTCGCGCTGCTTGGCCGGCTGGAGAACGCCAAGGTCCTGGCCGGCGGCCAGTCGCTGATGCCGATGCTCAACATGCGCTTCGTGCTGCCGGACCACGTCATCGACCTGAACCGAGTCGACGGGCTCGCCTACATCAAGGAGGTCGCGGGCGCACTCGAGATCGGCGCCATGACGCGCCAGCGCGACATCGAATTCTCCGACCTCGTGAAGGCGAAGTGCCCGCTGCTGCATCAGGCGATCATGCACATCGGCCATCGCCAGACCCGCAACCGCGGCACCATCGGCGGCTCGCTCTGCCACCTCGATCCGGCAGCCGAGCTCGTCTCGGTCGCGGCCGCCCACGATGCCACGGTGGTGGTCGCTGGCGCCAACGGAGCGCGCGAGATCGCGTTCAAGGATTTCCCCGCGGGATACCTCACGCCCGCCATCGAACTGAACGAGATCGTCACCGCGGTCCGCATTCCGCTCTGGCCCGCGGGCCACAAGGCCGCGTTTGTAGAGTTCTCGCGCCGGCATGGCGACTTCGCCATCGTGTCGGCGGCGGCGCTGCTGGTGATCGACGGCGGCAAGATCGCACGCGCCTCGCTCACGGTCGGCGGCGTCGCGGTGGCGCCGGTGCGCGCGGCCGTGGTCGAAACGGCGATCGTCGGGCAGGCGCCGTCGAGCGAGCTGTTCCGCACCGTCTGCGAAAGCTGCCGCGCGATCGAGGCGTTGGCGGATATCCATGCGTCGGCTGACTATCGGCAGCATCTTGCAGCCGTGCTGTCGCGCCGTGCGCTGGAGAAGGCCGCGGGCCTTGCCGACAACGCGCCTTGGAATCGGAAACACTAGGGCCGCACAAAGGGGGCCGGATGAAACGCCGCGCGTTCATCGCTGCTCTCGCGGGCGCGGCGACGCTGTCATTCGCCGCTCACGCGCAACAGCCGATGCCGACGATCGGATTTGTCCGCAGCGCGACGCTGGCGGATGTCCCGCATTTCGTGACCGCGTTTCGCGCGGGCCTCAAGGAAACGGGCTTCGTCGAAGGCCAGAACGTCGCGGTCGAATACCGCGCGGCGGAAAACGATAACGCCCGGTTGAAGGCCGTGCTCACCGAATTGCTCCGCCGCCCGGTGTCGATGCTCGTCGGCAATAACGACGCGATGATCATGGCCAAGACCATGACAACGACGGTGCCGATCGTGTTCGCGGCCGGCAGCGACCCGGTCCGCGACGGGCTCGTCGCGAGCCTCAACCGACCGGGCGGCAATATCACGGGCGCGGTCTTTCTTGCCGGGTCGCTCGGGGCGAAACGAATGGAGGTGCTCCGCGAGGTCGTGCCCCGGGCGACGACGATCGGCTTTCTGGTCAATCCGAACACCCCGGTGAGCGAGGGCGAGCGGCACGAAGTCGAGCCCGCGGCGGAATCGATCGGGCAAAAGCTCGTCACGGTGGATGTCAACACGCCGGCCGAAATCGAGGCGGCCTTTGCAACCTTCGAGCAGCGCGGAGTTGGCGCGGTGCTGGTTGGTACCGGTCCGTTTCTCAATTCCAATCGCCGCCAGATCGCGGAGCTGGCGGCGCGTCATTCCATCCCCGCGATCTACCCCCAGCGCGAAGGCCCGGATTCCGGCGGCCTGATGAGCTACGGCACCAGCATTTCCGAGGCCTATCGGCAGGCCGGCATCTACGCCGGACGAGTTCTGAAGGGCGAGAAGCCAGGCGATCTTCCGGTCACGCTCGCGGCCAAGTTCGAGTTCGTGATCAACCTCAAGGCCGCCAAGGCCCTCGGTCTCGACTTCCATCCGCAGATTCTCGCCACCGCCGACGAGGTGATCGAATGAGGCGGCGCGCCTTCATCGCCGCGCTCGGCAGCGCGGTGACGCTGCCCCTCACGGTGAACGCGCAGCAAATCCCGTCCGTCGGTTATCTCGCGATCGCGCCGCGCGCGCGGTCGCCCGGCGTCGAGGCAGGGTTTTTCCAGGGGCTTGCCGACGCCGGGTTTCGCGATGGCCGAAACGTGACTATCGAACATCGCTCCGCGGAAGGCCGGCCTGATCGGCTGGCGGCGCTCGTGGCCGATCTCGTGGCTCGCAAGGTCAACGTGATTGCCGCCATGGGAGGAAGCGCCTCTCCGCTCGCGGCCAAGGCCGCGGCAACAAATCTGCCGATCGTTTTTACCACGGGAGACGCCGATCCGGTTCAGATTGGTCTGGTCGAGAGCCTCGCTCGCCCCGGTGGCAAGATCACCGGCGTGAGCTTTCTTGGCGGAATGCTCGGTGCGAAGCGGCTGGAAATTCTTCGCGAGGTCGTTCCGCAGGCGACCACCGTCGGCGTGCTGGTCAATCCCGAGAATCGAAGCAGTCGGTCCGATGCGGAAGAGCTGCAGACCGCGGTCATCACCGGCCGCCAGCGCCTTGTAGTCACCATGGCTGGCCCCGCCGACGATCTTGCGGCCGCGTTCTCAGCCATGAGGCAACAGGGGGTCGATGCGCTGGTCGTCACCGCCGATCCGACCTTTACCATCCGGCGGACGGAGGTCGCGATACTCGCCGCGCGACACGGCTTGCCGGCCATCTATCAATGGAACCTGTTCGTCGCGGCGGGCGGGCTCATGAGCTACGGGGCCGATTTGACCGATGGCTATCGGCAGGCCGGTGTTTACACCGGCCGGGTGCTCAAGGGTGAGAAGCCCGCCGATCTGCCGGTGCTCCAGCCGACCAAGTTTTCGCTGGCGATCAATCTCAAGACCGCAAAGGCGCTGGGCATCGCGGTCCCGTCCGCGCTGCTTGCCCGCGCCGACGAGGTGATCGAATGAGGCGGCGCGCCTTCATCGCGGTGCTGGGCGGCGCGGTGACGCTGCCGCTTTCGGTGCGTGCGCAGCAGGCGATGCTTGCGATCGGATTTCTGCATTACGGATCGCCGGATACGTTCCCGGACCAGGTGCGGGCGTTTCACCAGGGGCTCAAGGAGACGGGCTTCGTCGAGGGTGAAAACGTCTCGATCCTCTATCGGTGGGCCGAAAACCAGGCCGACCGGCTGCCGGCGCTTGCGGAGGACCTCGTCCGCCGCCGGGTCGCGGTGATACTCACGCTCGGAGGGATCGGCGTGGCCTCGGCCGCCAAGGCCGCGACCGCGACCATCCCGATCCTGTTTGCCGTCGCGGAAGACCCGGTCAGAATCGGTCTCGTCGCAAGCCTCGCGCGTCCGGGCGGCAACCTCACCGGCATCAATTTTCTTTCGGCGGAGGTCGCGGCAAAGCGGCTGGAGCTCTTACGCGAACTGCTGCCGGGCATGGCGCGCGTGGCCGTGCTGGTGAACCCGAACGGTCCCACCCATGAGATCACGTTGCGGGACGTGCAAACGGCCGCGCCGACCATCGGCCTGCAAATTCAGGTTTTCCAGGCCAGCACGGCTTCCGAAATCGACGCCGTTTTCGCAGAGATTGCGCGTCAGCGGCTGGATGCGCTGTTCATCGGTCCCGACCCGTTCTTCACAAGCCGCCGTGTCCAGCTGGTGCTGTTGATGGCGCGCCATGCGATCCCCGCAACCTACACCTCGCGGATCTTTCCCGAGGCCGGCGGCCTCATGAGCTACGGTTCCGACCTGCCGGAGGCGACGCGCCAGATGGGCGCTTATGCCGGCCGCATTCTCAAGGGTGCGAAGCCCGCGGACCTGCCGGTGCTGCAGATGAGCAAGTTCGAGCTTGTCATCAACATGCAGGCGGCGCGTCTGCTCGGCGTCGCGGTTCCGCAAAGCCTGCAGGTCACCGCCGACGCGTTGATCGATTGAACGAAATGGTCGACACTGAGCACGCATGAGCGAAAAGCGCACGATTACGGTCAAGGTCAACGGTACGAGCTACACGCGCGAGACGCCGGTTCGCGTCACGCTGGCCGACTTTATCCGCTACGAGCTGCGGCTCACCGGCACGCACCTCGGGTGCGAGCATGGGGTGTGCGGCGCCTGCACCATCCTGCTCGACGGTCGCTCGGCGCGCTCCTGCCTGATGCTCGCGGTGCAGGCCGACGGCCACGACATCCTCACGGTCGAGGGCATCGCGCCGTCGCCGGACAAGCTCCATCCCTTGCAGGAGGCGTTCCGCGACAACCACGGTCTGCAGTGCGGCTTCTGTACGCCCGGCATGCTGACCACGCTGCTGGAGTTTCTGCGCGACAATCCCGACCCGACCGAGCAGGAGGTGCGGATCGCGATCTCCGGCAACCTCTGCCGCTGTACCGGCTACCAGGGCATCGTGCTGGCCGCGCTCGACGCCGCCAAGCGCATGAAGGCCGCGCCGGTGTAAGTTGGCGGGGTGGGTGCCTCTCCATGTCATGGCCGGCCTTGTGCCGGCCATCTCGCTTGGGGACGTAGTGCCTTCCCAAGCGGGATGCCCGCGACAAGCGCGGGCATGACGAACGCGTGGTTATTCCGAACATCCCGGGAATGCCAACGAGCGACTTCGCCCGCCGTGAATCCTCAAATCTTGGAAATGTCGAAGGTCGGCGCCGCGAATAGCTCCTCGAGCGCGGGCTTGCGGTCGACCAGCCCCTGCTCGTGCAGATATTGCGTCAGCGCGTCGATTTCGTTCCGACTCTCGTTGACGCCGTAGCGCCAGAAGTCGCGGCCCATCGCTGCCATGGTCTCCTTGGTCTCGGCTTCCAGAAATGGCAGCGACACCATCAGCGCGTTGACGTCGGTGAGGTCGATCATCGCCAGCGCCTTGGCCTCGCAGAACGCTTTGTAGACGCTGACCGCGAGCCACGGATGCTGCTCGACCAGCGACTTGCGGATGCCGATCAGGTGCATGATCGGGAATAGCCCGGTCTTTCTGTAGTAGGCGAGTTCGGCCGCCCGCGTGTCGGGAAACAGCCGCCCGATGTGCGTCTCGCCGGCGAGGAACGAAGACGGCGCGCGCGCCGTGAACAGCGCGTCGAGTTCGCCGTCGCGCAGCATGCCGACCAGTGTCTTGTCCTCAGGGATGGGCTTGAGGTCGAGGCCGGGAATGGGCTTGAGCGGCGTGCGCTCGTGGCGGCCGGGCTGCTCCTGGCCGCCGGAACGCCAATGGATTTCCGACGGCAGCACGCCGTACTCGTGTTGCAGCATGCCGCGCATCCAGACCACCGCGGTGATCTGGTACTCAGGCAGGCCGATGCGCTTGCCGCGCAGATCCTCAGGCTTGCTGATGCCTGAGCCGTTGCGGATGTAGATGCCGGAATGCCGGAACAGCCGCGACACGAACGCCGGCACGCCGACGTAGGCCGCGGTGCCGGCCGCGACCGTGCGCGTGTGGCTCGAGAACGACAGTTCGGAGACGTCGAACTCCTGGAATTTGAAGGCGCGATGGAAAATCTCCTCCGGGTAGAGCGGCAGATAGGTCACCGCGCAGCCCTCGATCCTGACGCGGCCGTCCCTGATGGCGGCGGTGCGGTCGTAGTTGCCGCAGGCGACAGTGATCGGAATTTCGGGCATGCACTTCCCCAGCGCTTGGACTCTCATCTGTCATGCGCGGGCTTGGCCCGCGCATCCCGCTTAGACAGGCACCTGCCCTCCTCAACGGGGATGGCCGGGACGAGCCCGGCCATGACGCGAAGCGTAGCTGCTTCCGACTGCGTGGGGAAGGCGAGCTTGTGGCGGAAATTCGCATGCGCGATAATTCGCGCGTTCGTCGCAATGAGACGGAGGTCGCCATGATGTCCACCGTGATCGGCGGCGCGATGCTGCCGCACGCGCCTCAGTTCTTCACCATGCCGGAGACCGAGGACAAGGCGAACGTCGAACGCGTGCGCGAGGTCGCGGCCGACATCGGCGGCAAGCTCAAGGCGCTCAAGCCCGATCTCTGGATTATCTTCTCCAACGATCACGCCGAGCAGTTCTTCCACAACGTCTGTCCGGCGTTCACTGTTCACGTCGGCGGCGAGGCAACGGGCGAGTTCGCCGGCCGCAAGTTCCACTGGAAAGTCCCGAGCGAGATCGGCTTCGAACTGGTGCGTCAGCTCAACCGGCAGGGCTTCGACCCGGCCTTCACCTCGACTGCGAAGATCGACTACGCCATCGGCATTCCGCTCACCCACATCGGGCTTACCGACCCGGTGCTGCCGATCTTCGTCAACGCCTACCTGCCGCCGCAGCCGACGATGGAGCGCTGCTATGCATTCGGTCAGGCGGTGGCGCGCACGGTGACGCAGCTCGGGCTTCGCACAGTGATCCTCTCGAGCGGCGGCATGTCGCATTTTCCCGGCACCGACCGCTATTCCAATCCGGAGCTTGCCTTCGACAAGCGCGTGCTGGAGAAGCTCGCGGCCGGCAACTTGAAATCGCTGATCGGCTACGACGAGGCCGAACTCGATGAGATGGGCAACATCGAGCTGCGGTGCTGGGCCTGCGCCGCCGGTGCGCTGGGCGAGCGCAAGCCCGACATCGTGTCGTTCGACCCGAGCTGGCATCACAACTACGCCTCGCTCGGCTGGATCGGCGGCAGCGCGGAGGAACACGCGGCGCATTATCCGGCAATCAAGCCCGAGCTGGTCGAGCTGACCGCGGCGCTGCACAGCCTCGCGCACGACGCCGAGATGCGCTCGCAGTTCATGGCCGACGCGAAATCCTACGCCGACCGTTTCAGCCTGCCGGCCGACCAGCGCGCCGCGCTAATCGCGCTCGACCTGCCGTCGATCGTGAAGATGGGCGCGCATCCGCTGGTGCCGTTCCTGGCGCAGCTTCAGATCCAGCGCCTGCGTCCGCAGCGCTGAGTACGACGCCGCGTTTTTCCGGCATGTGACGGATCGGTGGCCGCCCCATGCGCATCGTACCGATAAATCCTGCGGCCTTGGCGCTCTCGCGTGCTACGTTCGCCATCGTTTATTGCATGACTTGAACTACCTCGGGGGTTCGGCGCATGCGGCGTCGCGAATTCGTCTCGATGCTCGGTGCGCTGGCGTTGCCGCTTGCCGCGCGTGCGCAGACGGCGGTGCCGGTCGTCGGTGTGCTGGCCTCATCGTCGGCCGATGCGCCATCGGGACCCGTCGCCGCGCTGCA
Organism: uncultured Alphaproteobacteria bacterium; assembly: GCA_963821555.1. Classification (GTDB taxonomy): domain Bacteria; phylum Pseudomonadota; class Alphaproteobacteria; order Rhizobiales; family Xanthobacteraceae; genus Z2-YC6860. Next base: position 20,494 of record CAWGEM010000020.1, on the reverse strand, counting down.
TCTTGGGCTGCGGCAGGCCGGCTATGAGGTCGGGCAGTCGGTGCGGATGGAGTATCGCTACGCGAACTTCCAAGTCGATCGCCTGCCGCCCTTGGCTGCCGAACTCGTTGGCATTCCGGCCTCGGTCATCATCACGTCGGGAGGTCCCGGCGCCACGTTCGCGGCGAAGGCTGCGACCACAACGATCCCCATCGTGTTCGCGCCGGTGCCCGATCCGGTCCGCAGCGGTCTGGTCGCGAGCATGAACCGGCCGGGTGGCAACATCACCGGCGTCGCCGCGCTCACCATCGAGCTCGACCCGAAGCGGCTCGAGCTGTTGCATGAGCTGACTGCGGCCAAAGGTCCGTTCGGCGTGTTGGTCAATCCGTCGCGGCCGGATGTCCAGCTTCAGATCGACGGCATCAAGGCGGCGGCGCAGTCCGTCGGGCGGGACCTGGTATTTGTGCATGCCAGTACCATCCCGCAGATTGATGGGGCGTTTGCGACGCTGGCGCAGCAGCCCATCGTGGGTCTTCTGGTGGGGGCGGACGCATTCTTCACCAGTCAGCGACCGCGCGTCATCGCCAATGTCAGCGGCCACGGCTGGCCCGCCATCTATCAATGGCGCGAGTTCGCCGAGGCGGGTGGGCTCGCGAGCGGGCCGAACCTGTTCGACATTTATCGGCAGGTAGGATTGTTTGCCGCCCGCATCCTCAAGGGCGAGAAGCCGGCCGATCTTCCGGTGCAGCAGCCGACCAAGTTCGAGTTCGTCATCAACCTCAAGACCGCGAAGTCGCTCGGCCTCGCGGTGCCGCTGCCGTTGCTCGGCCGTGCGGACGAGGTGTTTGAATGAAGCGGCGGGCGTTCATCACGGGGCTCGTCGGCGCTGTCGCGCCCGCACTGCGCGTCGCCCACGCGCAGCAGGCCGTGCGGCGCGTCGGCGTGTTCTTCGGCGCGAACACCGAGAGCGATCCCGACGCCAAGCTCATTGCGAGCATCCTGCAGGATGGGCTGCAAAAGCTCGGCTGGACGGTGGGCCGCGACGTTCGTTTCGAGTACCGCTATTCCGGCGGCGATCCTGCCGCCATGGCGAGGCACGTTGCAGAACTGGTGGCGCTTGCGCCCGACGTCATCGCGGTGCGTGGCAACCGCCCGGCGGCGCTGATCAAGCACGCGACCCGCACGATCCCGATCGTGTTCGCCCAGGTCGGCGATCCGGTCGGCGCCGGCCTGATCGACAATCTGGCGCGGCCGGGCGGCAACGTGACGGGCTTCACCCATTTCGAAACCTCGATGGGCGGCAAGTGGCTGGAGGTGCTCAAGGACGTGGCGCCCTCGGTGGGCCGGGTCGCGATCCTGATGCATCCCGAGACGCCGGCGAACGTCGAGTTCCTGCGGGTGGCGCAAGCGGCGGCGCCCGCGCTCGGCGTCACGCTCACGCCGGCTGCCGTGCGCGATGCCGCCAGCATCGAGCAGGCGATCGCCGAGGCAGCCGGTCCCGGCTCGGGCTTCGCGGTGATGCCGCACGACGTGACGGTCGCTCACAACAGGCTGATCGTGGCGCTGGCGGCACAGCACCGGCTGCCGGCGGCCTACCCCTATCGCTTCTTCGTGACGCAGGGCGGGCTCGTCTCCTACAGCTTCGACTTCGCCGACCACTGGCAGCGGGTGACCGGTCTACGTTGACCGCGTGTTGCGCGGCGAGAGGCCGGCAAACCTGCCGGTGCAGGCCCCGACCAAGTTCGAGCTTGTCGTCAATCTCAAGACCGCCCGCGCCTTGGGCCTCACCGTGCCCGCGACCGTGCTGTCGCGCGCCGACGAGGTGATCGAATGAAGCGGCGCGCGTTCATCGCGGGCCTCGCCGGCACGGTCGCGCTGCCGCTTGCGCCGCGCATCGAGGTGATAGAATAGGCAAACGAAACCCTCCCGCTGAGGAGGGACGGCAAGGGAGAGGGCGACATGATGATCACCGGAGCGACGGTGCTGGCGGCCGCATTTGGCATCCTGGTTCTGATCTGGATTTTCGTGCTGTGGGGCTCGCGCTACTTCGGCCCGCGGATCACTAGCTCAGCGCGCGGCGCGGATCATCTCGACGATCCGCATCGGCGAGAGCGGGCACTGGCCGATGCGAACGCCGAACGGCGACAGCGCGTCCTCGATCGCCGAAATCAGCGCCGCGGCCGCAGGGATGGTCCCGGCCTCGCCGACGCCCTTGACGCCGAGCGGATTAAGCGGCGAGGGCGTCTCCTTGTAGAGCGTCGACAGCATCGGCACCTCGGTCGCGGTCGGCAGCAGATAATCCGCGAACGTCGTGGTCACCGGCTGGCCGCTGCTCGTCGTAGCCCATCCATTCGTAGAGCGCGTTGCCGATGCCGTGCGCGACGCCGCCGTGAATCTGGCCCTCGACCATCATCGGATTGATCAGGCGGCCGAAGTCCTGCAGCGCGACGTAGCGCAGCACGCGCACCTCGCCGGTCTCGACATCGACCTCGACCTCGGCGACATGGCAGCCGTTGGCGTAGCAGAGCGGATCGGTGCGGTGGTTGACGGACGCTTCGAGTCCGGGATCGACCCCGGCCGGGAAGCCGTAGCCCGGTGCGCCCTGCAGGATGCGCGCGATCTCGGAGAGCTTCACAGCAAGCTGCGGCGCGCCGACCACGCGCACCTCGCCGTCGGCAAGCTCCAGGTCGTGCTCGGCCGCCTCCAGCATGTGCGAGGCGACCTTCTTCGCCTTGTCGGCCACGGCCTTGCGCGGCAAGCAGCACCGAGGAGCCCGCGGTCACGGTCTGGCGGCTGGCGAAGCCGCCAAGGCCGAGCGAGACGCTGGCGGTGTCGCCCGCCACCACGCTGATCTTCGACACGTCGACGCCAAGCTCGCTCGCCGCGATCTGGGCGAGGCAGGTGCCGAGCCCCTGGCCCATCGCGGAGGCGCCGGTGAACACGGTGACGCGGCCGGTCCGCGAAATCCGCACGAGCCCGGACTCGAACGGCCCGCGGCCGGAACCCTTGACGCCGTGGGCAAGCCCGATGCCGAGGTAGCGGCCCTCGCCGCGCGCCGCCTGCTGTCGCGCCCGGAACTGATCCCAGCCGGCGGCGTTGAGCACCTCGGCCTGGCAAGCGGGGTAATCGCCGCTGTCATATTGGATCGTCATGCCGGCGCGGGTCTTGAGCGGCTTCTGGTACGGCATCTTCGAAGCCGGAATGAGGTTGCGCGCGCCGCACCTCGGCGCGGTCGAGCTTCATTTCGCGGGCCACGAGATCGAGCAGCCGCTCCATCGCGAACGCGGCCTGCGGATAGCCCGCTCCGCGCACCGATGACACAGGTGTGGTGTTGCTCATCGCGATCGTGACTTCGATCGACAGGCCCGCCACCGCATAGGGGCCGCTCATGGTCGAGGCCGAGTTGTAGGGGATGTTGGGGTCCTGCAGCGTATAGGCGCCGGTGTCGTGCAGGAGCTTGCCGCGCACGCCGAGCACTTTGGCGTCGGCGTCGACCGCGACCTCAAGCTGCCAGTACTGGTCGCGCTCGTGCACCGCGCCCGTGAAGTACTCGCGCCGATCCTCGGTCCACTTGATCGAGCGGCCGAGTAGCCTGGCTGCCGCCACCACCGCTACATCCTCGGAATAGACGCACAACTTGGCGCCGAAACCACCGCCGATGTCGGGTGCCACGACGCGGAGGCCCTGGTCGAAATCCATCAGCGAGGTCAGCGTCTGCGCGAGGTCATGCGCCTTCTGGGTCGACGCGTGCACGGTGATGCCGCCGTCGGCGGCACGCACCTCGGCGAGCGTGCCGCGCGCCTCGATGGAATGGGCGGCGCCGCGGTGCTGCCACAGCTCCTGCCGGAACACGTGCGCGGCCTTGGCGAAGGCCGCGTCGGCGTCGCCGAATGCGACCTTGTATGTGGTGACGACGTTGGAGGCGAGTTCGCGGCGGATCGGCGGCAAGTCCTTGGCCTTGCGCACGTCGGCGACGAAGGGCAAGGGCTCGTAGTCGACGGCGACGAGGGCGGCGGCGTCCTCGGCGATGTAACGGTCGTAGGCGATCACGATCGCGACCGGCTCGCCGACGTAGCTTGTCTCGCCGTCGGCAAGCGCGAACGCCCAGGCCTTGTCGAGCGGCATGCCCGAATTGGAATGCCGCACCATCCGGCGCTGCACCATCACGCGGGCAAGATCGTCGAGCGTGAGCACCGCGTGTGCGCCGGGCAGCGCCAGTGCCGCGGCCTTGTCGACCGCGCGAATGAGCGCGTGCGGATGCGGGCTGCGCACGAACGCCGCGTGCCAGGCCTCGGGCACGGCGATGTCGTCGACGAAGCGGCCGCGGCCGCGCAGCAGCGGCTCGTCCTCCAGCCGAGTAATGCGGGCGCCGATCAGGGGAGATTGCGACAAATCGCAGACCTCTCAACCGTCATGCCCGCGCTTGGCGCGGGCATCCACGTCTTTGCGCGGCATTAAGCAAGACGTGGATGGCCGGGACATAGGCGAGCGAAGCGACGCCGTCCTTCGGACGGCTATGCCCGGCCATGACGTGGATAGACTTTGTGCCTTGGGCCATCCTACCATCCAACCATCCTACTTCGTCACCGCTTCGCCCGCCTTCTTCAGCACGTCCTTCGGCGTCGCGTAGAGTTCGGAGAGAAGCTCCTCCAGCGCCTTGCCGCTCACCGGATTCACGTCGATCTGGGCGCGCGCGGCGTCGGCGAGATACTCCGGGTCCTTCATCGTCGCGTCGAACGCTGCAACCAGCGCGGCCTTGCGGTCGGCGGGAATGCCGGGCGGGGCCGCGAACGGCCGCGCCATCTCCTGCGCCGCGAGGAACAGTTTGCAGGATCTGCAGCTTCTCGGTGTCCTTGGTCAGGTCCATCGCCAGCGGCACGTCGCCAAGCTCCGGCACCTTCTTGAACGACGACTGCACGATGATGTTGATCTTCTTGTCGCGCACCCAGGCGGCGTGGCGGGTCTTGAGCGTGCTCCACGACAGGCCGCACAGCCCGTCGACCTCGCCGCGCTCCATCGCGAGCGTGATCTCGTTGGTGCCGGGATAGCCGGCGACGAGCTTGATCGGCGCGCCGAACACGTTCTTGAACAGGCGCGCGAAAATGTCCGGCTCCGCGCTCGGTCCCTGGCCGCCGAGCGTCGACCGGCTTCTCCATGAAGTCCTTCCAGGTCTTGACCGGCGTGGTGTGCCAGGTGACGCAGGTCGATACGTCGTCGGTGACGCTGCCGAGCCAGGAGAACTTGGTGCCGTCGAAGGTGGCGCCGCTTTCGAGCAGCGGATTGATCCCGGTGGTGCGCGCGAACGTGCCGAACGCGGTGCCGTCCTTGGGCGCCGCGGTGTAGAGGAAGTTCGCCGCGCGCAGGCTGCCGGCGCCTGCCATGTTCTGCGGCACGACGGTCGGATTGCCAGGGATGTGCTTGCCGATGTGGCGCGCGAGATGCCGCGCATAGAGGTCGTAGCCGCCGCCGACCGAGAAGCCGATCAAGAGGCTGATGCTCTTGCCGCGGTAGAACTCCTCTACGCTCTGCGCGCGCGCCGGAACCGCGGTCAGCGCGGCGAGGACGACAAGCGCCGCGACGGCTCGCAGCATGATGCACCTCCAGGTCGTGGCGCGCCGGCGGCGAAACCGGCCGCGGCCCGCTCGTCGAATTAACGCGAACGCCGACCGGCCGGCAAGGTCGCAGGTTTCGCCCCGGCGCGGGATCGGCTACGCTGCGCCAGCGCGGGCGCGTTCCGGCGTCCCGCTGCGGCCTCCTCAAGCGGCCCGTCGAGTTCACGAGCGATCCCAGCAATGAATGACGTGACCAGTCCCGCCGACCCGACAAGCATGACGGTGGCGGGCGCCGACATCGAGCTTTTCGAGCGCGGCAGCGGCGCGCCGCTCCTGTTCCTGCACGGTGCGCAGGGCGTGCGCCCGGCCGAGCGCTTCCTCGATCGGCTGGCCGCAGGCCGGCGCGTGATCGCGCCGTCGCATCCGGGCTTCGGCGGCTCGAGCCTGCCGGACTGGCTCGACAGCATCGACGACATCGCCCACATCTACCTTGAGCTGATGGACCGGCTGAAGGTCGAGCGTTTCGACTTGGTCGGCTGCTCGGTCGGCGGCTGGATCGCAGCCGACCTGGCGACCAAGACGCCGGAGCGGGTGCAGCGGCTGGTGCTGGTCGGGCCGGTCGGCGTCAAGGTCGGGTCCGGTCGACAAGCTCGACATCCCGGACATCTTCGCAATGCCGCAGGACAAGCTCAACGCGCTCGCCTTCCACGACCCGAAGAAGAGCGCGCCCGACATCACGCACGCTGCCAGAGCCCGCGCTGCTCGCCATGGCGCGCAACCGCGAGACGCTCGCGCTCCTGACCTGGGAGCCGTACATGCACAACCCCAAGCTCAGGCACCGCCTGCACCGCGTTGGCGCGCCTGCGCTGTTCGTGCGCGGCGAAAGCGACGGGCTCGTTTCGGCGCAATATCTTGCGGCCTATGCGGCGCTCCTGCCGAACGCGCGGACCGCGACTGTGACGGAGGCCGGCCACGCGCCGCAGGTCGAGCAGCCGGAGGCGCTGGCCGCCATGGTGACGGATTTCCTCAAGGGCTGACGCGCGGGCGCGCAAAGCCGGGAGCGATGCAATGAAAGCGTGGCAATTCAGCGAGAACGCCTATCCCTACCTGCCGCCGGCGGACCAGTACGAGTCGATCCGCGTCAACCTTCCGAACCGCAACTACGACCCGGAGAAGGGCGCGTCGCTGTACGATCGCTACATCGACGAGTGGCTGATTGCCGAGGACGAAGGCCTGGAGATCATGCTCAACGAGCATCACCAGACCGCGACCTGCGTCGATCCGGCGGCCCCGATCGTGCTCGGCGCGCTGGCGCGGCTTTCGAAGAAGGCGCGGCTTCTGATCCTCGGCAATCCGGTCGCCAACCGCCGCCAGCCGGTGCGGGTCGCCGAAGAAATGGCGCTGATCGACATCTTGTCGCGCGGGCGCCTGGAGTGCGGCTTCGTACGCGGCGTGCCTTACGAGGTGTTGCCGGCCAACAGCAATCCCGTGCGCATGAACGAGCGCCAGTGGGAGGCGATCGATCTGATCGTCAAGGCCTGGACCAACCACGACGGGCCGATCAGCCATGAGGGCCGCTTCTTCCATCACCGCAACATCAACATCTGGCCGAGGCCCTATCAGGCCCCGCATCCGCCGATCTGGATCAGCACCACCACGCCGAGCGGCGCGCAGCGCGTCGGCGCGCGCGCTTACGTGCAGGCGACCTTCCTCACCGGCTTCGATCAGACGCGAGCGATCTACAACTCCTACCGCAAGGGCTGGCGCGAGGCCGGCCGCGCCGGCGACGTGCCGAACCACCGGCTCGCGTATGCCGCCATGGTCTATGTCGCGAAAGTCGGAAAGCGAGGCGCACGCTGGCGCCGACAAGCTCCTGTGGTACATGCGCGCCAACAAGGTGCCGTTTCACTACTGCTATCCGCCGGGCTATCTGCCGGCGCAGGCGCAGGTGCAGATCATGCGCGGGGCAGCGCTCGATCAGCACGCCGCGCTCAAGGACAAGATGGTGGTGGAGAAGGCGGTCGAGGCCGGCATCATGTTCGCGGGCACGCCCGACCAGGTGTTCCGTCAGATCGAACGGCATTACCGGCACGTCGGCGGCTATGGCCATCTCCTGATCATGGGGCAGGCGGGCTTCCTCGAACACGACGAGACCGTCGCCGGCATCCGCACCTTCGCGCGCGAGGTTTATCCGCGGCTGAAGGAAGCCTTCCCCGACACCGCGATCTCCGGCGTCGAGCAGATCGCCGCCGCAGGCTGAGCGCCCGGCCGGCGCACGCGCGACCCGCGGCCCGGCAATGCGCCGGGCGGCCTTGACTCCGAAAGCGCGATTTGGCGGTTAGGGCGCGCGGCAAATCGCCCGCCGCGGCTGGCGGGCCTGGGAGGATTTCGATCGTGGCAGGTCCCTGGGATGTGGTGGTGGTCGGCGCCGGCAATGCGGCGTTTTGCGCTGCGCTTTCGGCGCGCGAGAAAGGCGCGAGCGTGCTCATGCTCGAGCGCGCGCCGAAGGAGCTGATGGGCGGCAACTCGCGGTTCACCGCCGGCGCGTTCCGCTGCGTCTACGACGGCGTCGACGATCTGAAGGCGATCATGCCGGACCTGACCAAGGACGAGATCGACCGCTCCGACTTCGGCACCTACACCACCGATCAGTTCTACGACGACATGTTCCGCGTCACGCAGTACCGCACCGACGGCGACCTGTGCGACCGGCTGGTCGGCCGCTCGCGCGACGCGATGCGCTGGCTGCATGGCAAGGGCATGAAGTTCAACCCGATCTGGGGCCGGCAGGCCTACCTGATCGACGGCAAGTTCAAGTTCTGGGGCGGGCTCACGGTCGAATTCGACCGGCGGCGGGCCGGGCCTGATCGACCAGCATCTCAAGCTCGCGCAGAAGAACGGCATCGAGGTCCGCTACGGCAGCCGCGCCATCGAACTCGTCTACGACGGCAACGTGGTGCGCGGGGTCAAGGTCAAGGCCAACGGCGCGATCGAGGAGATGCCCTGCAAGTCGGTGGTGATCGCGTGCGGCGGCTTCGAGTTCAGCGCCGAGATGCGCACGCGCTACATGGGCCCGGGCTGGGAGCTCGCGAAGGTCCGCGGCACGCCCTACAACACCGGCGACGGCATCAACATGGCGCTTGCGATCGGCGCGTCGAGCTACGGCAACTGGTCGGGCGGGCACGCCGTGCAGTGGGACTACAACGCGCCGGAGTTCGGCGACCTGTCGGTCGGCGACAACTTCCAGAAGCACTCCTATCCCTGGGGCATCCTGGTCAACGCCACCGGCCGCCGCTTCGTCGACGAGGGCGCCGACTTCCGCAACTACACGTATGCCAAGTACGGCGCCGTGGTGCTGCGCCAGCCGAACAACTTCGCCTGGCAGATTTTCGACGGCAAGATCGTGCCGATGCTGCGCGACGAGTATCGCATCAAGCGCGTCTCCAAGGTGTCCGCCAACACGCTCGAGGAGTTCGCCCACAAGCTCGAAGGCGTCGATCCAGTGGCGTTCCTCGACGAGATGAAGAGGTACAACGCCGCGGTGAAGAAGGACGTGTCGTTCAATCCGAACGTCAAGGACGGCCGCTGCACCGTGGGCCTCGAGGTCAACAAGTCGAACTGGGCCAACACCATCGAACAGCCGCCGTTCGAGGGCTACCAGGTCGGCTGCGGGCTGTCGTTCACCTTCGGCGGCGTGCGGATCGATCCCGACACTGGGCAGGTGATCGACTGCGACATGAACCCGATCCCCGGCCTCTACGCCGCGGGCGAACTGGTCGGCGGCATCTTCTACTTCAACTATCCAGGCGGCTCGGGCCTGATGTCGGGCGCAGTCTTTGGCCGCATCGCCGGCGCCGGGGCCGGCAGCGCGTCGGAACGCGTGAGTTCGCGTAGCGGTCCCGCCCCGACCGCTCGGGTGCGGCCGCTATGACGCCGAGCCGCCACGTCGCCGTCATCGGCGCCGGCCCGGCCGGCCTGATGGCCGCCGAAACGCTCGCCGGTCGCGGCGCGCGCGTCACGGTCTACGAACGGATGCCGTCGGTCGGCCGCAAGTTCCTGCTCGCGGGCCGCGGCGGCCTCAACCTCACGCACAGCGAAGCGTTTGCCCGACTTCCTCGCCCGCTATGGCGATGCGGCGCCGCGGCTGCGTCGCCGCGATCGAGGCGTTTCCGCCGGCCGTCGACGCAGGCGTGGTGCGAAGCGCTTGGCCAGCCGACCTTTGTCGGGTCGAGCGGCCGCGTGTTTCCGAAGTCCTTCAAGACGTCGCCGCTGCTGCGCGCCTGGCTGCGGCGGCTCGATGGTGCGGGCGTCGCGTTCAGGTTGCGCCATCGATGGACCGGGTGGGATGAGCGCGGCGATCTCATGTTCGAGTCGACCGGAGAGCGTGTCACTGCGGCTGCCGGACGCCACCGTGCTGGCGCTCGGCGGCGCAAGCTGGCCGCGGCTCGGCTCCGGACGGAGCATGGGTGGACACGCTCGCGAGAGCCGGTATCGCGGTCGCGCCGCTGCGGCCGGCCAATTGCGGCTTTGTCGCCGAATGGTCCGATCAGTTCAGCGATCGGTTCGAGGGACAGCCGCTGAAGCGCATCGGGCTTTCATTCGGCGGTCGATCGCTGCGGGGCGAAGCGATCGTGACGCGCCAGGGTCTGGAAGGTGGCGGCATCTACGCAGCTGTCGGCCGCGATGCGCGATGCCATCGCGCGATCGGGCGAGGCCGTGCTGCTGATTTCGCTGCGCCCGGACCTGCCGGCTTGCCGAATTGTAGCGCAGCCTCGAGGCGCCGCGGCGCAAGCAGTCGCTGTCGACCTTCCTGCGCAAGGCGGCGAAACTGTCGCCGGTCGCGATCGGTCTGCTGCGCGAGGCGGCCGGCGAGAAGCTCTCGGCGATGAACGCCGCCGATCTCGCCGCGCTGATCCAGGCCGTTCCGGTTCGGCTCGTCGCCCCGCGCCGACTCGCGCGCGCGATCTCGACCGCCGGCGGCGTTTCGTTCGACGAGCTCGACGAACGTTTCATGCTGCGGCGCGCGCCCCGGCGTGTTCGTCGCCGGCGAGATGCTCGACTGGGAGGCGCCGACCGGCGGCTATCTGCTGCAGGCCTCGTTCGCGACCGGCGTCGCCGCCGCGCAAGGCGCGCTGGCGTGGCTGCCGAGGCTCAGTAGGTACGGCGCTCTAACCGCGTCAAGCCGCGAGGGCCTTGTGCCGGGAATGCACCCGCTAAATGTCTTGCTCTGGCTTCACCGCCGTTTTCATCGAAGCTATACAAGGCTCGCGCGCCATGAAACTGCAGAAACACAATCGCTACGGCTATTCGCCGATCACCGAGCGGCAGGACTTCACGTGGCCGGGCAACAAGCGCATGGCCTTCTATTGCGCGCTCAATGTCGAGCATTTCAGCTTTGGCGAAGGCCTCGGCCATACGCCGACGGCGCCCGGCCCTCAGCCCGATGTTCGCAATTTCGGCTGGCGCGACTACGGCCTGCGCGTCGGCATCTGGCGCATTTTCGATATGATGGACGAATTGAAGCTGCCGATGTGCCATCTGCTCAATGCATCGGTCTGCGAGGAGATGCCGCAGATCACAGCGCGCATTCGTAAGCGTGGCGACGAAGTCATCGGTCACGGCTATACCAATTCCGAGCGCCAATCCGACATGGATGAAGCGATCGAGGCCGCAATGATCGCGCACGCGACCAGGACGCTGGCCGAGAGCTGCGGGCGGCGTCCCTATGGCTGGATGGGCCCGTGGATTTCGGAGACGGCGTTGACTCCCGACCTGCTGCAGGAGAACGGCTATACCTTCCTGATGGACTGGCCGGCCGACGATCAGCCGTTCTGGATGAAGACGCGCGCGGGCCGCATCATGTCGGTGCCCTACCCGATCGAAATCAACGATACGCCGACGATGCTCAGCCGCGCCCAGCCCGCGACCGACTTCCATCGCATGATCCTCGACCAGTTCGAGGAAATGCTGCGGCTTTCGCAGAAGCAGTCGCTGGTGTTCGGCGTCTCGATGCACACGTTCTGCACGGGTCAGCCGTTCCGGCTCGCGCAGGTGCGGCAAGCCCTGGCAACGCTCATGAAGCACCCGGGATTCGACAGAGTGTGGGTCACGACGCCCGGCGCAATCGCCGAGTACGCGGCCACGCTGCCGGCGGCATGCGTGCCGTAGTTATAGAAATTTCGATAGATGGGCCGCGGCCGGGCAAAGCGACAATTCGTGCGCAACGGCAAGGTCAAGGTTTTGGGGCCCGACGAGCAACGCAGGCCCGGATTGAGCGCAACGAAATCCGTGACCTTCGCGCAAACCCGGATATTGCTTCCTCTATCCGGGCTACCAACTACGCCGCCTTCCGCTTCCCTGCGCGCTTCCCCTTCGCCGTTCGCACCGGCGGAAGCAGTACGTCGGCCGGCACGCCGAAACGCGCGCGCAGGCGCTGCACCATGGTCATGCTCAGTTCCTTCTTCCCGGCCAGCACCTCGCTCACGCGACTTGCCGTGCCGAGGATCGGCACCATGTCGGCGCGCGAAAGCCCGTGCTGATCCATCAGGTAGCGGATCACGTCGGCGGTGCGCGATATCCGCGGCGGCCACTTGCTCTGCTCGTAGGCCGCAATCAGCCGTGCCTGCGCCGCGACCTGCGCGGCGGTGGCGGGATCGTCCGAGCCCATCATGCTGTCGAGAAACTTCAACGCCCGATCAAGCTCGGCGTCGCTGTCCACCACGATCAGGGTTGCGTCCATCACACCGTCTCCGCGTCAACTGCGTCATATTCGGCGTGCGTTCCGAAGGGCCGCAGCCGCGAGCTATGAGGCATTTCGCGAGCCCGGCGTTCTGGGAGGCCTATGAAAAGCTCCCTGCCGCGGTCCGTGATCTCGCCGACAAGAATTATTCGCTGATGAAGCAGGACCAGCATCATCCCTCGCTGCGATTGAAAGAAGGTCGGGCGCTACTGGTCTGTGCGTGTCGGGTTGGCCATCGCGCGCTGGCAGTCGATGTCGACGGCGGTCTCTTGTGGTTCTGGATCGGCTCGCATGCTGACTATGACGCAATGATTGGGTAGCAACACAGGCCCGGATTAAGCGCAACGATATCCGGCACTGCCCGCTAAGCCCCGGAAGTCGGTCCCGCGCCTCATCCTAAGCCGAAGGTCGCGTCTCGAGGGAGGGGGGCGGCCCATGGTTCGAGACGCGCCCGGCAGGCGCTCCTCACCATGAGGCAGGGAGCGGCCGGGCACCGGCCGGAGGCACGCAGAACGCACGGATTCGCCGCGATTTTGGCAGCTTTTGAAACCGCGCGTTGCAGGCTGGCGCCCGATGTGGGACCGTAGCGGCGGGGGGATCGAGGAAGCCCAATGTCGACGGGCGGGGACGCGAGCGGGCAGCTCGACGAGTGGTATGTCCATGTCAACGGAACCGAGCTGGGACCGCTCGATTTCCGCGGGCTGACGCGTCTTGTCGGCAAGGGCCTGCTCGAGCGGCAGATGCAGGTGACGCGGGTCGGGTCCGGCGTCTGGGTCGAGGCCGGCGACGTGCCGAGCCTGTTTCCGCCGCTGCCGCGCCGCGACGTGCCGCAGGCCGAGAGCCCGCCGCTTGCGACCGTGCCATCCATCGATCCGGTAGTCGACCGCTGGACGCAGCCGCGGGCTCCGGTTGCGCCGGCCCCGCCGCTGGTCCCGGTTGCGCCGGTGTCCGCCGCGCCTCCGCCGCCATTGCCGCCGCTGCCGGTCGATTTTCCCGGATGGCAGCCCGCGCCGGCGCAGGCACCGCCGCCGGTGGTGGTGGCACAACCGGCCGGGCTTGCGCCGGCCCCGGCCTTCGATTTCGATCTCAATGCTGACGGCAGCACGGGCTACTTCGCCCGCCATTGGCGGGGCGAACTGTCGCTCCCGGTTTCCTGCGGCAACACCATCGCGATCAGCGCCGTCGTCGCGGCCGTGCTCGCCGTCCTCTCGCTTGCGGTCAAATTCGACACGCCGCTCTCCGCCGGCGTCGCGCTCGTTCTCGTCCCCGCAGCTTGGACCGTCGCGGCCGCAATCCTCGTCTGGCAGGCGGTCGGCGTCTGGCGCGCGTCCGGGCGCTACGCGCGCGCGCATCCGGCCGCACCCGCGTCACTTGCGGCGAAGGGCGTGCCGGCGATTGTCGCGTTCGGGCTCATCACCGGCTTTGCCGCCTGGGGCGGCCCGCAGATCGCGGATGCGCAGCGAGTTCTATGCCTCGCAACGGCCGGCGCCCGCGCCTGCCGCACCGAGCGTTGCGCAGGCCCCACGTCCCGCGCCGGCTGCGCGCCCTGCACCGCCCGCGCCTGCCGTTACGCCGGTGCCTGCTTTTGCACCTGCGCCGCCCGCGGAGCCCGCGTTGTCCGCACCGGAATTGCTGGCGTCGGCCGCTCCGATCTTCCAAGGCTTGCCGGCCGTGCCGGCCTGGCCCGGACTGCGCCGCGACGACGGCCCGGTCGAGATTTCCGACGAGGCGCTGGCGGCGCTTGCGCGCGGCAGTGCCTCACCCGATCAGCTCGATCGGGCGCTGCTGCGCATCCCGATCTACGAGACGATCCGCAAGGTCGATCCCGCGGCCTACACACGGATGCGCGAGCGGCTGTCGGCGGGGCTCGCGCGCAAGACTTCGGCGGCCGATCTCAACGTTGAGCTGTTCCATCTCGTCGAGCGCGTCGTGACCGATGCGCTGCCGCAGGCTGCCGAGGCGGACCTCGTCACGTTCCTGACGTTCGTGATCAAGCAGCTCGATGCCGCAAACCGGCTGAACCCGTCCGACTGCTATGTGCTGATCCACCCGGAGCGCGCGACCACAGAAACCGTGCGCGACGTGCGCCGGCGCTATGAAGGCTTCCGTGCCGAGGAGATCGCGATCAAGAGCCGCGTCCTGCTCAGCCGCGACAAGAACATCAAACCGCCGGCCGAGGGCTTCGTCGGCTCGACGCTCGACCGCATGCTCACGACGCTGCAGCGCCGTCCCGGCGTCGATATCAATCTGTTCGCGAAGGAACAGATTGCACCGGAGCAGCACGGCACCTACTGCAATTCGATCATCGGGATGTACGAGGAGGTGCTGAAGCTGCCGCGCCGCACCGGCGTCGATGTGCTGCGCTATATGTTCGCGGTAAGGTAGTCGCCCTGCAAGGTTCGGTCCCGGATTCCGATCGATACCAAATTGCAAATGAGTGCTGAGCATCCTCCTGGATTTTTCGAAGGCACAGGGATGCCAGACCCAGGTTGGTGGGAGGCGCTCTGGCCAGACCCTGCTGCGGTGTTGCGTGCTGTCGGTGTAAAGCCCGGAATGGACGTGGTGGACCTCTGCTGCGGCGATGGATGGTTCACGCTCCCGCTCGCGGGAATTGTCCGCAGTGTTGTTGCGATTGACATCGACCGGCAGCTGCTGCAAGCGGCCAAGGTGCGATTTGCCGAACGCGGCGGCGCGCCCAATGTTATCCTTGTCGAGGCCGACGCCTACGATTTGGCAAAGCATGTCCACGCATCGGTGGACCACGTATTCCTGGCGAACGCCTTTCATGGCGTTCCGGACCGCCCGCGGCTCGCGCGCGCCGTCCGCGACGTTCTAAAGCCCGGTAGTTTGTTTGCGGTTGTCAGCTGGTACGCGCGACCACGCGAGGAGACGCCCGTTTTGGGTGAACCCCGAGGTCCGGCAACCAACCTGCGAATGACACCCGAGCAGACTGTTGAATCCGTTGAGGCCGGCGGGCTGCGCTTCCGTTACAAGGTTGACGTGTCGCCATATCACTATGGCGCTGTTTTTGAGCGGCCGAGAGCGTAGTCGCCGATGCCTCCGATATTGCGAAACAAGCGGCCGTCGTCTCCTTCGGTCTTTGCACCGGGTGCGCTCTTGCGAGAGGCGCGCCGGCAAAAGGGACTTGCGCCGGCGAACGTCCCTGCCATTTGTATTCTCGATCCGGATGGCGACATCGTGCGCCGCCTGCGAAGCATGGATCAGGCGCATCCACTCAAGTCTTGGCCCTGCTATCACACCAGCCTCGACACATTCGCGCTCGGCGGTCATCTAGTTGGAATTATCGGTTGTGCCGTCGGTGCGCCCTTCGCGGTCCTGGTCGCAGAGGAGCTGTTCGCGAGCGGCTGTCGTTTGCTGTTGAGTTTCACATCGGCTGGGCAGATCAGCGCAGTGAGCACTCCTCCCTATTTTGTCCCTCCCTATTTTGTCATTATCGATCGCGCGCTGCGCGACGAAGGAACCAGCTATCACTATGCCGCGCCGTCAGACTATGCCGAAGCTGACCCCGCGCTTGTGTCGCTCGCCCGTGACGCTGCTGGACCCACCGGTTTGCGAGTCCTGATTGGCGCCACTTGGACAACGGACGCCCCATTCCGTGAGACCGCCGAGGCCATCGAGGCAGCCAAATCCGAAGGCATCTCGGCAGTCGAGATGGAAGCAGCCGCGCTGTACGCCTTTGCGCGAGCATCACGCGTTGCGGTTCTGTGCCTGGCTCACGTCACAAACACGATGGGTCAGACGCTTCACGATTTTGAAAAGGGTGCGCACGACGGGACAGCCGATGCCCTGACGTTGCTTGGCGCAATCTCTTCGCTCGCACACGCGCGCCTGGCCCTCGGCAGCGAGTGAACCGGAGCCGGAACACTCGCTGCCTTTGGCATCTTCGCATCAAGTCGCCTGTCGATAGGTCAACCCCTGCCGTCAGGCCGCTTCCGCCTGCTGATTGACGGCCGTTTCCGCAAGCTCCGAGAGCGCCTTGTCGGTCGCCTTCTCCTCCTCCAGGGTGGCCTCGAGGAGTGCGGCCGCATCCTCCATGCCGAGCTCGTTCGCCCACGTTCTGAGCGTGCCGTACCGGGATATCTCGTATTGCTCGACCGATTGCGCGGCGGAGAGCAGTCCGGCGTCCAACGCCGGCGAGCCCTTGTAGTCGCTGATGATCTCCTGGCCCTCTTCGATGATGCCCTCGATCGCCGGGCACTTCTTGCCTTGTGGCTTCTCGTCGATCATCTCGAAGACCTGTTCGAGACGGGCAACCTGTTCCTCGGTTTCTGCGTGATGCTTTTCGAATGCCGCCTTGAGATCGGCGTTCTGCGCTGCCTTGGCCATTTTGGGCAGCACCGACAGGATCTTTTTTTCGGCGTAGTAGATGTCTTTCAGCGTGTCGTGGAACAGCTCATCGAGCTGCTTGGGTTGTTTCGCCATTGGTTTGTCTCCTTCGATCGGGACCAACGGGAGACCCTCTCAATCGTTCCTGAGCTTGCTCGCTCTCATGGCGGTGGATCGATCCCGGCACTGTCGGCGGGCTCGGCGCTGCGCCGTGACGGAGGCGCGTCAGTGACCGGTGAGGTCCGGTGACGACGCATCCAACTTGGTCGTTGGGAAAATAATCACAATGTCGTGAGGACTTACGCACACCGGCTGGGGCGGCCTTAGCTTGGCGGCCAAGCCGGTCCAACCGAGGGCGCTTCGCGAGGCGTCGTTAAGCGGGACCGGCCCGCGGTGGCCGGGCAAGGGTGCAAAACGCACACCCAACGTTCGGCGGCCCAAGCCGTGCGGTCCTATGCGAAGACTTCGTAGGGGACCCTTAGATGCGATCCCGTACCGCCGTTCTAACGGTCAGGGGTCGTAGAGGCCCGAGCGGTGGTCAACAACAGGCACGCCACCGGGGGCCGCGCGGAGCAAGCCTCAAACACCGCGCGCGGGACGTTGGAGCGAAGACGAACCTGCGGTTTCAGTAAATCCGGACTGCCTCGATATCGCGAGATGTCGAGGTCCGCGGGTTCCTCGGACCGGCGTCCCGCGCGCCCTCGGACCCTTCTCGAAGGCGCAGATTGCCCCACACCTCGGGCGCATACGCGCCGCGAGAACGGGGACGTTTGTCGGCTGAGTAGCGCGTCCGCGTCAGCGACCGCGACCGACGGTCGGGCCCCGGCCGCTGGTTTCGCCGGCCGCCGGGTGATATAGTTTGATCCACGCAGCAAGGAATCGCCGCATGATCGACCGCGTGCAGCCGCCTCAGCCGGTGTCGACCACGAACCAGACCGCCGAGCAGCGCCCGGAAGAGGCTCCGAGCCTCGACCGGATGGCGAAGTTCCGCAGCGCCATGATCGCGGCCGCACTCCGCCAGCCTATGGTCAGCCTCGGCGGCGCCAACGGCGAGCCTGAGGACGACCACGATCCGGCGCCGATCCCGATGAAGGCGCCGGTGATGGTGCCGCCGTCGAAGACGTAACGTCGCGCGCTCTCCGCAACCTCGAAACTGATTCTGCGCGACGTCCGCGGCGCGTTGCGACGCGCGTGCGGCAAAACCCCGGCGTCGGCGTTCGCCGGCGCGGCGTCTTGCTGTGCAGGAGACCGCCGCTCAGCGATTTTGCAGTGCCCGACGTTTGTCGACGGGTTGTTCCTGACCGCGCTCGTCTTTCAGATGCCCTGGCCGCTTTGGTCGTGGCCGTTCGCTGCGGGCTTGTTGTGACGCGCGGCGTTCTTGCCGCCCGTCGAGGGTCGCGGCCGTTTGCGCTTGCGCGTCGTCCGGTCAGGCATGCGGTCAACGTTCGATGTCGCGGGCGCGGGCGCACCGGAGCCTGAGCCGGTGGTTTCCGGTGCGGCGGGCGCTACGACCGGCGCTTCGCGCCGATGCCGTTCGCGGGGTATTGGTTGGCGGCGTAGTTGAATGCTGTGGCGATGCCGATGATGAACAGCGCCGCGATGCCGGCCATCGGGATCGCCAGCATGGTTGCGACTCGGCGTGCTTTCGCCTGTAGTATGTTTTCGCGGTGTCGGGCGAGGGAACTATTGCAATGCGACGCAATAGGCGGCCGCGACGTTCCCCGAGCCCGTGCGTGGCACGGGCGATTAGCCGGCGAATGCTTGAGGTACGTGCTGCGGCCTACGGCTGCACGCACATGAACGAGCCCGCGCGCTTGGTCCACTCCGGGCCGAGGTCGGGATATTCGCCGGGCGCGAGCCGCACCGTCTCGCCGGTGAACTCCGGCTCGCTGAAGAAGTCCCAGGTGCCGGCCGTGATCTGCACCGAGGCGATCTGGTTCTGCCAGCCGAGCTCGCCGAGGTTCGGCTGCTCGTCGCTGGCCGTGGCGTTGGTGCCGCCGAAGCCCGGCTCGGAGAAGATCGACAGCTCGCAGCGCCGCCCTGCGTCATCGGCGGCGGCGCGACCAGCGCCACCGTGCGCGCCGGCGGCGGCGCGCCCGGCCGCGGCAGTACGGCACGCATTGCCACTCGCTGTCGCCGTCCTCGAAATCGACCCGCTGCCAGTTCAGCCGGCAGCCCTCCGGCGTGACGCCCGCGCAATAGGGCCGCGCCACCGTGAGATAGCTGTCGGCATAGTAATAGGCGCCGCCGATCGCCACCGCGCCGAGCGCGGCCAGCGGCACGAAGATGCGCCAGCCGCCGCCCCGCCAGCCGCGCCGCTCGCGCCCGCCGCCACACCGGCGCGACCCTGTTGCCCGCGAGCATCACGGTCGGGCCCCTGTGAACGAACTTGGTCGTGGACACTCGGCCGGGGCCGGTGGTGAGCCTCACTGCGTTACCGCGATTGACGTTGACGTTGCGGTTGACGTTGACGTTTCGATTGATGTCGACGTTACGGTTGACGTTGCGATTGGTGTCGATGTTCCGATTGACGTTCTTGTCGACGTTGCGATTGACGTTACGATTGACGTTGCTGTCGACATTGCGGTTGACGTTACGATTCACGTTCCGGTTAACGTTGCCGTCGACGCTGCCGCCGCCGCCACGATTGACGTTCATCTGGCGATTGGCGTTGCCGCCGCCTCCGCCGCCCCCGCCACGATTGACGTTCATCTGGCGGTTGGCATTGCCGCCTCCGCCGCCCCCACCGCCGCGATTGACGTTCATCTGGCGGTTGGCATTGCCGCCGCCGCCGCCGCCACCGCCACGATTGACATTCATCTGGCGGTTCGCGTTCCCGCCGCCACCTCCGCCGCCACCGCGATTGACGTTGGCTGGCTGGCCCTGGCGCTTTTCCTGGTTCTGTTGCGCCGAGAAATCGGTGATCGAGGAACCGGCTGGCGCGGCATCGGCCATCACGGCCGTCAGCCCAATCACGCCGAGCGCGGCGCCGACCAGCGTTGCCGTTCGAAGCATGGTGATCCCCTCTTTGGTCTGGTTCATGCGGTATGATAGCGCACGGTCCGGCGCCCGCGATAGGCAGAAACCAGGATTTCGTGTACGCCGCAGCGGCGTTGGACGCGTTCTAACTGATCGCCAGCACGGGTTACTGCGGTGCCGAAATCGCATCACCATCTGTTCGACACGAACATCGGCGTCTGCGGCGTCGCCTGGAATGAGCGCGGGCTTACCGGTCTTCAACTGCCGGAGGCCGATCGCGCCGTGACCGAGCGGCGGCTTGTGGCCAAAGCGAGAAGCGCCGGTGCGGTTGAGCCGCCGGCTTGGATCGAGGCGCTGGTCGCCGACCTGCGGCGCTATCTCGCCGGCGAGAAGGTCGACTTTTCTGCCGTCGCCGTCGATCTCGACGGCATCGACCCGTTCCGCCGCACGGTCTACGAGGCGCTTCGCGCGGTGAAATTCGGGCAGACCGCGACCTATGGCGAACTCGCGCGCGCCGCGGGCGCGAGCGAGCCCGAGGCGGCGCGCGATGTGGGAGCTGGCCATGGCGCGGAACCCGATGCCGCTCGTCATCCCGTGTCACCGGGTGCTCGCAGCCGGCGGCCGGTCCGGCGGCTTCTCGGCCTACCGGTGGCGTCGTCACCAAGGAGAAGCTCCTGGCACTCGAAGGCGTCTATCTCGACGGCGGCGCGCCGCGTCTGCCGGGGCTCTAAGTCGAAGGGGTCACTTCATCGTCAGCACGACGCGGCCGCGCACCGTGCGGTCCTTGATCTCGTGCATGGCGGCAGCGAACTGCTCCAGCGGATAGGCCTTGGTCGGCAGCGGCTTTAGCTTGCCGGCCGCGTGCATGGCGTAGATGTCGGCGAAGCAGGCCTGCATA
>CAWGEM010000019.1:0-289132 GCA_963821555.1 uncultured Alphaproteobacteria bacterium | reverse complement strand
CAGGTTGATCACAAGCCTGAATTTGATCGGGGCCCACCGGCAGGTTACCCGGGTGCGGTGACACGAGTAGATTAACCGGGCTAAATGGGGTGTTGAGCAGCAACCGGTGTCGATCTGACACCAAGCCCAACTGCCCGAGCTATAGCAACCCCATGCGGATTCTAATTTTCCACGGCTACCTGCTGCGTGGCACCGGCAGCAATATCTACAACGCCAACTTGGCGCGGGCGCTGGCCGGATTAGGCCACGAGGTGCACTTGTTCTGCCAGGATCGAACGGCACCGAAACTTAACGGCGTGACGATCCACACACCCGACATTGGGCGAATTCTTCCCGTGTACGTGGCCGATCGATATGAGGGCTTTGATGCGTTGCCCTTCCCGCAACTGGACGATGCCGCGCTTCAACATTATCTCGACGCCAACGTCGCCGCGATCCGTGCGGCGCCGTCTCCGGACATCGCACTGGCCAATCATCTGGTGATGGGTCCAGTCATCCTCGCACGCGGCCTGGCGGGCCGGGCGCCGTATGCCGTCAAGGTCCACGGCAGCGCGCTGGAATACACAGTTCGGCCGCACCCGGAGCGCTTTCTGCCGTACGCGCTGGAGGGGATTCGCGGCGCGTCAGGCGTGCTGGTGGGCTCGCGTCATACGGCCGAAAGTCTGTGGGAGGTGCTGTCCGACGAGCCCGCGCTGCCCGAGTGGACACGGCTTGGACCGCCAGGAGTAGATGTGCACTCCTTCCGCCCTCGCTCGGACAGCGAGGCTGCCATCGGCTTGAGCCGGCTTGCCGACAGGCTTGAAGTCGGCGAGACAGCTGCTTGGGGAGGCGAGGCTGGCGCTGCGGAGGCACTGCGCAAGCTCGATCCGCGCCGCGATCGGATCGTGAGCTACTTGGGGAAACTGATCGTCTCGAAGGGCGTCGATCTGCTCTTCGCCGCTTGGCCGCTGGTGGTGGCGCGGGTGCCGCAGGCGCGGCTCGTTGTGGTCGGGTTTGGGACCTACCGGCAGGCTCTGGGCCGTTTCGTGGACGCGCTCGGTCGCAGAGACCTGGAAGCGCTGCGCAAGATCGCAGCTCAGGGACGTGAGCTCGAGGGCGGCCCTCCGGGGGAGCTGAAGCATCTGCGTAGCTTTCTTGCGAACGTGGGCAAGGCATGGCTGAAGTCCGCGCCCGAAGCCGCAGCGCGCATTCACTTCACCGGGCGAATAGAGCACCACGACCTGCCAAGCCTGCTGCCAGCCTGCGAGGCGCAGGTGATGCCAAGTACCTTCCCCGAGGCTTTCGGCATGGTCGCTGTCGAGGCGGCGGCGTGCGGCGCGCTACCGCTATCGGCCGGACACTCAGGAATGGCCGAAGTCACTGCCATGCTAGCGCCTGCGCTGCCCAACGATCTGCGGCCACTCCTCTCGTTCGAAATCGGTCCTGGAGCCGTGGAGGAAATCGCCGAAAAGCTGGTGGCGTGGCTGACCCTTGATGCCGCCGAGCGCAAGCGCGCCAGGGTGGCGCTGGCGGACGAGGCGGCGCGCCTCTACAGCTGGGAAACCGTGGCGAAAGGGGTAATCGCGGCGGCCCAAGGCAGGCTCGCCGAGCTACCCCGTCCGGCTACGCTTGGTCTTCGTGCCCACTAATATTTTAGGGCGTCTGCTTTCCGCTGGCCGTGTCGGGCGCGCGCCCCAAAGGTGGGGCGGTTACTATTGTATACCTGGAGAAGGTTAGACCCCGGTGTCGGGTAGCCGGGAAAATCTTGCGATCTTCCCGGCCCCCTCAGAACCGTACGTGCGAGTTTCCCCGCATACGGCTCAAGCATCTTCCAGCATATCGAGTGTCTGCCGTTTTGGTGTTCGTCCTGGACGGCACCAGCGGTGGACGAGAACTCGGAGGGTGTCTCCGGTGGCGGAATCACGACGCACCACAACGTTGGTGTTGTCGTGCTGATCAAGGTCGGAATCGAACGCCGCCTTGCAGACCGCGCACCGACCATCCTGCTGTTTGAGCAGGTGGACGCGATTAAATTGCCCAGCTTCCCGCACCAGACGCCGTTGCCGGCGGTCTTCCCAGTAGTCGCGCAGGTTTGGATCGAAGGGACTGACTTTGCCCTTGTGTCGGCCGGCTTCGATCATCCTGTGCTCGATTGACGGCGAACTGAGCAACAACATTATCCAGAAACCGCTGGCCTTCCAGCGTGATTGGAGCGCTACTGGGCCCGCTTCAGGAGCGCTCATCTCGCTCCGGGATCGTGCCCCGCCGGCTTGATTGCCTGTGCGGGGCCTCGGCGGTGCAGCCTGGTGGCTGCTGTGAACCGAGAGGAATCCCAATGGCAAAGAAAGCAAGGAAGCGGACGGCGACCGTGTCCGCGGTTCCATCGAGCAAGCGCCCGAAGTCCACGAAGTTGGAGAAGGCTAGGGATCGGAGCTCCACGCGAACCGGCACAAAGCAATCGACGGCCATCGAGATGTTGCGCTCCCCGCCAGGTGCCACGATCGATGCACTGACGAGCGCCACTGGCTGGCAGCAGCATTCGGTGCGTGGCTTTCTCGCCGGGGTCGTGCGCAAACGCCTGAAGCTCGATTTGCAATCGACGGTCGTCGATGGTGTCCGCGTTTATCGGGTCCCGAACGAGCATAGTGCCAACGCGATGAGGACACAGGCCGGGCAGAAGTCCTGACCGCTATGCCGCGCGTCAAAATCGCTGCGGAGGGACAAAACCCCTCCTCGATCAATGTCGAGATCGCGCGCTTGCGCGGTCTCGACATCAAAGCCTTGCGCGCCTGTTGGCGGACCAGTTTCGGTCGGGATGCGCCCCTCGACCTAGCCAGGCACCTCCTGTTTTCCATCCTGGCCTATCGCCTGCAGGCCGACGTCATGGGCGATCTAGATGCCGAGACAATACGCTTCCTGGCGAAGATCGAGCTCGCCCCCTCCAAGCTCGAGGCCGTTCCACTGACCCGCGCGTTTGACCAACAACGGCGCGAGCTCTCGCCCGGCACGATGCTGACCCGCGAATGGGGCGGAAAGCACCATCGGGTCATGGTGCTCGAAGGAGGATTTGGCTGGGAGGGACGGACCTACCGAAGCCTTTCCGAGATCGCTAGAGCCATCACCGGAACCCAATGGAACGGCCCCCGCTTCTTTGGGCTGCGCGAGCACCGATACGCCGGAGCGGCGCCGTGACGGTCCACTCCAAGGCGATCCGCTGCGCCATCTACACGCGGGTGTCGACCGATGCCGGGCTCGACCAGGAGTTCAACTCCCTGGACGCCCAACATGACGCGGCATCCGCCTACATCCGAAGCCAAGCCCACGCACACTGGACGCAGGTGCGAACCCGATACGACGACGGCGGCTTCTCCGGCGGCTCGACCGACCGGCCGGCACTGCAGCGCCTGCTGGCGGACGTCAAAGCCCGCAAGGTCCATGTCATCGTCGTCTACAAGGTGGACCGGCTGACCCGATCGCTGGCGGACTTCGCCAAGCTCGTCGAGCTGTTCGATGCGCATGGGGTTTCGTTTGTGTCGGTCACCCAGCAGTTCAATACGACGACGTCGATGGGACGGCTGACACTGAACGTCCTTCTGTCGTTCGCGCAGTTCGAGCGGGAGGTCACCGCCGAGCGCATTCGCGACAAGGTGGCAGCTTCGAAGCGAAAGGGCTTGTGGGTCGGCGGGATGGTGCCGCTGGGCTACCAGCTCAACGACGGCAGGCTGTCGATTGTCGAGGACGAGGCCGAGCGGGTTCGTATGATCTTCCGGCGCTATCTTGCGCTTGGCAGCGTCAACCGGCTGGTGCTTGAGCTGCGCGAGCAGAATATCCGAACCAAGATCCGCAAACTGTCGAACGGCAGCACCCGCGGCGGCGCCCTCTTCACCCAAGGTCCGTTGTTCTACATCCTCCGCAACCGTTTCTACATTGGTGAGGTTCTCTACAAGGGTGAGATTTGCCCCGGGCCTCAACCACCGCTGCTCGATCGCGAGCTGTTCGAGGCAGTGCAACGGCGATTGACCGACCAGCGGTCGCATCACGTCACAGCGCGGACCAAGAGTAACGCTCCACTACGGGGACTGCTGTTCGATGCTACCGGCGATCCGATGGTTCCGACCCACGCCACCAAGCTGGGAGTGCGATACCGCTACTACGTGTCGCGGCCCCATCTGCGCGGACTATCCAAGCCCCCTCTCGGAGCAATCATCCGCGTTCCCGCCTCCGACCTTGAGGCGGCCGTGACCAAGGCACTGGCAGTGCACCAAGGAGCGGCCACCGCGCAGACGGACGTAGCCCATCCAGAGAGCCTCCGCACGCGCGTTGCCCGCATCGAAGTGCGCGCCGGCCAACTGGCGGTCTGGTTGAGGCAGCCTGCCGCGGCCGAGGCCGACGAGGCCGCTCACCGGACGGCGTCCGCGGAACATGAGCCATCGCTGTTGATCCCATGGACCAAACCGCCGTCCAAGCGGTTCAAGGAAATCCTCTTGCCGGCAGCAACCGCTAGACCCCAGGTCCGCCCGATCAAGATCGAGCGCCGGGCGGCGCTCTTGAAATCGATTGCGCGCGGTCGCGCCTGGCTCAACGAGATCGTCTCGGGCACAGCCCGCGGCGAAGACATCGCTGCTCGACAACGATGCAGCATCCGTCATGTCAACATGACGATATCGATGGCGTTCATCGCCCCCGATCTGGTCAAGGCTGCCATCGAGGGCCGGCTGCCCCGCGGCATCGGCGTTGCGGCCTTGCGGGACCCTCCGGCTGAATGGTCGCTGCAATTTGAGCGCCTCGGGCTACCACAGCTCTGATCAACCTCACCACAACAGCACCGCGCCTCGTTTGCGAAACGATCGCGCGCCGGCCTGATTTAATCGACATTGCTTGGGGACGATTTAGCATCCCACACGAAAGTCGCCAGGAACGGGAATTTCCGCGGCAGAGACTGAAGCCCGAAAACGGCCGTCTGCTCCTTCCAGAGACCGCGCAGTCAGGATCACCCGTTGAAAAAGCCCGCACACCGCGGGCATTTCTCGCGCGTCTCCGGATCGCGCCAAATTAGCGGACTGCGTGGTGGGCTCGGGAGGACTTCGAACCTCCAACCAGACCGTTATGATCGGTACGGTTTCAGGTCTCAGGACAATCAGCCTCGATTGACCACATCATTCCAATTGCGCACCGACCTGTTTGACTTGGGGGATCGACCAGCGGGCGATATACGCCTTCAGGCAGCCTTCAAAACTTGGCCGGCAACCGGTGCTGCGATAGGCGACGAGCGCAGGCTTCATAACGGTGGCTAGGCCAACGCTTATCAACTCGGCACAACTTGCCTAAAGTAGTTTCGGTAGGCCAGCTGTAGGCGCCATTTCAACCAAGGCCAAATATCTTCACCTTCCTCCAAGCGATCCCACAGCTCGTTTGCCTCATCCGAAGAGAACAGCCCGTATTGGCAGAGAATAATTGGAACTTCGGCTTCATCGAATACCCCCAGGAATACCGAAAACAGATCGATCTGCGCGGCACGGCCCAAAGCTGTCGACTGAACTGAGCTCGGATGGGATTTGAGTCGTTTCTCGAGGCCGAGCGCGGCGAGCTCCTCCCAGACGGTCTGCGGATCCGGCGGCCAGCTTCCTGAGCCAAACAGAATTTCGTCGACCATCCGGTGGACCTCTGGCAGAACCGCTGAAAGCCCATTTAAGGAAGCACTTTCTGTAGTGGCAGACGCGCCTGGGGCATCGTCATCTTCGTGTCGCTCTGTCACTTCGACACTCCTAACGCCTTACGGCACCGAGCCGACCTCAAATGCTATCCATTCATCAGGTCAGAAAGCGTAACGGATCTTCGTCGTCGTCATCGACGTCGTAGTCGGGCGCGGGGACGATGGGCACGAGGTAAACGCCCCACGCGCCTTCGGTTGAGTAACGGAACCCGCATGCGTGGAAGCTCTCTTTCACCTCATCGATCTCCGCTTCTGTAGCTAACCGAGGCATGACCGGAGACTCCCCATTCCAGAGCGGCTTCCCGTCCGGGCGCTCAATTCCGAGGAAGTGGTAAGCATGGCCGTAGAGGCCGTTGATTTGATTGTTAGCGTCGATCTCATCGCGTGCCGGAAACGCCATGATCAACTCGCCGTCGATCTCGGCTACATATGTCTGCCTTGGCATGGTCACCCTTTCAGATCAGTGGACTTGAGCGTGTTGGCGGCGACGGTGAGCGCTGAGAGTGCTCCATCGAGTCCGGCCTCCCGCTGAACTAGATCGCTGCCCATCCCGACACATGCAAAGCCGAGCGCTAACGGATCAGCGCCGCGATCGACTTGTTGCTGTAGCCACTCGACAAGTGCCTCCATGGCGATGTCGCATCTGTCGGCCAGAACAACACTGGGGCTGGTATCCTCACGCATGCTTGCATCCTCCAATGAGACCGACTCGGCGATGACCCCTGTGCGGTGTCGGCCGTGTCCGCACAGGCGCAATGCCAAGTTGATGTAGGGAAGGTCGGGGGTCGCCCCGAGCGCGACCGCGGGGCTGCGCCCCTTCGGATTCCCCCGAGATATAGATAGTAGGTGCAGTGGCGACCCTGGGGCAGTAGGTGCGCTTGTGCACCCGGGGACTCCTATTTTTAGGTGCGTTCTTGCACCTGAGTCAGGTGCGCAACTGCACCCTGGCTTTTGTTTTCTCGCCCTCTGGATGAGCCATCAGTGCATAGGCCAGGCGAGACCGGTTACGCGCTGACCGCGGGTCTTCATTGAGCGCTTTCTGGTGCCGTTCCTCCATCCATTGGATTCGCTGTTCTGCATCCTCGGCCGATTTGATTTCGGCCCAGTCATGAGTAGGCCCCATTGTCTTGGTTGAGAGATACGTCAGCCGATATCGTGAAGCCGTTCCTGGAATGTCGCCATATGCCTTGCGACCCACTGCAGTGATCACCACGAATCCGAGGGCACGTACACGCCGTAGCGAGGTCGCGATGGATTGCCTCCGAACGCCGAAATTCACGAAGTCGTCGTACCGGCACTGAAGGTTGCTGTTCTCCATTCCGCCATGACCCGCATGCTCACTCTCCAAACAGTCGAGGATGCGACGGTCGTTCAGTGTGAGGGCCATCCAGGCGGGGCTGCGGATCATCCGTATGGGATGCGCAATGAACTGCTCATCAATCTTCGTCCGGTGGTGACGCCGCTTCTTCTGCGAGGCTGCGCTCATGCAGTACCCCCGAACACAGCGCGCCACCAGGCCGCACGCACAGCGCCTTCGAACGCCTGGACCTCCGCTGCGATGATATGCTCGGGAACGCCACGTCGCCGCATGGCGTCGGATTGAGTCTTGGTCAGCCGTGCGAGGTGATCCTCCGCCGCGGCCGGTTCAAGTATCGGAGTGGCGCATCGGTGGACGAGCTGACGCCGCCGCGCGGGCGGATACGGAATTACGATTGCCACTGTGGACTCCTACGCCGAAAGTTCTACCGCGCGCACGGGTGCGTTGATCGCGGCGGCGATGTCATTCACCAAGGCTTCCAAAAGCTTCGGCATCAACGCCGGCGTGTCCCAATCTGACTGGCATCTCGTCCAGGATCGCCGATCGCGGCGCGGTCTCGACGTGGACCACAGGGACGTTGATCGGGCAGCTGCGTGTCGCAACTTTAACTTTTCTGGTGGTCGTCATGCTGTCCTCCGCTGTCGTGCTGCACTTGCCTCCGCACGGTCAGCGGCTAGCTTGGCCTTGTTGCCACCGTGCATGAGGCCATGCAGTTCATCTAGGAACCCGCGAACCTCCATTATTTCTGTGCCCGTGATGCCGCTAACAACTTGCGGCCTGGCTCGCTGCGCATGTCGCAACAGCACGCGGATGGCATTGATCAGTTCGGGATCGGTCAGCGTTGGCGGCGGCGGTGTCAGGTCTATGGGTGGCCGTGCCGGCGGTGTGTGGCCATCATCCCATTCATCATCATCATCTGACGGTGGTGGCTCATCATTATCTAGATCATCATCGTTTAGCGGCGGCGGTGGCGGCGCGTCGTCCCCTTCGTCAGCAACGTCCATGATATCGTTGACGATCTTGTCGGCCTCGACCTTCGTCTTGGGGTTTGCGGCCTTCAGGGCTTCAATCGCCTCAGCCGCTCTCGGATAGGCCCTGGGCAGTTCATACATCGCGAGTAAGGTCGCGTCGGAATAGTCTCCATACTCAACGCGAGCGAACCCAAGTTTGAACGCGTCATCAATCTCTTGAGTGGTTGGGCGGCGGTGCGTTGCAATCTTTGCCATCGCGTCCACAGTCGCCGGCAGGTATCTTTCGTCTTCCTCCGCGAGTTCGTAGAGCGCCACTTTAGGGAGTTTCATTTTCCCCAAAATGGGGAAAGTCGCCGCCAACCGCGCGACCGCGATGTATCGCGAGGCCGTGGTATCGCTCCACGCGAACTCTGCCTCGATAAGTTTGCCCCACTCACCGTGAGGGACGACCTCCCGCAATTCTGCAAGCTTGCGACCGATATCGAAAATGTTGCGCCGTTCGATCGCGTGAATCTCGTTCACGATCTTGACGACGGGTGCGTTTGGGAGATTGTCGGTCATGGGATCGGACTTTGTCTGAAGATCGCAACGGCGGCGGGGTTAAGCTTGCGCCCAATCTTGAGCGGCATGTTCTTGGGCGCGACTGTGGCCCACTGCCGGCCGCGCTCGTACTCCCAGCTGTCATATCGGTCGAAGCGCGGTGACCTTCCGTCTCTGACCTCTTGCACACCGCGCTCGAACGCCGGATCGCGCATGATTGTTTCGAGCTTGACCGGCCGGACCGGGACCTGTAGCGCGCGCATTACACCCGCCCCTCAGGTTCACGGACACAGGCGTCGAGATAGGCGTCGACGGCGGACTTGCGGTACAAAACCCTGCCGCCAAGCTTGATGTATTTTGGGCCGCGGCCAGCACACCGCCAATTCGCAAGCGTGCTCGGGGCCAACTTAATGTACTGAGCCGTCGTCTTCGGGTCGTATAGTTCTTCGTTCACGATCATCGGGGCTCCGCCTCCTTTTCGCGGACAACCCCGATATGATCGGCGATCATTCAATCGCTAGTGACGTTTGCCCCTAAGGTTTTTCGGGGGCAAAACATTACTCGATCTTCGTGTCTTTAATTGCGAATCGAGACGCCATCCATCTTTTCGGTTCGACACCAACAGCCACGGGAAATCGTCCTCCCAGGATTCCGGATCGGGCAACATCGCAATGAACTGGGAAAGGCGCTTGCGAAAGGCGGCATAGTGGCGTGCGTCTGCTCGCAACGTGTCTTTCCTTCGAGGATCATGAACTAGCGCGATGTCGGAGTGCTCCCACGCGCGACTGGCAGCATGAGATACATGATAGCGAACCGTATGGTATTTGTGGAGGCGTATGATCGAGGGCAGCTTATCCAGGTCACCTGCTTCGTCCATTTCTCGAATAACAGCATCGATCGGATAGGTTCCCGGCGATGCGTGCAAATCAAATGCCCAGGTGGGATTCAACCGCGGCAGACGATCTGCGCGCGTAGGGCGCACGGCTCTGTTCTTGCGGGGCATCACTTTCCCCTGCGATTAGAAACTAGGTGCAGTAGCGGCCCGACCTTGCGCCCAATAACCTCTGCGGCGTGCCGCTCAGCAGCGTCGTGGATGTGGCTGTAGCGAGCGGTTGTATAGGCTTGCGATTGTCCAAGCAGTGCACCCACCACGGGAAGCCCTACGCCCGCCGATGTCGCGATTGACGCGGCGGAATGTCGAAGATCGTGGATGCGGATTTCCTTGATTCCGGCTCTCTTGGTTATGTATCCGAATGGCCGCTGCAGCGAAGTCATTCGTTCGCCGTGGCGTCGGCCGGGTATCACCCAATCGATGCCTTGGATTCTGGGCACCGCCCTGAGAACCTGAACGGCAGCCGCTGATAGCGTGACCCTCTTAGCGCCGGTTTTGGACATGGGAAGATTTAGCTCTGCCCGTGCCAGATCGACGTGCTGCCAGCGAAGACTAAGCACCTCTCCCGATCGCGCTCCGGTCAGGACCAGCAAGCGCAGCGCGGCCGCCGCCCACGGCGACACCGCCATTTCCTTTTCTAGGTCCTTAAGCGCGCGCCCAAACGCCGCAATCTCTTCGAGCGTCAGGTAGCGCTTCCGCTCGTTTTCCTCGAACTTCAGGATGCCACGCGCTGGATGCTCGGCATCGTCGATGATCTTGACCCGCACCGCATACGAGAAAGTCGCGACCAATATCGCCAGCAGGTAATTCGCGGACCGCGGTGTGTTGGCCTTACCTTGGTGCCAGCGTTCGATTTCGGACCGGGTGATGTTCCTGATCCGCTTTGATCCAAATTGCGGTCGGATGCGCGCTTCGATCCGTTGCGCGTAGTCCTCCGCTGTGCGCGGCGCCCTCTTCGCTCGGACGAAGCCTAGAAACCCATCTAAGACTTCCCAAAACGGAGGGTTGGGGCGCGAGCTCGGAAGAGCCCCGCCCAGTCGAACCGCGGCCAGCAGGTCTTTGGCAGCCTTGCGCGCTCGATCCAGCGCCAAGACATCGACGGTGCCGAGCGTCTTGCGTTTTGTCTGATGGCCCTGCCGGAACTGCACCACGAAGGCCTTGGTGCCGCCCGGGGCGACGCGAAGCCCAAAGCCGGCGACGAGGTCGTCCCAATACAACACGGTGGCCTTGTCAGGCGCCTGGACGCCCGCAATGAACCGCTTCGTCAGGTGCGCGTTTGGCATGCTTACACGGTCCCGATCTAGATTGACGGACTCAGAACTGTGTAAGCATAAACGCCCATTCTAATTGCGTAATCAGATCAATGGGGCGGGAACTCGCGGGACCCCTCCGACCGTGTAATCATATGACTTCGACTCCGTTAATTTGCATCGCTGTCCGCGACCGCAAAATTTGCCTCTTAGCAACTAACTAGCAACCCGATGCCCCTGGTGCGGGGAAGACGCGCGGCAATGTCGAAAAACGCACCAGCGCGAGCCTGCGCCCCGAGCCTGGGCCGTCAGGCTTTGTGCCGCGCCTTGGCGCTCGCGGCCTTCCACGCCGTGAACGCCTGGTAGGCCGCGGCCCGTTCGGCCGCGGTCGGCGTGCGATCAGGATGCAGGGCTTTGACGACGGCGGTCAGCGTCGCGAAGTCCATGCGGTGCCCCTGCTGCAGGTCGCGCAGCTTGGCCTTGAGGTTATGGTTCTCGGTCGTCAGCGCCTTGAGCCTTGCGTCGCGCGGCCCATCAGGCGCCGCCGCCTTGGGCGCATGGCTGCGCGTGATTGCGTTCGTCGCGGAAGGCTTGAGCGTCTTGTGGCGCATTTCTGCGATTTGCGCCTTGGTCTGCGCTAACTCGGTCGCAAGGTCGCCGCGCGGTGGGGCGGCACGCGCATTGAGGCGGTCGATGTAGCGCCGCTGGCGCGCGGCGATGGTGCGGTCTGGCATCGGTCCCTCCGTTACTAACGGCACAACCATTTGGGGCGCTGACGAACTCATCTGAGAAGCCAAAACCAAACCAGCGGGCCGATTGCCGCGACCGAAGTCAGGACCAACAACAGCAGCACCGTTTGCAATTTTTCATCATTCACAATGCCCAGAGATTAGCGGCCCGGGCGAGTTGGCTGAAATTATACCGGGGTCTAATGCGCAGCGGCGGAAGGCCGCCGCAATTATCGTGCCGCATCAACGATCGCGGAACCAATTCGTACCAGGAACGGGGTGATCGATCTCACCCCGATGCCATCGTTGCAGCACGCAAGCAGTGTGCGATCACGAACTCGAAGCTTCGGACGGCCAGCAGATCAGCAAGTACTTCTTGATCTCCACCGACCGCCGAGGTGGCGACAATCGTCATCCCGATGACATCCGCGAGGTATAGCATTCTGACGGGGTGCCTCTCCGTTTCATCGGAAACGAGAATGAGTCCCCTTGCCGAACTCTTCGAGTATCTCAACCGAAATCCACGCCTGCGCGTAGCCGCGCTGGTGCTGCATACCATCTTGGTCGGCAGCCTGTGGGCGTTGATCATTCTACTGCCACGGTGACGGGTGGGGCGGCGCGCTTAGCCACTGCAATCTCCCGCGCTTCCTTGCGCGTCTTGGCGCTCGTCATCCCGGTGACATACGCGAGGTCTAGCGTTCTTGGGTCGATCTCTCGAGCGTTCCCAACCCCCTTGCCCCCGCAAATCCACTGCGGGGGTCTTTGTTTTTGGTGGTGTGATATTCCATCGAGGCCAGCCGGCGTGCCCATCCAGCGGGGGCCTTCACGCGGGGCAATGACAGCGCGAACGACACGGGGCGATGGCTATGACTTGGCCAGCCTCTTGCTCAGTGCAATCTCGCGCGCCTCCTTGCGCGTCTTGGCCGTCGTCATCTCGTACTCATCGGCCCGTCGTACGACCACGAGATAGGGCCAACCCCGTGCCGGAGGTTCGTAGATTGCAATCGATGAATCGCTCATTGGTCGGTCTCCAAATGATTGAGGCACGCGGCCGATTGGAACAGATGGTCATGTCATCCCGATGTCATGGAGGACAGGACCCGCCGTGGCGACGTTCCAGAACTCGGAAATGTTCTGCGGCGTGAAAATACACCGGTTCGCCGCTCTCACGCAGTAAAGCGATGCTCTCAACGGCTAGCGAGTGGCTTTCGTGATCGGGTCGCGTGGGCGCACGAGGACGTTGGTGTCGATCAGAATGCCCATCAGCCGCGTGTCGTAGAGGGTCTCGCGGTTGATGGCCTGATCGGGGAGTGGCGGCGTTCTCGGCAGGTCGGCCGTGGATCAGCGCCAAAGGTCGGCGCGCAGCCGGGGCGAAATGCCTTCCTCAGATTGCGCCGAGGTCCGAGCCAGAGCGACGACCTTGCCGTAGAACCCTGCCTTGATCGGAAACCAGGCCCGCCACCCCAGGGGCGTTCACCGTGCCAGTAGATAGGGCAACGCCAACAGGCCCCCGACCAACACCGTATGCAGCACAAGCGCACCTACGCGTAGGCGTGGATTTTGGTCGAGATACTCGAAGAGTCCGGCAACGGTACGCATGACCACACGCTAGCCCGGCGCCCATTGGCTCACCAAGTGGACCAAAGGGCAACACGGGTGTGAGCCTGACCGGCCTTTGCCTTTGCCTTTGCCTTTGCCTTTGACCGACGCGGGCTGCCGCTTGGCCAGTGCAACCTCGCGCGCTTCCTTGCGCATCTTGGCGGCCGCATTTTCATATTCATCGCCGCGGCGCACAACCACGACGAACGGCCATCCGTGTTTGAGCGACGATTGTTTGCCCGGTCGCATGTTCTTTAACGATGGACAGTCAGACCGGCGCTTGTTCGACTTTGGATCATCGCGATTTCGCCAAGCGCCTGCTCGACGTACGCGCGCGCGCCGCACGTCGGGCCGCCTCACCGCCTTCATTTCCGGTTCTTGGATTGCTTCGACTGCACCAGCTTGTCGTAGTCGCTTTGCGTGCGAGCCGCATAAAGCATCGCAAACGATGCGATCGCATCGTCAAAGGCATCACCCTTGCCCATGTATCCGGCAAGCAGCGCCGGATCGCCCGATCGTGCATGGGCCCGCGCCAGCGTCCGCCCGCACAGCTGGCCATAGTGGACGAGCGCATTTTCCTCGACCACCTCGGCGACCGATCCGAGACGTCGGTTCTTGAGCTGACGCACGTAGAAATGGCGCTTCGATGCCTCGTCCTCGGTCCAGCCGAGAAAAATGTCGCTCGCGGCCTGCATGGTTCGCTGACCTTCGACCACGCGCCGGCCGGGATGACCATTGAATTTCGGCGCCAGGCACTCGAGCACGGACCTGCCGGCCTCCTTGACCTGGATGAACAGCGGCGCGCCGTCGTAGCTCAAGAACAAGCCGACGGCACAAAATGTGCCCACGCTGCCGACGCCAACCGCCTTGAATGCGATGTCCTTGAGCGTGTAGCGCTCGAAAAGAAACAGCCGATCCGGCGGAAGGCGCTTCTTGTACGAGGCGAACACGCGTTCGGCATTGATTCGATGCTGAGTGTCTTTCCGCGCGAAATGATAGATCAGCGGCGGCTTGTCCGCGATGCGCGGCCGCTTGCCGAGCACCAGGTGAGGAAAGTTGTCGTCCTGCTCAAGCCGTTTGCCCGCCTTGACGAGAATTTCATGAACCCTGTTTCTGAGCAGCGGGTCTTCGATGCGCCTCACTTCGCGCTCGAGCTCGATCTTGCTGTACCAAACTTCCACCGGCGACAGCGTTGCAAGGCGTCGGACGCGCGTTCGGTAGGCCAGAACCGTCGCTGCCGCGGCAGCGCGAGCGCGTCTCTTGGAAAGGCCCGCCGCCAACGCCGCCACCGCAACACTCGCCGCCAGCCGCTTCAGATCGACGGTGAAATCGACGCCCGGCAACGTCTCGTCAAAATCGTTGATGTCGAACAGGATATTCTGTTCCGGCGTGGCGAAGGCGCCAAAGTTCATCAGATGGCAGTCGCCGCAGGCCTGCACGACAACGCCCGGCTTCGGCTGACGCCTTAGATCTTTGGCCATGATTGCCGCCGCGCCGCGCAAGAAGGCGAACGGACTGGCAAGCATCCTCTCATAGCGAACCGGGATGAGCTCCGGGACGCGGTAACGATCCCCGGCCGCGAGGATCGCCAGCGGATCGCGGCCTTTCGGACTGGCGAGATCGGCGAGGGATTCGCGCGGGGTTTTCCGGCGCAATCGAATCCCCCGATCGTAGCGCTCGGCAAGGCTCTCCGACGGAGCTCCAGTCATTGCAAATCAGCCCTGGCTGCAAGGGCGCGGCCGACCGAACTCGCCCACTCCGAAATATTGGCTCGCGCCTTCGCCACCCAGCCTCCTGGATTTGCACCGGGGCCTCCCGGACGCTGTGCAGCATGCAATGCTGCACCGCTGATCCGGGACCGTTTCATGCGCCAAATTTGGTACGGTCCCGGGTCTGCGGCGCATCGCTTCGTGCTGCGCCGCGCCCGGGACAGATCGCAACCGTGCGCAGGCCCAACGATCGCCGGTTCAACGACCGTCGCGGATGCAACACCGATCGGACGGCGCGCCAGCGCGCCGCTACGCGCTCGCCGCGGGCTGGCCCCGCTCTCCCTCGCGCGAAGGATACGAACCTTGGCGGAGCGAAAGCGGCTCGCCGATCGCCTGCTCAAGCTCCTCGAGCATCTCGGCCTCGGACTTGAGCAGCTCGTTGTTGTAGCCCTCCGCCATGATCACTGCGGATTCGTACGTCGCCCGAACGACGCTGGCCCGGTCATTGGCGGGAAGCGACGCAACGAACGCGATGGTTTCCTCGACGTGGTTGACCTCGCTTCCGAGCGAGCTGTGGCTTCTGAGGAAGCGGGTGGCATCGACGCCCTGCGGACAAATCGCCTGCATCTTCTCCACGTCGGACTTCTGCTTCAGCGCGGCGATGCGCTCCAGGCAGTACGAATAGCCGATGCTGCCGATCGGATAATCCTCGGCGCAGAGGTCGTCGAAGCGCTTGCAGAGCGGCTTGATGCCCTCCGGGATGTAGTTTGCGACCAGCCGCTCGCCGGGCACGCCCAAAGCACGCAGGTCCTTGAGCGCGAGCCGGTCGTGACCGGTCTCCTCGCGAGCACGCTCTTCAAGGTAGGCCGCGACCTCGGGCCTGCCCAGTTCCTCGAAGCGCTTGGCCGCGCGCTGCAGGTTGCGAGGGGTGTCGACCGACGTGTGATAGGCGCCGACCAAGGCGACGATATAGCCGAGGATCGTCGGCTCCGGGCGTGCCAGGCGCTTTTCAATTCCGGCAAACCCGAGGTTGATCGCTCCATCAAGGAGCCCGATCGTGCTGCCCGTCGCACCCTCGCCCGTCATCGGCGCCGCAAACGGATTTGCGTCGCCGTTGGTGCCGCTCGGGGTGTGAAACCACACCTCTCCCGATTCGCGCGAGACGATCGAAATATCGCCGGTGACGTTGACCCATTCCGTGACCAATTGTGACATCGAAACCTCCCACTTGCGGGTGCTCGCCCGCGACGTTGCCTGGGGATGCGACTTGTGGAGAATGCGCTTCAGGGGAGTGACGCATCCCTCGCCTGAAACCCTAGTCGCAACCGCGCTAAATTCCGTTCGGCGTACAGGCCATCAACAGGCGGGCCGTCTCCAGAAGCGTCTCGCCCGACGGCGGCGTCACGGCGCGCGCCTGGTTCGGCAGCACGAAGACGACGCCATTGCGATCCTTCATGTGATAGCCGTCGTTGTACTCATCCTCGGTGATCACGACGGGGTTCTTCAGGAAGATGCCCCGTTCCGCCAGCTCGGCTTTGGCGTTGGGCGAGGTGCCGTTCCGCTTGCGCTTCAATATTTTCGTTCGGAACGTCTGATCGGTCCAGGCGTGGACGATCATCTGCGCAAGGGTCTCGTTTTCGTACGAAAAGTCGGCCACCCGCTCGCTCGGGTCCGGCTCCCTGCTGCCGCCGCACATCACGCGCTCGAAGTCGATTGCCTGGCGCGTCTTCTTTCTGAAAATGGCCATGATCAAACCTCTCTCAGTGAAGCAGGTCCGGCAGCTTACCGCCCCCCGCACTCCCTTCTACTTTAGTTGTAGGGCGTTGGAGTGGCAAGCCAAGGTCGGCAGTCGGCAGCATCGGCCGGTGTCCTGAATCGAGACTCCGCCGCACGCTCGCTCCGCGAGTAGCGCGTGGCAACAGTCCGGGCGACAGATATCGACGCAGATGCTGTGCAAAAGCTCGCCGTGCTCTTTGCGCGCGACGCCGGTCGAGACAAGTATCTCGAAATGACCGACGCTCTCGCAAATCGCGACGACGGGCGCAAGGCGTCCGTCACCCTCCCGCAACGGAAGGGTGACGGACGCACTTCGCTAGCGCATCGAGATCGTCACGCCGCCGACGTTGAGCGAGGCCTGGAAGCCGACTTTTCTCGCACGCAGTTCGAGGATGACGCCGTTGGCGTTTTGCAGCCGCGCGACCCCGCCGCCGCCCGCAATCACAATCCCCGAACCAATCGCGGAATAGGTGCCGACAATGTCCGTCGGCGTGCGCATGTTGCGGGCCGTGCCCACAAAGTCCGCTCGCGATATGCCAATGGTTCCGGCGTTGATGCCGCCGATGCTCAACGGATAGTCCCGGCCCCTGAAGCGCAAAGTACCCGAGCCCCCGCCGACGCCAACGATGAAGCCGGCACTTCCGACCGAGAAACGGACGGCGCCCGTTTCGGCATACGATGGCGCGGTCGAGCCCGCGAGCAAGATCGCACCGGCAACAAGCGCTGCAGCGAAAGCAGATACCTTAGCGAAACCCAGCATGAGAACCTCCGGGGTCAAATTGTCCGTCAAAGCATGATCGTCGGCGAGGAGCGCACGACGCGCGTGGTCAGTCCAACGCCAGCAAGTTCACCACGCCAGCGGTTCTCTGTCACCGCCAAATCGGCGCTGCAGTGCGGTCACTTTGCAAAATCCGGCCAGTCCGAAAGCACAGGGTTCGGCTCGATGGCGGCCGATACCTGCCCGCTGCAGCGCCAAAGACGCGCAACCCGCGATCCATGCACCCGGTCCCGCAAGGCGGGACAAAATCCGGAACCTTTTGGCGGCCTGCTCGTTCTCGTATCCTGCCCCGCCCGCTGCCAGGCCCCAGACGACGAGTTGCCATGAGGCTGTTTCAGTGCCAGCACTGCCGTGCGCTGCTCTATTTCGAGAGCTCGCAATGCGTGAGCTGCGGGCGAAGCCTGGGCTTCCTGTCAGCCCGGCAATTGCTTAGCACGCTTGAACCGGATGGCGTGGCGTTCCGCGCGCTCGCCGAGTCGAGGACCCGAAGCTTCCGCTATTGCGCCAACGCCCAGCACGGCGTCTGCAACTGGCTCGTTGCCGCCGACCAGCCCGAGCTTTATTGCGCCGCCTGCCGCCACAACCGGATGATCCCCGACCTGTCGATTCCGGACAACGGCCGGCATTGGCGCAAGATCGAAACCGCCAAGCACCGGTTGTTCTACACGCTGTTGAAATTGCGTCTGCCGCTTGCAACCAGGGCCGAGGACGCCGACGGCCTCGCCTTCGATTTCATCGCGAGCCAGACCGGCGTTCTGGGCCACGCCCCGGTGATGACCGGGCATTCCAGCGGCCTCATCACCATCAACCTCGCCGAAGCCGACGACGTCGAGCGCGAGCGCCAGCGCAGCAAGATGGGCGAGCCGTACCGCACGCTGCTCGGACATTTCCGTCATGAGATCGCCCACTACTACTGGGGTCGCCTGATCTCGAATACACCGAACATCGACGGCTTTCGCGCGATCTTCGGCTACGAGCAGCAGGACTACACCACTGCGTTGCAGAGCCATTATGCCAACGGCCCGCCGGCCAACTGGCCCGAGCATTTCGTCACGGCCTACGCCAGCTCGCACCCGTGGGAGGACTTCGCCGAGACCTGGGCGCATTACTTCCACATGGTGGACACGCTCGAAACCGCAGCGGCCTATGGCCTGAGCGTCAGGCCGCTGCTGCCCAAGGGCAGCGCGCAGTTGTCCGCGGATATCAACTTCGATCCGCACTCCGCCTCGATGGACCGGCTGGTTGAAGCGTGGCTGCCGCTCACCTTTGCGATGAACTCGATCAACCGCAGCATGGGGCTGCAGGACCTCTACCCCTTCGTTCTGACGCCCGGTGTGATCGTGAAGGTCGATTTCGTGCACGCCTTGGTCCATTCACAGGAAGGTTGGCGCAGGGGCAACGATAAGAGCGGCGCGCTCAAGGCCATTGTCGCGGGGCTCAAGGCGGGCCTGCCCAACCGGCTCGACTAGCTGTGCCGAACATCGCTCTTGGAACGGCGTTGCGATTGCCGCGCAAAAAACGTCACCCGCGGGCTTGACCCGCGGGTCCATCGCTTCGCAAGAGGATGGATCGCCGGGTCACGGCGCCATAGCGCGTCGAAGACGCGCGTAAACGCGATTGTGGCGCCGGCCCGGCGATGACGGCCGGGGGATTAATCGTCACGATGCCAGAAACCAATCGCGGTGCACCGGACAGCAGTGGCGCAACCCCGGAACGGCACGGTAGGCCTCATGAATAACCCGCCGTTCTCGGCACCGGGCTGAAACCAACGGGCCATCCTTTGAGGCACACAACCTCACGGCATCCCGGTATGCTGGCGGCGCCGGTCGTTGGCTGCCTGCGGCCCGGAAATTGCATGAGGTTTGGGCAGAGAGCCGTAACCGCGATGCGTCACTGAGCACCGAACGATCCATGTCGATCACCGTCGGCCTCCATCACGTCACCCGATACGGATATGACAAGGCGATCGGCCTTGGTCCGCAAATCATCCGCCTTCGCCCGGCTCCGCATTGCCGCACCCGGGTTCCGAGCTATTCGCTGACGGTGACGCCTGCGCAGCACTTCGTGAACTGGCAGCAGGACCCGCACGGCAACTGGCTCGCGCGCTTCGTCTTCCCGGAAAAGACCACCGAATTCTCCGTGACGGTCGATCTTGTCGCCGACCTCGAAGTGATCAATCCGTTCGATTTCTTTCTGGAGCCCTACGCGGAGAAATGGCCGTTCAAGTTTCCGGCCGAAATGCGCGAGGACCTTGCCGCCTATGTACAGCCCGAGCCGGCGGGCCCGCGGCTCAAGGCTCTGATCGATTCGATTGCGCGCGAGCCGCAAAGAACGGTCGATTTCCTGGTCGAGCTCAATCAGCGTCTGCACAGCCTCGTGCGCTACGTTATCCGGCTCGGAGCCCGGCGTGCAGACGCCCGAGGAGACGCTCACCTCCGGCGCGGGCTCATGCCGCGATTCGGCGTGGCTGATGGTGCAGCTCATGCGCCACATCGGCCTGCCGGCGCGGTTCGTGTCGGGCTACCTGATCCAGCTTCGACCGGACCTCAAGCCACTCGACGGCCCGGGCGGCGCCGAGCAGGACTTCACCGACCTGCACGCCTGGACCGAGGTCTACCTGCCGGGCGCGGGCTGGATCGGCCTCGACGCGACCTCCGGTCTGTTGTGTGGCGAAGGCCACCTGCCGGTCGCCGCGACGCCGCACTACCGCTCGGCCGCGCCGATCAGCGGCCTGGTCGAGCCGAGCGAGGTCACGTTCGCCTTCGACATGAGCGTCGCGCGCATCGCCGAGAAGCCGCGCGTAACGGCGCCCTTCTCTGACGAAGCCTGGGCCGCGCTCGATGCGCTCGGCGACACGCGTCGACGCCGACCTTGTGCGCCAACGACGTTCGCCTGACCATGGGCGGCGAGCCGACCTTCGTCTCGGTCGACGACTACCAGTCGGAGGAGTGGAACACCGCGGCGCTCGGCGCGACCAAGCGCATCCGCGGCGACGAGTTGATCCGCCGGCTTGCGCGACCGCTTCGCGCCGGGCGGGCTTCTGCATTACGGCCAGGGCAAATGGTATCCCGGAGAGCCGCTGCCGCGGTGGTCGTTCTCGCTGTTCTGGCGCTGCGACGGGGTGCCGATCTGGCGCGAGCCCGGCCTGATTGCGCGCGAAGCGGCGACGCAGACGCCGGTGCGCGACGATGCGCAGCGGTTCACCGAACGCGTCGCGGAGCGGCTCGGAATCATGGCCGACTACGTGCAGCCCGTGTTCGAGGATCCGGCCGACCGCCTGCTCAAGCAGGGCGCGCTGCCGGTTAATGTCGACCTGACCGATCCCAAGATCGACGATCCGCTGGAGCGCGACCGCATCCTTCGCCTGTTCGACAGCGAGCTGACGCAGCCCGCGGGTTTCGTTCTGCCGGTGCAGCGCTGGACCGCGCAGGCGAACCCGGGATGGCTCAGCGAGCTATGGCGGACACGCCGCGAACGGCTGTATCTGGTGCCGGGCGATTCGCCGGCTGGGCTTGCGGCTGCCGCTGAACTCGCTTGCCCCATCTTGCCCCGATCGACTATCCGCATCCGGTGCCGGCCGATCCATTCGCCGAGCGCGGACCGCTGCCCGACCCGCGCGCATCCCACGCTGCCGCCGACTGCGGTCGGGGACGCGTCTCCGCGTGGTCGCGGCGGATTCTCCGGTCGCGCAATTCCTGCCGCCGTCCGCGTCCGGTTCGGCGCGCACCGGAACGCCGGTGCGCACCGCGATGACGGTCGAGATTCGTGACGGGCGGCTCTGTATCTTCATGCCGCCGGTCGAGCGGGTGGAAGACTATCTCGAACTGCTGGCCATCGTCGAAGGGACGGCGGCCGAGCTTGGATTGCCGTGCTTGGTCGAAGGCTACACGCCGCCCCCGGATCCGCGGATCAACGTCATCAAGGTGACGCCCGATCCCGGCGTCATCGAAGTCAATATCCATCCACCGACGAACTGGCGCGAGGCCGTCGAGACCACGCGCGAGCCTCTACGAAGATGCCGCGACTTTCCCGCCTCGGCACCGAAAAGTTCATGATCGACGGCCGCCACACCGGTACCGGCGGCGGCAACCATGTCGTGCTCGGCGGGCTCAACGCCGCCGACAGCCCGTTCCTTCGCCGGCCCGACCTCTTGAAGAGCATCGTGCTCTATTGGCAGCGCCATCCGTCGCTGTCCTATCTGTTCTCCGGCCTGTTCATCGGTCCGACGAGCCAGGCGCCGCGCATCGACGAGGCGCGGCAGGACCTGCTCTACGAACTCGAAATCGCGCTCGCGAAGGTGCCGACGCCCGGCGGCGGCACGCCGCCGCAGCCGTGGCTTGTCGATCGGCTGTTCCGCAACATCCTGGTCGACGTGACCGGCAATACCCACCGGACCGAAATCTGCATCGACAAGCTGTTCTCGCCGGACGGTCCCGACCGGCCGGCTGGGCCTCGTCGAATTCCGCTCGTTCGAAATGCCGCCGGATGCCCGCATGAGTCTTGCGCAGCAATTGTTGCTGCGCGCACTGGTTGCCTTGTTCTGGCGCGAACCGATCGAGGGGCCAGCTGGTGCGCTGGGGCACCGCGCTGCACGACCGCTTTATGCTGGAATACTTTGTTTGGGACGACTTCCTGGAAGTGCTGGCCGATCTTAAGCGGGCGGGCTATGCCTTCGATCCGATTTGGTTCGACGCGCAGCGGCAATTCCGGTTTCCGCTTTGCGGCGCGGTACACCGCGGCGGCGTTGCGCTCGAACTGCGTCAGGCGCTCGAACCCTGGTACGTGCTGGGCGAGGAGACCACGGCCGGAGCCACGGCGCGCTACGTCGACTCCTCGGTCGAGCGTCTTCAGGTGAAGGTCGAAGGATTGAACGAGACACGCCACACAATCACCTGCAACGGGCGCCGCGTGCCGCTCTGCCCGACCGGCCGGCCCGGCGAGTTCGTGGCCGGTGTGCGCTTCAAGGCATGGAATCCGCCGTCATCGCTGCATCCCACGATCGACGTGCAGGCGCCGCTCACCTTCGACATTGTCGACGGCTGGAACCGGCGATCCCTGGGAGGGTGCATCTATCACGTCACGCATCCCGGCGGACGCAGCTACGATACGTTTCCGGTCAATTCATACGAAGCGGAGGCGCGCCGCCGGACACGTTTCGAGGATCAAGGCCATACCGGCGGCATCGTCGACGTTCCGCCGCACGAGCATCCGATCGAGTATCCGACGACACTCGATCTAAGGCGCACGGTGTGAGCCGGCATCCCGGCATGACCGCTCAGATCGACAATGCGCCTGCGCCATCGGACGCTGGCCGTCAGCCGTTGGTCGCCGGCTATCGGCCGCTGCCCGGCACGTTCGATGAGATGATGGACGTGCACGGCGAGGTGCGCCCGCACTGGCGGCCGTTTCTGTCGATGCTTTCGGCGCTGGGCCCCGATGAGATCAATCGCCGGTTTGCAGCGGCCGACCGCTACCTCCGCGATTCCGGAGTGTTCTATCGCGTCTATGAAGACCCCGCGGGCGTGGAGCGCCCCTGGCCGCTGAGCCACATCCCATTGCTGATCGAAACGTCGGAGTGGCGCCGCCTCGAGGCGGGCCTGATCCAGCGCGCCCAACTGCTTGAAGCCGTGCTGGCCGATGCCTACGGCACCGGCCAGTTCGTACGCGACGGCCGTCTGCCGGCGGCGTTGATCGCCGGCAATCCGGAATTCCTGCGGCCGCTCGTCGGCGTCGCGCCGCCGGGCGGTGCGCATCTGCGGTTCTACGCGGTCGACGTCGGTCGCGGCGCCGATGGCCGCTGGTGGGTTCTGGGCGACCGCGCACAGGCGCCCTCGGGCGCCGGCTACGCCATCGAGAACCGCCTCGCGCTGTCGCGCGCGATGCCGGACATCTATCGCACGACGCGGGTCGAGCGCGTCGCGCCGTTCTTCCAGGCGCTGCAGGCCGGGTTGTCGTCGTTCAACCGCCAGGACGATTCCCGCGTCTGCCTGCTGACGCCCGGGCCGATGAACGAGACCTATTTCGAGCACGCCTATCTCGCCCGCTATCTTGGCCTGCTGCTGGTCGAGGGCGAGGACTTGGTGGCGCGGGAAGATGGCGTGTTCATCCGCACCGTCTCAGGCTTGCGCCGCGCCGAGGTACTGCTGCGCCGGCTCGATGCCGATTTTGCCGATCCGCTGGAGCTCAACGCGGCATCGCGGCTCGGCGT
Organism: uncultured Alphaproteobacteria bacterium; assembly: GCA_963821555.1. Lineage (GTDB taxonomy): Bacteria > Pseudomonadota > Alphaproteobacteria > Rhizobiales > Xanthobacteraceae > Z2-YC6860. Next base: position 265,671 of record CAWGEM010000019.1, on the reverse strand, counting down.
CGCGGGCCTCGTGCAGGCGGTGCGCGACGGCAAGGTCGTCATCGTCAACGGGCTCGGCGCGGGCCTGATCGAGGCGCGCGCACTGCTCGCGTTCCTGCCGGCGCTCGCGAACAGCGTGCTCGGGGCCGAGCTTGCGGTCCCGAACATCGCGACCTGGTGGCTCGGACAGGTCGTCGCACGCGAACACGTGCTGGCTCGGCTCGATTCGATGGTGGTCGCGCCGGCGTTTGGCGATACCGCGCACGATGTTTCGCTCGGCGACGGGTTGCTCGGGTCCGAACTCGGCCCCGAGCGGCGCCGGCGGACCGAGCAGGCGATACTCGAACGCGGCATCGACTACGTCGCGCAGGAGGCGGTCACGCTGTCGACCCTGCCGGTCTGGTCCGCGGGCGGACGGCTTGAGCCTAAGCCCTTCACCTTGCGGCTGTTTCTGGCGCGAAACGGTGACGACTGGCAGGTGCTGCCGGCGGGCTTCGTGCGCATCGCCGAGCACGCCGACGTTCGTGCCGTGAGCCTGCAGCGCGGCGGCGCCACCGCCGATGCCTGGGTGCTGTCCGAGGGCCCGGTCGCCGAAACGACGCTGCTCGCGCCCGAACGGATGGCCGTCCAGCGGGCGGCCGGACTGCTGCCAAGCCGGGCCGCCGACAATCTGTTCTGGGTCGGACGCTACATCGAACGGCTGGACGCGACGCTGCGGATGGTGCGTGCGCTGATCAACCGGATCGCGGAGGCAGACGACGAGACCGCATCGGTGATCGCAAGTGCTCGCGGGCTGCTCGGCGCCTGGAACGCTGCGACCATTGATCGGCAGGCATCCGACGCATCGATCGCACGCGCGGCGCTGACGCAAGGCGAGTCCCCGGGATCGCTGCCGTGGCTCGTCGGGGCGGCACGCTCCGCTGCCTCGGTGATCCGCGATCGCTTCTCCCCTGACGCATGGCGGGCGCTGCGAGACCTCGACGCCATCATCCACGCGCCGCTCGCGATCGGTCCCGCGGAGAGTGCCATGACCGAGCGCGTGGAAGCCGCGCAGCGGATCATCTCGTCCTTCTCCGGACTGGCCCAGGAAAACATGACCCAGCTCGCGGGCTGGCGGTTCTTGGAGCTTGGTCGCCGCATCGAGCGCGCCATTCTCACCTGCCGCTTCGTGCGCTGGCTCACAGGCGTTCCGGACGGCGGGCTCGACCTCGTGCTGGAGCTGGCCGACAGCCAAATCACCTACCGGCAGCGGTACGTAATGATCGCCGCTCCGGCACCGGTGATCGACCTCGTCGTACTCGACCCGAACAATCCGCGTTCGGTCATCTACCAGCTCGATCGGATCGAAGCGCATCTTGCGGCGTTGCCGAGACGCTACCCCGACGGCCGCCTTTCACCCGTCCAGCAGATTGCCGCTTCGATTGCGACACGCCTGCGCACCGCCGACGCCACCCATCTCGACGAGGCGCTCATCACCGACACCGAAAACGCGCTCATGAAACTGTCCGAGGCCATCGCGTCGTCCTACCTCAACCACAACGAACGATCCGAAAGCGGGTGGGAGGCGCTGGCGTGATCTACGACGTGCGGCAGACCACGACATGCCACTACGCCTCTGCAGTATCACAGGCGCGGCACGTGCTGCGGCTGACGCCGATCAATCGGGCCGGCCAGCGCGTGCATCTCACGGCCTTGCAGATCAGCCCCGAACCTTCACAACGCCGCGAGGGCCAGGATTTCTTCGGCAATCGCCTCACCTGGATCGTACTGGAAGAGCGACACGAGAAGCTGACGGTGAAAGTCGCCGCTCGCGTCGCCGTGGATCCGCTCGCGCTGCCGGAGCCGCTCGCCACGCCCGCGTGGGAAACAGTCCGCGAAGCAGTCGTATGCGACCGCCGACATCGGGCCCATGTCGCCCGCCCATTTTCTGTTCCCAAGCCGCATGGTGTCGCTCGATCCGGAAATCCGCGACTACGCCCGCGAAAGCCTTGCGCCCGGCCGCGCCGTGCTGGACGGCGCGGTCGAGCTGATGGCCCGGCTGAAGCGCGACATCGCCTACGAAATCGGCGCCACGACCGTCACCACCACCGCGCCGATGTCGTTCGCGTTGCGCCGCGGCGTGTGCCAGGATTTCGCGCACATCATGATCTCGGGGCTGCGCGGCAACGGCCTGCCTGCTGCCTACGTCAGCGGCTATCTGCGCACCGTTCAGCCGCCAGGAACGACTCGCCTGCAGGGCGCGGACGCCATGCACGCGTGGATCATGTTGTGGTGCGGCGCAGACGTCGGCTGGGTCGGCCTTGACCCGACCAACGACGTGTTCGCTGGCGAGCAGCACGTCGTGTTGGCTATCGGGCGCGACTATTCGGATGTCGCGCCGATGGATGGTGTGGTCGTCGCCTCGGGTCGACAGCGCATCGACGTGTCCGTTCACGTGGCGGCGGTCGCCTAAGACGCGTGCAGCACAGCAAAACGACGTTCACGAAAAATCGAACTGCGCGGGGACGCAAAATTACCTGGGCCGACGTACTTGACATATTTTCGTGCTTTCCTGCCCTGCAAACGGATGCAAACAGCCGCACGTGTGGCATTTTGATCGTCACTCTCTGGTGCCGCTAAAATCGCTGGGTTAGATTGAGTTCGATCCAAGCGAGCTGGGAGACAAGAGCAATGAGCGGTTTGTCGCGTCGCGACTTTATAGTGATTGGCGCAGGTGTGGTTGCCACAGGTGCTTCTTCGTTCTCCGCAGCAGCATCGACGACTGGCGCGACCGAGACCTACGGTCTGTCGGCATTCGGCGATCTCGGATACCCGGCCAACTTCAAGCACCTCAAGTACGTCAATCCGGACGCTCCGAAGGGCGGCGTCTTCAGCCAGCTCGCGGGCGCAGGGACGGCGACGTTCAATTCGCTCAACGGCTTCATCCTGAAAGGCGATGCCGCCCAGGATATGGAACTGGTGTTCGCTTCCTTGATGGCACGCGCCAATGACGAGCCGGACGCCATCTACGGGCTCGCGGCCGACCAGGTCAGCATTTCACCGGATCGTCAAACCTACCGGTTCAGGTTACGCGAGGGCATCAAGTTCCATGACGGTACGCCGATCACCGCTGCCGATGTCGCGTTCTCGCTGACGACGTTGAAGGAGAAGGGCCATCCCAACATCGCCATGCTGCTTCGTGAAATGGAAGCGGCCGAAGCCGATGGCGACCGGGTCGCGGTGATCCGGTTCTCGGCCAAGCGTTCGCACGACACTCCGCTGATCGTGGCGCGGCTGCCGATCCTGTCGAGTGCGTTCTATGCTACGCGGAAATTCGACGAGACTTCGTTGGAGCCGCCGCTCGGATCCGGACCCTACAAAGTGGGTCGCTTCGAACAGGGCCGCTTTCTCGAATTCGAACGCGTCAAGGATTGGTGGGGTACCGACCTCCCCGTCATGCGCGGCCAGAACAACTTCGATGTCCTTCGTTACGACTACTATCGCGAGCGCGAGACAGCGTTCGAGGGGTTCAGCGCCAAGAGCTACGCGTTCCGCGAGGAGTTCACCTCGCGCGTCTGGGCGACGCGTTACGATTTCCCGGCGATCCGGGATGGGCGCGTCAAGCGCGAGACAATCCCCGACGACCGGCCGTCCGGCGCGCAAGGCTGGATGATCAACGCCCGCCGGGAAAGGTTTGCCGACCGAAGACTGCGCGAGGCTTTTGCGCTCGCCTTCGATTTCGAGTGGGCCAACCAGAACCTGATGTTCGGGTCTTACGCGCGCACCCACTCGTACTTCCAAAACTCCGACATGATGGCTCGCGGCATGCCGTCGCCGGCCGAACTTGCCCTGCTTGAACCCTATCGCGGCAAAGTCGATGCCGAAGTGTTCGGCGAGCCCTGGGTGCCGCCCGTGAGCAATGGGTCCGGCCAGGATCGACAATTGCTTCGCCGCGCTTCCGAATTGCTGACCGCGGCCGGCTGGTCGATCAAGGACGGCAAGCGCGATCAATGCGAAAGGCGAACCGCTGACGGTCGAGTTCCTGCTGTTCGAGCGGGCGTCCGAACCGCACCACGCGCTCTATCTGAAGAACCTCACGGCGCTCGGCATCGAAGGCAACGTGCGCCTTGTCGAACCCGTACAGTACCGTGCCCGCATTCAGGAGTGCGATTTCGACATCGCCGTCAATCGCATCGTGCTGCCCGCCACCCCCGGCGATGCGCTGCGCAGCTACTTCTCGAGCCGCGCCGCCTCTGCCAAGGGATCAGCGAATTTCTCCGGCATCGCCGATCCCGTCGTCGACGAACTGATCGAGCGCGTCATTGTGGCGAACGATCGCGACAACCTCAACAACGCGTGCCGCGCACTCGACCGTGTATTGCGCGCCGGCCGCTATTGGGTGCCACACTGGTACAAGCCGTCGCATTGGATCGCCTTCTGGGACATGTTCGGCAGGCCAGACACGAAGCCGCGCTATGCGCGCGGCATTCCTGAAACGTGGTGGTTCGATCGCGAAAGGGTCGCCAAGCTCGATCGAGCGGGGTGACCTCGCCATAGCGCGCCGACCACCCAGTTCGCAGGTTTGCGGCAACGGCGCGCGCTCAGCCAGACCACAGGCGCCGCAACGTTGCACGGCGGCTCTGCTCGCCGTGAATCGTCCAGGTCCGCGATGGCACCGGTGCCGCCCTGGCCAGAAACGCAACAACCGGTGCGCTCGAATCGGTTGGCGTGATTTCCACTCTTGCCGCGAAGACCGGCGCCAGACCGGCCTCGGAATAGACGCGTTCTGAGATCGCAAATGGCACGTCGTGAGTTGCCGCGGCGGCAAGCAACTGTTTTGCCACATCGGGCGCGGCTCCGATCGCCAGTGTGGTCAGTGATTCGGATGGTCCCACCTCACCGACCGCCGCGCAGTCGGCATGGATGCCGACAAAGTACGCGACCCTGTTCGCAGAGTTTCGCTCGAACCGGTCGTTGAGGTCGGTCATGACACTTTCGATCGCACCCGCCGCCCGCAAGGCGTTCTGCGCCGCCCGACCGAGTTCGCCGTCAACACCGAACAATGCACAGATGGTTCCGGCTTCAACGTAGCTCAGGGTGCCGCGGGCGGCGCGAATGGCATGGCCCAGAGCCTCGACCGACAGCGCGGTCACGTGAAGCTTGTCCTGCAGCAGCCGATCGCTCGCACTGCCGAGATTGCGAAAATCGCAAAGCAGCACAACGATCTCGCGCTCCTCATTGAGCAGAGGCAGCGTCGCCCGGTAGGTCGGCCGCGCGGTCCGCACCAGCGGGATCACCGATATGTCGCTCGTTGGCCGCAGCTGACAGGCGAGCCTCACGTCGGGGGGAGCGCCGATCCGTTGAAGCGTGGCCTGCTCGTCAGGGGCCGATGGCGGACAGCCTTCCGCCCCTGCGGTTACGCGTACGCGGCAGGTCGAACAGCGAGCCCTGCCCCCGCACATCGCGGCGTGCGGCAGGTGAAAGCTGCGGCTGGCCTCGAGCACGCTCCAGCCGCGCGGCACGCGCACCGTCCGCTCGGGATAGGCAATCGCCACGAGACGTTTGCGACGGCGCTCCAGCAGATTGCGAATTTCGCGCGCGACGAAGGCCGCCCCGATGATCGCAAGGTAGCCGTTAAGAAGAGCGTCCTTCCATTGCGCGATGGCAAGCCGTTGCGGCGCGCTGGCAGGACTGAGGTATTCCTGCGCTGCCGCGACCGCGGCCGGAGTTGCCGCAAGTTCCCGGCCCATCGCAATGAAGCCGAGCGCAGACAGCACCGGCAGCAGCAGCGCCGCGCCGAACAGGACAAACCGCAGTTGCCGATAAAGCGGGCGACGGCTGAACGCGAGGTGCAGACCGAGGCAGCCATGCAGCCAGCCGGGCGCCATCAATCCGAGTTGCCAACCCTGCGCGTCCATCGCCCAAAGATTGGAAACCACACGCGTATAGTCCGACGACAGACCAAACAGCTCATAGGCGAGACGCGTCGATGCCGCATGGCCGATCAGCAGGATCGGCAGAGTGAAGCCGAGCGCAATTCGAAGGATTTCGACCGGAGGCAGCCGGAAGGTCCGGCGCTCGTAGACAGCCCAGAGCGCGAGCAGAAAGTGAACGCACGCCGCACCATACAGCAGGATGGTCCCGGGCAGGCTGTACCAGACGATCACCGCATACTCCATCGCATGCTCTGCAGCGCCGAGCGAAATCAGCCCGAGGGCGTGGTTGATCAGATGCATGCCGATGTAGGTGAACAGGATCAGGCCCGACGCCATGCGCAGTCGGCGGCGGGTCGACGAAGATGTCAGTCCTGCGAATGACATTTCACACCCGTCCCCGTGGGCTTCTTCCAGACGGTCAACCGCGTCGTGAGGCGCGCCGCAACAACCGACACAGTACAGCGATGCGTGGTTTGAATTTCAAGGTTGCCCGGCCGCAGCCGGCAAACGTCAGCACGCATTCACTCCGAATGGAGAGCGTAGGCACCAGGACCGGAAATGGATATCATGCCGGTCGATTGATTCGTCGCGTGCGGCCTTCAAAAGAGGAGACGGGCAGTGACGAGTTCGATCATCACAGTCGCAACAATGAAGGGCGGCAGCGGCAAGAGCACGCTGGCGAGTTGCTTGGCCGTCCATTGGCACCTCGCCGGCCGACGCACGGCAATCATCGATGCCGATCCGCAGCGTACGATCGCGCGCCTGGCCGCCCGCGAGAAGGCGCTCGGCGGCGTGTGTGTGGTTGACGATGCTACGGAAGACGCGTGGAAAGTCGCGCAGCGCCTGATTGGCACGTTCGATACCGTCATTATCGACACCCCAGGCTTCCGGTCGCAGGCGACCTTGGCGTGCCTTGGCATTTCCGATTTCGTCCTGGTGCCGGTCAAGCCGTCACCCTTTGACGTTGATCGCATGCTGGACACGCTCAACATCCTCATCAACGGCGTGAGCGGTCGCAGACCGGACTTTCGCTGCGTTCTCACTCAGACCACGCGCGATTCGATCGTCGCCAAGCACATTCGGAGCGAGCTCGCCGAGGCCGGCTTTCCGGTGCTTCGGGGCGAGATTGATCAATCGGGTTGCATATGCGGAGTCGGCGCTTTGGGGCGCGACACCCAATCTCCTCGAGCCCGACGGACCGGCGGCGCGCGACATCGCCTCGGTCGCTGACGAGGTGAGCCAGATTCTCGACAGCATGCCCCGTATCAAGCAGGCGGCCGGCCAATGAAGAAGAAGCTTCCCAAGGCCGTACTGTGGAAGGCGGAAGACATGAGGGGGTGGCCGACCGACGCGGCCCTTCCGTCCGAGGCAGCCTCATCATCCGAGGCATTGCGCTCAGGCCGCGCAAGCAGTGTGCCTGAACCGGGCGCGGCCGGCGCAGCAACAGCGGGCGGTGGTGTGACGGTGGCGACAGACGGTCGCGCAGCCGTTGCCGCCAACGCCAATGCCAAAGATATCCTTGCGCCCGCTGATCTGTATTGGTCGCGCCGATGTCGGCTGCGGGCCACAACGCTCGTTGAGCGTCACGCCAACTTTTCCGCGGTCGGCGGCGTCATCCCACTTCCGATTGCGAATGTCGCCGCGGTCACAGCCATCATTGTGCGCATGGTCAAGTCGCTGAGCGAGCTTTATGGCGTGCCATTCGAGCGCGACCGCGCCCGAACGATCGTGATCGGCCTGATGGGCGGCCTCGTGCCCACGGGCCTTGCGGCGGTCACGACCTCGACCTTGGCGTATATCGCGCCTGCGAGCAATCTCCTGGGCCTCGCAGTGTCCTCGGTGACAGCGGCCGCTTGTACCCGCAACATCGGCCGGATATTCGTCGACCACTTCGAGAGCGGAGCGACCCTCGCGGAATTTCCGTCAACGCCCGCGCGTTGAGCCTTCCACGAACTCTGCAGCTCAATTCGGTTGGCCGCCGCCTGCCTGCTTTTTCATCCTTTCAATCAGGCTGTTCGGCCGCATGTCGGTCCAGTTGCGATTGATGAAATCGAGGCATGCGGCACGGGTGTCGGCCTTGTGGACGATGGTCCAGCCATCGGGAACGTCCCGAAAGGTCGGCCAAAGCGAGTGTTGGCCTTCTTCATTGATGAGCACGTGATAGACGCCATTTTCGTCTTCGAAGGGATTGGTCATGGTTTTCTTTCCTGACGTGGAAGTTGGGTAAGCGGTTGCCCATCGAGATCGCCCGCCAGGATCGCACCGATGATCGCGGCCGGCTCCGGGTCCATCATGTTGTCGTGAGCACAGTCGACAGGATGAACCCTGATCGCGCCCGTAACGTACGGCCGCCAGACCTCGATCGGAGGGCGCGCCTCCAATTCGATTGCGACAAACAATGACATGTCGCCATGGAAGGATTGCGGCACAAATGTCCGGACCAGCCTGGTGTTGTTCTTGAAGGTATCCATGATGGCTTCGTAATGATGCTCCTTGAGCGTCGACAACCCCTCGCGCCGCAGAACGTCCAGGAGGTTTCTGATCGGATTGATGGCGACCTGCGCAGAAACGGATTCGCTGTCTTCTTCGAAGCCGAGCTGGCCTTCCTCGGCAATCGGATAGCTGTCGAGCAGCGCGAGCAACGAGACCGACTGGCCGGTGGCCTGCAGTTGCGTGGCCATCGCATAGGCAACCAGCCCTCCAAACGACCAGCCAAGCAGGTTATACGGACCGACCGGCTGAATTTTTCGGATCAGACGCAGGTAATCGGCCGCCATCTCGTCAACGGTGTGCGGACGCATTTCTCGATGCGTCAGATTACGAGCCTGCAGACCGAATATCGGGTGATCGGCGGGAATATGGCGGATGAGCTTTGAGTAAGGCCAGCTGAACCCGCCTGCATCATGAATGCAGAACAGCGGCCGCTTTTCTCCGAACGGTCTGATTGGCAGCAGCACCTCAAAGTCGGACCGGGCGGGACGTCCCCGGACCAGCCGCTTGGCGAGTGCTTCGACTGTCGGCGCTTCGAACAGGTTGCGGATGCCAATTTCGACGTCAAGGCTCGCCCGTACCCGGCTGATCAGCCGGATCGCTAGGAGCGAGTGACCGCCGAGTTCGAAGAAGTTGTCATCGACCCCGACTCGTTCGATCCCCAGAACCTCCGCAAACAGCCCGCACAGAATCTCCTCCTGCGGCGTCCGCGGCGCGCGCCGCGTGCTCGCCGGCAACTGGAGCGGCGCCGGCAGCGCACGGCGGTCGAGCTTGCCGTTCGGCGTCAGCGGCAGACGATCGAGCGCGATCATCGTCGTCGGCACCATGTAGTCGGGAAGGCTCAGGCCCAGATACGTCCGCAACGTCGCGGCATCGACGCTTTGCCCGACTGGGACGACATAGCCAACCAGCCGCTTGCTCCCCGGGACGTCTTCGCGCAGGACGACTGCGGCCTGGGACACGCTACCGTGGCGCAACAGCGCAGCCTCGATCTCGCCAGGCTCGATCCTAAGTCCCCTGAGTTTGATCTGCGTATCCTCGCGCCCGCAGAACTCCAGCACCCCGTCGGCACGCCGGCGCGCCAGGTCCCCGGTCCGGTACATCCGAGACCCCGAACCACCATGCGGGTCCGCAACAAACCGCTCCGCCGTCAGCCCAGGTCGATGCAGATAGCCACGGGCAAGACCAACGCCGGCGATATAGAGTTCGCCGATGGTGCCAGCCGGAACAGGCTCAAGCCCGGCGTCAAGCACGTACGCCCGATAGTTGGCCATTGGACCGCCGATCGGGATGTGCGGACCAAGCTGATCGCCGGCGACGTGAAAGGCGATCGCGTCGATCGTGGCCTCGGTCGGACCGTACAGATTGGTGATCGACGACGACTGTGAGGTGCCGCAGAATCTTGTTCTTGAACTGGATCGTGAACGGCTCGCCGCCAGTGCGAGATGGTCGAGCCGCAGTCCTTCCGGCGCCTGGTGAACGATCGACTCAAGGTACGACGGCACGCAGCTGATAAAGCTCACGCGGTCGCGCTGCACCTGTTGCCAGAACTCGAACGGCTGCTCCCGCGTCGCGTCGTTGAAGATGACCGCCGCCCCGCCGCCCATGAGCGGCAGCAACGTCTGCTCGATCGAGGCGTCGAACGAGCAAGAGATAAACAAGGCGGCGCGGAATTGCGGTCCGACGGCAAAGTCCCGCACCAGCGCCTGCATCTTGTTGGCAAGGCTCGCGTGCGTGACGACGACGCCCTTTGGGGTTCCGGTCGAGCCTGAGGTGTAGATGACGTAGGCCGGGTGTTGCGGGTCGGGGTCGGCTGGCGGTGCGCTGGCCGGCCGGCGCGCGATCTGCGGCCAGTCGGCGTCGAGCCGCACCAGGGTGGCTGTGCCGACCGGCAAGCGCTCCAACAGCCGCGCCTGCCCGACCAGCACCGGGCAGCCGGCATCCGCCAGCATGAACGCCAAGCGCTCCGCCGGATAGCCCGGGTCGAGCGGCAGATAGGCTGCGCCGGCGTTCAGAATGCCGAGCAGCCCGACCAGCATCTCCGGCGAGCGCTCGACGCAAAGCCCGACCACCGTCTCAGGTCCCACCCCCCGCGCCCGCAGGTGCTGCGCCAGCCGGTTCGACTGCGCCAGAAGCGCCGCATAGCTCAGCTGGCGGCCCTCGCACAGCACCGCAACCGCCTCCGGCGTGCGCGCCGCCTGCGCCGCAAACAGCGCAGGAAGGCTCGCTCCCACAACCGGCCGCGCGGTCGCGTTCCATCCCTCCAGCAGCGTCGCCCGCTCCTCGGCCGACACGATCGCAAGCGCCCCGATCGGCCGGTCGGGCGCCGCCGCAGCCGCCGTCAGCAGCCGAAGCAGCCGCTCGCCCAGCGCAACCACGCTGCCGCGCTCGAACAGGTCGGTGGCATATTCCAGCTCGCCCGCAACACCCAGCGGCGCGCCGTCGGCTGAGCGCTGCTCCACAACGCTCACCGACAGGTCGAACTTGGCGCTCGCGGTCGCAACCGGCTGCGCCCGCACCATGAGCCCCAGCAGCTCAGGCGCAGCCACAGCCTGGCTCTGGTAGGCCTGGCTCTGGTAGGCCAGCATCACCTGGAACAGCGGGTGCCGCGACAGCGAGCGCTGTGGGTTCAGCACCTCAACCAGCCGCTCAAACGGCAGCTCCTGGTGGCTGTAGGCCGCAAGGTTGCCGGCGCGCACCCGCATCAGCAGCGTGCGCAGGCTCGGATTGCCGGACACGTCGGTCCGCAGCACCAGCGTGTTGACGAAGAACCCGACCAGTTCCTCCAGCGCCGCCTCGCCGCGACCCGCAATCGGGCTGCCGATCGCAATGTCGCTGCCCGCCCCAAGCCGGCTCAGCAGCGCCGCAAGCCCGGCCTGCAGCACCATGAACAGGCTCGCACCGCTGTCGCGCGCAAGCATGAGCAGCGCGCCATGCAGCGCGCCGTCAATGTGCAGCGGCACGCTGCCCCCGCGATGGCTCGACACCGCAGGACGCGCCCGGTCAAACGGCAGCTCGATCTGATCCGGCAAGTCCGCAAGCGCACCCCGCCAGTACGCAAGCTGCCGGCCCAGCGCGCTGGCTTCGTCCTCCTCCGAGCCCAGCACCGCGCGCTGCCACAGCGTGTAGTCGGCGTACTGCACGCTGAGCTCGGGCAGCCGCGCCGCAGCCGCCGTCCGCCGCGCCCGGTAGAACTCCGAAACGTCCCGCCACAGCGGACGCAGCGACCAGCCGTCGCCGGCAATGTGGTGCAGCACCAAGAGCAGCACGTGCTCGGTTGCCGAAAGCTCGTAAAGATGCGCCCGCAGCGGCAGCTCGCGCGAAAGCGCAAAGCCACGACCCGCCGCAGCCGACAGCGCTCCGGGCAGCGCAGCCTCGCTCACCGCGCTCACCTCGAGCGCAACCTCGGCCCGGCCCAGAACCTCCTGCCGCGGCACCCCGCCGCGCTCCGCAAACACCGTCCGAAGGCTCTCGTGCCGACCCACAAGGTCGTTCAGCGCACCATGGAGCGCCGCACGATCCAGCTCGCCCACAAGCCTGACCGCCAGCGGGATCGTGTAGCTCGCCCCACCAACCGCCTCGCCGTCGCCCTCAAGACGGTCCAGGAACCACAGCCGACGCTGCGCATATGACAGCGGCAACTCCGCCGGCCGCGCCTGCGGCACAAGCCGCGCACGCCCGGCAGGCGCCGCAGCAAGCCGGCCCGCAAGCCCGGCAACGCTGCCCGCCTCAAACAGCTCGCGGATCGAAAGCTCGGCATCAAGGCTCGCACGCACCCGCCCGATCAGACGGATCGCCAGCAGCGAGTGCCCGCCGAGCGCAAAAAAGTCGTCGTCGATCCCGACCCGCTCAAGCCCCAGAACCTCCGCAAACAGGGCGCACAGGATCTCCTCCTGCGGCGTCCGCGGACCGCGGCCGCCCACGCTGGCGGTAAACTCCGGCGCCGGCAGCGCACGGCGGTCGAGCTTGCCGTTCGGCGTCAGCGGCAGACGCTCAAGCACCACCACCGCTGCCGGAACCAGATGCTCCGGCAGACGCTCGGAAAGCGCACCCCGCAGCAATGCCCCCGACAGCGCAGCCCCCGCCGCCGCAACCACATAGCCAACCAGCCGCGCCGAACCGCCGTCGCTCCGCAGCACCACAACAGCCTGCGCAACGCCGGCCTCGCCCAGCAGCGCAGCCTCGATCTCGCCAGGCTCGATCCGATAGCCCCGAAGCTTGAGCTGGCCGTCGCTGCGACCGCAGAACTCCAGCACCCCGTCCATACGCCGGCGCGCCAGGTCCCCGGTCCGGTACATCCGCGAACCCGAACCACCATGCGGGTCCGCAACAAACCGCTCCGCCGTCAAGCCCGCCCGACCCAGATAGCCGCGCGCAACACCCGAACCCGCGACATACAGCTCACCGACGGTGCCAGCCGGAACTGGCTCCAACCCCGCATCCAACACATAAACCCGCGTGTTCCAGATCGGCCGCCCGATCGGCGGCGCAGCCAGGTCGGCGTCGTCCTCAAGCGCTGCCACCGCCGACCAGATCGTGGTCTCGGTCGGGCCATAGAGGTTAAGGAGCCGGCCGCCGCGCGCGTGCAGCGCGCGCGCAAGCTCGCCCGGCAGCGCCTCGCCGCCGGCCAGCATGGTCAGCCCGGCCAGCGCAGCCGCGGCCGCCGGCGCTCCATCGGCCTGCGGCGCTCCATCGACCTGCGGCGCCTCTCTGGCCTGCTGCGCTTGCGCCAGCAGCGCCTGCCACAGCGTCGGCGTCGCCTGCAGCAAGCTGACCCCGCACGCCGCAACCGTCCGCCACAGCGCCTGCGGGTCCTGCACCTGTTCGCGCTCCGCCACCACCACGCCGGCGCCGGCGAGCAGCGGCAGGTAGAGTTCGAGCGCGGCGATGTCGAAGCCGATCGTGGTCACCGCCAGCAGCCGATCGCCCGCTGCAAGCGGCACCCACTCGCGCATCGCCGCAAGGAAGTTGCCGAGCGCCCGGTGCTCGACCACGACGCCCTTTGGGGTTCCGGTCGAGCCCGAGGTGTAGATGACGTAGGCCGGGTGCGCCGGATCGGGGTCGGCTGGCGGTGCGCTGGCCGGCCGGCGCGCGATCTGCGGCCAGTCGGCGTCGAGCCGCACCAGGGTGGCTGCGCCGACCGGCAAGCGCTCCAACAGCCGCGCCTGCCCGACCAGCACCGGGCAGCCGGCATCCGCCAGCATGAACGCCAGGCGCTCCGCCGGATAGCCCGGGTCGAGCGGCAGATAGGCTGCGCCGGCGTTCAGAATGCCGAGCAGCCCGACCAGCATCTCCGGCGAGCGCTCGACGCAAAGCCCGACCACCGTCTCAGGTCCCACCCCCCGCGCCCGCAGGTGATGCGCCAGCCGGTTCGACTGCGCCAGAAGCGCCGCATAGCTCAGCTGGCGGCCCTCGCACAGCACCGCAACCGCCTCCGGCGTGCGCGCCGCCTGCGCCGCAAACAGCGCAGGAAGGCTCGCTCCCACAACCGGCCGCGCGGTCGCGTTCCATCCCTCCAGCAGCGTCGCGCGTTCTTCCGCCGACACGATCGCAAGCGCCCCGATCGGCCGGTCGGGCGCCGCCGCAGCCGCCGTCAGCAGCCGAAGCAGCCGCTCGCCCAGCGCAACCACGCCCGCGCGCTCGAACAGGTCCGGCCGGTAGTCGAGCCGAAGCTCAAGCCGCTCGCCCGGCCGCACGATCAGGCTCAGCGGGTAATGCGTCGCGTCGTGGCCGCGCACCTGAACGAGCCGCAGCGCTCCGCCGGCCGCAGCCAGCGCCTCAGCCGCCACCGGATAGTTCTCAAACACCAGCACGCTGTCGAACAACTCGCCAAGCCCGCTCTGCTGCTGCAGCTCGGCAAGCCCTAAATGCTGGTGCGCAAGAAGCCCGCCCTGCCGCTCCTGCAGCTGCCGCCACAGCGCCGCGACCGACTGCCCGGGCGAAAGTCCAACACGCAGCGGCAGCGTGTTGATCAATAGCCCCACCATCCGCTCGATCCCGGCAAGCTCCGCCGGCCGGCCCGCGACCGTCACCCCGAACACCACATCGCCGCGACCGCTGAGCCGGCCCAGCAGCATCGCCCACGAAGCCTGCAGCAGCGTGTTCAGCGTCACCGCATGGCGCCGCGCCGCAGCACCCAGCGCAGCGCTCTGCGCAGCATCGAGCGACACCGTCACCTGCTCCGGCACCGCCGCAGCACTCCCCGTGGCCGCCGCCGGCGCCACCCGCGTCGCCGCCTCGACACCCAGGAGCGCGTCCCGCCAGTACGCCCGGGCCGCCGCGGGGTCCTGCCGCGCCAGATACCCCAGGTAGTCGCGGTACGACGCCGCCGGCGGCAGACCCGCCTCAGACCCGCTCGCCGCGTAAAGCCGCAGCAGTTCCTCCACCAGCACCGGGCCCGACCAGCCGTCCATCAGCAGGTGATGGTGCGTCAGCACCAACCGGTGCCGATCGTCCGCAAGCCGCACCAGCAGCACCCGCAGCAGCGGCGGCGCAGCAAGCTCAAACCGGCCACCGCGCTCCGCAATCAGCTCTGCCGAAAGCCTGCGCTCGCAGTCGTCCGCCGCAAGCCGCGCCAGCTCGACCGACCGCCACGCAGGCTCCGCCCGCGACACGATCACCTGCACCGGACGGCTCACGCCATCGTGCCAGAACCCGGCCCGCAGGCTCGCATGCCGATCCAACAGCCCCTGCACCGCCCGCCGCAGCACCGCCTCGTCAAGCGCCCCCGCAAGCTCAAGGTCGAGCTGCACCGTGTACACATCCGGGCCCCGCGCATCGTACAGCGCGTGGAACAGCAAGCCCTCCTGCAGCGGCGACAGCGGCAGCACGTCTTGGAGCCGCGGATGCGCACGCTCCAGACGCTCGATCTCGGCCTGCGTCAACGCCACCAGCGGCAAATCGCTCGGGCTGCGACCGCCGGCGCCGTCCTGCGACACGTGCCGAACCAGCGCCGTCAGCGCATCAAACCAGCGCTCCGCCAACTCCCGAACCGAGGCCTCCGCCAGCAGCGCCGGCGCATACCGCCAGTGCGCCACCAGCTCCGAACCCGCCGCTCCCTCCAGCGTCAGCGCGTCGACCGAGACCCCATGCGGCAGCGCCATCCCGGGGTCCGAGCCGCCAAGCGCAACCGCCTCCTCGGCGTAGCCGAAGTCCGCCGAACCGCCGCTCGCAAACCGCCCCAGGTAGTTGAACCCAAGCTGCGGCGGCGCATAGCCCGCAAGCTCCTGTGCCGTCCGCGCGTTCAGGTAGCGCAGCAGCCCGTAACCAAGCCCGTGCTGCGGCAGCCCCCGCAGCTGCTCCTTGACCCGCTTGACCGCCTGCCCCAGCGCAGCACCCCCAGCCAGCGCCTGCGCAACATCGATCCCCGCCAAATCCAGCCGCACCGGGTACTGGCTCGTGAACCAGCCCACCGTCCGCGACAGATCGACATCGCCCCACACATCCTCGCGGCCGTGGCCCTCGACATCCAACAGCACCGCAGCCCCGTCAGCCGTCCCGCCACGCCCGCGTCGCCGGCACCAGTCCGCAACCGCAACCGCAAGCGCGCTCAACAGAACCTCGTTGATCCCGCCGTGGAACGCTCCAACCACCCGCGTCAGCAGCGCCCCCGTCACCGCAGCCGGCAGCGTCAGACGCAGATGACCCGCCGTCCCGGCAACGTCGCGCGCACCATCCAGCGCCCCGTCAAACAGCGCCAGCGACGGCCGCTCAAGCATCCCCCGCCACAGCGCGACCTCGTCAACAACCGAAGCCTCCTGCGCCCGCGCCACCAGCCGCCGCGACCAGTTCCGCAGCGACGTGCCCTCCGCCGCCAGAACCACCGGCCGCCCCGCAGCCGCCGCAGACCACGCCGCCGAAAGGTCCGGCACCAGCACACGCCACGACACCCCGTCAACCGCAAGGTGATGGATCGCAAGCAGCAGCCGGCCGGCACGCTCGCGGCCTGCGTCAAACCACACCGCCTGCAGCACCACACCGTCGCGCGGCGACAGCCGACCCGCCGCAGCACGCGACGCCACAGCGATCCGCTCGCCAAGCTCAGCCGCCGACAGCCCCGCAACGGCCTCACCCCGCAGCACATCCGACGCCGCAACCGACCCCACAGGTCCCAGCCACAGCCGCCAGCCGTTGGCTGACGCAGCCGCATCGGCATCCGTAAGCACAAGCCGCAGCGCCGCGTGGCGGTCCAGCACCCCCTGCAGCGCCGCTCTTAGCGCAGCCTCGTCCGCACCCGCCGGCGTCCGCAGCAGAACCGCCTGGTGGAACCCATCGATCGGGCCGCCCTGCGCCGCAAGCCAGCGCATGATCGGCGTCGCCGCAAGCTCCCCCACCGCATCGTCGGCAGCCTCAGACGCCGAACGCTCCGCCAGCGCACCCGCAACCCCCGCCAGACCCGCAACCGTCTGATGTTCGAACACCGCGCGCGGCGTCAGCACCAGACCCGCCTGCCGCGCCCGGCTCACAAGCTGGATCGAAACGATGCTGTCGCCGCCCAGCGCAAAAAAGTTGTCGTCGATCCCGACCCGCTCCAGCCCCAGAACCTCCGCAAACAGGGCGCACAGGATCGCCTCCTGCGGCGTCCGCGGACCGCGGCCGCCCGCCGCCGCCGCAAACTCCGGCGCCGGCAGCGCACGGCGGTCGAGCTTGCCGTTCGGCGTCAACGGCAGACGCTCAAGCACCACCACCGCTGCCGGAACCAGATGCTCCGGCAGACGCTCGGAAAGCGCACCCCGCAGCAATGCCCCCGACAGCGCAGCCCCCGCCGCCGCAACCACATAGCCCACCAGCCGCGCCGAACCGCCGTCGCTCCGCAGCACCACAACAGCCTGCGCAACGCCGGCCTCGCCCAGCAGCGCAGCCTCGATCTCGCCAGGCTCGATCCGATAGCCCCGAAGCTTGAGCTGGCCGTCGCTGCGACCGCAGAACTCCAGCACCCCGTCCATACGCCGGCGCGCCAGGTCCCCGGTCCGGTACATCCGCGAACCCGAACCACCATGCGGGTCCGCAACAAATCGCTCCGCCGTCAAGCCCGCCCGACCCAGATAGCCGCGCGCAACACCCGAACCCGCGACATACAGCTCACCGACGGTGCCAGCCGGAACTGGCTCCAACCCCGCATCCAACACATAAACCCGCACGTTCCAGATCGGACCACCAATCGGAACGCTGCCCGACGCTCCGTCCGCATCGCGCCAGCGATGCGCGGTCGACCAGACGCTGCATTCGGTCGGGCCGTATTCGTTGACCAGCGGCACATCGGGGAACGACTGGCAGTGCCGGATCGCCAGCCGTGTCGGGCAGGCCTCGCCGGCAACGATCACCGTGCGCAGCCGCGTCGGCGCCGCCTCCGCAAGCTGCTCCAGCAGCGCGCCGTACAGCGACGGCACCGCCAGCAGGCAGTCGACCTCGTGCCGCACGATCGCGGCCAGCGCATCTTCCGCCGACGCCGAGCCCGGCAGCACCAGCGTGCCGCCGTTCAAAAGGCTCCAGAACAGGCCCGCAATCGAACTGTCGAAGGCAATCGACGACAGCAGCAGGAACCGCGGCTGCGGCACGTCGGCATAGAAGCCCGAGCGCGCCGCATTCGAGTTCACGATCTGGCGGTGCTCGACCACGACGCCCTTTGGGGTTCCGGTCGAGCCTGAGGTGTAGATGACGTAGGCCGGGTGTTGCGGGTCGGGGTCGGCTGGCGGTGCGCTGGCCGGCCGGCGCGCGATCTGCGGCCAGTCGGCGTCGAGCCGCACCAGGGTGGCTGTGCCGACCGGCAAGCGCTCCAACAGCCGCGCCTGCCCGACCAGCACCGGGCAGCCGGCATCCGCCAGCATGAACGCCAAGCGCTCCGCCGGATAGCCCGGGTCGAGCGGCAGATAGGCTGCGCCGGCGTTCAGAATGCCGAGCAGCCCGACCAGCATCTCCGGCGAGCGCTCGACGCAAAGCCCGACCACCGTCTCAGGTCCCACCCCCCGCGCCCGCAGGTGCTGCGCCAGCCGGTTCGACTGCGCCAGAAGCGCCGCATAGCTCAGCTGGCGGCCCTCGCACAGCACCGCAACCGCCTCCGGCGTGCGCGCCGCCTGCGCCGCAAACAGCGCAGGAAGGCTCGCTCCCACAACCGGCCGCGCGGTCGCGTTCCATCCCTCCAGCAGCGTCGCCCGCTCCTCGGCCGACACGATCGCAAGCGCCCCGATCGGCCGGTCGGGCGCCGCCGCAGCCGCCGTCAGCAGCCGAAGCAGCCGCTCGCCCAGCGCAACCACGCTGCCGCGCTCGAACAGGTCGGTGGCATATTCCAGCTCGCCCGCAACACCCAGCGGCGCGCCGTCGGCTGAGCGCTGCTCCACAACGCTCACCGACAGGTCGAACTTGGCGCTCGCGGTCGCAACCGGCTGCGCCCGCACCATGAGCCCCAGCAGCTCAGGCGCAGCCACAGCCTGGCTCTGGTAGGCCTGGCTCTGGTAGGCCAGCATCACCTGGAACAGCGGGTGCCGCGACAGCGAGCGCTGTGGGTTCAGCACCTCAACCAGCCGCTCAAACGGCAGCTCCTGGTGGCTGTAGGCCGCAAGGTTGCCGGCGCGCACCCGCATCAGCAGCGTGCGCAGGCTCGGATTGCCGGACACGTCGGTCCGCAGCACCAGCGTGTTGACGAAGAACCCGACCAGTTCCTCCAGCGCCGCCTCGCCGCGACCCGCAATCGGGCTGCCGATCGCAATGTCGCTGCCCGCCCCAAGCCGGCTCAGCAGCGCCGCAAGCCCGGCCTGCAGCACCATGAACAGGCTCGCACCGCTGTCGCGCGCAAGCATGAGCAGCGCGCCATGCAGCGCGCCGTCAATGTGCAGCGGCACGCTGCCCCCGCGATGGCTCGACACCGCAGGACGCGCCCGGTCAAACGGCAGCTCGATCTGATCCGGCAAGTCCGCAAGCGCACCCCGCCAGTACGCAAGCTGCCGGCCCAGCGCGCTGGCTTCGTCCTCCTCCGAGCCCAGCACCGCGCGCTGCCACAGCGTGTAGTCGGCGTACTGCACGCTGAGCTCGGGCAGCCGCGCCGCAGCCGCCGTCCGCCGCGCCCGGTAGAACTCCGAAACGTCCCGCCACAGCGGACGCAGCGACCAGCCGTCGCCGGCAATGTGGTGCAGCACCAAGAGCAGCACGTGCTCGGTTGCCGAAAGCTCGTAAAGATGCGCCCGCAGCGGCAGCTCGCGCGAAAGCGCAAAGCCACGACCCGCCGCAGCCGACAGCGCTCCGGGCAGCGCAGCCTCGCTCACCGCGCTCACCTCGAGCGCAACCTCGGCCCGGCCCAGAACCTCCTGCCGCGGCACCCCGCCGCGCTCCGCAAACACCGTCCGAAGGCTCTCGTGCCGACCCACAAGGTCGTTCAGCGCACCATGGAGCGCCGCACGATCCAGCTCGCCCACAAGCCTGACCGCCAGCGGGATCGTGTAGCTCGCCCCACCAACCGCCTCGCCGTCGCCCTCAAGACGGTCCAGGAACCACAGCCGACGCTGCGCATATGACAGCGGCAACTCCGCCGGCCGCGCCTGCGGCACAAGCCGCGCACGCCCGGCAGGCGCCGCAGCAAGCCGGCCCGCAAGCCCGGCAACGCTGCCCGCCTCAAACAGCTCGCGGATCGAAAGCTCGGCATCAAGGCTCGCACGCACCCGCCCGATCAGACGGATCGCCAGCAGCGAGTGCCCGCCGAGCGCAAAAAAGTCGTCGTCGATCCCGACCCGCTCAAGCCCCAGAACCTCCGCAAACAGGGCGCACAGGATCTCCTCCTGCGGCGTCCGCGGACCGCGGCCGCCCACGCTGGCGGTAAACTCCGGCGCCGGCAGCGCACGGCGGTCGAGCTTGCCGTTCGGCGTCAGCGGCAGACGCTCAAGCACCACCACCGCTGCCGGAACCAGATGCTCCGGCAGACGCTCGGAAAGCGCACCCCGCAGCAATGCCCCCGACAGCGCAGCCCCCGCCGCCGCAACCACATAGCCAACCAGCCGCGCCGAACCGCCGTCGCTCCGCAGCACCACAACAGCCTGCGCAACGCCGGCCTCGCCCAGCAGCGCCGCCTCGATCTCGCCAGGCTCGATCCGATAGCCCCGAAGCTTGAGCTGGCCGTCGCTGCGACCGCAGAACTCCAGCACCCCGTCCATACGCCGGCGCGCCAGGTCCCCGGTCCGGTACATCCGCGAACCCGAACCACCATGCGGGTCCGCAACAAACCGCTCCGCCGTCAAGCCCGCCCGACCCAGATAGCCGCGCGCAACACCCGAACCCGCGACATACAGCTCACCGACGGTGCCAGCCGGAACTGGCTCAAGCCCCGCATCCAAGACATAAACCCGCGTGTTCCAAATCCGCCGACCAACAAGACTGCCGACTCGCGCTCACCATCGCTCTTCAAGCGCCAATGGCTCACGTGCACCGATCGTCTCGGTAGATGCCGTACATATTCACCAAGACCGGAGCGGCTTCGGCAGTGACGCCGGTACCAATCTTCGAGCTTGTCGCAATTCCAAAGCTTCGCCGCCGAAAATCACGCAACGCAAAGATCCGTGACAGCTGACCCGCCGCCAATTTCGCGATCGGCTTGCATGAATTCGACAACGCGGACGGCGTTTGATTGAGAACCGTCACGCCCTCATTCGCAACCAGTTTCAAAATTTCAATTGGCGATCGACTGACGGCGTAAGGCACAACGACCAACCGCCCGCCGTGCAACAGAGGCGCCCCAGATTTCCCAAACCGAAAAGTCGAACGCAAACGAATGAAACAAAGTCCGAACGTCCGACTCCCCAAAATGAAATCCAGATGCTCCGTCGCCTTGAAAAGACGCAGCCACATTCTGATGCGTAACCACGACGCCCTTTGGGGTTCCGGTCGAGCCTGAGGTGTAGATGACGTAGGCCGGGTGTTGCGGGTCGGGGTCGGCTGGCGGTGCGCTGGCCGGCCGGCGCGCGATCTGCGGCCAGTCGGCGTCGAGCCGCACCAGGGTGGCTGCGCCGACCGGCAAGCGCTCCAACAGCCGCGCCTGCCCGACCAGCACCGGGCAGCCGGCATCCGCCAGCATGAACGCCAAGCGCTCCGCCGGATAGCCCGGGTCGAGCGGCAGATAGGCTGCGCCGGCGTTCAGAATGCCGAGCAGCCCGACCAGCATCTCCGGCGAGCGCTCGACGCAAAGCCCGACCACCGTCTCAGGTCCCACCCCCCGCGCCCGCAGGTGCTGCGCCAGCCGGTTCGACTGCGCCAGAAGCGCCGCATAGCTCAGCTGGCGGCCCTCGCACAGCACCGCAACCGCCTCCGGCGTGCGCGCCGCCTGCGCCGCAAACAGCGCAGGAAGGCTCGCTCCCACAACCGGCCGCGCGGTCGCGTTCCATCCCTCCAGCAGCGTCGCCCGCTCCTCGGCCGACACGATCGCAAGCGCCCCGATCGGCCGGTCGGGCGCCGCCGCAGCCGCCGTCAGCAGCCGAAGCAGCCGCTCGCCCAGCGCAACCACGCTGCCGCGCTCGAACAGGTCGGTGGCATATTCCAGCTCGCCCGCAACACCCAGCGGCGCGCCGTCGGCTGAGCGCTGCTCCACAACGCTCACCGACAGGTCGAACTTGGCGCTCGCGGTCGCAACCGGCTGCGCCCGCACCATGAGCCCCAGCAGCTCAGGCGCAGCCACAGCCTGGCTCTGGTAGGCCTGGCTCTGGTAGGCCAGCATCACCTGGAACAGCGGGTGCCGCGACAGCGAGCGCTGTGGGTTCAGCACCTCAACCAGCCGCTCAAACGGCAGCTCCTGGTGGCTGTAGGCCGCAAGGTTGCCGGCGCGCACCCGCATCAGCAGCGTGCGCAGGCTCGGATTGCCGGACACGTCGGTCCGCAGCACCAGCGTGTTGACGAAGAACCCGACCAGTTCCTCCAGCGCCGCCTCGCCGCGACCCGCAATCGGGCTGCCGATCGCAATGTCGCTGCCCGCCCCAAGCCGGCTCAGCAGCGCCGCAAGCCCGGCCTGCAGCACCATGAACAGGCTCGCACCGCTGTCGCGCGCAAGCATGAGCAGCGCGCCATGCAGCGCGCCGTCAATGTGCAGCGGCACGCTGCCCCCGCGATGGCTCGACACCGCAGGACGCGCCCGGTCAAACGGCAGCTCGATCTGATCCGGCAAGTCCGCAAGCGCACCCCGCCAGTACGCAAGCTGCCGGCCCAGCGCGCTGGCTTCGTCCTCCTCCGAGCCCAGCACCGCGCGCTGCCACAGCGTGTAGTCGGCGTACTGCACGCTGAGCTCGGGCAGCCGCGCCGCAGCCGCCGTCCGCCGCGCCCGGTAGAACTCCGAAACGTCCCGCCACAGCGGACGCAGCGACCAGCCGTCGCCGGCAATGTGGTGCAGCACCAAGAGCAGCACGTGCTCGGTTGCCGAAAGCTCGTAAAGATGCGCCCGCAGCGGCAGCTCGCGCGAAAGCGCAAAGCCACGACCCGCCGCAGCCGACAGCGCTCCGGGCAGCGCAGCCTCGCTCACCGCGCTCACCTCGAGCGCAACCTCGGCCCGGCCCAGAACCTCCTGCCGCGGCACCCCGCCGCGCTCCGCAAACACCGTCCGAAGGCTCTCGTGCCGACCCACAAGGTCGTTCAGCGCACCATGGAGCGCCGCACGATCCAGCTCGCCCACAAGCCTGACCGCCAGCGGGATCGTGTAGCTCGCCCCACCAACCGCCTCGCCGTCGCCCTCAAGACGGTCCAGGAACCACAGCCGACGCTGCGCATATGACAGCGGCAACTCCGCCGGCCGCGCCTGCGGCACAAGCCGCGCACGCCCGGCAGGCGCCGCAGCAAGCCGGCCCGCAAGCCCGGCAACGCTGCCCGCCTCAAACAGCTCGCGGATCGAAAGCTCGGCATCAAGGCTCGCACGCACCCGCCCGATCAGACGGATCGCCAGCAGCGAGTGCCCGCCGAGCGCAAAAAAGTCGTCGTCGATCCCGACCCGCTCAAGCCCCAGAACCTCCGCAAACAGGGCGCACAGGATCTCCTCCTGCGGCGTCCGCGGACCGCGGCCGCCCACGCTGGCGGTAAACTCCGGCGCCGGCAGCGCACGGCGGTCGAGCTTGCCGTTCGGCGTCAGCGGCAGACGCTCAAGCACCACCACCGCTGCCGGAACCAGATGCTCCGGCAGACGCTCGGAAAGCGCACCCCGCAGCAATGCCCCCGACAGCGCAGCCCCCGCCGCCGCAACCACATAGCCAACCAGCCGCGCCGAACCGCCGTCGCTCCGCAGCACCACAACAGCCTGCGCAACGCCGGCCTCGCCCAGCAGCGCAGCCTCGATCTCGCCAGGCTCGATCCGATAGCCCCGAAGCTTGAGCTGGCCGTCGCTGCGACCGCAGAACTCCAGCACCCCGTCCATACGCCGGCGCGCCAGGTCCCCGGTCCGGTACATCCGCGAACCCGAACCACCATGCGGGTCCGCAACAAACCGCTCCGCCGTCAAGCCCGCCCGACCCAGATAGCCGCGCGCAACACCCGAACCCGCGACATACAGCTCACCGACGGTGCCAGCCGGAACTGGCTCCAACCCCGCATCTAGAACGTAGGCCCGATAGTTCGCCATCGGGCCGCCGATCGGGATGTGCGGACCAAGCTGATCGCCGGCAACGTGATAAGCGATCGCGTCAATCGTGGCCTCGGTCGGACCGTACAGATTGGTGATCGACGCGACGTTCAGGTGCCGCAGAATCTTGTTCCTGAACTGGATCGTGAACGGCTCGCCGCCGAGCGCAAGGTGGTCGAGCCGCAGGCCTTCCGGCGCCTGCTGAACGATCGACTCAAGGTACGACGGCACGCAACTGATGAAGCTCACGCGGTCGCGCTCAACCTGCTGCCAGAACTCGAGCGGCGCGTCGCGCGTCGCATCGCTGACGATGACGGTGGCGCCGCTACCCATCAGCGGCAGCAGCATCTGCTCGATCGAGGCGTCGAACGAGCACGAGATGAACAAGGCGGCGCGGAATTGCGGTCCGACCGCAAAGTCCTGCGCCAGCGCCTGCATCTTGTTGGCAAGGCTCGCGTGCGTGACGACGACGCCCTTGGGGGTTCCGGTCGAGCCTGAGGTGTAGATGACGTAGGCCGGGTGTTGCGGGTCGGGGTCGGCTGGCGGTGCGCTGGCCGGCCGGCGCGCGATCTGCGGTCCGTCGGCGTCGAGCCGCACCAGGGTGGCTGTGCCGACCGGCAAGCGCTCCAAGCAGCCGCGCCTGCCCGACCAGCACCGGGCAGCCGGCATCCGCCAGCATGAACGCCAGGCGCTCCGCCGGATAGCCCGGGTCGAGCGGCAGATAGGCCGCGCCGGCGTTCAGGATGCCCAAAAGCCCGACCAGCATCTCCGGCGAGCGCTCGACGCAGAGCCCCACCACCGTCTCAGGCCCGACCCCCCGCGCCCGCAGGTGATGCGCCAACCGGTTCGACTGCGCCAGAAGCGCCGCATAGCTCAGCTGCCGGCCCTCGCACAGCACCGCAACCGCCTCCGGCGTGCGCGCCGCCTGCGCCGCAAACAGCGCAGGAAGGCTCGCTCCCGCAACCGGCCGCGCGGTCGCGTTCCATCCCTCCAGCAGCGTCGCCCGCTCCTCGGCCGACACGATCGCAAGCGTGCCGATCGGCCGGTCGGGTTCGGTCAGCGCCGCCAGGAGCCGGACAAACCGCTGCTGCAGATCGGCCAGCGCATCCGCCGAATAAAGCGTTGAATTGCCATCGAAATCGACGCGGAGGGGATGGTGTGTATAGATCGCGATCGACAAATCGTTGACCGGGCCGAGCGACAGATTGCTCGCGATGGCGCGATGCCCCGAAAATCGAAAATCATACTGGAACGGCAACACGTTGATGCTTGTGCCGAACAGCCGGCCGCCGCCGTCGCCGAGCAGACCCAGATCGCGCCGCAAGTCGGCGAACTGGTATTGCTCGTGGGCGAGCACGCCCTTGATCTGATCGATCACCCGCTCTAGCGCGTCGAACACGGTCATGCTCGGCGAGATCAACGCACGCAACGGCAGCACGTTGGACGTCATCCCCGGAACGCGCCGCGACGCTCCGTCGCGCGCCGCCACCGGCAACCCAACGACCACATCGCCCGCGCCGGTGAGGCGGTGCTGGAAGATCACCGCCGCGGCAACCAGCAGCCGCGGCAAGGTCGTGCCTGCGCGCTGCGCAACCGAACGCAGCGCATCGACACAGGCGTCCTCGAGGTAAGTCGTGACGCGCGGCGCGTTGCCCGACGTCGCCGACGAGGTCCCCGCCGGCCGCTCGCCGAATGAAACGCGGTCCGGCTCCGGGCGATCGGCGAGCTCGCTCGCCCAGTGCTGCCGATCGTCCGCAAATCTTTCGGACGTCCGGTAAGCGGCGTCCTCATCGAGCAAGACCGAGAGCGGCCCGAACGTTTCGCCTGCAACCTCAGCGCCATCGCCAAGCGCCGTGTAAACCTCGGCCACGCGCTGCGCCACGAGCCACATGCCGTAGCCATCGAGAACGATGTGGTGGTAGCGCGCGTACCAGTAGAACCGGTCCGCGGACGCCTTGAACAAGGCAAAGCAAAACAGCGGCCCGCGCGTCAGATCGACGGGCGTGGTCAGTTCGGCCCGCATCCACCACAGCGCGGCCGACCTCGGATCGGCTTCGCCGCTCACGTCGATGAACGGCATCGACCAGCCGGCTACGTCGGTCACCGCCTGCTGCGGCTGACCCGCGGTCACGACAATCTGGATCCGAAGCGTCTCGGCTTCCGCGATGACCTGACGCAGCGCTTGCTCGAAGCGGGCCGGATCGACCGATCCCTCGATCTCGAGGTATTCGCCGATGTTGTAGGCGGAACTCGAGGGGTTGAGGTTGTGGGCGACCCAAACGCCGAGCTGCGCAGCCGACAGCGGCATAAGCCGCCTGTCCAAGCTGTCGCCAACCCTCGATTGAGACTGAACGATTCTATTCACAGCATTCAGGTGACGATGCAACGCAGGCGCTGACCGAACCGTCGGTTTGCGCGGCTAGCTCAAGCGTTGTGACCGCGGCCCGCTCCCCCCAAAATCTTGCCCGCATCCCCAGTAGCGTAGCCAAGTCCGAAATGTGCGCCCCCGCGCGTGGACTCATATCAGCGACAACGGCGATACGCGCCGCATAGAAACTGGTGCACGGCAGTGTTCCTTCTCTGTTCCGGCTGGATGGTTGCAAACCCTAACAAGCTTGAGGCGGGCTCAATTGGCGTTCCGACCGGTCAATCGGAAAACTGAAATGAGGCAGCCAATTCAAATGATAATTCAGCGCGTTCCGCATTGCCAGCGCGGTAAAATCACGCGCCAGTTGTGGTTAGGGGACGGCATAGGCCGAACTGCGAAATTTAGCCGAATTGTTGCGGCCTCGATCCCAAGACCACTGCTTTGCTATCCAATCGACACCGTCATCGCGCAACAAATGCAATCGCGACAAAGTGGCCCGCGGCACAGTGGCGGAAGCTTACGGTGCGGCCGCCCCGCACCGAGGCGGTCTGAGCCGTCAAGTTCACCTCGACGTCGTGATGCTCCAGAAACTCGCCGGTCAGCGGAAACACCGCCTTGTAGACCGCCTCCTTGACCACAAACAGAAGCCGAGCCCGGCCGAGATCGAAGTCAATCTGCTGCCGCTCCCAAGATGTCGCGACGAGGTCAAGAAGATCCGGACCGAGCGGCTCCTCCGGCTCGATGTCGATGCCCAAGCTTCGGAAATCGCGGCTGGCCGCGACCGCCGCAACGGCCACCTCGGAGTCGTGGGAGAGGGAGCCGACGACGCCCGCGGGCCAGACCGGCATGCCGGAGACGGCCTTCGGAATGGCCTGGGGAACATCACCGATTGCGCGGAGAAGTTCACGCGCGACGATCCGGGCGGCGCCGCTTGCGCGGCGGACCTTTATCACGCTCGCTTCAAAAGCCTCGCGCTCGCCCGCAAGCAGGGCCTGTTCATCGCCCGGCGCGATCAACCGGTGATCGATCAGGATACCGGGAAGCGCCAGGGCTTCGGTCGCGCGCTGCAGCGCCGGGATTCGGGTTGTCATCGAGCCAAAACGTGAATCAATCGGTCGGACGCGAGAGACGACGCGCTATCCCTTCCTGCTCGTTCCCGCGAAAGCGGCAGAGCTATCGCATAGGAGCACGGCGCCTGCTCACCTCCTCCCCGCACGCGGGGAGAGGGTCGGGGTGTGGGGCCGTTGCAGCGACGCTGAGCGCTCAAGATGTGGCAACGCCCCCTCACCCGGCTCCCCCCGATCAAGTCGGGGGGCGCCGACCTCTCCCCGCGCGCGAGCAGAGGTGCAAGGCGTGCCATATGCGATCGCCGTGCGGACAGCGGGTACCCAGGATCATAGATTGTGAGTCTCATTGAGCGGCCCTCAGGTTCCCGCTTTTCGCGGGACGAACGGCGGAGATCGCGATTCCAACTGACCAGAATTCGCTCTGACGCGCGATTTCGATCCGATCGTGACGCGAAAATCGAAGACTGCGCTATTAATCCAAGGCCTTGGCACCCTCGTTGTCCATCTGTTAGGATTCCGGCGCTGGTACCGGCGTTCGTGCCGATCAGCTTTGGCTGAATTGACGATCGCTCAATTGAGCCCGGTGAACGGGTTTGACCAGCACACCCGCGATGAGAGGGATTCATCAATGACGACGCAAGAACCGATTGAGGCCGACCCCGCCCCCATGACCGACGAGCGTCGCGACGAGGCCGCATCGCAAGTGGTCGACCGCTTTTCGCTGTATTCAGGCGCAGCCGGCTTGGTTCCGATCCCGTTGCTCGACGTGGCCGCCGTCGCCGGCGTGCAATTGCAGATGCTGCGGCGTCTTTCGGAAATCTACGGGGTGCCCTTTACGGACAATCGCGGCAAGTCGATTGTCGCAAGCCTCGCCGGTTCGCTGATCCCGGCCAGCACGGCAACCAGCACCGCCGTGGGATTCAGCAGCCTGGTCAAGGGACTTCCGGGCGTTGGGACTGTGATCGGCGCGCTGACGATGCCGGTGTTTTCCGCGGGCGCTACCTGGGTCATCGGAAAGGTGTTCATCCAGCACTTCGCATCGGGCGGCACCTTGCTCGACTTCAACCCGCCGGATTACCGCGAGTTCATCAAGGCGCAGAAGGAGAAGTTCAACGCCAAGATCGGCTCGACGCCGCCTTCGCAGAGCGGAACTGCCGGCTCAAGTGCGCCGAGCCCCTGAAACGGCCAATCCGTTCCTTCCTTGAATGGGCGGAGCGGTTCTCGATAGAGATGGAGAGAGGGACTTCCGGTAATGGTTCTACCGCTGGCCTTTTTAGCGGCCTATCTCGCGTTCTGCATTCTTGTGGGGCTCTGCGGCAGCCAGCGCCGCATGGGCTTCACCGGGACATTTCTGCTGTCGATCTTCATCACGCCGGTGCTGGCACTCATCGTGCTGCTGATCACCGGACCATCACGCCGCGTCGAAGTGGAAGATCGCCGCTCGCAGAGCAATTGATGCTTTTGCAGCACAAGCGGCGAGGCTATTTGTTCGCGGGGATCGGCGCCCTGCGGGGGCCGGAACGGACCGCGTAGTAGCCGCATGTCTTTTCTTCAGCTTGTGCGCCGGGAAATGCAGGGGTC
Organism: uncultured Alphaproteobacteria bacterium; assembly: GCA_963821555.1. Lineage (GTDB taxonomy): Bacteria > Pseudomonadota > Alphaproteobacteria > Rhizobiales > Xanthobacteraceae > Z2-YC6860. Next base: position 236,697 of record CAWGEM010000019.1, on the reverse strand, counting down.
GCTGACCCGGCTGATGATCGTGTCGGTCGTCGGCGGTCTCAGCACCACGCTCATTCTCGCCGCGATCAACGCCGGCGGGCAGGCCGCCGACAACGGACAGGTCAGCTTCTGGGCCGCCGGCATCTTCGTCATTTCGCTGCTGCTGTTCATCCAGGCCCAGCACTACATCCTGATTACGACGACCGCCGAGATCGGCGCGATCATCCATAAGTTGCGCGTGCGAATGATGGACTATGTCCGGCGTGCCGAATTGCTCCCGCTGGAGAAGATCGGTCGAGCGCAGATTGTCGCAGCCATCACGATGGAAACGACGACGCTGACGCAGGCGAGCAACACGCTCGCGTTCGCTCTGCAAGGCGCGCTGCTGATCGTGCTCGTCGCCTGCTACGTCGCCTACCTGTCGTTCTTCGCCTTTGCGCTGAGCGTCGTCATCGTAGGCATCGGCGCGGCCATGTTTCACGCCAAGGCGCGCCATCTTGCGGCCGAGATGCGCGAAGCGGCGGAGTGGGAGAATCGCCTGTTCGACCGCCTGAGCGATGTCCTCGACGGCTTCAAGGAGGTCAGGCTCAACCGGGCGCGCAGCGACGAACTGTTCGACCACAGCGTCGAGGTGTCGCGGGCGGCGGCGAACCTCAAGATCCGCACGCAGAGCGAGACATACCGACGCATGGTGTTTCTGCAGAGTTCGCTATACACGCTGCTCGGCGCTGTAGCGTTCGTCGTGCCTGCGTTCAGCGTCTCCACGGGCGGCGGGACCATCACCAAGGCAGTGACCGCGCTCGTGTTTATCGTCGGTGCTTGTTCTGGCCTCGTCCAATCGGTGCCGATCATCGCGGCGGCGAATGCCGCTGCCGACAAGATCGAACAATTGGAAGAGTTGCTGCGGCGGGCGGTCAGCTCCGCCGAAGGCGACGCGCAGCCGGTCCGCTTCGAAAAAATCGAGATGCGCGACGTCGAGTTTGCCTACGTCGACCGATCGTCCGACGCGGTGTTCAAAGTCGGGCCGTTCAACTTCACGCTGACCGCGGGCGATCTCGTCATTCTCACCGGCGGCAACGGCTCCGGCAAATCCACCTTCATGAAGCTGCTCGCCGGATTCTACCGGCCGGATTCCGGTGAAATCAGACTGAACAGCGAGCGCGTTTCGGACCGAAACTACAAGTCCTACCGCGGCCTGATCACCGCGATCTTTCCGGATTTTCACCTGTTCGAGCGGCTCTACGGCATACCGGACCCGAATCCCGCCGAGCTCGACCAGCTGCTTTCGGATTTCCGCCTGTTCGAAAAGACCCGCCTGATCAACGGCGAATTCCGCACCGTGGAGCTTTCGAGCGGACAGCGCAGACGGCTCGCGCTCATCGTCGCCCTGCTGGAGAAGCGTCCGATCCTGCTTTTGGACGAATGGGCGGCCGATCAAGACCCGGAGTACCGACGCAAGTTCTATTTCGAACTGCTACCGGCGCTGAACCGGGCGGGAGTGACCATCGTGGCTATTTCGCACGACGACCGGTATATCGAACAGATGGACGTGCGCACCCGCAAGCTCCACATGGATGAGGGGCGCATGTTCGAACAGCCTTCCACGGAGAAAGGCTGATGGCCGAGCATCCCGAACTGCTGGAGTCGGAAGCCACCCCGAAGCACAAACGCTGGTGGCAGTTCGTCGAACGTCATCTGCCGGTCATCGTGATCTACCTGATGGTCGCGACGCTGGTCGGCTTCATCATCGCCCCGAATGTGATCATCACCGTCCCGAGCGGCCACGTCGGCCTGTTGTGGAAGCGGTTTCGCGGCGGCACCCAGCTCGATCCGCGGCTCCTGAAGGAAGAAGGGCTGCGCGTGCTGCTGCCGTGGGACAAGCTGTTCCTCTATGACCTGCGGCTGCAGACCACCACCGACACCTACAACGCCATTTCACAGGACGGCGTGAACCTCGCCGCGACCATCAACATCCGCTTCCGGCTGAAGCACGACTCGATCCCGCAGCTGCACCAGGGCATCGGCCCGGACTACATCGCAAGGCTGGTCCGACCCGAGATCGGCAATCGCGCGCGCGAGATCATCGCCGAATATACGGCCGAGGAGGTCTATTCGACCAAGCGTCAGGAAATCCAAAAACGCATCCGCACCCACACCGAGGCGATGCTCGGCCAGAGCACGATGGAGCGGACCAAGGAGGAGAGCGAATACGGCGAGCACTATCGGGTGACGCTCGACGCGATGCTTAATCTCTACGACACGCTGATCTTAGGCCTGGAACTGCCGCAGCCCGTGATCAATGCGATCAATCGCAAGGTCGAGCAGTACTACCTGGTGCAGGAATACGCCTTCCGCGTCGAGCGCGAAAAGAAGGAATCCGAGCGCAAGCTGATCGAAGCGCAGGGCATCCGCGCCTTCCAGCAGACCGTGAGCCAGGGCATCTCGGATTCCTACGTGCGCTGGCGCGGCATCGAGGCGACGCTGCAGCTTGCCCAGTCCAACAACGCCAAGATCGTGATCATCGGCAGCGGCAGGGACGGTCTGCCGATCATCCTCGGCAACGTCGACGCGCCGGCGCCGGCCAAGCCCGCAACGACGCCGGAGGGCGAGGCGGCGCCCGCCGAACGGACCACCGGCCAAACTCCACCGCCGGTGGAGAAAACCCCGGCGACGAATTTGACCACCCCGTCGGAAAAGTCGCCGCCGGCGGACCAGAAGCCGCCAGCCAGCACAGCGCCAGCGACTCCGGACAAGCGATCCGAGGCGCCGCCGAAGGAACCGCAGTCGCTCTGGATGACCGAGTTCGAGGCGCTGCTGTCGAAAGTGGTCGGATCGTCCGCTTCCCGGCCCGCGACTGCCGCAAGGCCGCCGAGCGACAAGCCCGCGGCGCAGACGGCGCCGACGCAGTAGCCCGCGGCGCGCTGACGCACGCCGCTTCCCCGGCCGCGTACCAGTGCAGCTGGTGGCACGGTTTTCCAGGACGAGGCCGCGGCCGAACTGTTGGCACGCATCTGACGGAATTCTTTGCGACGCGTCGGCGGCCAGCCGAGCGACAGAGAGCAACCCAAATTCCCACGCGACTTCCGGTTCGCCACCCTACCGAACAAATGAAGGTGCTTGAACTGCGGGATGGACCGAGAAAATTTGAAAAAATACGAGTATTTTGGAGTATTTTCTCCTTTAGAAACAAAGGACCTTGAATAAAATACTACAGTTCCTAAAAACCTCGCATCTGTTGCGTGCCCGGCTCCGCAACTCGCAGCAAAACCCTTCCCTCCCACTGAACTTTCATCCAGCGGCGGTTAGAGACTCGGCCAATGTTACGCCTTTCAACGCGGTGAGTCACCGGCATAAGCGCCGGCGTTTTATAGTCGGCCGTGAACAATTCCTAAGCTGCTGAAGCAAGAAGTCGTTTTTTGGCAGTTTGGCTGATTTGAGATTGCAAGGTTTGCGGGTCCGAGGCCTTGGAAGCTTGCAATTTCGTTTTTCGAATTCCCTCGAATTGGCAAGCGTGATTCGGTTGCTCAAGCACATCTACGCGCAGTCCGACGAGGCGGTGTGCGAGCGGATGATCTGGTCGAGCCTGGCCCGGAACAGATCGCTTGATCCCGTCGTATCTCGCTGCCCGACGAGGGAAGGCCGGGGATCGAGAGCCGTTTTGTGATTGAAGCGCCCCGCTGGAGGTGGCGAAGAAGGCAGCCGCTGCCGGCATGGAGGGTTAAGGATTACGAGCGCGCTGATCATGGACAAAGTCGAGCGACTGGCGCGCGTTCATCTTGGCCTCGACAAGGATCGAATTCCGATAGCCCTTCGCCGAGCCTTGCGCTGCTCGTTACAGCGTTTCCGGCGGTTACCAGCTTGATATCCGCATCACGGCCCAATGATTTCTAAACGCCGAGTTGTGGTCGGCTCTAGCGCTTTTTCAGCGGTCCTTTACGAAGGCGGACGCCGGGGCCGCCGCCGTTTTCGTCGATGAACTCGACGCCGGCGGCCTCCAATGCGCGCCTTATTACCTCTGGTTCAGGAGCGGGCGCAACAGCGCTTATATTTTTGGCCTGAGCCGCAGGGGCACGGATCATTGCGACCGACTTTGGTTTGGCGCGGACGCCGAGATGCCGCTGCCTTTGCTTGTCGGAGCCGTGCAAGCTTACGCAAGATGAGGATCATGCGCGGGATCAATGCGGCCTTCTGATCGAGGAGATCGTCGATGTTTGCGGGGATTTCGTCTGGCTGGAGCTCGCCGACATCGACGAACGCGACGAAGGGCTCAATGATGATCTGGGTTCGCTCGTCCTCGGCCAGCGCGGTCCACGTCGCGGCATCGAGCGACATCGCCTTCCAGAAACCACGAACCCAGCTACGCAAGTCATCGTGCGTCGGCTTTTGATTGCCTGACAGGAACCGCGGCCGATAGTCGGCAATTTTGTCTGCCTCCAAGCGATTCAGGCTGCGGTCAATCTCCCCGACCAAGACATTGTAGTGGTTGATCACTGGGCCGAGCACGCGCTTGATCTGCGCGTCGTTGTTGAAGGTCGGTTCGTCATCGCCCCACAGATACGCCATCCATCTTTCCGGCGAGATCGGGGTCGCCCGCGGCGTCGCGACGATGCCGGTCAGGTACCCGTCGAGTTCGAGGGCCGACATCGCGATATTCGATGTTGGTGGCGAGGCCAAGTTGCTCGACGTGGTTGCGATCTCATTGATCGTCATGCAGCAACTTGCTCCGGGGCAGTCGTCAGATCGCCGGTACTCCCCACATTCCGGCGCAAAAATCTTGGCTTCGTTTACTTCTAGCGAACAACTGAACGGGCTCAGACTTGCTACCTGCGGATTGACTACTTCGACTGCTTGGATCGCTTCGGCTTCTGAAGGCGAACACCTGGGCCACCGCCGTTCTCGTCGATGAACACGATGCCTGCAGATTCTAGCGCACGGCGGATGGCGAGGTCGTTGGCAGCCGTCATTGACGTTTCGTCTTGAGCGAGTTCAGCGCGGCGAATTGTGCGCAAGCTTACGGCTGATTGACGTGAAAGATCCTCCGCGGTCCATCTAACGAGCGCTCGGGCGGCCCTGATCTCTGAGCTAGACAGCGGCTTTTTTTTATCTTGACTCACGAAGTGCCACATGGCATTTTAAATGCCATGTGCCCCATTGGTCTAAATCAACAAAGACCATTTTGGAGGGAGGTGGAAGCATGAAATCGACCATGTGGACAAACCGATGTCCCGATCGCCAACACTTCATCGGCGGCTCCGACGCCCGGATCATCATGGGCGGCGACGAGGCGGCCCTGCTCCGGCTCTGGCAGGAAAAACGGGGCGAGGTTGAACCGGCCGACCTGTCGGGCGAACTCATCGTCCAGCTTGGGCTGGCCACCGAGGGGCTCAACCGTGCCTGGTATGAGCGCAACTCCGGGTACCGGGTCAGACGAAGTCCAGATCCGAAAGGTGCACCAATCCATCGTCTGGATGGCGGCAACGCTCGATGGCCTGGTCGCCGAGACCGGGGCGGTGTTCGAGGCCAAGTTCATGCTGCCGTGGTCGTTTTCGGAGCTGGCGGCGGCCGAAAAGCACATGCCGCAGCTGCAGCACAACATGATGGTGGCGGGCTCAAAGAATGCGGTGCTCTCCATTATCACCGGCGGCGGCAAATGGGTCGAGATCGCGGATTTCCGCCGATCCGGTCTACCAGACCGCGCTGATGTACGCCGAACGGGCCTTCTGGCGCGCCGTGACCAGCGGCGAGCCCCCTCGCCTGTTCCATGCCGAGCCGCCCCGGGCCCGGATCGAGGCGGTCCGGATCGTCGACATGAGCACGTCCAATGCCTGGGCGGAGTTTGCCGCGCTGTTCCGAACGACCCGACCTGCGTTTCTGGAACATGAACGGTCGAAGGCGGAACTGAAGGGCCTCATGCCGGAGGACGCCAAAGAGGCCATCGGTCACGGCGTGCGGGCCCGCCGGTCGAAATCGGGGGCGGTGAGTTTCGATCTGTTGGAGCTGGCCGATGCAGCGGTCTAGCGCGTCGGTGGCGGCGCTGGCCTCGGCGCTGGCCAAGGCCCAAGCCGAGCTGGTCAATCCGGAAAAATCGCTGCTTGCGACGCTGCCGGCTGAGCGAGGTCAGCCGGAGCGGAGCTTTCGTTATGCCCCGCTGTCGGGCGGGCTGGACATCGTCCGCAAGACGCTTGGGCGGCACGAGCTCGCGACCATTCAGAGCCACCGCCATCGATCGGGAGAGCGGCACGATCAAGCTCACGACCACGCTGGCGCATGCCTCAGGCGAATGGATTGCCTCGGAATGGCCGGTCTGTCCGCTTGCAGACTTGCCGATGCCGCGTCGCATGGGAGCCGCCCTGACCTACGCGCGGCGCTATGCGCTGTTCACACTGGTCGGGATTGCCGGCGAGGATGATCTCGATGCACCGGACCTGCCACTGCAGTCCGGACCGGCCGCAATCTCCGCACCGGTGCCGGTGGCGGCGGCCCTCACGCCGTCAGGCGGAAACGGCGCCCGGCCGCCCAAGGGCATACGGGCGGTGATGATGCTGCCTCCCGAGCAATCTGCGTTGCAGCGCGATCAGCTGTTGGTTGATCTCAAATCCCTGGAATCACTGGACGAGGCCGCCGCCTGGGCCAAACGGACCCTGCCGGTCAAGAACACCTTGACGGCTGACCACGCCCGCGACGTCGAGACAGCCTTTGCGAGCCACATCGCCCGCTTCAACCAGGGCATGGCGTCCACCTCCACGTCCAGCGGCCCAAGCGGCGACACCAAAGCAGGCTCCGGCACGGTCGCAGCGCCGCAGGCCGTACTTGAGCAAGACGCCGACCTCGCCTTCGGTCGCCTGCGGCGGCGGCGCGACCGGGATCATCTGAGGTTTGTGGCGTCGCAGCCATGTCTGCTCTGCAACCGCCGGCCGGCCGATGCACATCACCTGCGCCATGCGCAGCCCCAAGCCATGGGCCGCAAGGTCAGCGATGAGTTCACGGTCCCGCTCTGCCGAACCCACCATCGGCAGGTCCATCGCGCTGGCAACGAGGCCGAATGGTGGAGTGCGGTGGATCCCGATATCGATCCGCTCGAGGTCGCCAAGACGCTGTGGGACCAGTCGCACGCCCGCGTCGGTCCTGTTGTCCGACCCGACGCGGCCAGCGTACTTCGTCCATCGCCCTGATTTCATGGCATCTGACCGGCAGATAGCGGCCAACCGGCGAAACGCCGCCCGCAGCACTGGACCGCGCACGATCGCGGGCAAGCAGCGCTCCCGGATCAACGCCCTGCGACACGGGCTCCCGGCCGAAACGGTGGTGACGATTCTGGAAGACGCGGACGATTACCGCGCGTTCGAGGCCGCCATTGCTGCCGACCCCTACCACAGACCGCGGTCGAGCATCACCTGGTGGCAAGGCCTCGTTGCTCTGGCGGCTGCGACGAGCAACGCTGATCGAGACCGGGCTGTTCGCAATCCAAGTCAGACCACCCATGAAGAAGGTGGGGCTCGATGAGAAGCTGCTCGACCCACGACAGAAACGATAACGCCGTTCAGCCGCCAATGATAGCTTACGCCCAGTTTCCAATAGCCAACAACGATATGCAAACTGATCAATGCAAAATAAAATCGGATTGCTGCAATGAACTCACATCACTGACGTTCGCCAGTGTCAGACTCTGCCCATTGCCGAAATCAAGCGTGTTACTGCCTTGCGAAGCATCGAGCAGCGCCGTTAGCTCCTGTGCAGTGAGGCCTGCTCCGAAATTGAGGAATGACAGGTCAATCTTGTCGCTCTCGGCTTCGTTGAAGTCCGTCACCGTCACGCGGCCACCGCCGAATACAAAGGTGTCCGCACCGCCAGCCCCAGTGAGAACGTCGCTGCCGTTGCCTTGGGTGCCAAACCCGTTCAGCACGTTATTGTTGATGTCGCCGATCAAGATGTCATTGAAGCGAGAACCCAGCAGGTTGGGAATATTGGTGAAGGTATCGCCCGCAGCCTCCCCGGTGTTTTGGTCCGGGTCTGCGAGATTGACCACAACACCGGACGCGGCATGCTGATAGCTCGCGGTGTCCGAACCGCCAGCTTGCCCGATCAGATCATCCCCGCCTAAGCCCCCCTCAAGCGTGCTGTTGCCGTCACCGGTCAGCACGTCGTCATAGGCCGACCCGCGCACTGTTTCGAAACCAGAAATGGTGTCGAGTCCCGCGCCGTGCGTGTCCTGCGGTGTAGTGATCGACAAATCGACAGTCACATAGTCTGTGGCATGTTCGTAGCTGACGGTCTCGTTGCCGCCGACTGCGCCGATAAGAGTGTCGTCGCCCAAGCCGCCCTCGATGACGCTACTGAACCCCGTTGCTGGTCAAGGTGTCCTCGAACGCCGAGCCGCGCAGGTTCTCGATGTTGATGAGCGTATCGATCCCGGCACCGATGGTATCTTGCGGCCCTTCTGCCAAGAGGCTGACCGTCACCCCTCCTTGTGCGTGGGAATAGTCCACGGTGTCGCCGTTGCCGAAGTCGCCATTGACGCTGGTGAGACCGTTGAACGAGTCGTTGCCGGCGCCGCTGAAGAACGTATCGCCGCCGAAATTGACCGACGAATGATCGAAGTCGCTGTCGGCCGCAAAATTGCCGACCGCGCTGTATGAATACGAGCCGAAGATGGCGTCGAGCGCGCTTGTATTCTGGGAATCGACATAGTCCGTCAGCGCATCTGTGAGAGCGGCGACGGAAATGTTCCAGCCGTTGGAGGTGACGAGGAGGTGGCCCTCCGCGTCGTAAATGTCGATGGCGGTGATCGTTCCCGTCAGCGGATCGCCGCCGGTCACCCCGGTGACCGTCATGACGAAGACCCAGCCACGCGCGGTGTTGGCCGCGGTGAAGTGGGTGGCATCGATGGTCTGAACGTTATGGAAGCCGGCCGCCATGTCGTCATAGAGCGTGGAGAAGTTAAAGCCGTCCGACGTCTGAACCGTGATGGCAACCTGGCCATTGAAAATGAAATCCGCGTCGGTGAGATCGGCCAGGTTGGTATTTTGCAGGGTCAAAGTATTGCCGCTGCCATTAAAAGTAATGACGGTGTTGCTGCCCACCTGCGCAATCGCCAGGGTCGACAAGCTCGAAACCGTGAGAAATGGCCGCAAATCAATGCGGTCGCCTTCGTCGGGATGAAAATCGGTGACGATATCGGCGCCGCCCGTCAGGCTCCCATTCGTATACGCGAAAATATCCGCGCCCGAACCGCCGGTCAGCGTGTCGCTGCCGGCGAATCCGCTTAAGACATCGTTGCCGCCCTGGCCCTCCAGGACATTAGCAGCGCCGTTGCCGGTGATGACATCGCCGAACTCCGAGCCGCGCACGCGCGTCACGCCGCTGACAAACGTGTCGGTTCCCACGTCGGCGAGATCGCCGAACACATTCGATCCCGTGCTGAACGAGGTGCCCGACCCGCTGGGACCCAAGGTAACGGTCACGCCCGCCGTGGCATTGTAGTAGGCAACGCGTGTAGTGTTGTTGCCGTAAACTGTGTCGTCGCCGCCGCGGCCCTCGAACTCATTGAAGTTGCTGGGCTGACCACCCCCAGCCGCATTAACGCCGCCGTTTCCGGAGTTGGCGCTCGGCGTGGGGTCATTGCTGGCGGTGAAGCCTCTCGCGTCGTACACGTCGTTGAATTCGGTCCCGGTGATGGCCTCGATCGAGCGCAGCGTATCGGTACCGGTATTCGGACCACCCGTGACGATACCGGCCGCCAGTTGAACATCGATGCTGGCGTCTTCGTTGGCGTAAACCGCCCGATCAAAACCGCCGCGGCCATCGATGTAGTCATCGCCGCCGCGGCCCTCGAAGCTCTGGAACGTACCGGCTAGCGTGTTATTGCTGCCGTACAAGAGGTCGTCGAAATACGAGCCGCGAACGCCGTTAACGCCGGTGAACGTGTCGTGCCCGACGGAGGCATCGCCATCTGCCGTTCCAATGGCGAAATCGACAATCACGCCGGCGGTCGCATGCAGATAGGAGATGCGCGTCGCACCGTTGCCAGTAATGACATCGTTACCGCCGCGGCCTTCGAATTCGTTGGATGCACCGTTGGTGTTTGAGGTGACGGTGCTCCCGCTGTTCTGGCTGTTCTTGTCGAAGCCCGTTGCATTGAACGTGTCGTTGAAATTGGTTCCGGTGACGAATTCGATCGACCGCAGCGTGTCGGTGCCGATTACGGCAGTTCCCGCGGCGTTGTACTTTGCGACCGTGCCGTCCGCCAGTTGGACCGCGATCCGGCCTTGGGCTTCCGTGTAATTCACACGGTCAAAGCCAAAGCCGCCGTTAAACAGGTCATTACCGCCGCTGCTCTTTATGAAATCATTGTTGTCACTGGCGCTAAACACATCGTCGCCGTCGCCACCGATGAAACGAATGCTCCATTGCGACGAAAATTCTTCAAACGAACGACCGCCTTCGGCTTGATCGACCGCGTCGGCGTTCAGCCAGTACCTGTCGCCGACGCTCGTCGAGCAGCTGGCGCAGTCGCCCGAGAAGCTCGTGCTCGGCGGCGAGCAGCGCGACATGACGATCATGTTCAGCGACGTGCGCGGCTTTACGACCATCTCCGAAATCTACAAGGACGACCCGCAAGGCCTGACCGCGCTGATGAACCGTTTTCTCACGCCGCTGACCAACGCCATCATCGATCGCAAGGGAACGATCGACAAATACATGGGCGACGCGATCATGGCGTTCTGGAACGCGCCGCTCGACGATCGCGACGCACGAGTTGAACGCCTGCGAGGCGGCGCTCGACATGCTCGATCGCGTCGAGCAGCTCAATCGCGTGCGCGCGGAAGAGGCCAAGAGCAACTCGGTCGCCCTTCATTCCGATCAAATCGGCGTCGGCATCAACACCGGAACGATGCGTGGTCGGCAACATGGGCTCCGACCTGCGCTTTGACTATTCGGTGCTGGGCGACAGCGTCAATCTGGCGTCGCGGCTTGAAGGGCAGTGCAAGTCGTACGGCCTGCCGATCATCATCGGATCGAAGACCGCGCAGGTCGCCCGAGAACCGGTTCGCGATCCTGGAGCTCGACTTCATCGCGGTGAAAGGCAAGAAGGAGCCCGAAGTCGCCTATGCGATTGTCGGCCGGGACGATCTTGCCCGAGTCCTCGAAGTTCCAATCGTGGCGCGAGCTGAACATTCGGATGTTGTCGTGCTATCGCAACCGCGACTGGACCGCGGCGCTGGCGGCCGTCGAAGAAGGCCGGGCCGCCGATCCCGACAATCGATTCAAGACGCCTGTATCAGATTTACTTTGACCGAATCCGCGCCTTCCAGGTCACTCCGCCGCCCGACGACTGGGATGGGGCCTACGCACTTGAAACCAAATAGACCGGCGCTCCACTGGACCGTGTTCCACCAATTGCCTATGGCGATGTCGGCCGGTTCGGCTATGTGATGCCGCCGGTCCACTAGGGCGGCGCCCCCTTCATCGATCATTCCGGATTATCTTCCCTCATGTCGGATAATAACGGCGCCCAATCTGCTACTGCCCAGATGTCCGTCCGCTTCTGGGGCGTTCGCGGCAGCATCGCGTGCCCGGGAACCAGCACCGCACGCTACGGTGGCAACACCCCGTGCGTGGAGGTTCGCTGCGGCGATCAGATTCTGATCTTCGACGCCGGCACCGGCATCCGTCCGCTCGGGGATTCGCTTGTGCTCGAAGGAGCCGGCAAGCTGTTCGATATCTTTTTCAGCCATTTCCATATCGACCACGTCGTCGGCTTGCCGTTCTTCGCGCCGCTGTTTTCGAACGATTGCACCGTCCGATTGTGGGCAGGCCATCTTAAGCCCGTGACCTGTGTAGAAGGCGCGATGCGAAGGCTGATGAGCGCGCCGCTGTTTCCAATCGAGATCGAGGCGTTCCGCGCGCGCACGGAGTTCCGCGACTTTCGGGCCGGCGACACGTCTCACCCCGGGCCGTGGCATTACACTGCGCACCGCGCGGCTCAATCACCCGGGTGGCGCGACCGGCTACCGGATCGAATTCGGCGGCCGATCGGTTGCCTATCTGACCGACATCGAATGCGGCGACGGGCCGTTCGACCCCGCGGTGGTGGCGCTGGCGCGGGATGCGGCGCTGCTGATCCTCGACACGACCTACACCGACGAGGAACTGCCCGGCCACGTTGGCTGGGGTCACTCGAGCTGGCAGCAGGGCGTGCGGCTCGCCGACGCCGCCGGTGCCGGCCGCCTCTGCCTGTTTCACCACGACCCGGACCACGACGACGCGTTCATGGATAGGATCGCGGCCGCAGCAGAGGCCGCAAGGCCCGGAACGATTGCCGCACGCGAAGGCCGAATGATCGAGATCTGATCGCGGCAGGGCGTTCCGCGGCGCCGCTCGCGGGTGCGAGCGTCACGGCATCGTTACTTGGTGCGCTTCGCTGGTGCGGCGGGCTCCGAGGGCGCCGCCATGGCAGGCGGCTTGACCGCGTCGAGCTTCGCCTTGTTCTCGGCAATGATGCCCTCGAGACGGGCAATGTTCTGCAGCATGCGCTCGCTGGTGAGCTCGCAGGAAATAGTATCCGAACTCCGGATTCTGGAAATACAATTCGAGCAGCTTGTCGTAGGTGATCGTCAGCACCTCGCCGTTCTCGATGCATTCCACCGTCTGCGTGCGGCGGTTCTTGGGCGTGAGGAACCCGAGCTCGCCCATGATCCGACCAGCCGACAATTCCACACCGATCTCCTTCACCAGAAACTTTCCGGTCACCGTGTAGAACATTTCCTTGGCCGTATCGCCCTTGTGAAACAGCACATCGCCCGCCCTGTACTTGCGCTGGGTCATGAACGGCTTGAGCCAGTCGAGCGACAGGTCGCCCTGCGCGGAAATGCGCGCCTTCTTCACCAGGTTCAGCATCTGATGAAGGCGGATGATGTTGATCGGCAGCGAGAGCAGATAGAGAAAGAACGTCGCGACCGCGCCGGCCAGCGCGCCGTAGGCGATGAAGAACAGCATGCTGATGATGCCGACCACCCGCAGCGGCACGATGGTGCGCACCATCAGCGTCACGACATAGAAAATCGCTCCGATCAGGGCCAGCATGTTGGCGAAGTTGATGTTGGCGAGAATGATGTCGAGCAGGCGGTTGAACACCGCCTCGTAGGTGACGTTGCTCGGATCCAGGCCGATCTGGATCAGAAGCTTTTCGACCCGCAGGTTCTGCGACGCATATTCGAGGACGCGGTTGAGAACCGCTCCCGGGTCGAGGTTGGCGCCGCTCATCCCTGCCCTGCCGACATTACAACGCCGCCCGCCTGTCGCAGCCCCCGCCGCCAATTTAGCATCGATCCTGGCCGGCATGCCGACCGACGGACCCTCCCGGCCATGGCGGCACCAGGCGCCATGCGACCCCGGCCTGCCGCCGGCGGCCGCCCTGCGGAAGCGCCGTCGGGGCCATAGCACCCGCCGGTCCTGCGGTCGTTCAGGCTCATATTACGGCGCATCTTGGATTCGGAGACCGCACCGGGGCGAATTGGGCGCAGGAGACCGACATTGTGACGAGAGTACCCGTTAGCGTCAAAGCGCAGCGCCTGCCATGATTCGTTGTCAATATGATTATCGGAAGCGCCCCCGGCACAGGCGTTGCCTGCCTCACACCCCGCGCAAATTCATTTCGCGGCGGGGGACGGCGCACAGGGCCCCGCCCGGCCGGGCGCTATGCCGGCTCTGCGGAACGCCTGCCGCGCCATGGCGGGCAAACCTGGTGGAGTGACCTCGGCTCACACCTCAGTTCGCTGCCCGGAAGTCGGCCGAATTGCGCTGCGGCCATTGGGCTATGTTGACGGAACACAACTTCGCGTAAGCTTGCGCCGTCCGACGGGGGGATGCGGGGCGGTGAACACGCAATTCTGGCTGATACAGGCCTTCAACGGCATCTCCTATGGCGCGCTTGCTGTTTCTCGTCGGCAGCGGCCTGTCGCTGATCTTCGGCGTGATGCGGATCGTCAACCTGTCGCACGGCTCGTATTTTCTGCTCGGCGGCTACGTCGCGTTGTCGGTGATCTGGACCACCGGCTCGTGGCTCCTGGCCATTCCGGTCGCCGCGCTCGCGATCGCCGGGGTCGGGCTTCTGATGGAGCGGCTGTTCCTGCGATCGGAAGGCCTTGAGTACCTCCGCAACGCGTTGATCGCGATTTGCCTCGCAGTCCTGGTCTGCCTCGCGATCCGCCGCTGGGATGCGGCCCTGATCGGCGAGTTGTGCGCCAATTCGCGGCGGTCGCGGTCGTGATCGCAGCCGGCCTTTATCTCGTGCTGAGCCGCATCTCCGTCGTCGCCATCGAGGCCGATCCGCTGCGGCAGGTGCTGCTCACGGTCGGGTTCGCCTTCCTGTTCCAGCAGGCGGCGCTCGACATCTGGACCGGCAACAACTTCGACATCAACCCGCCCGAAGCGCTGTCGCGGAGCGTCGAGATCGGCGGCATGTTCCTTCCGCTCTATCGCGTGTTCATGATCGTGACCGCTGCCGCGATCGGGATCGGCGCTCTGGCTCGCCATGGAGAAGACGCGGATGGGCGCGGCGGTTCGCGCCACCGTCGACGACGCGCAGATGGCGCGCGGCGTCGGCATCGACACCTCGCGCATCTCGATGCTGATCTTCTCGCTCGGCGCGTTCCTCGCGGCGCTCGGCGGCGTCATCGGCGGCGCGTTCCTCGGCATCTATCCTGGGCTCGATTTCGAGATGCTGCCGCTTGCGTTCGCGGTGGTGATCATCGGCGGCATGGGCAGCCTCGGCGGCGCCGCGATCGGCGCGCTGGTCGTGGGCCTTGCCGACAACTTCGGCAAGGCGCTGTTTCCCGGAGGTCTCCTATTTCACGCTTTATGCCCCGATGGCGCTGATCCTCGCGGTCAAGCCGACCGGCCTGTTCGGACGGGAGTGAGCAACGGCCATGCAGGGACAGACCCTCAAGATCGTCGCGGTCGTCGTGGCGCTGGCGGCGGTCGCCGTCATCGTTCCGAACACCAATTCGTTCGTCATCCTGCTCGCCACCCGGGCGCTCGCATTCGCCATCCTGGTGATGAGCCTCGACATCCTGCTCGGCTACACCGGCCTCGCCTCGCTCGGGCAGGCCGCCTATCTCGGTGTCGGCGCCTATCGCGACCGCGATCCTCGCCACCAAGTACCATTTCGGCCTCGGCTGGGATTTCTGGCTGGTGGTGCTGTTCGGCATTCTGATCGGGGCGGCGCTCGCCGCAGTCTTCGGCCTGCTCGCGATCCGCGCGAGCGGCGTCTACTTCCTGATGATCACGCTCGCGCTCGGTCAATGCGTGTGGGGCCTGGCCTACCGCTGGAATTCGCTCACCGGCGGCGACAACGGCATCAACCTGCGCGAACGGCCGAAGTTCGGCATCGACCTCGCCAACGAGGTCACGTTCTTCTACGTGGTGTTCGGCTTCTTCGCGGTCTCGCTGCTGGCGATGTACACGCTGGTGCGCTCGCCGTTCGGCCGCAGCCTCGCCGGCATCCGCGAGCGCGAGCTGCGCATGAAAATCCTCGGCTACAACACGTGGCTGCACAAATACATCGCGTTCATCATCGCCGGCGCCTTCGGCGGCCTCTCCGGCGTGCTGTGGGCACACACCGCCGGCATCGTCAGCCCGGAGAACGTGGTGCTGACCACCTCGGTCGATGCGCTTCTGATGGCGGTGCTCGGCGGCGCCGGCACGCTGGTCGGCGGCGTGATCGGCACGATCATCGTGTTCGGCCTGCGCGAATACCTCTCGCACGCTGGTGCCGTGGTGGCAGTACGTGCTCGGCGCCGTCTACGTCCTGACGATCCTCTATCTGCCGACCGGTCTGATGGGCATTCCGGAGCGCATCCGCCAGAGTCGCGCGGCGCCGGCCAAGACAGGCCAGTTCGGAAAAGCTCGCACCCGTGACGTCCTGAGACCAAGACGATCACCCAACCAGGGAGTAGAACTGATGGCAAGTACGTTCGCAAGGCGACTTCGACCGGCTGATGCTCGGCGTGCCTTGCGCTCGGCGCCGGGTCTCCATCGCAGGCGCCGATGAAATCCGCATCGGTTTCCTGGCGCCGACCACCGGCATCTTCGCCCAGGTCGGCAAGGACATGGTCGACGGCTTCCAGATGTACCTCGACGAGCGCAAGAACAAGCTTCGGCGGCGCCGACATCAAATTCATCGTCGAGGACGAGCAGGGCAAGCCCGACACCGCGGTCACCAAGGCCAAGAAGCTGATCCTGCAGGACAAGGTCCACATGTTTATCGGCGGCCTTCTGGCCTCGACCGGCTACGCGCTGGCGCCGGTCAGCACCACCGAAAAGACCGCTCTACATCTCGTCGGTCGCGGCGGCCGACGACCTGACACAGCGCGACCTGCCCAAGTACCCGTACTTCATCCGCACCGGCTGGACCAGTTCGCAGCCGAGCCATCCGTTCGGGCAATGGGCCTGCGAGCAGGGCTTCAAGAAGGTCGTCGCGATCGGCGCCGACTACGCCTTCGGCTACGAGGTGGTCGGCGGCTTCCAGCGCGCGTTCGAGGCCTGCGGCGGCCAGATCGTCCAGAAGATCTGGCCGCCGCTCGGCACCAAGGACTTCGGCCCCTACATCCCGACCATCAAGCAGCGATGCCGACGCGATCTTCTCGCTCATGGTCGGTCCCGATGTCGCTGCAGTTCCCGAAGCAGCTCGGCGGCGCCGGGCAACAAGCAAGCCGGTGATCGGCGGCGGCACCAGCTATGACGAGTTCGTGCTGCCTTCGATGGGCGACGAGGTCATCGGCCACATCTCGCCGCTGCACTACAGCGCCGCGCTCGACACGCCGAAGAACGTCGCCTTCGTCAAGGCGTATCGGGCCAAGTACGGCAAGGTGCCGTCCTACTATTCGGAGAACAACTACACCACCGCGCAGATGATCGATGCAGGTGATCAAGAAGAACGGCGGCAAGTTCCCGGGCGCCGAGGAGTTCATCAAGCAGCTTGTCGGCGATCAAGTTCGACACGATCCGCGGGCCGGTCAGCTTCGACGAGATGCGCAATCCCGTGCAGAACATCTACATCAAGAAGGTCGAGAAGAAGAAGATGTTCGGCTACGACAAGGACGAGCTCTGGAACACCGTCATCAAGACCTATCCGAACGTCGGCCAGTTCGGACAGTTCAACAAGGACGAGTTCCTGAAGACTCCGGTCTACAGTCGCGACTTCCCGGCCTGCAAGTACTGCAACTGAGCGGTCGCGCGCAAGCCGGGGCCGGCCGCGGCCCCGTATTTCTCGAGCATGATCTTTCCAGAAACCCGCTGACCACTTTTCGGGATCATGCTGCAGCAGAGAAGTGCGCGTGCGACCAGCCGCCACCCGGGGCTTGCGTCGGCAGCCCCGGGTTCGCTTCCCCGATCGCAAGGACTGTCCGCTTGAGCAACGGTGAACGCTCGAACGCCGGACCGCCGGTCCTCGAGCTCAAGGGCCTATCGAAGAGCTTCGGCGGCCTGCACGCCGTGCGCGGCGTCACGCTCACGATCCTGCCGGGCGACCGCAAGGCCATCATCGGCCCGAACGGCGCAGGCAAGACCACGCTGTTCAACCTGATCACCGGAATTTTCCCGGCGAGCTCGGGCCAGGTGCTGCTGTTCGGCGCAGGACGTCACGGCATGGCCGAGCCACCGCCGCACCGCGCTCGGCATGGCGCGCACGTTTCAGATCACCAGCCTGTTCCCGAAGCTCACCGTGCTCGACAACGTGCTGCTCGCGATCAACGGCCTGCGGCCGTCGAAGTTCGTCATGTGGCGCTTCCTGTCGTCGTACCGCGACGTCTACGACAAGGCCCATCGGTTGCTCGAGCAGGCGGCCTTCCTCGACCGCAAGGACGTCGAGGTGCGCTACCTGTCGCACGGCGAGCAGCGCCAGCTCGAGATCGTGCTGGGGCTCGCGAGCGATCCCAAGGTTCTGCTGCTCGACGAGCCGGCGGCAGGGCTTTCGTCCGGCGAGTCGGTCGAGATGGCCAAGTTCCTGATGCGGCTCGACCCGAAGCTCGCGATCCTTCTGATCGAGCACGACATGGACGTGGTGTTCGACGTCGCCGACCAGATTTCGCGTGCTGCACTTCGGCGAGGTTCTGGAAACCGGCGCGCCGGAGCAGATCAAGCAAAGCCAGAAGGTCCAGGAAATCTACCTGGGGACGGGCTGAGCCATGGCGATTCTGGAAGTCCAGGACATCCACACCTACTACGGCGACGCCTACGTGCTGCAGGGCCTGTCGCTCAAGCTCGAGCAGGGTCAGATTCTCGGTCTGCTCGGTCGCAACGGCGTCGGCAAGACCACGCTGGTCAATTCGATCGTGGGCTTCAATCCGCCGCGGCGCGGCCGGATCGTCTTCAAGGGCGACGACATCACGCAGATATGCGTCGTTCGAGACCATCCGCCGCGGAATGGGGCTGGTGCCGCAGGGACGCCGGGTGTTTCCGACGCTGAGCGTCGAGGAAAACCTGCTGGTGGCCGAGCGCGCGCCCGAGCGGCACGGCTGGAACCTGCGACGCGTCTACGATCTGTTTCCGCGCCTGCAGGAGCGGCGCAATCAGCGCGCCAAGACGCTGTCGGGCGGCGAGCAGCAGATGCTCGCGATCGGCCGCGGCCTGATGACCAACCCCGACTGCCTGATCATGGACGAGCCATCCGAGGGCCTGGCGCCGATCATCATCCAGGGCGTGTGGGAGGCGATCGGCAAGCCTGAAGGCCGGAGGGCCTGTCGATCCTGCTGGTCGAGCAGAACGCGGCGCTCGCGCTCAAGCTCGTCGACTATCGTCCACGTCATCAGCAAGGGCCAGGTGGTCTACTCGGCACGCCCGGACGAGCTATGGGCGAACAACGAGATCAAGTCGAGCTATCTCGGCATTTGAGTTTGGTCACCTGTGCTGATCGAAGTCGTCATGGCCGGCCATAGCCGTCCGAAGGACGGCGTCGCTTCGCGCCTAGTCCCGGCCATCCACGCTTTCTTTGTCGCCAAAACGTGGATGCCCGGCACAAGGCCGGGCATGACGACTTTCAAATGGGAGGGGAACCATCCTCGTTCGATCAGCTTCGACCCGGCCGCCGTCGACGTTGAGCGTCTGGCCGGTGATGAACGCCGCGTCGTCGCTGGTCAGGAACGAGACGGTGCCGACCAGGTCGTCCGGCACTTCGCCGCGCTTGATCGCCTGCGTGCTCGCGACCGAGCTGAAACTCCTCGTCCATGCTGGCGATGCCGCGCGCGGGGTGCGCGCCAGCGTGCCGGGCGTGCGCGTGAGCCCCGGCGCGATCGCGTTGACCGTGATGCCGTGCGGCCCGAGCTCGGACGCCAGCGCCCGCGTGAAGCCGATGACGCCGCCCTTGCTCGCGACGTAGTGCACGAAACCGGTGACCACCGAGCCGAAGGTGCTCGAGGCCATGTTGACGATGCGCCCCAGCCGCGCTGCTTCATGCCGGGCACGAAGGCCGACGTGACCAGGAACAGGCCGTCGAGATTGATCGACAGACGCGGCGCCAGTCCTCGAAACGTCATCTGATCGAAGGCGCACTGCGGAAAGATTCCAGCGCAGTTGATGAGGATGTCGCAGCGGCCGAACTTGCGTTCGACCGCTGCCGCGAGCGCGGCAGCGTCGGCCTGCGAGGTCACGTCGCATTTGCAGGCCAGCGCCTGGCGCCCGGCCTGCTCGACCCGTTTGACGGTCTCGTCGCCGGAGGCCATGTCGGCGACGACGATATGCGCGCCGTCGTCGGCGAGCCGCAGCGCGAACGCCTGGCCGATGCCGTTGGCCGCGCCGGTGATGACCGCAACCTTGTCCTGATGCCCTTTGCCCACTTGGCCCTCCTCCTTCCCGTTTCGTTTGACATTGGTTCGTCCGCGACCGCATCCAGCCGGAGCGACATCATCGCAGCTCGACTGTCAGCGGATTGTACGAATAGAGCCAGTTGTTGCGATCGGCGCCTTCGTTGCGTTGCGCGAAGGCCGCCCGGATCTCGGCCTCGGACCGCAGATGGAACAGCTCCCGGTTGGCGGTGGACTGCAGCATGATGCGCGCGGTGCGGTCGACGCGACTGCGCTGATAAAGCTGCAGCGCGGCCGGGATCGATATCCGCCATCGCGAGCGAACGCATCAGCACGGCGCCGTCCTCGATCGCCATCGCCGCGCCCTGCGCGAGATAGGGCAGCGTCGGATGCGCGGCATCGCCGAGCAGCGTCGCGCGCGCAGTGCTCCAGTTGCGAATCGGCGGCCGGTTGTGCAGCGACCAGCAGATAACACTGATCCTTGTCGGCCGCGTCGATGACAGTCTGGAGCATCGGATGCCAGCCCGCGAAATGCGCCTTCAGCGCATCCCACGACGTCTTGACCGTCCAGGATTCATCGGAGACGTCGTCGGTCTCGACAAGGCCGACGAAGTTGAGCAGCGCGCCGCCGCGCAGGTAGTAGCAGACGACATGGCCGCCCGGGCCCAGGAACACGGACATCACCCGTTCCAGGAGCCCCGCCGGCAGGCGCTCGGTCGGCACCGTGATGCGCCACGCCGCGTCGCCCGTGTAGGTCGCGGGCGCGTCGCCTGCGATCTGGCGCCGGACCGCCGACTTCAGGCCGTCGGCGCCGAGCAGAAGGTCGCCTCGCGCCGAAGTGCCGTCCTCGAAATGCAGTTCGACGCCCTGCTCGCTCTCGCTGAAGCCCGTGACCTTGCGATTGAGCTGCACCACGTCCGGACTGAATGCGCGCGCCCGCTCGGCGAGAATCTCGTGCAGATCGGCGCGGTGGAGCTGGGTGTAGGGCGCGCCGTGCAATCGCTCGTGCTCTTCGGAGAGCGAGAAGCGCTGGATCACCTCGCCGGTGTCATGCAGCCGGAAGACGTAGGCGCCGGGCTGCACACCCACCCGTGTAATGGCCTCGCCAAGACCGAGATGGCGCAGCACGTGCATCGCGTTGGCGCTGATCTGGATGCCGGCTCCGACCTCGGCAAGCGCCGGCGCCTGCTCGAAAATCTGCACGTGATGGCCGGCCTTCATCAGGCAGGACGCCGCCGACAGGCCTCCAATGCCCGCGCCGGCGATCAGAATCCGGTAACCCGGCATTCACAGCTCCGCACCACGCACGCCGGTCCGGGATGACCGGGCTGCACGCTCCCTACCACATAAGTTCCGCACATCCGCTTCGAAAAAACCGCGCAGCACTCCGGCATCCGCACGGGGCTGCGGCGGGCTCGCGGCAGAGCGGTCAGTGGACCGAGAAGCGAATGGGAACGACGAGCTGGATGCTCGACTGCGGCATTTCCAGTGGAAACGGCGGCAGCGGCTGCGCGCGCGCGATCATCGACATGACCTCGCTGTCGAGCTCGGAATAGCCCGAGCTGCGAACGATGGAGCGCGAAAGAACGTGGCCGCGGCGATCGAGGCTGAAGCTCAGCGTGACCACGCCCTGCTCACGCCGGGATTCGGAGCCGCGCGGATAGCGCTTGTTGCGCTGCAGGTGCGCAACCACCCGGTCGCGCCAGGAGGCAATCGCAGCGTTCGATTGCGTGCTGCCGGGGCTCGCCGCGCGCGCGACCGGAGCGGTGCGAGTTTCCGAGCGCGGCGCCGCGGTCGTGCGCGGCGCGGGCGGTCTCCGCTCGACCTGTTTCGTTTCCGGCGGCTTCTCGCGCGGCTTTTCGATCGGCTTCGGTTCGGGCGGTTTTGGCTCGACGACCTTCTGCTCGACCGGCTTTTCGGGCGGCTTGGGCTCGGGCATCGGCAAGGTGACCTCGGCCGGCCCTTCGATCTTCGGGATCGGCTCCGTCATCTCCGGCGGCGTGACCGGGGCGGGCTCGCTCGACTGCTCGGATTCGACCATCTCCGGGCCCGGCGCGAGATCGGCGGGCGATGTCGGCGAAACTGGCAACGGCGCAAGCTCAAGGATCACGGCCGGTGCCATCGCAGCGGATTCCGCCGGCGGCGGCGGCCACAGCCAGTAGGTTGCGGCAAGACCGAAATGCGCCGCGAGAACGATAAGCGCGGCCAGCGTCCAGCGTGCCGTTTCGCCCCGCTCGTCGGGCTCCAACAGGGCGAGCGCGTGTGTCGCCATGACGAACCGCTATTTCTGCTCTTGCGCCTCGAGGCCGACGAGGGCGACCTTCAGATAGCCCGCGCCGCGCAACATGTTCATCACGTCCATCAGGTCGCCGTAGCTGACCGCGCGGTCGGCGCGCAGGAAAACCCGCTCGTCGCGGTTGCCACCCGAGACGGTATCGAGCGTCGTAGCGAGCGCGTCGCGCGCCACCGGATCGTCGCCGACAGCGAGCGAAAGGTCGGGCTTCACTGTCAGAAAGATCGGCTTGTCCGGGCGGGGCTTGCGCTCCGCGGTCGAAGCCGGCAGGTCGACCGCGACATCGACGGTCGCCAGCGGCGCCGCGATCATGAAGATGATCAGCAGCACCAGGATCACGTCGATGAACGGCGTGACGTTGATCTCGTGGGTCTCGGCGAACTCGTCGCCCTCATGCACAAGACGGATCGCCATGGCGCTACTCCGCCGCCCGCCCGAGCGGAATTCGCCCGCCGTCGCAGTCCCGGCTGACCAGCCGCATGACCAGCGCCGAGCCGTCGGCGATCAGCGCGCGATAGGCGCCGAGCGAGCGCGAGAACACATTGTAGATCACGACCGCCGGGATCGCGGCGGCAAGCCCGAGCGCGGTCGCGAGCAGCGCCTCGGCGATGCCCGGCGCCACCACCGCGAGGTTGGTGGTGTGCGCATTGGAGATGCCGATGAAGCTGTTCATGATGCCCCAGACCGTGCCGAACAAGCCTACGAACGGCGCAGTCGCGCCGATGCTCGCAAGCACGCCCATGCCGCGACTCATGCGCCGTCCGGCAGACGCCTCGACGCGCTCCATCAACCATACGACCCGCTCCTTGAGACCGGATGGATCGAAATTGCCCGAATCCCGTGCCTCCTGCTGCGCGGTGCGAACAAGCATCGCCAGAGGATCCCGAGCCCGACCAAGTCCGGCGGCGGCTTCCGCGAGCGTTCGGGCGTCGGCCAGCACGCGCAAATGGCGCCGCGCCCTGCGCTTGGCGGCCGCGAGTTCGAGGCTCTTGGCGAGCCACACCGTCCAGGTGACGAGCGAGGCGAACACGAGTCCGATCATCACGATCTGCACCACCAAATCGGCATTCGCGAACATGCCCCAGGGCGACAGGTCGCGCGGCAGCATGGCGGCGCCGACCGAGGGAACCGACGGCGCGGCGGCAGGCTGGGCCGACGGCGCGCCCGAGGCGGCCTCGCCGGTCGCCGGCGCCGAAGCGGGCGCGTCGGGCGTCGTTGCCGAGCCGGCCGGTGCAGGTGGCGGCGGGAAGGCGGATGTGGGCGGTGTCGGTTGAGCGAATGTCGGAGCCGGCGGCAGGACGACAGTGGCCGCCAGGGCGATCAGCACGAGCCTCCTCAGCAAAGCCCTCAAGGAGCGGGTGCGCATCATGTTTGTCATTGCGAATTTCCAGGCTTTTCCAACCGGCGGGTCGCTTCCCAGCCCGCCAGCCCATGTCGCCCTGTAACAATGTTACATTTTTCCGCGCGGACGGTCACGACACCTTGCGGTGAGATGGCCGGCGGCGTGCTGCGGATGGGTAGCGGAGCGCGGTCGAATTCGGAAAGGGCATCCTCGTCGGCGCAATCGTTCGGCAGCCCCGGCCGCCGACGATGCGCGGCGACCAACCGCGCTCGCTTGGAAGCGTTCCAGAAAGGGTTGGGTTGCATGGCGATCTATAGCGCAGGGTGCTCCGCTGTCAAAAAGAAAACCGGATCGAACAGTTTTTAACTGTTCTAACCGTCGAAATCGCTGACCGTTGCTGTATCGCTGCGCGCGAATACTTGGCGCGGAGCGCCGCAATACTGAGGACGGGAACCAGGAGGCCCGGATCAAGCGAATTGGCATGTCGGCCGCGCCTCAGGGCGTCTCCGGAATACCGCGGC
Source organism: uncultured Alphaproteobacteria bacterium (assembly GCA_963821555.1). Taxonomy (GTDB): domain Bacteria; phylum Pseudomonadota; class Alphaproteobacteria; order Rhizobiales; family Xanthobacteraceae; genus Z2-YC6860. Next base: position 212,763 of record CAWGEM010000019.1, on the reverse strand, counting down.
TTAGGAGAGAGCCGAGCAGGCCTGCGAGCGCAACCATCACCAGGACGGCGACGATGCCATCAAGCGCAAAGGCGGCGGCGCCGCCGGCAACCCCGGCGCTGCCGCCAAGAAACGTGCACGCGTTGACGATGCCAGCGCCCTGCCCGGCCTGCGCGGGCGCAAGCGCCGACAGCGCGAGCCGCGGCGCAAGTGCATAGGGCACGGCGAGGCCCGCGCCCATCACCAGGAAGCCAGCGGCCAGCAGCGCCATCCCGCCGCCGGCCAAGGCTGCGCCGATGATGGCGCTGGCGACCGCGATCAGCGCCATGCCGCCGGTCATGGCGTTACGCAGCCCGACGCGCGCCGCCACCGCCGACGCCGACAACGCAAGCACGAGCAGTGCCCCGCTCAGCGGCAGCAAGGCGGCGCCCGCCTCCAGCGCCGTGAGGTCGAGTCCCTCGCGGCTCTGCGCATAGAGATTGAAGTAGAGCAGCAGGCTCATGATGCTGAACATTGCGATCGAGGCGATCACGAGGCCCATGACGAAGCTGCGGCGGGAGAAGAACGTCAGATCGAGCAACGGCCCCTCGATGCGCGATTCGACCACAATCAGCAGGACCAGTGCCGCAGCCGCCAGCACAAACGGGCCGATCACGGGAAGCGGCGCCGCCGCCGCATGCGGCAAGGCGTGCAAGCCGAAGACCAGCGACACCATCAGCGTCGCGAGCAGCACAAAACCGATCCAGTCCGCGCGCCAGCTTGGTCGGCCGCGAACTTGTGGGATCGCCGCGCCCGAATACGCCAAGCCGGCGATGGCGAGCGACATGAGCAGCACGTTGAGCCAGAAGATCACGCGCCAGCCTGTCAGATGCGTGAGCAGGCCACCAAGCAGCGGCCCGATGCTGAAGCCGAGCATCAGGAAGCCGCTCCACGCGCCGACCGCCGAGGCCCTGCGCTCCGGCCCCGCGCTGGTATCGACCGCGGCAAGCGTGGCCGACACCGCGAACGCCGACGCAAATCCCTGCAGCGCCCGCCCCGCGAGCAGCGCCGTCTGCGAGCCGGCGGTGGCAATGATGCAAGACGCGACAGCGAACAGCGCGAGCCCTGTGATCGAGGCACGGCCAGCGCCAAACCGGTCGGCCGCCTGACCGCCCAGCACGACGAAGGCCGCAGAAACGACGAGATAGGCGTTGACCGCCCATTCCACGCCACCCGGACCGAGCGCGAGTTCGGTCTTCATGTCCGGCAAAGCGGCCATGATGGCCGTGCTGTTGGCGCCGACCGCGAGCATCGCGAGGCACGACGACCATAGGACCGGCCCAAAACGCGCCCGCTGATTCAACGTTGCCCCGCCCCAAGCCCGATGTGACGCCGCGCGCCCAGCACCGTTACCGTTGCCATGCACCTTCCCCGAAAGGAGGTCAATCGGCCGCGGCATTCCTCGCAGGACGGGAACCAATCCGCGCCCCGCGCGTCGAGGAACCGCCTGCTACGCTGCAGGCAATTGCCATTTTAGCAAGCGAGGAGCTATCGCCGGTGCGCGCGATCACGCTCATTCCCGGACAGATCGACGCCGCGCGGATCGACGAGGTCCCGGAGCCTGCGGCGCAGGACGGCGACGTCCTCGTCCGCACGCTCGCGCTCGGCGATTTGCGGGACCGACCGCGAGATCGTATCGGGAGCCTATGGCGAAGCGCCGCCCGGCGAGGCGCGCCTTGTTCTCGGCCACGAATCGCTTGGCGAGGTGATTGCGGCGCCGGCGGGCAGCGGCTTCGACATCGGCGACCGGCTGGTCGGTTTCGTGCGGCGGCCCGACCCGGTGCCGTGCCCCGCTTGCGCGGCCGGCGAATGGGACATGTGCCGGAACGGCCGCTACACCGAATGCGGGATCAAAGGCCGGCACGGCTATGGCGCAGAACGCTTTCGCGTGGCGCCTGCGTTTGCGATCAAGGTCGATCGTTCGCTCGGAATTCTTGGCGTGCTGGTCGAGCCCGCGAGCATCGTTGCGAAGGCGTGGGACCAGATCGAACGCATCGGACGGCGTTTCGGATCGTGGCAGCCGCGCCGGCTGCTCGTGACCGGTGCGGGCGCGATCGGGCTTCTCGCCGCGCTGATGGGCGCGCAGCGCGGCTTCGACGTGCACGTGCTCGATCGCAACGTGGATGGCGTAAAGCCGCGGCTCGTCGGTGACCTCGGCGCCCGCTATCACGCTTGCCCGCCGCCCGTCGTGGGCGAGCTTGAGGCCGACGTGATCCTGGAGTGCACAGGCGCGCCTTCGGTGATTGCCGCGGTGCTTGCGGCGCAGGTGCCGAGCGGCATCGTGTGCCTGCTCGGCCTCGGCCCCGACCACGATGTCGCGTTCGACATCGGGCGCTTCAACCGCACGCTGGTGCTCGCACAACCACGTGGTCTTCGGATCGGTCAACGCCAATCGGCGGCACTACGAGATGGCGGCCGACTCGCTGATGCGCTCGGACAAGCGCTGGCTCGAACGGCTCATTACGCGGCGCGTGCCGCTCGCGCGATGGCGGGAGGCGCTCGACCCGCACGACGGCGACATCAAGGTCGTGATCGATTTCACGCTGTGAGCGAATTCCCTTTCACAAGGGCGCACCCGCAAATTACGCGAACCGCTGCGGCGCCCAATTCGCGCCCGCGACCGGTCGCGTCAACGCAGCAATGAAGCGCTCGCCCCAGAACTTGAGGTCGTTCTGCGACAGCACTCTGACCAATTCCCCGTGCCGCCCTTGCCGTTCGTCGAGCGGCATCGACGAGCGCCTGCTCGATCGCGGCGCCGACCGCTCTCGACATCGTAAGGATTGACCAGCAGCGCGGCCTGGCATTCGACCGCAGCGCCGGCAAAGCGCGACAGGATCAGCACGCCGGGATCGTCGGGGTCCTGCGCCGCGACGATATTCCTTGGCGACGAGGTTCATGCCGTCGCGCAGCGGCGTCACCAGCGCGGCCCGCGACGAGCGGTAGAGTCCCGCGAGCGCGGAGCGGCTGTACGGGCGGTTGACGTAGCGGATCGGCGTCCACGACGCCTCGCCGTAGCGGCCGTTGACCCGGCCGACCGTCTCGCTGATGCGGCGTTCCATCTCGGCATATTCGCGGATCTCCGAGCGGCTGCGCGGCGTGATCTGCAGATAGGTCACCGCGCCGCGCCAGTGCGGATGGTCGGCGAGGAAGCGCTCGAACGCCTGCATGCGCAGCCCGATGCCCTTGGAATAGTCGAGGCGATCGACGCCGATGATCATGGCGCGCCCGGCGAGGCTGGCGAGCACCTCGCGCACGAACGCCGAGCGCGCGGTGCGCCGCGCCAGCCGGTCGAACTCCGCGCGTCTCGACGCCGACCGGGAAGACGCCGAGCCGCACGGTCCGCTTGCCGGCGATGAACGTGCGGCGGTCGCGGCTCGGCATCCGGCATTCGCCGGTCGAGATAGCGCGCGAAATTGTCGGCATCGCCGTCGGTCTGGAAGCCGACCAGATCGTAGTGGCACAGGCTCAGGATGACGCGCTCGTGCTTGGGCAGCGCGGTCAGGATTTCCGGCGGCGGAAACGGCACGTGCAGGAAGAAGCCGATCTGGTTCTCGTGGCCGCGCTCGCGCAGCGCCTTGGCCAGCGGCAAGCAGGTGATAGTCGTGCACCCAGATCACGTCGTCGGGCTTGAGCAGCTGGTGCAGTTGCGTCGGCGAACATGCTCGTTGACCCGCAGGTAGCCGGCGAGATCGCGGCTGGAGAACTCCGCGAGATCGAGCCGATAGTGCAGGATCGGCCACAGCATCCGGTTGGCGAAGCCGTTGTAATATTCCTGGTAGTCGGCGCGCGACAGATCGGTGGTGATGTAGGTGACGCCGCCGTGCTCGACTGTGCGCGACGACGTCCTCGGCCTTGGCGGCGACGCGCCCGCTCCAGCCGAACCAGAGGCCGTGGTTGCGCTTCAGGAACGAGCGCAGCGCGACCTCGAGGCCGCCGGCCCGGGCGCCGCGATCGGCGCTGGGGACGGCGACGCGGTTCGACACCACGACTATCCGCGCCAATACCGATCCTCCCAGCTGCGCGACAGACGCATGGCCGTCAATATCAGCCCGGCCATGGAATAGGTCTGCGGGAAATTGCCCCACAGCGCGCCGGTCTGCGGATGGATGTCCTCGGACAGCAGGCCGTACCGATTGCGATGGCGCAAAGCATCGAGAAACAGATCGCGCGCCTCCTCGCGCCGGCCGATCGACCACCAGGCGTCGATCAGCCAGAATCGGCAGATCAGAAACGCCGTCTCGGGCATGCCGAAATCGTCGGAGTTGGCGTAACGCATAACGTGCTTCTCGCGCAAAAGTTCACGCTCGACCGCCGCCACCGTCGAAATGAAGCGCGGATCGTCGGCCTCGATCAGGCCGAGTTCCGGCAGCAGCAGCACGCTGGCGTCGATGTCGTCGGTCCCGAACGCGGCGCTGAAGGCCTTGAGCTTGGGATTCCAGGCCTGCTCCAGCAGTGTCGCCTGCAGCCGGTCGGCAACCGCGTTCCAATGCGCGGCGCGGTCGGCAAAACCGAGCCGCGAGGCGATCGCCGCAAGCCGGCTGATCCCGGCCCAGCACATCGCCGCCGAATGGGTGTGGACCCGCCGGCGTCCGCGGAATTCCCAGATGCCGGAATCGGGCTTGAGCGCCAGTTCGGCGGCCTTGTCGCCGAGCGTCTCGAGCAGGCGGAACAGCGCCTCGTCGCCGGGCCGCGGCAGGCGCTGATCGAAGAACATCGGCATGCGCCGCAAGGATGATGCTGCCGTAGGTGTCGTGCTGGTCCTGCAGGGCGGCGGCGTTGCCGATGCGCACCGGCCCGTCGCCGCGATAGCCCTTGAGCTGCTCGGCGATGCGTCTCGTCCATCGAGTCGGTCGGCACGATGCTGTAGACCGGACGCAGCGCCTCGCTGTTGATTGGCGGCGATGCCCAGGATGAAGGAGATGAAATCCTCCATCGTCTGGGTCGCGCCGATGCGGTTCAGCGCCTTCACGACGAAATAGGCGTCCCGCAGCCAGCAGAAGCGGTAGTCCCAGGTGCGCCCGGAGCCCGGCGCCTCCGGGATCGAGGTGGTGTGCGCGGCGACGATGCCGCCGGTCTCCTCGAAGTTGGAAAGCTTGAGCGAGATCGCGGCGCGGATGATCGGCTCCTGCCAGTCGTAGGAGATCGACAGCCGCCGCACCCAGTCCATCCAGTAGTCGCGGGTGCGGTCGCAGAACTCGCGGCACATGCGTGGCGAGTTCGCCGTCGATCGGCTCGTCGGTGCCGAGCACCAGATGGACCGGAGCGCGTCAGCACGAACGGCGCTTCGCGGTCGATGTAGGAGAGCGGCGCGTCGGTCGTGAGCCGGATGACGGTGTCGCCGCCCCAATAGCGGATGTGATTGCTGCCGACGAGCGCGGTGTCATCGGCTGCGCCGTAGCTGTGCGTCGGGCGCATGCGAATGGTGATGCGCGGCAGGCCCGCCACCGGCTCGATGATCCGGATCAGCTGCGGCGGCGCGGTACATGCGGCCGTAGTTGCGAAAGCGCGGCGCGAAGTCGGTGATGCGGACCGCGCCGCCCTGGCTGTCGGTCAGCACCGTCGCGACGATTGCGGTGTTGCGCAGATATTCGCGACTGGTAGGACGACCATGCCGTCGAGCACGACGTCGGAAAAGCCCTTTCTCCTCGTCGCCCGCGACCAGCCGGCAGAACACCGGATCGCCGTCGAAGCGCGGATAGCACCACCACACCAGCCGGCCGCTCGGCTCGAGCAGCGCCGCGGTACGCCCGTTGCCGATGACGGCGAGATCGAGCCCGTGGTCGGTCATGAAGAGACGGACCGGGTCGCGGGCGATGCGATCAAGCCAGTCGCGCACGTCGGCCGGCGTCTGGAAACGTCCGTCGACGCCCGGCAACCTTCCGCCCGACCGAGATGGCGAGGCCGTCGAATTCGGGCATCACCGCGAACGCGTCCTCGTCGGTGATGTCGTCGCCGATGAAGATCGGGACGCGGCCGGCGAACGGCGGATGGGTCATCAATTCGCGCACCGCCGTGCCCTTGTTGAAGCCGGCGGTCTTGACCTCGATCACGGCCTTGCCGGACAGAAGCTCGACGGCGCCCGCGGACCGCACACGCACGGAGCGTCGCGGACCTCACGCATCAGACGCCGGACCGAGCGCAGGCTGCGAGCGATAGTGCAGCGCGATCGAATAGCCCTTGTCCTCGAGCGTCACGCCCGGATGTTGCTGCGCGATCGTCCGTTCAGCTCGCTGCTTGAGCGTGGCATCGAGCGGCGCGCTGCAGCGCGCCGCCGCGCCATCGGCGGCAAGCACGAATCTCGGCGCCATGGCCGCCGATCGCCGGCAGCCGCAGCGGCGCGAAGATGACGTCGAGGTCGCCGAGCGGGCGACCGCTCACCAGCGCGAGCGCGCCGCCGGCGCGCTCCGCTACGCGCCGCAGTGTCTTTCGCAACGAGTCGGGAACCGTCACTTCGCGCTGGACGTCGGGGCGATATCGAGGATCGTCCCATCGACATCGAGCAAGATCGCGAACTTCTTCGGATCGATTGGGCTCAATGGCACGATCAAAATCCCACCCGCTGATTGAACGTATTTGGGCCGCGCCCGGTCATTCGCAAGCCTTTCATCCACCAAAGATCGGCGTCGTTGTGACGAATCACGCCTTTGCATCGCACGTATGGGTGGCCTCGGCCATCTGCGCAACGCGCGGCCCACCGCGAGGAACCAACGCCACCCGCGAGGCGTTGGCCGTCAATGCCTCAGACGAACAAAAGGTTTGTCATGCCGCAGTGCCGCTATTTCATCATACCATGCCAGGATGCCTGGCTGATCAAGTATCAGGACCATGAGTACGGGCCCTACAAGTCGCAGTCCGAAGCGTTGATGTTCGCGATCGATGCCGCGCAAAAGCTCGGGCATCGCGGCGACAACGCCGAGGTCTGTCTCATGGGCGAAAATGGCCGGTTCCGCGCCGAGTGGAAGTACGGCCAGAATCGCCATCCGTTCCATCCCTAGTGCAAGGCTAGGACGATGTTTGCGCGCAGGACGCTCTCAGCCGAGGAGGCCCGTCAGGGTTTTCGCGATCGACCTGTGCTGGCCGTGTTGCTGGTCAGCCTGATCCTGTCTGCGCTCGCCCTTGGCGCAGTGTCGCTCGGTATCTGGTGACGAAAATGACGGGAACCGAATTCGCCGCTATGCGTTGAAAATCCGACGCGGCCGTTCCCGTCGGTCGCGCCGGCGCCGGACGGTGTTCACCCCCTCCCCCCGACAGAAGCCGTCCGGCGCACAATTTTTCCCGAACCCTCGGGATCCGCATTTTCCAAAAGACATCGTGCCGCTCATGACATGCGGCTTCACCACCGCCTGGGCCGACAAGCCCGGCGACGACGGCTGAGAGCTGCAGCTTGACTACTTCGCGCCGCGGATCGCCTGCTCGACCGCCGCCGGCAAGTCCTCGAGATAGTGGCCCATGAAATAGTTCTCGCCTTCGCCGGCGCCGAACAGCCGATCGTAGGTCTCTATCAGAGCCTGCACTGCGTCGATGCAGGACGACACGGATTCCACAATGAGGTCGTTGACGTTGCCTGATGGCGCCAGGGCCGGATAGCGCGGGTTGGCCGACACCGTGCGAGCAATGCAGATCGTGACGGACGATATGAGGGGGGTCACGACCGCCCGCTTCTGCGCCATCGACATGGCGCGATCGGGCGGTGCGAGCGAGTCGCCCGTGCCGATCGATACCGGCACGACAAGCGAAGCTACAACAAGCGTTGCGAGAATCATCCCCAGTCCCCGCAACCACTTTAGCTGCTTTTGCTCGGAGCGAAAGCGGACAAATTCGTCAAGACGCATCAAACTCGCACATGCGCGAACGGCCGTCCTGGAACTCGCAGATGGAACCCGCGGGCGAACGGCCGCGTTGGTGCGGAACGACGTTCATGGCCGACAGGTCGTCGGCTCAAAGACCATCGCGGAAGAAGATATTCAGCACGGCGGGAATTGGGATATCGCCTTTCGAAAGCCTGGGAGATTGCAATGTCACTCGGAACCATTCTGCTCATCATTCTCGTGCTCATTCTGATCGGCGTCATTCCGACGTGGCCGCACAGCACCGGCTGGGGTTATTACCCAGCCGGAGGCGTCGGCACGATCCTGATCGTCGTGCTGATCTTGCTGCTGGTCGGCCGTCTGTAAGACGGCCCGCACGCAACAACAGAAAGGGCCCAGTCGGGCCCTTTTTTGTTGTCGGCTTTGTCGGCGCTTTGTCGGCTTGGCGCTTCGCCGAATTCAGTACGCGAGAGCGAGTTTCGTGTTGGTTGCCTGCATTGCCATGCAGCGGCCGGTGAGATGCGACAGCGATGGCGCCGCAACCGGGCTGAACGACGGTTCGCAACCGACCGGCAGCGTCGCACCGGGCTGCAGTTGCGGCTGTTGCTTCTGTGTGGAATCGACGGGGACCACCGGCCGCATGCTGCTCGCACCGCGTTCGCTCACGGTGACCTCGGGCAGCAGCAAATCCTTGGTCACGATCGTGACGTTGTTGACAGGATCGGTCCGGTAGAGTTCGCGGCCGTCCCGATCTCGATAGACGATCGCGGGCTGACGCAGTCCCACGACCTCCACGGTCGCAATCTCCGGCGCGCCAGCCTCGCCCACGGCCCTGCCGGCACGGTCGCCCTTGCGCGCTGTATTCGAGGTTTGCGTTGGCGTGGCCGCCGCTGACGACGATGCCACAAGCGATCCGGCTTGCCGGATCATGGAAGGTCCGAGATCCATCAGTAGGATGGCTGCCAGACCCCCCATCACATATGGGGTCACACGCGCCATGGCCTTCTCCATAGAAGCGCGAGCGGATCGGGGATTTCAAAGGTCGTTCACGCTCCCGACGTCGCAAGCACTGCCTAGGAACGCGCGCCCACGGGCATCGGTTCCATCGGTGCGTCGGCACGACGAGGTGACTGCAAGACGAAATCGCAAGCGACGCCGCCCGGGGTCCGGACACATTCGGCCCGCGTTCCGGGAACCGAACGGCGGCGGACGGATTGTAAGCCCGACCCGGCCGCAATCCCCCCCTCCCCTCGTGCTCGGCCGGTGTTGCCAGGCGCAGCCGATCCGTTCGGCTGCGCCTGTCTCTTTTCCAGCGCTCCGCCTTGTCACAGAGCCGGCACCGTGGGGAACAAGTCCGACGAAGCCGCCCGCTACGGCCACGATGCACTGCGCCGTATCGAGGACGAGGTCGAGCAGCGCCCGCTGCTGACACTTGCGATCGCGGCCGGCATCGGCTTTCTCGCAGGCATGGCGGGCCGTCGCCACTGAGGGGGCCGCGGCCATGCGCCTGAACGAAATCGTCGCCACGGCTTTCAGCGGCACCGCGGCCAAGCTGCGGCGCGAAATGCTGATTTATGCGATCTGTGCAGTGTGCGCGCTCGGCGCGCTCATCATGGCCGCCTCGGCCGCGCTGATCGCGATCGTTGTGACGCTAGGGCTCGCGCGCCCGGCACGAGCCTCAGCCGACCCGTCCGCCCTGAACGTGCATGCGCGCCTCGACGCGCCGCGCGGCCTGCAGGTCGCGCAGCTTGCGACGATCGTCGAAGCGGTGATGCTCGGATACTCCCTGTCGCGGCGAAACAACCGCTGAGCGCCACCTCAGGCGGTCGCGCGCCGCTCCGGCCGCCGCGCCTTGCGCTCGAAGAACAGCGCCTGGCTGATCACGGCAGAGACGGTCGCCGGCTGGAACGGCTTGGCGATCAGGAACGCCGGCTCCGGCCGCTCGCCGGTAAGGAAGCGCTCGGGATACGCGGTGATGAAGATCACCGGCACTTCGAACGAGCGCAGCAGTTCGTTGACTGCGTCGAGACCCGAGCTGCCGTCGGCAAGCTGGATATCCGCGAGGATGAGACCCGGACGCTTGGCCTTGGCGAGCGTCACCGCGGCGGAGTGCGTGCGCGCGACACCCAGCACGCGGTGGCCGAGGCTCTCGACCAGGCCTTCCAGGTCCATGGCGATGAAGGTCTCGTCCTCGATGATCAGGACGTCGGTTGCGATCTCGGCGGCGAGCTCGCGCCCGGACTCTTCAACGAGATGGCGCACGCTCGCCACGTCCGTGCCGAGGATTTCGGCGGCGTCCTGTTCCGAGAACCCCTCGAGCGCGACCAGCAGAAATGCCTGCCTCGGCAAGGCCGTAATCTGCCCCAGCCGCTGCTCGACCGGACGCCGCGCATTATCGGCCGACGGCTCGCTCGCGTCGTTGATCTCGACCGAATTCCAAATTTTGGTGAACAAGCGGTAGAGCGCAACGCGCGGCGTATCCAAACCATCGAGCACGCTGCGGTCCTCGATCAGGGCCTCGAGCGCTGCGGTGACATAGGCATCGCCGGAATGCTGGCTGCCGGTCAAGGCGCGCGCATAGCGGCGCAGAAACGGCAAATGCTGGGCGACGGCTTGCGATGTGGACACGAATCCCTCCCGATCGATAGGTGAAGCCCCTGTTTAGCCCCAACACGCCAGTGCGGACAAAGTTCCCTGACACGGAACGAACTGCCGGTTCAAGCGTTTAACTGCGATGCGAGAGGCTCTTGCGGGCTGATTTCGGCCGTAGGATGCATCAAACTGACGGTTTTGCGGGCGGCAACGGACGCGGGGGGAAATGATGAAAGATCGAAAGCTGCCAGAACAAGCAGAACAAACAGAAAAGCCCAATGCGATGGACACCAAGGCAACGATGACAACAAAGAGGGCCAGGGCCGAACCCAGCCTCGGACGCGACATCCAAGCCAAGATCGGGCAGCAGTTGCGTGCGTACTACGATGGGTTGATCGAGCCGACACCTGAGCGTTTCGCTCAGTTGTTGCACGAACTCGACAAGTCGGGCGGCGACAAGGACAAACCGGAATGACTCTGGACCCTTCTGTCCGCGACACCATTCTCGCGGCAGTGCCCAGCCTCCGGGCATTTGCAATCTCACTGAGCGGCAACGTCGATCGCGCCGACGATCTGGTGCAGGAAACGCTGCTGCGCGCGCTTGCGCATATCGATTCGTTTCAGCCCGGCACCAACATGTCGGCATGGCTCTTCACAATCCTGCGCAACCTGTTTCGGTCGGAGTATCGCAAGCGCAGGCGCGAGGTGGAGGATCCGGAAGGCAACTACGCCGAGACGCTCAAATCGCAGCCCGAGCAGACCGGTCGCGTCGAATTTCAAGAATTCCGCGAGGCGCTGGCCAAGCTGCCCGCCGACCAGCGCGAGGCGCTGATCCTCGTCGGCGCGTCCGGCTTCTCGTATGACGAGGCGGCGGAAATCTGCGGCTGCGCGGTCGGAACGATCAAGAGCCGCGTCAACCGCGCGCGCAATCGCCTTGCGCAATTGTTGTCGATCGAAAACCTGAGCGATTTCGGCCCCGATCGCACGACGCAGGCGATCCTCGCACGCAACGACCGCTAGCAGGTTGGTGAAGCGCTTCTTATCTACGCGCCGGGCGAGCACGTGCAGACCGCGTCAAGCGGCTCCGCTTTCGGACATCATCCATGGCCCATACCACCACGGCGCCCCCCGGCAGCGGCCTGCCTCTCGGCCCTCCGCGTATCGCCTTGCCCGATGCGGCGGCGGTTGAGCCTGCGGCGGCGGCGCATAGTGCCGCCGTGCAGGCGGCAAAGCGAAAGCTCGGCTGGTTTTCGTGGTTTGCCCACGAGACCGCCCGGTTGTCAGGCCGACCGATAACCTTCCTCATCGCCACGGCAACGATCGCGGTGTGGGCCGTCACCGGACCTCTCTTCGACTACAGCGACAGTTGGCAGCTCGTCATCAACACCGGCACGACCATCGTGACGTTCCTGATGGTGTTCCTGATCCAGAACACACAGAATCGCGACACGCTTGCCCTGCAGATCAAGCTCTCGGAGCTGATCATCGCCATGCGCGGAGCGGAGAATAAGGTTGCCGCCGTCGAAGACCTCGGCGACGAGGAACTCGAGGCCTTGCACCGGGAAATACGGCAAGCGCGCCGAGCAGACGCTCGAGACGCTGACCAAGCGCCGCCGCGCCCCGCGACCGCAGATAGCGGAGCCTTCGCCGCCCGTCGCCCGCCCTTGATTTGCGGCAGCCGCCAATGCCATCGATAGCGGCATGGCCGGGGCGCCGACGATTCTCGGTCTTCGATTCAGGGCTCGGGGGGGTGACCGTCTACCGCGAGGCGGTCAAGGCGCGGCCGGACGCGCGCTTCGTCTATGCCGCCGACGACGCGTTCTTTCCCTATGCGCGCCATCCGGAAGGCGTGCTGGTCGAGCGCGTGCTGGCGGTCATGGAGATGCTCGTCGCCGAGCACCGCCCCGACCTCGTAATTGTCGCCTGCAACACCGCCTCGACGCTCGTGCTGCCGAAGCTGCGCGCGCATTTCGACCTGCCGTTTGTCGGCACCGTGCCTGCGATCAAGCCGGCCTGCGCAGCGTCCACAAGCAAGCTTGTGTCCGTGCTCGGCACCGAGGCGACCGTCCGGCGCGAATACACGCGCGCCTTGATTCGCGACTTCGCGCAAGGATGCGCGGTGACGCTCGTGGGCTCGCCGAGGCTTGCCGAACTCGCCGAGGCGGACCTCAGCGGCGAGGCGGTTGCGGACGGAGCGATCGCTGTCGAAATCGCCCCCTGCTTCGTTGCTGCCGAGGGCCGGCGCACCGATACGGTTGTGCTCGCCTGCACCCACTATCCGTTGCTGCTGGTGCGTCTCCAACAACTGTCGCCATGGCCGGTGACCTTTATCGATCCGGCGCCTGCGATCGCCCGCCGGATGGTCGAGCTGATCGGCCCGCCCCCCGCCTTCCAGGCCGAGGCCCCGGCCCGCATGGTCTTTACCTCCGGCAAGGCCGGCTCGCCGCGGCTTCTGGCGGCGCTCGCAGCACCTGCCCTGAATTGACAACCCGGCCGGTTTGCCCCTAGAAACGCCGCATCTCGCGGGCCGTTCGGCCCGCGCGGTGTTTCGCGACCCGCGATCCTGCAGATTTCGCACGCGTTTTGCGCTTGCTGCAGGGTCTGTCGGTCCCGGCACGTCCGGGGCAAAGGAGGGCGCGATCCTCAAAACCCTACGACCAACATGAGGACGCGATGACCAAGCGCCACGAGGCGAAGTACAAGATCGACCGCCGCATGGGCCAGAATGTCTGGGGCCGCCCCAAGAGCCCCGTCAACAAGCGCGAGTACGGCCCCGGCCAGCACGGCCAGCGCCGCAAGAGCAAGCTCTCCGACTACGGCGTGCAGCTCAAGGCCAAGCAGAAGCTGCGCGGCTACTACGGCAACATTTCCGAACGGCAGTTCCGCGGCATCTATCAGGAAGCCCGGCGCCTGAAGGGCGACACGGGCGCCCACATGGTGGGGCTCCTTGAGCGGCGCCTCGATGCCGTGGTCTATCGCGCCAAGTTCGTGCCGACCGTGTTCGCGGCGCGGCAGTTCATCAACCACGGTCACATCAAGGTGAACGGCCGGCGCGTCAATATTCCCGAGCTATCAGGTCAAGGTCGGCGACACCATCGAGGTGAAGGAAAAGTCGAAACAGATGGCCCTGGTGATCGAGGCGCGCGCGCTCGCCGAGCGCGACGTGCCGGACTACATCGAGGTCAACGAAGGCCAAATGACTGCCAAGCTCACCCGCGTCCCGCAGATCACCGAAGTGCCTTACGCGGTGATGATGGAGCCGCACCTCGTGGTCGAATACTACTCGCGCTGACGCAAGCTCTTGCATTGGCCGACGAAAGCCGCCTTTTGGGCGGCTTTCGCGCTTTGGCCGAGTTGGCCTCCGGCCGACTCGGAGCGCCCAAATCCGCTCGGCCGCTGGCCGAGTTGCCCCCAAAAGCGCCACCGGGCGCCGCTCAGCCCTCGCTGCCCCAAATTGAGGCAGGGTTCGCAGGCGGCGAGCCGACGCCGAGCCTGCTCGGCATCGGCGTGCTGATCGCGATCATCTATCTCGTGATGCAGCGCATCAGCTGAGCACCGGCAAACGGCACCCAGGCAAATCGCACTCGTGAAGGCGGTTGGCTTGCGGGCCGATCAGGCCGGCGCGCTGTCCTTCACCGGCAGACCCTTTTCCTTCATCAGGGACTGCAATTCGCCGGCCTGGAACATCTCACGCACGATGTCGCAGCCGCCGACGAATTCGCCCTTCACGTAAAGCTGCGGGATGGTCGGCCAGTTGGAAAAGGCCTTGATGCCGTTGCGCAGATCGTCGGACTCCAGAACGTTGAGCCCCTTATAGGGCACGCCCAGGTAGTCCAGGATCTGCACGACCTGGCCGGAAAAGCCGCACATGGGGAATTGCGGGGTGCCCTTCATGAAAAGCACCACGTCGTTGCCCTTCACTTCATTGTCGATGAACTGCTCGATGCCCATGAAAATCGATCCTTGTCTCGCCTGTCACCTCGCCTGCCGTCAGCCGCTGCCGGTCGAAGCGGCAGCGTTTCCCGGCGGCGACGCGTTGACCCTTATTTAGCCCATCCCCGCCCCACTCCCAAGGGGCGCCGGACGCTCGTCCATCACTTCTTGCGGAACTTCTTGCCGAGCGGTGCAAAGAACGTGCCCTCGACCTCGACCCAGTCGTCCTGGTTCAGGTGGCGCACTTCCACGACGGTGCGCGGCGGATAGGGCCCGCCTTGCCACAGCCGCTCTTGCACCCGGTTCACGATCGGCCGGTGGCGGGCCATGTCGGTCACATAAACGACAAGCCGAACCGCATCGCGCAGCGTCGCACCTTCGCTTGCGGCAACGTGCGCCATGTTGGCGAACGCCTGCTCCACCCGCTGCTCCTCCCCTGCGACCAGGGTCTGGTTCGCCGGATCGATGCCGCGCATGCCCGCCACGAAGACGAAGTCGCCAGCACGCGCCCCCACGCTCCACGGCCCGGTCGGCGAGATCGCACCGTCCGGCACAAGGCTGCGCACGCCATCGGGCGGCGCCGGCTCGTCGGGTGGCTGGCTCGTCATCATGCCGTGCTCGACCCGCAAAGATCGCGCGCTAGTGTCGCGATTCGGAAGTTCGCCTGAATTTTCAGCTTGCTCGGGTGCGAACTTCCGAATCAAAGCGACACTGGCAACTTTAAGTTTCTAGTGTCCCTCGAACCCGAAGTTAGCATAGAGCCTGCTGCACAATCGTGCGAACTTCGGGTTCGGGACACTAGGCTTCCGGAATACCGGTCTGCAGGGCGAGCGCGTGCAGTGTGCCGCCCATCTGCCCCTTCAACGCCTCATAGACCAACTGGTGCTGCTGCACCCGCGACTTGCCGCGGAAGGATTCGGAGATCACCGTCGCGGCGTAGTGGTCGCCGTCGCCGGCAAGATCGCGGATCGTCACCTTGGCGTCGGGAATGCGTGCCTTGATCAGCCGCTCGATATCGCTGGCATTCATCGGCATGACGCGCGGCTCCGTGTTGCGAGAATGTGGCGCTTGCCGTCGCGAAGCGCAGCGGCGAAGCGTTCCGCGAGGCATAGCAGAATCGGAGCAGTCACGGAACGGTCAAGTCCCCTGTCCACACGATGCACGGGCCTGAGGCTCTGGGACTTGTCGTGCTGTCATTGTATGCTTTTTCGGTTCAGGCTCATTCGCCGGGAGGTTCCAGTGTGGAAGGTTTGTAAGCAAGCTCTGAGTGTCGACGCCGGCTCTGCTGGCGCTCTGTGTGTCGGCGGGCGTCACCATGGCGCAGCAGCCGACGGACGCGCAGAAGAGCGCGATCCGCAACAACTGCCGTTCCGACTTCATGGCGAACTGCTCGAGCGTCACGCCCGGCGGCGTCGAGGCGCTGCAATGCCTGCAACGCAATTCGTCGAAATTGTCGTCGGCGTGCCGGAGCGCGGTCGCAGCGATCAGCCCGCCGCCCGCAGCCCAGCCGGCCGCGGCCGCGCCTGCGCCTGCCGCGGCACCAGCGGCTGCTCCCGCCGCGGCCCCGCCCGCCGCGCCTGCCGCAGCCCCAGCGCGGCCGGCTCCTGCGGCCCGCACTGCCGCTCCTGCGGCCCGCACGCCGCGCGGCGCGCCCCGCGCCGGCGAAACCCACGAGCGCCCAGCGTTCGGCGATCCGCCAGGCCTGCCAGGCCGACTTCATGTCCCGCTGCCGAGGCGTGCAGCCCGGCGGCGCACAGGCGCTGCAATGCCTGCAAGGCCACGCGCCCGAGCTTTCCGCCGGGCTGCCGGCAGGCGCTGGCTGCCATCGGCGGCGCAGCCAATGCGGCCGCCGCGGTCGCGGCGGCTCCGCGACGCGGCGCCGGTGCCGCCTCCGCCGCCCGTCGCCGTCGAGACGATCGGGCCGATTCCGCCGCTGCCGGTTCGGGTCCGGCTCGAGATCCTCAACATCTGCCGGGGCGACCAGGCCCAGTTCTGCGGCACCATTCCGCGGGCGGCGGCCGGCTGATCGATTGCCTCGTCGCCAACCAGGCGTCGATCTCGCCGGGCTGCCGGCGGGCCCTGCTCTGGGTGAGCCGCTGACCGCGGCTCCTGCGGGCTGCGTAACACTCAGCCGGCGGCAGTGCCCGCCATATAGGCCGGAAACCAGCCTTCGAAGCGCTCGGCCAGCGCTTGACCGGGACTGGCCGCTCGCCCGAGATCGCCAGGCGTCGCCGCCGGTCATGCCGATCTGATGCGCTGGCACGCCAGGCCTGCTGCACCGCGGCGATCACCGCGCTCGGCATCGGCCGCGCGCAACCGTGACGACATAGCGCGCCTGATCCTCGCCGAACCAGTAGGCATGCGCCGGCGTGTCGCTCGGGCGCGGCGTCGAGCGTGGCGCCGATGCCCGACGCCATCGCCATTTCGGCGAGCGCCACCAGCAGGCCGCCGTCCGACAGATCATGCGCTGCGGTGACGCGCCCGTCCGCGATCAGCGCGCGCACGAAGTCGCCGTTCTCGCGCTCCTCGACCAGATCGACCGGCGGCGGCGCGCCCGTCCTCGCGGCCCGCAGATCTCGCGCAGATAGAGCGACTGGCCGAGCCAGCCCTGCGTCTCGCCGATCAGCAGGATCGCTTCGCCTTCGCGCCTTGAAGGCGAGCGTCGCCGACTTGGTGAAATCGTCGAGCACGCCGACACCGCCGATGGTCGGCGTCGGCAGGATCGCGCGGCCGTTGGTCTCGTTGTAGAGCGACACGTTGCCGGACACGACCGGGAAATCGAGCGCCTTGCAGGCCTCGGCGATGCCGCGCACGCAGCCGACGAACTGGCCCATGATCTCGGGCCGCTCCGGATTGCCGAAATTGAGATTGTCGGTGAGCGCGAGCGGGCGCGCGCCGACCGCGGTGAGGTTGCGCCAGGCCTCGGCCACCGCCTGCTTGCCGCCCTCGAACGGATCGGCCTCGCAGTAGCGCGGCGTCACGTCGGCGGTGAGCGCCAGCGCCTTCGGCCCGTCGTTGACGCGCACCACCGCGGCGTCGCCGCCCGGCCGCTGCACCGTGTTGCCGCAGAATGACGTGATCGTACTGCTCCCACACCCAGCGCTTGGAGCACAGGTCGGGCGAGCCGATCAGCGTTTCCAGCGCATCCGCGATCCGCATCGGCGCCGCGCACATCGGCCGCCTTGATGACCGGACGCTTCGGCGCGGCGCTGAACGGGCGTTGATAGACCGGCGCCTCGTCGCCGAGTTCCTTGATCGGCAGATCGGCCATCACGGCGCCGCCGTGCCGCACGATGAAGCGCTTGTTCGGCGTGGTGTCGCCGACGATCGCGAAGTCGAGCCCCCACTTGCGGAAGATCGCCTCGGCCTCCTTTTCCTTCTCCGGCTTGAGCACCATGAGCATGCGCTCCTGGCTCTCCGACAGCATCATCTCGTAGGCGCTCATGCCGGTCTCGCGCGTCGGCACGCGGTCGAGATCGAGCGTGACGCCGAGATCGCCCTTGGCGCCCATCTCGACCGCCGAGCAGGTGAGGCCCGCCGCGCCCATGTCCTGGATCGCGATCACGCAGCCCTTGGCCATGATCTCCAGGCAGGCTTCGAGCAGCAGCTTCTCGGAGAACGGATCGCCGACCTGCACGGTCGGCCGCTTCTCCTCGGCGCCCTCGCCGAATTCGGCCGACGCCATGCTGGCGCCGTGGATGCCGTCGCGGCCGGTCTTGGAGCCGAGATAGACGATCGGCATGCCGACGCCGGACGCCGCCGCGTAGAAAATCTTGTCGGCGTCGGCGAGCCCGACCGCCATGGCGTTGACGAGGCAGTTGCCGTCGTAGCGCGTGTGGAAGCGCACCTGGCCGCCGACCGTCGGCACGCCGAAGGAATTGCCGTAGCCGCCGATGCCGGCCACCACGCCGGACACGAGATGCCGCGTCTTGGGATGCTTCGGATCGCCGAACGACAGCGCGTTGAGGCAGGCGATCGGCCGCGCGCCCATGGTGAACACGTCGCGCAGGATGCCGCCGACGCCGGTCGCCGCGCCCTGGTAGGGCTCGATGTAGCTCGGGTGGTTGTGGCTCTCCATCTTGAACACGACGGCGAGCCCGTCGCCGATGTCGATGACGCCGGCGTTCTCGCCCGGCCCCTGGATCACCCACGGCGCCTTGGTCGGCAGCGTCGCGCAGATGCACCTTGGAGGACTTGTACGAGCAGTGCTCGTTCCACATCGCCGAGAAAATGCCGAGCTCGGTGAAGGTCGGCGTCGCGGCCGATCAGCTTCGAGGATGCGCTCGTACTCGTCCGGCTTGAGCCCGTGCTCGGCGACCAGTTCCGGGGTGATGGGGGGTTCGTTGCGGATCACAGTGCCAGTTCTAGGCCGCCGGCAGCGGCATTTCACCCGTCATGGCCGGCGCGATGGCGGCCATCCACGCCTTTAATTTGCCATGTAACGACGACGCCCCGAGACTCAAGGCGAGTGAGCGGCGTCGATTGCTATGCCGCCTGCGAAATGATCCACCAGCCCGCAAACAGGCCGCGGCCGTCGGTCGGCCCGATCGCCGCTTCGACGTGGTTCTCCGGATGCGGCATCAGGCCGAGCACGTTGCCGCGTTCGTTCAGGATGCCGGCGATCGCGTTGGTCGCGCCGTTGACGTTCCAGCGCGGATCGAGCGTGCCCGTCGGGCGAGGCGTAGCGGAACACCACGCGCCCCTCGCCTTCGAGCCGCGCGATGGTCGTCGTCGTCGGCGACGTAGTTGCCCTCGCCGTGCGCCACCGGCACGCGGATCACCTGGCCGGCGTTGTAGCCGCGGGTGAACGGCGTGTCGGAGCGCTCGACCCGCAGATAGACGTCCTGCAGATGAATTTCAGCGCCGCGTTGCGCATCAGCACGCCGGGCAGCAGCCCGGACTCGCAGAGAATCTGGAAGCCGTTGCAGACGCCGAGCACAAGCCCGCCGCCGGCCGCATGGGCGCGCACCGCGTCCATGATCGGCGCGCGCGCCGCGATCGCGCCGCAGCGCAGATAGTCGCCGTAGGAGAAGCCGCCGGGGATCACCACGAGGTCGGTGCCGGCCGGCAGCGCGGTCTCGGCGTGCCACACCATCGCCGGCTCGCGGCCGGACATGAGCCTGCAGCGTGCGCGCCATGTCGCGCTCGCGATTGATGCCGGGAAAGACGAGGACGGCGGATTTCATCGCGCCTCGCGTCACGCCATTGCGGCGATCGATTACTCAGCGCTGCTCTGCCCCTTGCGGCGAGAGGACTGCCGCAGCACTCGCCGGCAAATGAATGGGTGAGCGGGTGCTGCTCAAGCGCGGAAACGCCGCCACCCCTGCACCCATCCGAGTTTGCCGCACGCACGGAGCTGCCCTCTCCCGCAAGGGGAGAGGGCACGAGAGGCAAGCTGCTGAATTCTGCCGATGCAGTCGCGCTCATCCGACCACCTCGATTCGATAATTCTCGATCACCGTGTTGGCCAGAAGCTTCTCGGCCGCCTCCTTGAGGACGGCCTCGGCGCGGGCGCGGTCGGCGCCCTCGAGCTCGATGTCGAACACCTTGCCCTGGCGCACGCTGGCGACGCCGTCGACGCCGAGCGATTTCAGCGCGCCCTCGATCGCCTTGCCCTGCGGGTCGAGGATGCCGGACTTCGAGCGTGACGGTGACGCGCGCCTTCATGACCGGTTGGAGATATCGACGATTCCCCAGCCGCCGCAACCGCCTGCGGCCGGCAACCCCCGCAAATCAGACGTCAGTGCGTCAGCTGGCACGGCTCCGATTGCGCCAGCATCCGGCCGTAGCCGGCGATCTGGCCGCTGTCGCCGGCAAGCCGCAGCGCCTTCCAGAACGCCGACTGCGTGCTGGTGACGACCGGGATGCCGTGCTTGCTGCTCGATCGGCACGGCGCAGCCGAGCGTCATCAGCCCGCCGCAGGAGATCAGCACCGCGTCGGCGGCCTTGGCCTCGCCGATCGCCTTGCCGCTGACAGGTCGATGATGTCCTGCTCGCTCATCTTCTCGGCGCCGCCGAAGTCGAGGATGCCGAAGCCCTTCATGCGCCAGTCACCTCGAAGCCCGAGCGCCTGCAGGAAATCGGCGAGCCGGTCGTTCACCAGGTCGGAATAGGCGGTCGCGACCGCGACGCGCTTGGCGCCGACGCTGCGCAGCCCGTCGACCACCGCCTCGCTCATGGTGCTGACCGGCAGGCCGGTTTCCTTGCGCAGTTGCTCGAGCAGCTGCTGGTGCGCCTCGTAGCCGCGGTAGAAGGTGAGCGAGGTGCCGATCACCATGATCGCGTCGACGCCCTGCTTCGCGAGTTCCTTCGCCGCCGGCAGGATGCCGTCCCAGGCCGCGTCGTAGCCCTCCGGCGTCAGCGCGCGCACGCCGACGCCGCGCGGGATGAATGTCACCTCCGGATACATCTTCAGGCCTTCGTCGGGGACCCGGTCGGTCGAAAACGGCACGACCAGCCCGATCCTGCAGGTGCTTGCGCATGTGCAATCCGCCTCTCGTTTGCGCTGGCGCGCAATCCTAGTCTCAGTCGACGCTGACGCCTATCCCCTTGATGATCTTCGGTCCAGCGCGCGGCCTCGTTGCGGATGTGCTCGGCCGCCTCCGCCGGCGTGCTGGTGCGCGGCTGCATGCCGAGCCCGGTGAAATAGCTTCTGCGCCTCCGCGCGTCAGCATGACCTCGCCGAGCGCCGCGTTCAGCCGCGCCACGATCGGCTCCGGCATCCGCGGCCGGGCCGACCATCATCTGCCAGGTGTTCGCCTCGTAGCCGGTGACGCCCGCCTCGTGCAGCGTCGGCACGTCGGGCAGATGGCTCGCGCGCGTCGCGGTGGTGACGCCGAGCGCCTTGAGCTGGCCCGACGCGGATCAGCGGCGCCGCCGGCCCGGCGTCGGCGAAATAGACCGGCACGTGGCCGGCGACCACGTCGTTCAGCGCCGGCCCGCCGCCGCGATACGGCACGTGCTTCATGTCGATGCCGGTCATGATCATGAACAGTTCGCAGAAGATGTGATGCACCGCGCCGACGCCGGCGGAGGCGTAGCTCAGCTCGCCGGGCTTGCTCTTGGCGAGCGCGATCAGCTCCTTCACGTTGCTCACGCCGAGCGACGGATTGCACGACCAGCACGAACGGCACGGTCGCGAACAGCATGACCGGCGAGAAATCCTTGGTCGGATCGTAGGCCAGCCGCTTGTAGAGCCCGGGCGCGACCGCGAAGGTCGAGGCGGTGCCGACCATGATCGTGTAGCCGTCGGGCTCCGAGCGGGCGACGGCGGTGGCGCCGAGCGTGGTGCCGGCGCCGCCGCGGTTCTCGATGATGAACGGCTGGCCGAGCCGCTGCTCCATGCCCTTGGCGACGAAGCGCGTCAGCGCGTCGGTGCCGCCGCCGGCCGGAAACGGCACGACGACCTTCACCGGACGGGTCGGGATAGTCCTGCGCGGCAGCAAGGCCCGCGCCGAGCGCGAGCGAAGCTGCGACCACGATCGCGCGACGATGATGGTGCCGCAGCGACACGTCCGCTCCCGCGAGGCCCGCGGCGAGCCGCATGACGTCTGTCGGCGCAGCGTAAAGACGCGGATGGCCGGGACAAGCCCGGCCATCCGCGCTTGACAGGACGTCAATGTACGCCGCGATGACGGCTCGCGCTAAGCCGCCGTCAGCTCTTGACCAGCACCGGCCCGGTGCCCTGCGGGCGCTCGTTCTCGCTCATGATGCCGAGCCGCTTGGCGACGTCGGTATAGGCCTCGATCAGCCCGCCGAGGTCGCGGCGGAAGCGGTCCTTGTCGAGCTTCTCGTTCGACTTGATGTCCCACAGCCGGCAGGAGTCGGGCGAAATCTCGTCGGCCACCACGATCCGCATCAGGTCGTTTTCCCACAGCCGGCCGCATTCCATCTTGAAGTCGACCAGCCGGATGCCGACGCCGAGGAACAGGCCGCAGAGGAAGTCGTTGACGCGGATGGCGAGCGCCATGATGTCGTCGATCTCCTGCGGCGTGGCCCAGCCGAACGCGGTGATGTGCTCCTCCGACACCATCGGATCGCCGAGCTGATCGTTCTTGTAATAGAACTCGATGATCGAGCGCGGCAGCTGCGTGCCCTCCTCGATGCCGAGCCGCGGTCGCGAGCGAGCCGGCGGCGACGTTGCGCACCACCACCTCGAGCGGAATGATCTCCACCTCGCGGATCAACTGCTCGCGCATGTTGAGCCGGCGGATGAAGTGCGTCGGCACGCCGATGTCGTTGAGGCGCTGGAAGATGTACTCGGAGATGCGGTTGTTGAGCACGCCCTTGCCTTCGATCACCTCGTGCTTCTTGGCGTTGAAGGCGGTGGCGTCGTCCTTGAAATGCTGGATCAGGGTTCCAGGTTCCGGGCCCTCGTAAAGGACCTTCGCCTTGCCTTCATAGATGCGGCGACGGCGGCTCATCGGAGTGTACCGTGGTTTGTTGAATGTCCATTGGATGCCGTGGCTCCAGTGCGGGTTCGAGGTCCGCGGCGGCGAAATCGGAAGGCGCAACGAAATTGAGAATCGGCATGGCCTGTCCGTTCACGCGCAAAACCTAACCGATCGATCGTGGGCAGCACAATCGACATAGGCCGAGTTCGTTCGCCGCGCAACCGGACAAGTTCGCGCTGCCGGTGGATTGCCTTGACGGCCATAGCCCGGTATGCAAGGCGCCAACGATCGCATCGCATGCGTCGGCACTTCCCGCAACTTCACCGCGAGGCCGACATGACGACGTTCGACAAGCGCGAGGAAGGCTTCGAGAAGAAGTTCGCGCATCGACGAAGAGCTGCGGTTCAAGGCGAACGCCCGCCGCAACAAGCTGCTCGGGCTGTGGGCGGCGGAGAAGCTCGGCCTCACCGGCGCCGACGGCCGACGCCTATGCCAAGGAGGTCGTGATGGCCGACTTCGAGGAGGCCGGCGACGACGACGTGTTCCGCAAGGTGCGCAAGGATTTCGACGCCAAGGGCGTGGCGCAGTCCGACCACCAGATCCGCCGCACCATGGACGAGCTGATGGAACAGGCGATCGCGCAGATCAAGGCTGGAGACCAGGCCGCCAGCATGACGCGGCGGCTCCAGCGCGAGCCGCAGCGTTGACTCTGCTCGTCCGACTTCTGCCTAGCGGTGCCAATACCGATGGCAGCCCTTCCCGGCTTCTCCCTTGCCCGCCGGCTCGCCGCCGGCGAAACCGTGTACACCGGCTGGTGCGCGCTGCGCCTCGCCGATCGTCGCCGAGACGCATCGCGCGCGAGGGCTTTCCCGCCGTCACCATCGATCAGCAGCACGGCCTGTGGGACACCGCGGCGACCGTTGCCGGCATCGCCGCCATCCGGGCCGGCGGTGCGGCGCCGGTCGTGCGGGTGCCGCTCGGCGCCTTCGACGCTGCAAGCCGCGCGCTCGACTTCGGCGCCGAGGGCGTGATCGCGCCGATGATCAACACCGTCGCCGACGCGCGGCCTTCGTCAGCGCCACCAAGTATCCGCCGCTCGGCGAGCGCAGCTGGGGGCCGCACGCGC
The DNA here is from genome assembly GCA_963821555.1 of uncultured Alphaproteobacteria bacterium. Lineage (GTDB taxonomy): Bacteria > Pseudomonadota > Alphaproteobacteria > Rhizobiales > Xanthobacteraceae > Z2-YC6860. The sequence continues at coordinate 188,893 of CAWGEM010000019.1, read as the reverse complement.
GCCATGACGCTCGCCGGCATCACCGACCTGACGCGCTACCTGCGCGAGGCCAACGACAACGTCGTCACGCTCGCCATGATCGAGACCAGCGACCGCGATGGCGAACCTCGATGCGATCGCGGCGACGCCCGGCATCGACGTGCTGTTCGTCGGACCGTCCGACCTGTCGATCGGGCTGACCGACGGCGCCGAGCTCGATCCGCACTCCGACACCGTCGAGGCGGCGCTCGACCAGATCGTCGCCGCGGCCGAACAAGGCCGGCAAGATCGCGGGCCTCTATTGCGCCAACGCCGAGCGCGCGGTCGCCTGCGCCAAGCGCGGCATCCGCTTCCTCGCGGTCGGCAGCGACCTCGGCTTCCTGCGCGCCGGCACGGCAGCGCAGCTCAAGACGCTGAAGGGCTGACCGGCAGGCTCGCGGCGAGCCGGTCCAGCACGCTTGCGCACGATCGCGCCTCCACCTCGCCGGTCGCAAGCTCGATCACCCGATAGCCGCGCTCGCTGAGCCAGGCGCGACGCTCGGCGCGCGCCTTCGCCGCCGCTTCGCTCTCGTCCGCCGGCACGAGCTCGATCACCAGCGCGCAGCGGAAACGACACCAGGTCGGTGATATGCGGCCCGACCGGCACCTGCCGCTTGAAGCCCCTGCCGGCGAAGCGCCGGTCGCGCGTCAGCGCGTCCCAGAACGCGCGCTCGGCGTCGGTCGGATTGCGGCGCAGCAGCCGCGACAGTCCGCGCACCGGGCCGCGCTCGCCCGGCACCCGGCCCTGGCCGTGCTCGGCGAGCAGCGTGCGCAGCATCTCGGCCTCGCTCGCCGTCGAGCACGCCGCCGCGCGCCGGACCCTTGCGGCCCTCGGCGATCGCGGTGATCACGCCGTGCAGCGTGCGGATGTCCTGCTGGCGTCGGCTGCATGCGGGTGAAGATGTTGCGCAGGTTGATCTGCATGGTGGCGCGCTTGTCGGGCGGCCGGAAGAATTCGACCTTCTCCAGCTCGCGCTCGATCGTGCTCGAAGAAGGTGAGCAACTGCTGCTTGCTCGCCGGCGGCGATTTCTGCGGCATGGCGAACGGCAGCGCGCCGGCGGTCGCGTGCTTGAACCACTCATAGGCCACGATCACCACCGCCTGCGCCAGATTGAGCGAGGCGAAGGCCGGATTGACCGGCAGCGTGACGATGTCGTCGGCGAGCGCGACCTCGTGGTTCTCGAGCCCGATGCGCTCGCGGCCGAACAGGATGCGCGACGGTCTTCGCCGGCGGCGACCGCGCGGCGCCAGCAAGCGCGCCGCCGCCGGCGCGTCGATCACCGGCTTGGCCTGATCGTGCGCGCGCGCCGTGGTCGCCAGCACCAGCGTGCAGTCGGCGATCGCCGCTTCCAGCGTGTCAAAAAGCTCGGCCTCGTCGAGGATGCGGTCGGCGCCCGAGGCCATCTTGTGCGCCTCGGGATTGGGCCAGGCCTCGCGCGGCTTGCACCAGACGCAGGCGGCGACAGGCCGAAATTCGCCATGGCGCGCGCCGCCGCGCCGATGTTCTCGCCGAGCTGCGGCTCGACCAGAATCACGATCGGCGCCGGGCTGCTCGCACCCAGTTCTTGGTCTTGTCGGTTCCGGCGCCGGGCATCGCGGTCTCCTGGAGCATGATACCGATAGGCAGGTATCGGTCCTTTCAAGGGACCCTGGGCTCCAATAGCGTGCGACCCGCGATATAGCCGGGACCGTGCCGTGCGGAAAAGCCGCTTGCTGCCTCGAACATCGGCTTGGTCGCCCTTCCCGCAGGTGCTATAGGCACGCCGTCAAGGGGTAGGGGTGGCGTCACCCGAGCGCGCGCCAATTCACTGCCAATTCCGAGTCCGACATGCACCGCGCTCCAAACGGGTTCGAATTTCCATGGCGAAGATCAAGGTCAAGAATCCGGTCGTCGAGCTCGACGGCGACGAGATGACACGGATCATCTGGCAGCTCATCAAGGACAAGCTGATCCATCCCTATCTCGACGTCGAGCTGCTCTACTACGATCTCAGCGTCCAGAAGCGCGACGAGACCAACGACCAGATCACCATCGACGCCGCCGAGATGATCAAGAAGGTCGGCGTCGGCGTGAAATGCGCCACCATCACGCCCGACGAGGCGCGGGTGAAGGAATTCAACCTCAAGAAGATGTGGCGCTCGCCCAACGGCACGATCCGCAACATCCTCGGCGGCGTGATCTTCCGCGAGCCGATCATCTGCAAGAACGTGCCGCGCCTGGTGCCGGGCTGGACGCAGCCGATCGTGATCGGCCGCCATGCCTACGGCGACCAGTACCGCGCCACCGACCTCAAGATTCCCGGCAAGGGCAAGCTCACCATCACCTTCGTCGGCGACGACGGCAAGAAGATCGAGCACGAGGTGTTCGACTTCCCCGGCAGCGGCATCGCCATGGCGATGTACAACCTCGACGATTCGATCCGCGACTTCGCCCGCGCCTCGTTCAACTACGGGCTGATGCGCAACTATCCGGTCTATCTCTCGACCAAGAACACGATCCTCAAGGTCTACGACGGCCGCTTCAAGGACATCTTCCAGGAGGTGTTCGACAAGCGAGTTCAAGGCCGAGTTCGACAAGCGCAAGCTCGACCTACGAGCACCGGCTGATCGACGACATGGTGGCCGCGGCGATGAAATGGTCGGGCGGCTACGTCTGGGCCTGCAAGAACTACGACGGCGACGTGCAGTCCGACGTGGTGGCGCAGGGCTTCGGCTCGCTCGGCCTGATGAGCTCGGTGCTGATGACGCCGGACGGCAAGATCGTGGAGTCGGAGGCCGCGCACGGCACGGTGACGCGGCACTACCGCCAGCACCAGAAGGGCAAGGAGACCTCGACCAACTCGGTCGCCTCGATCTTCGCCTGGACGCGCGGCCTGTCGCATCGCGCCAAGCTCGACAACAATGCCGAGCTGGCGAAGTTCGCGGAGCACGCTGGAGAAGGTCACGGTCGGCACGGTCGAGGCCGGCGACATGACCAAGGACCTCGCGCTCCTGGTCGGCGCCGACCAGAAATGGCTGTCGACCACCGGCTTCCTCGACAAGGTCGACGAGAACCTGAAGAAGGCGATGGCGGCCTAGCATTACGTCGCCGCCGCCGCGAGCCGGCGCCGCCGCAGCGGCGATGTGATTCGCTTCTTGATCCTCCCCTGCCAAGCGGGGGAGGCGTGACAGGCCATGCGCCGCTTCTTCCGCGTCCTCGCCCGAATCCTGGTCGGCATCGCGCTGCTCCTGGTGCCGGTGTTTGCCTACAACGCGCAGTTCGCTCGCCCCGGAGCCCTCCGCGCGGCCATTGCTCAGCGCGCGCCGCGCGCTTGGCCAGACCTTCTCGCGCGCTCGGCCTGACCGGCGACAGCTGCACCGCCGCGCAGATGCTCCCGCCGGAGCACCCCTACCTGGAGAACACGATCGCCTCGTTCGACGCGGGCGTTCGCGGCCGAAGAACTGGACGGACGATCCCACTCGCCTGAAGGCAACGCATGTGCCGGACGATGTGGGTTTTGCCACCAAGCCTCAGATTGCACGCCGGATGATCGCACGGGCGCTCGCCGCCAAGGTACCGTTTTCCTTTGTCGCCACGGACACCGTGTATGGCACCGGCGACATCGAGACCATGCTCCGCAAGGCGGGCAAGGGCTATGTGCTGGGCGTTGCCGCCAACCACGTGTTCAACTCCTGGGGCAAGAAGCAGTTTGTTCGCGGGACTGCCGCAAAGATCGCCCAGAGCCTCCCCAAGAGCGCTTGGCGGCGCCTGTCGTCGGGCGAAGGAACCAAAGGCCCGCGTCTACACGACTGGGCCTATCTCGAATTGGCCGATCTCGATGCCGGCGAATACAACAGCGTGCTCAAGGGAAAATGGACGCGCGGTATGCTGGTCCGCCGCAACATTGGCGACGGCGATCTCGCCTTCTTCTCCACATGGTGTCCCAAGGGCACGTCCATAGGGAAGTTGGTATCGGTGGAAGGCCATCGCTGGGCCATCGAGGACAGCTTCGAGGCCGCCAAGAACGAACTTGGTCTCGATCACAACGAGACCCGCTCCTGGCACGGCTGGCACCGGCACGTCTCGCTCGTCATGCTTGCCTTCGCCATGATGGCCGCCATTCGCCACAAGGCCAATGCCGTGCCGCTCAAAAAAACGCTGCCACGCCTTCCGAAAAAACGGCACTCCTGATCCGCTGGTCAATCCAGGAAATCCGCCGCATCGCCATCAAGCTCACCCAGCGGCAAATACAGCCCGCTCATATCATCGCCTGGTCACTGTGGCGGCGCGCCCATCAAGCCGAAGCACGCGCCGCACATCTCAAAAGAACAATGCAACTGTAATGCTAGGCTCATAATCCCGGGTCGGTTCCGGCGGCGCGCGTCGGCCCCCCTGCCTCATCCGCCGGCCTGCGGCGGCCGTATCATTTCCTGCACACGGGCGACCGCGAGACGCTGGGACACTGCCTCCGCCGGCAGGCCCAGCGTTTCGAGCAGGCGACCGCCGAGCTGGAGACTCGCCTCCACCGTTTCTGGGATGACGCCGACTGCGCCAAGCTCGAGCAGACGGGCGGCGTGCTCGGCATCCTCGGCACGCGCGAACACCAATGCTTGCGATTTCATTCCACACGCCGCCGTCACCATGTGCTCGGCGGCGAGCGGGGCGTTGACGGTGACGACGAAGGCCCGTGCGCGCGGCGCGCCGACGCGCGTCAGCATCTCGGCGCGGCCGGCGTCGCCGAAATAGACCGGACGGCCGAGCTTGCTCTGCTCGGCCACGAGCTGCGCGTTGGTGTCGAGCGCCACGTAGGCGACGTTCTCGGCTTCGAGCAGCCGCGCCACGGTCTGCCCGACCCGGCCGAAGCCGCCGATCACCACATGATCCTCGAACTCGCTGCCGTCGGCGTCCGGCTCGGCGGCGCCATGATCCTTGCGATCGAGCTTGCGGCCGGCGCTGCGGGCAAGCGCCGCCAGCAGCGGCGTCACCATCATGCTCAGCGCCGCAACCGCCACTGCCGCGCTCGCAAGCTCGGGCGAGATGAGATGGCCGCGCTGCGCAATGCCGATTACGACGAACGCGAACTCGCCGGCCTGCGCGAGCAGCAGCGCAACTTCGGCGGAGGTGGCCCAGCCGATCCGAAACGCGCGTGCCACTGCGAACAGGATCGCGGCCTTGATCGCGACGAGGCCCGCGAGCGCGCCGAAGATCGCAACCGCGTGGCGCGAAACCACGGCCGGATCGACGCTGCTGCCGACCGCGATGAAGAAAATGCCGAGCAGCAGCCCTTTGAACGGCTCGATGTCGACCTCGATCTGGTGGCGGTACTCGCTCTCGCTGAGCAGGAGGCCCGCAAGGAACGCACCGAGCGCAAACGACATGCCGGCCGCGCCCGCTCCGGCCGCAAACCCGACGACGATCAGGAGCACGAGCGCAAGGATCAGCTCGCGGCTGCCGGTGAGGCCCGCCGAGTGCATGAGCGGACGCACGACATAGCGGCCGGCGCCCATCAGCACGGGCACGGCGGCGAGCGCCAGCACAAACGGCAGGACCAGCGCGACGATCCCGCTCTCGCGGCCGCCCGCCAGCATGCCGACGACGAACAGAACCGGCACCACCATCAGGTCCTGGAACAGCAGCACCGACAGCGCAATGCGGCCGAGCGGGGTCGCGGTGCGGTGCTGCTCGGCCAGGAGCTGCATCACGATCGCGGTTGACGACAGCGCAAGGCAGAGCCCCAGCACGAGGCCTGCCGGCGGCGGCGCGATCACAAAGCGCACGACAAGCCCGATCGCGACCGTGGTCAGCGCCATCTGGGCAAGCCCTACACCCAGCACATAGCGGCGCAGTTGCCAAAGCCGGTCGATCGACAGTTCGAGCCCGAGCATGAACAGAAGGAAGATGATCCCGAGTTCGGCGAGCGGGGCAGCGCGCTCCGGGTCATCCAAGGTGACGTATTGCAGCCAGGGGTAATCGCCGGCGAGCCGCCCAAACCCGTGCGGACCGAGCGCCACACCCACCAACAGGAAGCCCAGCACCGCGCTGATGCGGGCGCGGTGGAACAGCGGCACAATCACGCCCGCAGCCACCAGGAAGATCAGAAAGCCCTTGAAGCCTTCGGCGTGCAGCATCCGCCGCCCCCGTCCGGATGCGAGTGCATGGCCCGAAGCGCGGGACCCCGCGCGGGAAGAACATGCCCTACCCGCCCAGCGCCGCCTCGATCGCTTCGAGCGCGGCATCGGCCTTGGAGCCGTCCGGTCCGCCGGCCTGCGCCATGTCGGGCCGGCCGCCGCCGCCCTTGCCGCCGAGCGCCTCGGCGCCCTTGCGCACGAGGTCGACGGCGTTGAAGCGGCTGGTGAGGTCGGCGGTGACGCCGACCACGATGCCGGCCTTGCCGTCGTCGGTCAGCCCGACGATCGCCACCACGCCCGAGCCGACCTGCTTCTTGCCCTCGTCGGCGAGGCTGCGGAGATCCTTCAGGTCGATGCCGGAGATCGAGCGCGCCATCAGCTTGACATCGCCGATGCTGCGCAGGCCGTCGTCCGCGGCAGCCGCGCCTGCGCCACCGCCACCATCATGGCGAGGCGCTTCTTGGCCTCGGAGAGGTCGCGTTCGAGCTTCTTGCGATCGTCGAGCAATGCTGCGACCCGCGCCGGCAGCTCCTCAAGCGATACTTTAAGTTCCGCAGACGCCGCCTTAGCGACCTGCAACCGCATTGTTAGCGGCCTTGCGGGCGGCCGCGCCGGTCAGCGCCTCGAGGCGACGGACGCCGGCTGCAACGCCGCTCTCCGACACCGCCGGAGATCAGCCCGATGTCGCCGGTGCGGCGCACGTGGGTGCCGCCGCACAGCTCGACCGACCAGCCGAGCATGTTGCCCGAGCCCTCGCCCATGGCAACGACACGCACCTCGTCGCCGTATTTCTCGCCGAACAGCGCGCGAGCGCCGGAGGCCCGCGCGTCGTCGAGCGCCATCAGCCGAGTGGTGACCGGCGAGTTCTGCAGCACGTAGTCGTTGGCAAGGTCCTCGACCTTGGCCATCTCCTCGGCCGTCATCGGCTTGGGGTGGGAGAAGTCGAAGCGCAGCCGGTCGGGCGCGACCAGCGAGCCCTTCTGCGCAACATGGTCGCCCAGCACCTGGCGGAGCGCCTCGTGCAGCAGGTGGGTCGCCGAGTGATTGCTGCCGGATGGCGCTGCGGCGGGCATGATCGACCTCGAGAGCTACGGCCGCGCCCGGCCGCAGCGTGCCCTGCTCGACTTCGCCATAGTGCACGAACAGGTCGCCCGCCTTCTTCTGGGTGTCGGTGACGCGGAAGCGCACGCCGTCCGCGGCGATGACACCGGTGTCGCCGACCTGGCCGCCGGACTCACCATAGAACGGCGTCTGGTTGACGACCACCGCGCCGCTCTCGCCGCGCTTGAGTTCGGCGACCTCCTTGCCGTCGCGCACGAGTGCGGCAATGACGCCCTCGGCCTCCTCGGTCTCGTAGCCGAGAAACTCGGTCGCGCCGAGCTTCTCGCGCAGGCCGAACCACACCGTCTCGGTCGCGGCCTCGCCGGAACCCGCCCAGGAGGCGCGCGCGGTCGCGCGCTGGCGCTCCATCGCGGCGTTGAACGCCTCGGTGTCGACCGCGATGCCGCGCGGGCGCAGCGCATCCTGCGTGAGGTCGAGCGGAAAGCCGTAGGTGTCGTAGAGCGTGAACGCGGTCTCGCCCTTCGAGACTCTGGCCGCGGCCGAGCGCTTTCGTCTCCTCGTCGAGGATCGCGAGACCGCGCTCCAAGGTCTTGCGGAAGCGCGTTTCTTCGAGCTTCAGCGTCTCGGCGATCAGCGCCTCGCGCGCGAAGCAGCTCGGGATAGGCCTGGCCCATCTCGCGGTTCAGCGTCGGCACGAGCTTCCACATCAGCGGCTCGCGCGCGCCAAGAAGCTCGGCGTGCCGCATGGCGCGCCGCATGATGCGGCGGAGCACGTAGCCGCGGCCCTCGTTCGAGGGCAGCACGCCGTCGGCAATCAGGAACGCAGACGCGCGCAGGTGGTCGGCGATCACCCGGTGCGAGGCCTTCTGCGGCCCGTCCGAGATCGACGCCGGTCGCATCGGCGATGGCGCGGATCAGCGCGCCGAACAGATCGATCGCGTAGTTGTCGTGGGTGCCCTGCAGGACGGCCGCGATCCGCTCGAGCCCCATGCCGGTGTCGATCGAGGGCTTGGGCAGGTCGATGCGCTTGCCGCCGGCAAGCTGCTCGAACTGCATGAACACCAGGTTCCAGATTTCGATGAAGCGGTCGCCTTCGGCGTCGGGCGAGCCGGGCGGGCCGCCGGCGATGTGATCGCCGTGGTCGTAGAAGATTTCCGAGCACGGCCCGCAGGGACCGAAATCGCCCATCTGCCAGAAATTGTCGGAGCCGGCGATGCGGACGATTTGCGCGCTCCGGCAGGCCAGCGATCTTCTTCCACAGCTCGAAGGCCTGGTCGTCGTCGACATAGACCGTCACCATCAGCCGGTCGCTTCGGCAGGCCGAACTCCTGGGTGACCAGGTTCCAGGCGAGCTCGATGGCGCGGTCCTTGAAGTAGTCGCCGAACGAGAAGTTGCCGAGCATCTCGAAGAAGGTGTGGTGGCGCGCGGTGTAGCCGACGTTGTCGAGGTCGTTGTGCTTGCCGCCGGCGCGCACGCACTTCTGCGAGGTGACCGCGCGCTGGTAGGGGCGCTTCTCAAGGCCGGTGAAGACGTTCTTGAACTGCACCATGCCGGCGTTGGTGAACATCAGCGTCGGATCGTTGCGCGGCACCAGCGGAGAGGACGGCACGACCTGATGGCCGGCCTTGGCGAAATAGTCGAGGAAGCTCGACCGGATGTCGTTGACGCCGCTCATGGAAGACGGCAGTCCCCTGCCCGCGGCTAAACCGCGGGCCTGATTGATGTTTCCGGGGACTATGTAGCGACGAGGGTGGAGCAAGTCCAGGAAAGGACGGTTCACCCGCGGATCACTCCACCGTCATGGCGTCCCGGGCAGACTTGCCCAAAGTCGCGCCACACGGCCGCAGGCGGAGGAGGGCCGCTTCCACACGGCACGGCTTCGCCTCGGCCCGCGTGCGGGGCAAGGGAGCGGAGGCGCCGTGCCCAAACGCAAAGGCCCCGGGACGAAGCCCCGGGGCCGCCAACGCGAACGAACTCCGCAACCGCGCCCGAACGAGGCAGCCGCCGGCGCCTAAGCCTCAGCGGCCTCGTCGTCGTCGTCGTCGGCTCCTTCTCGCCGGCCAGGATCTTCTCGGCGATCAGGCCGGAGTTGCCGCGGATCGCGGCCTCGATCTTGCCGGCGATGTCGGGGTTGGCCTTGAGAAACGCCTTGGCGTTCTCGCGGCCCTGGCCGATGCGCTGGCTGTCGTAGGAGAACCAGGCGCCGGACTTCTCGACCACGCCGGCCTTGACGCCGAGGTCGACGATCTCGCCGGTCTTGGAGATGCCCTCGCCGTACATGATGTCGAACTCGACCTGCTTGAACGGCGGCGCGAGCTTGTTCTTGACCACCTTGACGCGGGTCTGGTTGCCGACCACCTCGTCGCGCTCCTTGATGACGCCGATGCGGCGGATGTCGAGGCGGACCGAGGCGTAGAACTTCAGCGCATTGCCGCCGGTCGTGGTCTCCGGCGAGCCGTACATCACGCCGATCTTCATGCGGATCTGGTTGATGAAGATCACCATGGTGTTGGAGCGGTTGATCGAGGCGGTGAGCTTGCGCAGCGCCTGCGACATCAGGCGCGCCTGCAGGCCGGGCTGGCTCTCGCCCATCTCGCCTTCGAGCTCGGCGCGCGGCACCAGCGCCGCGACCGAATCGATCACCAGCACGTCGATCGCGCCGGAGCGCACCAGCGTGTCGGCGATTTCGAGCGCCTGCTCGCCGGCGTCGGGCTGCGAGATCAGAAGGTCGTCGGTGTTGACGCCGAGCTTTCTGGCATAGATCGGGTCGAGCGCGTGCTCGGCGTCGATGAAGGCGCAGATGCCGCCCTTCTTCTGCGCCTCGGCGATGCAGTGCAGCGCGAGCGTGGTCTTGCCGGAGGATTCCGGGCCGTAGATTTCCACCACCCGGCCGCGCGGCAGGCCGCCGATGCCGAGCGCGATGTCGAGCGCCAGCGAGCCGGTGGACACGGTGTCGACGTCCATCGACTTGTCGTTCTTGCCGAGCTTCATGATCGAGCCCTTGCCGAACGCCCGCTCGATCTGTGACAGCGCCGCATCCAGCGCCTTCGACTTGTCCATTGAGGCTCCTTCGATCACACGCAAGGCAGCAGGCGCCATTGTCGCGCTCCTTATGACCGGGATTCGAGGGACCGACAAACGGGCGCCCCTCCCGGCGCTGCGCCCGATGTCCGATGAAGAAGCAATGTACACTGTTTGTTCTCATGTTCGCAATATGTTCTTTTTCGGAAGTGGGGTACTGGCCTGTTTCGACCTGGTGGCCGGTTTTGAATATCGCAGTGGCCTAATTTGAAATCGCCCCCATTTAGCAAACATTGGTGCAACCCAAGGGGGCCAGCACCGGTCCTTTGCGACGCATTCTGTTGTCGGTTGTGCCAGTGGCCTACTTCGCTTCCGCGTGTGGCCTACTTCAGCCAGCACCCAGAAGGGGTCGGCGGTATCACACTGCGGCATTGCCCAAAATTCTGCTGATTTTGACCTCGCCTGCGGTCCATTTCCGCCCCGAAGCGCGCCGAGCCTTGCAGGCTGCCGGAGCATCTGTCGGGGCAAAAAGTGGGAGCGACGCGATGACCGCCACCAATGACTTCCTCGCCAAGGCGAGCGAACTGATGACCAAGGCCGAAAACGAAAACGGCATGATCATGCGCGCGGTCTACGAGAGCCTCGCGCAGAGCTATCTGCGGCTCGCCGAGAGCGTCGAGCGCGATCCCTTGCCCGAGCCCGCGCCGGTGCACGAGCCCTCCGGCCACCGGCCCGGCGCAGCTTGACTGGTCAGGCCCCGGACCGAAAGCCACTTGCTTCCACATCCTTGCCCGGTCGGCCGGCCCGTCCACCCACCGGCCGGACATGCCGTAATTTTGGACGGGACTGACGGCGCAGTCGCCACACGCCTGACGCGTGGTCCACTATGATCGCGCCGATGAATACGGTGCTGATCGCTGCGGTCGTGGTCCTCGCCGTGCTTGGGGTTGCGATCATCCTCACGCCGACTGCGCTCGCCTGGTGGCAGGGCGGCAGCAGCCGCCGCATCGACCCGCTGTCCGCCAGACTGCCGGTGGAACTCGAGACCATCGGGCTTGCTGTGCTGGCGTTCGCGGTTGTGGCCGCGCTGTGGGTGGCGCTCCGGTAGCCCAGCCGGGCGACACCCGCTGCAATGGCGGGAACCGCACGTTATAACGGCGCATGCACGACATCCTGATCCGCGGCGGCACGCTGCTATGACGGCACCGGCAGCGCCGGCGTGCTCGGCCGACATCGCCATCGCCGGCGGCCGCATCGCCGCCATCGGTCCGCGCATCGACGAACCGGCACGGAAGACCATCGACGCCAGCGGGCTCGCGGTCGCGCCGGGCTTCATCGACATCAAGACCCATTCCGACTTCACGCTGCCGATCAATCCCAAGGCCGAAAGCAAGGTGCGCCAGGGGGTGACCACCGAGATCATCGGCCATTGCGGCTTCTCGGTCGCGCCGGCGCTGCCCGGCAAGGTCGAGCTGCTGAAGGACTACCTGTCGCCGAGCGCGCCCTGGACGCCGTTCCGCGAACTGACGTTCCCGCAATATCTCGACACCTTCCCGGCGACCTCGGTGAACGCCGGCATGCTGGTCGGCCACAACACGCTGCGCCTGATGACGATGGGCATGGACGACCGACCACCGGCCGCGTCCGAGCTCGACGCCATGATCGCGCTGCTCGAGGACGGGCTTGCGCGCCGGCGCGCTCGGCATGTCGTCCGGCCTGTTCACGCCGCCCGGCTCCTACGCCGCGCCCGCCGAGATGCAGGCGTTCGGCCACGTGCTCAAGCGCCACAACGCCGCCTACTTCACCCACCTGCGCGACGAGTTCGAACCAGGTGCTCGAGGCCGTGGCAGGAGGCGATCGACATCGCCGAAACCTGCCGCGTGCACGTCGAGATCGTGCACTTCAAGTGCTCCGGCACCGACAACTGGGGCAAGGCGCAGCAGGCGCTGCAGATGATCGCCGACGCGCGCGGGCGCGCGGCCTCGACGTCGACTGCGACGCCTACCCCTACGCCGCCGGCTCCAATCCGCTGAAGAACCTGCTGCCGCAATGGGTGCAGGCGGGCGGCGTGCCGGCGATGCTCGCAGCGGCTGAAGGAGACGGAGACGCGCGCAAAAATCCGCGCCGACATCGAGCGCGACGGCCTCAACAACTGGGGCCGCATCCCGTCCTGGGACTGCGTGCAGATTTCGATCTCGCCGCACCTGCCGCAATTTGCCGGCCGCACCATCCTTGCGCTCGCCGACCGAGCGCCGGCAGGACCCGGTCGACACGCTCTGCGACTATCTGGTCGACGACCAGGGCGCGACGCGCGTGCTCGTCACCTCGATCTCGGAGGACGACATCGAGCGGATCGTGGCCTCGCCGCTCGCGCTTGTCGGCTCCGACGGCAATTGCGTCGCGCCCTACGGCCAGGTCGGCAAGGGCATGCCGCACCCGCGCTTCTACGGCACGTTTCCGCGCATCATCGCATCACTACGTGCGCGAGCGCGGCGCGCTGCCGCTCGAGCTTGCGATCCACAAGATGACCGGCGCGACCGCACGCGCGCTGAAGTTCAAGGACCGCGGGCTGCTCCGGCGGGGCTATCGCGCCGACGTCGCGATCTTCGATCCGGCGGACTTCCGCGACCGCGCGACCTACGCCGACCCGCACCAGTTTCCGTCCGGTGCGCGCACCACCGTGATCGTCAACGGCACGATCGTGGTCGAGAACGCGACCCATACCGGCGCACTGCCCGGCAAGGTGCTCCGCCGCGCGCCAGATGGCTCGGTGGCGTAGCAGACTTATTCAGCCGGGCGGATCACGGGCGCGGCGATGCTTTCGACCATGATATTGACGCAGGCCGGCTTGCCGCTCGCGAGCGCGCGCTCGATCGCGGGCAGGAGATCGGCCGCCCGCTCGACGTGCTCGCCATGGCCGCCGAGCGCCGTCACCACCTGGTCGTAGCGCGCCGGCAAGAGCTCGCAGCCATGCATCCGGTTCTGCCCGTAGTCGCGAAGCTGAATCTGGCTCTCCGCATTCCAGCACGCGTCGTTGCCGAGGATGGCGACGAACGGCAGGCCGCGGCGCACCGCGGTCTCAAACTCCGCGAGGTGGAAACCGATGGTGCCGTCGCCCAGCGCGGCGATGACCGGCGCACGCGGCTCGACGAGGCGGGCGGCGAGCGCAAACGACAGCGAGCCGCCGATCGAACCGGCGACACCGTTGATCAGGCGGCGCCGCACCGGCAGCATGCTCTGCGCCCACTGCGCGAATTCACCGCCGTCGCAGATCAGCACGGTCTCGGGGTCGCGCTCGATCAGGGGGCGGAGCGCGCGGAACACTTCTGCCGGATGCAGGCGGCCGGGCGTCTGCGCAACGATGCTGCGCCACGCCGCGGGTCTGTCGTCGAGACCGGCGCGTGCGGCTGCAAGCCAACCGCCGTCGCGCCGCGGCAATCGGGCGGCGTGCGCGACGAGCCGTTCCGCAGCCGCGGCGGCGCCGGCGACACAGCCGATCAGCAGGCGGTCGCCCTTCTCTTTCTCGGCGCGCGCGATGAGCATAGGGTCTGGGTCGATCGCGATCAGCCGAACATCGGGATCAAACGCTGGCCCCGACGCCCACTTGGTGGTGAAGTCGAGCGCCTTGCCCAGCAGCACGATCAGATCGGCGCGCCGCACCAGATCGGAGAAAGCCCCAAGTGTGGCGTCGGCGATGCCGCGCGGGCTTTCCATGACGACCGCCGGCGCACCGGTCGCGGCCTCCAGCTTTGCGAGCGAGGCGCGGCCCTGCACGCTGGAGAGTTGCGGCCCTGCGACGATGATCGGCCGCGCCGCGCCCGCGATGGCGGCGGCGATGGCGGCAGTGGTCTCCGGCGGCAGCTCGGCCCCAGACCATGCGCCGATTGGCTCCGGCCAGACGATCGCGGCAGGCTCGACGCGCTGATCGAGCAGGTCGGACGGCAGGCTGAGGTGCACCGGCCCCGGCCGGCCGGACGTGGCGATGCGGATTGCCTCGCCGACATCGCGGCCGAGCGTTGCCGCTGCGGCCGCAGTCCACGAGGCCTTCGTCACCGGCGCCGCCATGTCGGCCTGCCGCAGCTCCTGAAAGCCGCCACGTCCAAGCTCCCAGGTCGCGGCATGGCCCGACAGCAGCACCATCGGCGATTCCGCGGCGAGCGCGGTGAAGAGTGCGCCGACCGCGTTGGCGTGGCCGGGACCGCCCGTCACCATGGCGATGCCGGGCTCGCCGGTGAGCCGCCCGAAGGCGTCGGCCATGTGCACCGCGGCGGCCTCGTGACGGACGTGGATGAGATCGAGGCCGGCATCGAGCGCCGCGTCGAAGATCGACATGATATGGTTGCCGGAGAGCGTGAAAACGTGCCGGCAGCCGAGCCGCTGCAGCGAACGGGCAACGATGTCGGCGCCTCGCAGCGGCTGGCTCATGAAATTGATGTCTCTCAGCGGCGGGGGAATTGCGGTCGTGCGCTCGCGCTGTCAGTCGCGCGCGATGCCGTTGTCGGGCAAGGACAGCGTCGCTGCGAGCGACGACAGCAGGCCAATACCGGCAGCGCGGTCGTGCGTGTTCATCCCCAGTTCCTCCCGTTCTTGAACGCGCAACAACGCGCGGCTAGTGCCCCGCTTCCGAAGTTCGTGATACATCTCAGCACTCTCTGACACGAACTTCGGAAGCAAAGGGGCACTAGCAAGTCAATGAATTCTAGTGCCGCTTTCGATTTGAAGTTCCTGAATGTGATTGCGGCAAGTGGTGCAGGAACTTCAAATCGGCGGCACTAGCCTTTGCAAGGCAACCTAGCACAGCACAAGGCGCCGTTGGCGCGGGCGGCAGACCCATGGAATGGGATGAGGTTTTCGACGTCGTGGTCGTGGGCTCCGGCATGGCCGGCGTCGCCACAGCGCTCGCCGCACGCGCACACGGCCTCAAGCCGGTGCTGATCGAAAAGGCGGCGAAGCTCGGCGGCGGCACGTCGTTTTCCATGGGTGGCATCTGGATCGGCAACAACCACCTCGCGCGCGAGGCCGGCTACCGCGATTCACGCCGCGATGTGCTCGACTACATGCGCTATATCGCAGCCGAAGGCGCCGACGAGGAGCGGCTCCTGGCCTTCGTCGACCGCGGCCCGGAAGCGCTGAAGTTCTTCGAGGAGCGCGGCATCCAGTTTCGCATCTCGCACGGCCCGGCCGATCATTATTTCGGCGTGGCGGTCGGCTCGTTCTCCGAAGGCCGTTGCCTGAACACCGAGCTGATCGCTGCGACCGAACTCGGCGATTGGCAGGATTCGATCCTCATTCCGCGCGACACGCCGATCGAGGTCGACGCCGAGGAGCTGTTCAAGTGGGGCGGCCTCGCCAACCTCGACAACTGGCCGCAGGATATCCTCAAGGAGCGCCGCAGAAACAAGGTGCGTGCTCGCGGCGCAGGCGTCATCACCCATTTCGTCAAGCAGCTCCTGCGCCGCGACGTGCCGATCCGGCTTGCCACCAAGGCCGAGCAACTCATCGTCGACGACGGCTGCGTGATCGGCGTCGTCACCGACAAGGGCGCGATCGGCGCGGCCTGCGGCGTGATGCTGGCGTGCGGCGCCTACGAGTCCAATCCGGAGATGGCGAACGCCTACGAGGGCCTGCCGGGCTGGCAGTCGATGTTTCCGCCGACCATCGACGGCGACGGCATCGTGATGGCGGCCGAGCTCGGCGCACAGACCCGGACCATCCACAACAACCTTGCGGTGTTCCTCGGCTTCAACATCCCGGGCCAGCACCCCGGCGAGGCGCCGCGGTTCCGCACCGTCGGCATGAGCGAGATGTACTGCCCGCATACGATCGTGGTGAACGCGGCCGGCCGGCGCTTCGCCGACGAGACCGATTTCCAGTCCATGGTGCCGGGCCTGCGCAAGTACGACGTGCGACGGCACCGGCACGCCAACCTGCCCTGCTATCTGATCTTCGACCGGCAGTATGCCGACGGGTTCTCGTTCGTCGACGCGCCGCGCAGCAGCAAAATTCCAGGCTGGGTCACGCGCGCCGACACCTTGCCGGAACTTGCTGCAAACCTTGCGATCGATCCGGCCGGCCTTGCGGCAACGGTCGAGCGCTTCAACGGCTTCGCGCGCGCGGGCGTCGATACCGATTTCCGCCGCGGCGAGGCCGCCTGGACGCTCGCCAAGAAGGACCTCTGGAAGCCAACCCAGCCGGACGAGGTCTACCTCAACCCAAGCCTTGGCACGCTGCGCGTCCCGCCGTTCTACGGCGTGGAGTTGCATCCGAGCGCGTTTGCGTCGGCGGGCCTTGTCGCCAACTCGGCCGCGCAGGTCATCGACCAACGGCAGAAGCCGATCCCCGGCCTCTATGCCGCGGGCAACAACGCTGCGCACACCGAATACGGCGTCGGCTACCAGGCCGGCTTCTCGCTCGGCTCAGCCATGACGTTCGGCTACCTCGCCGCGCGTCACATGGCAGGGCTGAATTGACGACGGTCGGCCGCGGTGCACTCGCTCACTTCGAATACTTCTCCACCAGCGCTTCGGCGTCGGCGATCACCTTGGCGCCGTCGCTGCCGGTCTTGTCGATCTCGGCTTTGAAGCGATCGGATACGGGCGCCACGAGCTTCCTGAAGCGCTCGGTCTCGGCCGCAGACAGGGTGACGAACTTGTTCTTGGGCTTCGACTTCATGACGTTCTCGCCGTCGGCGTCGATCATGTCCCAGACCTTGATCACGAAGGGGGAGAGGTTACGCCCGGAATTGTCGTCGATGACCTTTTTAAGGTCGGGCGGCAGGCTGTCGTACTTCGCCTTGTTCATGAGAAACATGAAGACGCTCGTCCCCATCCGCGGCTGCGGCCCATCGAGCAAGGTGAAGTGATCGACAAGGTCCTGCATCTTGACCGCGGGCGCAATCTCGTAGGTGAGGATGGAGCCGCTCACCGTACCCTTGCTCAGCATCGGAGCAAGCTCGGGCAGCGCGACCTGAACCGGAGCGCCGCCCAGCGCCTCCAGGACCCAGGCGCTGGTGCGCGAGGGCGTGCGCAGCCGCAGGCCCTTGAGATCCTCAACCTTGTTGATCGCTTCCTTAGTCATGAACAGCGTGCCGGCATGGGCGTGCACCTGCAGCACGTGGTAGGGAGCGAGCTCCTTTTGCATATGCATTGCAATGAAGTCCTGCAGTGCGAGCACTGTCGAACGCGTGTTGCGGTGCAGGAACGGCAGTTCGAACACCTCGTCCTTGACCATGATGCCCGGGGTGAAGCCGGGCAGTGTCCAGATGATGTCGGCGACGCCGTCACGCGCCTGCTGCAGAAGCTGCGGTGCGCTGCCGCCGAGCTGCATGGCGGGGAAGACCTGGACCTTCATTCGGCCGTTCGAATTCCTTGGTCACCTTCTCGGCCCACGGCTGCAGGAAGTGCTTCACCGGGTTCGCCACCGGCGGCATGAAGGTATGGACGCGCAGCGTCACCTCCTGCGCGCGGGCGGAGGGCTGCGCCATCACGATCGACAGCGCGGCAGCAAGTGCGGACAGGTGCAGGCGGGTCATCGGGTGTCCTCCCAGGACTGCAGTACTTGGCTGCGCGATACTGGCAAGAACCGCGGTGCGAGACAACGCTGCCCGGCGCCGCAGTCCCACGGTCACTTTGGCGGCTGAAAGGCTGCGATCTGCTCGATCACCGGCTTCCAAAGCGCCTGCTCAGTGCGGATGTAGGCCTGCAAGTTCGGCCGGGGTCATCGGATCGATGTAGCTCGCGATGTCCTCGAAGCGCTGCTTCAGTGCGGGCTCGCTCAACACGATGCGCAGATCGTCGCTGATCTTCTTGGCGATCGGCTCGGGCGTGCCGGGCGGCCCCATCAGCGCGAACCAGCCGAGCGCGCGCACGACCGCGGGCAGCGTCTCGGCGATGGTCGGCGTCTCCGGCCGGTTCGGCAGCCGCTTGGCCGAGCCGACCGCGATGAGCTTGAGTTGGCCGCCATTGATCGCGCCGGCAAGGCTCGGCAGGCCGTCCATGATCACCTGCACGCGCCCACCCATGACATCGGAGAGGCCGGCCGGCGTGCCCGGATAGTTGATCGACGTCCATTCGAGGCCGGCAGCGTTCTTGATCCACTCCGAGGTCAGATGCGGGATGCCGCCGCGCGCTGAGCACGGCAACGTTGACCTGGCCCGGCCGCTGCTTGACGTATGCGATCAGCTCGGCGAGCGAGTTGATGCCGAGCGACGCCGGCACCGCCACCGCCATCGGCTGCTCGCAGACGAAGCCGATCGAGACGAAGTCGCGCACGAGATCGTAGGGGAAGCCCTTGGATGATCTCGGGCAGCGCGACGAAGCTCGACGACAGCGCGAACAGGAGCGTGTGGCCGTCGGCAGGCGATGTGCCGGCCACCTTCATGCCGATCGAGCCCGCGGCGCCCGGATGGTTGGTGACGAACACCTGCTGGCCCCAGTGCCGCGACAGGCCCTCGGCCACGATGCGCGCGATCACGTCGGGCGCGCCGCCGGCCCCGGTGGTGACGATCAGCTTGACCGGCGCCGTCGGGTAGCTCTGAGCTATCGCGGGCGCGGCAATGAGAGTTGCCACAAGAGTGTAGAAGGCCAAAGCCCGGAAGCGTCGCATGATGTCTCCTTGCACGTCAGAGAGAGGTACCGCCGCGGTCGGCGGCTACCGGATCGCCTTGCGGTCTCGGCGATCACCGGGCGCCAGATCTGCTGCTGCTCATGGATGAAGGCGGTGAGCTCCTCCGGCGTGGTCGTGGTCGGGCGGGTGTAGTTGCCGAGCTCCTCGGCACGCTGTCTGCAGCTCCGGCTGGGCCTGGACCGTGCGCAGGTCGTCGCTGATCTTGCGCGCGATCGCCTGCGGCGTGCCGGGCGGCGCCATCAGCGCCATCCAGCCCATCGCCTCGAAGCCCGGGATGGTCTCGGCCGCCGCCGGCAATCTGCGGGAAATTGTCGAGCCGCCGCTTGCGACGTGACCGCCGAGCGGCTTGACCTGACCGCTGTCGATCGGGCCGCGCATGCTCGGGATCGCGTCGATCGTCGGCCTGCACCCGGCCGCCGAGCAGGTCGGGCAGCGCCTGCGGCGCCGCCGGCATAATGCACCAGCGTGAACTGCGTGCCGGTGGCGTTGCGCAGCCACTCGCCGGCCAGATGGATGATGCTGCCGCGGTTGCCGGCCGCGACGTTGAGCTCGCCGGGCCTGCTCTTGAGCAGCGCGATCAACTCCGACAAGCGTGCTCACCCCGAGCGTCGGCGCCGCGGCAATCACCAGCGGATGCTCGCCGACGAAGCCGATCGGCACGAAGTCGCGCAGCACGTCGACCGGGAAGTTCTTCTGCAGCTCCGGCAGCGCGATGAAATTCGAGGCAAGCGACATATAGAGCGTATGGCCGTCGGGCGCCGCAGGCGCGACCGCCTTGATTGCGACCGCGCCGGCCCCGCCCGGCTGGTTCATGACGATCACCTGCTGGCCCCAAAGCCGCGTCAGGTGGTCGGCCAGCAGCCGGGTGATGCACGTCGGGGGCGGCGCCCGCGCCGACCGAGATGACGATCTTCACCGGGCCGGTCGGAAACGCTCTGCGCCTGAGCCGCGCCGCCAGCGACGACGGCCGCCATCGCCGCGCCGCCCGCGAGCAGGCTGCGCCGCGTCGATGCGCCGCGTGCGCCTGTCGCCGTGATGCCATGGCAGTCTCCTCCGCGAATTTCGACCGATCAGAGCTTCATCTGCTCCAGCATCGCGCTGCCGAGCAGGCTCAGCGGATTGCCGATCATCTCGGCCATCTCGAAGTGGTTGTAGCCCTCGCCGACCAAGAGCGTGACCGGCTTGCCTGCGGCCTTCACCGCCGCGGCGAAGTCGCGGCCCTGGCGCTGGAACTCCGGCGTCTCGTAGGTGCCGTAGGCGACGATCAGCGGGCAGTTGAGCCGGTCGAGCGGCGCTGCGAGGACAGCTTCTCCTCGCTCTCGTCGGTGAAGGCGACGTAGTCGGAGCGCTTCGACAGCCGCACCGGCTTGCAGATCGTACATGCCCGAGCAGAGCAGCGCGCCCTTCACGATGTCGATTCGGCACGCCGTAGTCCGTCTGCCAGTCGGTGGTCACCACGCAGCCGGCGAGATGCGCGCCGGACGACTGGCCGGACACGTAGATGCGGTTCGGATCGCCGCCGAAGCTCTTGGCGTTCTTGTAGACCCAGGCGACGCCGCGCCGCACCTGATCGGCCATCGGCAGGAGATCGCCCTTGGTGCCTTCGACGCCGATCGAAGTCGAGCGCGATGAAGTGCGCGCCGGCGCGCACGAACATCTCGGCCAGGAACGCGTAGTCCTTGGCCGCAGCGCTGCCGCCAGGCGCCGCCGTGGATGAACACGTTCGACCGGCGCATTCGGCCTGTCGGTCTTGAACAGGTCGAGCGCTTCGATCGGCTTCGGGCCATAGGCGATGCGCTGCGGCGCGCCGAGCCGCGCGCGCACGCGGTCGCTATTGAAGATGTTGCGCTTGTGGACCTGGTCGCGGTTCGGCGCATAGACCACCTGGTCGTAGGCGTCGTCGAGCGCCTTCTGGTCCATGTCGAGCCAGACCAGCGGACCCTTGGCAGCGCTGCACCGTCGCGGCTTGGTTCATTTCATGTCTCCCTGAATTCCTATCGTGCGACGAGCTTCATCTGCTCGAGCATTGCGCGGCCGATAAGGCCGTACGGATTGGCCAGCGTCTCCAGCAATTCGAAGTGATTGTAGCCGTGGCCCTCGATCAACTCGACCGGCTTGCCGGCGGCCTTCGCGGCCGCGGCAAAATCGCGCGACTGGCGCTGGAACTCCGGCGTCTCGCAGGTGCCGTAGCCGAGGATCAGCGGCGTGTTCAGCCCATCGATATGGCGCTGTCCGCTGAGCTCGTGCACCATCGCATCGGTGAACGTCACGTAAGCCGAGCGCTTCGACAGCCGCACCGGTGCAAGGTCGTACATGCCGCTCAGCAGGACCGCGCCCTTGACCGCGTCCGCCGGCAGCCCCTCCTCCGCAAGCCCGCGCGTCAGCACGACGCCGGAGAGATGCGAGCCCGACGAATGCGCCGATACGAAGATGCGATCGCGGTCGCCGCCGAAGCTCTCGGCGTTGCGCCAGACCCAGGCGATGGCGCGCCGCACCTGCTCGTACATCGGAAACAGGTCGCCGCCGGTCTCCTCGACGTTGACGAAGTCGATGATGACGCAATGCGCGCCGGCCCGCACCAGGGGCTCGGCCTGCAGCGCGTAGTCGGCGGCCTTGTTGCGGCGCCAGGCGCCGCCGTGCACGAACACGTTGACCGGCGCATTCGGCCGATCGGCGCGGAAGATATCGAGCTGTTCGATCGCGGTCGGGCCGTAGGCGACGCGCTTCGGCGCACCGAGGATGGCGCGAGCCCGGTCGCTTGCGGCGTGGCGACGCTGCACGACCAGCGCGCGGTTCGGCGCCCAGATTTCCTGGTCGTAGGCCTCGTCGAGCGCCTGCTGGTCCATGTCGAGATAGACCAATGGACCCTTCGCGCGCGCGGTCGAAGCGGGATGGACGTTCATGCGCGAAACTCTAGCGCAGCAGCGGCGAGACGGCCACGATCATCAGCCGCGGACAGACGGTTCGCGCACAAGGTTGTCATACATCTGGCGCAACGCTCGCTTGACCACCGCCAATTCCTTGGCCGGGAGGCCCGCGCTCGTCGTCTGCTCGAGCTCTTTCGCGACTGGGATCAGGCGCTGAACGAGCGCCTGTCCCTTGGGCGACAGTGCGACCACGACCTCGCGACTCGAGGTCTTGCGACCGGCCGCGCGTCACGAGCCCGCGGTGCACGAGCCGCGTCACGATCCGCGAGATCGTCGAGGGGTCGATCGTGGTCATGGCGGCGAGATCGACCTGTCGCGAGGCGCCGCGATTGGCGAGCGCAGCCAGCAGCCGCCACATGTCGATGCCGAGGTTGTGCTCGGCGAGCGCCTTGCGGGTGTAGCTCGCGACCAGCGCGAAGCCCACGCGATTGAGGAGGTACGGCAAGTAGTTATCCAGGTCGAGTTGGGCGCGGTCGGTCACGGAGTTCGGGTCCTGGCGGGGGGTTTGGCCGCCGCTATGACAGCATCGTTGACGTAATCCTACACCGGCATATCGTGCATACACAACAATTGCACTTGCATCAATTGTATTTGCATGTATCCTGCCAGGGGAACTGCGCGAAGATCGCACCGACCGAGGGAGAGACCCATGGAATTCGGCTACTTCACGCTCAGCGACAACCACTACGAGAACAACCCGCGCGACGCCAACACAGTTCGTCGCCGACATCGCGGCCGAGGCGATCTACGCCGACCAGATCGGCATGCACTCGGCCTGGATCGGCGAGCACCATTTCAACTCGCTCGGCGTGCTGTCCTCGCCCGAGCTCGTGCTGGCCTATATTGCCGCCCGCACCAAGCACATCCGGCTCGCGCCGGCGGTCAACGTCACGCCGCTGCACCATCCGATCCGCGTTGCCGAGCAATGGGCGACGCTCGACCTGCTCAGCGGCGGCCGGGTCGATTTCGCCGCCGGCCGCGGCTACGACGCCGCGAATACGAGCCGTTCAAGGTGTCGTTCGCCGACAACCAGAGCATCTTCGAGGAAGGCATGGAGGTGCTGCAGCAGCTGTGGACCGCCGAAGGCCGCATCTCGCACCACGGCAAGCACTACCAGTTCGACGACGTGCGCATCACGCCGAAGCCGATCCAGAAGCCGCTGCCGGTCTACATCGGCTCGTTCTCCAAGCCCTCGATCGAGCTCGCCGCGCGGCTCGGCTACAACCTGATCGTCGCGCCGTTCGCCGCCGCGATGAGCTACGGCGGGCTCAAGCAGGTCGCCGACCTCTACAACGAGACCTGCATCAAGCACGGCAACAAGCCCGGCCGGCTGATGTGCAGCTACTTCACGCATTTCGCCGACAACAAGGCGCAGGAGGACGCGCAGCGCGCCCGCCAGATCCGCTACTACAAGGAGTGCGTGATCCCGGCGTTCCCGGGCGATCCCAAGACCGCGCCGCCGAGCTATCACTATTTCATCGACATGGTCGAGCGGCTGCACAAGGTGCGGCCGGAGGACCTGACCGAGAATTCGGTGCTGCTCGGCAACGCGCGCGCGCATCACCGAGATCGCTAAGAAGGTCGAAGCCGCGGGCTTCTCCGAGGTCATCCTCTACTTCAACGTCGGCCTGAAGCCGCACACGCAGGTCAAGGAGGAGATGGATCGTTTCATGCGCGAGGTTGCGCCGAATTTCTCCGGTAAACACCTGCAGCGCCGCGCGGCGTAATCTGACGGAACGTCGCAGTCGTCATGGCCGGGCTTGTCCCGACCATCTCGCTTAGGAGGGCATGGAGGCGGCCCAAGCGGGATGCGCGGGTCAGGCCCGCGCATGACGCAGGAGTTTGCTTCAAGCGCGCTGCAAAACCCGCTACCTTGTGCAGCCACAATGAGGGAGCGCGCCCATGGAATTCGGCTATTTCACGCTGAGCGACAACCACTACGAAAACAATTCGCGCGACGCCAATCAGTTTGTCTCCGACATCACGGACGAGGCGCTCTACGCCGACCATCTCGGCATGCACTCGGCCTGGATCGGCGAGCACCACTTCAACTCGCTCGGCGTGCTGTCGTGTCCCGACCTGGTGCTGTCCTACATCGCGGCGCGCACCAGGCACATCCGGCTTGCGCCTGCTGTGACGGTGACGCCGCTGCACCATCCGATCCGTGTTGCCGAGCAGTGGGCGACGCTCGACCTTCTCTCCGGCGGCCGCGTCGATTTCGCCGCCGGCCGCGGCTACGACGCCCGCGAATACGCCCCGTTCCATATCGACTTCAAGGACAACCAGAGCATCTTCGAGGAAGGTATGGAGGTGATCCAGAAGCTCTGGGCCGCCGATGGCCGCATCTCGCACCACGGCAAGCACTACAGCTTCGACGACGTCCGCATCACGCCGAAGCCCATCCAGAATCCGCTGCCGGCCTATATCGGCTCGTTCTCCAAACCTTCGATCGAGCTTGCCGCGCGGCTGGGCTATGGCCTGATCGTCGCGCCGTTTGCCGCCGCGATCAGCTACGGCGGGCTGCGCCAGGTCGCCGACCTCTATAACGAGACCTGCATCAAGCACGGCAAGAAGCCGGGCCGGTTGATGTGCAGCTACTTCACGCACTTCTACGACAACAAGGTTCAGGAGGATGCCGCCCGCGCCCGCCAGATCCGCTACTACAAGGAGTGCGTGATCCCGGCGCTGCCCGGCGATGCCAAGACCGCGCCGCCGAGCTACACTTATTTCGTCGACATGGTGGCCCGGCTCCACAAAGTGCAGCCCGAACAGCTTACCGAGAACTCGGTGCTGCTCGGCAACTCGCAGAGCATGATCGACACGCTGAAGAAGGTCGAGGCCGCGGGCTTCTCCGAGGTGATCCTCTACTTCAACGTCGGCTTAAAGCCGCACGCGATGGTGAAGGAAGAGATGGACCGTTTCATGCGCGAGGTCGCGCCGAACTTTTCGGGCAAGCATATCGAGCGCCGCAAGGCAGCGTGACGTGCTCGCACGAGCGGTAATAGTTCAGGTATCCGCTCAAGTAGGCATAACATTGCCAAGCAAAGACCGTTACCCGCGGGCTTGACCCGCGGGACCATTTCTTTCGCAAGAGGATGGATCGCCGGTCGCGGCGCTTCGCGCCGGCCCCGGCGATGACGACTGCGGGTTGCGACACCACTCGACCTGATACCATTCCGATGAGCCGGAACGGTACAACGCACTCCATGAGCCGGACGCGCTCGTCCCTACCCCGGCACATCCTCCGACATGACGACGAAGTCGGAACCGGTCCGGGTGTCGGGGTGGGACGTGAGGTCGGTCAGGATCAGCATCATGCCGGGGTGCCAGCGCTCGCGGATCGCGGCGTTGATGTCGGGCGGCGTGGTGATGCGCGAGAGCGCGCCGAACTCGACGAGTTCGACCTTGGGGTCGGCGGAGTGGATCATCACGTCCCACGACAGTTGCGCGGCGTTGCCGTCCTGTCCGCGCAGCACATAGACGTGCGAACCGAGCGGCTGGCCTGGCTCGACGATCGTGACATCGCCCTGCGTGATCGCGTCGCCGTTCTCCAGCACGACCACGCGGCGATCGCCGCCGGTGACGATGACGCTGACGAACGTCGTGCTCGGCGCGCCGGGCGCGGCCGCCGGCCAGTCCATGGGATGCGATTTGGCGTTGAGTTTGGCCACCGCCTGCTCGACCTCGGTTCCGGCCGCGCCGGACAGCACCAGGCCCGGATGAACGACCGTGGTCGGATCGAGATGATTGCCGGCGATGATGACCGGCGTGCCGACATGCGTGACCGAGAACAGCAGGCGCGAGAACTCGAGCGGCAGGCGCACGCAGCCGTGCGAGGCCGGAAAGCCCGGCAGGTTGCCCGCGTGCAGCGCGATGCCCGACCAGGTCAGCCGGTTCATGTTCGGCATCGGCGCGTTGTTGTAGGTCGAGGAGTGGTGAACCCGATCCTTGCTCAGGATCGTGAACACGCCGGTCGGCGTCGAATGCCCGGGCTTGCCGGTCGAGCAGGTCGACACCGCGATCCGCACCCCGTTGCGATAGACGTGCACGCGCTGGTCGGGCAGCGAGACGATGACGGCGACCGGGCCTTGCGGCGACCGCTCCGGGTGCCAGGTGAACTCGCCGGGCTTGAGATCGCGGATATCCTTGGTGACCTGCTGGCCGCGTCCGATCGCCACGAATCCGGCGACCAGGGCGAGACCCCCGCCTCCCGCCTGCAACAAGCTCCGACGTGTCGGCATTGCCATTGCCATTTCGTGCCTTTCGTTACTGTTCGAACTTCAGGTTCGCGGCCTTCGCCACGTCGGCGAACATCTTGATGTCGCTGTCGATGCGGGCGCGGAACTCGTCGCTGCCGGCGCTCTCCGGATAGTAGATCAGCGTCCGCGTGCGCTCGCGCACGACCGGATCGGTCATCGCCTTCTGCGAGGCGGCCTCGAGCTTGCGCACGATCGCCGCCGGCGTGCCGAGCGCGGCGAACAGGCCGTTCCACTGCGGCGGCACGTCGACGTCGCCGAGCCCCGCCTCCGCGAAGCGTCGGCATGTCGGGCAGCTCGGGAATGCGCGTCTTGCTGGCGACCGCGAGCGCGCGCACCCGGCCGCCCTGCGCCACCGGCGTGACCGACGGCACGTCGCGCGAATCACGAACAGCGTCTGGCCGCCGGCCAGACTCAGCAGCATCTCGTTGCTGCTGCGGTACGGCACGAGCTGGCCGGGCATGCCGGTCTTCAGCTTGAGCAGCTCGGACGGAGATGGTGAAGGTCGGCGACGCCGTCGGATAGTTCGACTTGTCCGGATTGGCCTTGGCGTAGGCGATGAGGTCCTGCACGGTCTTGATCTGGTCGTTCGGCGGCGGCCGCGAGCATCATCGGATAGGACGACACCATCGCGACCGGAATGAGCGTCCGGGTCGGATGGAACGGCAGGTTGGGATAGATCGCGGTGGCGATCGCGAGCTGGCCGATGGCGCCGAACGCCAGCGTGTAGCCGTCCGGCGGCTGGCTCTGCACGAATTCGATGGCGATGCGCCCGCCCGCACCGGTGCGGTTCTCGATCACGACCGGCTGGCCGAGGATCTCCGAAAGCTTGGGCGCATAGATGCGCGCCATGGCGTCGGTGCCGCCGCCAGCGGCGAAGCCGACGATCAGGCGGACCGGCTTGTTCGGATAGCCCGCGGCCGGATCGGTCTGCGCCGAGGCAGGCGCCGCGGCGCATGCAAGCGCGAACGCTGCGACGAGCGATGCGCAAATCCGGGCGGCGGCCCGATGGCGATTCATTCGCATGGCGTCTTCCCTCGAGCCTTGGCGGCACCTTAAGGCTACAAAGCCCGCAAGGCCCGCGACAAGCACCGGACCGCCGCATAAAGTGCCGCCACCGCTCGGCCCACCCGAGCGACCGCGCCGCCGGAGTGCCCGCCATCGAATCCCTCTCCCCTCTCGTCGATCGTCTACTGCCTGCGTGGTGATGGTGATCGCCTATTCGGCGCGCGGCGCGTCGGGCTTCGGCGCGGCCGCGGCCATGCCGCTGCTCGGCCTCGTGCTGCCGCTCAAGGTGCTGGTGCCGGCCTGGACGCTGATCGCGCTCGTCGCCGGCACCGCGCTGATCGGCAGCGACCGCAAGCAAGATCGCCTGGCCGCGAGCTGCTGCGAGCTCGTGCCCGGCACGCTGATCGGCATCGCGCGTCGGGCTCTACGTCTTCACGCTGCTCGATCGTCCGACGCGCTGGCGAAATGGCTCGGCGGCTTCGTGCTGCTGCTACGGGCTCTATTCGCTGTGGGCACGTTCGGCGCGCGCCGGAGGCCCATCTGCCGCCGCGGGTCGCCGCGCTCCTCGGCGGCTTCGGCGGCGGCATGACCGGCACCGTGGTCGGCACCATGGGCAGCATGTTCTTCGCGATCTATTTCGACGCCATCCGGCTCGCCAAGGACCACTACCGCGCCACCATGACCGCGATCCTGCTGACGCTCGACGCTGGTGCGCGGCATCGGCTACTGGGCGGTCGGCGAATTCAACCGCGAGGTGCTGATCGTCGCCGCGATCCTGTTTCCGCCGATGGCTGGTCGGCATTTTCATCGGCAACCGCTTCCACCACGGCATGAGCGACGTCGCCTTCCGCCGCACCGTCGCCGGCGCGCTGATCGCGAGCGGGCTGGCGCTGCTCGTCAAATAGGCGAGCGCGCGCGCGTGCAGCAACGCTAGCCAGAGTCGCGATTTCCGGGGCACGCGCGCCACATCGCCGGCACAATTTGTGCATAGCAGCATGAAGCGGCAGCGCAGCCCGCCGGCGCGCGACGATGCGGGCCGCACCGGCCGGGTCGCCGGGCCGCGATGTCGGAGGACGCCGATGGAGTTCCTCAAGCGACGCTGACGTGCGATGCCGCGGCTGAAGTACGGCCTGCTCACGGTCGGCTCGGGCGCTGTGGGTGTTCGGGCTGGTCGACCAGCTCTATTCGTCGGCCGCGACCATGAAGTACCTGCTGATGTCGCTGCTGATGGCAGCGGTGCTCGCGCTGTAGCGCCGGCTGGCGCCATAAGCGCGTTCGCGCGTTTTCGACGCGCTATGGCCGTGACCCGGCGATCCATGGCGAAAATGATGGACCCGCGGTCAAGCCCAGTGACATTCTCGGGTAGCATCGGGGTGCCGTCCAAATCGCAATGCCGGCGCAAGGGCGATGCCAGTTCACCCCAGATTCAGCTCCTTGAAGAAGTCGTTGCCCTTGTCGTCGATCACGATGAAGGCCGGGAAGTCCTCGACCTCGATCCGCCAGATCGCCTCCATGCCGAGCTCGGGATATTCCAGCACCTCGACCTTCTTGATGCAGTGCTCGGCGAGGTTGGCGGCCGCCCCGCCGATCGAGGCGAGATAGAAGCCGCCGTAGCTGCTTGCAGGCCTCGCGCACCGCCGGCGAGCGGTTGCCCTTGGCCAGCATCACCATCGAGCCGCCGGCCTTCTGGAAATCGGCGACGAAGGAATCCATCCGCCCCGCCGTGGTCGGGCCGAACGCGCCGGAGGCGTAGCCCTCCGGCGTCTTGGCGGGCCCGGCGTAATAGACCGGATGGTTCTTGAAATAGTCGGGCAGCCCCTGCCCGTTCTCCAGCCGCTCGCGCAGCTTGGCGTGCGCGAGGTCGCGCGCCACGATCATCGGTGCCGGTGAGCGACAGCCGCGTCTTGATCGGATGCTTGCGAAAGCTGCGCCAGGATCTCCTTCATCGGCTTGTTCAGGTCGATCTTGACCACCGCGCCGCCGAGCTTCGTCGTCGTCGACCTCCGGCAGATACTTCGCCGGATTGTGCTCGAGCTCCTCCAGGAACACGCCGTCGCGGGTGATCTTGCCGAGCGCCTGGCGGTCGGCCGAGCACGACACGCCGAGCCCGATCGGCAGCGAGGCGCCGTGGCGCGGCAGCCGGATCACGCGCACGTCGTGGCAGAAATACTTGCCGCCGAACTGCGCGCCGACGCCGAGCGACTGCGTCATCTTCAGCACCTCGCTGCTCCATGGCGAGATCGCGGAAGGCGTGGCCGTCCTCGCGAGCCCTGCGTCGGCAGGCTGTCGAGATACTTGGTCGAGGCGAGCTTGACCGTCTTCATGGTCAGCTCGGCCGAGGTGCCGCCGATCACGATCGCGAGGTGATAGGGCGGGCACGCCGCGGTGCCGAGCGTCAGCACCTTCTCCTTGAGGAACGCCATCATGCGGTCGTGGGTCAGGATCGACGGCGTCGCCTGGAACAGGAACGCCTTGTTGGCCGAGCCGCCGCCCTTGGCGATGAACAGGAACTTGTAGGCGTCCTCGCCCTCGGCGTAGATCTCGACCTGCGCCGGCATGTTGTTGCGCGGTGTTCTTCTCCTCGAACATCGAGAGCGGCGCGACCTGCGAATAGCGCAGGTTCTTCTTCAGGTACGCGTCGCGCGCGCCCTCCGCGAGCGCCGCCTCGTCGTCGCCGTCGGTGAAGACCAGCCGGCCCTTCTTGCCCATGATGATGGCGGTGCCGGTGTCCTGGCACATCGGCAGCACGCCGCCGGCCGCGATGTTGGCGTTCTTGAGGAAATCGTAGGCGACGAACTTGTCGTTGTCGGAGGCCTCCGGGTCCTCGACGATGTGCTTGAGGCTCGCCAGATGCGCGGGCCGCAGCAGATGATTGATGTCGATGAAGGCGGCCTCGGCGAGCGCGCGCAGCGCCTCGCGCGACACGATCAGCATGTCGTGGCCCATGATTTTTTCGACGCGCACGCCGTCGGCGGCGAGCTTGCGGTAGGTCGTGTTGTCCGCGCCGAGCGGGAACAGCGGGCGTGTGCTTGTAGGGGGGACGGCGGGCGGGGAGACGGGGGCGTTCATGGGACAAGGCTCTTTGCGTCGCAAGCGTTAGAGACGTTCTAAGTCCATTGCATTGCTATTGGAAGGATGGCGCAAGCGCAGCTTGGTGATTTTCGTAGAAATAGGTGAGCGCAGCGATCCCACCGCGCGATGCAGATTGAAGCGGTTGGTATCGCCTCGCTCAACCCAATTGCGGATTCGCAGCGCCATCCTACCTCAACCCGTCACCCTGAGGTGCGAGCGAAGCGAGCAAGCGAGCCCGGATGGAGCGGAGCGCAATCCGGGACAAAACCTGCCGTATCAGCACCCCGCATTCCGCTACGCTCCATGTGGGCTACGACCACTCACGCTGCCTCGAACTGATGCCGCGCGATCTTCTCGATCTGCGGTGCGATCGCGTCCTCGGCGATCTCCAGATCGTAGCGCGACTGGATGGCCATCCAGAACGCCGCCGTCGTGCCGAAGAACTTGCCAAGGCGGAGCGCGGTGTCGGCGGTGATCGGGGTCTCCTCGCGCCCCAGCCGCTCGATGCGCATGCGCGGCACGCCAAGCTTCGCCGCCACGGCATAAGGCGTGAGCTTCATCGGCTTCAGGAAATCCTCGCGCAGCACCTCGCCGGGGTGAACCGGCGCAAGCCTCTTTGCCATCATAGGCCTCGATAGGTCATGTTGCCGGCGGCATCATACCTCAAACCGTCACCCTGAGGTGCTCGGCGCCAAGAGCGCGTTCACGCGCGTCTTCGACGCGCTGTGGCGCCGAGCCTCGAAGGGCGACGGCCGCGGACTTGATTCGCGTTCGCAGCCGTACCGCAGGCACGGCTGCTTCGGGCCGTTCATCCTTCGAGGCCCGCGCTATGCGAGGTCAACTGTGCAGCTCCCACCTGCGTCAGCGCGGGCACCTCAGGATGACGGGGAAGCGGGGGCGCGGCGGCGCCAATTTCGCCATTCCGGCGCGCGTCGGTGTGGTAGCATCGCGCCGATACGCTCCCGCCGCTTCCCGGGCCTGCCATACAGCTTATGCCGCTTTCCCGCCGCGCCGCCCTCCTCCTGCTCGTCCCGATCCTCACCGCGCAGGCGCCCGCCGTAGCGCCCAGCGCCAGTACCATTGTCAACGGCGAGCTGCGCTACCGCGGCTTTGTCATGGATGTTTCGGCCGTCGCGAAAACTCCGAACTTCGCCGCGATCAAAACGTCGCTGGAGAAGCAGATCGACATCGTCGCCGACTGCGGCGCCAAGCCCGAAATCGTCGCGTTCCTGCGCCGCCAGCGCATGACGCTGGTGCCCGGCATCGGCGACGGACGCTATTCGCGGGCAAAGGGCGTCGAGATCGGCGCGCAGGTCCATCCGGCCGAGAGGCCGATCGTGCTGCATGAGCTGCTGCACGCCCTGCACGACCTCTACATGAAGGACGGCGTCAACAACGCCGACATCGAACGGTTCTACAGCATCGCCGCCAACGGCAAGTTCTATCCGGACGGCTCGTACGTTCTGAAGAACCGCAACGAGTTCTTCGCGGTCACCGGCAGCCTGTATCTCTGGGGCTTCGTCGCCAAGCCCCCGAACAACCGCGAAACGCTGCGCGCCAAGCAGCCGATCTACTACGATTGGCTCGGTCAGTTTTTCGGGGTGAAGAAATAACGCTACCCCGGCCGGGTGTCGAAGCGCGGCACGGCAGGATCAAGGTGGTCCCAGGGCGGCGCGCTGCGGACCCAGATTTGCGCCGAGGGCTTGTACAGCGAGGGATCGTCGAGGCTGCCGGCCTGCACGTAGAGCACGGTCGGGCGCGCCTGCGGCCGCACCGTCACCGGGCATCCGCAGTTCGGGCAGAAGCCGCGGTCGAGTTGCGTGCCGCGCTCCGACGCCACGCCATAGTAGCGAAGCTCGCCCGAAAGCGTCACCGCGTCGCGTTCGAACGCAAGCAGCGGCGCATAGGCCGAGCCGCTCGCGCGCTGACAGTCTCGGCAATGGCAGTTCACCATGCGGAGCGGCTCGGCCGCGATGGCGTAGCTCACCTGCCCACAGGCGCAGCGTCCGGTGTAGCGCGCGCTGGTCATGACTGTGCCTCCACGTCTCGGCCGAGCCTGCGCTGTGTTGCGCGCGGGCTCCTCTCGCGCATTTGTCCGTCGGGATAGATCGCCGGGTCAAGCGCGACAGTGGCAGTGCAAGTCTGGTCAGCCCTACCCAGCAGCGACGAGGCCGATCCGGCCCTCGCGGCGGACGACGGCCGGCGCCGCGGTCGCGCCGGCAGGTGTTGCCTCCTGTGCACGCAGAGCGAGTGGTACCGGCAGGAGATCGGGCTCCGACGCCCCGCCGTCAGCGGGCGTCCGCGTCCGCGTTCGCCGCTTGCGGCGACCTTCCACCCAGGTGTCGAGCCGCTTGCGGATCGTCCGGCGCGGCCTTGGCTGCTGCTCGGAGGAGCGGAACAGCGCAAAGTCCTGCCGGAACAGCCAGCAGGCGATCTGGAAGACGCCGTGGGTGATGAACAGCGCCGCCAGCACGTCGATCGAATAGTGGTAGTGCCCGAGCAGCACGATCGCGCCGAAGAATGCGGTCGAGGCGAGATAGAACAGCCGCCACTGCGGGATGTGCCAGAATGCAAGCGCTGCAAGGAACGGCATGCCGGTGTGGCCCGAGAAGAACTGGTCGCTGCCGTAGAAGATCGAGTTGAGGAACGGCGCGGGCGTCTGCGGGTCGATCGGCGACGGCGCGATGTGCGTGAGCGACACGAACACCGCGCGCACCAGCAGGAACAGCGCCATGGCCTTGAGCGCAAACGGCAGCCGGTTCGGTCGCCAGGCGATCAGCGCGCCGGTGATCGCGAATTCGAGAAACGTGCCGTAGATGAAAAGAAATCGCATGTTGTAGGGACCGACGTTGCTCAGCACGAGGTCGGTCACGTGATTGCTGGCGTTGTGGTGGCAAAGCTCACCGCCGCGAAGATCGCGATCGCGCTCGCAGCGAGGAAGGCGGAGCCCTGCGACAGCGAGCGCAGATAGACACGGTTGGCGAAGAGACTGTTGTAGTGCCCGAGAGTCGTTTCCATTGGCGGATCCCTCTCACAAGCCTATGGCGGCGCCGGCGCTCGCTAAGTGCCACGGCCGGGGCTCGCACCGGTGTGAGACGTTTCACATGGCATGAGAAACGGCGCGTCGGCCGCGAGCGCGTCCGTATCGCCGACACACGTCGTCGGTGGTGCGGTATCGGCTTACAGGGGACCGCGACAAGTGCCGCAACACACCGGAGACAGGATTGCGGTTCGCTACTGCCGCTCGACGCCGGCCTCGCGCACGATCGTCTCCCAGCGCGCGTATTCTGCCTTCACGAAGGCCGCGAACTCAGGCTGGCTCATGGGCATCAGGTCGAGGCCCGCCGCCGCCATCGCCTTCTGCGCCGCCTCGTCCTTGAGCAGGCTCTGCACCATGGCGTGGATGCGCTCGACCACCGGCGCAGGCGTGCCAGCCGGCGCAACCACGCCGATCCAGACGCTCATCAGATAGCCGGGCAGTCCCGCCTCCGCCGAGGTCGGCACGTCCGGCGAATACGGCAAGCCGGTCCTTCGTGGCGGTGAGCAGGATGCGGAGCTTGTCCGGCGTCGATGCCGGCGCGGAACGTGCCGATCGAGGCCGAGATCAGCTGGATGCGGCCGGCGAGCAGGTCGATCATCGCCGGCGCGTTGCCGCGATACGGCACGTGCACGAGCTCGATGCCGGCCATGCGCGCGAACTCGGCCATCGAAAGGTGCGGCAGCGAGCCGACGCCGGCTGAGCCGTAGGCGTAGGTGCCGGGCTTGGCCTTGGCGAGCGCCTGGAATTCCTTGAAGGTCTGGACCGGCACCTCGGCGCTCATCGCGATCATCTGTGGCGCGTCGCCGATCGCGGCCACCGGCACGAGGTCCTTCATCGGATCGAACGGCATCGACTTCTGCACGAACGGATTGATCACGAGGTTGCCGTTGAGCACGAGGCCGAGCGTGTAGCCGTCCGGCTGTGGCCTTGGCGACGGCATCGATGCCGAGTCGAGCCAGCGGCGCCGGTGCGGTTCTCGACCACGGCCTGCTGGCCGCTGGTGCGCGTGATGTGATCGGCGAGGAGCCTCGCGCCGAGGTCGCCGATGCCGCCCGCAGCAAACCCGGTGACGATGCGGACGGGCTTTGACGGCCAGTCCTGCGCCCCCGCGCCCGCGCCGAACGAAAGTGCGACCAGCGCCGCGAATAGTATCCGTAAGATCATGTCGCGTCCTTTCGCGGCCGCCATCGTCACGCCGCGCGGCCGCAGCCCTGCGGCTTGAACACGCGCTCAGTCGAGGCCGGATACTTCTTCAGCATCGCCTCCGGCCGGATCGGCCGCGACACCAGGTTGCCGCTGCAATTCGGGCAGCGTCCGCCGAGCCGCGTCTCGGCGCAGGCGCGGCAGAAGGTGCACTCGAAGGTGCAGATCATGGCGTCGGCGGCGTCGGGCGGCAGATCCTTGTCGCAGCATTCGCAGTTCGGGCGGAGCGCCAGCATGGCCGATCCTTTCTAGGGCTTGTCGATCACAAGCCTAAGGCATGCCCTGGAAAAGTGTGAACCGATTTTCAGCGGATCAGTTCGTGGCGATGAACTTGCGCGCCAACGGATGCCAGATCGCCTGCTCGACCCAGTGGCGCAACTCTTCATCGCATGCGCTCGCGAAGTCGCAGTTCCGCTGGCAAACGCCAAGTGGGTTGCCGCCTGGCTGTGGCCGCACCCGACCACGGTGCACTCGCTCATTTGCGCGTGTTGGCCGCGACCTCGAACAGCACGAAGAATACGGACAGCGCCAGCGCGCCTGCGGCGAACCCCAGCAGGCCGCCGATGCCGGCCCCCGCGATCGAGCAATAGAGCTGCCCGGCTGGTTGAAATTGTTCTCCTTTGCCATGGTCCCGCCCATGGCATAGCCGACCCGCCCGCCGACTGCGATGGCAAGCACGAGCCCGACGAAGGCGGTGTATTGGCCGATCCAGATCGCGAGCAGGCGCGTGATCCGGGACGCAAAGCCTGCAACCAGGACGGCAATTGCGGCGGACGCCACCACGGTCGCAAGATCGATGTTGCTGATAATGAGGTCCCACGGGATGGGCATGGCGCGCTCCTCCTCTCTCAAGCCACGAGCCGAGCGACGATCGTGCCATGCCAAGGCTGAGTCTGATCCAATGACTGATCGGCAAACTGCGCGCCGAAGCTGGCGATGCCCGCTCAAGCCCTCAGGTCGGTCGCACCCGCCGCGGCTCCCCGAGCGCACATTCCAGCGCCGCGCGGTCCCAGCGGCCGAGGTCTGCGGCCGCCTCGTAGGTGCTTTGAAGAAATTCCATCAACACGGCTCGCGGGTTGGTTGCCGTGCGCACCGCGTCGTAGGGCAGCAGGAATTCGCCAAGCTCCTTGGAATAGAACGCCTGCCTGCGGCCGCACCCGCGCGGCGGCAAAGCCCTCAGCGGCCGGATAGGCGTAGGAATAATAGGCCGGGTAGTCGATAGCGCCGCCGCCCGGCCAAAAGCCCGCGCTCGACACCTCGTGCGAATAAGCCTCGCGCGCCACATCATCGGGCAGGCGCGGCACCCCGCCCGGATGCGGCGGCGCGCGTCGGCCGGAGAACCGTGTCACTGCGAGATCGAAGCTGCCCCAGAAGAAGTGCACCGGACTCGCCTTGCCCAGGAACGCGGTACGGAAATGCGAGAACACCTCATGCGAGCGCAGCAGCACACGGAAGAACCGGTTGGCATGGATCGCGGTCGTAGGACGCATGGACGCGGTCGGCGCTGAACGCCACCGCGTCGGGAATTTCGTTCGGCATCTCGTTGATCCGCACCTCGATGCCGAGCGCGCCGAGCGCCGTCATCAAGTCGGCGTAGAACTCGGCGACCGACATCGGACGCAGCATGAGCTGCCGGACGTGGCCGTCGCTGGTGCGCAGCCACAGCACGTGGTCGATAAAATCGAACTCGATCGCCAGATCGCGGTCGCCCACTGCAATCGGCGGCGTGCCGAGTCCCCGCGCGGACACGAGCAGTGTCACGTGCCAGGAGTGGTTGAGCCAGGGCGTGAGCGAAAGCCGCACCTTGCCGACAATCTGGGTCCAGAGCTGCAGCGTGGCGCACGCGTCTCGCCACCGCGGATAGGCCAGTTCAGGCCATGGCGCTGCATCGGAAGAGGACATGGGCTTGCTCCGGTTGGCTTTCCTTCAGGCTACTTCGGATTCGTGGCGGGCGGCGAGCATCGCTCCGCCTCGCCATCATGGCCTTGTAGGCCAAGCCACCGTGACGCAAAACACGCCGAAGACCATGCGTGCCTGCCGAGCAGGCTGTGAATGCCTGCGAAAACCTCTTTTCATCTTCCGAATCCTCCACTAAATCCGTCCGCCGTGCCCAGACGTCCTTACCGTATCGGCCGCTCGCACACCGGGCTTGGCCTGTTCGCGACAGAACCGCTCAAGAAAGGCGCCTTCATTGTCGCCTATCGCGGCCGCCGCATCACCAATGCGGAGGCCGACGCGCTTGAGGCGCGCGGCTCGCGCTACATGTTCGAGATCAACACCCGCTGGACCATCGACGGCTCCTCGCGCCGCAACCTCGCCCGCTATGTCAATCATTCGTGCCGGCCGAACGCCGAAGCGGTCGATCGCAAGAAGGGCATCGTCTATGTTGCGCGGCGCAAGATCCGGCCCGAGGAGGAGATCACCGTCGACTACGGCAAGAACTATTTCGACGCATTCATCAAGACCTCGGGCTGCCGCTGCCTGAAATGCAAGGAAAAGCGGCGCGAGCACCGGCGGCTGGCGCGCAAACGCAAGCG
Organism: uncultured Alphaproteobacteria bacterium; assembly: GCA_963821555.1. Taxonomy (GTDB): domain Bacteria; phylum Pseudomonadota; class Alphaproteobacteria; order Rhizobiales; family Xanthobacteraceae; genus Z2-YC6860. Next base: position 152,014 of record CAWGEM010000019.1, on the reverse strand, counting down.
CAACGGAGCCGGCCGGACCAGCCGATAGCGGTCCATCCCTGTGCTACGATGGCGCGCGGCGGCACACGGAGCCGCCGCGCTTCGGAGTGCCGCCATGCGATCAGACCCGGCCATCACCTTCCTGCTTGTCCTCGTCATCGGCATTCTCGTCGGTGTGCTGTTTGACCGCTTCGTCGGCCCCGGCTGGCTCACGCGCCAGATTGCCGGCACACGCGGCATCTTCACCAGCGCTCTGATCGGGGTCGCGGGCGCATTTATCGGCTTCCACCTTGCGATCCTGCTGGGGCTGCTCGGCACGATTGTGCTGCTCATCGCGGCGGCGGTCGGCGCCGCGATCGTGCTGTGGCTGTGGCGGATGCTGCGGTGAACACCTGTCGCAGCTTGGCTTTGCCGCACATATGCATTTGAAATAAAGCGAGGCCCGGCACTGTGGCCGGGCCTCGCCGCTGACGACGGACGATCAGTACTCGCTCGGAACCGGGTCGTGCAGCATCTGGGTCCGGATGTTGGGGTCGGGGTCCTCCCCGATCACGCGCCCGCCGAAGGTGACGATGTCGCGCTCATGCGCCACCGCCGGTCCCTCCGTGGCTTGGCCGTAGGCATGCAGGGCCGACCGCGCGTGCGAATGGCGGACCGTCGCAGCCTGCGCCGCCGACACGAACACCGAAGCGGCAACCACCGTCATAGCAAGGATCGATTTCATGTGAGTGATCTCCAGCGAGAGTCGCTCCCGCAACGCAACATAGGCGCTTTCGCATTTGCGAAGAGGGCGTCTCGCGCATGGCAGCCATGCTGAAAACATAAATAATTACAAACACTTAATGAAATAAAACGAGGCCGCGCCGCTCACGCCCGACGGCGCGGGAGCAGCGTTGCCTCGACCACCAGCGTTTCCAGGCCAAATGTGGCTGCTGCGAGGATGTCCCGATCACGTCTTCGCGCAGGCTCGTCAACACCAATTGATCGGGCCGGCCATCTCGTCATCGGCGGCACTAGGCGTCGAGTTCCTTGTAGCGGCGGAAAATGCCCCATTCGTTGAACGCAATGCGCCGTTCCGAAGCAAGGTAGGCCGCAATGCGCGGCCGCGCTGCGATGCGGTCGTGCAACGCGACGAGACGCGGAATTTTCTTCTCCAGGCGCTTCATGCGCTTCGGAAACGCATAGCGCAGGCCCGCGACGACCTGGAACAGGCTCAGGTCGACGTAAGTGAGCCTGCGCCCGAGCACATAATGGCCGCCGCTGCGGCGAAGCACGTTCTCGAAATAGCCGAGGAACTTCGGCGTGCGGTGCCGCCAGAATTCGGCGGTGCGGCGCATCGCCTCCTTCCGCTGATCCTCATAGTAGAGCGCGCTCGAAATCGGGTGATGAGTGTCGTGGATCTGCACGAGGAGGTCGGTAATGGTGAGCTGCAGTTGGTGCGCCCACAGCCGGCCGGACTCGTTGCGCGGGGCAAGCCCGAGGCGCGGCCCAAGATAGTGCAGGATCAGCGCGGTTTGCGCGATCACGAGCTTGCCGGCCTTCAGAAACGGCGGGGCGTAGGGCGGATGCGCCGTTCGCTTGCCATCGAGCAGCCGCATCATTGCGGGCACACCGCGCGGGCCCGGCCGTCGCGCCACGTCGATGTAGTCGGCGCCGCTTTCTTCGAGCGCAAGCCGCACGAATTCGCCGCGGCCCTGGATCGACGGCCAGTAGTAGAGCTCATAGCGCATGGGTCACCTCGGAACCGGTCTCATCCCTGCGGCAATCTAGCGTGGCGAGCCGCTTCCGCGGAGTCCCCGGCCGCCTTCGGCCAGCATTGGTGGGCCTCAGGGGCCACTGCCGCCATGCGCGCTGAGGCTTCCGGCATTCGCTTTTTCCGCTGCCCGGCGGCAGACCGGCGTGGTAGGCAGGCCGGCAGGTCCCCTTCCCCGCCGCCCGCCGACGAAGTCCGCGACCGCAACCCCAAGTCCGCCCGTGAGCGCAACCAGCAGCGTCGAAGTGCGCGGACCCGAGCCGCCGGCCCGGCGCACCCAGATCCCGCTCGCCATCGCGTACATGATCGCAGCCGGCGCGATTTTCTCGGGCTCCAGCGCCGCCTCCAAATGGCTGGTTGAGACCTACCCAGTGGGCGAGGTGCTGTTCACTCGCGCCTTTCTGTCGCTGCTGCTGTTCAGCGCGTTCATCCTGCCTCGCACCGGGCTTGGCGTGTTCCGCACGCGGCGCATCAACGCTCACCTGATGCGCGGCGTGTCGCAGGCCACCTCGCAGTCGCTGCTGCTGATCGCCTTCAGCATGATGCCGCTCGCGAGCGCGACCGCGATCAACTTCTCTGCACCACTGTTTGCGACGCTGACTTCGTTCTTTCTGTTGAAGGAACCGGTTGGTCCTGCGCGCTGCGTCGCGCTGATCGCGGGCTTCGTCGGCGTGCTGATCGTAACCAACCCCGGCGCCGACACGTTCCAGATCGGCGCGCTGTTTGCGCTTGCGAACGCGGTGCTGTTCGGCACTGTGACCACCGGCGTCCGCGGCATGACCAAGACCGAGTCCACCGAAACGCTCAGCATGTACCAGATGGTGGTGCTGTCCGCGATCTATGCGCTGAGCCTGCCGTACGGATTCATCACGCCGGGCTGGGGCGATGCGCTGCTCATGCTGTTCAACGGCCTCACCAACGCGCTCGGCCAGTATTGGTGGACGCGGGCGATCCATCTGGCGCCCACGTCGGCGATCGTGCCGTTCCAGTACCTGTCGCTGGTCTGGGCGATGATGTTCGGCTTTGCGGTGTGGGGCGATGTCCCGACCATGGGCCTGCTCGCCGGATCGGCGATCGTGGTCGGATCGGGCCTGTTTCTGATCTGGCACGAAACCCGCCGCCCACCCGCGGTGCCAAACCCCACCGAATGACCGCGGTGCCGGCGCAACGCTTTAAGCGTTGCGCCGGTGCCGTGCGCCCCCGGCGGCAACCGGGTCAGTTTGCGGCGAAGCAGTAGATCAGTCCGTCGCCGCCGGTGCCGCGCAGATCGGCCTGCGAGCACCCGCCGCCCGGACCGCGCGAAGGATGCGAGGAGTTCCACGACAGCTGGGGCGGCGTCTCGTTGATTCCCTGACGGTCATGGTGACCGACCATCGCGGCCCCGTTGGTGCTGCTCGTCCAGTTGTTGCAGGTGCGGTCCTCACCGGCCGGGTAGGCCGTGCCGTCCGACTGCGAGCCGGTGAGAATGTCGTGCCGGTTGGGGGTGTCGCCGCGGCCGTTGATGACCTGGCCAGTCTCGCTCAGCGAGGTCTGTTTGTTGAGGTTGTTGTTGGCGCTGTGCAGGTCGGCGACGCTCTTGGCGACAACCACGCCCTTGGCGTTCTGCCACGGGCCGCTGCCGACACGGTCTTTGGCGTTTACCGCATTGGCACCCTGGGTGCTGAGATAGGCCCGCCAGGTCTTGCCAGTGGTGCCGGCCGCCTGCGCGAGGCGAGCGCAGAGCGCATCGGCGCCCGCGAGCCCGCCGAGGTCGCCGCCGTTGCCGGAGCCGACGCTGCTGATGAAGAAGGTCATGTTGGCCTGCTGGGCGCTGGCCGGGGCGCTCGCGCCCAATGCCAACAGCGCCACCGAAGCCGCCAACGAGAACCGTGATGCAAAGGCGTTCATCCATTCCTCCCATAAATGGGCTCGCGCGACCGCTACGAGCCGGTGAACGAGAAACATCGCGCACCCGGCCTGTCATCCGCCGGAATCGGCCCTTTTTTGCGAGCGACCGGCGGTAGCACGTTGTCGCCGCGTCACCTTTCAGGGTTGACGGGGCCGGCCATGCCGGGCCTATAGGCGCCTTCACGCCGTCCGACATGCCGAAGATCAACTACATCGACGCCGATGGAACCGCCCGCACGGTCGAGGCCGAAATCGGCTCGACCGTGATGGAAGCCGCCATCCAGAACGACATTCCGGGCATTCTCGCGACCTGCGGGGGGTCGTGCTCGTGCGCGACCTGCCACGTGTACGTGCGCGAGGACTGGTACCAGCGGCTGACGCCGCCCGAGCTCGAGGAGCTCGACATGCTCGATACCGCCCACGACATCCGGCCGACCTCCCGGCTGTCCTGCCAGCTCCGGGTGACCGAGGACCTCGACGGCCTGGTCCTGACCACTCCCCCCCGCCAGATTTGAGCCTGTGCAAGGGCCTCGCAAACACCTTTCGCTCGGCCGAGCCTTTCACTACCATCGGCCCGTGGGGTCGTGGGTTGGGGAGGTCGGCGTGACAAACAGAGTGCTGTTGGTTGCCGCGCTTGGGCTTGCGCTCGGCTCGTGCGCCGGCGTCTGGGGTTCCAAGGGCAACGACACCGGGGGCATCATCCCCTGGTCGCCGGCCAACGAGGAGAACGCGCTCGAAATCGCCAACCAGATCTGCAATTTCTACTGGAAGCACGCCGTGATCAGCAGCGTGCGGCGCGTGCCCGGCGACTACATCACCTACAATTGTGTGTGGGACGAGCCGTCCTCGCGCGTCGCCCGCCGGTAGCCATCGGCAGTCCCGTCAGGATTTTTGTTTTGGCGCGAGCGGAGCGCTCGACCAGACGCAGCACTCGCTCAGCGCTGCGGCGCTTCGATCGGGCTGCAGTTGCGCCGGCCGGATGACAGGCAGTCGTCGGCCTTGCGCGCGGCGACCATCGCATCCATCAGCCAAAGGCCCGCGCCGATCACCACGATCGCGGCGATCAGCAGGAAGACGTTGGTGGCGCGGCGGTCGCGCTCGTCTTCCTCGTCATCCTCCGCCCGCGGTGTTGGATTGGCGCGCTCCGACATGGCGCGTCTTTAGCGTTCAAACCGCCGCCGGACAACGGATGAACGTCATGACCACCCGGACCTGCGCAAGTGTACGCACGCTGCGCCTGGGACGGACATGAGCCGGTGCATGCTGCCCTGTTGGAGTTCCGTCACGGCGAGGCTCCGCCGCTTGTCTTCGATTCGCCAGGAGGCGCCACCTTTCAGTCACGAGGAAAACGACCTCACGAACAAGGGCTCGACCCCATCCTACTGGCTGATTTCTTTGGCAAAATAAATAAACCAAGATATTCCATTGTAATTCTAAGAATTGAGCGTAGATTACAAAAGTACCTAGAAAATAGTTTTTGGGTTTTCGAAAAAGGAATTACTATGTCAAACCAACAGCAGGGTTCCAATGAAGCCCCCAAGACCATCCCGCAGAATGACCCCAAGTCCACCCCTCAGCAGAACCAAGGCGATGGCAAGCCAGGCGTTCAGAAGCCTGAGCAGCAGAAGTAACTTGCCCTTCTGGACCGATGGAGCCCGGCCGCTTGCCGGGCTTTTTCTCTTTTAGCGGGGCCCGTAATGACTCTGCTCTCAATCGCTCTTGCGATGTCCATCGCGTTCGCACTTGCCGCGATCATGGGTACCTTGATGCGCGCGTAGTTGCCGATCGGCAGCGTCCGCTTCGAGGGGTCGAACAGCCAACTGTGCGCCAGCACCTCCCACGACGGCGGCTACCCAGGCGGCACTTCGAGTCTTCCAACCTTGGCACACGTCGCGAATGTTGAAGGCTGATCCTACTTGAGCACGGGTCTGGCGTTCACCGGTTGGAGAGGCCGGTTGTTCGGATGACCGACCGCCTTGGCGAATTGCTCCACCTGTGACTTTGACACCGTCGCGAACGACTTCATGACCAGCCATCGCACGCCCTCCGTACAAGGGGGTGTCGTGAGTGAGCCATTGAGACGGTAGTAATCCTTGTTCGCCGGGAGCAGGCGAATCACGTTGAGCCCAGCTTGAAGCTTGGACGTGTCACCTTTTTTTAGCGGCATTTTTCCCCAAAGCTCTGACAGAAATGGGTTTGGCGCTCCGTCTGCGAACATGATCGCGACCACCGCCAGATTGCCGCCTTTGTCTGCGTGAACAAGATGAGCCTCCAGTGGAAATGACCTGCCGCGAATCCGGTTTTCACTCGGCGAATGAAAATGGAACTGCTGTAGCTCAAAGCTACGATGATCGACCGTGATCGTGCTTCCTGGCGCGTAGTTGACTTGCACCGTATGTCCGTTGTTCAGGATTTCAGTGGGTCCACGAGGGCGGACGTGCCCATGGTTCCGAATGTCGGCGGCGCCCGCCGAATAGTTCAGTTCAAGTGTCTCGAGCCGCGCCTCGATCAGGCCATCGATGTCGATGGGCGACTGATTTTTCCCAATCCCGCACATCACAAATTTGGGGTCGAGAGTGCCCCAACGCTCCGGTGCTGTTTGACCCTCGTAGCTCCATTCCTGCGCGACAGAAGGATCGGCAAGCAGCGCGCCGGCGAGTGCGGCCACGACGATGGTTTGACGTGAGGGTGATTTCAATGTGGTTTTCTCCCTCATCTCGTTCAGTAGAAGCGCATTTCGGCGGCACGGACAGACCGCACGCCAAACAAATGATGCACCGGCCGCCGTCGGGGCCGCGCCGACCGACACTGACCGCCGGCCGGCATGGCTGCCGGCCGGCGCTCGTTGGCGGCGTGAGGCCGTCAGCCGCCGTGCGCCCTCGACATCGAGGCCATCACCTCGTCGACACTGAAGCTCGAAGGCTTCTGCCGCGGTGGGAAGTCCCTGAACGTCTCGATAAACTGCGCGACCATGGCCTGCGCCGGTACGATCAGAAATGCCCGCTGGATGGTCCAGTCGTAGTAGGTGTTCGACGTGATGTCGGCCCGCTCGTAGGGGTCGAGCCGCAGATTGAACATTTTGGGCAGACGCCGGCACACGAACGGCGCAGCCCAGATCTCCAGGGTGCCTTGCACTTTCTGCTCGCAGAACACCATTTTCCAATTCTCGTAGCGAATTGCCACGAGTTGGGCGTCGTCGTTGATGTAGTAGAACTCCTTGCGTGCCGACTTCTCCTGCTGGCCGGTCAGGAGCGGCAGCTGGTTGTAACCGTCGAGGTGCACCTTGAACGTCTTGCCCATGGAATTGTAGCCCGTGAGCAGCTTGTTTTTGATGTCCGGCTCGCCGGCTGCCGCCAGCAGCGTCGGAAACCAGTCGAGCGCCGCAAAGATTTCATTGCTGACCTGTCCCGGCCGGATGCGACCCGGCCAGCGGACCATCGCCGGCACGCGATAGGCGCCCTCCCAGTTGGTGTTCTTCTCGCTGCGGAACGGCGTCATGCCGCCATCCGGCCACGAGTTCATGTGCACGCCGTTATCGGTGCCGTAGATGACGATGGTGTTGTTGGCGATGCCGAGATCGTCGATCGTCTTGAGCAGGTTGCCGACGTGGCCGTCGTGCTCGAGCATGCCGTCCATATATTCGCTGAGGCCGCTGCGGCCTTTGTATTCCGGCCGCACGTGCGTGTAGAGATGCATGCGTGTGCCGTTCCACCAGCAGAAGAACGGCTTGTTGGCTTGCGTCTGCCGTTTGATGAAGTCAATCGCAGCGTTTGAGGTCTCGTCGTCGACCGTCTCCATCCGCTTCCTGGTGAGCGGCCCGGTGTCCTGGATGGTCTGCTTGCCGACCTTGCCGAAGCGCGGATCGACCGTCGGATCGTCACGGTCGGAGGCGGAGCACTTGAGCACGCCGCGCGGGCCGAATTTCGCCTTGAACGCAGGGTCCTTCGGGTAGTCGGGGTGCTCAGGCTCTTCCTCGGCGTTGAGGTGATAGAGATTGCCGAAGAACTCATCGAAGCCGTGCACCGTCGGCAGGAATTCGTTGCGGTCGCCGAGATGGTTCTTGCCGAACTGTCCGGTGGCGTAGCCGAGCGGCTTCAGCGCCTCTGCGATCGTGATGTCCGCCGCCTGCAGGCCGGCCGCCGCGCCCGGCAGGCCGACTTTGGTGTTGCCGGTGCGCAGACCGGACTGGCCGGTGATGAACGACGAACGGCCCGCCGTGCAGCTCTGCTCGGCGTAGTAGTCGGTGAACATCAATCCTTCGCGAGCGATGCGGTCGATGTTCGGAGTCTTGATTCCCATCACACCGAAAGAATAGGCGCTGACGTTGGCGACGCCGACGTCATCGCCCCAGATCACGACGATGTTCGGCCGCTGCCCCGCGGGCGCCGGCTGCGCCTGGGCCTGCGCGACCTGGGTCGGAGCGCCCGATCCGAGCGCCGACGCCGCCGCCAGGGTGGTGCCGCCGAGCAGAATGTTGCGGCGGCTCGGGCTGCTCGCCGCCTCCTTGCCATTCCGATTGTCCATGATCGCCTCCTCCAAGCCTCCGCACGGCAGCCGCTCAGGTTCGTCGGCACGCCGCGCTTGCGGCATCGTGGACAACCTTGCACGGCCCGTCGATTGGACCGAGGTCCAATGCGGCAAAACGAACGTTGGAGTTTCCGGCGCAGGCCCTGGGAGCGCCGCCGCGCTCAATCCGGGCTACGTTGCCAGGCCGACAATATCTCACCGTCACCCTGAGGTGCGAGCGCGCAGCGCGAGCCTCGAAGGGCGACGGCCCACACCGCGCCGCAAGCGCAAGCGCTTGGGCCGCTCATCCTTCGAGGCCCACGTCACGCAACGCAGTATACGCGTCTCTCCATGAGGTTCGCGCGGGCACCTCAGGATGACGGGGACGAGCCCGCAGCTGCCGATCGGACGGTCGAGCGACCGCGTGACCGACCGCCTGGGTTTGCGCAGATTTGATGGGTCGGCTGACGCTCAACCCATCCTACGAGCTACGGGCTGGCTCCTTCAGCAGATAAGCCCTGACCTCGCCCTTGCCCTTCACTGCAATGAGGCCGCGGTCTTCGAAGCGGAAGTGCTCGCGCAACAGCCGCTGCGTGCTCTCCGAGACCTGGATTTCGCCGGGCAGGCCGGTCGATTCCATTCGGCTCGCCGTGTTTACGGTGTCGCCCCACACGTCGTAGACGTACTTCTTGGTGCCGATCACGCCGGCGACCAACGGTCCGCTGTGCATGCCGATCCTGATCTTGAACGTCTGTCCCAGCGCGCGGTTGATGCGCGCCAGCGCATCGCGCATTTCCAGCGCGGCATTTGCCACTCGCTGCGCGTGGTCGTCCTGGGGGTCCGGCACGCCGCCGGCCAGCATGTAGCAGTCGCCGATTGTCTTGATCTTCTCGACGCTGTGCTTCTCGGCCAGCCCGTCGAACACGTGCATGATGTGGTTCAATTGTTTGACGACATATCCCGCATCCTGCGCACCGGCGAACGCGGTGAAGCCGACGAGGTCCGCGAACAGGACGGTCGCATGCTCGATGCGCTGCGCGATCACCGGCGATTCGAGCGTCTCCAGCGGCGCGGCCTTCTGTCCTTTCAGAGCGCTGATGATCGACTTCGGCAGAATGTTTTCCAGCAGATGCTCGGTCCTCGCCTTCTCCGCATTGAGGTCGCGGATCAGGTTCTTATTCTCTGTGATATCTTGCGCCACGCCGACAACGCGATAAATCTCGCCCGAGGCGTTGCGCAGCGGAAAAGCCTTGTCGCGAATCCAGCGGATGTCGCCATCGCTGCGCACGATGCGGTATTCGATGTCATAGGTGCCTTCGGTCTGGCGTGGAAAGGCGGCGATAACCGCGTCGCGATCCTGCGGATGGATGCTTTCGATGAAGGACATCGGCTGCTCGATCAGGCTCTGGCAGCTGCGTCCCCAGATCCGCTCGTAGGCCGGGCTGATGAACAGCATATGGTGCTTGCGCGGATCGGTCATCCAGAACGCTTCGTCGATGGTGTCGGTGACCTGCCGGAAGCGCTCTTCGCTGTCCTTCTCCGCCGTAATGTCCTGGGCAACGCCGACGACCCGATAGACTTCGCCTGCGCCGTCGCGGAGGGGAAAGGCCCTGTCGCGAATCCAGCGGAGGTCGCCGTCGCTGCGCACGATCCGGTATTCGATGTCGTAGGTGCCTTCGGTCTGGCGCGGAAAGGCAGCGGTCACCGCGTCGCGATCCAGGGGATGGATGCTCTCGATGAACGACATCGGCCGCTCGATCAGGCTCTTACAGCTGCGTCCCCAGATCCGCTCGTAGGCCGGGCTGATGAACAGCATGCTGTACTTGCGCGGATCGGTCATCCAGAACACTTCGTCGATGGTGTCGGTGACCTGCCGGAAGCGCTCTTCGCTCTCCTGCACTCGTCTTTCGGTTTCTTGATTGACCGCGAGATCGCGCTCCAGCGTCGTCACGCGCTCGCGCAAACGGCGCACGAGGGCGACAAGCTCAGTCCTGGACAGGCCGTCATCCGGCAAGGAGCGATTCCCAAAATCAAGCGCCGGTTCGGCTGCTGGGCCCATGCCACGCGCGGCCAGATGGTAACAGCGCGTCGAGAACTGCGATGAATTTCCGTTGCCTCATGAAGGGTCTCAAACCCGACGATGACACTCTATCACATCATCGCATCAGAGCTATGCGCGAAGCCCGTGATGGGTCGAGCGACACAAGACCCATCCTGCGGGCTACCACTGCTGCGTCTCAAACATCGGGGCGCCAATCGTTGCGCCCTTTCCCCTTGCGGGAGAGGGCACGAGAGACAGGCGCCGAATTTTTCTGACGCAGTAAGACCGCTACGGACTACCCCGACATCGTTTCCTTCACCGCCGCCACCAGCTGCTTGAGCGTGAACGGCTTCGGCAGGAACGAGAACTGCTCGCCCTTGGGCAGGCTCTTGTCGAAGGCATCCTCGGCGTAGCCCGACACGAAGATGATCCTGAGCGACGGATTGCGCTGGCGGAGCTCTTTCAGCAGCGTCGGGCCGTCCATCTCCGGCATCACCACGTCGGAGACGACGAGATCGACCTCGCCGCCGTTCTTCTCCAGCACTTCGATCGCCTCGACGCCATTGCCGGCCTGCAGCACGGTGTAGCCGCGCGAGACGAGCCCGCGCGCGTTGAGCGCACGCAGCCCCTCCTCGTCCTCGACCAGCAGGATCGTGCCGTGCCCGGTGAGGTCGGTGGTGGGTTGATGATGACGACTCCTCGACCGCGGCCAGCGCGCCGGCAATGCCGGGCGACTCGGACGCAGCGGGCGCAGCCTCAGCCGTCTCCTCCGCGCTCGGCACGTGCCGCGGCAGGAAGATGCGGAACGTCGTGCCCTTGCCCGCCTCCGATTCCGGAACGATGAAGCCGCCGGTCTGCTTGACGATGCCGTAGACCGTCGAAAGCCCAAGCCCGGTGCCCTTGCCGACATCCTTGGTTGAAAAGAACGGCTCGAAAATCTTGCCGATGATTTCGGGCGGGATGCCGGTGCCGGTATCCAACACCTCGATCAGAACATAGTCGGCGGCCGGCATGCCTTCGGCGGTGTCGCGCGGAATGTCGCCTGCCGGGATGTTGAGGGTGCGCACCGTGAGCTTGCCGCCGTCGGGCATGGCGTCGCGCGCGTTGACCGCGAGATTCACGATCACCTGCTCGAACTGCGAAATGTCGGCCTTCACCGGCCACAGATCGCGGCCATGCTTGACCTCGAGCGTGACCTTCTCGCCGATCAGCCGGCGCAGCAGCATGTTGAGCTCGGTCAAGACCTCGCCGAGATCGAGCACCTGCGGCCGCAGCGTCTGGCGGCGCGAGAACGCCAGCAGCTGCCGCACCAGGCTCGCGGCCCGGTTGGCGTTCTGCTTGATCTGCATGATGTCCTGGAACGACGGGTCGGTCGGCTTGTGCGCGTTCAGCAGGAAATCGGTCGCCATCATGATGGCGGAGAGCACGTTGTTGAAATCGTGCGCGATGCCGCCGGCCAGCTGGCCGACCGATTCCATGCGGGCGCGCTGGTTGACCTGGTTCTCCAGGTTGCGCTGGCCGGTGGTCTCGAGCACGTAGACGATCGCGGCCTCGGTGTCGCGCTCCTGCTCCTCGACCGGCGAAATGTAGAAGCGGCCCCAGCGCTCGGCCGCACCTGCAAGCGCGGCATCGACCGGGTCGATGTCGCTGTGGCCGCCGGCGGCGCGGCGGATCGCGGCTTCGAGCGGCTCGCGGTCGCGCTCGGAAACCACCGACAGGATCGAGCGGGTTTGGCCGCTGTCGGTGCCGGCGGCGTTCTGCGTCGACTGGAACAGCCGCGCAAACAGCGCGTTGGTGCGCGCGATCTTGCCGGCCTTGTCGACGGTGGCGATCGCCATCGGCGTCGACTGGAAGAAGCGCATGAAGCGCACTTCGGCGTCACGCTGCGGATCAACCGCCTCGCCGCGCGCGCGGTTCAGCACCAGCGTGCGGGAGGCGCCGGGCGCGCCGTCGGCGCCGAACGCCACCTTGTGGAACAGCCGCACCGGCACCGGGCGACCGCCGCGGGTCTTGAAGTCGAGATCGAGCACCTCGGTCTTGACCTCGCCGGGAGCGGCGGTGAGCGAGGTCAGCAGCGCCGCCCCATTGCCGGACACCATATCGGCGAGCGCGAGCCCGCCCGAGCCAACCTGGGCCAAGTCGTGGTCGAGCCAGCTCGCAAGCGTGGCGTTGAGGTAGCCGATGTCGCCCTTGGCATCGACCGAGAAGAAGCCGGCCGGCGCGTGGTCGAGGTAGTCGATGGCGTGCTGAAGCTCCTGGAAGATGTTCTCCTGACGCTCGCGGTCGCGCGTCACGTCGCCCACCGTCCAGAGCGTGAGCTTGTTGGCGCGGGCGTCACCCAGCGGGCGCACGCGCAGCCGGAGCCAACGTCCCGGCTTGCCGCCCGGTGAAGTGACCCTCACCTCCTCCTGCAACCGCCGTCCCTCGCGCGCCGCCTTGACCAGCCGATAGATCGCCTCCGAGACGTCGGGATCTCCGATGTAGACGCGCTCGATCGGACGCACGTCCTCGGCGCCGGTCGCGTCGGTCAAGGCGAGGTAGGCGGCGTTGGCATAGATGACGCGGCCGCGCTGGTCGGTCAGCAGGAGGCCATCGACCGCCTCGTCGACCACCGCCTGCAGCGCGGGATTGCCGGCGTCCTTGCCGGGGACGCGCAGGATGCCGGTGGCGAGCGCAAACAGGGAGAACACGCCGACCATGGCGAGGAAGGCAAGCAGCCCGAGGATATACGGACCGGCGTTGCCGCGGCCGACCAGCAGCAATCCGACGGCGGCGCCCACGAGCGCGACCGCCACCAGCACCACCATGCCGATGCTGCCGCCGCGCGCGCTGTTTGGGCTGCGGTCGACGACGTGCGGCCGGTGTCCTTCGCTGATGTCCTGGGTTGCCATCGAGAGCTTCAATCGGTGTGGATTCGCACGCGACGCAACGAAGCGCCTCTTGGTGCCTCAGCATCAGGGTTTCGCGCAAGGGTGTCGGCGGCTCCGTCCCCCGTAAGGGCCTCGGCCGTCGCCGCGAATAACTTGGCCCCCGGGAGAGCGTTGCCACAATTGGCTCGCCACAATTGACGTAAAGGCGAATCCCCGATTGTGGCAGGTTCGCTCGGGGGCACGCTGCAACGACCGGTTGCCAGTGGTCGCGACCGCGGCTGCCGGGACAGCGCGGCCAAGGCCCGGGGCCGCCGCCTTTGACGCATTCCAGTAATGGGGCACGCATCCGGCCGGCTTGCGATCAAACTCGACGAATCGAAGAAATCGGCCGGATTGCCATCAATTTGTCGTTTACCAAACGAATCGTTTTAAATCGAAGTGGCAGGGGTGGGATGACCTTTGCAGCGAGTTCTTTGTTAACATGCGCGGCGGCAGTATGGCCGTCGGCGTTAACCTAATCGGGCGGCAATATGCGGGAAGCCCGGACGCCCTCGTCACGTTGAAGCTTGATACGCCAAGTCAACGTGACAAGACCTGCGTGCCGGGGGATCATCGATGAGCAGCCTCTTCGGCGTGGAGCTACCTACTCCAGTGAATTTCGTTATCGCCTTCGTTGTCGTGCTGGTGTTGATCGGGGCCGCCACTTGGCTGGTCCGCCGGTTCGGGGCCACGCGGCTTGACGCCGCAGGGCGCGGACGCCAGCCGCGACTCGCCGTGGTCGATGCCACCGCGATCGATGGTCGGCGCAAGCTCGTCATCATTCGCCGCGACAACGCCGAGCACCTCTTGATGATCGGCGGTCCGACCGACGTGGTGGTGGAGACCAACATCATGCGCTCGGGTCAGACCGCCGTGCGCGAGACCGCAGCAACGCCCCGCACAGCCAGTACCGAGACCTTAGCCCGCGCCATGCCATTGCCCGATCCGACGCCGTGGCCGTTGCAGCCCGAACCGGTCCCCGGCCCGGTCGCGGCGCCGGTGGTGAGGCTCGAGCCGCCTGCTCCCGCAGCGCGCCTCGGCTTGGACGATCTCTCGCCGCGACCCGCTCCGGCTCCGGCGCCGGTCCCCGCTCCGGCTCCGGTTGTCGAGCCGGTCACCGCGCCGGCGATCGCGGCCGCACGTGCACGCCCTGCCGAAACGCTCGCGGGCCTGGCGGCCGAACTCGCGCGTCCCATTCCGGAAGTGGTCGCGATCCCGCGCCCAACCCGCCCCGAGCCTGCGCGCGCCGCTCCGCCCCCGCCCATGCCGGCGCCACAGGCCGAAGCGCAGGGCGCTGCGCCCGACCAGAACCTCGCCGAGATGGCGCAGCGCCTCGAGGCCGCCTTGCGCCGGCCGGTCGGGCAGCCGCCCGCGCCGAAAGCCGCAACGGACGGCGCGGCACGGCCCGCCGCCTCCCCCGAGGCCAAGCTCGCACCGCGGACGGATTCCCGGGCCGCTGCCGCAGCGCCCGCCAAGACCGACGCACAGCCGCGGCCGCAGTTGAAAAACATCGAACAAGAGATGGCGAACCTGCTGGGTCGTCCCGCCGGCAAGACCTGACCGCCGGAGCGCACGCTTGCTTGCTGCCGCCCAACAGCGGCATCTCAGGACACGATATTCAATAAAATCAATGGCTTAGCGAAGATTGCGGTGCCGGTGTCAAACAGGTGTCGAATATAGCGCTGCCAGGCCCGTCCCCCTGGCCTAGTACCCCCAGCCCGCCAAAACGCACCAGCGGCCGCCCTACGCGGTCGGCGACCCCGAGCCCGGGGCTGGCCCCGATGGCCAAAAGACCAGCATCCGGCCCCATGCCTATTCCGTAGGCGTACGCGGACTAAACGACGGAACAATGTTCCGACCCGCACCTGCACCTATCGTCGGCTGTTATGCGCGACGAACCGATAAGGCAAACCGTCGTCGCGGTCGGGGTTTTTATTGCGACCTGGGTGCTGTTGGGGGCAATCGTGTTCTTGCTTTGACAGCTCAGCCAGCAGGAAGTCCCGAGACGGCGAACACGATCAGGCTGCTGACCAAGGCCGTGTGAACCACAAGCGCGCCTGTGCGAAGGCGCGGGTGCTGGTCGAGATACTTGAACAAGTTACTCATGGCACATCCTTCCGACGGGGAAGCACTTCCGCACGTTGTCAGCTAGTTTCGGGGGCGACCAGTTGGACCAATGTATAAAATGATACATGAGGGGGCTGGAAGCTTCCCAGCGCTTTCTGGAAGTGCATCCATCCTACGGCGTGATTGCGTCGGGCATGCGACAGGCTGTTGCCGCAATAGAAAATGGCCGCCCAGTCGCCCGGACGGTCTGCCGATCGGCCCTGGTGGATCCCGGCCTGCCTTACAGCCAACGACCTAGAAAGGAAGGTTGTCTGCCCCTGAACATCGGTTGGACGATTGGCAAGCTGGTATTCGACTGGAGCACTGCTTGGCACAGTCGAACGCCAGATTTTCCAATGTAAGCCCACATTGCGCCGCGCAGGGCTGTGACTGCGACATGCACTGCCGATATTCATTGCGACCACGTTCAACGATTCCCAGCATTACGGCCGATACATTACCGCGCCGCTCGCCTGTCATGTAGCCGCGCGCAACGAGATACGCGCGAAAGCGATTTAGGCGAGCTTCACGATTGGCAATGCTTTCTCGCACCGCGTTTGCTATGTCGTGATGACCGGCTCGATTTGCTTTCTCCAGCAAGTCCGTTTCCCGTGCCCATAATTGCGAGCCGCGTCGTGCGTCGGCTGCAGCCGCAACTGCGCAAACGGCTGAGCGCTTTGGCGCTCGCGGCGGCGCTGATAATTGGCGAGGCGCAGGCGCAGGAGACGTTAAACACTTTTTACGGTGGGAACCAATTGCTCGGTTTCTGTAACGGAACGTCTGATGTGCAGTTCGGCATTTGTATTGGCTTCGTCGCGGGCGTCGCCGACGCATTGGAAGGCGGCAAGTCGGTGAGCGGCTTTCGCGCCTGCGTGCCGCGGGACGTCATCATCAGACAGGTCGTGGACGTCGTGAAACAGCACTTGGAGCGCAGCCAGGAAGAAACCTACAGGCAGGCCGGCGTCTACGTCGGGCGCATCCTGAAGGGTGAGAAACCGGGCGATCTGCCGGTGGTGCAGCCGACCAAGTTTGAACTCGCGATCAACCTTCGAACCGCCAAGACGCTTGGCCTCATCGTGCCGCACACGCTGATTGCCCGCTCCGACCAGGTGATCGAATAAGCGATCGAACGGGCTTGCGCGGGACCGGTCCGGACCCTGCCCGTTCCCGGTGGGTCACTTTCAGCTGCGGTTCCGCGAGCGGTCGCCGACCGTGTCAGTCGTCGCGATAGATACGCTCGCGGCGCTCGTGCCGCTCCTGGGCCTCGACCGAAAGGGTTGCGATCGGGCGCGCCTCCAGCCGCTTGAGCGCGATCGGCTCGCCGGTTTCCTCGCAATAGCCGTAGGTGCCGTCCTCGATACGGTTCAAGGCAGCGTCGATTTTCGCGATCAGCTTGCGCTGGCGGTCCCGCGCTCGGAGCTCGATTGCGCGGTCGGTTTCCGACGAAGCGCGGTCGGCGAGGTCGGGGTGGTTCTGATTCTCGTCCTGCAGATGCTGCAGGGTTTCCTTGGCTTCCTTGAGGATGTCTTCGCGCCAGGCCAGCAGCCGTTCCCGGAAGTAGTCGCGCTGGCGTTCATTCATGAACGGCTCTTTGTCGGAGGGGCGGTAGTTCTTGTTCTTGTCCGACCCGCCGACGCCATTGGCGACGTGTACACCGTTTACACCGTTGATCCCATTCTTGTTCTTCATTGCAACCCCACCGAACTGGAGCGAGCCTCCCAGCTCGCGCGCGAGCTTATAGTGGCCCGGCCGGTTGCCGACAAGCACGTAATGAAGGCAGACCAACGGGCGTCCCAAACGGCCCGGATTCGAGCGCTTTCGCCCGCTGTCACCGGGCCGTCATCTGGGCGAATTTGGCCCCCGAAGCTGCCGCCCGCTCGCGGCCCGACACGGCGCGAGGCCATCGCCGCCCCGGATTGTGCGACGCACATGGGCACGACGCGGCCCGAGGCCACACCCCCCGATGCGGCGCTTCAGCAAACGTTCAGCAATATCGGCCAGGGTCGTTCCGGCGGCGGGCCACCCGCTGTCGCAACAGGAAGCGCAATGAATTCCGACGCCGTGCAGTCGCAGCCACCTCGGCCGGTCGCAAGCCCGGCCGAGGCCGAGCTGCTGATCCGGCACATGATGGACGTGATGGATGCGCTCCTCGGCACGGTCGAGGAGGAGACCGTGCTGGTGCGGGCCGGCAGGCTCAGCGAAGCCTTGCGGCTCGAAACCGGCAAGGCCGAGCTGTCGCGGCTCTACATGGTCGATTGCGGACGCATCAAGGCGAGCCAGGACTATCTCGCACGGATCGCCCCCGGCACGCTCGCCGACCTGCACCAGCGCCACGATCTGTTCCGGGCCGTGCTGCAGATGAATTTGACCGTGCTCGCGACCGTGCAGGCGATCTCGGAAAGCGCCATGCGGGGCGTCTCACGGGAATTCATCCGAACGGCGACACCGGCGTAGGTCCATGGCGTCCGCGGCCGGGCCACGGCGCCAGCAGCACGCGGCATGCTGAGCCGCACGCTCTGAAGGCCGAACCGACCGGCGAACGGAACACGGTTCAAGGTCCGCGAAATGCGCGCGGCCGCCTGGCGGGCATTAACCGTTCCTTTACGACGCACGGCGTCGGATGCGGACGGCCAGCCTCCGACCACGGAATCCGCGACGTGCAGTCCTATGTCGGAGAACCTAACCAGTGAGGTAGCCGACAATGGCTGATGCCGCCCTTGCGCCCGAGAGCCCGCACCTCGGCCCTCCGGCCGATCTGGCCACGGCGCAAGCGTGCTCTCAGCGCGCCGATCTCGGCGACCTGCTCGACGCCATCGCCGGCGCCATCCACACAATCGAGACCGCCACAACCGGCGTCACTGCGACGACCAAGCTCGTGCAGTCAGCGCTGGCGCTGGTCGCCCAGGCCGACGCCGCAGACATCCTTGCGGCGGCTGACGATCTTTCGGCAGCGCTGATCAGGCTGCGCTCGCAGGCGCAGGCGCTCGGCTCCAATCTGTCGAGCGTGCAGGTTCGCCAGGACTTCGCCATTGCGATGATCAACACACTGCCGCCCCAAGCCGACGGCCTCGCGGCGGTCGCGCGTGACCAGGAAGGCGCGAACCTGCTGGCCCTGCAGACGCGCCAGCAGCAGTCTGCCGCCACGCTGTTGCTCGCCGCGCAGGCGAGCCAGGCCGTGATGCGTTCGTTCGAGTAGCGTGCGCCGTCCTGTCCCAACGGGAGGCATTCGGAACCCACAGGCACCATTTTCGTTCTGGCACCGCAGGAGAGCAACATGGCGCTGAAGGTCGAGCTGAAGCCGGGCGAGCGCGTCATCGTCGGCGAATGCACCATCACCAACGGCGACCAGCGCACGCGACTGCTGATCGAGGGCGCGATGCCGATCCTGCGCGAGAAGGACATCCTGACGGCGCACTCGGCGGACACGCCCGCAAAGCGCATCTATCTCGCCGTGCAGCTCATGTACATCGCCCGCGAGCCGCAGCTCTATCACGAGACCTACTTCGCGCTGGTGCGCGACCTCGTGCAGGCCGCGCCTTCGGCCTGGCCCTTCGTGGAACGCATCAACGATCAAATTCTCAGCGGAAGCTTGTATCGAGCTTTGAAAGAAGCCGGCAGGTTGATTGCGTACGAACAGGAGCTGCTCGATCGGGCGCAGCGCGGTCCCGACCTGCCGACGCGCGCCGCGGAAAATCTCAAGTCGGCGTGACCGGACCGTTCGAGTAACCGGCCGGTAGATTTCCCGTCATGTCCCCGGGCTAAACACTTGTCCCGGCCATCCACGTCTCGCTTGCTTCAGGCGAAGAAAAGACGTGGATGCCCGCGACAAGCGCGGGCATGACGGGCACGCGTTAGCTGCTCTTGTCCGGCTTGCCCCACAGCTCTTCCAGGCGCTGATCGCGCCCGCAGTTGAAGCGGTAGTACGCGTAGCGGACCGGGTTCTTGCGGTAATAGTCCTGGTGATAGTCCTCGGCCTTGTAGAACGGGCCGGCCTTGGTGAGCTCGGTGTACACGAGGCGCGGTGCGAGCTTCGCCTGCGCCGCCTGCTTCGCAGCTTCGGCAAGCTTGCGCTGCTTGTCGTCGAGATAGAATACGCCCGCCCGGTATTGCTGGCCGCGATCGCAGAACTGGCGGTTCTGGGCGAGCGGATCGTGCGTGCGCCAGAACACGTCGAGCAGCTGCTGGTAGCTCACCTTCGAGGGATCGAAGACGACCTCAACCGCCTCGGCGTGGCCGGTCGCACCCGACACCACCTGCTCGTAGGTCGGGTTCGCCACCGTGCCGCCGGTGTAACCCGACGTGGTGCTGATCACACCCGGCACCTTGTCGAAATCGGCTTCCGTGCACCAGAAGCAGCCGCTGGCGAAAATTGCCGTCGCGGTCGGTCCGGTCGGCGGGCTCGCCGGCTGCGCCGGGGCTGCCGCCACAGCGGCCAGGAGAAGCGCAAGGATCGCGAGCAACCGCCTCATGCCAGGTCCCTCCGCCGAACAATGCCAACGACCCCTGCCATAGCGCAGGTCCTGGCCCGTTGTCGTTCATTTCGGGTCACGTTCGCGCGATCTTCGCATGCGCCGGGCGCGATTGTGAGGTGGTCTTGGCGCTGTCTAAGATGGCCCGTCTGGCGGGGAGAGCGGCGCATGACGGCACGGTGGGGCTGGGCCATTGGCATCGCGGCGATGCTGGCGCTGACAGCGGCGGCGCAAGCGCAGGAGACCTACCCCTCCCGTCCGGTCCGCCTTTTGGTGGGCGTCGCCGCTGGCTCAACCGCCGACATCTCGCTTCGCATCCTCGCGCAGAAGCTCGGCCAGATCACCGGCGGACAGTTCGTGGTTGAGAACCGCACCGGCGCCGGCACCAGCATCGCCGCGCAGACCGTCGTGCAGGCGCCGAAGGACGGCTACACGCTGATGTACGGCGGCTCGGCCAACACCGTGAACGCAACGCTCTCGCCCAACCTCGGCTTCGACCTCGCCAAGGATCTCGATCCGGTGGCGCGCATCGCGGCTGTGCCGAATATCCTGGTCGTGCATCCGTCACTTGGCGTCGCCAGCGTCGCCGAGCTGATTGCGCTTGCGAAGTCGAAGCCCGGCGAGATTCTCTATGCCTCGTCGGGGGTCGGCACCTCGCCGCATCTCTCCGCCGAGCTGTTCAAGCTGATGGCCGGCGTCAACCTCATGCACGTGCCCTACACCGGCAGCTCGCAGGCCTTCAACGACGTGGTGGCCGGCCGCGTCCCGGTGATGTTCATGCCGGCCTCGACCGCGCTGCCGTCGGTCCGCTCCGGCACGCTGATCGCGCTTGCGAGCACGCATGCCAAGCGCATGGCCATGCTGCCGGAGCTGCCGACCATGGCCGAGGCCGGCCTGCCTGGCTACGAGACCGGGGTGTGGAACGGCCTGCTCGCGCCCGCGGGAACCCCGCGTCCCATCGTCGAGCGCCTTTCGCAGGTCGCGGCCGAGGCCGTGGCATCCGAGGACTTCATCAAGGCGCTCGACGCCAATGGCATCATCCCGTTCGGCGGCGGCCCCGAAGAAATGGCGCAATTCATTCGCAGCGAGATCGAGAAATGGGGCAAGGTGGTGGTCGCGGCCGGGATGTTGAAACGATAGAGCATGTCCTGAAAGGTCGGATGATAGTTTTTTGAACAGGACAGGCTGACCAGTGGGAAGGACGAAATGCGTTTTGAAGGAACGGCAGGCTATGTGGCGACCGACGATCTGAAGGTCGCGGTCAATGCTTCGATTACGCTCGAACGGCCGCTCTTGGTGAAGGGCGAGCCCGGCACCGGCAAGACCGTGCTGGCGCTGGAGATCGCCAAAGCCCTGAACGCGCCGCTGATCGAGTGGCACGTGAAATCGACCACCAAGGCATTGCAGGGCCTCTACGAATATGACGCGGTGTCGCGGCTGCGCGACAGCCAGCTCGGCGACGAGCGCGTCAAGGACATCCGCAACTACATCAAGCGCGGCAAGCTGTGGGACGCCTTCGTCTCCGACGCGCGCCCGGTGCTGCTGATCGACGAGATCGACAAGGCCGACATCGAGTTCCCGAACGATCTGCTGCTCGAACTCGATCGCATGGAGTTCTTCGTTTACGAGACCGGCGAGACCGTGAAGGCGCGGCGGCGGCCGGTGGTGGTCATCACCTCCAACAACGAAAAGGAACTGCCGGACGCCTTCCTGCGGCGCTGTTTCTTCCACTACATCCGCTTTCCCGATCCCGACACCATGCGCGCGATCATCGAGGTGCACTTCCCGGGCATCAAGCAGCGGCTCGTGTCGGAGGCGCTGAAGCTGTTCTACGAGGTGCGCGAGGTGCCGGGGCTGAAGAAGAAACCGTCAACCTCGGAGCTGCTCGATTGGCTGAAGCTCCTGATGGTCGAGGACATCGGGCCGGAGACGCTGCGCGAGCGCGATCCGAAGAAGCTCATTCCGCCGCTGCACGGCGCGCTGCTCAAGAACGAGCAGGACGTGCACCTGTTCGAGCGGCTCGCCTTCATGGCGCGGCGCGAGGGCCGCTGACGCGGCCGGCGCCGCGGCGCGAGCACTGCGCGCCGCCACAGCAAATGGATGCTGGCAGGCTTGTTCGTGGACCGGCTATTCAAAACGCCGCCCGAACAGGCGCCGCCGCATTTTGCGAACCGCATCCTTTGCCGTGTCCGCCGGCGGCGTGTCAGCCGCCTGGGCGGGGGCGGGCTCGGCCGCTACGGCGGGCGCGAACTCGGCCGGCGACACCGGCTCGACCGGAGGCGGCAACTCCCCAGAAGGCGGCTGCGACGCATCGTTCGGCGCCTCGGTAGGCGCTTCTTCCGATTTCGCCTCTGCCTCCCCCGAGGGAGCGGTATCGCAAATAGGAGCCGCCTCGGGCGCAACCGGCGAAGCGGTTCCGACGGGCGGAGGTGTAGCCGCCTCGAATGTTGCAGTCGCCGGCGGTGCAGTCGCCTCCGCCGCTGGCGCACCATCCACCGGGGATGGCGCAGCCCCCGCGATCGCCGTTGGCGGCGGCTCAGGCGGCGAGGCCTCAGGCAGCGTCGAGACCGCACCGGATGGCATCGCAGGCTCAGCGATTGCGACGATCGGCTCTGCCGGAGCCGAGGCTTGCGCCTCCGGCGCCGCGGCCAGCTCTGCGGCTGGTGCCGTTTCCACAACCGACACTGCAGCCATCGCGACCGGGGCGGCCACCATCTCCACTGCGGGCACTGTCATCGCCGGCAATACCACCGGCTCCGGCGGATCGAACATGGCCGCCGCGACCGCGCGCGCTTCCTCCTCGATCCGACGGCGCTGGCTCTCGCGCCGCCGGGCGAGCGTCGAAGCCAGCCGCTCGCGCGCGCGATAGGACCAGTAGTAGGCCTGCAGCGTGGCACGGCCGAGCACGCCACCGGCCCACACCAGCTCGAACGGCGCAAACAGATGCCAGCTCTGATCGTCCTCGACGATCGCGCGGGCGATCATCTCGCCGCCCATCGCGGTGGTGTTCAGCCCTTGGCCGCCGAAGCCGCTCAGGAGCCACAGCCCCGGCGAGACCTCGCCGATCTGCGGCATCCGATGCACGGTGTTGCCCAGCATCCCGGTCCAGACGTATTCGGCGGTGACGCCGGGAAGCTGCGGATAGGCGCGCGCCGAATCCGCAAGCAGCGCCCCGACGTAGCGGCGCGGATCGCCACGCCACATCGTGCTGCGACCCGACCACATCAGGCGGTCGCCGCCCACGACGCGGTAGTGATTGTCGGCGAGATCGGTGTCGCTCACCGCGCCGGGATAGCCGATCGCCTCGGCGAGCTTCGGCCCGAGCGGCCCGGTGGTCAGCACGTAGCTCGACGCCGGAAACAGCGTCCGGCTGATGCGAGGCATGAGACCGCCGAGATGCACGTTGCCGGCCAGCACCACGTGGGTCGCGCGCACGCGCGCCGTGGGCGTGACGACCCGCTTGCGGACGCCTGCGGGATCGATCTCGACCACCGGCGAATCCTCGAAGATGCGGGCACCGGCAGCTTCGGCCACCTTGGCAAGGCCGAGCGCGTAGTTGAGCGGATGGATGGTGAAGGCTCGCTTGAACTAAATCCCGCTGAAGTAGAGCGGGCTCTTGAGTTGCTCGCGCACCCGCTCGCTCGGCCAGAATTCGACGTCGGCGCCGAACTCGCGCTGCAACAGCTCGGCATTGGACTGCACATCGAAATTGTTGTCGTCCTTGGAGACGTGCAGCCAGCCGTTCTCCGACAATTCCGCGCCTTCGATCGCGTAATCGCGGATCGCGTTGCGGACGTATTCTGCGCCCGCCTGCGACAGCGCCCACAGCGACCGGGCTGGCTGGCGCCCGGCGCGCGCGAGCAACGTGCGAGCGTCCGATGCGAAGCCCGGCATCACGAAGCCGGTGTTGCGGCCTGACGCGCTCCAGGCGATGCGCCGCGCCTCGAGCAGGATCACCCGCCAGTCGCGGCGGGCGATCTCGCGCGCCGCGGTCAGCCCGGCAAGCCCGCCGCCGATGATGCACACGTCGGCGTCGACCTCGGTCGTCAGCGGCGGGCGAGCCGGCGCCGCCACCTTGGAGGCCGTATACCAGCTCGCACCGTACAGCGCCGGATCGCTGGCGCCCGCGTCGATCTTGGCCGTCGCTCGTTGCTGCATCAGTTCCAGTCCGTGTGGAGCGCCCGCACGCCAGTGTGACGGATTTGAGATTTCTCCCATTTTAGCCCGAATCCCTGGGAGGAACGCCAAATCCAACGTCACACTGGGTTCATAGACTTGCTAGTGTCCCTTTGAATCCGGCGTTCGGATCACAGGGGCCGCTTGGTCGTGCGAACGCCCGAGTTGAGACACTAAACTGACACCTGACAGAAATCGACGCCGAGAACCATTTCGGAGCGGTTCCAATCCATGCTTCGCCTGTTGCTGCTGCGCCACGCCAAGGCCGAACGGTCCAAGCCCGGCACCCGCGACCACGAGCGCGAGCTGACCGATCGCGGGCGCTCCGATGCGGCCACGATCGGTTCCTACCTGATGCACCACGCTCTCGTTCCGAGCCTCGCGCTCGTTTCGAGCTCGGCGCGCACGCGCGAAACCTGGAAGCACACCGCCAAGGCGTTCCCGAACACCCCGCCGGTGCGTTACGAGGACGACCTCTACGACGCGGGCCCGAAGCGGATTCTCAGGATCGTCAAGGATGTCGAGCCGGAGGCCATGACGCTCCTCGTCATCGGCCACAATCCGGGCCTGCATGAGCTTGCCAACCTGCTGGTCGCCGTCCGGCGGTGCCGAGGCGCGCCGTTGGCTCGCCGAGGAGTTCCCGACCGCAGCCCTCGCCGTCATCGACCACTCGATCGACGATTGGAGCCGCCTGTCGCCGCACGCCGGCCGGCTGATCCGCTTCGTCACCCCGAAATCGCTCGCCGCAAAAACCGACTAATGCCGCCGATTTGAAGTTCCTGCACCACAATCACATTCAGAACTTCAAATCGAAAGCGGCACTAAATTCATAGGCTTGCTTGTGCCCCTTTGCTTCCGAAGTTCGTGTCAGAGAGTGCTGCGGTGTATCACGAACTTCGGAAGCGGGGCACTACTAGACCGGCGCGGGCCCGCGCAAATTGTGCCACAATGACCGGTGCCTGCGTCGCAAGGGCGTGACATGTACAAGAAAATCCTGGTTCCGGTGGACCTCGCCGACCCCAATCTCGCCAAGCCCGCGCTCGATACCGCGGTGATGATGGCCAAGGCCTACGATGGCTCCATCCGCGTCCTGAACGTGTTGCCGCTGACGCCGGCGATGCTGGCCGAATACGTGCCGCCGGATTTCGACGTGCAGCAGCGCAAGTCCGCCGAGGAGGCGCTTGCGATCATTACGAAGGAAATCCCGCTCGATGCCGGGCGCGTATCGGCGGTGGTGCGGCAAGGCGGCATCTACCAGGAAATCCTCGACGAGGCGAAGGCGATCGGCGCCGACCTGATCGTGATGAGCTCACACCGCACCGGCGTGCGGACCTATTTTCTCGGCTCGCACGCGGGCCATGTCGTGCGCTACGCGGCCTGCTCGGTGATGGTGGTGCGCCGCTAGCGTCCCGATTCCGAAGTTCGCAATCATTGTGCGGCACCCTCGGTTGCGAACTTCGGAATCGAGGGACACTAGCAACTTATTGATCTAGTGTGGCTTTGGTTCGGAAGTCCGCATTTCGGACTTGCTGCAAGAATGATGCGGACTTTCCGAACCGCCACACTACCGCTCAACGGTCGACGCGCGGCAGCACCTCAACCGGCAAGGCATCCGGCCGATAGACCTGCGGCCGGTTGCGGCGCAGGAGATCACCGACCTGCCACCCGAACAGCCCGAACAAGCCGCCGATAAGCGCCGTCGCCCCCCATTCGCCAAGCTGCAGCGCACGCACCGCCATCACGCCGAACGCAACCATCGCGCCCGCGAACACCACAACCCCCGCCCAGAACGAGAACGCGGGCATGCCGGCGGAGAACCGTGCGCTGCTGCCCGCGGCGGCAAGCCTGCGGTGCAGCTCGTTGACGAACGCCACGTAGCTCGCGTCCAGCCGCTCCTGCTCCACCATGCTGCGCCACGAGGCCGACGCGAACTGGATCTTCGGGTTGTCCGTCGACCAGACTTCGGTGAGGAAGCGATGCGACTGCAGCGTCACCGGTCGAAACGACAGACGCACCCGCCGGATGCGGTCGTAGCGCACGAGACCATGACGGGGGCCGACCTCCCAAGCGAGGCCGTCCGGTTTGAGCTTTAGGAGCCACCAGGCGCCGATTAGATTGGGCTTGAACGCATAGGTCGGCTCGTCGTCCGGCGAGGCGTTGTCGTCGTCGCGGCGTTCGGGCTCGGCCACTGCAAATCTCGATTAGGTCGCTGCTTCGCCACGTTAGCTCATGGCGACGCATGGACCAATCGACCGGACCGTCGCGGCGCCGTCTGCGACCCGCTGGCAATCGGTGGCCGAAGCGCCCATATGTTTGCCATGCATAAGGTCATCGTTACGTTCGTGGTGGCGATGTTGTTCGCCCTGCTCGCAGCGTCGCTCTATTACGCCTACGGGCTGTGGACGGCGCTCGAGGCTGACATGCCGGCCGAGCTCTATGTCGCGCTCGCCGGCGGCGTGCTGTTTTCGTTCGTGGTCGGCATCGCGCTGATGGGCCTCGTATTCTACTCCAACCGGCGCGGCTACGACGACCGTGCCGCCGGGCGCGATTACTGACCGGCGCCTGCGCCGCCGCGTCTATTCCTTCGGGCCGATCGAGTCGATCCGCACCAGTTCCGGAAACAGCCGCATCCAGATCAGCGCAATCATGAGCGCGCCGATGCCGCCGATCAGCACCGAGGTGAACGCGCCGAGCAGCGCTGCCACCACGCCGGCGCGGAACTCGCCGAGCGTGCCGGAGGTGCCGGTGAACATGAAATTGACCGCCATCACGCGGCCGAGCATGTCGTTCGGCGTGCGCGTCTGCACCAGCGAATGGCGGATCACGACGCTGGTCGCATCGGCCGCGCCATAGACCGCGAGCGCCAGCATCGACAGCGGAGCGAGGTCGACAGCGCGAACGCGATCGTCGGCAGCACCGAACGCCGCGATCGAGGCGAACAGAACGTGGCCCGACCCGCTGCTCGAGCGAGCGGTGCGCGAGCACGATCGAGACCGCGAGCGCGCCGATCGCCGGGCGCCGAGCGCAGCAGGCCGAGGCCCCATGGCCCGGTCTGCCAGGATGTCCTGGCATAGATCGGCAGCAGCGCGGTCACGCCGCCGAGCAGCATCGCGAACAGGTCGAGCGAGACCGCGCCAAGCACGCACCGGGTTGTGGCGGATGTAGACAAAGCCCGCGAACAGCGATCTCGAGCGTCACCGGCCGCTTCTCCGGCGGTCTGGCGCATGCAGCCGGATGCGGCTGACCAGGACGCTCGCCAGCACGAACACCACCGTGCAGGTCGCATAGACGGTTGCCGCGCCGAACACGTAGAGCAGGCCGCCGATCGCCGGCCCGCAGATGATCGCGGTCTGGTTGGCGGTGGCAGACGCCGCGATCGCGCGCGGCAAGAAGCGCGGCGGCACGACGCTGGGCAGCAGCGAGTGCATGGTCGGCGTCTCGAACGCGCGCGCGGTGCCGCTGACGAACAGGATCACGAGCATCAGGTCGCGCGTCGAGCAAGTCGCTCGAGGCTGCCGAGCGCGAACGCGGCGGCAGCCGCGCCTTGACCACCTGGCAGATGCCGACCACGACGCGGCGGTCGTAACGATCGGCGATCTGACCGACCACGATGCCGAGCACCACCACCGGGAAGAACTGCACGAGGCCGACGAGACCGAGATCGAAGGCGCTGCCGGTCAGCTCGTAGATCTGCCAGCCGACCGCAACCGCCTGCATCTGGTAGGCACCGTTGGTGGCGGTGCGCGCGCACCAGTACGCCACGAACGAGCGGTGCGCGCGCAGCGAACTCGGCGATGCGGTCAGACTGTCGGTCGGGGCGGACATCGGGGCGGGCCTATGGAGGCGCGCCTACATAGCGCGTCCATAGGCCACGACCAACAGCGGCATAGACCGCTGCCGCGCCGCATGGGCGCGGCTTTGAGCTATTGCTCGAGCTTGACGTTGGCCGTCTTGATGACGTTGTGCCAGGTCTCGACCTCGGCCTTGAAGAACGCCGCGTTATCCGCGAGCGAGCCGCCGCCCACCTCGGCGGAGAGGTTCGCAAGCCGCTTCCTGACCTCCGGATCGCGCAGCGCCTCGTTGATGTCGGCATTGAGCTTCTCGACGATCGGTTGCGGCGTTTTCGGCGGTGCCGCGAGCGCAAACCACGTCACCACGACGAAGCCCGGCACCGTGTCCTTGACGGTCGGCACGCCCGGCAGCGATGCGACCGGCTGCTCGGTCGCCACTCCGAGCGCGCGGATCGTGCCTGCCCGGATCAGCGAACCCGCCGCGCCGATGTTGTCAAACGCCACGTCCATGGTGCCGGCGACGAGGTCCTGCACCGCCGGCGCCGAGCCGCGATAGTGAACATGCTGGAACTTCACGCCCGCCATCTGCGCGAACAATTCCGACGTGAGATGCGAGGTCGTGCCGATGCCCTGTGTGCCGGAGTTGAGCTCGCCCGGGTGCGCCTTGGCGTAGGCGACGAACTCGGCCACCGTCTTCACGTCCTTCAGGCGCGGCGAGTTGGTCAGGATCGCGTTCGGCACCTTGCCCATGACGGCGAGCGGAATGAACTGCAGCGGGTCGAACGCAAGCTTGGGGTAGAGGTTCTGGTTGATGACCAGCGGCGGCGGGGGCGAGGCGAAGATCGTGTAGCCGTCCGGATCGGACTTGTAGGCGGCCTCGCCGCCGACATTGCCGCCGGCGCCGGCGCGGTTTTCGATGATGACGGGCTGGCCCCACTTGCGTGTCAGATAGTCCGCCACGATCCGCGGCATGGCGTCGGCGGTGCCGCCGGGCGGGAACGGCACGATGATCTTCACCGTGCGGTTCGGATAGTCCTGCGCCACTGCGCCGGCGGCAAAACCCCACACCGTCGCGAGCGCAAGGCCCAATGCAGTCAGCCAGCGTGCCATCTCATATCTCCCATCGGATTTGTGACCATGATTAGCCGACTGCGCTGGGCGAAGCCAGAATGCGGGCCCAACGCATCGCCGCGGGCGCCTGGCCCTGATGTCGCAGCCGGCGCAGGCTCTCAGCTGAAAAACCGGTCGAGGTATGGGCCAAGCCCGCGCGCGCCTCGGACCGGCCCGGTGTAGCCGACGTAGCCGTCGGGGCGCACGAGCACGAGACCATCGCCATAGTTGCGATGGGCGTGACCCTCGATATCCACGAGCGCACCGTTGCCGCCGCCAGCCGGCGGCGCGATCCGGTGCATGCGCATGGCATCGCCGAAGCGTTGATCGAGCGCGGGAGGCTCGGCGCCACCGAGCGCGAGCAAGGTGAAGTGCGGCCCGCGAAACGTGTCGAACAGCCGGACTGAGGCGCCTGCGCCATCGCGCAGCGGCGCATCCGGCGCGCGGTCGCCGGCCCGCGTGACACCCTCGGCCACGCCCGCCCGCTCGTCGACCGACAGCGGCCCACCGCGATAATTCAGGCTGAGCTGCATGTGCTCGCCTTTGCGCGGCTCCTCCTTGTCCTTGGCCTTGCCGAGCCAGTCCTTATGCATCTGCACGACGAATTCGAGCAGGTTCGCCGCGACCGGCAGGCGCTCCTCCTCGTAGCTCTCAAGCAGCGCGTCCGGGGCGCCGTGGCGCAGCACCTGGCCGAGCTTCCAGCCAAGGTTGTAGGCGTCCTGCACGCTGGTGTTCATGCCCTGGCCGCCGGCCGGCGGATGGACGTGGGCGGCGTCGCCGACCAGGAACACGCGGCCTGAGCGAAAGTGCCGCGCCATGCCGCTGCGCGAGCCGAAATGCGAGGCGAACAGCACCTCCCGCACGGTCAATTCCGGTCGGCCGGTGCGCTCCTGAACCAGTTTCGCAAGCGCCTCATGCGAAAGGTCAGGGTCTTCATCCTCGAACTTGGCATAAAGCTGGAAACAATTCTTCATCTGCGCGAGCGGGCCGAGCCACAGCGCGCCGCCCTTGGCCTGATCCCACATGTGCCAGTGCGTCGGCTCAAGCTCCGGGATGACCACGTCCGCGGTGATCATGGGATGCGGGTCAAGCGTTTCGCTGGCGAACTCGACGCCCGAGCCCGCCCGCACCACGCCGCGCGAGCCGTCGCAGCCCGCGAGATAGCGGGCGCGCACGGTTTCGGTGCGCCCATCGGCGTGCTCGATGGTGGCGCTGACGCCGTCGTCGTCCTGCGTGAAGCCGGCAAGCCTGGTGCCGAACTCGACCACAACGCCGAACTCGCGCAGGCGAGCCCGTAAAATCTCCAGCGCGCGCGGCTGCGGCAGCATCCACATGCTGGGATAGGGCACGTCGGGCGTGGGCTCGCGCCGTTCGATGCGGTGGAACTTGGGCGGCCCGATCTGCCGCGGCCCGTCCCAGGCCATCGCCGGCGAATAGGGACCGCCTGCGGTGTGAACCTCGGCAACAATTCCGAGGTCGTCGTAGACTTCGAGGGTGCGCGGCTGGATGCCCTTGCCGCGCGAGCCCGAGCGCTCGTCGGGCGGCTGCGGGCTTGCCTCGACGATGCGGATACGGACACCGCGGCGCGCCAGATCGCAAGCCAGGATCAGGCCGGCGAACCCCGCGCCGGCAATCAGCACATCAACGTCCATTCCGCCCGTCACCAACCAAACGCAAATCGTCTGCGGTCTCAATACCACGCGCGCTTGCGCTTCGGCGACCGCTGCCCGGTGTAACCCGAAAAGCGCGGATTGGGATTGCAGAAGCCGCGGTTGCCGCTGATCACCTCGACGCGGCAGGTTTCGATGTTCCAAAACTCGCAGCGCTCGACCATGGTGCCCGACCCAACGCTCATCAGGGCGCACCAGGGCGCGTCGCCGTAGGCATGGCCCGGCCGCTGTCCGAGCAGCGCGGTCGCAGCGAGAACGGCCAGCGTGAACAGGATCGTTCGCATAGCAGCCTCCATCGCAAACACGACCGATAAACACCAAAGCCGCACCGGCGTCCCCTTGAATCTGCGCCCATCGCATCACTCCAGCGTTACTCGCGCTGGGTGACCCGCTACATCCGCAGCAGCTTCTGCGCGTTGCCGCCGAGAAATCTTGGCCCGGTCCTCGGCCGAAAGCGGCACGCGCTTCATCCAGTCGGTGCCGTCTTTGTTCGACACGAACGGCCAGTCGACTGCGAACATGATCCGGTCGACGCCGAGTTCCATCACCGAGCACAACAGCGCTGGATCGGAGAAGTTGCCGCTGGTGGTGATGTAGAAGTGCTCGCAGAACTGCTTGCGGAACGAGCCGGCCTTGTTGCCCGGACGCGACAGCGCCGCATCGATCCGCCAAAGCAGGAATGGCAGCCCCTCACCCATGTGGCCGACGATGATCTTCAGCTTCGGATAGGCCTCGAACACGCCGCTCAGCACCAGCCGCACGCATTGCGTGCCGGCTTCCACGGTGAAGCCCCAGCCCGCGCTCAGGATGTATGGGTAGTCCTTGACGTACTCCTTGTAGTAGCGCTCGACCACCTGCGGGTCGGGCGACGCCGGATGCACGTAGATCGGCACGTCGAGCGCCTGCGCACGTTCGAAAATCGGCCAGAATTGCTTCTCGTCGAGGAAGCGGCCGTTGGTCAGGCCGTGCACCATGCCGCCCTTGAAGGCGAGCTTGTCGACGCAGCGCTCGAGCTCGTCGGCGGCGCCCTTCGGATCGGGCGTCGGTAGCGCCGCGAATCCCGCAAGCCGCTTCGGATTAGTCTCGACGATGCGATGGAGGCGGTCGTTGACCTGCCGCGCCACGCCGGCCGCTGCCGATGGATCGAGCCGTTGGGTCGCCGGCGCACCGTGCGAGAGAACCTGGATGTCGATCCCGCCCTCGTCCATCTCTTTCAGGCGCTGCTCGCCCACGTCTTCGAGCCGCTTGGCGAGCGAGCCGATGACGCCGGCACGCGCGCCCTCGGGCAGGAGCTTGACCAATTCCGGGTCTGAATAGTGTTCCTCGATCGCAATCACCAACGGCTTCTCGGGATCGTTCACGGCACGTCCTTTCGCAAACTGATGTTATCGGGGGAACGCGGAGGGCGACGCTATTCGACCTTGAGGTTGGCGTCGCGGATCACCTTGCCCCATTTTTCGGTGTCGGTCTTGATGGCCTCGGCCAATTGCGCAGGCGAGCCGGTCATCGGCTCCAGCATCTGGGGATTGAGAAAGCGCTCCTGGAACGCCGGATCGGCGAGGATGCGCTGCACGTCGGCGTTGATCTTGCCGACGATCTCGGGTGGCGTCGCGCGCGGCGCGAACAGGCCGAACCACAGGCTCGCCTCGTAGCCCGCGCGCCAGCTTTCGGACAGCGTCGGCACCTCGGCGAGCAGCGGCAGCCGCTTGGAGCTGGTCACCGCAAGCATGCGTACGGTGCCGGCCTTGTAGGGCGGCAGCGACAGCGCCGTGCTGAGCGCGATCATGTTGATGTGGCCGCCGATCAGGTCGTTCAGCGCGGGGCCTGCGCCGCGGTAGTGCACCGGGACGAGCGTTGCGCCGGCAAGGCTCGCCATCGAGAGCGCCGTCAGGTGGGGCGCCGTGCCGTAGCCCGCGGTGCCGTAGCTGATCTGGCCGGGCTTTGCGAGCGCGAGCGCCATCAGCTCATTGACGTTCTGCGCCGGCACCGACGGATGCACGACGATGGTCTGGTAGTTGCGCACGAGCCCCGAGATCGGTGCAAAATCGGTTTCGGAGTTGTAAGGCAGCTTGCCCTTGGGGTTGATGTTGGGATTGATGACGAACGTGCCGGACTCGCTCGCCATCAAGGTGTAGCCGTCGGGTGCCGAGCGCGCGACCGAGGCCGCGCCGATGTTGTGGCCCGCGCCGCCCTTGTTCTCGATGACGATCTGCTGGCCCCACATCTCGCCGAGCCGCTGGCCGACCGCGCGCGCGACCACGTCGGTCAATCCGCCGGCCGCTGCGGTCACGACGATGGTGACAGGCTTGCTCGGGTAGGTTTGCGCGAAGGCGGGCGCGCCTGCGAGCGCGTATGAGACGAGCAAGGCAAGACCTGCGATCGAGCAGCGCGATTTCCTGACTGGCAACGCTCCCTCCCCGTTATCCGCCGTGTGCATTCGAGGCACGCCGCTTGGATGCGCAATCTAGGCCTGCCGAGACGATTCCCGATCTGCTGATTGCGCAACGCTTCGATAACTCAGGCGCGGCGGCAATTCCTCGATGCCCGAACCCAGGGCCTGTTTGACACAACAGGTTCATCACGTCAGGTTTCCCGACCCTGTAGAGGAGGCGCCATGCTCCCCCACGAACGCCTCGCGTTTTCCGCAATCGAAGGCCGGCCACCGCTGAAGCTGCCGGACGGGCTGCGGCTGATCGTGTGGCCGCTGATGTCGCTCGAGCACTGGGACATTTCGCGGCCGATGGCTCGCATGGTGATCACGCCGCCGCAGGGCCAGCCGATGCTGCCCGACCATCCGAACTGGAGCTGGCACGAGTACGGCATGCGGGTCGGATTCTGGCGTCTCAAGCGCGTGTTCGAGCGCCTCAAGATGACGCCGACGGTGACGCTCAACGGCCGTGTCTGCGAGACCTATCCCACGGTGGTGCGCGCCGCGGCCGACTCCGGCTGGGAGCTCAACGCCCACGGCTACGAGCAGCTGCCGATGCACAAGCTCGACGACCAGCGCGGCTCGATCATGAAGGCGGTCGATGTCATCACCCAGTTCTGGGGCCGCCGGCCGCGCGGCTGGTTCGGGCCGGGTCTCACCCAGACCTACGACACGCTCGACTATCTGTCGGAGGCCGGCATCGAGTATATCGGCGACTGGGTGCTCGACGACGAACCGGTGACGCTGAAGACCACGCACAAGCCGGTGGTCGCATTGCCTTACAATTTCGAACTCCATGACATCGTCATGATGGCGCTGCAGAACCACACCTCCGAGGAGTTCCACCGCCGCACCATGGACGCCTTCGACTGCCTCTACGCCGAATCCGCCGAGCGCGCCAAGATCATGTCGGTCGCGGTGCATCCCTACCTGTCCGGCGTGGCGCACCGCATCGGCCATGTCGAGCGGACATTCGAGGCGATTCTGTCGAAGCCCGGCGTCGCGTGCTGGAACGGCGAGAAAATCCTCGACTGGTATCGCGCGACGCAGAAGGGGGCGCCATGAGCGGCTTCTTCGTCCCGCATGATCTGAAAGCGCCGATCGAGGGCGCGCCGGCCGGTCCGCTCGCGGGGTTGAGCGCCGTGGTCAAGGACATGTACGCGATCGCGGGCGAGCGCGCCGGCGGAGGCAATCCGGACTGGCTCGCCAACCAGAAGCCCGCGGCCGAGCACGCCGCGGCCGTCACGAACCTGCTCGTCGCCGGCGCCACGATCATCGGCAAGACGATCTGCGACGAATTCTTCTACAGCGTCGCCGGCATCAATGCCCATTACGGCACGCCGACCAATGTGCGCGCACCCGGCCGCCTGCCCGGCGGCTCGTCGAGCGGATCGGCCGCGGCGGCCGCGGCCGGCGTCTGCGATTTCGCGCTTGGCTCCGACACCGGCGGCTCGATCCGCATTCCGGCTGCGCTCTGCGGGGTCTATGGCATCCGCACCACGCTCGGTCGCGTCGACGCCAAAGGCGTGATGGATATGGCGCCGTCGTTCGACACCATCGGCTGGCTTGCCGCAACACCCGGCGTGTTCCGCCGGGTCGGCGCGGTGCTGCTCGGCGGCACCTCGGTGCGCGCGCCGATCGAACGGCTGCTGATTGCAGACGATGCGTTCGCGCAGGCCGATGTGCCGGTTGCTTCATTCCTGCGCGAGACGCTCGCAGCGATGCGCCCCGCCCTGCCGCCTCCGTCCAACACAACCATCGGGCCGGCGGACGGCCTCGATGCCTGGCGCGACGCGGTGCGGATCGTCCAGGCACAAGAGATCTGGCGGATCTACGGCCCGTTCGTCGAAGCAAAGAAGCCGCGCTTCGGCCCGGGCGTTGCCGAGCGCATGGCGGCCGCCGCGCGCGTGACGAGCGACGAGGTCTCGGCCGCGCGCAACGTGCATGGCGCGGCGCGCGAGCGAATCCGCACCGAGATCGCGCCCGGCACCATCGTCGCGCTGCCGAGCGCGCCTTGCATCGCGCCGCTGCTCAATACGCCGCCCGACGGGCTTGAGTCGTACCGCATCCGGGTGATGCGGCTTACCTGCATTGCGGGCCTCGGCGGGCTGCCGCAGGTGTCGCTGCCGGTCGGCACCGTCGACGGCTGCCCGGTCGGCCTGTCGTTCGTGGGCTGGGCGGGCGGCGACGAGGCACTGCTCGACCTCGCGTTTGCGCTGTCACGGTTCTGCGGACGGTCGAACTGAACGAGGTTGGGGCGATGGGGCGTCGTACCGTCTGGATCGCGCTGGCACGCGCATGGCCCTCGGCGCTTCTGATCGCAGGTACGCTCACGATCGCGATGGCGCCGGAGGGCGCATCGGCGCAGTCCCGGTTGCCGCCGCCACAACCCTCTCGGCCGGCGGCGAGCCCACCGGCAGTGCAGCAACCCGCCGGCACGCAGCCGCCCGCCGCGACGCAGCCTGCGGCGAACCAGACTGCCGCGAGTGAGCCCGCAGCGAACCAGGCGGCCGACAATTCGGTCGGCAGCGTCGCGACTGTGCAGGCGCCGGCCACCGACACCCGCAAGGACACGACGAGCGCGCTGAAGGTCGGCGATTCGATCTTCAAGGGTGACGTGCTGCAGACCGGCCAGGGCGGCGCGCTCGGCATCACCTTCGACGACGAGTCGACGTTCAAGCTCAGCGCCAACGCCCGCATCGTGGTGGACGAACTCGTCTACAGCGAGGGCGGCAAGAATTCCGCGGTGTTCAACGTCAGCCGCGGCGTGGTCGCGTTCGTCGCCGGCAAGGCCGCCAAGACCGGCGACATGAAGATCGTGACGCCGACCGCAACGCTTGGCGTGCGCGGCACAACCGGCGTGATCGAGGTTCCGGAGGGCGCCGACACCCGGCACGACCGGCGATGCCGTGATCAAGCTTTATCCGGACGCCGACGGGCGCGTCGGGCGGATCGAGGTGTTCGCGCTCGACGGCGCGCGGCTTGGCTTTCTGACGCGCGGATCGACCGCGTTTGCAATCCGGCCCGGTGCTGGAGGTCGCTTCAGCGCGGTCGCTCTGCAAATCCCGCCGCAGCAGATCGCGCGCGACCGCGCGCTCGTGCGGCAGGCATTCACCGCGCACAACGTCGGACGTCAGATGGTGATCCAGCGGCGCAGCCTGCGGCCGGGCGGCCCGCAGCGGCCGGGGCTACAACAGCGCGGACCGGGGCAGCAGCCCGGCTTGCAGCGCGGTCCGGGGCAGCAGCGTCCGGGTCTGCAGCGCGGGCCCGGCCAGGACCGCGGATTGCAGCGAGGTCCGGGCCAGGAGCGTGGCCCCGGAGGACTGCAGCGACCCAGTCAGGACCGCGGCGACCTGCAGCGCGGACCAGGACAAGAGCGCGGCGGAGGCCTCGACCGAGGCCGAGGGCAGCGCGGCCCGGGATTCCAGCGCGGTCCAGGGTTGCAGCCGCAGCGCCAGCCCGGCCTGCAACGCCTGCCCGGATTGCAGCAGCTGCCGGGCCTGCAGCGCCGGCCGGGGCAACGCGGCCAGCCCGTTCCGCCGGGTGGACGGCGCGCGCCGCCCGGTCCGAACGACGCCACGCCACGGTAGGTTCACATCGGCGGCCCACAATCGGGATAAACTGGCATGCGACGGCCACGCGGCCCGCCGTTCTGGCCCGCTCGTCGGTCGATCGAGCCATCGTGGCTGAGGCAGGCCCCCCGTGCCGCTCAACAATCATGGCGGTGAAACACCCGGGATGACGCGCGGTCGCTTCGACCCCGGCGTCGAAGACCTCATCATCCTGCCGCTGGTGCTGGCCGCGCGCGCGGTGAAATGGCTTGGCAACGCAACGATCACCGTCCTGGTCCACATCCTGGACTACGCGTTCCCGGTAGTGCTGCAGCTCTTGCGGTTCCCGATGTTCACGCTGCGCATTATCGGTGACGGCGTCGCGGCGCTGCTGAAGGGATTGGCCGCCTGGCTGCCGATGTCCGGCAGCCGCCGCGAAATGTGGCGCATCACCATCAGCGAGCATTGGGCGCGGTTGCGGAGCACGATCAGCTACGAGGCGTTCGAGGAAGCGCTCCATCATGCCTTCGAAGCGGGCATGGCGTGGGTGTTCCGGCGCTGCCGCACGCTGTCGCCGGGGCGCGCCATGCTGGTCACCGGCGGGGCGGTACTGTGGCTGCCGGTGTCGTTTACGATTGCGACCACGATGCACGCCGTACTGATCGCACAGGCGACCGTGCTGCCCGCCTGGATGCAGCTCCTGCACCCGGTCGCGACCATCATCGCCAAGACCAAGCTCCTGGTGCTGCCGGTGTTTCCGGCGGCCTGGCCGCAGACCAGGAAGCACCCGCTGATGCAGGCGCTGTTCGATTTCTATCGATACTTCACGAAGTCTCCATCTCGCGCAGAAAACCGCCCATCGCTATCGGCAGGCGGGCGCAGCGCTCGCGGGCATCGCGGACGCGCTTGCGCGCGCGATCGATCGCTCCGGCGTCCGCCACTGGCTCGACCGCCCACTCGCGGCATTCGAACGCTTCGCGGCTCGTAGCGGCCACACACTTGGGAGCGGCGTGCGTCGCCTCGCCGAGGGCCTGTCGGGCGCCCCGCTGATCGGCCCGCTGGTCAGGCGCTACGCCGAGCACTACGACGCGGTCGAACAGCGGCACGAGGCGAAACTCAGCGACCGGATGGGCGGAATGCTGGAGCGCTGGTCGATCAAGTTCACGCCCGAGTACTACGAAGCCAAGGACAAGGCGCCCATGACGCAGCCGCCCCCAACGCCCGCCGGGATTCGCAGCGAGTAGAGCGATGAGTTGTCGGGGCGGCCCCACTTCTCCACGTCATGGCCGGACAAAGAATGTCACCCGCGAGCTTGACCCGCGGGTCCATCCCTTTCGCAAGATGATGGATCGCCGGGTCAAGCCCGGCGATGACGACTTGCGATTCGCAACCCCTCTGACTGTCAGGCGCGCGGCATCGGAATTTCGATCCGGCAGCGCACGCCGTCCGGATCGAACGTCACCTCGGACTCGCCACTGAGTTCCTGGCGGATCGCGCGCTCGAACAGGCGGCTGCCGAAGCCCTTGCGCGCCGGCGGCCGAACCGGCGGTCCGCCGGATTCTCGCCAGTCGATGCGCAGCCGCGGCGGCGCCGGTCCCTTGCTCACCGCCCAGCAGACACCGAGCCGGCCGCCGGGCGCGGTGAGCGGGCCGTATTTTGCAGCGTTGGTGGCAAGCTCGTGCAGCACCATCGCGAGCAGCAACGCGGGCTGCGGCGCAAGCTTGACCGGCGCGCCGTCGAGTTGCACGCGGGCGGCGTCGCCCGACCGGTATGGCGCGAAAATGTCGTTGAGGATCGAGCCCAGGTCGGCCAATTCCCATTGTGTGCGCGTGAGCTGATCGTGGGCGCGGCTCAGCGCGAACAGGCGGCCCTCGAAGGCGCGCCGCACCGCGCGCGAGACGCCCGAGCCGCGGATGGTCTGCGTTGCGAGCGACTGCACGGTTGCAAGCGTGTTCTTGACGCGATGGTTCAATTCGTCGAGCAGCGCCTTCTGGCGCGCCTCCGCGCCTTTGCGCTCGGTGATGTCGACCAGCATGTTGACCGCACCGACGAGCGCGCCTTCGGCGTCGCACAGCGGCGTCGGATGGGGAATGAACGGCACGCGGGTGCCGTCGGGCCGCTCGGCGATGGCTTCCGCGCCGACGATCGGACGCTGCTGCTTCAGCGCAAGCGCCATCGGGCATTCGTCGTGCGCCATCGGCGTACCGTCCGGATGGAACAGCCGCCACGAACCGCACCACTGGCTCGTGCCAAGTTCCGGCTCGCAGCCCCAGAGCTCCGCCGCCGCCCGGTTGTAGAAGATGAGCCGCCCGTCGGCGTCGGTGGTGTAGATCGCAGCCGGCATCGCGGCGAGGATTTCGCGCAGGCGCTGCTCGCTCTCGCGCAGTGCCTGCTCGGCGCGCTTGCGCTCGGTAATGTCCTGCATGACGCGGATGCCATAGCGGAACCGGCGCTCCGCGTCGCGCACCGTGGACGAGGTGATGTTGACCCAGATGATGGCGCCGTCCTTGCGGACCAGGCGCTTCTCGATCACGTAACGGTCGTTCTCGCCGTCGAGCTGGCCGCCGAACGAATTCTGGTCGCGCGGCCGGTCGTCGGGGTGGGTCACGTCGAAGATCGTGAGTGCGAGCAATTCTTCGCGCGTGTAGCCGGTGATCGCGCAGGTCGCCTCGTTGACGCGCAGCAAGCGGCCGTCGGCATCGATTTCCGAGATCGCGATGCCGGCATGCTCGTAGGTCGCGGCAAGCCGCTGATCGTGCTCGATCAGCCGTGAAAGCTCGTCAGGTTCGCGCGCACGCCCCGGGCTGAAGGACAGTCCGGCGTCGTTCATGGCAAGCACCGCACCGGCGCGTCGCGCGCGGCAAGGCGCGTCGACCCGGACCGGCTGGCGGCCTTCCAGGCGTCACGATCATGACCTCTTTGATCGAATTCTGCCCCCGTGGTCGTGCAACGCATTTCGTCCTCGGACCCCCGCGATCTCAACGCGTCGCGGGAGTGGTGGCGAGGACAACGCCGCACCGGGACGCCCGTTCCGCCTACTCTGGGAAAATTTCGCCAATCCTGCCGCGCCGGGCGCGCGGCCCGTTCACCAGCGTAGGAACTTCAAGCAAAACCAAAGAGTTGGCAACCGCCCGCACGAAAGGCTCGCGCCGTCGGGACGCGAGCGTGCGCCCCCGGAGGCCAGTCCGGCTCAACCGGCCAGCCGCGCGCCCGGCACCGGCGCGCGGCGACCGGCGCAGACCTCAGTCGCAGAGATCGAGCGCAACGACCGCTGGCGCGAGCAGCCATGAGGCGGTTGCGGCACGCGAGCCGCCGCTGCCGTCGGTCGGTTCGGAACTCGCCGCCGGCGAGTCGTCGGCGACCCACAGCGCAAAGCGCCAGCAGATCCAGTACATCGCGAAGTAAATCGGAATGAACACCGCGACGCCTGCGGCCTTCGAATGAAGATCGGCCAGGAGCCCGACCCCGACCGAAGCCGCCTGCCCGATGATCAAGCTGATAACGTAGACGACGATTACGCGCATGTTGCCACCCCCTTTTGCAAGGGTGGCATCGTCGAACGAGCGCGCCCGCCAAATCAATTGCGGCGCGACGCTCGGTCGCAACGGTGAGGTGTCGCACCGGAGCGTGCTCAAAAAATCGGCGCGTCGCCGGCGGGAGCCAACGCGCCAAGCAAACCGACAAGGAAAATCGCGAAACAAAGAGGGGCTGCCCTTGCGGGCAACCCCTCCATTGTCAGGCCGCGGTCCGGCAAGCCTGCTTGCGCAGGCTTGGCCGACCGTGACGATCAGGTCACGCGGCGCGAACCTCGGCAGAGGCGAGGATCCAGCTCATGGATGCCGGCGACCGCGGCGATAGACAATGAGACACTGGATCACCTCCTTTCGGTTGTTGGACACCGCGACAATTTAGGCGGGATTCGGGCGTTGTCAAAGCAGCGCCCGAATTCCAGCGAGCGGAACGGTCGCCAACACCAAAACGAGTTGTTCAGGTCGGTGCGACCTGCCATCGGCCGCTCGTCCCCGCGGAAGCGGGGACCCAGTTCTTTTGCGCTGGATTTCCGCTTCCGCGGGAATGAGCGGAGTTTGCTGCTGCGGAACCGATTCGTCCTCAACGCATCACGCGCTACTCCGCGCGCGCCGGGCGCGCGCAGGGCTCGCGCTTGTCGGCCGCACAGCCGCTCGTCACGGGATGCGGCACGGGCCGTCCGTCATGCGCGGGCACAGTCAGTGAAGCCGGCCCCTTCACCGCATAGAACTCGCGCGTGAAGCCGAGCAGCAGCAGCACGTAGACTGCGGCAAACACCGTGCCAATCACCATCGCGATGGACTTTTCAAGTCGCGGCATGCCCGCTCCGTACCTTTCCACGCCGGAACCGGGGCGAAGCGTAACGCCACAATCGGAGCAACAAAGCGACGAAATCGCCGCGCCCGCGATCGAAATGCAATGTCGGTTAAGCAGTCGTAGCGATCGATGCGGAAAAAACCTTCAAACTGTTGCCTACGGAATACCGACTGACCCGCTCTCTCACAGGTCTCGGAAATGGCCGGGACGAAGCCCGACCATGACGAATTCAGCTACTTCGGCGCGGCGCCGCCGGCCGGGGAGGACGGCGGCGGCACGATTTTCATCACAAACGAGGTCGGTGTCTCACTCGGGCCGAACGGGCCCGGAACCTTGTTGCTGATCGGCGGCAAGCTTTTCAGATACGCCGCAATTGCCAGCACGTCCTGGCGGGTCAGATTGGCGAACGCGTGCCACGGCATGATCGGGGCGAGCATGCGGCCATCGGGCCGCACGCCCTTGGTGATCGCCGCAGCGATCTCCTCCGTCGACCATTGGCCGAGCCCGGTCTCCTTGTCCGGCGTGAGATTGGGGCCATGGAACACGCCGAGGCCGGGAATTTCGAAGCCGACCTCCGAGCCGCCGAGAAAGCGCGACATGTCGGGCTTGCCGAAGAAATACCCCGGCGTGTGGCAGTCGTTGCAACTCGCCAATACCAGGAGGTACTTGCCGCGCTCGATCTGTGAGTCCTGCGCAAGGACCGCGCGCCAGGGCAGGACGAACGTCGCAACCGCCATCGCTGCCACAAGTGCGAGGTGAAGCGCGATGCGCGAAAGCCAGCGCGGCGCGGCACAGTGCTCCGCCGTGCTCTGCTCGGGCGGATCGAGCGCAACGCGAATCGGATGCCCGCTACCCGACGCAAGCGCGCCGGCGACGAACGGGATGTCGCTTCGCGCAAGCCCGATGTCGTTGAGGAGAACGTCGGGCAGGTCGTCAAGCGTGCGGTGCATGTCATCGGCGAACATGGCTTCCTGCAGCGAGCGCCCGAGCGACATGGCAAACCTCCGGCAGCGGTCCGCTGCGATCGACCAGTGAACAG
This sequence comes from uncultured Alphaproteobacteria bacterium, assembly GCA_963821555.1. Taxonomy (GTDB): domain Bacteria; phylum Pseudomonadota; class Alphaproteobacteria; order Rhizobiales; family Xanthobacteraceae; genus Z2-YC6860. The sequence continues at coordinate 110,255 of CAWGEM010000019.1, read as the reverse complement.
CATCAGTCATAATAAACTCCGTTTGTGACGCACCTGCCGTGATGCGTCGACACGCCCTTCCCCTTCCCGGCGCGCAGCCGGGCTTTTTCTGCTCGGTGTGTTGCAAACGTTTCAGTTCGTGGTGGGCTTCGCGGCCTGCATGCGCCGGTCGTAGTCATCCGCCAATGCGCGCAATGCGGCCGCGCCGTGGCCCGAGAACGACGGCCCGTGCATCAGCGCGAGCGTGCGCGGCGAAAGCCCGGACAGAGCGCGGAGGGTCGTACCCATGGTCGGATTCAGGCTGGAGTATCGGAACAGATCTTCGGCCGCGATCGCGGGCCCGACCACGTCGCCTTCGGTCAAAGCCGCGCCGTCGCCAAGCTGCGTGAACAGGTCGCCGCACAGCAAGGTTCCGGTCGCCTCTTCGTAAAGTACGCCGGCGTCCCAGCCGTGCGGCGTGTGCGGCGTGTCGATAAAGCGGACCCGCTTGCCGCCGCCGAGATCGACCACCTCGCCGTCCTTGAGGACGCGCGGTGCGCGGTCGGCGAAATCGTTGAGCGACACCATGCAGCCGGTCTGGCCGTGCGTCGCCTGCGCCTGCGGGGCGATCGCGAGCCACTCGTTCATGGCGCCGCATTCGTCGGCCTCAAAGTGGCCGTAGGCGATCCAGCGCAGCCGCTCGGGCGGCAGGATGCGGCGCAGCGCATCGAGGTTGAGGGGAAACATCCGACGCAGGCCAGTGTGGAACATCAGCGGCTCGTCGCCCCGGACCAGGAACTGGTTGAAGGTGAAGCCCGCGGGCGGAGCGATGTCGGGGACGTAGGTCGAGAGCCGGTAAATGCCGTCGGCGATCTCGGCGATCTTAGTTTCCATGAGTGTCTCCAGAACGGGATTGCGACGACCCGCAATTTCAGGGTACGGATATGTGTATTGAATTTTTCGGCCTTGTCAATAATCACTGCACACCTTAGTGTACTGAAATTGTGGCACGGACCTACACCCTCAAGCGGCGGGCCGAGCAACAGGCCGAAACCCGGCAGCGCATCGTCGAAGCCGCCGTCGACCTGCACAGAACCATCGGCCCCGCGCGCACGACCTTCAGCATGGTGGCTGAACGGGCCGGCGTTCAGCGCCACACGCTCTATGCGCATTTCCCCGACGAGCGCAGCCTGTTGATGGCCTGCTCGGGGCATGTCGCCGAGCAGGATCCCCTGCCCGACGCCGAACCCTGGGGCGCGATCGAGGATCGGCGCGCCCGGCTGCGCACCGGCCTCGCCGCGCTCTATGCCTGGTACGAGCGCAATGCCGAACTCGCCGGCTGCGTGATGCGCGACGCCGAGCAGCACGCGCTGGTTCGGGAGATCTCAGCATTGCGGTTCGGCCCCTTCTTCGCGGCCTATAACGAGGTGCTGGGTGAGGAACTCGGCGCCGCGCAGCGCGCGATGCTCGGGCTTGCGCTGAGTTTCTTTACGTGGCGGACGCTGGTGCAGGACTGCGGGCTCACGTCGGACGCCGCGGTCGCCGCGATGGTGCACGCGATCGCGTGCGCGGACGAGGGCTGAGTTCCCCGCGCCGACTGCACAACGTCGTCATTCCGGACGCCGCGCAGCGGCGATCCGGAATCCAGAAGCACATTACGCGCGTTAGCGTGTGGCTCTGGATTCCGGGTTCGCGCACTTCGTGCGCGCCCCGGAATGACTCCCCTTCCGCCGACTGCTACTCCGCCGCCTCCGCCTCTACCCGAAACGGAACGGCCGCAACAACCGCATCCGAAGCCTGCTCTTGAAAATTCGGGTCCGTCCGCAACTCATCGATCGTGCGCGGCGGCGGGAAGCCCTCGCCTTTGAGTTCGGACCAGTCCTCGGCCGCGAATTCGATCACCTCCGCGGCCCTGTGCATGGCTTCGTCGATGGTGTCGCCGGCCGTGAATACGCCTGGCAGGTCGGGAAACGACACGCCATAGCAGCTGTCGCGATCCTTGTGGATCAGTGCGATGTAGTGCGCCATTCGCCGCTCCGTCAGTCCTTCGGCCAGCCCGCGTCCTTGTATATGGCTCGCACCGTCCCGACCGGCAAATCGCGCTTCGGATGGGGAACGATTACACGACGGTGCAGATCGCGATGAACATACTTGTGGTGCGAGCCCGCGACCGAGATCAGTTGGTATCCCTCGCGCTCAAGTCACCGAACGATATCACGGCTATCGCGGAGCACCTACGCCCTCACCGCACCAACTCCCGCATCGCGCGGTCGAGCCCCTCGAGCGTCAGCGGATACATCCGGTCGCCGATCGATCTGGCGCATCATGCGGATCGAGTGGGTGTACTCCCACTGGCGCTCCGGCACCGGGTTGAGCCAGACGCAGGCCGGATAGGTGCGCGTGACGCGCTCCATCCAGACCGCGCCCGCCTCGTCGTTGTAGTGCTCGACCGAGCCGCCCGGCGAGGTGATCTCGTAGGGGCTCATCGAGGCGTCGCCGACGAAGATCACCTTGTAGTCGTGCGGATAGGTGTGCAGCACCTCCCAGGTCGGCGTGGTCTGCTGGAAGCGCCGGCGGTTCTCCTTCCACACCCGCTCGTACAGGCAGTTGTGGAAGTAGAAATGCTCCATGTGCTTGAACTCGGTGCGCGCCGCCGAGAACAGCTCCTCGGTCGCCTTGATGTGCCAGTCCATCGAGCCGCCGATGTCGAAGAACATCAGCACCTTCACGGCATTGTGCCGCTCCGGCCGCATCAGGATGTCGAGATAGCCCTTGTGCGCGGTGTCCTTGATGGTGCCGTCGAGGTCGAGCTCGTCGGGCGCGCCGGTGCGCGCGAACTTGCGCAGCCGCCGCAGCGCGATCTTGATGTTGCGGGTGCCGAGCTCGACCTCGTCGTCGAGGTCCTTGAACTCGCGCTTGTCCCACACCTTCACGGCGCGGAAATTGCGGTTCTTGTCCTGGCCGATGCGCACGCCCTCGGGGTTGTAGCCGTAGGCGCCGAACGGCGAGGTGCCGGCGGTGCCGATCCATTTCTTGCCGCCCTGGTGGCGGCCCTTCTGCTCGGCCAGGCGCTGCTTCAGCGTCTCCAGAAGCTTGTCGAGGCCGCCCATCGCCTCGATCTGCTTCTTCTCCTCCTCGGTCAGATATTTTTCCGCGAGCTTCTTGAGCCACTCGACCGGGATCTCGGCGGAGAGCGCCTCCTCCATCAGTTCGAGGCCCTTGAACACGTGGCCGAACACGCGGTCGAACTTGTCGAGGTTGCGCTCGTCCTTCACCAGCGTGGCGCGCGACAGATAGTAGAAATCCTCGACGCGGCGGCCGGCGAGGTCGGCCTCCATCGCCTCCATCAGCGTGAGGTATTCGCGCAGCGTCACCGGCACGCCGGCGGATTTCAGCTCCTGGAAGAAGGTGACGAACATGCCGGCAGCATAAAGCATCGAGCGGTCGCCGCGCCATCGCTCCGGTTGTGCGGACGGCAGCGAATTGCTTTACAGGCGGAGCGCAACCTCCCTCGGAGCCGGATGTGGCTGCGACCGCCGAACCCGCGACCGCTGCCTTGGCGCAGCCACCGATCTACCGCAGCCGCCGCAGCGTGCTGGAAGGCGAAGCGACCTGGACACTCGCGCCAGACGCGCTGAAACGCGCCCAGGCCGGCGCGCCGGCGCTCCGCCTGCCCTATCGCGAGGTCGCCGAGCTGCGGCTCGTGTACGATCCGACCCGCTTCGACACCAACCGCTATCGCTGCAACCTCGTCACCGCCACGGGCCGCCGCGCGACGCTGATGTCGACGCACTACGTCTCGGTCGGCGATTTCGAGGATCGCGCCGCGAGCTATTCGCCGTTCGTGCGCGAACTGGTGCAGCGGGTGGGCGCGGCCGCGCCGCACTGCCGGTTCCGCTCGGGCAAGCGGGCCTGGGTGTTCTGGGCCGAGCACATGTTCCTGCTGGCGATGCTGCTTGCGCTCGCGGGCGTGCTCCTGACGATCGGCCAATTTTCCTTGCCCACCATCGCCGCGATCAAGCTCGGGATCATCGCGACCTACATCCCGATCGCGATCCGATACGCCAAGCGCAACTGGCCGCGCGCGTTTTCGCCGGACGCCGTGCCGACCGAGTTGCTGCCGTGAGCGGCGCCCGTCCATCCGACGCCCTGGGACAACGGGAAGGGTGCGCGTTGCCTGGCGGAGCGCTTCGGCCAACGAGCCGCCGACCCGCCGCCGACGATTGTCCGACGTCCGATCGGGCCTTAGCTGCTGCGCCGCCTTCGCAAGGAGGGCGGCGCAGCCGCGCTGAGACCTTAAGTCACGCTGAGACCACAAAAATCGGTCTATCATGGTGGCGCGGGGAGGATCGCGATGACCCTGGTGAACCGACTGGAGGCGGAAGGCGTCTTCGACCGGGACGCGGTTCGCACTCTCGGCCAGGCCTTCGACGAGGCGTGGAACACGCTCGTCGCGGGCGGCGCGCAATTCGCTGACGCGTCCGATGAGAACGCGGCGCGACAAATCATCGCCAAACACATCATTCAGATGGCAAGGCTCGGCGAACGCGACCCGAAACGGCTCGCCGAGAGCGCGCTTATGGAACTCGGTCGCTCGGACCTGAAATCGGGCGCGCAGCCGAAGGCGTAGCTGCCGGCCGTTTCGGCACGTCCGATTTGCCGCTAAGCTTTCCTTAGAAGCGCTCGAAACAGACGCCGTCGCAGGGAGACAACGCCATGGCGACAACGCAAAGGCTCAACGTGAACGGCAAGCGGGTCCCGGTCACGATCGACGATCCGGACATGCCGCTGCTCTATGCGCTGCGCGACAATCTCGCGCTGCACGGGCCGCGCTTCGGCTGCGGGCTCGCGCAATGCGGCGCCTGCACGGTGCATGTCGACGGCAAGGCGGTGCGCTCCTGCGTCACGCCGCTGTCGACGCTCACCGACAAGCAGAAGGTCGTCACGCTCGAAGGCCTCGGCACGCCGGAGCAAGCCGCATCCGGTGCAGCGCGCCTTCATCGAGGAGCAGGCCGCGCAGTGCGGCTACTGCATCAACGGCATGATCATGGAGTCGGCCGCGTTCCTCGCGCAGCAACAAGAAGCCGAGCGAGGCCGAGATCAAGCAGGCGCTCGCCAACAACCTCTGCCGCTGCGGCACGCATGCCCGCATCGTGCGCGCGGTCAAGCGCGCGGCGAGCTACGCGTGAGGGAGGCAGCCATGACCAAGCATTTCATCCCGTCCCGCCGCGACCTGCTCAAGGGCGGCGGCGCGCTGATCGTCAGCTTCTCGCTCGCCGGCCGCATCGACGACGCGCTCGCGCAAGGCGCCGCGGCGGCGAAGCCGCTCGCGCTCACCGAGGTCGATGCCTTCCTCGCCATCGACGCCAAGGGCATGGTGCACGGTCTATTCCGGCAAGGTCGATCTCGGCACCGGCGTCGCACACGGCGCTGCGGCAGATCGTCGCCGACGAGCTCGACGTGCCGATGACGCGGGTCAAGCTCGATCACCGGCGACACCGCGCTCACGCCCGACCAGGGCAAGACCTGGGGCAGCCTCACCATCCAGATCGGCGGCATGCAGATTGCGCAACGCCGCGGCGACCGCGCGGGCCGCGCTGCTCGAAGAGGCGGCCAAGCGGCTCGGCGTCAAGCCCGAAGATCTCAAGGTCGCCGACGGCGTGATCAGCGGCGGCGGCAAGCAGCGTGACCTACGGCGAGCTGATCGGCGGCAAGACGTTCTCGCTCAAGCTCGACCACGCCAAGCCGGCCAAGGCCAAGGACCCGAAGGACTACAAGATCGTCGGCAAGTCGGTGCCGCGCGTCGACATCCCGGACAAGGTGACCGGCACGTTCACCTACATGCAGGACTTCCGCGTGCCCGGCATGCTGCACGGCCGCGTGGTGCGTCCGCCGGCGATCGGCGCCAAGCTCGAAAGCGTCGACGAGGGCTCGATCAAGGACATTCCCGGCATCGTCAAGGTGGTGCGCGAGGGCAATTTCCTCGGCGTCGTCGCGCAGAGCGAATGGGCCGCGATCAAGGCGCGCGCGACGCTCAAGGCCACCTGGTCGAAGTCGGAAACGCTGCCCGAGCAGGCCAAGCTCTGGGAGCACGTGCGCGCGACCAAGGTCGTCAAGGACGAGGTGACCAGCAACGTCGGCAACGCCGCCGAGGCCATGGCCAAGGACGGCGTCGAAGAACTTCCAGGCGACCTACGATTTCGCCATCCACACCCACGGCTCGATCGGGCCGTCCTGCGCGGTGGCCGAATTCAAGGACGGCAAGCTGACCTCGTGGTCGGCCTCGCAGGCGACCCACGATCTGCGCAAGCAGCTCGCGCAAGATGTTCGGCATGCCGGTCGAGAACGTGCGCTGCATCTATCTCGAAGGCGCCGGCTGCTACGGCCGCAACGGCCACGAGGACGCCGCCGCCGACGCCGCGCTGCTCGCCAAGGCGGTCGGCAAGCCGGTGCGCGTGCAATGGTCGCGCGCCGACGAGCACGGCTGGGACCCGAAGGGCCCGCCGACGCTGATCGACCTGCGCGCCAGCGATGGACGACGCCGGCAACGTCACCGCCTGGGAATCGCGAATTCTTCATTCCGCAGCAGACCGCCGGCAGCTTCAACGTGCCGCTGGTCGCGGCGACGCTCGCGGGCCTGCCGGCCGACGACCGACATCGCGCCCGGCAACATCTTCCAGAACTCGGCGATCCCCTACAAATTCCCCAACATCAAGACGGTCTGCCACCGGCTCGAGACGACGCCGTTCCGTCCGTCCTGGATCAGGACGCCGGGCCGGATGCAGAACACCTACGCCAACGAGTGCTTCATGGACGAGCTCGCGGCGGCGGCCAAGGCCGATCCGATCGAGTTCCGCCGCAAGTATCTCGATCCCGAACGACAAGCGCGGCCTCGAGGTGCTCGACCGCCTGGTCGCGCTCGCCAAGTGGGAGAAGCGCCCGTCGCCGCAGCGCGAACAGCAGCGGCAACGTCGTCGAAGGGCCGCGGCATGACCTACGTGCAAGTACGAGCTGGTGCGCACCTATGTCGGCGCGGTCGCCGAGGTCGAGGTCGACCGCACGCACCGGCGAGATCCGCGTGCCGAAGTTCTACCTCGTGCACGACTGCGGGCAGATCATCAATCCGGACGGCCTGAAGAACCAGCTCGAAGGCAACGTCATCCAGACCGTGAGCCGGACGCTGATCGAGGAGCTGAAGTTCGACCGCTCGCAGGTCACGAGCCTCGACTGGGAGAGCTATCCGATCCTGACCTTCCCGCAGGTGCCGGAGATCGTCATCGAGCTGATCGACCGGCCGAACGAGCGGCCGTGGGGCGCGGGCGAGCCGGCGGCCGCGGTCGTGCCGTCGGCGATCTCGAACGCGGTGTTCGACGCCATCGGCGTGCGGCTGCGCTCGGTGCCCTTCACGCCGGACAAGGTGAAGGCGGCGCTGAAGGGCCGGCCTGATCCGCCGCCGGCTGCGACATCGGGCGCCCCGCCTGCAGCGGGGCGCCCTCTCTATTTCTGCCGCAAGCACGGTGTTACAATCGCATGTCGATATTCGAATCCATGATGCGCGCCTTTGCCCTCGCGGCCATCGCCGCCCTTCTCATCTAGCCCTGGCCTCGGCGCCTTCGGCCGCGCCCAGCGAGCCGCGGCCGGCGAATTGCAAATCGACTGGGAGGTCACCAACCGCTTCCGGCTGTTCCGCGACGAGGCCGACTTCCGTCGCCATGTGGTCGCCGCTCGCACCGGCAGCGTGCTCGCCGCCGAGCAGGCACTGGCGCGAGCGAGCGACGGCCGCGGCTGGGCCCAGGACATGGTCGAACAGCTCTGCCTCGACGCCGCCGGCGGATCTGCCGGAGACCTGCCAGCGCGACGGCGAGAAGGAGAACTATCTTGTCCCGCAGGATCACCGCGTCGTGGTGCGCCTGACCGGTTCGGTGCCCGCCAAGTGCGACCTGCACCTGGAGCTTCGACGACGGCACCACCGCCGCCGCAGCAGGTCGACGCTGCCGTGCACCGAGGAGGTGCGCCTGCGCGTGCGCTACGGCAGCCCGACGATCGCGGCGGTCGGCGTCACGCGGCCGACGGCAGCGTCGACAGCGCCTCGATCGAAATCCGGGTGCGCGACCTGCTGATCGCGGGGCTCGGCGACTCGGTCGCCGCCGGCGAAGGCAACCCGGATCGCCCGGTCGCGCTCGCCGACGAAGGCTTCTGCTTCCGGCGCTTCCTCGGCATCGGGCTTAGCGAATACTTCCGGCCGAGCCGCGCCGGCTATCGAGGGCGACAAGGCCTGCGCCGACAGCCGCGCGGTCAACGCCAGCGAGGTCGCCGAATGGTCGCGCCAGTGGCGCGCGCTGGCTGTCGGCTGCCTGCCATCGCTCGCTGTACGGCTATCAGATACGCACCGCGCTCGCGCTCGCGGTCGAGAATCCGCAGATCGCGGTCACCTTCATTCCGCTGGCCTGCACCGGCGCCACGATCGACACCGGTCTCCTGAGTTCGCAGGGCGCGAGCGACTGCCCGCCGACCGGCGCTGCGCCGGCATCGGTGCCGGGCCAGATCGGCCAGCTGCGCGACGTGCTCGCCGGCGCGCGACGCCAGCGCGCCGACCGCAACCTCGATCTGGTGCTGCTCACGGTCGGCGCCAACGACATCAAGTTCTCCGGCCTGGTCGCCGACGTCATCATCACCTCCGGCGTCGAGCGCCTGCTGTTCAACCAGGGCGGCCTGATCACCTCGGTGCCGCAGGCGCAGCGCATCCTCGACCGCGACTTTCCGGCCGCGTTCAGCAAGCTGCGCGGCGGCGCTGAAGCCGCTGGTCGGCGGCGACCTGTCGCGCGTCGTCTTTGTCTCCTACGGCAATCCGGCGCTGCAGGGCGAGGCCGCCTGCCCGGGCGGACGCGACGGCCTCGACGTGCATCCGGCCTTCACCGCCGACGGCGCGCGGCTGCGGCAGGTGTCGGAGTTCGTGACCGGCAAGTTCCTGCCCCGGCTACAGGCGCTGGCGCGCTGCGAGGCCGGCGCGAACTGCCGCGACCCGATGACCGACCGCATGACCTTCGTCGACGCGCCATCAGCCGCGGTTTGCCGCGCACGGCTTCTGCGCGCGCTCGGCCGACGATCCGGTCGTTCGATCGCGAATGCTTCTGCCGCCAACGGCGAGAGCTTCGACCCCGATCCGGTGTCGGCCGCGACCGCGCCGCTCGCTGCTCGCGGCGGCCGAGCGAATTCCGGCCCTACGCGCCGCGCGCACGCTGGATCCGGACCGCCAACGACAGCTATTTCACCGCCATGACCTATCCGCGCGGGCATGCCCTCGATGATGCAGCCGACCAACATCCACGATGCCACCTGGGGGGCGATGTCGGCGGTCTACGGCGGCGCCATCCATCCGAGCGCCGAGGGCCATGCGGCGATGGCGGACGCGGCCCTGCCGGCGGCGCGCGAGGTGCTCGGACTCAAGCCGCCGCCCGCGGTGATCGCCGAGCCGCTGCCGCCGCTGCGCTGAAGGCGTTGATTGGCCAAGAGTTAGGCCTGTGCTAGCATTGCTAGCAGGAGACTTCCAATGGGCGCAATTACCATCCGCAATCTTGACGACGATGTGATCTCAGGGATCAAGCGGCGGGCTGCCGAGCACGGCATCTCGATGGAAGAGGAGGTGCGTCAACTGCTGGCAAATCTCTATTCGGACGAGCGGCAGCGCGCATCGCGCGAATGGGCGGTCCGCCAACTCGAGCGCCTCAAGCGCGGTGAGTTGCCGCGAGCCAAGACCAGTTCGGTCGACGAGATCCGCGCAATGCGCCATGAACGAACCGAACATCTGGACCGCGTCCTGCGCCGATCCGATGAACCTGATCGTTGATGCGAGCGTCGCCCTCAAGTGGCTGGTTATCGAGAACGACAGCCAGATCGCGTTGAAGGTGCGTGCCGAGCATAACCTCGTCGCCCCCGATCTGATGCTGGTTGAATGTCGAAACGCGCTGCTCAACAAGGTCAGGCGGCGTGAACTTGACGTTGCAGAGGCCAAACACATTGAGAGCGCAATACACGAACTCAATTCGATGACGGTGCCGGCCACCGAATTCCTTACCGGTGCGTTCTTGGCCGCGCTCGAACTCCGGGAGCCGATCTATGACTGCATCTATCTCGCGGCGGCCATCGCGACCGACCGCATCTTGATGACCGCGGACGCCAGTTTTGCCAGCGTCGTAGCCAGATCATCAATCGGCCCAGGCCGCGTCAGGCTACTCTCGACGTTCGCCGCCGGCCCGTGAGGCGCTCACGCCACGCCGAGCTTCTTCTGCAGGCTGGTCGACGAGGTCGTGTACTGGAAGGTCAGCTTCTTGTCCGGGTAGACGTAGCGGTGCGCCTTCTGCGCCATCAGCGCGCCCTCGTGGAAGCCGCGACAGGATCAGCTTGAGCTTGCCCGGATAGGTGTTGATGTCGCCGATCGCGAAGATGCCGGGCTCGCTGGTCTCGAACGTCGCGGTGTCGACCGGGATCACGTCCTCGTTGAGCTTGAGCCCCCAGTTCGCCACCGGCCCGAGCTTCATGGTCAGCCCGAAGAACGGCAGCATGGCGTCGCAGGCGATGTGGAAGGTCGAGCCGTCGTTGCGCTTGACGTTGGCGGCGGTGAGCTGGCCGTCGTCGCCTTCGAGCGCCGGTCACCTGGCCGAGCACGAAGTCGATCTTGCCCTCGCCGACCAGCGCCATCATCTTGTTGACGCTGTCGGGCGCGGCGCGGAATTCGCTGCGCCGGTGCAGCAGCGTGAGGTGGCGCGGCGATCGGCGCAAGATTGAGCGTCCAGTCGAGCGCGCTGTCGCCGCCGCCGACGATCAGGATGCGCTTGCCGCGGAACGCATCCATCTTGCGCACGGCGTAGTGCACCGACTTGCGCCTCGTAGGCCTCGATGCCGGGGATCGGCGGGCGCTTGGGCTGGAACGAGCCGCCGCCGGCCGCGATCACCACCACCTTGGCCTCGAACACCTTGCCGCCGTCGGTCGTGACGCGAAACAGCGGATCGCCGATGCGCTCGATCGTCTCCACCATCTCGCCGAGATGGAATGGTCGGGCCGAACGGCTTGATCTGCTCCATCAGCGCGTCGACCAGCCCCTGCGCCGACACCTTCGGCAGCGCCGGAATGTCGTAGATCGGCTTCTCCGGATAGAGCTCGGCGCACTGGCCGCCGACCTTGTCGAGGATGTCGACGAGATGCGCCTTCATGTCGAGCAGGCCGAGCTCGAACACCGCGAACAGCCCGATCGGGCCCGGCGCCGATGATCAGCACGTCGGTCTTGATCGGATCGCTCATGAGAACGTCTTGTTTCGGTTGACGGCGAATGTGGCGACTGTCGCGCGCTGTCTAGCGGGCGAAGCGACTGCCGCGAACAGGCGGAAATCGTCGGCAGTCTCGTCATGCAGCCTTGCCGTGCCCGCAAGCGCGCCGGCTATGCGGACATGCGGAGGAGACCCCGTGAACGACCAGCCGTCCGAGCGCCCGCGCAAGCCCGCGCCGCAGCTTGCCGACTACCCGCACCGCGTCGACCGACATCATCCGCTTCGGCGATCTCGACCCGCAGGGCCACGTCAACCAGGCGGTGTTCCTGACCTATTTCGAGAGCGGCCGGGTGGCGATGTTCCGCAATCCCGACCTCGGCATCGGCGTGCCGGGCGCGACCTTCGTGCTGGTGCGCATGGAGATCGACTACCTGCGCGAATTGCGCTGGCCCGGCACCGTCGAGATCGGCACCGGCGTCGCCGAGTTCGGCCGCTCGTCGTTCAAGGTCGATGCAGGCGATCTTCCGCGACGGCGTCTGCGCCGCCACCGGGCGCGCCACCCTGGTGCTGCATCGACCTGGCCACGCCGCAAGCCGCGCCCGCTGCCCGAGGACGCGATCGCGCGGCTGAGCCAGTGGAAGTACCGCGGCGCGTAGCGCTGCGGAGCGAGCCTTACGCCTGCCGCTCCGGCGTGCGCACGACGAGGCCGTCGAGCTCCTCGGTCACCTTGATCTGGCAGGACAGCCGCGAGTTCGGCCGCACGTCGTAGCCGAAGTCGAGCATGTCCTCTTCCATCGGCGAGGGCTCGCCGGTCTTCGCGCGCCAGGCCTCGTCGACATAGACGTGACAGGTGGCGCAGGCGCAGGCGCCGCCGCACTCGGCCTCGATGCCGGGAACGTCGTTCTTGATCGCCGTCTCCATCACGGTCGCGCCGACTTCGGCGTCGACGGTGCGGGCGGTGCCGGCGGAATCGATGAAGGTGATCTTGACCATGAGCCGCTGAGCCGCGGGAACAACCGGCCGGACGGCCGGGCGGCCTCTATCTATCGGCTCGCGCGCGGCGCGCGCCAGTGCGCCGACCAGTCGCCGCTGGTCGCGGGACGCGCTTCGGCTCAGTGCGCCCGCAGCAGGCGCGCGATCGCGGCCTTCGCCTCGTCGATCGCGGCGCCGAGCGCGGTCGACCGCGGCCGCGAGCTCGGCCGCGCTTGGCGAGCTCGACCGCTTCGGCCGCGCGCGCGACCCGCCAGGCGCCGATGCCGCGCGCCGAGCCCTTCAGCGTGTGCGCGCGCGGCCGCGACCACGGCCGGCGCGGCCTGCCGCATGCGCCGCAGCAGCATGTCGGCCTGCCGGTCGAACAGCGCCAGCACCTCGCGCTCGAGGCTGCGCTCGCCGAGCGTCATGCGCGCGAGATGATCGCAGGTCGATCGCCGCGCTCGCTCGGCCGCGACCGGCGCGCCGGACGACCTCGCTCGACGCGCCTGACATCGCGATCATGACGATCCTCCCCGTCCGGTGGCGCTTGCGCCCTCTGACGAGCGCCGAAATTAGGCGCGGGCGACGCCAAGACCGGTAAATCGGCGGACATGGCAGCGCCGGCGGCACGGCGGAATCCTGATCGCCGCATTGGTTAACGCCGCGTACCGGCCCCGCGCGGTCGCTCTGCACTGCGCCCGCCCGGCGATGGTCCGGCGCACCGGCCATCCGGCCTGCAATTGTGGCCGCCCGGTCGCTCGGAGGCTGCGGCTTGCAGGCGCTCCCGGACGCCGCGGTCGAACAGCGGCGATCCTGCCCGGCATCTCGGCAACTTGTGCGCGCTATGGTGCCGCCGGAGCCGCCTGCAGGCTCGCAGTGACGGCATCACGTCTGCGCTGCGGATGGCCAGACGGCGCGCGGCCCGCGCTGATTTGGCGTGTCCGCGGTGCACCGACCATTAACGATGATTAAAAAAGCCTTACGGTTCCCGTTTCTTTCGATGTGCCAAACCGATAGGATAGCCGTCCAATGGCCGGAGCGGGAGTCCTGTGGACTAAGCCTGTGGAAAAGTGCGCCGGCCGAGCGCGGACGCCCGCTAGCGGACTACGCGGCTGAAGGCCCTGCTACTAGAGGGATTACGACGATCACGCGCGTGTGGTCCGGCCCATGCGGAGGAAGCCCGCTGAGCTGCGGCCCAGGTCCAGAGTAACGAACGCGAGGCGACGGCGGACATGGCGAACTATCCGAAGAAGATGAAGGACCCGGCGGAATCGGCCCTGACGGCGATCCAGGAGGCCCTGAGCACCTCCGAACCGCCGGCGTCAAGCGGCCGCTCCGCGGCATCGTCCGATCCGAGCGGATCGCACGCCGAGCCGCCCCGCCGCTCCGGCACGCACGTCGAGCCCGGTGCAGGACAAGGATCTGTTCGGCGGCGAGGCCCGAACTCGACCATCGACGACGACCAGCCGCCGGCGCGCCGCGCCGCCAACGACGACCGCCAGTCGATCGGCCAGATTCTGCAGACGCTTGCAGCGCCGTCCGGCCAAGACCTCCTACCTGGTCGCCACCGTCTTCGCGCTCGCCTGGGTGGTCGGCGGCCTGATCCTTGCCGCCGTCTACCTGCCCGACCTGCAGCGCCGCCGTCGCCGGCGCCGGCCGGCATTCCGGCGATGATCGGGCTCGCCGCCTTCGTGCTCGGCGCCGATCATGTTCTTCTATCTGCTCGCGCACATGGTCTGGCGCTCGCAGGAACTGCGCCTGATCGCGCAGTCGATGGCCGGCGTCGCGATGCGGCTCGCCGAGCCCGAGGAGGTCGCCCGCGAGTCGATCGTCACCGTCGGCCAGGCGATCCGCCGCGAGGTCGCCGCCATGGGCGACGGCGTCGAGCGCGCGCTGGCGCGCGCCGCCGAGCTCGAGGCGCTGGTCGCCAACGAGGTGTCGGCGCTCGAGCGCGCCTACCACGACAACGAAGTCCGCATCCGCGGCCTGCTCGAGACACTCGCCGCACCAGCGCGACACGCTGGTCGGCCAGGCCGAGCAGGTGCGCAACGCCATCACCAGCGTGCATCTCGATCTGTCGCACGACATCGCCTCGGTCAGCGACCACGTCGCCGAGCGCGTCAACGACAGCGCGCAGAAGATCGCGCAGGCGCTCACCGAGAAGGGCGAGCACATCACGCTCGCGCTCGGCCGCGCCGGCGACTCCATGATCAGCGCGCTCGGCGAGCGCGGCGGCGACCTGCTCGAGCGGCTGGAGCGCGCCAGCCAGGAGACCAGCCGCGCCATCGCGGCGCCAGCGACCGCCTGACCTCGAGCCTGAACTTCAAGACCGACCACATCACCGAGGAATTCGCCGAGCTGACCACCAACCTGGCGCAGATGATGGAGACGCGGCTCGACGACGTGACGCAGGGCTTCGCGCAGCGGTCCTCGACCGTCGTGCAGATGATGGAAGACCGCTCGCAGCAGATCACCGAGAGCGATGGTCGACACCTCGAGCCGGCTGGCCGAGACCATCGCCACCAGCGGCGACGAGGTCAACTCGACGCTGAAGTCGACCGGCGACTCGCTCGTGCTCGACCTCAGCCTGCGCGGCGGCGACGTCGTCTCCAAGCTCGAACAGACCGGCGCCCGGATCACCGAGACGATCGTCACGCGCAGCGACAACGTCACCGAGACGTTCCGCGCCAACGCCGAGCACCTCGCCTCGACGGTCGCGACCCAGGGCGACGCGGTGCGCGAAATGCTGGCCGCCCGGCTGCAGGCGTTCGAGGAGATGTTCTCGCACGGCGGCTCCGAGCTCGCCGAGAAGATCACGCGCGACTCCTCCACGCTCGGCAACCTGATCACCCGCCACCTCGCCGAGTTCGACCGCACCGTGAAGACCTACGGCGGCGAACTGGTCGAACGGCTCGGCCAGCGCACGCAGGAGGTCGGCGAGGCGATGCGCACCTATGTCGACGGCTTCGACACCAAGGTCAGCACCAAGTCGACCGAGGTCACGGTCACGCTCGACCAGCGCCTGGCGCGCTTCCAGGAGGCGCTCGACAGCCGCACCCAGACGCTCAACGACGCCCTCTCCTCGCGCGTCATGGACATCGCCAAGACGCTGGCCGAAGGCGGCAAGGAGGTCGTCACCGCGCTCGACAAGCGCATCGGCGACGTCACCGGCATCATCAACGCCCGCGGCGCCAAGCTCGCCGAGACGATCGGCGCCAAGATCGACGACATCGACAAGGCGCTCGGCAGCCGCGCGATCGAGGTCGCCAACAACCTCGACACCCGCATCGGCCGGTTCGAGCAGCTGCTGGTCGGCCGCGCCGAGCACGTCACCGAGCAGATCGAGATCGCGCACCAAGGCCGCCGCCGAGGCCCTGCAGGCGCGCATGGAGATGCTGGCCGACGCGATCAAGACCAACTCCACCGAGGCGACCCAGTCGCCATCGGACGTGGCCGAGCGGCGAAGCCGAACGCCCGGTGCTGGCAGGCTGCCGGCACACGCCGAGACGCTCGCTCAGCCAGGTCGCCAGCGACGCCGCGCGCGCCTTGAGCGTGGCAACCAAGGACGCCGAGACGACGCTCGAGAAGGTCACGAGCGAGGCCGCGCGCATGCTCGGCCAGGCCGCCGGCGATACCAAGCAGACGATCGAAGCGGTCGACCGCCGACGCCGCCCGCCTGCTTGGCGCAGGCCGACCGTCGAATCCGACCCGCCATGCTGGTCACGGGCAAGCCGGCCGACTCGAAGTTCCACCACCGCGTGCTGGGCGAGGCCGTCGGCCGACCGATCGAGCGCAGCTCTTCGGCAAGGCCCGTCAGTCGATCGAGGCACGCGCGGCCGCGCGATCCTTGGCCAGACCACTGGCGAGGCGACGCGACTGCTGACGCAGACCGCCGGCGAAGCCGCGACCCGCGTCAGCGAGGCGCTGAGCGGCGTGCAGGAGACCTGGACCGGGCGTCGGGCGAAGCCGCCCGCAGCATCGAACGGGTCGCAGGCGACGCGACGCGATCGCTCGAGCCAGCGTCACCGGCGAGACCGAGCGGACGCTGGCGCTGGTGACAAGCGAGACCGACCGCACACTCGGCCAGATCGTCGGCCGCTTCGAAAATCTATGGGTCGAGCGCGCCGGCGCGGTGTCCGAGCACATCGAATCCCGCACCAAGGCGATCACCGACGCGCTCGACGCGCGCATGGCGCTGCTGGCCGAGACCATCAAGACCAATTCGAACGAGGCCACCCAGTCGCTGGGTCAGGCCACCGGCCAGGCCGAGCGCACCATCGAGCAGGCCACCGCCGCGGCGACGCGCACGCTCGACAGCCGCCACGTCGGTGGCCGCCAAGACCTTGGAACAGGCCACCGCCGCGGCCGAACGCGCGCTCGAGCCAGGTCACCAGCACCAGCGAGCGCACCATCACCGCGGTCTCGACCGGCATCAGCAACGTGCTGAAGCAGAACACCGACCGAGGTCGAGCGCAAGCTCACCGAGGCGTCGACCGGCGTCAGCAACGTGCTCAAGCAGAACGCCAGCGAGGTCGAGCGCGCGCTGACCGCGGTGTCGTCCGGCGTCAGCAACGTGCTCAAGCAGAACGCCACCGACGTCGAGCGCACGCTGCTCGGCGTCAGCGCCGAGGTGGCGCGCAATTTCGTCGGCAAGGCCGACGAGATCCACCAGCAGGTCAGCCAGCGCGCCGCCGAGATGACGCGCATGCTCGACCAGAACTCCAGCACGCTGCTGACCGCGCTCGGCGCCAAGAGCAAGGAGTTCAGCACCGAGGTCAACAAGGCCACCGACCACGCCGTGAAGTCGATCGAAGCCCAGGGCTTCACCTTCACCCGGACCATGATGGACAACAGCGAGCAGATCGCCCGCCTGGTCAACGAGGCGAGCCAGACCGCGACCACCACGGTCAACCGCACGCTCAAGGAGCTGCAGGACAGCACCAAGACCGCGATCGAGCAGTCGAAGCAGATCGCCGCCGCCAGCGTCTCCGAGATGCTGGAGACGCACGGCATGCTGCGCTCCGACACCACCACGCTGTTCGAGCGGCTGCGCGAGGCCAACATCCTGCTGCAGGAGGTGCTGAGCGGCGCGCACGAGAACATGAGCGCGCTGGAGAACACGCTGGTCACGCGCGTCTCCGAGTTCGTCGCCACCATGAACGAGGTCGCCGAGCGCAGCGGCGTCGCCAGCAACCAGGTCGACCAGCACATCAGCTCGTTCCACGCCGTCACCAGCCAGGTGCTGGGCGACCTGGCGCAGCTCGCCGGCCAGTTCGAGCAGCACGGCCGGGCCTCGCCGAGGCGGTCGCGCTGATCGACAAGAGCAACCGCCGCACCGAGGAGCAGCTCGCCGAGCGCCGCGCCGCGCTCGAGACCGTCGTCGCCACGCTCGACACCCGCACCGAGGACATCGAGCAGCGCCTCAAGCGCTTCTCGAGCCTGCTCGACGAGTCGCTGGAAGGCGCCTCGGGCCGCGCCCGCGAGATCGCCCGCATCATCGCGGAGTTCGAGCGCGCGAGGGCGCCCGCGTCGCTCGAGGAGGAGCGCCGTCGCGCCAGCGAGCTGCTGCACGGCGTCTACAGCCAGCACAGCGGCGAGACGCAGCGAGATGTTCTCGCAGACCGCGCAGCGCTTCACCGACATCCTGTCAGGGCATGAAGCAGATGGCGGCCGACATGCAGCGCGAGCTCGAGGCGACCCGCACCGAGCTGCGCCGCGGCATCCTCGAACTGCCGCAGGAGACCGCCGACAGCGCAGCGCAGATGCGCCGCGTCATCGTCGATCAGATCGAGGCGCTGGCCGAGCTCAACCGCATCGTCGCGCGCCACGGCCGCGGCCTCGACGCCGCCGAGCCGGCGCGCCGCGGCCAGCAGGAGCCGGTGGCGGCGCGCCGCCGGCGGCGGTGGCGGCGGCCGCGCAGCATCGAGGTGCCGCCGCCGCGCCGGCGCCTGCCGCCGCGCCGCCGCGCGGCGACATCACCGGCATGGGCAGCCGCCGCCGCAGCGCCGCGCCGAAGCGCCGTCGCTCAGCCCGGGCCAGGGCCGGCGAACAACGGCCGCAGCGGCTGGCTGTCCGAGCTGCTGCACCGCGCCTCGCGGCCGGAGGACGGCGCGCCCGAGGAGCGCGCCGCCGCGCGCCGGCGACGAGCGGCCGCCGCGCCACACCATCGAGTCGCTCGAACTCGCTGTCGGTCGACATCGCGCGCATGATCGACCACGACGCCGCCGCCGAGCTGTGGGACCGCTACAAGCGCGGCGAGCGCAACGTGTTCACCCGCCGGCTCTACACCATGCAGGGCCAGAAGACGTTCGACGAAATCCGCAAGAAGTACCGCGCCGACCGCGAGTTCAAGCAGACCGTCGACCGCTACATCGGCGAGTTCGAGCGGCTGCTCGAAGAGGTCGCGCGCGACGACCGCGGCCAGGTGGTGGCGCGCACCTACCTCACCTCGGAGACCGGCAAGGTCTACACCATGCTCGCCCACGCCGCCGGCCGCTTCGGCGGCGACTGAGCGCCGACGCAGCACGGCGACATCGACGGGCGCGCTTACGGCGCGCCCGTTTTGTTTGGCGCAGCTTGAGCGCGAGCCCGCGCTGCGCCGCATACTGCGCGCCATGACCGTGCCGCTCTCGCTCTCCGTCCGCACCGAGCGCTGGCCGATCGCCGGCGCGTTCGCGATCAGCCGCGGCGCCAAGACCGAGGCCGTGGTGGTGGTCGCCGAACTGTGCGACGGACGCCACCGCGGCCGCGGCGAATGCGTGCCCTACGCGCGCTACGACGAGACCGTCGCCGGCGTCATGACCGCGCTCGGCGGCGATGCAGGACCCGCTGGCGCGCGGCCTCGACCGCGCCGGCCTGCAAGCAGGCGATGCCGCCGGGCGCCGCGCGCAACGCGCTCGACTGCGCGTTCTGGGACCTCGAGGCCAAGCGCGCCGGCCGGCCGGTGCATGCGCTCGCCGGCCTGCCCGCCGCCGCAGCCGCTGGTCACCGCCTACACGCATCTCGCTCGGCACGCCGCAGGCGATGGCGGAGGCGGCGCGCGCGCGCGGCCGCGCGGCCGCTGCTCAAGATCAAGCTCGGCGGCGCCGGGCGATCCGGAGCGCATCGCGCGCGGTGCGCGCGGCGGCGCCGCAGCGCCGAACTGATCGTCGATGCCAACGAGGGCTGGACCGCCGACAATCTCGCCGAGAACCTCGCGGCCTGCGCCGAGGCCGGCGTCACGCTGGTCGAGCAGCCGCTGCCCGCCGGCGACGACGCGGCGCTCGCCGCGATCGCGCGGCCGATCCCGGTCTGCGCCGACGAGAGCGTGCACGACCGCGCGCTCGCTCGCCGCGCTCGTCGGCCGCTACGACGCCGTCAACATCAAGCTCGACAAGACCGGCGGCCTGACCGAGGCGCTGGCGATGGCGGCGGAGGCCGAGCGGCTCGGCTTCGGCCTCATGGTCGGCTGCATGGTCGCGACCTCGCTCGCGATGGCGCCGGCGATGCTGCTGGCGCAGCGCGCCCGCGTGGTCGATCTCGACGGCGCCGCTGCTGCTGGCGCAAGGACCGCCCGGACGGGCTGCGCTACGATGGCAGCCTGGTGCACCCGCCGACGCCGGCGCTCTGGGGATGATGCATGATCTCGCGACGAACGCTTGCTGCTGGCGACTGCTGGCGTGCGCGCCGCGCCCGTGCCGCGCGCTGGCGCAGACCTATCCGGCGCGGCCGATCCGGATGATCGCGCCGTTCACGCCGGGCTCGCCGGTCGACGTGGTGGCGCGGCTGCTGGCGCAGCATCTGTCCATCCAGCTCGGCCAGAGCGTGGTGGTCGACAACCGGCCCGGCGCCGGCACCACCATCGGCATGAAGGCCGCGACCCTCGCCGAGCCCGACGGCTACACGCTGCTGTTCCAGAGCTCGAGCCTCGTGGTCGCGCCGGCGATGTACAAGAACCTCGACTACGATCCGGTCAAGAGCTTCGCGCCGGTCGCCAACGTCGCCTGGGGCTCGTGGGTGACGGTGGTGCCGCCGTCGCTGCCGGTGCAGTTCGCCGCAGGAGCTGATCGCCTACGCCAAGGCCAATCCCGGCAAGCTCAACTTCGGCTTCGGCCAGGGCACCGCGCCGCAGCTCGTCGGCGAGTGGTTCAACAGCAGACCAACGGGCTCGACGATCGCGAGCGTGCCCTACAAGGGCGGCATGCAGGCGGTCACCGACATGCTGGGCGGCACCATCCACCTCAACATCGGCACCACCGCGACGCTGCTGCCGCTGATCCGCGAGGGCAAGGTGCGCGCGATCGCGCTGTGGGGCCAGCACGCGCGAGCCCGACCTGCCGGACGTGCCGACCATGATCGAGAGCGGCTTCCCCGGCCTGTCGCTCGGCTTCTGGGTCGGGCTGTGGGCGCCGGCCGGCACGCCGGCGGCGATCATCGACAAGCTCAACGCCGCGACCAACGCGGCGCTGCGCTCGCCGGAGATGAAGGACGAGCATGCGGCGGCTCGGCGTCGACGGCAGCCTCGGCTCGCCGCAGGACTTCGCCGCCTTCATCGCCGACGAGGCGCCGAAATGGGCCGACATCGTCAAGGCCAGCGGCGTCAAGATCGACTGACGCAGACCGGCCGCTACCTGCGGTGCGACCGGCGATATCGGCTATGACTATCGCCGCACCCAGCCGGCATTAGATAGCCGGCAAGCGAACGGACCAACGCATCGGGAGGAACCATGATCAGCAGACGCAGCGCTGCTGTCGGGCGCCGCCGTTCTCGGCGTCGGCGCCGTGACCGGCGCGCAGCGCGCAGACCTATCCGGACAAGCCGATCAAGCATGATCGTGCCGTTCCCGCCGGGCGGGCCGATCGACACCATGGCGCGGCTCGCCGCCCAGCACATCACGACCGCGCTCGGCCAGCAGGTGGTGGTCGAGAACCGGCCGGGCGCGGGCTCCACCATCGGCTTCAAGGCGGTGGCGGCCGTCGCCGCCCGACGGCTACACGCTGATGTTCGGATCGTCCGGCTCGCTCGCGGTCGCGCCCTCGCTCTACGTCAATGCCGGCCTCGATCCGCTCAAGATCGTTCGCGCCGATCGCGAGCTTCGCGCTGCTGCCGCATGTCATGGTGGTGCCGGAGCAGGTGCCGGCCAAGACCGTGGCCGAGTTCATCGCCTACGCCAAGGCCAACGCCGGCAAGCTCAACTACGGCGCGGGCCTCGGCACGCCGCCGCACCTGCTCGAGCACGCTGTTCGTGCGCAAGGCCGGCCTCGACATCACCTACGTGCCCTACCAGGGCGCGGCGCAGTCGGTGACCGACATGCTGGCCGGGCGCACCCACTTCACCATCGACGGCACGGTGATCCTGATGCCGCAGGTGCGCGCCGGCAAGTTCCGCGCGATCGCGATGGCGCGCGCCGAGCGCTGGCCCGAGCTGCCGGACGTGCCGACGCTGGTCGAGAGCGGCTTTCCGGACTTCACCATCGACGCCTGGACCGGCGTGGTGGCGCCGGCCGGCACGCCCGAGCCGATCCTCGCGAAGCTCAACGCCGCCATCAACGCCGGCCTCGCCTCGCCGGAGACCAAGACCGCGCTCGACCGCTTCAGCTCGATCGCCAAGACCGAGCACGCCGGCAGGAGTTCGGCGCCTTCATCGCCGAGCAGGCGCAAGCGCTGGGGCGAGCTGGTGAAGCTCGACCGGCGCCAAGATCGAGTAGCCTTCGCGCCATCGGCCGTCAGTACCGAAGCAACAAGACAAGATATTGGGAGACGTCCATGACGAACAGGCGAACGCTTCTTGCGACGGCGGCCGCGCTCGCGCTTGTCGCCGCGACCCCGGCGTCGGCGCAGACGTTACCGGACAAGCCGATCAAGATCATCGTCACGGTCGCGCCCGGCGGGCCGATGGACACCATCGCCCGCGTCATCGGCCAGCAGATGCAGCAGCGGCTCGGCCAGCCGGTGATCGTCGAGAACCGGCCCGGCGCCGGCTCCACGATCGGTGCCGAGGCGGTCGCCAGTGCCCCGCCCGACGGCACCACGCTGATGTGGGGCACGCTGTCGGCGATCGCGATCGCGCCGGTGCTCTACAAGGACCTCAAGTACGATCCCAAGGCGTTCGTGCCGGCGGCGCTGGTCGCCGAGTTTCCGCACGTGGTGGTGATCCCGACCAGCATTCCCGCGAACACCGTCGCCGAGTTCATCGCCTACGCCAAGGCCAACCGCGGCAAGCTCAACTTCGGCGGCTCGCTCGGCACGCCGCCGCAGCTCATGGGCACGATGTTCAACAAGGTGGCCGACCTCGGCATGGTCTACGTGCCCTACAAGGGCGGCGCACCGTCGATCCCGGACCTGATCAGCGGACGGCTGCAGATGCAGTTCGACGCGCTCACCCTGCTGCAGCCGCTGATCAAGGACGGCAAGGTGCGGGCGCTCGCGGTCACCACGCCGACGCGCTGGCCGGACCTGCCGGAGGTGCCGACCATGCGCGAAGCGGGCTTCGCCGATTTCCCCGGCAACCCCTGGGCCGGCATCATGGCGCCGCCGCTGACGCCCGCCGCCGGTCGTGGACAAGCTCAACGCCACCGTCAACGACATCCTGCGGTCGCCCGAGGCGCAGGCAAACCTTGCCAAGCTGAACGTGCTGCTGCGGCCCGGCACGCCGGCCGAGTTCGCTGCGTTCGTCGCCCAGCAGACGCCGCTCTGGACCGAGATGGTGAAGGAGTCCGGCGCGGCCGCGCAGTAGCGCGCTTGGCACCGTCGGCCCCGCGCAAAGCGGGGACCCACAATCCTTGCCCTCGTTAGGCTTTTGGTCCCCGGTCTCGCTTTTCGCTCGCCCGGGACGACAGCAATTAACGATACGCAAACAAAAGGCAGGCGGCGCCAACCTCCGGTCCGGCCCCGAAACGGCCACAGTGGGCCGCCCGACACACTTGCGGGAAACCAAGCACCGAGCGGATTTTGCGCCCGCCGCCAAGGAGTTATGCCGCGGAGCGCTGTCCCGCTTTGGAACCGAATTTTTTTTCCGTGCGGTCGACTTGGGGCTTCCACGGAGGCGGGTTCATCATTTAGAAAGGTTAGCAGAGCGGCGTCTCGGGGTGGGAGTTCGGGGTCATGCGACTTCGCGCAGCTTTGGCGGGCGCAGCTTTGGCTGCGCTCGCGGGGGCCGACGCATCCGCGATCATGCGGATCAGCGACGATGTGGGCGGGCGGATCGGCTATTACGTCGAGACCTACGCTGCGGTGCGCAATTCCGGCGAACGCGTCGTCATCGACGGGCCGTGCCTGTCGGCCTGCACGCTCGTGCTCGGCATCGTGCCGCGCGAACGCATCTGCGTGACGCAGCGCGCGCTTCTTGGCTTCCACGCCGCCTGGATGCCCGGTCCCGAGGGCAAACCGGTCCCGAGCCCGGTCGGCACCCAGGCGCTGTGGGAAATCTATCCCCAGCATGTCCGCCGCTGGATCAACCAGCGCGGCGGGCTGTCGTCCAAGATGGTGTTCCTGCGCGGCCGCGAGCTTTCGGCGATGTACCCGCGCTGCAGTTCGAGCGCCTCGGCGCATTAGCAATCTCGGCGCTGTTCACAAAGTGATTCAGCCGTAACCCGGCGCCGTGGCGCGATCTCAGGCATTGAGCCTGACCAAACAATGCACCGTTCCTGCGCGCCGATCAGGCGTTCCTGACGGACTTCCATTGCATCAGCCGCTCCGCAATGAGCGCCGCACGTTTTTGATCGTCGCGACCGTCCAGAATGCTCAGGTCGTCTGGATCGGCGCGCCAATAGACACCGGAGGTCCGCGCGTTCACATTCGGGTCGGCATCGGCTCGGTCGTGAAGTACCCGGATGCGCGGTCGGCGGATTCCAGCCGGATCTCACCCACTCCGTCGAGCTGCGGCGCGTTCGGATCCAACGGCCGCTCACCCTTCCAATAATAGAAGAGGCCTGAAGACCCTTCCCTCTCCTTCATCGCCTCGCTCCAGTATCTTGCCGACAGACTTCCATCCTCTCGCCACGAGCGGCCCGTCAGTTCAAGCGCGCCGTTGCGATCGCGCGAAATCTTCAGGAGGCTGAGCGCAGAAGGCTCCTTTGCGGTGCGCTCCGTCAGGGAGAACTGCCACCAAGAGCCCTCGATGCGAGTAACGCGACCCTCGTTCTCGATTGCCTTGCGGACTTTCTGGTTGACGGCTCTCATCTCGGACGGCGTCATCGCGCCGTCGTAGCGCACGCACGTGAGGCCCAGGAGGTCGCTCGGAAGCTTCGCCCCGCTGGCATGGAGAATAAAGGTTCGGCGCATTCCCAGGACGCCGCCGAAAAGGCCGGCTTCGAACACGACGTTATCGCGCGGAGACGCCTGACCCGACCCAGGCTGAGAAGAAGTCGACGGGCTGTTCGTCGTCCAGTCGTCTTGGGCAAAGACAAACGCCGCGAAATCGACTTCTTGGGTGAGTTCAAGGAGGCGTTCCAGTGTCGATGTCCCTGGATTGAAGGATGTCATCCAGGGTTCGACGCGCGCGATGTCGCTGAGACCGCGCGTCAGTGCTTGAAGCAACTTCTCCTGTTTCCCTGACGAGCCCAGAAAGATTCGAGGCTTGTCCATCGGCTCCTCCAAAGCGTCCGCCAGTGCAACACTCAATGGCCAACACGCGCGCGAATTGAATGTACCACGGCGGCTCTGTCAAACGGTCTTGCACCGGTCTGCCGCTCGCCCCGTGCCAGCGCGCAGGGGCTAGCGCTACTGCGTCACAAACATCGCGGCGCCAATTGTTTGCGCCCTCTCCCGCAACGGGAGAACGCACGAGAAACAGGCGCCGAATTTTCTGACGCTGTAAGATTAGCGCCGAAGGCGCGTAACCCCCCGGCTGAATTTCCGCGAGTTCAGATGGTGGGTTGCTGCGCTTCGCGCTATCGGCCAATCCGCTCTATGCGCTCTCTGGTCTCTTCTGAGAGCGGACCGGACGAGCGGCGGATTGCTTCGACGCGTTCAGCGCCACAGCGGCGCGAATGAGCGCCTTCAAAGCCCTTTCATCGATCTTGTCGCCCTCATGGATATCGATGGCGCGCCTCACGTTGCCTTCGAGGCTGGAGTTGAACAGGCCCGAAGGGTCCTCCAACGCGGCACCCTTGGCGAAGGTCAGCTTCACGACCGCCTTGTAGGTCTCGCCGGTGCAGATGATGCCGGCGCGCTCCCACACCGGAACCCCTCGCCACTTCCACTCCTCGACCACGTCGGGACAGGCCTCTTTGATAAGCATTCGGACTCGCGCGAGCGTCTCGCCCCGCCAATCGCCCAGTTCCTTGATTCTCGCATCGATCAGCCGGGAGGGGGAGGCTCCGCCCGTCCCTTCCTTTGCGCCGCTCGTCGTCTTCTTCATGGCTGTCGTCGCCTTCTTCATGATCGCTCGCCCGTCGCTTGAGTATCGCTCGACCGTAGACCGGGCGGAGCGAAGCGTAACCCGGGAATGATTGATAGGCTGCCCCCGGGTTTCGCTGCGCCTCATCCGGACTACTTACTTGCTACTCGCCGCTCACATGCGTACGCCGGGCAACAGGCTCGCCTGCTTCACCCAGGCGGCGAACTGAGCTTCGTCGAGCGGGTCGTCCTCGTGGATGTCGAGATAGCGTACGTCCTTTTGTTTGGACTCACCGGGGGGCAGAGGACGCAGCTGCGCGCCGCGGAAGAACGCCACCTTCACGTACTTCGTGAAGCAATGAAAGCTGAGGAACCAGACCCCATCCTCGACGCCATAGAACGGCGAGTTCCATTTGACCGCCTTCTTCACGCCGGGAACGGTGCGCACGATGAGCGCGTCGAGGCGGCGCCCGACCTCGCGTTTCCAGCCCGGCATGGCCGCGACGAAAGCCTGCACCGGGGCGTCGCCGCAGGCCTTCGCGATCTGAGGGTTGCCGCTGGCGAGGAGAGGAAGATTCGCGGCCTTGCGCGACTGCGACTTCGGCGCCGGCGTGCGCGGCTTGGCCACCTGCGCAGCGACCCGCTTGGCGGCGGCCTTCCTTGCGACCTTCGTCGATTTCTTCGACATCCTGTTGGCAACGATGGAGCGCGTTTCGGTCGCGGGTTTGCTCATGGGTCCACCCTTTTGACGATGCACGCCCCGCATGAATGCCCCCGCGCCATCGTTACCGGTGCGACAGCCGCGCCGCCAGGAGCGCGAGGCAGAGGCCCGCGAGCGCCATCGCCGCCATCGCGAGATAAGCAAGGCTGCCTGAGCTTGCATAGAGCGCGCCCGACAGCCCCATCGCCAGCGCCTGCGTGATCCCCGAAACGGTGCCGAGCGCCCCCTGCGCGGTCGCCGCAAACCGTCGCGGCACCGCGCGCGCAAGGAACCCCATGGTGCCGAGGTGCGTCGCACCGAACGAGGCGGCGTGCAGGAGCTGCAGCACGGGCAGCACCGCGAGCGGCGGATCGAACGCCATCGCGGTCCAGCGCAGCACCGCGCTGGCGGCCCCGATCGACAACAGCACGATCGGCGTGAACGCCGCCGGCAGCCGGGACGACAGCGCGAACAATACGATCTCGGCAAGCACGCCCAGGCCCCACAGCGCGCCGATCACCGGACCGCCGATCCCGGCGGCGCGCCATTGCAGCGCGGAGAAGCCGTAGAACAGCGCATGTGCGCTCTGAACCAGGCTCGCCGCCGCGACCACCGCAAGGAACGGCGGGCTACGCAGCAGGTCGCGCAGCGAGCGCGTGCCCTCGGCCTCGTCCGCGGCCGGCTCCGCGGCCTCGAGCGGCACCAGCATCGTGGCCGCGACCGTCGCGGTCGCAAGCGAAGCGACGATGAGCCAGATCAGGTGGCCCGGCGCCATCCGCTCCAGCAGCAGGCCCGCGCCGACGTTGCCGGCGATGAAGGCGACCGAGCCCCACAGCCGCACCGGGCCGTAGGCGAGGCCGCGCCCGCGCAGGCCCGCGAGCGCATAGGCATCGGTGATCGACAGCGCCGGGCTGAAGAACATGGCCGCGATCACATAGGCCGCCATGATGGCGACGACGCCGTCGAGCAGCCCCACGACCGCCATCGAGATCATGCCGCCGGCCGCCGAGAGCACGAGCGCAGTCTTCAGCGCCCGGAACCGGTCGGCCTGATGGCTCGCGATCGGCACCACCACGATGCGCACGATCACCGGCAGCGCGATCGCAACGCCGATGGTCGCGGGGTCGAACCCCCTCGCCTGCAGCCAGAGCGGAAAAAAGGGTAGCTGGATGCCTCCGAACAGGAAGTAGGCCGCATAGAAGCAGCCGAGCCTCAGGCCAAAGCGATCGGTGGAGAGCGGGGTTGGGCGGGTCATCGTGCCAATACGATCTTCCGTCTATAGTGCAGATTGGTGCGTCTCTCACGCGGGCGGTGCAAGTGATACGCAACGAGCAGACATTCGGCGCGTCCGCGGACCGGCCGGCCGCCGAACCTGCGGCGACGCCGGGGGCTGCCCCCGATTTTATGTCGGATGCCGCCAACGCCATCGCCGCGATCGGCCGGATGGAGGCGGTGATCCGCTCCGACCGCGCGGCGTTTGGCCGCCTGCGCGCCGAGATGGCCGCGATGGCGAGGGCCCTGACCGAAGCGAAGGCGGCGCTGCTTGCGGCCGCCGGCACGCAAGGCGACAGCCCTTCGGGCCGGGCCGTCGACCTGGGCGCGCTGGTGCTCGACCTCGAGGGGCGGCTCAACGCCATGCTCTATCTCGTCGAATTCGTCGCCGAAGGCGGCGCGGCGCTGGGCCTGCACACCGTCGACGCGCCGAAGCCGGCCGCAGCCGCCGCGGCCGAACCTCCGGCCAGGGCCAAGCCCGCCACGGCCGCAGCCAGGCCTGCCGCCGCGCAGGCCGAGCCGCCCGATCCGTTGTCGGCCGCGCTGAGTGCGGTTTTCGCGGCGGCGAGGTCGGCCACGGCGCCGGCTGCGAGCGAGCCCGACCGGGTGCCGACCGTCTCGGCGGTGGTGTCGCGGCTCGGGCGCACGGGCGAAGGGCCGGCCGCGGACGCCGGCGCCGCGCCGTCGCAGCCGCCCGACGGCACGGTTCCGAGCGTGTCGATGCTGGGCGCCATGGTCGAGGCGCTGACCGCGAACGCAGAGGCTCCGGCTGAGCCCGAGCCGCAGCCCGCCGCCGAGCAAGCGACGGATGCGTCCAGCGAGGCCGCGCCCGCCGAGGCGGAGGCCGCCGATGGCGCGGAGCCGGCACCGCCCGAGGCCGAGCTGATGACGAGTTTTGCCCGCATGGAGGCGGTCCCGATCCTCACGCCCGAGATCGGCACCGCGGTGATCTTTGCCCGCGAGAGCGAGGCGCCGACCGAACCCGAAGCATCTGCCGCGGTCCCCGGCGCCTCCGAGCCGAACGGCGATCCGGGTGCCTTGCCCTACGAGCCGTCGCCCGAGGCCACGGCAGAGCCGCCCGCCGGCGCGGCCGAGGCCGATCCGGCCACCTTCCTGCTCGAACGGGTGTCGGCCGCGCTCTTGCCGGGCGATGCGGCTGCGGGCGAGCCCGCGCCGGAGGCCGCACCCTCGCCGGAACCGGAGCCCGCGCCGCCTGAGCCTGCGAGCGCCGCGCCGGTCCCGCCGGATCCGCTCGCCCCGCTCAAAGCGATGACCGCGGAGGAGCGGATCGCGCTGTTCACCTGACGACGTGACTCGGCCTCAGGCCGCGACCAGGCGGTGGAACAGTTCGGCGTCGACGTTGCCGCCCGAAAGCACCGCAACCACCACCTTGCCCTTGATGTCGAGCCGGCCCGCGAGCAGCGCCGCAAGCCCGATCGCGCCACCGGGCTCGACCACGAGCTTCAGCTCGCGGAACGCAAACGCCACCGCACGCCCGACCTCGTCGTCGCTCGCGGTAACGCCCTCGCCCACCAGCCTGCGGTTGATTTCGAAGGTGATCGCGCCCGGCGTGTTGGTCATCAGCGCATCGCAGATCGTGCCGCTCATGCGCGGGTTCTTCTCGCGCTGGCCGCTCTTGAACGAGCGCGCGGTGTCGTCGAAGCCCTCCGGCTCGGCGGTATAGAACTTCGCACCCGGCACGCGCGCCTTGATCGCAAGCGCAATCCCCGCGATCAGCCCGCCGCCCGAAGCGCCGACCACCACCACGTCGGGCGTAAGCCCAAACGCCGACAGGTCCTCGACGATCTCGCGGCCGGCGGTGCCCTGCCCCGCGATCACGAACGGATCGTCGAACGGCGGCACCAGCATCGCGCCGCGCTTGCCCGCGATCTCGCGCGCGATCGCGGCGCGGTCCTCGCGGTCGCGATCGTACAGCACGATCTCGGCGCCGAGCGCCGCGGTGCGCTCGCGCTTGGGCCTTGGGCGCATCCGACGGCATCACGATCACCGCCGGCATGTTGCAGAGCTGCGCTGCGTGCGCCACGCCCTGCGCGTGGTTGCCGGAGGAATAGGCCACAACCCCGCCTGCGCGCTGGCTCCACCGGGATCGAGGACAGCTTGTTGTAGGCGCCGCGGAACTTGAACGAGCCGGTGCGCTGCAGCGTCTCGGCCTTGAGGAACACGCGCGCGCCGAGCCGCGCGTCGAGCACCGGCGAATTGATCAGCGGCGTGCGAAGCGCGACGCCGGCGAGCTTCGCAGCCGCCGCATCGACGTCGGCTGAGGTCGGAAGCGGAACGGATTCGAAGGGGGCGGCCATGGCTGCAACCTACCCCCGCGGCAGCGCTGCGGGCAAGCGCGTCAGGCGGCCTGCGCCTCTTCCAGCATCGGCTGCGGTTCCAGCCGCGGCCATTCGCCGGCCCAGTGGATGATCTCGAACTGGCCGTCGCTGTGTTCGGCGACCGCGGTGCAGCTTTCCACCCAGTCGCCGCAATTGACGTAAGTGACGCCGAACCGGTCGTGGATCGCGGCGTGGTGGATGTGGCCGCAGATCACGCCGTCGACGCCGTGGCGGTGCGCCTCGGCGACGAGCGTGCGCTCGTACTCGCCGATATAGCTCACCGCGTTCTTGACCTTGAGCTTGAGCCACTGCGATAGCGACCAATATGGAAAGCCGAACAGGCGGCGGCCGGCGTTGAACGCGCGGTTGAGCCAGAGCGCCGTGCTGTAGGCGTGATCGCCGAGATGGGCGAGCCAGCGCGCGTGCTTGACCACCATGTCGAAGTGGTCGCCGTGGATGACGAGATAGCGCCGCCCGTCGGCGGCCTCGTGCAGCGCAGTCTCGGCCACTTCGACACCGCCGAAATGGGTGCCGTAGTAGCCGCGCAGGAACTCGTCGTGATTGCCCGGCACGTAGACGATGCGCGCGCCCTTGCGCGCCTTGCGCAGGAGCTTCTGCACCACGTCGTTGTGCTCCTGCGGCCAGTACCAGCCGGCCTTGAGCTGCCAGCCGTCGACGATGTCGCCGACGAGATAGATCACGTCGGCATCGTGGACGCGCAGGAAATCGAGGACGCGTGCGGCTTGGCAACCCTTGGTGCCGAGATGAAGGTCAGACAGAAACAGCGCCCGGAAGTGCCGAGTACCGTCCGTTGTCAGCACGCCGCAAATCCTTCATCGCCATTCATGCGCGGACCATGCCTGATTTGCATGACGGGTCCGTGACGCGGCCCGTCATACGCGCGTCGTCAACTCGGCGCAACCATGCACCGATGACCACCACCGCTTCGATTGCTGCAGGCTTGGCCCTGCTGCTTCTCCTCACCCACATCACCAGCATCGTCGTAACACTCGCGCGCTTTCGCGCCGGCCGCCGCGCCGCGCCGCAATTTGCGCGCGGGCCCGGCGTGAGCCTCATCCGCCCGGTGTGCGGACTTGAAAATCACATCGAGGACACGCTGCGCTCGGGCTTTGCACTGCGCTATCCGAACTACGAGCTGATCCATTGCGTCGCCGACCGCAACGATCCGGTGATAGCGCTCCTCGAGCGGCTGATGCGGGAACATCCGCAGGTTCCGGCGAAGCTCCTGATCGGCGACGAACGCTTGAGCGGCAACCCCAAGCTCAACAATATGCTCAAGGGCGGGCGCGCCGCGGAGCACGGCTGGATCCTGATGGCCGACAGCAACGTGCTGATGCCGCCCAATTACATCGAGCGCGCGCTCGCAGCTTGGCGGAGCGATACCGGTGTCGTCTGCTCGCCGCCCGCGGGCGCTAAGCCCGCAAGCTTCTGGGCCGAAGTCGAAGTTGCGTTCTTCAACGGCTACCAGGCGCGCTGGCAATACACTGCCGACACGCTTGGATACGGCTTCGCGCAGGGCAAGACCATGCTGTGGCGGCGCGCCGATCTCGAACGCGCCGGCGGGCTCGAAGCGCTCGCCGCCGAACTTGCGGAAGACGCCGCCTCGACCAAGGCGGTGCGAGCGATGGGACTGCGCGTGCGCCTCGTCGCACCGCCGTTTGCGCAGCCGCTCGGCCGGCGCCGCCTCGGCGAAGTCTGGCGGCGGCAGTTGCGCTGGGCGCAGCTTCGGCGCGCGAGCTTTCCACATTTGTTCGCGATCGAGATTTTCTCCGGCGCGCTGCCGGCGCTGCTCGCAACGGCGATCGCCGCACCAGCCGCAGGCCTTCCGCTCGCAGGCTCGTTGCTGGGGTTCGGCCTTGTCTGGTACGGCGCTGAGGCAGCCCTCGTGCGCGCCGCGCGCTGGCCGCTGACGCCGGCCTCGCCGCTCGCCTGGATGCTGCGCGACCTCGTGCTGCCGGTGCTGTGGGTCGAGGCGTGGATCGCCAGGGACTTCGTCTGGCGCGGCAATGCGATGCGCTCGCGCGAGCCTGCGCGCGTGACGCAGACCGCGCGCGAGTTTCTGGCGCGCTTCACCGCGGGCTAGGACGCGGCCACATCAGCGCGTAGCCGTAGTCTGCCGACGTTGCCGGACAAGCCGCGTGCCGCGCCATGATTGCTGAGTTCGTTGCGCATGATACCAGCCCTCGTTTGCGGGCTTGAATTGCGGTCTGGCACTCCGTCTCAATCGGCTCTGCCGCCGTGCGCTTTGGTCGCTATTCAGCCCAATGGCGGACCAATTATGCTATTTGAGTTCTGTCGAGAATGGAACTTGAAGGCGGCATTCGCCACTGTCCCTTCCTCCAACACTGCTGCAATCGCTACAATGGCGGTCTCCCGAGCCTTTGGGGGCGAGCATGAGGCGACGACAATTCATCGGTCTGATCGCAGGTGCGGCAGCATCTTCTGTCTCGTCAGCACTCGCACAAAAGCGGCCGTTTCAAATTGGATGGCTCGCTTTTGGCCAAGACGCACAAGGCCAGATTGATCAATCTTTGAAAGAGGCACTGGCGCGGAACGGACTGGTCGAGGGGCGCGATATCGAAATCGTCTACCGATTTGCGAAGGGCGACTCAACTCACCTTTCGCCGCTGGCCGACGAACTTGCTGGCCTAAAGCCCAACATTCTGGTTGGGGTCGGCGGAGATGTTGTCAAAGCTCTTTTTGAAGCAAGCCAAGGCCGTATTCCGATCGTAGGGGGCGTAAGCGACAACCCGATAAGAGCTGGGTTTGCGACGTCACTCGCACGTCCAGGCAAGAATTTCACCGGCGTCACGTTTCTGACGGACGAGATGGCAGCCAAGCGGCTGGAGCTGCTGAAAGAAGCGATACCAAATGCGAGACGTGTTGCTGTTATCTACAATCCTCAACACCTCGATGATGAAGTGGTATTTGCGCGCCGTGCCGCCGGATCGCTTGCGATCGACCTGTCAGACCATCCAATAACTCGCGCTGAAGAGCTCGATCCGGCGCTCCGCGAGGCAGTTGCCAACCGAGTGGATGCTATATTTGTGATTGCCTCGCGGCTGACCAATTTGCTTTCCGGCAAGATTGCCCAGTTCGGTCTGAATGAAAGGGTTCCAGTGATTGCAGCTTGGCGAGAGTTCACCGCCAATGGCGCGCTGTTATCCTATGGACCAGACCGAATTTTGCAGGCCAAGAGGATCGCGGAATATGTTCAGAAAGTTTTGAATGGCGCCAAACCAGCGGATCTGCCGATTGAGCAGCCGACAAAATTTGAGCTTGTTGTGAAATCTAAAGACGGCTCGCACAATCGATTTGACGATCAATCGCGAGTTCCTGTTGCGCGCAGACGATCTGATCGATTGAAGAGGCTCGGCGCCAGAGCGCGTCGAGACGCGCGTGAGCGCGCTTGTGGCGCCCAGCACCTCATTGGTGACGGAGAAAGGACGCCGTCATTCCGGGGCGCACGCGAAGCGTGCGAACCCGGAATCCAGAGATCACGGGAAGCGTTGTCGTGTCGCTCTGGATTCCGGATCACGCGCCATAGCGCGTCGAAGACGCGCGTGAACGCGCTTGCGCGCGCGTTCGGAATGACCGGCGCGGTGTCGACGAGCTCCATCAAACTAACTAACGTCGCTTGACCTGAATAAAATCCTGTGATTTATTTCCTCTCAGCTTGTCCGTTGAGGGGCGCCAACCGGTGATGCCAGTTAACGGGTTCCAAGTTTCGAACCCAGAATGATCACCTGAAATAACAATGATTTATCGGCGAACGACCAAATCAGCCCGCGGTTGTAGGTAACGCCTGAGGTAACACCCCGAGCCATCGCCTAACGGCCGGTCCCGCCAGCCGCGCGCCCTGCCTCGCCCATTGCGGCAATCGAGCCGGGTTAGGTCGAGGGTGCCCCCGGCCGCCAAAGCGCACCGCCGAGGCTCCTACGGGGAAACGGCCGGGCGGGTCGAGGCCGACCTCACCGACGCGGCAGCGATCTAAGCGTTCGAACCGGTCGCTCTGGAGATTGCCGACGTCAGTTGCTCGGCCCGAAATGGTTTTAGCAAATACGCAATGCATCCCAGGTCCATGGCATCGCGGCGAAAGTGCTCAGCGTCCGAGCCGGTAATGAAGATGATCGGAAAGCTGAATCCACTCGCGGTAAGCTTTCGGGCCAAATCAATCCCCGACACGTCACCAAGCTGAATATCGAGCATCAGGCATGCCGCTTCCGTCGCAGCCGCGGCGGCGAGGAACTCGGCAGCCGAAGCATATAACTCGGTGCAATATCCCTGAGCGGACAGGAGGCTGCACAGCCCCTGCCGCACGTCAGGATCGTCGTCGACGACCGCAATAGTCTGGCGGAGAGTTTCCAATCTAAGTCCCTGAGCGTCTGCCTTGGCGCGCACGATCCAGCGTGCGTCTGCAGCGCAGAGGTAAGAGGACTTAGGCGGCGCGCCTTGTTATTTTGTGCCGACTGCTTGTGAGTTTGGGCCAAGTGGAATGAGATCAAACGAGTGACAATCACAAACGTGAGGCTCCGCTTGTCCGGACACCGGCGCGAGCGCGACCGGCGTGGTGAGCAAGCCACGGCCGTCTTGGCGGCCCCTTACCGTACCGGCAGTGCAAGTGGTCTTGAGGACGGAACTCCGTCAGTGGTCGTTTTGGGAATCGTCAAATATTTCGCAACGAAGTCCAGCCTCTCGCATGCGCTGGACTATCGTGATAGCCGTGCGCCACCGATCAAATTCCCGTTGTTGCTGCGCTTTAAAATCTTCTTTCTGTCTCAGAGGATTGCGAACAATATTATTACGAACCATTTTTGATGACACAAAAAAACTCCCGTTGATAGGCGGGAGCGTTGGTCGGCTGCCACACCTAAAGTTTCCATCGGCTTCGTGTCAGATAGCTGCCAAGCAGACCAGTGGCGCGACCGCAATGCAGCCATGTGAAGATCCGTTCAGCGTTGCGCTTTTAAATGAAAACTTCGTTTGAATGTATTTGAGTTGGTTAGAATTTTTGGCGAGTTCCCTTCATTACCTACGACTTTGGTCGAACAATCCGGTTTCTGCCCAAAGAATAGACGGCCTGATGCCGACTTTGTCACAAGCTGCTCGACTCGCCGGTGGTCAATGCTCCGCTCGCGAGCGCGATTCGAGCGAATTCAATCCAGAAATTCGTCCTTGCCGTCATCATCGAGCCGATCAACGCTGATCCGGGTGCGCGCGCTCGGTGTCATGCCGAGTTCAATCGCAAAGCGCACCTTGTCCCTTCGTGCCGCTGCCGCGAGCTTGATCAGCGGGTTCGGATATGGCCGCTGCTTTGGGCCGTATAGGACCGCGCCCTGCTTGCGCACGAGGTTCGTGCACGCGACCTCCTCCGAATGCGCGGTGCACATCGCCGCCAGCACGCCAATGTCAAGGCGCGAGAGAACGCCAAGCTCGTAGAGTTCGGGCGCGACGCGGTCCCACTCTCGCCGCGCAATCGCATCGAGGTAATCTGGCGGCGGCGGCAAGGTGATCTCGGGCTTGGGCTCCCGATGGTTCAACGGCCGCCGGCCGCGGTTCCCGGTTAAGAGCTTGAGCGCCGTAGGCATTGGCCGCCGGCCGGAATTCAAATTCCGTGACATGTCTCGAGTATAGCCGGGATAGCCGTTCAATGCATCGCCGACCGATGCATCCTGCACCGCCCATGTCGATGAGTGCGGGAGGCGGTCGGGCGTATCGGGGTTCGAATCCCTCTCGCTCCGCCAGTTCCTTGAACAACTGACTTCTCTGGCGCCCTGCGCCTCTGCTTTGTGGTTCGATCGACACGTGGCCTCTAAAGGTGCGCAAAGAAAGGTCGTCGGGATGGGCGCCGAGATCGATCCGCCAAGCTTCCGCCATCACCACAAGGGCTGTGGTGAGAATTTCTTCAAGCGGCGCACCGCAGAGTATTTGAAGCAGACTGTTGTTCACGGTCATGGACCGAGACCGGGCCCAATCATTTGTTGGATTGCCGCATCTATGCCGATGCGATGGCAGACATGTTGGGGCTCAACCGCATGAACCCCGCGCAATGGGCTGCCTTGCGTCAGGAGCGCGGCGTGCAGCCGCAGATCAGCCAGCCGGACTTGTTGGCACCCACGCCGGTGCAGATCGCAGCGCGGCCGACGTTGATCGGGCGGCCGAAACGGCGCGGCCGGCGCGTCTTGAGCAGGGCATCGTGTGATTTCGAACGCACGCGGCCCCACCGCGCGCGGGCCCTCCCGAACGGAGCCGCGGTGCGCCCCTTGGTCACTTGTTGTCGGAATGGTCTTGTATGGTGTTTGTACGTTCCTATTTGACGCGGCATGCAAAGTTACGCTCCCAGCAGTCTATCTTATGACATAGCGTGGCCGCAGTCGCGGGCCGAGCGCATCGCTCGGATCGATGCGCTCGCGACTTTGCTCGACAGCGCGTTCGTTATTCCAGGAACGAAGATCCGATTGGGTCTGGATTCTTTGATCGGTCTCGTCCCAGGCATTGGGGACGCCATTACAACACTGATGGCACTCTACATCGTTCGCGAGGCTCGTGCGCTTGGTGCCCCTCGGCTCGTCATTGCGCGGATGCTCCTCAACGTCGCGATCGACGGCGGTTTTGGTGTGATCCCCGTGGTCGGGGATATGTTCGATGCGATGTTTCGCGCTAACCGTCGCAACATCGCGCTGCTGCAGCAGCATCTTGCTCGCCAGTCGAGGCGGTCGTGACCGCACCGATTGTCGTCTCCATTCCGCATCGGCTTGGTCAGGACGAAGCCATCCGCCGCCTCAAGCGCGGGCTGGGTCGCACCAGGACCGATTTTGCCAACCTGGTCGCGATCGAAGAGGAGATCTGGGCCGGAAGTCGACTGACGTTTGGCCTTCGTGCGTTGGGTCAGAGCAGTTCCGGCACGATTGACGTCTTTGAGGATCACGTTCACGTTGAGGTTCTATTGCCATGGTTGCTGGCAAAGATTGCAGAACGGCTGGTACCAGCAATCCGCAAGGAGGCCACTCTCCTTCTCGAAAGGAAATAATGTCAGCTGCTCGCTCCTGCCGTTGATGCGAGTTGTCTGCATCGGGAAGAGCGTGCCCAGCCGGCACATGGCGTTCTAGCGAGCGTCGACGATCCACCGGTCCTAGCCTGAGGGGCTGGTCAATGTCGTTCCATGGCCGGACCAGTCCGAGAGGCTCCCGGATTTTGATTCTTGCCTCGTGAAGAGGGTTGGCCGATGGTCTTATCACCGCAAGACCTGGAAGCCCTCCGAGGTGCCGTGCATTCGCTTGAGCATCCCGGCTTGGCTGCCCGGCTCACCAACATGGTCGGAACGCCTGTTGACCTGGTCGGGTGCGTGCTCCCGGCGTCTGCATCTCAACTGATTGCCAGCGCCACATCCAAGGGATTGGAAGTGGCATTGAACTTGGCGTTGCGGACTATGGAGCGAACACCCCATGCCGCATCGCAATTCCTGCATAAGGCTTTGGCAACCGCCTCGGGAGCTGCCGGTGGCGCTTTCGGACTGGCCAGTCTTCCCATTGAACTTCCGGTTTCAACCGTGATCATGTTGAGATCGATCGCCGACATTGCGAGGAGCGAGGGAGAGGACCTTTCAGATCCCGAAACGGCTCTGTCGTGCGTGCAAGTGTTTGCCCTTGGCGGGCGTTCAGGCTCTACCGACGCATCTGACAGCGGGTATTTCGCGATAAGAGGGATGCTGGCGGCAAGCATCAGGGAAGCTGCGCGCTTCATCGCCGATCGTGGAGTTGTCGAGCAAGGCGCTCCGATATTCGTTCGGCTGCTCGCTCAAATCGCGTCTCGATTTGGCGTTGTGGTGACCCAAAAAGCGATGGCGCAAGCGATGCCGATCGTGGGCGCTCTTGGCGGCGCCGTCGTGAACTACGCGTTCATCGAACACTTTCAGGACATGCCCAAGGGCCACTTCATTGTACGCCGGCTCGAACGGACGTATGGGCCGGACGTCATCAAGGCTCAATACGAGCGGATTGCCCGCGCGGGAAAGGGCGACAGGTAGGCTGAAGAGGGCCTGCTCCTTGAGCAACGTGGGAGCTTCGGTCCTATCTTACCGGTGATTGCAGATTCACCATTGCTCGACTATCGAGTTCATACAAACGGCAAACGGTGGTATGCGGTTTGTAAATGGACAGCGTCGTTGCCTATTTGCGGGTTTCCACTGAGCGTCAGCAGCGCTCAGGCCTCGGCATCGAGGCGCAGCGCGCCGCCATCACCCTGTTCGTCGATGTCGAAGGGCTCACGATCGTCGGCGAGTTCGTTGAAGCCGAGACCGGCAAGGGCGCGCGGATGCGCTCGACCGGCGGCCTCACCACGCGGATGGTGTGCCTCAATGGAGGCTGAAAACGAGCAAGCTTGAACCGGGTCCCATCAGCCGACTGCCAACGAAGCCGCAGCCGACTTGTGGTTGGCATTGAAGAAACATCTGCCGCGAGCACGAACGAAGGCGAAGGGCTCGCTCACGAACGGAAGACCCGGCGCACCCCTATGATTAGCAATTCCGACACTCATTTTGCGACCAAGGGGAGGCGAAGCCCATCCATGCAAACGCTCGCATTCTCACCCAGACAGTCCTACACGCAACTGCATGCGCGGATAACCGAGGAGGACGGAGCGTTCACCGTGAGCGTTCGGTTGCCTAATCACCTCAAGCAAGAGGCGTGGAGACAAGAAATCGCGGTTGGCCATTTGCGCTGACTCGTAGAATAGAGTTGGCAGGCACGCCTCCTGATTTATGGTGCTGATGTTACGGTCCGATATAAGCCCGGTTAAGAGCCCGCTCGTCCTGATGAATTTTCACCTTCCCTTCGAGAATACATATGCCCGACTCCCCGATCGGTTCTATGCGCGGGTCGCCCCGACACCGGTGCGGGCGCCGCGGCTGATCCGTGTGAATACTGAACTTGCGCTCAATCTTGGCCTGGATCCGAACTGGCTTTCCGGTCCCGAAGGGCTCGAAGTGCTCGCGGGGCGGGGTGTGCCCAAGGCCGCTGATCCGATCGCGATGGCTTACGCCGGGCACCAGTTCGGCCATTTCGTGCCTCAACTGGGTGATGGGCGTGCCATCCTGCTGGGCGAGGTGGTTGACAGGCAAGGTGTTCGCCGTGATGTCCAGCTCAAGGGATCGGGCCGCACGCCGTTTTCACGCGGCGGCGATGGCCGCGCTGCGCTCGGACCGGTGCTGCGGGAATACGTGGTGAGCGAAGCGATGGCCGCGCTGGGCATCCCAACGACGCGTTCGCTCGCAGCCGTGATGACCGGAGAAATGGTGGCGCGCGAGACCCTCCTGCCCGGTGCGGTTCTCACGCGCGTGGCGACCAGCCACATCCGGATCGGCACGTTCCAGTTCTTCGCTGCCCGCGGTGACCTCGGGGGGCTTCGTTTGCTCGCCGACCACGTGATCTCCCGTCATTACCCTGAGGCGGCCCATGCCGACCGTCCATACCGCTCACTGCTGGAACTCATCACCGTGCGGCAGGCGGGGCTCATCGCTCGCTGGATGCTGGTCGGATTCATTCACGGCGTGATGAATACGGACAATACGTCGATCGCGGGAGAAACAATCGATTACGGCCCATGCGCCTTCATGGACGAATATCATCCGGCGAAAGTCTTCAGCTCGATTGATCAACACGGGCGGTACGCATTTGCGAACCAGCCCCAGATCGCGACGTGGAATCTGGCACGTTTCGCAGAGACGTTGCTGCCGCTCATTGATGAGGACCAGCAAAAGGCGATCGAGCAGGCGGAGGACGTACTGGAACGCTTTTCAGCACGCTTCGAGGCGGCGTATTCAGCTGGCATGCGGCAGAAGTTGGGCTTCTCAACCGAGGCAGATGGCGATCTGAGAGCTTGCCAGTGAATTCCTCAGCCTACTTGCGACCAACCAAGTTGACTTAACACTGGCGTTCCGTCGGTTGAGTGACGCGGCGGATCGTCCTGATGCAGAAGCTGCGCTTCGAAGCCTGTTCGTTGATGAGCAACCCTTTGAGACATGGGTTGGGAGGTGGCGCTCGCGCCTTGCACGAGAACCGGATGATGGGACGCTCCTGGCGTCAGGATGCGCGCCGTCAATCCCGCGTTCATACCGCGCAATCATCGTATTGAGGCCATGATCGAAGCGGCGGTCCAGCGTGAAGACTTCGCGCCTTTTAACGAGCTTCTGTTGGTACTCGCAAAGCCGTTCGAAAACCAAGCTTGCTTCGCGCGTTACATGGACCCACCTCAGCCGAACGAGCGGGTGTGCCGGACATTCTGCGGGACCTGATTGACCTTCTTCTAGCTATGCGCCGCCAGGAAAATTGGTTTAGGGACAAGCTGTTTTCCTACGGGCCCTAAGCAGGGTATCCTGGACGTTGTCGATAGGGACCGACCGAAGCATGAATACCCCAGCGATCCAAGTACCCTCCCAGAGGGGACGGCATAGTCCCGGAGATTGGGGAGCGATAGGTTAGGTCGGCCTGTCGCTTCCCGACACCGCCGATCCGTCGCGGGTCTCATGCCGTTAGTCCACGCCATCTGCGCCACCGGGGCGACCACGCTCGAAGCGATCTCGCAGGCCCTCAATCAGCGCGGTATCCGCTCGGCGCGCGGCGGCAAGTGGCACGTGTCGTCGGTGCTCAACCTTCTCCAGATCCAAGCTTTTCATAGGCGGGAAATTCGCCTGAATGGATAGGTCCTGGGATCGGCAAACCATGTGGCCTGATCGGGCAGCGTGCTGCCGGTTGTGAACAGCCGCATGCCTGTGCATCCACGGCCCAGCCAGTAATCGAAGGTCTTGACGGCGTCAGGTGCCAGCACATCGATCGAGTAGACGCCAGTAAATCGCGATGGCACCGCTGCGACGGCATCGGCCACATAGCTGTTGTCGTAACCGTAGGCTGTGGATGAATGAACGATAGCGGCCTTCGCCACGCCCGCTTCATCCATTGCGCGCAGCAGATCATCATAGGTGGTTGGCCGCTCCGTCGACCAGGTCGACTGCGTGCCGCCCAGTGGGTCTAGCGGATATTTCCTGGTATCGGGCGAAACGATGTGCGGATGGATGTCGATGATAGGCATGTTCTAGCTACTCGTGTCTATTGGAGGGGAACCGTTCTTGAGTACGGCAGGACTGTGAACCGGACACATTGCTAGCGCGTGTGGATCAACGCCAGCAAGCGTGGTCAGCTGTTCGATAAATTCGAGATGCATTCGCGTTGGCTTCCAATCTTTGCGTACAGCGATGCCATCGTCACGCTTGAATTGTGTGGAGCGGTAAGGCAACGCTTCGAAATCCGCTTGTCCATACTCCTTCACGTCGCGATTTGAGAAAAGTGAAAGCCTATCGCTTGTACCGAGAAGAGCCCGATACACTTCTATCGACGTGGTCTCGACGCTGACCTTGGGCTGAAATTTATGCCCTTTGAAAATTTGCTCAAAGGCGTGGCGCCGGGGGGTACCTAGTGGCGGCATGATCCAGTCGTAACGCGCGAGATTCGAGATTTTGATCCTTCCAAGCGCGCGTAGAGGATGATCGCGACGGGCAACCACTGCGTATTGATTGGAAAAAAGAAATCTTTCTTCAACGTCGACTGCCCATTTTGGCCGCCTCAGCACTCCATACACAATGTCTACGCCGCCACCCCGCAGCGCAGTGAGCAGGTCGTTGTAGTGGCCATCTCGAACCTCCACCGAGGCGTCTGGAAATCTTGCAAGAAGATCATTGATCGCCGCCGAGAGAAGGTGAGTATCCGAATGTGGAATGTTTCCGACTATGATGCGCGATACGAAGCTGCCGTGCTCCGCGCTCATCTCGTCAATTCCATATTCGATCTCACGTGCCGCGACCTTGAAACGACGCGCTAGTTCGGTGCCTGTTGGAGTTGTCGTGAATCCTTGCGCTGTTCGGCGATACAACGAGCGTCTGAGTACGCGTTCCAATGTCCGTGCCGCTCTGTGCAGTGAGGGTTCGGTGATACCAATGCGACGGGCCGCTTCATCAAATGAGACGCTCTGGGAGATTGCTATCAGACTTCGAACTTGCGCGTCAGTGATTTTTCGTTCGAGCGGGGTGACGCCGTTGCGGTCGGCGAATGGCGCTCCAACGAGCGGCTCACATAGCGCTTGCCTGATTTGCATGAGCATT
The DNA here is from genome assembly GCA_963821555.1 of uncultured Alphaproteobacteria bacterium. Classification (GTDB taxonomy): domain Bacteria; phylum Pseudomonadota; class Alphaproteobacteria; order Rhizobiales; family Xanthobacteraceae; genus Z2-YC6860. The sequence continues at coordinate 68,259 of CAWGEM010000019.1, read as the reverse complement.
CGTGTTACGCGAGCCAAGAAAATCGAGCCGGCGCGTTGTCGTATAGCAGCCAGTTCGGCGTCGATTGAGCAGCCTTGCTCCGACTTTGCTTTCAAGTTGCCCGATAGCGAGCGTTACGCTTGGCTGCGACAGATGGATTGTCTTGGCGGCAGCGCTGATGCTCTCCAGCGTCGCTGCGGCCTCGAAGATGCGAAGCTGCTGCAGTGATGGAAGCCTTTGCATTTGCATGGCGCCTTGAGCGGGCGGGTATTCCTGAACCTTCGATATTTATAGCAAAAACCTATGGCGGTGGGCGCTGTTCCAATTTGAGGTTGGCGCGCGTACTCAGGCATCATCCAGCATCGGGCTCGGCACGCTTGTGCAAGAAGCCTCTTGGGAAGAAACGCTGCTCGAGGAGGTCGTATGAACCCGCTCAATCGGGAAAAGAATCCGCGCAGTCGCAGGGCCGGCGCTGCGCTGTTGTCGCCGCGCAGGTTTGGTCCTGCTCGCGTGCTCAGCCATCCCGCCGTCGCCCAGGACGTTAGCTCGTATCCAAACAAGCCGGTCCGGATTTTCGTGCCCTATGGCGCGGGCGGTGTCGGCGATCTGACGATGCGCTTGCTCGCACAAAAGTTGAGCGAGAACGTTGGACAGCAGTTTGTCATCGAGAACAGGCCCGGCGCTGGTGGGTCTCTTTCCGCAAGGGGCGCGCTCAGCGCGCCCGCTGACGGGTATTCGTTGGCTGTGACCGGAAATGGCCAAGCGATCAGCATGACGCTGTTCAAGGCGCGGACCTACGACGTGTTGACCGACTTTGCCCAAGTGTCCGTGACCGGCACGTTCGAAATGCTGCTCGCCGTCAAGCAGGATTCAAAGTTCAAGACACTGCAGGATGTCGTCGAATTCGCACGGAAGAATCCGGGCAAACTCACGCTGGGCGCGGTCAACCCCGGCAGCACCCAGAACCTGTCGGCTCATCTGTTCAAACAGACGACCGACACGGATGTCGTCATCGTCCCGCACAAGACGACGCCGGAGCTCGTCACGAGCATCCTGCGCGGCGACGTCGATATCGGTTTCGACTTCTACGCCGGATTCCAGGGCGGCATTACCGACAAGCAATTTCGCATCATCGCCACATCTGGCGAGGAGCGGAATCCGCTGCTCAAGGATGTTCCAACGGCTATCGAAAGTGGCTTGCCGACTTACGTGGTGACGAGCTGGAACGGGCTGGCCAGCCGCGCAGGAACGCCCGACCCCATCGTGAGAAAGCTGAACGGCCTTATTGTGACGGCTCTCAAGGATCCTGTGCTTCAGGAGAAGAGCCTCAAGCTCGGAATCGATATGCGCGGCAGCACGCCGGAGGAAATGCGGGATCGCATGGCGCGTGACATCGTCAAATGGCGGGCCGTGATCGAAAAGGCGAACATCGCCCCCGAGTAATGGGGCGAGGCATCCGAATAGTCGAGTGGAGGATACGGTGGCGGAAAATCCGCGTCTCAAGATTGCAATCGCGACTTACGGCCACACCAAGGCGCTGAAGTCGGGCGACGTCAAGATCAGCCATGTCGAGCCGGATTTCGTCGAAGTCGTTCCCATCATCGGTGCATTTCGCCGGATGGTTCGCGACGTCGAGTTCGACGTCTGCGAAATGGCGCCGACGACTTACATGATCGCACGGGCCCTTGGCGCGCCCTTCATCGCGCTGCCCATCTTCATCATGCGTCGATTCCACCATGGCGGCTTCGTCGTGCGGCCTGACTCCGGTATCAAGGTTCCGAAGGATCTGGAGGGCAAGAAGGTCGGCGTGCGAGCCTATTCGGTCACGACTGGCGTCTGGACGCGTGGCATTTTCACCAACGAATACGGGATGGATTCCTCGAAGGTGACCTGGGTGGTCGACGACGAGGAGCATGTCACGACGCTGAAACTGCCTCCGAATGTCATCCATGCCTCCAGAGGGCAAATCGCTCGCCAGCATGATGGCGAGTGGGGAGCTTCAGGCCGGTTTCACCGGACCGGCGGGCATCGGGCGCGCTGGTCCGCCGACTGGAGCCTGGGAGCAGGGCGGGCAGAAGCCGGCCGAGGTCTATCCGGAACTCATTCCGAACGTCGCGCAGACCGAAGCCGATTGGTTCAAGCGCACCGGCATCTACCCGATCCACGGTTTGATAACGGTGAAAACCGAGGTGCTGAACAAGCATCCGCACGTTGCCCGATCGCTCTACGACGCATTCGTCGAGGCAAAGAAGCCCTACATCGAGCATCTGAAAGGGACTGAAGGCGACTCCGCCGACGAGAAAAAATACCGCGGACTCATGCCGCTTGGTTGGTGATCCGCTTCCCGTACGGCTTGAAGGCCAACATGCCGAGCATCGAGGCGATGCTGACCTACGGTCTGCAGCAGAAATTAATTCCGCAGGCGCATGGCGCTCGACGAGGTCTTCGTCGACCCCGAGAAGATGTGATCGGACAGAGCGGCCGTGTCGCGATCTCCATCCGCTGTCGTGTACCGAGATTGAAGGGCAGCATCGAACATGAAGTACATCGATATCCACCCACACATCATTGCTGACGATCCCAAACGGTACCCGCAGGCGCCGCTTGGTGGACATCAATCCGACTGGTCGCGCACGCGGCCCGTCACAACGGAGCAGATGATTGCCGCGATGGACAAGGCCGGCGTCGCCAAGGCCGCGATCGTGCAGGCGTCGACCTGTTACGGTCACGACAACTCCTACGTCGCTGATGCAATCGCTGCGTATCCCGATCGGCTTTACCGGCGTGTTTTCGGTCGACGTACTGGCGTCCGATGCACCGGCAGAAGATGCGCTACTGGCTGAGCCGTGGCTTTGCTGGAATGCGGCTGTTCACCATCGGCAGCACGATGCCGGATCAGGCCTCGTGGCTCGACGATCCGAAAGACCTATCCGGCCTGGGAAGCGGCCGGCGAGCTCGGCATTTCGATCTGTTTGCAGATGTCGGCGAAGGCATTTCCCCAGATGATCAAAATGTCTGAGCGGTTTCCGAAGGTCCGCATCCTGCTCGATCACATGGCGCGACCGGTGCTCGATGATGGCCCGCCCTACGCCGCGGCGCAGAGCTTGTTCGATCTCGCGAAGATTCCGACCGTCTATCTGAAGCTCACGCCGAGAAGCTTCATCGAGTCGCGCAACGGTAAGGCTACGCCGGAGATCTTCTTTCCGCTGCTTGGTGTCGAAGTTCGGCGCTTCGCGCTTGGCCTGGGGCTCTAACTATCCGTCGTCGGAGGGCTCGTTGCCGGAACTGCTCGAACTTGCGACCAACGCGCTCGCCACGCTTCCGCGAGCAGCGACAGGAGTGGATCTTCCACAAGACCGCCCAATCTCTTTATCCCGTGCTCGCAAAGTAAGGATCGCGTGCAATGTCAGATCGAGGCAGGGTCACGCTCAAGACGATGGTCGGCAACTACCCGAACACCGCGGCTCTCAAGAGTGGAAAGCTTCAGTCCGATTTGATCGACTTTGATTTCGCCGATGTGAAGGTCGCGAACAATCATTTCAAGCAGATCGTGCGTGAAGCGAAATACGATCTCGGTGAGCTTGCGATCGCCACCTATCTGCAGGCCAAGTCGTTCGACAAGCCTTACGTGCTGCATTCCGGCCGTGCTGGTCAGCCGCGGCCAGCACCACACCATCGCTTACAACGCCGAGCGTGGTCCGTTTTCGCCGTCCGATCTCGCGGGCAAGCGGGTGGGCGTTCGGGCCTACACGGTGACGACCGTCACCTGGGTCCGCGGCATGCTCGCCGACGAATACGGCCTCGATCTGAACAAGGTGGAGTGGGTGACATTCGAGGACCCGCACGTGGCGGAATATCGGGATCCGAAGATCGCAAGGCGCAGCGCCAGCGGGCAAGGACTTGGTCCAGATGCTGCTGGACGGCGAAATCGACGCGGCGGTCGTCGGCGACAAGCTGCCGGACCCGCGACTGAAGCATCTCATTCCCGACCACGAGGCGGCCGCGCAGCGCTGGGCGCAGAAGCATGGTGGCATTCCGATCAATCACATGATCGTTGTTCGCTCGGAGCTGTCGAAGTCCAGGCCCGAGATCGTGCGGGAGGTGTTCCGCTTGCTGCGCGAGAGCAAGGACGCCGCAGGCGCGCCGAAAAGTCCCGAGCCCTATCGGTTTGGCGTCGAGGCGTGCCGCCCGGTGATCGAGGCGATGATCGGCAATTGCCACAAACAGGGTCTTATCCCGACGCCGCTCAGCGTCGATAGCCTATTCGACGACGTGACGCGCAAGCTCGGAGCCTGACTTTCAATTCCAAGCAAAGAAGGAAACCATGAATCTGATCGACCGTCGCCAACTCTTCAAGTACGGGCTTGTTGCCGCATCCGCTGCCGCGCTGCCAGTTCCCGCCTTCGCCTATCCCGATCGGCCGATCCGGCTGATCGTGCCATTCTCGCCGGGCGGAGCGACTGACGTGGCCGCCCGGTTGTGGGCCGAGAAGATGAAGTCCGGGCTCGGCACTGTCGTTGTCGAGAACAAGGGGGGTGGCGGTGGCGCGATTGGCGCGACTGAAGTCGCCCGTTCACGAGCCGACGGTCACACCTTCCTGTTCGGTAACACCAGTACGCAGGTGCTGATTCCGGTGCTGATGCCGAAGCCGCCCTACGACAGCGTCAAGGATTTCGTCGCCGTCTCCATCATGTGCCTATCGCCCACCTGCATCGTGGTGCACGAGTCGGTGCCGGCGAAGACGCTCACTGATCTGATCGCCTACGCCAAGGCCAATCCCACCAAGCTGTCCTATGGCTCGGCTGGGGTCGGCACGATGACCAATCTGTCCGGCGAGTTGTTCAAGCATCTGATCGGCGTGTCTGAGATTACCCACGTTCCGTACAAGGGCGCCGCGCCCGGCGTCACCGATCTCGCGGCCGGCCACATCCCGATGATGACGCCCAATGTCGGCGGGCAGCTTCTCCAGTTCCATCGCGCCGGTAAGGTGCGCATCCTGGCGATCGCCGCGCAGCAGCGGATGAAGGCCGCGCCAGACATTCCGACCGCGATCGAGGCGGGGCTGCCCGGCATGGTGGCGGCAAACTTCAACGGGCTGTTTGCGCGGGCCGGCACACCGAAGCCGATCCTCGACCAAGTCACGGAGTTGACGCGCAAGGTGGTGGCAGATGAAGAGGTCCAGAAGTCATTGATTGCATCGGGTTTCGAGCCGACGCCCGAATCCGGACCTGAGGAGGCGTCGCGCATGGTCGCCGACGAACTGGCGCGCTGGGTTCCGATCATCAAGGCGACCGGCTTTAAGATGGAGTGACGTGGCAATTGTACTGTGAGGCGGTCGTCCACCGGAAACCATTCGATATTCGGCGGGGAACGCGAAACGCAACAGGCGCTTGTCAATCGCCCTAGCTGCGCGAGAGGGCGGTTTCGTGGGGACCCGCTTGGGCCCCGTGTGGTCTGTATCGCGAATGGTTTGCATTGTTTCGGTGCGCGCCAAACGGCGCCGCCAGAGAACGGCCTGAGCCTCACAATACTCGCGTTGATTCAATATGCTCTGTTGCCATGCCGTGGTGAGCTCGCGAGAACGCCTCGCCGTATCGCTCCCGGTGGGTGATCCAATCCAATCCAATCCGACATCTAGTTCTCCTCATCTGTAAATTGAGAGCGAGGACAGTATGTATCGAAAACCTCATCCGCATTGATTGGAGGACTCACCTAGCCTTGGCAGACCATGATCGCGTAGGTTCGCCTCACCTGTTCGATCCTGGCTGCGCGCTAAAAATCGGAAAAGCGCCTTGAAGCGGAAAATGCAGCCCTTTGCATCAGCTGATGGTTTGCGACGTCAGCTGCGTGGTCGTTTCCAACTCACCAATTTCGATCGGTTATTCCTGGTCCAGCTATATGTCGTGGCGGGCTCGCCTCCTCGCGCTGCGCCTTGACGGCTCGGCCAGCACAGACCGAGCATGTGAGGCGGCGTGACGTGACGAGTGGCGTGCTGGCCGGCAGGTGAAGCCAGACCCAATTAAGAAGTTCGCGCTGTCATCCTTTCCGCCCTCGAAGCGTCGCGTTTCAAGCAGCGTACACGATGGGAACGGAAGGCTCCGTGTTCCATTCGCGCACCGGGTCGTATCCCCACACCCAGTCGGAACTGCCGTGGACACTCCCCTGCCCAGAAGCGATCAATTCCTTCTGCGCCGCGCTGTCGCGCATGTGTTTGAATCGGGCATTGGAGATCGACATACGTTGGACGCCGTGAACGCGTGGGATGCGGATTCGGCGGAAATTGGCAAAGGCCTCGGCCGGATCTGCGCAAGCATTGAGCCAGCGTGACAGGATGTAGGTATCCTCGAAAGCTTGGCAGGCGCCTTGCCCCGCGTTAGGTAGCATGGCATGTGCGGCATCGCCGATAAGCTGGATGCGGCCGCGGCCCCAATTCTCCGTCAGCGGTCGCGTGAAGAGCCCCCATTTTGAGCACTCGGTGACGAGGCTTAGAAGCTCTTTGAGGCGAGGTTCGGGGTTGGGGAAGCTTAGTCGCATCTCCTCGGGGTCACCACGGGTTGACCACCCCTCGTCGACCCATTTGTCGGTGTCTTGTTGAGTAACGATGTTCACGAGTTTTCCACGCCGGATGTAATACGCAAGGAAATGGCAGCCTGGTCCGACCCATTGGGTATGACCTATCGGCTCCAACACCTCCTTTGGCACATCGCTGCCGTTTAAGAGTGCACGCCAGACCATCTGACCGGTATAGGTTGGATTGTCGTCCCCGTAGAGCACCTGACGTACGACTGAACGCACACCATTGGCACCAATCACGAACTCGGCCTCGACTCGTGCGTGGTTGCCAAAAGCAAGAACGACGGAATCCTTTCGTTCTTCCAGATCCACAAGACGATGCCCCAGGTGGATGGTGCGAGGTTCAAGTCCAGTTGCGAGCGCGTCCAGCAGGTCAGCGCGGTGAAAATTGTAATAGGGAGCGCCATATTTCGACGCGGCTTTGTGCCGGTCGTTGAACTCTAGGAATTCGCCTGTCTGCATGTTGCGTGTATAAATTCCAGGCGAAAGATGTCCGACGGCGGCGATCTTGTCGCCAACTCCAATTGCTTGCAAAGCTTTGACGGCTTGCGGGCTGACGTTGACTGAAGCGCCTATCTCACCCAAAGCTGGAGCCGCCTCGAAGACCTCAGCCACCAATCCGACCATTTTCAGCGCGTTTGCGGCCGCGAGCCCTGCGAGGCCGCCGCCCACAATCGCAATTCGACAGCTCGATGACATTCGTCGCTCCAAAGTTTTCGTCGAGGCAATTCCAGAAAGTCGGTTCCAGCAGGCCGAACCCGGGCCGGGTCGCAGCGACTATGGTTTACTCTGCAGCCGGCTTTTCAAATTCTCCCAGGGACGTCCGACGTCGAACACTTCGACAGGGTGCATTTTGAGCTCGTCCTCGTTCAGATAAATCACCTCACCTCCGATCGCGAGCGCATCCATAAGGGTCCGGGCGTTCAACTGTGTGTAGACCGCTCGCAGCACGGCCCATGGCAACGAAGCGCCGACCACGGCATTGCCGTGCCCGCGGATGAGCACCACGGAATCGCCGCCGAAGAGTCTTGGCGAGCGCCGCACCAAGCTTGGGGGTGTTGACCATCAACTTGCCGCGCAAGCTCGGATCATCTTCCGCGACGCTTCGATGGTCGAATACCGCAACTCGGATCGGAAGAAAGCCCGCCATGTGCAATACGGGGCGTAGCGGACGGTTCGGCGATACGCTGAATGGGATCACCGCCGGCGAATGGCTATGCACGACGGCCTGAACGTCCGGCCGCACCCGGTAGATTTCTCCGTGGATGAATCTCTCGCCATTGGTTCGTGGCGCGTTCACACCGATCGGGACGCTATTGATATCGAGTACAACAATGTCTTTGGCGGTCACGAGTTCCAGGCGGCATAGCTCTTGGCATGAAATAACGGTTCGGATCTTTCAGTGAGCGAACCGTGACATGTCCAAAACTGTCCAGCACACCTTCCTGAACAAGAATCCGGCTCGCCCACACAAGGTCAGCAATCCGCTGCTCGTCGGAATCGATCTGCGCCGCTGGGAGATCCGGGGCCGAAGTGGACTGTGCCAAGACCGCATTATAGGGGCCACACAAGAGAAGCAGAAGCGCGCATATCATTCGCAAACGAAACATATAGCACCTCTCACCAGCCATGAGTGCGGCACTGAGTCCGTCCGGCATTCAATAGCCTCGGCCGACGCACAAGGGTGACTGCCACGCATCGTTCTCAATCGACCGTCACTCTCGTAGCCTCTATGATGCGAGCCCACCGTTGTTGTTGTTCGGCCAGCCAGTTGCCGGTTTCGTCGGGTAGAGCAGGACGCGCGTCGCCGCCAGTTCGCGCCAATGCCCGATCGACCTCTTCGGACGCAAGGGCAGTAAGCACGGCCTGACTCAATCGCTGCCTGATTTCGCTCGGAGTGCCGGGAGGGGCGACGATCACCGTTATAGACGTCACAATGAACTGATCGAATCCGCTTTCGACCATGGTCGGAATTTCGGGCGCCAGCGCGCTTCGGGCGGCGCTGGCCACCGCGAGCCCTCGAACTCGACCTTCCCGGATATTTGGCAGCATTTGGGTCAGGGTTGAGAAGAGAATTTCGATCTGGCCACCGATTAAACCTGTGAGTGCCAGGCCCCCGCCGCGATAAGGAACGTGGTTGATGTCGATCTGCCCACGCGCCTTAAGAAGCTCGCCTTCGATGTGCGGAAGTGTCCCGACCCCGGCCGAGCCGAAGTTCAGCGTGCCCGGCTTGGATTTTGCGAGTGCGATCAATTCGGCGACAGACTTTGCCGGAACGCTGGGATGCACAGCAAGCACCTCGCTGCTGTCTGCGACACGTGCCACCGGTGTGAACGATCCAGCGTGGTAACCGGCGTTCTTGTAGACCCCAGGTGCGACGAGAAGCGTGCTCGTGCTTCCCATCAGCAGGGTATAGCCGTCTGGCGCCGCTGTTAGCACCGATCTGGCACCAATCGTGCCGCCCGCTCCAGCACGGTTTTCAACGATAACGGGCTGTCCGAGATTGACAGCCATCTTGTCCGACAGCAGGCGTGCCATGACATCAGGGGGCCCACCGGCAGGCGATGGTACGACGAGCTTGATTGGCCGGTCCGGGAACGCTTGCGCGCCTTGCAGCGTCATGACCAGCGCGGCGCACACAATGAACGCAGTTACGATTTTCTGTTTCATGGTCACTCTGCGGAGCTATCGCTCCTCCCAATCCAAATCCTTGCCTCAGAACAAGGCAGGTCAACGGCGGTTGTCAGCTTGCATCGATCCTGGGTTGATCGTTCAGGTGTCCCTCTTACGGCTTGAGCGGCATGACGAGATTGGAGCGCGCGTCGACGACCGCGCGCCAGCGTTGCCGCTCGCTCTCCAGAAACTCCGCAGTCTCTTCCGGCAAACTTCCCATCGGTACCAGGAGCGAACGGCGCAACCGATCCTCGACATTGGCCGATCGAAGCGCGTCCGAGATTGCCTGCGAGAGCACATTGATGGTCGCGCGTGGCGTTCGCGGCGGAGCAAGAACGCCGAACCATTCGCGATGGTTGAACGATGGAAGCGTTTCAGCAATTACGGGGATATCCAAGAGCCCTGTAAGGCGTGTGCCACCGGTCAACGCAATCGCGCGCACCTTTCCTTCCTTGATGAGCGGGAGGACGGTGCCAACCGCTGCGAACATCGTCTCGATGTGACCCGCAACCAGATCGTTCACCGCCGGTCCCATGCCTTGGTACGGCACATGAACCAGCTCGATTCGCCAACGCTCGAAACAGTTCCTCCTGAGCGAGGTGAGCCGTGGTCCCCGCTCCGGGCGAACCGTAGCTCAAGCGAGCCGGGCTCGCCTTGGCATACGCAATCCACTCCTCGAACGACCTTACCGGCACTCTTGGATTGACAATCAAGACCTGGGGGAACGTGATCAACACTGTCACCGGCACGAGGCTCGCGGCTTGCGAGCTTTCTTTTGGGGCAGAGCCACGGCGTCAGAACGATTGGTGCAGGCGGCGTGACCAGTAAAGTATGACCATCAGGCTCCGCCCGAGCCACCACGTCGGCCCCAATGTTATGTGCAGCTCCAGAGCGGTTTTCCACGATGACAGGGCGACCCCACCGTACCGACAATGTCTCGCCTAGCATGCGAGGCAGCAAGTCGATCATGGTGCCTGGTGGACTTGGCACGATGAAGCGGACCGTCCGCTCCGGAAACGTCGTTTGTGCAACGGCATGACGATCGGTTGCACTTACCGTTCCAAATGTGAGGCCGAGGACGATTGCAAGGAAACTGCCGCAGCGCTGGAATCCCGACACCATCGGAGGACGTCCCTTGCCTACGATTTCAGCGACCAGATGTGGTGACCTGGATTTTTGGGCCAGGTTCGGGTTTCGAACGACTTGTCCATGCGATCCATGTCGGCGGCGAACTCGATGCGTCCGCCCGCCGGGCAATGGAAGAACCGATAAACATTCGATCCGAGTGTGTGGCGGCCGACGACGCGCGATTCCTTCCAGCCTTGCTCGATCATGTAGTTGCCGCCTTCCATCACCTCGTCGAAGTTTCGCACCTCCAGCGCGACGTGATTGAAGCCGGCCTTGTCCGGCCGAAAGCATAGAAACAGGTTGTGGTGCTCGACGTCGCCCTCGCACTGCATGAACGTGCCGGTGTCGAGCACCCGGTCGATCGGCCGGAAGCGAAGCCGGCTGATGTAGAAGTCGATTGCCTGCCTCGCGGCCCGCCTTCGGAATGTCCAACGTGACGTGCAGCAGCCGCATCGGTCGTGCACGCTGTAGGCCGTGACCGGATCGTTCCAGCGATTGACGTTGCGCAGGACGTTGTACGTTCGCGGTGCTCCCGGGATCGGCGGTGCGCGGCGCGGCCATCGTGAAAGCGATGCCGCACCGGTGTTGTCGCGTGCGTGCAGCAACGCGCCGAGGATCGAGCGTCGACCGGGCGGTCCTTTTCCAGCTCGGCGCCGATCGTCGCCAAGGCCTGTGGGCTGTCGACGCCCCAGACGACCTCCCGCAACGTGGGAGCTGGTCCGCGACCGGCGGCGGCAATGCCGGATCGTCCGCCATTCGCAGGTGGACCAGCTGGTCGCTCGGGCGTGCCGAAGGTTGCGCCGGCCTTGCCTGTCTCCACCGGCTCCAGCCCGGCATCGCCGAAGAAGCGGACGCAGGCATCCAGGTCGACGACACCGAAGGTGACTGCTTCAATCCGCTGTGATGCGTCATGACCGGTCTCCCTGCGTCAGCCGTCGACTGCCACTCCGACCGCCTGAGCCGCCTCGACCTAACGCTTCCCACGTCTTCGGCGGAATGGGAATTCCCTCTTGGCTGCGCTGCTCGAAGGTGCGCGCGCCCCGTTCGCCGGGCAGCAGAATTTCGGCATTCGCGTTGGTCGGCGGCATCGCCTTGATCGCGCCGACGGCGTCATCGACCGCCGATTTGAAGGCGTCGAGATCGCCGAACGCGGCGACGTCGATCGCGAGCATGGCCGCGTTCTGGCGATGCTTGCGGCCTCCGGGAGTCTTCGCATGAAACGGCGCAACGATCGGATTGGCGATCAGCACGCTGGTCATGAACTCGAACATCAACGACATGCCCGAACCCTTGGCGCCTCCCATCGGCAGCGGCGTCACCGCCTTGTCGGGATCGGTCGTCGGCAACCCTTCGGAATCGAGCGCCGCTCCCTCCGGCAATGGCAGTCCCTCGAATCTTGTGCTGGGCGATCTTGCCGAGCGCGATGGTCGCAGTGGCCATGTCCAGCAGCATCGTGCCGTGCGGCTCGGACGGCACGGCGATCGCAAGCGGGCTCGTTGCCACAGCGCGCGCCGCGCGCGCCGTGATAGGCCATGTTCGGAACGCCGGCCACGATGCCGACGCCGATCATGCCTTGTCGCGCCGCGAGCTCGGCATAGTAGCCGATCGCGCCGGTGTGGACGGTGCCGCGGACGGCGGTCCATGCGACGCCGGCATTCGCGCGCGCATTCGATCGCTGCCGTCCATCGCCGACTCGTAGCGCGACCGGCCCCGGCGCGCCGTCGGCATCGACGATCACGGCCGCCGAGCGCGAGCGTTCCGATCTTGATCGCCGGTCGCGCCTTCGCTTCGCCCGACTTGAACATCTCGATGTAGCGCGGCACACGGACGACACCGTGCGAGTCGACGCCGCGCAGATTGGCCCAGACCAGCACGTCCGCGACGACCGCCGGCATGCTCGATCCGAGCATCCGGCCGCCGCTGAAAATGCGCGTAACCGTCTGGTGCAATGCATCCCGCGGCACGACACGCGCTGCTTTCGCCATTCTCGACCCCTGTGTTGCCTGCTCGCAATGGCCACACGGCGCTGATGCCAGCGGTCCTAACGCGAGCAACTACCGCCTGGCCAGGCCGATCGCGGCGACATCGGTGCGGCCCTTGCACCTTATGTTGCTCGAATACGCACCAACGCTTCATGCCAGGCGCAAGCACTTCAGTCGCGGAGTTCGCGGGTCCACCAGGGAAATGGAAGCGGTATCGGAAGCGGTTCGCCGTCGGCTTCGATCCGTCCGACCGTCGGGAAACGGCACATGCTCCGGAACGACAAGTGTCGGCGTCCCCGCGATGTCCTCGAACAACTCGCGACGCGTCCTTGCCGCCAGCGCGGGTCGGCGCAGAAGCACGTGCTCCAATCCGGCTCCCGACACTGCAGTGGATGATGCATGACGTCGGCGACAAACATGATCTTCGCTGCCTCCGCCGCGGCGACGCTCACACAGAACATTCCCGGTGTGTGTCCCGGCGCCGGACGAAGGGTCAGGCCGTCGCCAAGGTCGGCGTCCATCTCGACAAGCTCGGCGCGGCCGGACTGAAGGATCGGAAGGCAGCTGTCGATCCAGATGCGACCGGCGAGATCGTCGCCCTTGTTCACCTGTGCTTGCCAGTACTCGCATTCGACACGACCAAAGACGTATTTGGCGTTCGGAAACGTGGGCTCCCAGCGGCCGCCCACCAATCTGGTGTTCCAGCCGACGTGATCGACGTGCAGGTGAGTGCAGATCACGAGGTCGATGTCCTCGAACGTCAGCCCTTCGGCAGCGAAGGCGTCGAGCCATGGCTTCTTCGGATAGGTGGCAAAATGCGGAGGGCGCGCCTTGTTCTCGCCGACGCAGGTGTCGATCAGGACGGTCCGGCCGGGCATTCGCAGCAGGAAGCTCTGGTAGGTGTTGTAGATGCGGTCGCTGGCCGGCTGATAGAGAAACGCCTCCATTTCGCGGAAATGCTTCGAGCGCGCGCTCGCGATCGGCGGTCGGAAACAGCTCGGCGGTTTTGCGTTGCGGACCTTCGCGTTCGATCAGCGTCGAGACCTGCAATATCGCCGAGGCTACACAGCTTCATCGAACGATCTCGCGCGACGTTGGCGCATCGCCGCACGCAGCCTTTCATCCGATGACTGCAAGCTACCGGCCCTTTCACTCATTCGATCTTGATGCCGGCCTCGGTCGATCACGCGCGACCAGATCGCCCGGTCGTGATCCAGAAATTTGGCGAACTCGGCCGGGGTGCCGCCGGCAATGAGCATGCCTCTGTTGACGGCGTAGCGCTCGAGCTCGGGCGAGCGCAGCGCCTGGTTGATCTCCCGGTTGAGAATGGCAAGCACTGTCGGCTGGCGTGCCGGTGCGCGCCCAGATGCCGAGGAAGCCGGCCGCCTCATAGCCAGGCACGCCGGCCTCGGCGATGGTGGGAGGTCCGGCAGCTGCGGCATGCGGGTCGATGCCGGTCTGCGCCAGCGCCCGCAGCTTGCCGGACCGGATGTGCTCGATGCGCCCGGGATGTCGGCGATCGTCATCTGGACGTCATTGCGCAAGAGCCCGACCATGGCCTCGCCCAAGGCCGCGGAACGGGACGTGCGTGATCTGCATGCCGGTCCGCTGCTTGAACTGCTCCATGGCAAGGTGAGCGAAGTTGCCGATGCCCGGCGAGCTGTAGTTCAGCATGCCCGGTTTGGATTTGGCCAGCGCGATGAGATCGGCCAGGTTTCTGGGCCGGCACGCTCGGATGCACGACCAGCACGCCGGGGAACGTGACCAGGAGCACCACCGGAACAAGGTCGCGTTCGACGTTGTACGGCGGCTTGACACCGAGCAGCGGGTTGATGTTGGTGTTCGTCCCGGACTGCAGCAGCGTGTGGCCGTCAGCGGGAGCATGCAGCATCTGGGCAGTGCCCGGGACGGTGGCGCCACCGCCTCGGTTTTCAATGACGACAGGCTGTTTGAGCGAAGGCGAGAGCTTGTCTCCAAGCAAGCGCGCGATCGTGTCGGCGTTGCTGCCGGCCGGATAGGGCACCACGATCGTCAATGGCCGCGACGGGTATGCGGGCTGGCCGAGAGCGCCGTCCCCGTGTGCAAGCAGCGATGCGGCCACAATCAGCAGGACCGATAGGATCCTGAGCATGTTCGCTTCGTCCCGGCACTGCAGCGTCTAAGCGGAGTTCAGCTCGGCGCCGGCGCCGACTTCCATTCGCGGCTCCTTGAGTTCGTCGTTGGCGCATTGTGGCGCGCGTAGCCCCGGATGTCCGGATAGGGCGGCGGCCGGTCCGGCTGCAGGTCGACCTCGAAGGTGTTGAGCAGCATCGCCAAGCATCGAGAAGTTGCCAAGCGCGCCGACGATGTCGACGATGCCCTGCGCGCCGAAGAGCCTTGCGCGCAGCGTCGAATGTCTCCTGCTTGACGAAATGGTTCTCGAGCACCTCCATGGCGAAGGTGTAGAAGATGCGTTCTTCGTCGTCGTTGAACGGCGGCGGGCGGCGCTCGGCGATGGCTTGCAGCGTCTCGGGCCGAATTCCCGCCTTGATCGCCGCGTCCGCGTGCGCGTTCCAGGAGTATTGTGCGTCGAAGAAGCGCGCTGCGATCAGAAGGCTCAGCTCGCGATACTTGGGTGCGATCGCGCTATCCCAGCGCAGGTAGGCACCGAGCGCCTCGACCCGTTCGCACAACTCGGGGCTATAGAGCCAAACCTGATACGGTGCGCCGACCTTGCCGCGCTTGCCGGCGATCTTGTCGTGCAGCGCGCGCTGCCGCGGCGTCATGGTCTCCGGGCTGAGCTTGGGCAGTCTCACATTCCTTCTCCGCGCGCATGGGGGCCGACGCTGCGGAGAGGTTAGGTGGGAGCCGACCGGCCATCTACGCGGGAATTGTAAACATAAGGGTCACTCCTCGCGTTCAGATCGCGGTCAGCCGCGGTACACCGCGTCGAGAAACTGGTGCACGGCGCGATTGAACACGTCCGGGCATTCCCAGTAGAGCGAATGCGGACCGTCCGGAATGATATTGAGCGTCGATCGCGGAAGCTTCTCATGCGCCTTGCGAAGGGTCGCGGCCGCAGCACCGCATCGCTCCCGCCGCCGAGGAACAGCAACTGGACCGCGCAGCGGTTGACCTCCTCGATCGAAGGG
Source organism: uncultured Alphaproteobacteria bacterium (assembly GCA_963821555.1). Lineage (GTDB taxonomy): Bacteria > Pseudomonadota > Alphaproteobacteria > Rhizobiales > Xanthobacteraceae > Z2-YC6860. The sequence continues at coordinate 52,793 of CAWGEM010000019.1, read as the reverse complement.
CCGCCGGCCGACAGTTGCGCAGGTCCTGCATCTTGGCGTGGTTGAAGGTCCCCATCTCCCGGAACAGCCAGGTCAGCTCGGGTCGGCTGAGTTGGAAATCCTTGCTCATCAGCCGGTCGATGACGGGAAGCTTCTCGGCCTCCTTGCGATCGGCCGCGGCAAGCTGCTTCAGCTCCGGATCGTCGATGCCGCCGAAGTGAGTGCGCCAGCACGACGCCTGCGACCCGCTCGGGATGCGCGACCGCGAGCCTCAGGGCGGGCAGCGCGCCGATCGACTGGCCGAGGATCACCGCCCGCTCGATCTTGGCGTCGTCGAGCACGGCTCGAAGATCATTGTGAAATTCCTGCGCGTCCGGGCCGTCGGGAACGCTGTCTGGATTTTCCAAAGCCGCGCAGGTTGGGCAGCACGACCGTGAAATGGCGCGCGAAATAGGGGACTTGCTGCCACCAGATGGCGTGATGCCCGCCGGAGCCATGGACCAGCATCAACGCCGGACCTGCGCCGTGCGTTTCGTAATAGATCCGTACGCCGTCGACTGTGACAAATGGCATCGGCCAACTCCTCGGCTGGGCGAGCATCGTACGGTCGGCGTCCGTCCGCACAATCGATCGGCCTGCAATCTAGTCTTGCGCGGTCCTGACCAATCGCACGTCGATTGGTCAAATCGGCGCAACATTTGAGCCAACAGAACGAGGATTATCGGTCACGCTGTTTCGATATATCTAATCGCAACCGGCGGGGGCGTCGTGGAAGGATCATGCGCATGAACGAGCCCAAGAAGAAAATCGACCACATGGTGTTCAACGTCCGCAATCTCGAGGAGGCGGTGCGCTTCTACACCGAAGTGGTCGGCATGAAGGTGGTCATGCGGTTCGACGACCGTAAGATGGCATTCCTGTCGTTCGGCGACCGGCTCGGCGACATCCGACTGTTCGAAACCGGCGCCACCGCCGATCCGGACCGACAGACCCACGGCTTCAATCACGTGGCGTTCGCAGCCCGACGGCGGCCTGCCCGCACTCGAGCAGTTGCACCGTCGGCTGATCGACAAAGGTGCCAGGATCGATCGCCTGGAGGAGCACGCCGCCGGCCGGCACAAGAGCGTCTATTTCTTCGATCCGGACGGCAATCGACTCGAATTCTACTGGGAAAATCCCGATTGGCGGGCTGAGTCTGCGCGGATGGTCAAGGCCGCGTTCGGTCATCCGCAGAAGCAGAAAAGCTGATCAGGCCGCACGGGCGACAGCGACGTCCGGAAGGACTGAACAACGACACTGGAGCGCAGACCGTGAGCTAGCCTGCCGCATTCAATTCATCACGTGAACTTTCCGACCACTGACCCGGAGCGCACCAAGGAGTGGTACTGCAAGGTGTTCAGCATGAAGAGGGTCGAAACCCCAAAGCAACACCGACGTGCTGCTGCTGACGCGCGGCAACTTCGATCTGCACTTCACGCCGACTGCGAAGGACGATTGGCGTCGGATGATGCCGTCGCACTTCGCGATCGAAGTCGAAGATTGGGACGGCTTTCTCAAGCATCTCGAAGGCCTCGGCGTCCGCTACACCAAGCCGGTCGAACGGCCGCAGAACAATTCGAAGTTCTGCTACATCACCGATCCCGACGGCACGATGATCGAGCTCGTCTATCACGGCAAGCTGCATGTCGAGACCGCGGTCTCGAGCTGATCGCCTCAGTCTTCTCCGGGAGCGTGCCGTGAGCATCGGACTGACCGAGGCTAAGGCGATCATCGCGGCGGCGCAGCGCAAAGCGATCGAGGTCGGCAAGCCGGTCACCATCGTCGTGGTCGACAGCGGCGGATTTCTCGGTCGCCAGCGAGCGAATGGATGGGGCGACGACCGCTCACGCCGAGCATCGCGATCGCCAAAGCCTACACGGCCGCCGTGATGCAGCGCCCGACGCGAATGCTGAAGGGCTGGTGCGACAGCCAGCCGGCTTTCTTCGCTCAGGTGTCCCGCATGGGACACCACCCGATCGTCGCGACCGACGGCGGCCTGACCATCAAGAAGAACGGCCAGATCCTCGGCGGTGTCGGCGTCGCCGGCGGCACCGGCGAGGACGACCAGGAAATCGCGGTCGCGGCGCTGCGCGCCTGCGAGTTCGAACTCGAATTTGCCGAGTGGAATCCGGTGCAGCGGTAAGATCGCGCCACGTCCGCTCCGCGCGAGTCGAGGAGAGGACGCGCCGATGGCGAACGAATACACCTATCGGGCCGATCATATCGGCGGTCTGATTCATGCCAGCCGCGCTGTCGGAGCAGCGTAGCGATACGCGAGGGCGAAATCGATCTTGACCGGCTGCGCGAAGCCGAGAATACGCTATCAAGTCCGCGGTCGAAATGCAGCGAGCGGGCGGGGATCGCTGTGACGACGGACGGCGGCATTCCGGCGCGCCGAGAGGCCACCCTGCAACTTGACGGAAACACCCTCGCGAAAACGCGAGGCTGCGCCTCTGCGATCGCTGTCGCGACGGCGCGATCAAGGTGGCCGTGCCGGCGGCACGGCCCGATGCGGGCGAGCCGTTCGATCATGCGCTTGGCACGGGCCGACATCGTCAAGAAGGAAATCGAGGCGCTGATCGCCGCTGGTGTCGACTACGTTCAGCTGGATGCGCCGGGATACTGCCGTGTTGTTCGATAACGCCGTCGGGCCGCAGCGACCGCGACACAGCTGGCCGCTCGATCGATTGTTGCAGCTGGACAGGGTGTCGCTGGCGGACATCGAGCGGCCAGCCCATGTGCGTATCGCCGTCCATTTCATGCGCCCGCGCGACGCGGTTCTGCGACAACCGACAGCGGGGCAGGGCGACGCCGAACGCGCTGTTGCAGCGCTGCCGGTCGACCGATTTGTGCTGCCGATGGACGAATGCAGACAGCGATTTCGACCTCCTGCGCCTGGTTCCCGAAGGGCAAGGTCGTCGTCGCTTGGGCCTCGTCAGCGCAACGCAGTCCCGCACTAGAGGACATCGACGATCTGATGGCGTGCATCGACCGAGGCCGCCAAGCGGCTCGACGGTGACGATCTGGCGCTCAGCCCGGCAGCTGGGTTTGCCGCGGGCAGCGAGATCTCGGAATCCGATCAGCGGCGCAAGCTTGAGCTTGTCGCCGACGTAGCGACGCGATGGTGGGGATTCGCGATGTAGCGCGGACTGGGCCGGTCCGGCAGGCAAGTTTCGCGCAGTCAGGTCGTCAGCATCACGTTGAGGATCGCCGTCCTTCCGGCAGCGACGCTTGCCGCGGCAGCGCGCAGTGGCAGGAACCAGTTCGGCCAGCTTCGACACCTCGGCGCAATGCATGCCGAACGGCTCGCCGAAGCGATGCAGCGCAGGCTGGGTGTCGAGATTGACGCCATGGAACAGGTTGTGCTTCACCGCCACGCCGTCCGGATAGGCGCGCAGGTGATTGAGCTTCATCGACAGGTATTTCCTGTTGTTGAAGATCACGATCAGGATGGGCAGTGTTGTTGTCCCGTCGCGGCGCCGAGCGCCTGCACGATCGGGTTGTAGAGGAAGCGTACCGTCGCCGACCAGCAGGGCCACCGGCTTGTCCGGCGCCGCCATCTTGATGCCCAGGGCGACGCCGATCCCCTGGCCCAAGTCCGCCCTGAACGTAGAAGTACCGCTTGCGGCTCAGACCAATCCGAGATGCTGCTGCACGACGCGGCTGTGCGTGATGGTCTCGTCGACGTAGATGGTTTGGTCGGGCAGGCATTCGCGCAGCGCCTTGACCAGCGCGGCCGGAGCGATCGCCTCGCCGGTAGTGGCCTTTATCTCGGCGGCGTCGATGTCGGCGCGCAACTTGCGATGAGCCGCGGCGTGCCGTTCGATGCGCTGCACCCTCCGCGTTTCGTCGACCTTCGCCGGCGCAAGCTCGGCCGCCGCCCGCAACGTGCTGGCGATGTCGCCCTCGAGATAGAGGTCGGCAAACAGCACCTGATGAACCATGTGCGGGCGCTGCGGCGTCTCGTCGATGACGACGGTCTTTGCGCGCGTGCGGCTTGTTCGACGGCGGGTACCAAGGCGCGCGGCAGGCTACGAGCAGCACGAGATCGGTGGTCGCCATAAACGGCTCGAGTCGAGAGCCGAGATACAGCGGATGCATCTTCGGGAAATTGCCGCACACCGTTCCCTGCGTTTCGACCACCGGAATCCCGAACGCTTCGGCGAAATCGCACGAGCGCGTGAAACGCCTCCGCGCTCCGCCCCGACGGACTCGGTTAGAATGATAGGATTGTCAGCAGCGGCGATCAGACTCGACCAACCGTTCGATCTCGTCCGGCGGGCTGATCCGCCGCGCCGGCGGAGCCACCGCCATCCTGAATTGCGGTGGCGTCCAGGTGTCGAGCAGCACCTCGACCGGAACGTTCAGATAGACCGGACCGCGCGGCGTGCGTTGCGCCAACTCGCCGGCTCGCTTGACCATCTCATACAGCGTCTCGACGCTGCCGACCTGGTTCGACCATTTGACGATGCCGTCGACCAGGCCGTGCGGACCGCCGACGACCGAAAGATTGCGATACCACTGCGAGCCGGGATCGACGCCTGGGCGCTCGCCATAGGTGATGGCCTCCGCCGAGCAGACGAGCAGCGGCACCTCCGCCAGCAGCGCGCCGTGGATGCCGCTCGTGCCTTGCAGCAGGCCCGGCGCCGGCATGCAGCAGCACGGCCTGCATGCGGCCCGTGTAGAGCGTGTAGCCGATCGCGACATCGACCGCCAACGTCTCGTGCCAGACGTCGATGTAGCGCGGGCCACGCTGTCGCCGTGGTCTTCTGCCGGGCAAACGCCTCCCACACCGGCGCCCATTCCGAGCCAGGCGAGGAGATAACGTATTCAATCCCGAGGCTGCGGAATGCTTCGAGCAGCGCCTCACCGCCGTCCAGCCGGTTGTCCATTTGGCAACGGCGCTCACACTCGCGCCGACATCGCAGCCCTACTCGTCGCACCCGCCGTCGGTTGCAACCGGCCAGTCCGAGGCACTGGCAGATGCCCTTGCCCATGATCCATTCGAGCTGCGTCGTCGCTCAGGCCCATGTGCTTGGTGAAATGCTCGATCGACTGCTTGTAGTTGATGCCCTTTGTCTCGGTCAATCGCGTCAGGTCGGTGCCCCAGAAGCAGCGCTCCGGGCCCATCTTGTTGACCAGGTTGTCACATACTTGGTGATGTTCGAGTACGGGTAGGGATGCGTCGAATAGCTCGGCAGCGAGGAGACCTTCACGTAAATGTTGGGATGGACGTGCAGGTCGGCGGTCTCGTCGACCCAGTAGCCGATCGCGTCGTCGACCGAGCGCGCCAGGATGCCCATGTGGTCGATGATCAGCTTGAGGCCTGGGTGCTTCTTTGCGATCGCGCCGAGCTCGGCCTTCCAGATCGGTGCGTGCAGCATGGTCTTGACGCCGTGCTCCTCAGCAAACGGCCAGTACCAGTCGCAGGTGCCGTCGATCATCCAGTTGCGGTCGCTGCGGACGATGGAACGTCAGCCGGGTGCCCTTGACCGCCGGGGATCGATTTCCAGTCGCGCATCATCGCCTTGGCTTCGGCCGGCTTGTTCTGCGGGATGCGCGCCATGATGCCGAAGCGGTCGGGGTGCGCCTCGCAGGCCTCGAGCGCATAGTCGATGCGGTCGCCTTCCCACGACGGCGGCACGATCATGACGCGATCGACGCCGGCCTGGTCCATCACCTCGAGGCATTCCTGATAGGTGAAGGCCTCGGTCCGATGGCCGTTGAGCTTCATTCGCTCGCGCGCGCCCGGGCACCCACGGGCGATCCGGCGTCTCGTCCTTCCAGATGTGGACCTGCGAATCGACGATGAACATGGGTTTTCCGCTCCTGGCCTGTCGGTGGCCAGTAGGTCCGGCGGCCTTGGGATGCAAGGCGGAAGATCGTGACGGAAAACCTTTGTTGTATAATGGTCACCAATGACACGGGGCGACTTCTCCCAACAAACGCCGGCCAATGTCAGCAGCAGCCGCCGGCTTCAGGTGGAAGAACGGCAAGGCAACGGACAATGGATCGCTTTACGACGATGGCAACCTTCGTCGAGGTCGTGAAGAGCGCATCGTTCACGACAGCGGCCCGGGCGCAGAGGAATTTCGCGTGCGCTTGTCTCGCGACAGATCGCCGATCTGGAAAAGCATCTCGGCGTCAACCTGCTCACCCGCACGACGCGATCGTTGAAGCTGACCGAGGCCGGCCAGGAATATTTTGAATTTTGCAACCGCATCCTTTCCGAGATCGGCTCTGCAGAGCAGTCGATCGCAGGCCGCACCAAGGCCGTCGAGGGGCCGCTCTCGATCATCGCGCCCAAATGGATCGGCAACACTCGACCTGGCCGACGCGATAGCCGACTTCTGCAAGGCTTATCCGCGCGTCGTGCCGATCTGCACGCTGGGTGGCATGAATCCGAAGACCTATGATTTCATCGACCAGGGGTTCGATGTGGCGATCCATACGCGAGCATCCGCAATTCCCGGATCAAGGTGAAGCGGGTCGCCACTATTCGCTTCAGCTTGTGCGCGGCGCCTTCCTATCTCGAGCAGCGTCGCCAACCGAACTCACCACGAGACCTCCTGGCGCACAATTGTTTGGTCCAGTCCACCGATTCGATTTGGCATTTCGGCAAAGCCAAGCTTGGAAGCAAAGTCAAGGTGCCGCGGACCTTTTCATCGAATTCCTATCTCGTCCTACGTACCGCAGCGGTTAAGGGTCTCGGGATCGCGCTGCTCCCTAGCCGAGTTGTGCGAGACGACATCAAGAATGGAACGCTGGTCGAACTTCTCAGGAGCCAACCGATTCCGGAGCGTCCGCTCTATGCGGCCTTTGCACCAGGGGCGCCTTTGCCCGAGAAGGTGCATCGCTTTGTCGACCATGTTGCGGAATGGTTTCGAAAGCATCCCCTGTGAGATGCGAGGACTTCCCCTCCCACGGATCTTCTCCACAGCAGGCCGGCTGCGCACCGGAGAATTTGCAGGTGGTTCCCTTCGCTTTGTTTTACTCCCGATTTCCATGGACCACCCAGGTGTACGCTGGAGTACAGCGGAGAAGGTTAGACCCCAATTCCTCCCCTCCGTCGGCGTCTGCCGCTCCACTAGTCCTGGCTCTGCACTAGAGAAATTTGGAAGTAGTTCCTCTCGCTCAGTCCTACGCCGTAGCAAGATGGACTACGCTGGTGTGCGCTGGATTACAGTGGAGAATGTTGGATCCCGGTGTCGGGTAGCCGGGAACATCTTGCGATCTTCCCGGCCCCCTCAGAACCGTACGTGCGAGTTTCCTCGCATACGGCTCAAGCATCTGCCAGCATGTCGAGTGTCCGCCGTTTTGGTTTCCGTCCTGGACGGCACCAGCGGTGGATGAGAACGCGGACATTGTCTCCGGTGGCGGCGTCACGACGCACCACAACGTTGGTGTTATCGTGCTGATCAAGATCGGCATCGAACGCCGTCTTGCAGACCGCGCACCGACCCTCCTGCTGTTTGAGCAGGTGGACGCGATTGAATCGCCCAGCCTCCCGCACCAGACGCCGTTGCCGGCGATCTTCCCAATAGCCGCGCAGGTTTGGATCGAAGGGGCTGACTTTGCCCTTGACCTTCACGAAGCGTGACACTCTGGTTTCGTTGTGGCGTGGAAGCCGGAGCCGGCCGTCGCAAAGGACCCAGCCGTGCCCCCGATCGACACCGTAGTAGCGATTGACTACCCAGTGGCGTGTCTTGTTGGGATGACGGCGCTTGGCCCATTTGTAGGTGATCCGCCACATGTGATCGTCCAAGACGCAGAAGGTGCGCTTGGCGACCGCATGACGGTAGTAATTGCACCATCCCCGGATCACCGGCGACAGCGCCATGATCACCTCGGCCGTCGGCCGCTGTCGGTTTTCGCGCAGAAAGGCCGAGAGCGCTCTGCGATGCGCGCTGACCTTTTCCTTCTGCGGTCGGACCAGCAGCTTGCCGTTGGGAAAACGCCTGACGTTGAAGCCGAGGAAGTCGAACCCGTCGTCGATGTGGACGATGCGGGTCTTGGCTGCACTCAACTCCAACCCACGATCGGCGAGGAACACCGCCAGGCGTGGCACGACATCGTTTTCGAGCACCTCCCTGGATGGGGCGGTGACCACGAAGTCGTCGGCATACCGGATGAGGTTGATGCCCCGATCGCTTCCTTTGCGCATACAAGGAACGATCCGGCGACCGTCGGAGCGTTCAGCCCCGAACAGTCGTTCCATGCCATCGAGGGCGATGTTGGCCAACAGCGGCGAGATGATGCCGCCTTGCGGCGTGCCCATCGTCGTCGTGTTCAACGCGCCAAGCTCAACCACGCCGGCCTTGAGCCAGCGCCGGATCGTGGTGGTGAACACAGGCAGACGACCGAGCAGCGCCGCGTGATCGATTTGATCGAAGCATTTGGCGATGTCGGCATCGAGCACCCATCGGCTGCTGCCGTTCTGCGACAGCGCCCGGTAGATCGCCTCGATTGCGTCCATGGTGCAGCGTCCTGGCCGGAAGCCGTAGCTGTTCGCCTCAAAGCGAGGCTCCCATTCCGGCTCCAGCGCCAGCGTGACGAGCGCCTGCATCACCCGATCCAGCATCGTCGGTATGCCCAAGGGCCGTTGCTTTCCGCCGGCTTTGGGGATGTACACCCGTCGCACCGGCTTCGGACGATAGCCCCTGAAGTTCAGGCCTTTCCGGAACATCGCGAGACGACTCGACGGCCCGGTGCACACCACGCCGTCGATACCCGGTGTTCTCTTGCCGCGATTGATCTGGGTCACCCTGCGGATCGCCAGAAGCTTCGCGGAACTCGACCGAACGAGGAGCCTTTGCAGGCTCTTCACCTGCGCGTGCTCGCCGTTCTGACTGGCCCGAAGATCCGCTCCTGAAGCCGGCGTACGTTGCGTTCGACGCCAGGCCAGTCGATGCCGGACCAGTCGTCGAGGGCGCCACGTCCTGCCGTCGGTTCGATGAAGGTCATCGTCTAACGTCTCGGCAGGTTCCGCGGAGCAGGGGCATCGCTTTCGGTGACACCCGCCGGAAGTCGGCTCCCTTTCGGGACGGGCATCGCCCTATCCGGCCGATTACAGGCCGGCCTTGGCTTTCTCCGGCATCCTTTACCCCCTGGCCCATCCCCCTTCCTTGCGGTCGGGATACCACCCAGAGGGTGGGGACCGTGGGGCTTACCCAGTTGATCGGGATCGACACGTATCGTGGGGAGGCTGGACTCTATGACCCGGTGGAACATGCGGGTGCCGCCGCCGGCAGAGACAGGTCCGACGGTCCGTTCCACGTCGCCGTTTGGCTGCGGCCTATCAGCCTCTTTGGCCGCTTCGGAGTGACGAGCCCAGTGAGTCTTCACGCGTGTTCAGCCTTCCACGCCTCCCCCTAGCCGCGCTCCGCCCTGAGGCTGGCAGAACCGCCGACATTGTCCCCGGAGCTTCACACCTTGGGTCACCCCGCAGCATGTCCAGGTAGGGGCACCTTGGCACCAAAGGGTCCGCCCGGACCGAAAGCCTGGGCGGCACTCGATTCCCGACCCTTGAAACGTTCTCCGTTCGGTTATCCACAAAACGGAGAACGTTGCTGGTCGCACTCCTCTCCCTCCGCCAACAATAAAACGCGATCTGTCGAGATGGCCGCTACCGCGGCCAATTTTCATCTGTGTATGAGGCAAACCTACCTCTCAGGAAATGCGAAATTCGTAGGAATGGCGATTCTGCACACTTAGCACCGCGCACCGCTCGCGGCCACCGTCCCACGACGTTTTCCGGCCCCCCCCCGGGATCACGGAGCCGCAGCATCGTCCGGCCCTCGCACACTTCTATGCGCTAAGTCAGCGGCCCCATTTGGTCTACTTCGTGGGTCCGCCCAAACCAGACACATTGGAATGAACTTCTAACCAAGACCGAGCTTGAACAGCTTAACTGCGTTTGTCCGCCCGATCAGGAGCCGGTCAACGTCCGAAAGTTTCGTGTTGTCAAACCAATTGGCGGCAGGTGCCATTTCCTCATAAGGATAGTCGACGGAGAACATGATCCGCGATGCTCCCATCTCCGCCAACGCACAATGGAATGGTGTGTCATGGAATTGGCCGCTTGTGGTCAGATAAAAGTTGCTCCTCATGTAGTCGGAGACCCGCTTCTTTGCCGACATTTTCACCGGCAACTTCTCGATGAGGTTGTCGATCCTCCACATGTCGAACGGAATGCGCTCACCAAGATGGCCGAGTACCACTTGCAAGCTCGGAAACTCATCGAAAAGCCCTGATCCAATCAGCCGTAGCGCCTGCGTCGCAGTTTCACTTCCGAAATCCCAGATTGGGCTGTAGAGCCAACGATGCCCTTCGTAGGACTTCGCTCGCGATGGAATGGTCAAACGGGGGTGCAAATAGAGAGGCACGTCAAGCTGGGCTACGGTCGCCCAAAACGGACGGAACTCTGGCAAATCGTAATAGATTGCCGAATCCGGCACGTGACGCTGAGTGAAGCAATTGACCATTGCGCCTTTGAACCCGAGTTCGGTCACGCAGCGGATAAGCTCGCGTGCAGCCGCTTCGGGGTCTTGCATCGGCAGCCCGGCAAAGCCCGCAAAACGACCAGGACTTCGCGCAATCTCGCCAGCCAAGATGTCGTTGGCCTTGCGGGCAACATTCGCGGCTTCGGATGGATCAAGAATGGCCTGCAACGCAGGCGAATTCAGTCCGAGGATGGCGAGCTCAATGCCAAATGTATCCATACCGGCGAGGCGGCGGTCACGAAAATCGGTGAGCAACCGGCGCGTCGCATCCCAAAATGCGCCTGCTCCGACCGGTTGCCCAGCGATGTTCAATGTCTCGTCAATCGCCCAATGCTCTTCCAACGCGATTTTGCCATCCATGTCTGAAATCCTCCTCGTAGTCGCGCACCGCTAGTGCGCATCGTCCGCGGCTGCTGGCAGGAGCACGCCGATGCGCCGCACGCGTTCCTGCGCGCGCGTCGCGAGCGGCCACCCCCGCCGCTGCACCACCCAGGACACCAATTTAAATCCCGCCGCCTCATGTCGCCCCCAGGCTCAGGAGCAAACATCGTATCGGCTCACCTTAGGTGGCCAGAATATCCGCCCGCGGCTAACGTTTCGCGGCTGTGGCCGAAGAGCCCATCCGCATCCTTCGCGTCATCGCCCGTCTCAACATGGGGGGCCCGGCGATCCACGTGGCGAACCTCGCCGCCGGGCTCGAGACCCGGGGGTACCACACGACGCTCGTCGCCGGGAGCCTCGCGCGCGGAGAGGACTCCATGGCTTTCCTCGCCGAGCGGCTCGGAGTCGCGGTCATCGACGTGCCCGAGATCCAGCGCGAGATATCAGCGCTTCCCGACGCACGCTCCGTCCTACGGATTGCCGAGCTCATCAGGGAGATCCGGCCACAGATTCTCCACACGCACACGGCGAAAGCCGGCGCGATCGCCCGGGCCGCCGCACTGCTCGCCGGAGACGCGCGGCCGCCGGTCGTCGTTCACACGTTCCACGGCCACGTGCTCAAGGGCTACTTCGGCCGCGCGCGTACCGGGTTCTTCCAGCAGGTCGAGCGGTCGCTCGCACGATCCTCCGACGCGCTGATCGCCGTGAGCCCGGAGGTACGCGACGACCTGGTCGCCTTGGGGGTCGCCCGTCCCGAGAAGTTCGTCGTCGTGAGGCTGGGCATTCCACTCGACGAGCGGCTCGACGACGAGACGGCGGATCTCGACTACCGACACCAGTACGGCATCGGTCGTGACGCTTTCGTGGTCGGCTGGGTCGGCCGCATGACGGCCGTGAAGGACGCCGGTGCGGTTCTTCACACCGTCGCTGCGCTCCGGGCACGCGGTGTGGACGCGGTCGCATGCCTCGTCGGCGATGGGCCTGACCACGAGTCGCTGGAACAGCTCGCCCACGAACTCGGTATCGCGCGCGCCTGCTACTTCGTCGGGTACCAGGCCGAGGTCGCAGGCCTCTACCGGCTGTTCGACGCCTTCTACCTCCCGTCCATCAACGAGGGAACACCGGTGAGCGCGATCGAGGCGCTCGCAGCGGCAACCCCGGTCGTGGCGAACCGGGTGGGTGGCATTCCCGACGTCGTGCGCGACGGCGTCGACGGGTTCCTCGTCGAGCCGGGCGACACCGAAGCCGCAGCCGAGCGGCTCGCCGCCCTCGCCGCTGACCCGAACCTGCGGCGCGAGCTCGGAGAGAACGGGCGAGCCCGGGTGCACGAGCGCTATAGCGTGGCGCGGCTCGTGGACGACGTCGACCGCCTCTACCGCGCGCTGCTCGAGGCGAAGCGCCTCTAGGAGGGTTTGGCGAAACAAGCACTGTGCCGCCGGACCGTGCTGGATCGTCGCGATGCGGCGTCCTCAGTCGCCCCAATACGTCGAGTATTGGGGCTGCCTGCGTCCTCGCCTCGCGGCGACCAGGCACGCTCCCGCGACGAGGTTCGTTCCGCCAAGCCCCTAGGCGGCCAGGAGCTCGGCGACGAGCTTGCGATACCGCTCCATCGCCACCGAGCGGTCCGCTTCCCGCTCGACGTACTCACGCCCTCGGCGTCCCATCACCTCCAGGTCGTACGCACCGTCCCGCGCGGCGCGAATGGTGCGCGCGAGGAGCTCGGGGCGTCCGGGCTCGATGACGAGACCGCAGCCGACCTCCGAGACGAGCCTCGCCGTCTCGCTGTCGTCCTCGGCGGCGGCGATGACGGGCCGGCCCGCGGAGAGGATCCCGTAGAGCCTGCTCGGGACGACGTAGCCGGCCAGGCCCTTGGCGAGGCCGACGACGTGGAGATCCGCGCTCGAGAGCGACAACGGAAGGCGCTCGCGCTTCTGGTACGGAAGGAAGCGGAGTGCATCCTCGACGTCGAGCCGCTTCGCAAGCTCGACCATCTCGGGATGCCGAGCGCCGAAGCCCGCGATGACGACGAGCAGGTCATCGAGATCGCGGAGGAACGTCGTAGCACGCACCAGGCTGTCGAGATCCTGCGCATGACCGACGTTTCCGGAGTGCATGACGACGAATTTCTCGGCGAGGTCGTGGCTCTGGGCCCAGGCGTTGTCGCGCGGTTGGGGCGTGATCTCGCTCGTATCCACCCAGTTCGGAATGACGCAGAGCCGTTCGGGCGCGGCCCCCTTGAGCTCGAGACGCTGACGCATCGTCTCGCCGATAGCGACGATTCGGTCCGCCCGCCGCAAGTACGCTCGGACGAGCACTCTGAGCACTCCGACAACCGCCGGGTTGCGCAGTCGACCGAGCTCGGTCGCTATTTCGGGAAAGACGTCCTGGCTGATGACGACCACCGGTACACCGAACTTGCGGCCGATCAGGACGCCGGCGTCGCCGACGATCGGCGGGTCCGTCATACAGAGGACGAGATCGGGCGGGGGGCTCTGGAGCACGTGCAAGAGCGCGGAGCTCAGATACGAGAGGTAGTTCGCTGCCCGCCGGCTCAGCTCCGCACGCTCATACGCGGTCGACACGACCCGGACGACCCGGACGCCGTTCCGCTCGAACTCGTGTGGCTCGCTCTCGTGTCCGTGGAGCACCCCGGTGACGACCTCTACCTCGTAGTCGGTGGCGAGCGCCTCGCAAAGCTCGGTCAGTAGGTGCGCGGTGGCTTCGACGCCGGGCCAGTAGTACTGGTTGAGGACGAGTATGCGCGGTCGGGACGTGCCCTCGGGCATGCGGCAAGGCTAGCGGCGAGCGCCGGCGGCAGCCTCGCGGACGGCGACGACGAAGCTCGCGACGCTCGGTTCGTAGCCCCAGCCCTGGACGAGCTCTCGTGAGCGACTCCCCATCTGCGCTCGCCCCTCCGGGTCAGCCGCAAGACGACGAAACGCGTTCGCGGCTGCGGTGACGTCACCGACTGGCACGAGATAGCCGTTCTCACCGTCGATGAGCAGATCGTGCGCGGCGCCCACGCGATCCGAGAGGACGAGGGGAAGCCCGGAAGCGGCTGCTTCATTGGCGACGACCCCCCACGTCTCGCGCTCGGACAGGAGCGCAAAGATGTCGGCTGCCACGTAGCACTCCACGACGTCCTCCCACGGCCGGTCTCCGGAAAAGACGACGCGGGCTGCCAGTTCAGCGGCAAGCCGCACGAGCCGCTCCCGCTCGGGCCCCTCGCCGACGAGGACGAGGATGAGGCGCGGGTCGCCCGTCTCCGCTACCGCCCGGATAAGCACGTCGTGTGCCTTCTCGGCGCCGAGACGGGCGACGGAGAGGACGATCACGTCGTCGGGCTCGGCGCCCAGCTCGGCACGTAGGTCCTCCCGCCGGGGCGCGAGGCGATCCGCCCGCCGGCCGAGCGCCTCAATGTCGATCGTGTTCGCGAAGACTCGCACCCGCTCGGGTTGCGCCCCGCGCGCGATCAGCGAACGGCGCGCGAGCGTACCTGCGACCAGCACGCCGGCCGCTCCGCGCACGATCGGCGGAACGACCGCCCCCTTCACCGTGCGACGCCAGCCCGGACGGGGCCCTTCGTCGTGGCTTTCAGAGAGGAGTACGTATGGGATCCGCCGGAGACGACACCATGCGATCGCGACCTGCGCGGCGAACGTGCTCCAGCCCGAGACGACGACGACGTCGGGGCGCGCGCTCTCGAGTGCGCGGAGGATTCCCGGCGTGACCGGATAGTCGTGACGGAAGACCCGATCCGCCCGGGGAACGCGGAGCCCTCGAAGGAACACGGCCTCGTGCTCGCTCTCGATCGCCCAGCTCCGGCCCGAGACAACGCTCGGCGCCGCGTAGATCACCGTGAGATCGATGTCGTTCACTGCCGCGACGCGGTCGAGCAACGGCGCGCGATACGGCGTGGGCTCCGGGAATACCGCAGCGACGCGAATCGTGTCCGTCAAGGACGAGAGCGTTCGAAGCACCGTCGCCGTGTCCTCGCGAATACGGCGTCGCTCCCGTACCCGGCGAGCACGCCTGGCAGCGACATGCGCGACGAGACCCGCGTCGAGACCTAATGCACGTCGCATGAGCGATGCGCGAACGGCACTCGGCGCGGAGAGAGCGCGGCGCGCGACGACCCTCGCAGCAATGCGGCGCACGCTTCCGAGCTCGGTTCGCGAGTACAGCCCTGCTCCTGCGAAGCGGTCGACGAGCTCGACGTAGAGGCTCGCGGCCTCCTCCACCTCGTCCGTTGCGAGACTCTGGTGGTAGCCGAACCTCCATGCGAGCTCGACCTGCCGCTCCGAGAGCGACGGTGCCATTGCCGCGATCTGGGTGAGAGCAACACGACGTCCCAGCTCCCGCTGCAGATCCGATCGACGCTGCGACGCCTGGCTCGGGTGCAGCCGGTAGAGAACGAGGGCCTCCTCGAGGCAATCCGCCTCGGCGTGCGCGAGCACGCGGGTCCAGAGCTCGTAATCCTCGCTCTCGCCGAACGTCTCGTCGTAGCGGAGGTGGTGTCGCTCGAAGAGTGCTCTGTCGAACGCGACGGTGTTGTGAAAGAACGGGGAGCTGCTGAACAACGAGTACCAGCGCGTCACCGCCCGCCCCGGCTCGGGAAGGTGAATCTTCTCCAGTCCGCCAGCGGAGACGAACTCGAGGACGCCGGCCCCGACGAGCGAGACGTCGGGCTTAGACACGAGCCTCGCGAGTACGCGCTCGAGCCAGTATGGAAGCGCGATGTCGTCCGCGTCCATCCTCGCGACGTACCGTCCTTGCACGACGTCAAGCCCGCGGTTGAGGGCTCCGGCGAGCCCGCAACGCTCGTCGTTCTTTACGACGCGAACGCGCGGATCGTCGAACGCGGCAAGGACGGCCGGGGTCGCATCGGTCGATCCGTCATCGACGACGACGAGCTCGAGGTCGGACACCGTCTGGCGAAGGACGCTCTCGAGCGCGGGTCGCAGGTAGTCGCCGCCGTCGTGGACGGCGACGAGGACGGAAACGAGCGGAGCGGTGGGCACGGCATCCCTTAGCCTACGGCGCGTGCCGCCCGGCCTCCCTTCGTTCGACCTGGTCCTGGCAACGCTCGGTCGCGTCGCAGAGCTCGACCGCTTGCTCGACTCGCTCGATGCCCAGACGTACCGCGGGTTCAGGCTGATCGTCGTCGACCAGAACGCCGACGATCGCCTTTCGGCGATGCTCGAGGCGCGCCAGCCGGACGTGCTGCGCCTCACGGCCCCACCGGGGCTGGCGGGCGCGCGCAACATCGCACTGGGCAGCCTCACGGCCGACGTCGTGGCGTTCCCGGACGACGACTGCGTCTATCCCCCGCTGCTGCTCGAGCGCGTCGCCCGCCGGTTCGCAGACGACGCGACTCTCGATGGTCTGTCCGTGAGAACCGCGGACGACGAGGGCCAGTCCGATGCCGGTTGGATGCACGATCCGACGCGCCTCGAGAAGCGGAACGTATGGAACCTCGTTGCCTCGGCCGGGGTCTTTCTCAAGCGCTCGCTGATCGAGCGCGTTGGCTCATTCGACGAGCGGTTGGGGCTGGGCTCGGACGAGCACTGGTCGTCCGGCGAGGAGACCGACTACGTCATTCGCGCGCTGGAGTCGGGCGCGCACATCGAATACGAGCCCGCGCTCGTCGTCCAGCACGGGCTTGCGGTCAGACGCGGGACGGCACTCCGGAGCCGCGGACGGCGCGAAGGCGCCAGCGTCGGGTACCTGCTCCGCAAGCACTCGTACCCGCCGAGGACGCTCGCCCGCATGGCGATTCGGCCCATGGGGGGCATCGCCGTCTCGCTCGCCCATCGCAACACCGACTGGGCCTGGTTCCACGCGGAAACGCTGCGCGGACGGGTGCGCGGCTACTTCGGGGCGAGGAGCGCGAAGATCTCCGCGTGACGCGCGAGCCACGGCTCGAGAGCGAACCGCTCCACGGCGCGCGACCGGGCTGCTTGCGCATACCGCGGAAGGTCGGAGAGGACGCGGTCCACCGCGTCGGCGAGCGCATCGGGGCTCGGAGGCTCGTCGCGCTCCCACGTGTCCGGGTGCGAGACGCCGATCCCGGCCTCGTCCCCGACGAGCTCCACCGTCCCCCCGCTCGCCGGATGGACCACCGGAAGGCCCGCTGCCATCGCCTCGAGCACCAGCGTCGGGCACGGGTCCTTGACCTTCGTGTGGAGCAGGACGTGAGCTCGCCGGAAGATGCCCGGTGCATCGCGCTGTGCGTACTCGCCGACCAAGAACACGTGGCCCCGCAGCTCGAGCTCGTCGATGAGCGGCTCCGGGGACGACTCGAGCCGACCGGTGACGAGAAGGCGTGCGTCCGCGTGTGTGCGGCGCAACGCGGCGAGCGTGCGCAGCGCGAGCTCGAGACGATAGCGCTGCGTCTGGTCCCCGCCGAGGAGCAGCACAGGGCCATCAGCGGGTGCGGACGCCGCGGGCGAGAACGTGGTCACGTCGACAGCGTTCATCAGAATCTCCCAGGAGCCGCTCGGGGGACCAAGGTAGAGATCCGCTGAGAGCTTCGAGAACTCGCTCTGGTAGATGACGTGGTCCGCGGCGAGAACTGCGCGGCGCAGCGGGCGGTTGATCTCCTCAGAGCGATCACCCGCCCACCCCGGATACCCGACGCCATCCTGGTTGACCACGATCGCCGCGGCTCGACGACGCGCGATCTTGAGTAGAGGGCCGAGATCGCGCGGTAGCCACGTGGTCCCGAGATAGAGCACGGAGAAGTCCGTCGGACGATTCGGGAAGCGCTCCGCGAGCTTTTGCATCTTCACCGACCCCCCGGCCGCTCGCTCTCCGCGAGCCGGCACTCTGTCGTGGCCGTAGAACACCCGGACGCCCGGGCGCGCCTTTCCGGAGACCACGAGCCGGCCCCACCGGGCCGCCGCGCGTGTGTAGCGGCCCGCCCTCGCCGGACTCAGATCCATGCGCTCATGGGGCGTCGCTCGTCGCGGGCATCGCCACGAACCCCTCGAGCAAGGCACGCCAGCGTGGCCGGAGCGCCCGGTAGGAGTTCTCTCGTGCGGTTTCGAGCCCGGCATCGCGCATCCGCACGAGCTCTTCGTCGGACGCGGCGACGACGTGAGCCGACCACTCGACGATCCCATCGACGTCTCCGACGTCCACCAGGAGGCCGTTCTCACCATGGCGGACGAGGTCGGTCGCTTGCCCCACGCGCGTCGTGACGAGTGGGACGCCCGTGGCCATCGACTCGAGCACAGCCTTGGGCCCGCCTTCCTCGCGCGACGCGACGATGCAGAGGTCGATCGCCGAGTACGCGGTCGCGACGGCCTCGGTGCTCGGAAGGAAGTGGTGGCGGTAGGGAATGCCCAGGCGCTCGAGTCCTCGACGGACGTAGCCGCGCGAGGGTCCGGTCAGCAGGAACCAGAGCTCGGGCACACGATCGCGCAGGCCCTCGGCCGCGGCAAGCAACGTGTCCGGCCCCTTGATCAGCTTGGGCTCGAACCCCTCGCCCCAACCGACGCCGTCCTTCTGAAAGGACCCGACGACGAAAGCGGACTCCGGCACGTCGAACTGGCGTCGAGCCGCACGTCGCTCTGCCCGCGTACCTGGCCGGAAGGCATCCACGTCGATGCCGATCGGGATCCGATGCAGCTTCCAGGCCTCGATCCCGGTCTCGAGCGCGACCTCCTCCATCGCGACGTTCGTGACCTGCACCCGCTCGATCTCCGCATGCCGTCGTCGAAGCGTCTCGAAGCATGCGTCGAACTCGGGGAAGCCAGGTGTCCCCGGACGCCCATGGAAGTAGGCAACGCCAAGGCGGTTTCCCCGGCGCTCGAAGTCGTGCAGAAGGAGGGTGAACTGGCTCTCGTGGAAGATCGACTGGTTGTCGACGCTGCGAGCCCAGGCCTCAGGTCCCTGGAGGATGCCCAGGCCGGCTGCGAGCTCACGCAGCTTTCGAGCCTCGTATGCGAGAACCCACTCGGCACCTTCCTGGTCGACGAGCAGCCGCGAATGGGCAGGCCACCTGCGCGTGCGAGCGCCGATCGCGGCTCGCCGGAGCGGGCGTCCTATCGGCGCGCCTGCGCGGCGCACCTGCGTGCGCAGACTCAACGCTAGACCTCGGCGGTCTCGAGCCGTGCGCGCAACCGTTCAAGGTCGGCATCGACGAGCAGATGGACAAGGCCCTCGAAGTCGACCGATGGAGCCCAGCCGAGAAGATCGCGCGCCCTCGTCGAGTCTCCGACGAGGTCGTGCAGCTCCGCCCTCCCGCGCTTCAAGGACTCGTCGACGCGCACGTAGTCCTGCCACGGCAGACCGACGCGGTCAAAGGCGCACTGCACGAGGTCCTGCACGCTGTGCGTGTCCCCCGTTGCGACCACGAAGTCGCCCGGCTCGTCGTGCTGGAGCATCAGCCACATCGCGCGGACGTAATCGGCGGCGTAGCCCCAATCACGGCGAGCGCCGAGGTCACCGAGCTCGAGCTCGTGCTGGAGTCCGAGGCTGATGCTCGCTGCACCGTGCGAGATCTTGCGGGTGACGAAGTCCAGTGGACGGCGAGGTGACTCGTGGTTGTAGAGGATCCCGGAAGACGCGTGTAGGCCGTACTGGTTTCGATAGCTGCGAGTGATGAAGTGCCCGTAGGCCTTCGCGACGCCGTACGGCGTGACCGGGGCCAGTGGCGTCTCCTCGGTCTGCGGCACCTCGCGCGGTTCGCCGAAGATCTCGCTCGATGAGGCCTGGTAGAAGCGAATCGAGTCGTCGACACGACGCAGGGCCTCGAGCATGGCAGTGACGCCCACGGCGGCAAACTCCGCGGTGAGTACGGGTTGGCGCCAGGACATCGGCACGAACGACGGGGCCGCGAGGTTGTAGACCTCGCGCGGCCGACAGGCGGTGAGAAGGTCGACGAGGGAAAGCTCGTCCAGAACGTCGGCCTGGTGGAGCTCGATGGCACCGCGTACGCGTTCGAGGTTGTCGAAGCCCGTTGAGACCGGCTGTCGTACAGCACCGTGGACCTCGTATCCCTCGGCTAGGAGGAGCTCGGCGAGGAGTGAGCCGTCCTGCCCGGCGATCCCGATGATGAGCGCTCGTCTGGAAGCCATGACCTGGGGCGGAGCCCGCGGAGCACCTTAGCGGGCGCAACGCACGACGCGTCTCGGCCCATGACTAGCATCCTCCTCCCGCATGGGTACCGAGCCACAGCAGCCACCGGTCATGGCACGGCGCAGTCACGGCCCGACGATCGCGCTCGCTGCGATCGTGATCGTCGTTGCGTGCGCGTACGCAGGCGCCGCGCAGCTCGTGTTGACGCCGAGAGTCCACCCGGACGAGCACATCTACTGGCTCGGTGGAGCGGCCCTCGCGGCCGGCGAGGGACTGACGCTGCGCGGCGAGGACTACGTGCTCGGCCCCGTCTACCCGGCCGTCCTCGCCGGGGTACTCACGCTCGCACCCGACCGTGAGACCGCCTACCACCTCGTCAAGGTCGCGAATGCACTCCTGTTCGCCCTCGCCGCGATCCCCATCTTCCTCGTCGCGCGACGACTCCTGACGCGGTGGTGGAGCGTCGGGGTCGCCGCAATGTCGCTGGCGGTCCCGTCGTCGCTGTACGTGTCTCTCGTCATGACGGAGAGCGTCTCCTACTTCGTGTTCTCGCTCGCGATCTACGCGATCGTGCTCGCCCTCGAGCGCTCGACGGTGCTGCGTCAACTCGTCGCGATCGCCGCGATCGTGGTCGCGTACGAGACCCGCGCGCAGTTCGCCGTGCTCTTCGCGGCATACCTCGCGGCACTGGGACTCATCTGGGCGATGGCGCGCGACCGGCACGGGCTGCGGTCAACCCTCGCCGAGCTGTGGCCGTCCATCGCCGCCCTCGCCCTCGGTGTCGCAGCATTCGTCGTTCGTCCATTGGTGACCGGAGGCTCTCCTGCCGACGCTGTCGGCGCCTACTCCGTCCTCTTCCGCGGATACGACCCGCTCGACATCGTCAAGTGGATCGCGTACCTGCTCACGGATCTCGAGATCTACCTGGCGATCATCCCGATCGCGGTAGCTCCGGTCGTGATCTCACGACTCTGGCGGCGCGGGCGCGAAGGGTCCCAGCAGGCCGCCGCGTTCGTCGCGGTGTTCGCGATGGTGAACGGGGGGATGCTGTTCGTCACCGCTGCCTTCTCGAGCACGGTGTTCGGATTCGACCGCCTGCACGACCGCAACCTCTTCTACCTCGCTCCGCTCTGGCTCGTTGTCCTGGGGGTCTGGCTCGCGGACGGCCTGCCCAGGCCGCGGGTAGCACTGGCTGTCGGCATCGCGGCAGCCGTTGCGCTTCCGCTCGTCCTCCCCTTCCGCTACATCGCGGGCGACGTCGGCGTCGACGTCGTTCCGAGCGCCCTCTGGGCGCGACTCAACGAGCAGCTCGCCGGGGAGGTCGTGACGGCACGCAAGCTTCTCGTTCTCCTGCTCGTCGTGCTCGTGGTCGCGATCGCAGCCCTCCCACGACGATACGGCTGGGTCTTCCCGGCGGTGATGCTTGCAAGCTTCGCCGTGACCGGGACGCTCGCCTGGGACCGCATCATCGACGCTCGGGAGAACGCGGTGTTCGAAGGCGAGGGGTCCGGCAACCGTTCGTGGGTCGACGATCGCGTCCCATCAGGCGCGCACGTAACGAAGCTCTACCTCGATAGCTCCCGATGCCCGAGCTCGGCGCTCACCCGGCATGCCCTCTACCTCACGGAGTTCTTCAACGCAGCCGTCGACCGGGCCGCGTACATCGACCACTCGATCCCGGACGGCCTTCCGATCTCGCGGGTCGACGTCGGTCCTGGAGGGCGCCTCGAGCTCGAGTCCGGCCAGCCGCTCGTCGCGGACTACGTGTACACACAGCCGGGCATCGAGCTCGACGGAGAGAAACTCGCGGGCGGCACGGCAGCCGACCTCGTCCTCTGGCGGATCGGGGGTCCCGTCATCGCCCGGCGAGCGGGGTCGAATGAGGACCTCCGGACGCGGGACTGCTCACGGTCGTAGGTATCAGGGTGACCGAGCGCCGGTCTTCTCGAGCAGCTGGACGACATCGTAGATCCGCGCGTTCCGCTCGATGATCGCGCGAACAGCCGGCAGGGCCGCCTCGACCGCTCGAAACCAGACCTCGTCCGGTTCCTCGGCGGCAGGTGTCAGAGCGTCGTAGCCGAAGGCGCGACGGTCCGGCTCCGTCCAGTGCGCACAAGCTTCGAGCGCGCGGCTACCGAAGACGTCAGGCGTGAAGGGGAGGATCCCGGCGTTCTCGCGTCGGAACGCCGGCAACGTCCCTCCGGCCGACCGCACCCGCTCGCGGACGACTGCTTCGGTGGCGTCGAGCTCCTCGATCCGCCCCACGTGGTCGTAATCGACCGTCCCGATCGCTGCAAGGTCCGCCTGCGATTGCCAGTGCGGGTCGGGATCACTCGTCGTCGGGAGCACCTCGACGAATGCCCTGAAGGAGTCCAGGACGTCGCGGGGGGTGTTCGGGATCGCCGGAAACGAGGGTTCGTCGAACATCGCCACGAACCTGGGATCGCGCACAAGCACCTTCGAAACCCAGGCAGACCAGAGCCGGCGGGCAGGTTCGCGAACCACGGTGACGCGTAGCCATTCAGTCGATTCGAGGATCAGCTCGAGCTCGTCCACGCTGCGCCCGGCGAGCCGGAAGGACGGACCCCACAGCGAGCCGTCATGGACGGCCAGCGAGCGGGTCGCCTCGAGCTTGCGGGATCGCGCGAGATCGTCTGGCTGCAATCCGACCGCGACGGCCAGCGCGGAGAGAATCGCCGTGCTTCCCGCCTTCGGCACCGGAGCGTAGATGAGGCGATACTCGTCGAATGCATACCCCGTCCGGAGAAGGTAATCCGGGTAACGCTGAGTGAATGTCGCCACCTACTTCACCCGACGTAGGTAGCCGCTCGGATTGAACGTGATGAGAAACTTCTCCCGGTCGCGGTCGAGCTCGAACTCGTCCGTGCGCGACAGGAACGTCTCCACGGCCTGCCGGGGCCCAGGCATGAGATCCGGGCGAATCTGGCCGATGTTCGAGTCCTCCGCGACGAGGTAGCAGCCGACCGGCACGAGCGGCGAGTAGGCGGCGAGTTCGGCCTCCACGTGCTTCTGGGAGTGGTCCGAGTCGAGCACGATGAATGTCCGGCGCCCAGCAGCTCGTTCACGCACCTCGGCGACGACCTCCGGGTCCGTCGACGAACGCCCGGCGAGGTAGGTGATCCGTCGATGCTGCGGATAGTCGTCCCGCATCGGCTCGATGTCGATCGACACGACCTCACCAGCGCCTACGAGGTCGCAGATGGTGGCGAGGTAGTACGCGCTGCCGCCGCGATACGTGCCCGTCTCGACGATGAGAACGGGTTTCGTCTCGACCACGATCTCTTGGTAGACCCAAAGGTCGAGCGGGTTCTTCAGCGTCTGAGCGCCGAGCCACCAGGTTCGAGTCCAGGCATCCGATCGGTAGAAGGCATCGTGCGCGCGAGAGACGGCAACATCGTCGTATAGCCGGCCAATCCGAAATGCCGCCGCATTCTTCGCTCGCCGAAGGTAGTTCTCCACTCGGGAGCCGATTCTAGGTACGGGCCAGCCCGAGGACTTCGAGGTACCTGTCAGCGACAAAGCCGATCGCTGGCACCGATATCGCAGAGCGAAAGTGATCCAGCTCGGATACGAGGCGCTCGAGTACGGCCGGGAGCTCCTCGTCATCTGCGAACGGAAGCCCGCCTGCTCCGACGAGCTCCGGGTGCCCTCCGCTCGCGAGGTAGGCCGCGGGCAAGCCGCATGCGAGCGCCTCGAGGAGTGCGTTCGAGCAAGGATCATCTTGGCTAGCAGCGATGTATGCGTCGTGGCTCCGCAGCAGCCGAGCCAGCTCCTCGGAAGTCACGGGGCCGACGGTGCGGACGTGCTCGAACGGAAGGGCCGACCGACCGACGTAGGTCATCTCGAACCGCTCCCAGTCCAGATGAGCGTCGAGCGACGCGAATGTTTGCGCCCCTTTGCGCGGATTGTCCGACCAGCTGGTCGCGATCAGGCGAACCTTCCGCCCGTCGAGCGGCTCTCGCGCCGGCGGCTCGTGGAAGATCGTGGGATCCACGGCGTTCGTAATCACGACTGGATCGCGTAGCGAGTACCCGAGCTCGCGATGCTTGTCGAGGCTGTAGTGCGACTGGAACACGGTCGCGTCCGCCAGCTCACGGTTGAGCTCGGAGATCCGGTCATCCGTCCCATCGTCGAAGCCTCGATAGGCACCGATCGGGCCGTCGACGCGGTGAACCATCCGGCAGCCCTCGCGCACGAACCGCCGCAGACGGTCGAAGTCGAAGTTGAACGAGTTGAAGAGACAGGCCGTCGTCCCTGCGGAGACTCGGTTCTCCTCGATCTCGAGGCTTCTCGTTCTGAGCTCCCGCGTAAGTGCTCTGAGAAACTGGTGGCCGCCTCCGGCAGGGGGAGGATCGAACTGGTGGAACAGCGACAGGTCCGCACGCCCGTGGCGAGAGGCAAGCCAGTCCGCTTCGGTACGAGCGCGCCGCAAGAGCCCTCGACCGGTGCGTCGTGCCGTCCGCGGAACGGTGCGAAGGTCCACGGGGCAACAAGGTAACGTCGCGCGCGAACTGCTGCCCTCACGACGTCGGTCGTCGTCGAGCACCCTTGGCCGACTTTCGACCGACGAGCAGGTCGAGCAGTTCGGGTCAGCTCTTTCGAGACGCCGAGCGCAATGGGGCCGCCGATCCACTGCATGCTCCCCGCACGAAAGCATCGATCCGTTCCGCAAAGCGGGTCCAACTGAGGTCGCGCTCGACCGTCTCGCGCGCCCGTGCCCCGAGTGCCTGGGAAACAGCGTCGTCCTCCAGCGTCTCGGAGAGGGCTGCGGTGAACGTTGCCTCATCGCCCGGCGTCACGAGCCGGCAGTTGTCGCGGTCGACCAGCGAATAGCCGCTGGCGATCGCCCGGGTACGCGTGACAACGACTGGCTTGGCAGAGGCCATCGCCTGGAGGAGGACAGTGGTCGCGCCCGAGTAGCTGTTGTCGCGAACAGGCAGCGCGACGACCCGCGCGGACGCCAGGCGGCGTCGCATCTCTCCGAACGGGAGATCCGTCTCCACGGTGACGTTGGCAGGCAGCGACGGAAGCGCTCGGGCCTGCTCGCCCGTCGTCACCACGACGAAGCTCGTCCCGGGCATCGTCGCGGCGACTCGGAGCAGGAGCTCGTAGTCCCGGTGTGGATCGGCGCCGATGGAGACGACGTCGCAGACGGGTGCCTCACCCGTTGGGCGGAAGGCGTCTGTGTTCACGCCGAACGGGACGAACTCCACGGACGTCGGCCGGCCATGACCCTCGAGCCACGCCCGAAGCACATCCGCTTCGTGCTCGCTATAGGCAAGAACGGTCGCAGCGGACCCGAGTGCGGAGGCGTAGAGACGTCGCATGCGTTCGCCTCGGAGGCGCGCGAGCCGTTCCGGCAAGCCGATCGCCGCGTACACGAGCGGAGGTCGCACGAGGCCGGCTCGCCGAAGGAGCATCAGCGGGATTCCGACGGTGTCCACGGACGAGAAGACGACATCGGCGCGATTCGCCACCCCGAGCGACGCGAACACGGTCGCGAAGTCGCCACCGTAGCCCCCCGCACGTTCGAGCGCCCCCTTGGACAAGCCGCCGGCGACCCGTGCCCACGAGGGGGGCAGCGAGCTCCGCTCGAGGTTGTGGCGGACGCGCAGCCCGCCAGCAGCGAGCTCGTCGAGCCCGTAGAGCAGGTACCGCTCGGGCACCCCCGGGTCGGCTTCGAGGGCGCTGCGCCGCGCGGGCGAATCGCGGTATGCGTAGAAGACAGTCGTCTGCGTCACGGCCGGTAACCTAGTGCCCCGGTCGCCGAGGAAAGCGGACAGCGCATGCACAGGCAGACGACGAAGTTCTCACATCGATTCAGCAGAGTCTTCACGTCGCGATCGAACGGCGTCGCAAAGGCTCTCGAGCGAAGGGGCATCGCCGCCACCTACGAGCTCCACGACCGCATGCTCTCGAACCGCAAGAGCCGACGGCTCTTCTCGGAGAACAGCCCGGCGCTGGACGACGTGCAGCGAAAGGTCGTCAGCGACGTGGACGCCCAGGGCTTCTCGGTCCTCTCGTTCGGCGATCTCTTCCCCGAGAGCTCGTGGCACGAGATCGAGAGCCAGCGCGATCGATTCATCGCGACGACCGAGGCCGACCTCGCGGCAGGAGGTGAGCACCTCCGTGTACGCGAGGGCAAGGAGTTCGTCGTCCGTCTGCACAGCTACGGCGTCGACCTCGGGCGGGACGACCCCTGGTTCAGCGCGTGCGCGTCGAGACGCATGCTCGACATCGCCAACGCCTCTCTCAGGATGTGGGCCAAGCTCGAGTACATCGATGTCTGGTACTCGGTGCCGCAGCCCGCGGCAGCAACGCGCATTTCCTCGCAGCGGTGGCACCGCGACTACAACGACAAGCATCTCCTGAAGGCGTTCCTCTACCTCGTGGACGTCGACGAGGACATGGGCCCGTTTCAGTACGTGCCCGGAAGCCAACCCGGCGGGCGGTATGCCGATGCATGGCCCTGGCAGCCACTCGGCCAGAACTACCCGAGTGAGGAGGAGTTGGAGCAGCGTGTGCCTGCCTCGGACGTGCGCGTGTTCACAGCCCCGAAGGGAGCGCTGATCTTCTGTAACACCGCAGGTTTCCACCGAGGCGGCTTCTCGACGACCAGACCACGCGTGCTAGCGACCGTGACCTACTCTTCGCCTGCTTCGCTCGCGTCGCTGACACAGCGCAGTTACGGCTTCACGGACTCGCTCGACGACCTGGACGCACCGACGCGCTTCGCCGTTAGCTGAGCCGCGACTCCCCGCGCGCGTAGGCTCCCGCCATGTCGACCGCCGCTCCGAGTCGACGATCTCTCGCGACTCCCGGCCCGCGGGTGGGCATTTGGGGCACATTCGACGTCGCGAACTTCGGCGACCTCCTCTTTCCCCGGATCTTCGAGCGGGAGCTCCGGCGCCGGCTGCCCGAGGCGTCCGTCCACCCCTTCTCTCCTCGAGGCCACCTTCATCCGGTCCCGCTCGACGGAGGCTCCATGGCGAAGCCGCTCGGCGAGCCCACGCCGACTCGCGTTGCCGAGCTCGCCCATGAGCTTGACTTCGTGGTGATCGGAGGCGGCGACATCATCCATCCGTGCGACGACCTGTACGCCGCCTGGTACGAGCTGGAACACGATCAGGCCGATCGCCTCCGGCCGAGCATGTTCTTCGTCGACGGTCTGGGCGCCGAGCTCGAAACCGCGACCCCCGTCGCGTGGCACTCGGTGGGCGTACCGTTCGATCTCGGGGGCTCTTTTGCCGAGCGCGTTCGCCGAGCCTGTGCTCGCCGACCGTACGTCTCCGTACGCGACGAGCCGTCACGCGCTCGCTTGTATGCGGCCGGAGTCGAGCGTGAAGTGACCCTCGCTCCCGATTCCGGCTTCATCCTCGATCGCATGTTCCCACTCGAGGTCATCACCGAGCGACGAGCCGCCCTCGCGGCGATCGGGGCGTTCCCGCCAGTAGGCGCCCCGCTCGTGGTTCAGGGGGGCGCGTCGCTCGGCGATTTCGTCGACGCGATCGGACGCGTGCTTGGCGGCGTCTTGTCGAACGCCTCGAGCCCACCGGTCCTCCTTATCGAAGCCGGTCCATGCCACCGCGACGGCGAGTTCGCGGACGCGATCGCCGGGTATCTGGACGGTTGCGAGGTGTACCGGCTGCCCTCGAGCTTCGCTGTCGAAGACATCGTGACCGCGATCGCGCAATCGTGCGGCTTCGTGGGAAGCTCCCTGCACGGCAGTATCACGGCCTACGTCTACGGCCTGCCCTTCGTAATCCTCGATCTCCTCGGCCAGTCGAAGCTGAGCGCCCTGGCGACGACCACGGGGGCGAGATCCCTGGTCTCCACGGTCGCCGACCTCCCCTCCGCCCTCCGCCTCGTCCTGGAGGGAGAACGCCCACGTGTTGCTCGCAGGCATCTGAGCGCGCTCGTCGACGATCACTTCGACCGGCTCGCCGAGCTTGCGGAGCGCACGACGCCCGCCGTCCTACGATCCGAGATCTAGGACCGCCAGGGGTACGAGCCGCGAGGTGGAAACGCGAGACGGTCGGGATGCGACGCGTCCAACTCGAGGTTCGGGTTGTGCATCGGATCGTCGGTGAGCGCAGCGCCCCAACGCGCGCGCATGCGCTCGGCGTCGTGCCCGTGCTCGGCGTCTCGTCCGTGCCAATACGTCCCGAAGGAGGCCGAGCCTCGGTGCACAAGGACGGCATCGGGCTGGTAGACGATCCGCCAGCCGCCCCGGCGCAGGCGCAGACAGAGATCGACGTCGTTGTACGCAACCGGAAACGACTCGTCGAGACCTCCCACGACGTCGAACGCCTCGCGCCGCACCAGCATGCATGTGCCCGCTACAGCCGACACGTCCTGCGGCAGGCGGGCGCGGTTGGAGTAGCCGTTGACGTCCCAACGCCGACGGTGGTAGAGGTGCTCCGCCACACCGCGTGCGCCGAGCAGCATTCCGGCGGAGTAAATCGTCCCGTCCGGATAGAGGAGGAGCCCGCCCACGGCGCCGACGTCGTCCTCGAGTGCGCACTCTACGAGCGCCTCGAGCCAGTCGTCGTGGACGACCTCGACGTCGTCGTTCAGGAGAAGCACGAGCTCGGCGTCGGTCTGCGCAATCGCCTCGTTCATTGTCTGTGAGAAGTTGAAGCCCCTATGGGGGCTCGTCACCAGTCGCACCCGCGGCTTCGCGGCGACGTCCTCGAGGAATCGGCACGTCGCGCGCTCGTCGACCGCGCTCTCGCTGACGGCCACGACGATCTCGAGCTCGCGATACGCGGTGGCCGAGAGCAGTCCCTCGAGGCACGGGCGGAGCAGGCTCTCACGGGCGGTCGACGGAACAACGACGCTGACGAACGGGCGAGGTCGCGGGACCAGGAAGCGCACCTTCTGGTGCGCGTCGACCGGGAGGACGTAGCCGTTCCGACCCGTGCGCCGCAGGTGCTCCTCGGTCGCGCGTCGAGCCGCGTCGCTGGCATACGGCTTCGCCTCGTGTCCTTCGGCAGCGACAGAGCCGCTGATCGCCCGCCAATGGTAGAGCACGTGCGGCACGTGCGCGATCGCCTCTGCGGGCAGGAGTTCGGCGATACGGAGGTTGAGGTCCCAGTCCTGACTCCCGTCGAACTCGCCGCGGAAGCCTCCCGCCTTCCAGACGAGATCGGCGCGGATCACCGAGAGGTGGCAGAGGTAGTTCTGCGACCGCAGGAGCGCGCGATTCCAGTCGGGCTTGAAGTAATGGCTCACACGCCGCCCGTTCTCGTCGATCTTGTCGGCGTCGGAGTAGACGAAGCAGACCTCGCGGCGCTTCGCGAATTCGTTCACCGCGAGGAGCAGCGAGTGAGGTCGCAGGAGATCGTCGTGGTCGAGCAGCGCGACGAGCTCGCCGCGCGCCAGTTCGAGAGCAGAGTTCGAGGCGGCCGAGATACCACCGTTCTCCGAGCGGCGGACCACGCGCACCCTGTCGTCGCTTCGGTATCCGTCGAGAACGTCGACCACGTGCGCCTGCGTCGATGAGTCGTCCGCAACACAGAGCTCCCAGTTCGCATACACCTGCGCTCGAACGGAGTCGATCGCCGCACGGAGGATCGCCTCGGGTGGATCGAACACCGGCATGAGCACGGAGACGAGCGGGCGATAGTCCAGGGCACGTTCGAGCTCGTGCATCCCGTCGAAGTCCGACTCGTCGAGCGTGTCGTACGCGCGGATCCACCCCTCGTAGGTCTCTTCGCGGCTGGAGCGCGAGGACTCGGCGATCGCTTCTCGTCGCTCTCTCAGGCGCCGCGGGAGCTGAAGCGTCAGCGTCCACCAGGAGACCTTCGCGCTCCTGCGCACGTGTCTCGCCACGACGGCGTAGCGGGTCGCGAGGAGACGCAGTGGAGCGGTCACACGCCACGATGTCGAGTCGTGGACCACGGCCAGCTCGGCCTCGACACCAGAGATGACGGACTTCGCCTCCGCGAGCTTGACCTCGGTCGACCAGAGTCTCCGCGAGAGAAGGCGGACGACCGCGTCTGTCGTGAGTGCCTCGGGCTCACTCGCGTCGGCGCCGTTGCCGGAGTCGGGCTGTCTCGAACGCACGACGTTCCTGCGTTCGTGGGTCCGACTCAAGCTCGTTCGCACGTCCACTCGAGCAGCGGGCGCACGACGCCGCGCCACTGACCGGTGAACGTTCCGCGCGATGAGTCGCCGACGAGTGGGTCTTGAACGTGGAACGACACGGCATCCCACACACTCAGGTGGTGATGGAGTTTGGGCGAGTCGATCGAGCACACAGCCGCATCGACCGAGATCAACCCTTCGTTCAGCAGGTTGCCCGGGATCCATGCCGTCGCGACGTACTCCCCTGCCGGGGACGGCTCGCTCCATCGCGGGTCGGTGTCCATCGCGTTGAAGGCAATGTGGCCCCCTGCCACCACCTTGATCTTCGGAATCACCGGTGGGCCCTCGCGAAGCACACGAAAGCAGAACTCGATCCCGACCGGCTCGCGGACGTCCACGTAGTCGCGCGTTTCGCCGTCGGCTCGCACGATCCGAACCGACCGAAGCCGCACGAGATCGTCTCCCGGTGCCGTCTCGTCATCCGGCCACTCATGGCTCGATCCGGCGCCGGCGGTGGTCTGAAGGTAGTGAGCGACGACTTCTCCGCTCGGGCCGTCGCGAGCAACGCGGCCTCCCTCGAGAAGCAACGCCCTATCGCACAGCTGGGAGACCGTCTGCATGTTGTGCGAGACGAAGAGCACGGTCCGACCGGTAGCCCCGATCTCTTCCATGCGGCCGAGGCACCGCGCCTGAAACTCCGCATCGCCCACGGCGAGAACCTCGTCCACGAGCAGGATCTCGGGCTCGAAGTGCGCGGCGACCGAGAATGCGAGCCGCACGTGCATCCCGCTCGAGTACCGCTTGACCGGCGTGTCGATGAACCGTTCGACGCCCGAGAACTCGATGATCTCGCCGAGCTTCTTCTGGATCTCGCGCCGCTTCATGCCGAGGATCGCGCCGTTCAGGTAGATGTTCTCGCGCCCGGTCAGCTCCGGGTGAAAGCCCGTCCCGACCTCGAGCAGGCTCCCCACGCGACCCCGGATCTCGGCGCGACCCTCCGTCGGTGTCGTGATCCGAGTGAGGATCTTGAGAAGCGTCGACTTGCCTGCACCGTTGCGGCCGACAACGCCCAGCACCTCGCCTTCCTGCACCTCGAAGGAGACATCGCGAAGCGCCCAGATGTCCTCGCGCTGGGAGTGGTGCTCGCGTCCGGTCGCACGGCGCACTGCGTGCGACATTGACTCGCGAAGCGTCCCGTACGCGGCCTGAAGCTCACCGATTCGGTAGCTCTTCGACAGCCCCTGAGCGTCGATGGCGACCGGCATCAGATCGTGTCCGCGAATTTGGGCTCGGAGGAACGAAAGATCGTGAGACCCCCGACGAGAAGCACGACGGCCACTGCCACGCCGACCGCAGTCTGAGCAGGATCCGGTTGATTCGCGTCGAGCACTGCCCAGCGCCAACCGGCGATCACGGCCGTCATGGGATTGAACGCCAGGATCCATTGCCACTTCGTGGGAATGGCCTCGACCGTGTACATCACACCGGAGAGCAGCGGAAGCACCTGCAGAAAGACCGGGATCATGTAGCGGACGTCCCGATAACGCACGTTGAGCGCCGCGAGCAGGAATCCGGATCCGAGCGCAGTCACGACTGCAAGCCCGATGAAGACCGGAGCGAGCAGGACCTCGGGTCCCCCGGGCCAGGTGTGGTAGTACCACATGAGCGCGAGGAGTACGGGAAGTCCGACGACGAGGTCGACGAGGGGCACGAGAACAGCGGAGAGCGGCAGCAACGTGCGCGGGAAGTAAACCTTCGTCACGAGCGGCAAGTTCACTGCCAGGCTCATGCTCGAGCCCGTGAGGGCGGAGGCGAAGTACTGCATCGGCAAGACTCCGGCGAGAACGAGGCTCGGGTATGCCACGCCGCCGGACGGGAAGTCCGCGAACTTCCCGAACACGATCACGTAGATGACCGCGGTGAACGTGGGCACGAGGACCGCCCAGGCGATCCCGAGGAATGTCTGCTTGTACCGAACCACGACATCGCGCCATGCGAGCGTCCAGAGGAGCTCGCGGAAGTGCCAGAGCTCGGACAGATCGAGGCGAGGCATGCGAGACGCCGGGCGGATGACCGAGACGCGTCCGATCGCCCCAGGTTCGTTACCACGCTCCGCCGGAAGGGCGTCGCGGTCAGTCGGAGATCCGCCGTCAGTCGACGTGGCAGTTCGCTCGTCGAGCGCGCTCTGTCCCGGGCTCACGGGGCGATGCTAGCGGCCGCCGCCGCGGGCACCTCGATCTCCCGCCACTGCCCCGAGCGCCGTCACGATGAAGATCGGGTACACGGGGAGTGCGAACTCCGGCGCCACGCCCTGCGAGGCGGCGTGGATGAGGAGCACGAGTCCGGCGCTGAGCCAGAGAAGGAGAATCGTCCGCCTACACCATGGCCTGAAGACCACGAGACCGATGACACCGACCAGGAGCCAGAGCGGCGGTCTCGGGTATCTGGGCGTGATGCGGTTCAGGATCTCGGGAATCCACGAGACGCCCGTGCGGGACGGCAGCTCGGCATCCCAGGCCCGCACCTGGGAGACGATCTCGCGGTACCGCTTCTGCTTCTGAGGATCGGACCAGACGAGCGACGGATCCTGGAGCGTGCAGGAGTCGATGTAGTCGGACGCGCACCACACGAAGCCGTATGGGACACCGACGACGAGGACCGTCGCCTGCGGGTTGGGAAGCACGACACCGTCGCGCTCGAAGGTCGGCGGCGGGCGCTCGGGGGCGGTCTGAGCTCGCGGAGCGATGTCCTCCCGCAGCGGACGTTGAAGCAAGAACTGCCAGAACGTGTTGGCGACACCCCGCGTGTAGACGCCGGGGTGTTTGCGGATCGCCTCGAGCGCCGAGTCGAACAGCACGTCGTAGTTTTCGTCCCACCCCAGCTCACGGTCAGACAGGGCGATCAGGCGCACGACCTCGTAGTTCGAGCCGTTTTTCAGGTAGGCGTCAAGCGGAACGTCCAGTTTCTTGTACGGCTCTTCGGCGAGCACCTGCTCCTCGATCAGGTTCGCAAGCCGTCTCGAAGCCGGCCCGTTCTCCGGCGAGATCGTCTTATCGTCGAGGAACACCTTGAGAAAGGGCACCCACGCACGACCGCCCCGTGCGACTGTCGTGTCGTCGTAGCGAATACCGTTGTGAGCCGCCCAGATCCCGAGCGGGATGATCGCCGCCGCGACCGACGCGACCGCCCACGTGAGCCGACGGGACCATCGTGCGCGCACGATGAGCGGAGCGAGCACGAGCGGCAGAAGGAGAACCTGGTTCGCCGGACGCGTCAGGACGAGCAGGGCGAACCCGGCACCGAGCGCAACGAACCTCCACGTCGACGGCGTCGTCATCGTCCGCGCGAGCAGCAGCGCCCAGAACGCGAGCCCGGTCGCAAACACGGCGTCGCTCGACGCTTGGTGGTACAGCGTCGCGTAGGCCGGGTACACGAGCAGCAGCGGGGCCGCGAAGAGGGCTGGGATTCGACCGAAGGTCAACGCCGTGGCGCTCCACGCGAGGATCGATCCCGCGTAGAGCATCGCGAAAACGACCTCGAGGAGCACGACTCCACCGACATCGAGCGGAAGTCCCACGACGAGTGGTGTTATGGGAGTGCGGAAGACCTGGAGCGGCTCGAGCGGCGGATGAGAGTCGAAGAGCTGCAAGTAGTAGGCGAGGTAGTCCCAGGTATCCCGCCCCTTGGCCATCGGCCAGCCGCGCGACTCGATTCCATAGACCAGGAGCGCAAGGACGAACACGACGGCTGCGGCGGCAGGTGTCTTCGTGAATGCGAGGAGCCGCGACCATGCTTGCGTCACGATCGAATGCTCCTCGCCGCGACGCGCAGTCGTGACACCGTGCTGCGCTCGAGGTCGCCGATTCTCGCTTCGAGGTCATCGACGCGGGCGCCCAGGGCGAGACCGAAGTCGGACTCCTGAAGTGCGCTCGACTCGGCGGCGTACGAGGCAACCTCCTCCAGGCTCGGCGCGGCAAAGTGGAGCACGGCCCCAGACGTCTCGCGATCGATGCCGTCCACCCGGCCGAACTCGAGCTCGCGGAGAGTGTCCCGAAGGCGGGTGTCGATCGCGAGGTCTCCCGTGCTGAGCCCGCGCTCGAGGCGCTCATCGTCTACGACGAGCGGCGTGTAGAACTCCTCGAGGCTTCCGGCTCGATATGCCTCATAGGCCTCCGCCATGTGCCCCGGGATGCCCTTTTCGGCGTTCTTCTCGAGCGAGACGAACTGGGTGACGTACTTCTGGAGACAGTGGTCGAGCGAACGGACCGGGAAGTGCAATATCTCGATGGGGTACCAGCCGCGAATGGGTGCGAGTCCGTGGCCGAACGCCTCGTGGTTCCCTCTGCCCACGCGCACATCGGAGACGGCACGGTGGGCGGACTTCGAGTGTGTGCTCAGTGGATGTGGGTGGAACGAGGGCGTGGCGAGTCGCACCGTCATTCGCTCGGCGAAGAAACCGTCGGACTCGGGCCGAGGAACGAAGTTCCGCCATGCGCCGCGAATGACACCGAAGCGCTTCGGGATCACATCGAGAAGATCCTTGAGGTTCGGAGCTCGCGGCCACCAGAACTCGTCGGCGTCGGTGTTCAGCACCCAGTCGGCGCCGTATTCGGTCGCCGCGAGCTGAGCCATCCTCGTGACCCACTCACTCTGTCGAAGATCGTCCCCTGGCTCGCGAATCAAGTGCAGGACGCCGTTCGCGGCGTACCGCTCGAGGATCTCGGTCGTCCCGTCGCTCGAGAGGTTGTCCGTCGCGATCACGAAGTCGACGCCGGCTGCCAGGTGAAAGGCGATCTGTGCGTCGACGACGTCCGCCTCGTCGCGGACGAGGAGTGTCATCACGAGCCTCATCGACGGTTGAGCCTAGTCCCGACCTCGGTCACGAACTTCGCTCCAGGCAACCGCCTCGGGAATCCGGACGAAGGAGAGAGGACCGCGCCGGACGCTACGACTCATTCCCAGCAGTGAGAGCTGCGATCGGTACTCCCTGATCGCCCGCCACTTCGCCAGACGCGCTCGAGTGGACGCCCGCAGACGTTCGAAGGTGGGCGCCTGGCCGAGCTCGTCCACGAGCCACTCGGGCATGCTCGGCTCCAGTCCGGTGCGGCGCGTGTATGGCTGCTCTGCGTACCAGCCGCACTGGCGCGTGGGGGTCTGCCCGCCAACCAGCTGGACGAGACGGTGATGGTCTGGGTGAGTGAGAGGCGACCCCGGAAAGAGGATCGTGTCTGCGTCCTCCGCCATTGCGAGAATCGACTCGATAACGGTGTCCTCGGCAGCGTGACGCTCGTAGTCAACGCTCCCGAAGGGCAGCCACACCGGCGTTACCCCGAGGATCGCGCACGCCCGCCGGTCCTCCTCGCGCCGTGCCCGAGCCGACTCGCCCTCTGTGCGATGGCCGGCGCGAAGATCCCAACCGCCAGCGGTCGCCTCGGATTCCGGGTCGCAGCCAAAGACCGTCAGCAGCTCGATATGGGCTCCATGACGGGCAGCTGTCCACATCGTCGCGCCGAGCGAGAGGACGCCGTCGTCGAGATGTGGCGACACGACGACGATGCGCCCGGCAAGGCGGTGGGCATGAGCGACCGGCACCACGACCCCACTATGATCGCGGCCTTGGCCGGCCGCGAACAGGAGTCGCGCCCGTGGAGTTGGCGCGCGTTCGTGCCGGCTGCGGCGCGGCGTCGGCTCAGCCCTCTCCGGCGCAGGTTCGTCGAGTGGAGGAGTCGCCGGCCACCCAACCTCGGTGACCTCCGGCGGGTCACTCCGATCGACTCGAACTGGGGGTACGAGCGTGGGACACCGATCGACCGCGTGTACGTCGACCGCTTTATCGGCGCACATGCGCGCGACATTCACGGGCGCGTCCTCGAGATCGCCGCACCGGACTACACGAACCTGTTCGGCACGGCTGTCGAGCGCTCGGACGTCCTCATGGCGAAGGCGGGCAATCCCGAGGCGACGATCGTCGGCGATCTCACAGATGCACCGCACATCGAGAGCGACACCTTCGACTGCGCGATCGTGACGCAGACGCTCCAGTTCGTCTATGACGTGCGCGCTGCGCTTGCGACGCTCGAACGCATCCTCGTGCCTGGCGGAGTGCTGCTCGCCACCGCTCCGGGGATCAGCAAGATCTCGCCCCACGAGGACGAGGTGTACGGGGAGTGGTGGCACTTCACCGGACGGTCGCTCCGCCGGCTCGGGGAGGAGGCGTTCGGGCCGGACCGGGTCGAGGTCACCACGTACGGGAACGTCCTCACGGCCTCGGGCTTCCTCTACGGCCTTGCGGCCTCCGACCTCGGCTCCCACGAGCTCGACGCCCACGACCGCCTCTTCGAGGTCGTCGTGGGGCTGCGCGCCGTGAAGCGCACCGAACGCTGAGCGCCTAGTCGCGGCGAAGGACTCGCTTGGCAGTGCCCGACAGCTTGCGATAGGCGCGGGTCGGCAGCCGCAGCTCGAGCGTATGAAGCCGGTCCTCCAATGTGTCCAGGCGCCGCTGTAGCCTGACGACGTCGGCCTCGCCGAGCACCGCTGCCTCGACCGCGTACTCGGCGTCTTCCACGAGCGTCGGGACAGGAAACGAGAGCGGCTCGGCTTCGGAGGGAAACATGAACCCGCGGTCCAATCCAGCCGGTGCACGGAGCTCTCGCAATGCGTCGCGCAACCGTGTATCGACGACCAGCCGGCCGGAGCTCGTGCCGCTCTCGACCTCGTCGTCAGGAAGCAGCTCGGATTCGTAGTAGTCGGCGATTCGCCCTTCCCGATACGCGTCGTACATGCGGGCGTGGTACGCCGTCGGCGTCCTTGCGATCCGCTCGAAGGCACGACCCTGGAGCAGCGCCTTGTGCGCACACTGTTCGAGCGAGCGGAGCGGGAAGTGGAAGACCTCGATCGGGAACCAACCACGGAGCGGAGCGAGCGAGCTTCCGACGAGGGCGTGGTTGCCTCGTGTGACGCGGACCGAGGCGTCCGCCCGATGCACGACCTTTCGAATCGGCTTGTAGAGCGACGCGGGATCGTTGATCGGCGCCAGCGCCGAGAAGCGAACCGTCATGCGTTCGGCGAACAGCTCGTCGTTCTCGGGCCTCGGTGGATACATCCTCAAGAACGCGCCGACCGTCCCGTACCGCGGCGGCACCGCATCCAGCACGTCGCGAAGCGAGGCGCCACGCGGCCACCAGAACTCGTCCGCGTCGGAGTTGATTACCCAATCAGCTCCGAAGTCAGTCGCGGCGAGGCGGGCCATGCGCGTGACCCACTCGTCCTGTCGCAGGTCCTCGCCGGACTCGCGGATCAAATGGACGTAGCCGTCGCGAGCGTACGACTCGAGGATCTCGGTCGTTCCGTCCTCTGATCGGTTGTCCGTCGCAATCACGTAGTCGGCGCCCGCGTTCAGATGAAACGCGAGCCAGGACTCGACAATGTCGGCCTCGTCCCTCGCAAGCAGGGTCATGACGAGCTTCATGCGGCGGATCAGTCTACGGCGCCTCGCAAGCTTCGTGCTCCCCACGGATGCGCGACCGCCAGCCGCGCTCGAGCGCGGCGAGCCGGGTTTCCAGGGTGTCCGTCCGCGCCTGAGACCTGACTAAGCCGTCGATCTCCTCGAGCACGGACACTTCGGCGGCATACGCCGCGTCCTCGGCTGCATCGGGGTGCGTGAAAACAAGCCCTCGAGCACCGTCGCTCGCGCGCAGTGTGCAGAGCGCGTCTCGTAGTCGGGTATCGATCACGAACGTGCCGTCCGCGAGACCACGGGCGAGGGCTTCATCGTCCACTTGCAGCGAGGCGAAATAGTCATCGACTCGCCCCGCTCGGCTAGCCTCGCCCGCAAGAACTTGATACAGAGGCGCTTCGTACGTTGGGCTACGCAGCCATCCTCCGCCGAGCTTTCGCTCCGCCTGTTGTGCGGTGCGAAACGAGAAGTGGAGAACCTCTATCGGATGCCAGCCCCGCCAAGGATCGAGCCCCGGCCCGAAAGCGTCGTGATTGCCTCTCTCGACCCACACGTCGGCTCGTGCACGATGCGCGACCTTCTGATGCGCGTGAAAGATCGTCCGCTTGTCGCCGGGGTGAGCAGGTGTAGCCAGCCGGACCGTCATGCGCTCAGCGAAGAAGCCGCCGTCGTCGGGGCGTGGCACGAAGTGCCTCCAACAGCCGCGGACGACACCGTAGCGCTTGGGCACCGTGGCGAGAACGTCTTTCAGCGACCCCTCGCGTGGCCACCAGAACTCGTCGGCGTCCGAGTTGATGACCCAATCGGCTCCGAAGTCAGTCGCCGCACTACGTGCCATACGCGTCACCCACTCGTCCTGGAGCATGTCATCCCCGTCCTCGCGGATGAGATGCAGCCAGCCCGCGCGTTCGTGGCGCTCGAGGATGTCGGTCGTACCGTCCTCGGACCTGTTGTCGGTCGCGATGACGAAGTCGACGCCCGCGGCGAGGTGAAAAGCAATCTGGGCGTCAACGATGTCCGCCTCGTTGCGAACGAGCAACGTCATGACCAGCTTCACCCTGCGATCCTGGCACGTGCCCGATTCGCAGGCGGGTCGATCCGTCAGCCCGCGTCGGCCTCGAGGGTCGGCTCGAGTCTCGCACGGCGTGCCGCGGAGAGGAGCGGTCTCGACTCAGCAACGGTTTCGACGCCGTCGACGGACACGCGGAGCCGACCGCACCCGTCCTGCGCGACTGCAGTCCGGTAGAGGCCGGCGGCGACCGCCCGGCTCCGCAACTCCAGGGCCTTGGGATACGAGTCCGCGTAGCCGACCACGACCCGTACCTTGCCCCCCGGAGCCGGAGCGGATACGCAGCCCGCAGAGCCAGGAAAGCTCGGCCCGCCCCCGGGAAGCCCGCTCCCGGAATAGCCGAGGAGCATCGCACCGGGATGGGACAGCACGCCGACGAGCACGATGACCCAGGCGACTCTCGACCGCCCGAAGAGCGCGTCCACACCAGGCGAACCGGCCCGAACGCGGGACACCGGTTCCCATGCCCGCTGGAGAAGAACCGGCGTTAGCACCGCGAGCACCAGGATGAGTGTCCCAACGAACCGACGGATCGCCCAGTCGTCGTGGATGAGCGCGATCCCGTGGTTGACCCAGAGGATCCAGGTCACGACTGTGACCCCCGCGGCCAGGAACGCTCCGGCGTACAGCGAAACTCGCCGTGCCCCGCCCAGGAGAGCCAGGACGATCGCTGCGATCGCCAGGAACGGGGCGAAGTGCCACAAGTCTCGGTCGAATAGCGTCTCGAGCGTGGTCCGCAGGGCCGGCCACACCCGGTCGAGGCTCGAGACGACGCCGACGTACCCCGTGTCGGACCCGGTCGCCGGAAGCCCCTGGGCCGTGAACCAGATCGTCCACGGTAGGACGAGCGCATATGCGGCCAACCCGGCCGCCAGGAGGCGCGGCCACAGGCGACGCCGATCCGCGAACGACGCCGCGAACCCCGCGAACAGCACGCACGCCGCAAAGAGGATCCCCTCGCGCTTCGTCAGCATTGCTCCGGACAGGAAGACCGTTCCTGCGGTGAGGTGCCACGCCTTCCGCTCGTCGATCCACAGAAAGACGAGCAGCGCCGATAGAGCGACGAAGTAGCCCATCGGGACGTCTGCGTAGACCGTCGTGACCCAGTCCAGGAAGCTCGGCGCGACGAGGAATGCGAGGAGCAGCGGGAACAGGATCGCCTGGTGCACGCGCTGTGACAGGAGGCCGATCACGGCGACGACGAAGGCGGCCGCGAAGAACCAGTACTGGACGTGCAACGTCACGGTATCCGCCGACCCCATGGCGTGAAACGCGGCCGCCTGGGTCATCGTGGGGCCCGGAGGATACGACCCAAGCTGAGGCGAGAGCGCGAGAAAGTCGAGATCGAGGCGGCCTGAGAGGTAGAGAGACTCGGACTTCGGCACCCAGTTCGCCCAGCTGTCCCATTCCCGAGCGATGCCCGCCAGACGATCGGCGCGAAAGAGCGCCTCGAGGTATACGGCGATGCCCGCCACGAACAGCGCGGCGAACAGCGAGATCTTCGGAAACCTCCAGCCGGGCTCGTGGAGACCGGGTGCCGCGAACCCTCGTAGCCAGCCGACGACGACCCCGGCGCCGCCGACGCCGATACCGCTCAGCAGCATGGTCGCGGAGCCGAACGGGACGCCGAGGACCAGCTCGTACATCGTGAGGATCGTCAGCATCCCGAGGCCGAGGAAGTACGCCACGCCGACGAGGCGTGCAAACTCCGTCCACCAGCGCCAGCCGCGCACGCCCCAGAGAGCTCCCGCCCCTGCGCCGAGGATGCCGACGTTGAGGACAAGCAGGCCGCCGATGGCCCGGAGCGTCACTGCCTGCTCCGCGCGAACAGGAAGCCGTGCCCCGAGTCGGAGAGCACCTCGTACTCCGGCCCGAGCGTCGCTGGCGTGCAGCCTTGACAGAAGACCCAGGGCACGGACTCACCATGGGTTTGGCGTCGGGGCATCAGGAGAACGAAGAGAAAGGTGCGCAACGACCCGACTCGCGACGCGGAGATGCCCTGTCCGCGGATCACCCGATACATCGCGTTCTCGGGCATCCAGAGGCGTGCGTCCTCCATGACTCCTGCGCCCCCGGGCAGCCACTCGATATCGGGGTACGTGCGCTCGTTGAACGTCGCCGCGTCGTTCGTATCGGCCCGGAAGTCGAAAACGGCGAGGGCGTCGTCGAGCCTTCCCGCACTCATGAGACACGCCGCTGTGACGCACGCGACGATCCCGACGCGGACCGCAGTCTTCATCGCCGGGCCTCGGCGCTCTCGAGCGCAGGACGAAGACCCGCCTCCCGAGCAGCGGCCAGCATGTGTAAGGCGGCTGCCGACTCCATGCCCGCGGCGAACACCCGCAGGCGACCACAGCCGTCCTGGCCGATTCTGATCGCGCCGAGCCCGGCGGCTCGGGCACGACCCGCGAGCGCGTTTGCCTCCTGATACGTATCCGCGTAGCCGACGGTCACGCGCACGCGCTCGCCCGCGACGGGAGCCGAGACGCAGTCTGAGGCGCTCGGGAAGTGCGGCAACCCTCCCGGAAGCCCGCTCCCCGAGTAGCCGACGAGCATTGCCCCGGGGTGCGAGAGCAGGCCGACCGCGACCACGACCCATGCCCAGCGAGACCTAAACACGAGCGCGTCTCGCAACACGGTCCCGGCGGGCTCCGCACTGGCGGGCGTCGTGCGCGCCGACCAGGTTCGCTCGAGGAGCAGAGGAGTGAGCACGGCGAGGACGAGGATCGGCGTGCTCGTCACGCGGACAATGGGGTTCGCCTCGTCCGCCTGGGTGATCGGCAAGTCGGTATTCGACCAGATGGCCCAGGTGCACATCGCGAGCGACGCGCCCAGGAAGACGGCGGAGTATGCCGAGATCCTCCAGGAGCCGGCGACCGCGGCGAGCACGATCGCGGCTACGGCCACCGCCGAGACGATGGGCCAGAGATCGCGGTCGAAGAGCGTCGTGAGGACGAGGTGGAACGACGGCCACACCCGGTCGAGATGGTGGAACGCACCCAGGTACCCGGCGTCGGGACCGTC
The DNA here is from genome assembly GCA_963821555.1 of uncultured Alphaproteobacteria bacterium. Taxonomy (GTDB): domain Bacteria; phylum Pseudomonadota; class Alphaproteobacteria; order Rhizobiales; family Xanthobacteraceae; genus Z2-YC6860. The sequence continues at coordinate 11,149 of CAWGEM010000019.1, read as the reverse complement.
GCCGGGCAGGGCATGCGCGACGAACCAGATCCTCCAGGGAAGCGCGAGCGCGAAGGCGACTAGCCCCGTCACGAGGAGCGGCTTCCAGCGCAGGCGACGCTCCGCCCACGTCGCGGCGAACGCGGCCACCAGCACGCAGACGGTGAAGAGGATCCCCTCGCGTTTCGTGAGCATCGCCCCGGCGAGGAAGATGGTCGCGACGGCGAGCTGCCACGGCTGCTGCTCCTCGAGCCACAGCACGAGGAGCAGGGCGGCGAGTGCGATGAGATATGCGAGCGGGATGTCCCCGTACACGGAGGTCATCCGCTCGACCAGACTGGGAGCGACCAGGACGAGAAGCAACGCCGGATACAGGATCGCCTGGTGTACCCGGCGCGAGAGGAGGCCAGCGACCGCCGCGACGAAGCCTGCCGCGAAGAACCAGTACTGGAGATGGAGCGTCACCGAATCGGGCGCGCCCAGCGCGTGGAAGGCGCCGGCCTCGAGCGCCGAAAGGCCGGGCGGGTACGAGGGAAGCTGAGGCAGGCTCAAGAGGAAGCCCGGCGAGAGCCGATCGAACCAGTAGATGCCCTCGGCCTTCGGAACCCAGAACGCCCAGCTGTCCCATGCGGTTACGGCGGTCGCGAGACGGCCCGCCCGGAAGAGTCCCTCGAAGTAGACGACGATCCCGGCGACGAAGAGCGCAGCGAAGAGCGACAGGCCGGGGAAACGCCAAGCCGATGGGTGCAAGCGTGGCCGCGAGTGACCACGGAGGCGTCCCACGACGATTCCGGAAGCCGCGAGTAGCACGCAGCTCCCGAGGATCGTCGCCGCCGTGACGGGAATGCCGACGACGAGCTCGAACGTCAGCAGGACCATGAGAGAACCCACCCCGAGGAAGTACGCGAGACCGGTGAGCCGGACGAGATCGGTCCACCACCGCCAACCGCGGATGCCCCAGAGCACGCCCGCGCCGGTGCCGAGCAAGACGAGGTTGTAGGCGCAAAGACCGATGATCGCGCGCGCGGTCACGACATCATGCGCCCAAAGAGGAATCCGTCACCGGAGTCGGAGAGCACCTCGAAGCGGTCTCCGAGAGTCGACGCATCGCACCCGTAGCAGAACACCCACTCGGCGGACTCGTCGTCCACCTGCCGTCTCGGCAGAAGCAGCCCGAGCAGGAAGTAGCGGCCGAATCCCGAGTACCTGGCGTTGTCGACCTTCGGCCCTTCGACCACTCGATAGGTCGCGTCCTTCGGCATCCGCAGTCGTGCCTCCTCGAGCACAGTGCTGCTTCCCGCGACCCACGACAGCTCGGGGTATGTCCGCTCGGTGTACGAACGCTGCGCGTTCGCGTCGGCCACGAAGTCGAAGACCGCGATCGTGTCGTCGAGCCTGCCGGCTGCCGTCATTGCAGTAACAGCCACGCATATGACGACACCGAGTCGCAGCACCACGGTTCGCCAGTCGGACTGCATGCGGATGGCACCGTTCAGGGTCGCACGGCGTCCACGATCGCGTCCACGACGCGCTCCGCCGCGTGTCCGTCCACTTCGCCGACGACCTGCTCCGTCACTCGCCGGCGCTCGGCCCGGAGTTCGTCGGGATGCTCGAGGGCGCGCGCGATACCGGCGACGACCTCGGCGAAGGTCTCGGCGCGGTAGAAGGCACCGGAGCTCGCGAGCTCCTCGTAGTGCTTCCCGATCACGTTCATCGCCGCCCATGACGTCCCCTCGGGCGCTCCCTCGTCGTACAGAACACACACGGCCGGACGGTCGTTGACGACGGCATCCAGCAGGATCGTGCCCGCGTTCGCGACGACGACGTCGCCGTGCTGGAGCAGCGTCGCGAGCACGTCGATGTCCGTGTAGCTCGGCTCCTGGACATGAACGCCTGCTCCCTCGCGCGCTCGAGCCGCGGCGAACCGCTCGCTCCACTCGCGATCGCGCGGATGCGGACGAAAGAGGAGCTGGAGATCATCGGCTCGCGCGCCCCACCACTCGACCAGTCGCTCGACGAGCCGGTGCTCGTACGGCGTGTTCGTCGGCGTGTTTCCCATCACGAGCACGAGTGGCCGCGCTGGGTCGAGCCCGAGCTGACGCAGAAGCGCCTCGTACTCGGATCTCGGACGCTTGCGCTGGAAGACGTCCGTCTGCGGCCAGCCCGTGACTATGACCCGGTCCGGCGGAATTCCGTGGTAGCGGCGGAGGTCGTCGCGCATGACCTCGTTCTGAACGAGATACCGGCGACAATAAGGCGAGATCACGCCCTTGCCGACCGTGTGATCCCAGCTCGCGACATACGCGACCACTGGCAGTTCGAGTCGCCGCGCAGCGACGAGATACGGAACCGCCGAGTGCGGCTGAACGTTCGCGAGCACGAGCGCGGAGCACTCCCTTCCCATCGTCTCGGCAAGCCGATGCGGCACGTAGCGATACCTGCTCAGATGCCAGCGAGCCATGCCTTGCTCAACGGTGTCCCAGCGGGGGAGAACTCCTTCGCGAGCCGAGTCGAGCATCCAGTTCGGGTGACCGCGATCCATACGGTCGAGATGGAAGCCGTGCCGGTGGTTGAGCCGGATCGCGAGCGGGTAGTAGCCCGCCTGCCCATCGAGCCAGCCGTCGACCCGCCGCACGACTCGCTCCCGCACGCTGCCGTCCACGGCAGCGAGGTCCGCACCTTGATGCGCGATCGCGTCTGGCGGCAACCGCGGCATCCACTCCTCCGCCTCGTCCGGCCGCACGAGGAAGACCACCGTGAGCTCCTCGTCGAGCCTGTCTGCCAGCCCCTCGACGATGCCCGTGTCGAAGAACACGCGGATGGAGAGCTGGTCGGGGAGAATTGTCCAGACCCGCTTCCCTGTCCCCTGAGGCATCAGGCCACTCGCGTGCGCACGCGGGCCGCGACCCGCTCCGCGAGCGACGCGCCGTCCAGCCCGTGAGCACGTAGGGCTTCGATCGGCGTCCCGCAGGCGGGCCATCCCTCGACACCGAACGCGACCAGGCGCGGCGTGTCCAGACATCGCCTGAGACCGTCCGCAAGCCCTCCGACCGGCGAGTGGTCCTCGACGACGAACAGGTGCTCGTACGCCGCGAGCTCGTCGAGCCACTCCGGGTCAAAGCGGTTGAGCCACGGCGTGCTCGCAACGGCGACTCCGAGCCCGCGCTCCGCGAGCAGCTCCGACGCGAGCAAGGCCTCGTGCAGCAGCACAGGGCCGTACGCGACCACCATCGCGTCGACGCCGTCGCGGAGCACCGTGCCGTAGCCGACGCGGAGTCCTCCGTCAGGGAGTTCGATGCGGCGCGGCGAGGGTCCGATGGCGAGCCTGATCGCAACGCTCTGCTCTGCATCTTCGACGGCCCAGCGGAGGAGCCTCGCCGTCTCGTCCGCGTTCGCGGGCTGGACGATCGTCAGCCCGGGGAGCGCTCCGAGGAGAGAGATGTCCCGCAGCGACTGGTGGGACTTGCCAGGACCGGCTGGGATCAGCCCCGCGTAGTGGAGCGCATAAACGACCTTCGTCCGCTCGCTCAGCTGGTTGTAGATCTGCTCGTTCGCTCGCGACGCGAGGAACGCGGCGAAGGAGTTCACGACCGGCAGCAGCCCGTGGCGTGCGAGCCCCGCGGCAGCCGACACCATGTCCTGCTCTGCGATCCCGCTCTCGACGAAGCGCTCCGGGTACGCGAGCTCGAACGCTCGGACCCGGCAGTCGGAGGCCAGGTCGGCGTCGAGCACGACGAGCCGCTCGTCGTCTCGCGCGAGTTCGACCAGCGACTCTCCGTAGGCCGCGACGACATACTCGTCCGTCATCTTCGCCGGCGCAGTACCCGCGCCGCTCTCGGGCTCTCCCTCGAGGCTTGTGGGTGTCTCGTTCTCGGGCGTCGCCACGGACACGAGCCGAAGCGCGCCGAGATCGTGCTCGGCCAGGCGATCGTCGATTCGACCGACGATCTCGGCGAACGCTCGCGCGAAGGCGTCGTCGTCGGGCGCTCCCGCATGCCACCGATACGTGCCGTCGCCCTCCGCGAGCGCCGCCGGGTGCTCCATGAAGGAGACTCCGCGGCCCTTGATCGTCCTTGCGACGAGTGCCTTCGGCCGGTCGTCGCCCGAGCCGAAGCGCTCGAACGCGTCTGTCAGCGCAGCGTGCTCGTGACCATCGCACGTCCGGACGTCCCACCCGAACGCCTCGAGCTTCGCTTCGATCTCGCCGAGCGCGAGGACGTCGTCCGTCCGTTTGTCCGACTGCAGCTCGTTTTGGTCGACGATCACCCAGAGCTTCCCGAGCCGGTCGTGCGCTGCCGATTGGAACGCCTCCCAGTTCTGGCCCTCCTGGAGCTCGCCGTCTCCCGTCATGACCACGACGCGACCTCCGCGCCCGAGCATGCGCTTCGCGAGGGCGATCCCTCGTCCCTTCGAGATGCCCATGCCGAGCGAGCCGGAGTTCGCCTCGATCCCCAGAACACCGACATCCGGATGGCCGTCGAGGCCGTCGAGCCGGCGTAGGCGAAGGAGCCGATCCTGGGTGATCACGCCGAGCCCGAGCAACGCGGCGTAGAGGCCGGGGACGTCGTGCCCCTTCGAGGAGAAGAACACGTCACGGTCCGGGTCGTCGAACCCGCGCGAGGCGACGTCGAGCTCCTCGTAGAGCAGGTGCACCACGACGTCGAGCGCGCTGAAGCTCGACCCGAGATGGCCCGAGCCGGCGCGCTTGACGGCGACGAGCGCGTTCAGCCGACACATGTCCGCGAGCAGCGACAGGCGACTGCCAGACGGGATCGCGGCTTCCCGGACGCGGTCGAGCTCCTCCTTGGGAATCATCTCGAGGATCGCCATGCTCGCCCGGAGACCGTAGCCGACGAGGTCCCCGGGATCAGGTCTTCCTGGCCCCGAACGCGCCCGCTGCTGCGAGGAAGACGAAGGCCGGAGTGACGGGGACTGAGTACTCAGCGACGGCGTACACCGCCAGCGCGGTGACCGTGAGGATGAGAAGGGCAGCGATGGAGAGAACGAGCGGAACCGAGGCCCTGCGCGGCCTGCGGATCGCGACGAGGACGAGACCGGCCAGCAGCCACATCGCAGGCCTCGGGTAGATGCGCGAGAGGTCGTTGACAACCCCTCGAAGGCCGGAGCTCCCGCCTCGGGTTGGAAGAGCCGAGAGCAACTCGGCGATGTGCCGATCGATTGCCGCCGTGCGCTGTCCGTCGGCGGGGTCGCGGAAGACGAGGTGGTGCTCGGTCGCCGAGGTCCACACGTCGCGAATGCGGCGGTCCGGCGTGGAGATGTAGGCGGGCTCGCGCGACGAAGGGATCGGCTCGCCTTCGGTCGGCACGGGCAGCCCCGTCGCGGTGGTCGGCTGGGCACTCGAGGCGGCGCCACCGCCGCCCGCACTCCCGCTCCCGCCGGCGGATGCTGCGTAGAGCGGCCACCAGACGAGCTTGCGCAGGTCCCGGACAACGCCTCGCGCGTACGTGCCGGGATGCGCGAGCACTGCCTCCCGACCGACACGACTCAGATGGCGGTAGTCGTCGTCCCAGCCCCACACCTGATCATCGAGGACGACGAGGTCCTCGAACATCCTGAAGCTCCCACTCGAGAAGAACTGGTCGAGGGTGATCCCGTACGAGCGGTAGGGCTCGCGAGGGAGAAGCTCACGGCGGACGACCTGCGCGAACGCGCGAGTCGCAGGGCCATTCTCCGGCTCGACGATACGGTCCTCGACGAAGGCACGGTAGAGCGGAAGACCAGCCCCTCCTCTGACGATCGTGAAGTCGTCGAACCGCACCTGGTTGTGCACGGCCCAGGCGAGGAGCGGGACGACGGCCGCGATTGCAAAGGCACCGCTGCAGAGCAGACGGCCACGACCACGCGCCGCGAAGATCGGCACCAGCACGAGCACGAGCAGCACGACGCTCGTCGGCCGCATGGCGAAGAGCAGCGCGACGGTCCCACCGAGAGCCGCCCCGCGGCTCACTGTCGGCCGTTCGATGGTCAGAGCGAGGACGAGAGCGAGGAGCGCGAACGCGGCAGCAAAGAGCATGTCGCTCGAGAGCTCGTGATAGAGGAGGACGTAGCCCGGCCACATGAGGACAGCGATCCCGGTCGCGACGCCGACCGCAGGACTGACCCGGCGAGCGGCCGAGAACCAGGCAACGACGGAGAGCGCGTACAGGACTCCGGCCGCAGCCTCGGCCACGAACGGGCTCCCGAGCGAGAGCAAGCCACCGGCGAGGACCGACGTGCCCGGCGTCCTCGTCACGATCGCCTGCGGGTAGACGACGTGCGCATCGAAGAGTTGGACGTACGCAAGCAGGTAGCGCGCGAGGTCCCGACCAGCGCTGAGCGGCACCGCGAGGGAGACCGCTCCGTACACGAGAAGCGCGAGTAGGAAGAGCGCCGGGACAGCACGTGGACCGTCCGCGAACCGCACGAGTACGCGCCAGCCGCCGACGACCGGCTTCGTGAACGCTGGCACGCGAGGAGCGTACCCGGCTCTCTTTTGCCCAGCGGGCACCCGTGCTACGGTCGGCGGCGCTCCCCGAGATGCCCACGCAGCCCGAGATCAGCGTCGTCATTCCCTGCCTGAACGAGGAGGAAGCGGTCGGCAGAGTGGTGGATCAGGCGTGGGAGGGCATTCGCAGCACCGGCAGGGAGGGCGAGGTCGTGGTCGTCGACAACGGCTCGACCGACCGCTCGGCCGAGGTCGCCGCCGCGCACGGCGCGCGCATCGTCACGGAGAGTCGGCGTGGGTACGGCAACGCATATCTGACCGGTCTCGCAGCGGCGCGCGGCACGTATCTGGTCATGGGAGATGCCGACGAGACCTACCCGCTCCGGGAGCTCGGGCCCTTCGTCGACGAGCTCGCGAACGGCAGCGATCTCGTGATGGGCTCCCGGTTCAAGGGGCGAATCCACGGCGACGCGATGCCGTTTCTCAACCGGTTCGTCGGGAACCCGATCCTCACGGGGATGCTCAACGTCTTCTTCGGCGTGAAGGTCTCCGACGCCCACTGCGGCATGCGTGCCATCCGGAAAGACGCGGTCGCGCCGCTCGAACTCCATGCCACCGGCATGGAGTTCGCCTCCGAGATGGTCTTCAAGGCATACCGCCGTGGGTACTCGGTCAGCGAGATCCCGATCGACTACTACCCGCGCGTCGGCGAGTCGAAGCTCAACCGCTTCGGCGACGCGTGGCGACACGTTCGGTTCATGCTCCTTTACAGCCCGAGCTGGCTCTATCTCTTGCCCGGAACGATCCTGCTCCTCTTCGGGCTCGCGGGAATGATCGTGCTGGCGAGCGGCCCGGTCGACATCCTCGGCCGAACGTGGCAGATCCACACGATGCTCGGCTTCGTCGCGCTCACGTTGATGGGAGCTCAGGTGATCCAGCTCGGGGTCTTCGCCCGGACGTACGCCCGAGTGCAGATCGGCGAACGGGACCCGCTGCTCGAACGGCTCGGGCGGCGACTCCGACTCGAGCACGGACTGATCGCGGGTGGGCTGCTCGTGTTGATCGCGCTCGTCGGTATGTCAGCCGTTGCCGTCGAGTGGGTGCGCGATGGGTTCGGAGCGCTCGGTCGTGCCTACGAGACCGCCCTCCTGGCGACGATGCTCGGACTCGGAGTCCAGATCGTCTTCGGCGCGTTCTTCCTCGCGCTCCTCGTCATGCCGCTCCGGCGCGACCCGACTCCGATGGAGTGACTACGGAGCCCGCGTGATCTCCGCCGCCGTCCCGCGGCCGTGTACGAGCTTGTGAATTCGCCGGACTCCAACTAGGCCGCAGGCACCGCCGGCTGCCGCGTGGGCTCACGAGACGCCTGAGTGCGAGCCCGAGGCACTAGGACACGACTGCATGATGCACGGCGTCGCGCTAGCGCGGCCACGGGTGCTCGCGAAGGACCTCCTCGACCACCTCGACCCCCCACCCTGGTCCCTTCGGAATCTCGATCGCCCCGGCGGTCACCTCCGGCACCGCGGTCACGAGCTCGTCTCGCCACGGCACGTCGTCGACGTCGAACTCGAGAATTCGGGCGTTCGGGATCGTCGCGCACCACTGAGCACCGATGAACGTGGCGAGGTGCGAGTAGTAGTTGTGCGGCGCGCAGCTCACTTCGAAGGTCTCCGCGAGGTCGGCGATCTTCTTCGCCTGGTGGAACCCGTTCCAGATGACGTCGACGGACGCGACATCCATTCCCGCGGCCTCAAAGTGTGGCCGGAAGGCGCGGCTCCCGTAGAGATTCTCGCCCGAGCAGATCGGCATCGGGGCGCGTTGGCGGACGATTGCGAGCGCCGCTGGATCGAAGATGTCGACCTCGAGCCACTGTAGGCCGAACGGCTCGACGGCATGAGCGACGTGGAGACAGCCCTCGGGCTCGAGATTGAAGTTCAGGTCCACGATCGGCCGTGCCTGCCCGCCCGTCCCCGCCTCGAAGGCGCCGAGCAACCGGACGAGCACCTCCGCAATCTCCGGTGCTTGCTCCGTGCCGCCACCGGACCCGAAACCGGGCATCAGGACTGCCGGCTCGTCCCCCGGAACGACGATGTTCGTCTTGAACGCTCGATACCCGCGATCGACGATCTCCCGGCCGAGTCGTTCGACGTCGTCATAGGTAGCGAGCTTCGGCGTCCCGGTCACCTCCCACGCTCGTGCGCGCGTCGTCCCGCAGTGGGACCAGTAGAGCGGGATCGTCTCCCGCGTCGGCCCGCCGAAGAGCTCGTACACGGGAACCCCGAGCGCCTTCGCCTTGAGGTCCAGCAAGGCGTTCTCGATGCCGCCGAGCGCCTTCGCGATCACCGAGCCCGGGCTCTGCCGCGTGTGCCGGTAGAGATCCCAGTAGATCCCCTCGACCGCGCGCGGATCGCGTCCCTGGACGACCGGTGCGAGGTCCTCGACGATTCCCGCCAGGCCACGCGGTGAGCCGTGCGAGTCGGTGATCTCAGACCAGCCGACGAGCCCATCGTCGGTGGTCGCCTTGAGGAAGATCCACGGACGCCAGCCGGCGTCGCAGAAGAACGTCTCGAGCCGGCTGACCTTCACGGTTCGCGAGCATACGGACGGAACCCGGACACCGCCATGGCAGGCGTCCAAGGATTCTGAGAGCCTGCGGGTCCGACGATGCCCGAGCCGCCTGGAACCGCGTCGCCTCGGATCCCGCTTCCGGTCTTCGCGATCGCAGCGGTAGCCGCGTTGCTCGTGGCCTTCGCAGTGTCGCCGCTACCGAGAATCACGCCGGACTCAGCCATCTATATGACCGGCGCCGAGTCGATCGCCGCCTCAGGCACGTTCGTGGGCTGCGAACGCGAGATCACGGAGTACGCTCCCGGCTACCCCGCGGCGCTTGCGCTCTTCATCGTGTCGGGAGTCGACGCGCCGGATGCAACGCGCATCGTCAACGTGCTCGCGACAGCAATCCTCGTGCTAGCGGCGAGCCTGCTCGCCCGGGCGACCGGTCTTGGAAGGAATGCCTTCTTCCTCGTCGCGCTGGCGACCGCGGTCGCACCAGTGACCCTGCGCAACGGTGCTGCCGTCTGGTCGGAGACCGTCTTCTCCGCCCTTCTCGTACTTCTCTTGCTCGCGATCGTGAACGGGGGCCGAAGGCTCGCCGTTCGTGCCTCCGGACGGGTTGCAGTCGTGCTTGCGCTTTCCTGGGCGCTACTCCTCACCCGCTACACCGGGCTCTTCGTGGTACCCGCAGTGGTGCTCGCCGGCTGGGTCGGCTCACGCGGCCTCGACCGACGAGTGCTCAGGGTGGTCGGGCTCACCGGCGGAGTCCTCGTCCTTCCCGCGGTCTGGTCGCTTCGAAACCTCCATTTGGGAACCGGTCTCTACGGCTCCCGGTCCCCGTCTCCGTACTCGATCCTGGACGTCCTCGGGCAGGTACCGGACGGTCTGTCGAGCGTGGCCCTTCCGGTGGACGTGCCTCTCGTCGTCCGGCTCGTCGTGCTCGCCCCGCTCGTTGCTGCGGCCATACTCGGCGTGCTGCGCCACCGGCTGCCCACGACGGTTCTCGGCGTCGCGGTCGCCGGGTACGTCGCCGGCATTGCCTACGCAGCAACGAGGACGTCTCTCGACCACGTCGACGCTCGCCTTCTGTCCCCCGTGCTCGTGCCCGGCGCGATCCTCGTTGCGCATGGCATCGCTTCGGGCTCTCTCGAGCATCGGGTGCGACGGATCCTGCGGACGTACGCGGTCGTCGTGGTCGGCGCGATGGCCCTGATCGCACCGGGGGTGGCGTGGTACCTGCACGACGCCGATCGGGCGATCGACCTCGACTTCCCGGTCAGCTGCGCCGACTGGCCGTCGCGCTACGACTCGTTGCGAGCGCCGCCCTCGTAGGGTGGACGGCGAACAACAGGCAGCGAGGCAGCACCGTCCTCGAGCAGTCGCTCGGCGCGCTGCCAGTCCTCTTCGTCGTCCACGTTGAAGCCCTCGGTGCCTTCGGTGAGAAACGGCGCGAGGACACGCCCCTCGCGGGTGTCCGTCTCCGATACGACTCGCGTCCAGGCGATCTCGAGCGCGCTGTTCTGGGTGTACACGGGGGGAAGAGCCTGGTATTGGCCGGCGTGCCACGCGACGTCGAGCTCCGACTGGTCGAGCAACGGATGCATCGTGCGTCCGTCAGCAGCCAGGGTCCACATCTTCCCGGGGTGCTGCTTCACGAGCTCGACAGCACGCAGCGAGTCGGCCTCGGGGGTCGCGAGGAGCTGGTCGAGGCCGCGGCGCACGGTGTCCGGCCCACGAAACGGGTTCGTCGCCCGGACGATCGCGAAGAGCTCGTACGGCTCGTCGAGCCGCTCGAGCGTATGGCGTAGCCACTCGATGTCGGGAGACACCGCGGTCGCGTATTCGATGGGCCGCAGGAACGGTGCGTCCGCCCCGTACCAGCGTGCGATCTCCGCGATCGCCTCCGAATCCGTCGACGCGATGACCCGCTCGAAGACCCCGCTCTGAAGCGCCGTCTCGACCGCATAAGCGAGGAGCGGATGCCCGGCGAGCAGCCGGACGTTCTTCCCGGGGACCCGCTCGGATCCCGACCGAGCAGGCACGAAGGCGACCGCTCTCGGCGCGTTGCCGGACAGAGCTGTCATCGACGCGACTCCGCGGTCTCGGCGGCATGCGCGACCGCATCCGTGTAGAGCTCGTCGAGCGCCGGACACGGAACGCCGAGCTTCGCGC
>CAWGEM010000018.1:0-48414 GCA_963821555.1 uncultured Alphaproteobacteria bacterium | reverse complement strand
CCTGCCGTCGAAGGGGAGGCGAGCCGAGTCCCCGGCGATCGAGTTGCTCGGCTCCGACTCGGTGGTCCTCGTGCTCGACCAGGTGACCGATCCGCACAACGTCGGCGCAATCATGCGATGCTCGGCCGCGTTCGGCGCGAGCGCGGTCGTAACCACCATCCGCCACAGCCCGGACGCCACCGGCGTGCTGGCGAAGTCCGCCTCGGGCGCGCTCGAACACGTGCCGCTGATCGCGGTGCAGAATCTCGCGCGTGCCATCGCGGGGCTGAAGGAGCGCGGCGTCCTGATCGTCGGCCTCGACGCGGCCGCAGAAGTCCGAATTGTCCGACCTTGCTCTACGCTCGCCGCTGGCGCTTGTGCTGGGCGCGGAAGGCCGGGGCCTGCGACAATCGACCAGAGAGGCCTGCGACGCCATAGCCCACCTCGATCTGCCTGGTGCGATCAAGAGCCTCAATGTCTCGACCGCGGCTGCGGTCGCGCTTCACATCGTGGTGCGCCGGCTCGCCGGGCGATAGGCCGCGCCGGGCGATAGGCCGCGCCGGGCTTTGCTTCGCGCTCAGCGGTCGGGATCGACCGTCAGGACGCGTGCGTCGGGCGCCACCCCGTAGACCGGCGGGCTCCGATCGTTCGGCCAGTAGGTGCCGAGCGGCCGATAGCCGTATTCGCCATACGGGTAATAGTCATACGGGCCGCAGTTGTAGTTCCAGTTCCGGCCGCCACCGATCTGGCAAAGCTTCCAAACCGGCTCCGGATAGACCGGCGCCACCGCGCCGTCGCCGATGTAGGGCGGCGGCCCCGTGACCACGTCGATGCCGGCTTGGACTGGTTCGCCGAGCAGCGGCCTCGCATAAAGCCCTGCCGGTCGCGCGCGCCGCGGGTGAACCTGATGGACGCGCGCGCGTGGACCCGGAGGCGGCATCGTCACCCGAGGGCCCTGGCGGACGACCTGGGACGGCGCCATCTGACCGCCGCCATGCGATGTCTGGGCCACCACCCAGCGGGGGGTCGGCTCTGGCGTCCCCTGCAAGACGGCGCCGGCTGCGGCGTCGTAGGTCAGCCGACAGCCGCCACCGAAACACTCGGCGCTGGCTGCCACATGCGGCGAGACCAGGGCTGCTGTCGGCGAGAGCTGCAAGGGCGATGCGGCGGGACATGGTGCTCCCCGTTTGCTGTGGTCGTTCATCCGCATCTTCGCGTTCACCGGAATGCCCCGCGGTGGCCGCGCGGGGCTTCTGCTCTCACCTTAGCCGAAACGCGCGTTGGCACGCTGCGTCTGGCAACGGGAATTGCCGGATAGGCTTATTGGCGGCGACCGGCGCTCGCCAGACCACACCCCGCAGCCGTCATCGCCGGCCTGCCCCGTCCCGCGGTCCGCTCGTCTGTGCTAACCCCTAACACCCACGGACGTGAAATCCGCCGGCAAGCATCGCAGCGCCTGGAGCACAGACATGCACGCACGTTTGGATGCCTTCTTGCTCAGCCAGCGCGAGCAGCACGGCGACCTACTTCTGACCATGCTCACGATCCTGCTGCTTCTGTTGATGTTCATCTTTACGCCGCTGCACGCGTCCGGATTTGGCATCGCGCAGTTCCTAGCCGCCGCGGCCGCGCTCGCCCTAATCGCGGGCGCGGTGATCGTCTCCGGCAGCGCGGTGGCGACGTTCCTGTTGTCGCTCGCACTGTTTCTCAACGTCGCGGTCGTCATCAATCGCTTGTTGGGCCACAGGTCGGTCGTCGACCTCTATCTCGCAGCCACCGCGTGGCTGATCTTCTCCATGACGCTCGGCTGGATCGTCGCAAAGGCAGTGTTCGGGCCGGGAGCCGTCAACTATCACCGCATCATCGGTGCGGTCTTTCTTTATCTGTTGATCGCACTCGGCTTCTCGGCCCTGTTCGTTTTCGTCGGCCTGCTTTCGCCGAATTCATTTTCCGGCATTGCCTTCGACGACACGCCGGCGCTGACCGGCTCGCTGTTTTACTTCAGCATCGTTACGCTCACCTCGACCGGTTACGGCGACATGTTCCCGGTCCACCCGGTCGCTCGCAGCCTCTGCAATCTGGAAACGATCCTCGGTCAACTCTATCCCGCAACCCTGCTCGCGCGCCTCGTCTCGCTCGAAATGGAGAACCGCCGCCGCCCGTAGCGCGGCGGCGTGGCCATCTCACATGCGACGCTGACATTCCTGAGTGCCGCGCGGCACCTCGGGCGCGGCGACTGCTACGCCTCGGCGTTGTCCGAGTGCCTCGATACGTCGTGGTTGCCGTCGCCAAGCGGCGACGGAACGCGCCGGGACGCGGCGGCGCTTGTTCGCGCCGATGGCGCTCCCGCGGCAGGCTGCAGGCCTGCTGCCGATGCGTCCACCCGCGCAATCCAGTCGTGGATGTATTCCTCGGACGCCGGCCCTCGCCTGACACGAGCGAGCAGCTCCTCGGTTTTCCTAACCAGGGCGGGCGAGACGAGATACACCGTTGTCATTGCAGTCCCTGCATTCCGAAAGCGAAACGATAGCGATCAAGCCGAACGATCAATCCTCAATGCGGCGACCACCTGCTTGGTTGCGCACTTCTCCCCATAATTCTAACCATCCTCCAATCGAGCTTCGAGGTCGCATCGCATCATCGCGGCGCCAATGCACACGAAAGCTCACGCCTGTGACACGAGGACCACAGCAGGGAACCGCGACGCGCGACAGTCGGGCGGTAGCTCGATACATCGAGGCATGCCACAAGAAGTAGGTACGGGCGCCTTGCGTACGGGTGCATTCCCTCCGGAACCCCGTCCCCGGAACCCCACCGCACCCGCTCCCGTAACAGCCCCATCCTTGTCCCCAACAAGGATGGGGCTTCCGCAGCCCGAATTTGCAGCAAACACATGAGAGAGCGCGCGCCCGGCCGCAACGTCCGGCGCGGTCTTTACAGTTTGCCAAGTTCAAAGTCGCGATCGCCCGGTGGTCGGGCGCCCCCAGCATCATCGCCGGGCCGGCGCGGAGCGCCGTGACCCGGCGATCCATCCGACGCAAGGTTTCGTCCTCAAGATGCTTTCGCGGTGACGGCGCCAGCTGCTGATTTCTGAAGGAGATGGATCACCGGGTCTCGCCGCTTCGCGGCGGCCCGGTGATGACAGGCGCAGCATCAACATCTGCGTCTTCGACGGACTTGCCCGGCCCTGCCCGCCCGTGCAGTCCTTCTTCGCAGACTGCGTGGCGGATGCCCGACACATGCTCCGTCATCCACAGACCGGATTGCCCGCGGCTGTCGTTTTCGAACTCACCATCGGCCAATTCTGAGGCTATAACCCGGTGCCGCCGCAGCTATGAGGTTGCAAGCGTCAGACCGGAACGGTTCCGATCGCAAGCAGCGAAAGACTTCAGAACGTGCCGGGTTAGCTCAGGGGTAGAGCAGCGGTTTTGTAAACCGTTGGTCGCGGGTTCAAATCCTGCACCCGGCACCAGTCTCTCAAGCGCTGTTCTGCGGCGCGGCGCGGCCGCAGATCAAGCCTTGATCCGGAAGCTTTCCTTGGTGAGCTTGGTGCCCTTCATCTCGTCGCGCATCCAAACCGGGATTGCGCCGCGACCGGACCACAGCAGCTTCGGATCTTTCTTGCTGCGGAATTGCGGCGCGACCTTCTTGCCCTTTCGTTTTCCAGGAGGGCGGCCGCGCTTCTTCGCCAGCACATTCCCGGTCAGCTTGGAAAGCTGGCGCTGTAAGTCGCTCGCCCTCGAGCTGAGCGCTGCCGCAACCTCGTCACGCAATTTGAAAAGCTCGTTCACCGACATCGATGCGAGTTTGGATAATCTGGCCATAAGTGCTCCGCTAACAATGGAATAGGCGTTGATAGTCGGATTCAACTAGAAGGCAAGCACGCACAGGTGGAATTACCTATTTAATGTGTACCTGTCGGGAACCTCAGCAAAATCGGTCGGACAACACGATCGTCCATAAGGAATACCGCGGGAATGGCAAAATCGCCAAGAAGCGGGACTTTGCTTTTCGGGTATGAATGGCTTGTAGCGCTTATGTGAAGAGCAAAAGGTCGGCAGGCGGACTTTGGTATAGCATGCAAGCGGAACCGAACGGACCAGGCCAAAGCGGAGAAGAACAGATCGGCGCAGACGCCCTGGCGGAGATCGCCGGACGCTGGCGGGATGCCGTGGTGCTCAAGCGCGACGTATTCTCGACCGTCGAGCGCGGCCGCTTTGCCACGCCGCGAGGGCGAAGTCGACGGCGTGCTGCGGCGGCATCGACGGCGTGCCGTGGTGGGCATGGCCGGTCGCGCGTCACCTGTTCGCGCGCGAGCGCGACGCGCTTTCGCTGGTCGGCGGGCTCGGCATGGCGCCGCCGCTGCTGCACGCCGGCCGCCGGCTGCTGGTGCGCGGCTTCATCGACGGCGTCGCGCTCCATCTCGCCAAGCCGGAGGGCGACCTCGACTACTTCCGCTCGGCCAAGGCCGCGCTGCGCAAGCTGCACCGCGCCGGCGTCTGCCACAACGACCTCGACAAGGAGCAGAACTGGCTGCGCGGCGCCGATGGACGCGCCTACCTGACCGACTTCCAGCTTGCCGCCGCTTCCGCCGCCGCGGACTGCTTTTCCGCGTCGCCGCCTACGAGGACCTGCGGCATCTGCTCAAGCACAAGCGGCGCTACGCGCCGCGACGCGCTGACGCGCTGCCGAGCGACGCGTGCTCGCGCGCAAGAGCTGGCCGACCCGGATCTGGATGGCGACCGGCAAGAAGGTCTATTACTGCCGTCACCCGCGGGCTGTTCCGCTTCGTCGACCGCGAAGGCGGCGGCACGCGGCTCGTCCACGATGCGCCGGCGATCGCGGCGCGGCTTCGCAGCCACCCGCAGGTGCGCGACGCCGCGGTCGTCGCCTTTCCCGACCGCCGCATCGGCACCGGTCTCTACGCCTTCGTCGAGGCGCCCGGCGTCTCCGAGCGCGCCCTGCGCGATTTCGTCGCCACCGGCCTCGGCGCCGCCAAGACGCCGGAAAAGCTTCAGATCGTCGATGCGCTGCCGCGCGACGCCGCCGGCCTCGTCCACAGCGAAATCCTGCAGCTCGTCGCCATGAACCAGGTCGACCTGATCGATCCGCTGATCGGCAACGAGGCCGAGCGCGCGACCGTCGCCAGATCGTCGCCGACCGACGTAACCTGCGCGACCGCACCGCGTTCTGACAGGCCATTTCAGCGCCTTGCGCTGGTCTTGGAAAAGGCTGCGAGAACGATCACACTGCCGCGCGGCCATGCCAGGGAGACCGGAATGCGCGCGATCACGCTCGACGAGGCCGTCAAGATCATCAACGGCCACCTTCGCCGAGGCCAAGCGCCGCAACGCCTATCCGCTGACCGCGGTGCTGCTCGACGCCGGCGGCCGCATGAAGGCGGCGCTCAAGCAGGACGGCGCCTCGCTGCTGCGCTTCGAAGTCTCCTACGGCAAGGCCTACGCCTCGCTCGCGATGGGCCGGACGCTCGCGCATGGTGCTGCAGAAGGCGAAGGAGAAGCCGCTGTTCATGCGAATCGTTCCTGGAGCTGGCGGACGGGCCGATGTTCCTGGAGGGCGGCGGCCAATTGATCCGCGACAAGGACGGCGAGGTGATCGGCGCGATCGGCACCACCGGCGACGCCAACGAGGTCGACGACCTGTGCGCCATCGCCGGCATCCGTGCCGCCGGCTTCAAGACCGACGACGACTTCACGCGACGCCGACATGCGCCGGCTCAACATCAAGCGCGGCGCCGCCGGTCGAAGACCCCGCAGAAGCCGCGCCAAGCCCGCGGCGCGGCTGCAGATTTCGCGCCGCGCCTGAGCCGCCCGCGCCGATTCCCGCAACGGGACCGATCCGGTTCCGGCCATGGAACCGGAACGCCGCCGTGCGTTCGTTGCTCGGACGGCCCTGGCGACCGCGGCACGCGCCGATGGCGCGCCGGCGTGCTTTCGCTGTGACCTGACACTGCAAAGGAATTCCCATGTCCATCCTCATCGGCGTTCTGATCACGTTCCTCGTCGTCATCCTGGTGCTCTATCTCGTCAACATGCTGCCGATCGACGGCCGCGCCAAGCAGATCGTCCGCGTCATCGTCATCATCATCGGCGTGCTGTCGCTGCTGCGCTACCTCGGCGTCTGGGTCTGACGGAGCCGCGATGGCCGAGAGCGTCACCGTCTCCGACACGCTGCGAACGCCGAAGCCCCGCGTCCGGCGCGGTCGTGGCTCGAGCGGCGCTCGGACGTCAGCGACCCGACGCCGTTCGAGAACGCGACGCATTTCTGGCGCGCGATCGCGCAGGCCGCCACCATCGTGATGTGCGCTGCTGATGTTCGGCGCGTTCCTCTATGTCGCGCGGCCGCTGCTGCTGCCGGTGCTGTGCGCCGTCGTGGTCGGCATGACGTTCGGCCCGATGATCGGCTATCGTCAGCGCACGCGGCGTGCCGGCCTGGCTGATGGCGCTGGTGGTCGTGCTGGTGCTGATCGCGCATCGCCAACGTCGCGCTGATCCTGCTGGCGACACCCGCTGCCGAAATGCTCGCGCGCGCTGCCGGAGCTCGGCGACGCGATCAAGGACAAGCTGCACGTCTTCGACCAGCCGCTGCTGGCGTTCGCAGCAACTGCAGGTCGCGCTCGGCGCCGAGGCCGGCAAGGGCGGCTCGACCTCAATCTGGCGCAGCTGCTCGACGGCGCTGCGTGACCATCGTGACGCCCGCGGCCGTGCAATTCCTGCTGCAGCTCGTGCTGTTCGTCGGCACGCTGTTCTTCTTCATCCTCGGCCGCGCGGGCTTCCGCAGTCACGCGGTGAACTGGTTCGCCACCCGCGACGGCGCGGCTGCGCGCGCTGAAGATCCTCAACGACATCGAGGACAACCTGAGCGGCTACCTGGTGGTGGTGACCGCGATCAACCTGGCGCTCGGCGTGGTGACGACGGTCATGGCCTATCTGCATGGGCCTGCCGTCGCCGCTGCTCTGGGGCGCGCTCGCGTTCGCCCTGAACTACGTCCCCTATGTCGGCCCGAGCATCATGTACGTGCTGCTGTTCGTGGTCGGCCTCGCTGACCTATCCGACGCTGCTCGGCGCGCTGCTGCCGCCCGGCCGTCTTCATGGCGATCACGCTGGTCGAGGGCCAGTTCCTGACGCCCGCGATCGTCGGGCGGCAGGTGCTGCAGGTGCATCCGCTCGCGATCTTCCTCGGCATCGCGTTCTGGGCCTGGCTGTGGGGCCCGCTCGGCGCGTTCCTGGCGACGCCGATCCTGATCGTCGCGCGCGTCGTCGTTCGATCACCTCTATCCGCGGCACAAGGCCGACCTGCCGGGCTGACCGGCTTGCCCGCGCTCAGACGTGCTCGTCGATCACGGCGGTGCGCACGTCATCCTCGATCATCTTCCAGATGCGGTCGACGTAGGCGACGAACTCCGGCGTGCGCTTGATCTCGAGCGCGCGCGGCCGCGGCAGCTTGATCTCGACGCTCTCCTGCAAGCCGGCCGGGCCGGCGCGCGAACACCAGCACGCGGTCGGCGAGGAACACCGCCTCGTCGATCTGGTGGGTGACGAACAGCACGGTCTTGCGGCCCTGCTCCCAGATGCGCAGCAGCTCGGTCTGCATGATCTCGCGGGTCTGCGCGTCGAGCGAGGCGAACGGCTCGTCCATCAGCAGCACGTCGGGATCGATCGCGAGCGCGCGCGCGAGATTGACGCGCTGGCGCATGCCGCCGGAGAGCTGCCGCGGGTAGTAGTTCTCGAAGCCGCCGAGGCCGACGAGCTTGAGCAGATCGAGCGTGCGCTGGCGCTCCTTCGGCGCCGACCGGCCCGCGACCTCCGGTCCGATCAGCGCGTTGCCGAGCACGGTGCGCCACGGCAGCAGGCTGTCGTTCTGGAACACGAAGCCGCGGTTGCCGCCCGGGCCCGCGAGCGCGCGGCCGTCGAGCAGGATCGTGCCGCGAGGTCGCGGGCTCAAGCCCCGCGACGATGCGCAGGAATGTGGTCTTGCCGCAGCCGCTCGGGCCGACGACCGCGATGAACTCGCCGCGTCTCGACCGCGACGTCGATGCCGCGCAGCGCTTCGAGCTCGTCGAACCACTTGCTGAGACCGGAGATTTCGAGCTTGCGCGCCATGGCGCTCAGTCCCTCGTCCAGGCACGAGCTTCTTCTCCGACCCAGCCGAAGCCCGCGGTCATCGCGATGCCGGCGACCGCCAGCACGATCACGCCGGCGAACAGCTCCGGCATGTTGAAGGCGTCGGCCGACTGGCTGATCAGCCGGCCGAGGCCCGCGCGCGAGCCGAACAGCTCCGCCACCACCACGCCGATCAGGCCGCGGCCGATGCCGAGCTTGAGGCCCGCCAGGATGAACGGCAGCGCCGACGGCAGCGACACCTTGAAGAAAATCTGCCGCTCGCTCGCGCCGAAGCTCTCGCAGCATCTCGATCAGCCGCTCGCTCGTGGTGCGCAGCCCCGCCTCGGTGTTGATGGTGACCGGAAACAGCACCAGGAAGATCACCACCAGCACCTTCGACCAGATGCCGATGCCGAGCCACAGGATGAACAGCGGCGCGAGCGCGATCGTCGGCGTCGCGTAGAGCCCGGAAATCCACGGCTGCATCGCCTGCTTGAAGCGGGCGCTGTTGGCCATGCCGAAGCCGACCGCGATCGCCGATGCACGCTCGCGATCACGTAGCCGATCGCGAACTCGGCGGCGCTGATCGCGACGTGGCGCTCCATCTCGCCGGTCAGCGTCAGCGCGTAGACCGCCTGCGACGATCTGCGATGGGCGCCGCCAGAAACAGCGGATTGGCGACGAACAGCCGGCTCACCGCCTCCCACAGCAGCAGGCCGCCGACCACCGACAGCGTGCCGGCGAGATACGCTTTGGCGGACGCTCTGCCACATGTCAGTCGGACACCTGCGTGACGCCGGGCAGGAACAGCCGCTCGACCGCGAAATCCCTCCGGCACGTCGCCGAGCGACTTCAGCGCGTCGACCAGCTTGTTGAGCCGCGCCTTGGAAATCTTGCCGGTCGGCTCGAAATACTTGCCCCTGATCAGGAAATCGTAGGCGCTTCTCGACGTCGTCCTGCTTCATCTTGCTGACCTTCATCAGGATCTGCGACCGCCTCGTCGCGGTTCTTCGGGATCGTACAGCCAGCGCGATGCTCTGGGTGTAGACGCGACGACCTTCTCGACCGTGCCCTTGTTGGCGCTGCGCCCAGCTGGTGTTCACGGCGATGCCGGCGAACGGCATGTCGGTGTAGTCGATGGTGTTGCCGAGCTAGGTGAAGCCCGCCGACTGGGCGTGGAAGTTGAACGGCGGGGTCAGGATCGCGGCATCGACCGCGCCGGCCTGCAGCGCGGCAAAGCGCGCCGAGGTCGCGCCCGCAAACGTCATGTCGAACTCGCCGGGCTTCACGCCGTTCGGCTCGAGCATCCGCTCGACGAAGATGCGGGTGATGTCCTTGGCGCCGCCGACCGAGATCAGCTTGCCCTTGAGCTCCTGCATGCTCTTGATCGCGGGCTTGGCGAGCAGCGAATAGGGCGGGATCTGCACCTCGATGCGGATGATGCGCGAGCGGCGCGCCCTTCTCGATGGCGCGGATCGGATCGACCAGGCCGGAGTTGGTCGAGAAATTGATCGCGCCGGTCGCGAGCTGCTGGATCACCGCGGCATTCGATTGCGCGAACACCGGCGTCGGGCGTCAGATCCCGTCGGCGGCGAAGAACCCCTTCTCGATCGCGACGTAGCTCGGCCAGCCGTTGGCCGACGACGAGCCGACCGAGCCGAGCGAGACAGCGTCTGCTGCGCTGGCGCACGGCGCCGCCGATTAGCGCGAGCGCCAGCAGCGCGCTCGCGCAACTTGAATCGTGCATCATCGCCGCCCGCTGCACCGGTCTCAGTCGCGCACCTGCGTCACGCCCGTCAGCATGAAACGATCCATGTTCTTGGCGTCGGCGAGATCGCCCAGATTGTGCATGACCTCGAGCAGCGCGCCGCAGCTTGCGCTTCGACAGCGTGCCGGTGTCGTCGAAGTAGTGGCCGCTGCGGTAGAAGTCGTAGGATTTCTCGATGTCGCTCGGGCTTGATGCTGGACTCGCCTCGCCCAGGATCGCGACCGCCTCCGCCTTGTTCCGCTCGTCGTAGAACCAGGCGATGCTCTTCTGCTGCGCGTTCAAGCAGCTTTTCCAGCACGTCCCGGCGGGTCGACGCCCAGTTCCGGTTGGCGACCGTGCCGGAGAACGGCAGGTCGGCAGCGTAGTCGATGGTCAGGCCAAGCCGGTTGAAGCCCGCGGCCTCGGCCTGGAAATTGAACGGCGGCACCACGATCGTGGCATCCACCGCGCCGCCGAGCAGCGCCGCTGCCCGCGCCTGGGTCGCGCCGGCGAACACCAGATCGTAGTCGCCCGGGTTGACGCCCATTCGGTTGCAGCATGCGCTCCAGGAAGATGCGGGTGATGTCCTTCGGGCCGCCGATCGAGATGGTCTTGCCCTTGAGACCCTTCGATGTCCTTGATCGCGGGCTTGGCGACCAGCGCGTACGGCGGCGACTGCGCCTCGAACCGGATCAGCGCCAGCGGCGCGCCCTTGTCGATGGCGCGGATGATGTCGACCATGCCGCTCGACATGCTGAGATCGAGCGAGCCCGCCGCGAGCTGCTGCACCAGCGCCGCGCTCGATTGCACGTGAACGATGTCGACGTCGAGGCCCTCGGCGGCATAGAAGCCCTTCTTGACGCCGATCATGCGTCGGCCAGAGGTTGGCGTTGGCCGATCCGATGTTGCCCATCTTGACGGTCTCGGCCGCCTGCGCCGCGGCCGCACGCCGCGAGCGACGGCCAGCGCCAGCAGCAATGCCCGCCGCACATCCGGCACGCACACTTCGTCCCATTGCCACCCTCCGCTCTCCAGCGCTCAGTCGCTCAGCTGCGCCACGCCCGGAAGCACGAACCGTTCCACCTCGGTCGAGCCCTGCAGGTCGCCTTGCGCCTTCAGCGCCGCCAGCAGCGCGCCCACCTTGGCCTTGCGAAACCCGGCCGGTGCCTTCGATGAACGGACGGCTGTGCAGGAAGTCGTAGGTCTGCGCGATCACCTCGGGCTTGAGCTTGCTCGCCTCGACCATGATGTCGATCGCCTCCTGCCGGTTCTTCGGGTCGAGGAAGAAGCGCCACGCTCTTGTTGTGCACGCGCGAGAAACCGCCGCAGCAGGTCGGGGTTCTTGGTCGCCCAGTTCTTGTTCACGGCCGCCGCCGGTGAACGGCAGGTCCTTCGCGAAGTCGGCGATCAGCCCGAGATTGCTGAAGCCCGCGGCCTCGGCCTGCGAAGCTGAACGGCGGCAGCAGGATGGTGGCGTCGATCGCGCCCGATTGCAGCGCCTGGAAGCGCGCCGCGGTCGCGCCCGCGAACACGAAGTCGACGTCGTTCGGCTTCATGTTGTGCGCGGCCAGCATGCGCTCGAGGTACATCTTGGTGATGCCCTTGGGGCCGTCGACCATGACGATCTTGCCCTTGAGCTCCTCGAATCTTCTTGTATTGCGGCTTGGCGTTGATCGCGTAGGGCGCAAGCTGCATCTCCAGCCGCACGATCGAGATCGGCGCGCCCTTGTCGATGGCGTTGATCGGATCGATCAGGCCCGCCGACAGCACGGTGTCGAGCGAACCCGCGGCGACCTGCTGCAGCACCGCGCCGCTCGACTGGATGAAGACAGGTCGAGCTTGATGTTCTCGGCGGCGTAGTAGCCCTTCTTCAGGCCGATATGGATCGGCCAGTGGGTCGGCCCGGTCGAGCCGACGAGCCCGATCGACACGGTGTCGGCCGCCTGCGCGGCCGGCGCCAGCAGCAGTCCCAGGGCCGCCAGCAGCAGAAGCGCTGCGCCGCCCGTGCCAAGCCCCTCATCGTCCCCTCCCCGGTTATTTGCGCTTCTGGCCGCCTTCTTTTTAGCCGATCCGCCGTCCTTCAACTGCGCGAGATAGTGTCGCGCGATCTCGGAGCCGGTCGTCTTCCAGACCTTCTTGTGCTTGCTGATGTATTTCAGCGCCTTGTCGAAGGCCGCCGATGCGGTGCGGCACGCCGATCAGGTAGGGATGCAGGGCGATCGCCATGACGCGGCCGGACTTGGCGCCTTCCTTGTAGAGCACGTCGAAGCTGTCGCAGATCATCTGGCGGAACCCGTCGGCGCTGACGAAGCGCCGCTCGATCGCCGACTTGTCGTTGAGCTGCTGGGTGTAGGGCATGGCGATGATCGAGCGCCCGTCGTCGAGGTTCATCTCGTAGGGCTGGTCGTCGTTGCACCAGTCGGCGACGTATTCGACGCCTTCGGCCGCGAGCAGATCGAGCGTGTCCCAGGTCTGCTGCAGGCCGGAGCGACAGCCAGCCGGTCGGGCGCTGGCCGGCATGCCTTGCCGATGGTGTCGAGCGTGCGGCGGATGATATTGGCTCTCCTCGCCGGGCGGCGGCCTCGTTCAGGCGGCGGGTGTTGCTCTCGTTGTGGCCCATCCACTCCCACTTGCGCTTGTTGCCCTCCGCGATGATCTGCGGGTGCTCGGCGCACAGGTTGCGAGTTGAGCGCGACGGTGCCGCGGATGCCGTAGCGGTCGAGCGTGTCCATGATCCGGAACACGCCGACGCGGTTGCCGTAGTCGCGCTCCGACCACATCACCACGTCGGGAATCTTGCCGCCGCCGCCGTAGCCGCCCGGCCGCTCCTCCAGCGAGAAGTATTCGATGTTGGGAATGATCCAGAGCGCGACATGCGCGCCGTTCGGCCATTCCAGTTGCGGCCGGTCGATGATCGGCGAATAGGGAAACGGACCGTAGGCGACGCGGCTTCATGTCAGCTCGCCTTCTTCACGGCGAGGCCGTTGAGATGCGCGACCACCTCGTCGACGTGCATCACGTCGGTGTACTTGTGATGCAGGTCGAACAGGTTGACCTTGTGCGACAGCAGGCTGCGGTCGAAGCAGCATTCCTCCACCAGCACCACATGGAAGCCGTTGGAATAGGCGTCGACCGCCGACGCGCGCACGCAGCCCGAGGTGCTCTCGCCGCAGACGATGACGGTCTGGATGCCGAGCTGCGTCAGATGCGCCATCAGCGGCGTGCCGTAGAAGCCGCGAGGCGCGCTGCTTGGTGATGACGACGTCGCCCGGCTGCGGCTTGAACTCGGCCTTGATGGCGTAGAGTCGGACGGATCGCGCGACGGCCGCTGGCGCTTGGTGGCGTTGACGCGGGTCGGCAGGCTGTCGGGCCGGGTGTCCTGGGTGGTGTAGAACACCGGAATGCCGGCGGCGCGTGCGGCTGCGAACAGCCGCTTGGTCGGCTCGATCGCGGCATGGGCGTATCTCGCCGCAGGAGCTCGGATAGGTCCGGTGCAGCTCGGCGACCGGCTTCGCCCCGCCCTGGTAGGCGAGTTCGTAGAGATCGATCGCAAGCAGCGCCGGCGCAGGCCCGACGAAGGTCTTGCGGACGTAGTGGCTGTAGATGTCCAGCACGTCCGGCGGCACGATGTCCTTCCAGCAGTGATTTTCGAAGTCGTCGGCCATCGATGCGCTCCCATTTCCGCAGGACCATGCCCGCGGCCGGGAGCCTAGCCGGGAGTGAACCGCGGACACAATTTGAACTACCATGGGTTTCGGCCGCCGACGCCATCGCAGCAGGCGTGGCATGCGTTCGACGCATCGGAGCCGACGACAGCACAACCGCACAAGAATTCACGCCGGGAGGAGCGCATGACTGCATTCAATCGCCGCACCCTGATCGCGGGCTCGGCGGCCGCCGCCACCCTTGCCACGATGCCCGTGCGCGCGGCAGCGCCCGCGACCGGCAAGCAGAACCCCGGCCTCTATCGCACCAAGCTCGGCAGCTACGAGCTGACCGCGCTCTACGACGGCACCTGGTTTCGCAAGATCGACGACAAGTTCGTGCGCAACGCCAGCGGCGCCGAGGTCGAGAAGGCGCTGACCGAGCTGTTCCTGCAGCCCGGCATCGTGCCGACCTCGTTCACCGCGCTGCTGGTCAACACCGGCTCGAAGCTGATCCTGATCGACACCGGCACCGCGGGCCAGCTCGGTCCGACCACCGGTCTGCTGCTCGACGCTCTGGCGGCCGCCGGCGTGCAGCCGGCGCAGATCGATACCATCCTGATCTCGCACTTCCATCCCGACCACATCAACGGCATCAAGGACAAGGACGGCAAGAAGGTCTTCGCCAACGCCGAAATCCAGGTGCCGGCGCCGGAATGGGCGTTCTGGATGGACGACGCCAAGATGAGCGCGGCGCCGAGGCCGCGCGTCCGGCGTTCCTCAACGTGCGGCGCATCTTTGCCGACATCGCGCGCGAGGTGAAACGCTTCGAGCCGGGCACCGAGGTCGCGCCCGGCATCGCCTCGATCGCAGCCTTCGGCCACACGCCCGGTCACACCGTCGTTCGCGGTCGCCTCCGGCAACCAGTCGATGCTGGTGCTCGGCGACGTCACCAACCATCCCTGGCTGTTCGCGCGCCGTCCGGAGTGGCAGGGCGTCTTCGACAGCGACGGCGCGATGGCGGTCGAGACCCGCAAGCGCATGCTCGACCGCGCCGCGGCCGACAAGATGCTGGTGCAGGGCTACCACTTCCCGTTCCCGGCCTCGGGCTACATCGTCAAGACCGCGACCGGCTACGATGTCGTGCCGGTGATGTGGCAGCCGATCTGAGGCGCAAAGGCGTTCTTCACGGCGATGTGAACGTCGCATATGATGCACGAGCCGCGTCCCGTTGTTTGTGCCTGTGAAACGGCTAGGGTTTGTCATCGCGGCAGCAGAGCGCGGAATGCGCGACGCACCGACACCGGGAGGGAAACCATGAGCGCTTTCCGCCTTGCAGTGGCCCTGATCGCGGCCTGCGGTCTTGGCCTTGCGGCCGCCTCCCACTGGTCGGTCAAGGCCGCCGAAACCAACAATCCGCCGCCGCCCGAGCCGTCCCAGAGCTCGTCGCCCGCGCCCAAGAGCGACGCCGCTTCGAGCAAGAAGAAGGGGTCCAAGAAGAAAGACGAGAAGAAGTCCGAGCAGCAGTTCCTGGATGGCTATCGGGCCGCGCATGCAATGATCTACCAGCAGCACGATTTCGCCGCCGGCATCACCGCGCTGCGGGCGCTTGGCCACGACGATCATCCCGATGTCGCGAACCTGATCGGCTACTCCAGCCGCAAGCTAGGTGTGGAGCCTCAACAGGTTGTCCTCGGATAGACCGAGGCGACTGATGGGTGTGTTGGCTTTCAAGCTACCATGTGGCCGATGCCAGTTGTAGCGATGGAGCCAATGGAGCAGCTCAGCCGATCGCTGATCCGAGTTGTGGTAGGCGCGAGCGTAGGCCCACTCCCGTAGTGCTGTTTGAATGAAGCGCTCGGCCTTTCCGTTAGTCCTCGGGGTGTAGGGCTTGGTGAAGATTTGGCGCAGGCCGAGCTGTTTGCAGGCTGCTCGGAAAGTCTTTGACCGGTAGCACGAGCCGTTGTCCGTCATCACGCGCTCGATGCGGAGGCCAAGCTTGGCGTAGTAGGCGACGGCAGCCTCCAGGAAGGCGACAGCGCTTTCTTTGCGCTGGTTGGCCATGACCTGCACGAAGGCGACGCGTGAGGCATCGTCGATGCAAACATGGACGAACTCCCAACCGATGCCGTGGTGACGGTTGACCACACCAGGTTGCCGTCCGGTGATGCGATGCCCTACAGAGCCGATCCTGCCGAGCTTCTTGATATCGATATGGATGAGTTCGCCTGGGTTCTCGCGCTCATAGCGCCGGATCGGTTCGGTCGGCTCCAAGGCATTCAGCTTGTTCAAGCCGAGCCGGCGCAAAACACGGCTGACGGTAGCGGGCGAGACACCGCTCTCGGCGGCGATCTGCTTGCCAGTCCAGCGCTGGCGGCGCAGCCGCTCGATCTCCTCGATCACGGCCTGGGCCGTCGGCTGCCGGAGCCGATGCGGCCGGGAGGAGCGATCCTGCAATCCTGACAATCCTTCGCGGCGATATCGATCAACCCACTTCCGAACGGTTCGCGGGCAGACGCCTACGGCTTTGCTGACGGCCTCCGGCGTCTGCCCGCTCTCAATCTGCCGCACAATCCACTCTCGACCACGCGGCGTGAGCCGGGCATTCTTGTGCAGTCTCATCCGATCCTCCCGAGAATCACTGAAGCCTCGCAACTCCAGCTTCCTCGGCCAGGACCGGGTGGACAACCTAATGAAAGCTCACAGCTAGGCCGCTACGACGACGCCAAGCTCTGGTACGAGAAGGCGCTCGCTGCCGATCCGAAGCACGCTCGCATCTGGTCGTACTACGGCATGTGGCATGCCGAGCAGGGCAACCTGCTGAAGGCGCGCGACTACCTGACCAAGGTCGCCTCGATCTGCGGTACCGACTGCCGCGAATACACCGAGCTGAAGGAAGTGATCGAGGGCACCCGCGTCTACTGACGCCGGTCCTGACGAACCTGCCGGCGCCCGGTTGTCTCGCCCGGGCGCCCTACGTTTGCGAGCCGTCGCTCGGTTTCCGCAAGCAGCCAGGCGAAGTAGCCCTGCTCGACGCTTTCGAGCGGCATCACCAGGATCGCGGGCGTAGTGTAGGGATGTGCAGCCCTTGACCGCGGCTTCGACCTCGCCGCGCGAGCGAGGCGCGGGTCTTGACGATCATCACCGCCTCCTCGCCGCGCTCGATCTTGCCCTCCCAGCGGTAGAGCGAGACCATCCCAGGCAGGATGTTGACGCAGGCCGCCAGCCGCCGCTCGACCAGCGACCGGCCGGCCTTCTCCGCCTCGACAGTCGACGGCCAAGTCGTATAGACGAACACCGCGCGTTCCATCGTCCCATCCCCGGTCCGTGCCTGGCGCGCCGGAGACCAGCGCCCATGCGCCATGCGCCAGACCAGACCCAAATACGAGCGGATCGCCTTCGTCGCGAGCCCCGTGCCCGAGGCGCGCAAGGCGCTGGCCCGGCTGGTCGCGCCGCTACGGCAACGTGCCGCCCGGCCAAGGCCGACGTGGTGGTCGCGCTCGGCGGCGACGGCCTGATGCTGCGGACCCTGCACCGGCTGATGAACTCCGGCAAGCCGATCTACGGCATGCATCGCGGCACCGTCGGCTTCCTGATGAACGACTACGACGACCGGCGGCTGCGCGAGCGGCTCGCCGCCGCGCGAGACCACCGTCATCCATCCGCTGATCATGCGCGCGCGCGACACCAGCGGCCGCCTGCACGTGCACCACGCGATCAACGAGGTGTCGCTGTTCCGCCAGACCTACCAGGTGGCGCGGCTCGCGATCTTCATCGACGGCAAGGAGCGGCTGCCCGAACTGATGGCCGACGGCGTGCTGGTGGCGACGCCCGCGGGCTCGACCGCCTACAACCTGTCGGCGCAGGGTCCGATCATTCCGATCAACGCGCTCGCTGCTCGCGCTGACGCCGATCAGCCCGTTCCGGCCGCGGCGCTGGCGCGGCGCGCTGCTGCCCGACCGCGCGCACGTCACCATCAGGGTGCTCGACCCGGAGCGCCGCCCGGTGGCCGCGGTCGCCGACCACGCCGAGGTGCGCTCCGTGCGCGAGGTCGAAATCGGCATGGACTACACGATCTCGATGCAGATGCTGTTCGATCCCGGCCACAGCCTCGACGAGCGCATCCTGCGCGAGCAGTTCGGCTACTGAACGAGCGCGAGGCGAGCGAATGGCATGGCTCGCGGCGCGCTCGCACGAAGCCGCTCGTCCTCGACACCTTCGGCTATCTCTACGTCGGCGGCCGGATCGACCGCTCGATCAAGGGCTCGCCGATGGTCGGCCAGATGTACGCGGAATACTTCATTCCGCGGCGGCTGCGCTCGCCCTACCCGATCGTGATGATCCACGGCAACTGGCAGACCGGCACCAACTTCACCGGCACGCCGGACGGCCGCGAAGGCTGGGCGCAATATTTCCTGCGGCGCGGCTACGCGGTCTACGTGGTCGACCAGGTGGCGCGCGGCCGCTCCGCGCACTGGTCGCAGTCGCAAGGTCCGGTTGCCGCAGCCGAACCTCGCGCGCACCGAGAGCGCTTCGTCGCGCCCAAGCGCTTCGAGCTCTGGCCGCAGGCGCGCGCCACACCCAATGGCCGGGCACCGGCAAGGCCGGGCGACGCCGATGTTCGACGCCTTCTACGCAACGCAGTTTCAGTCGCTGGTCAGACAACGAGAAAGTCAGCAGGAGATCAACCGCGATGCCGGCAGTGGCGCTGCTCGATCGGATCGGACCCGCGATCGCTGCTGACGCATTCGCAGTCGGGCGCCTACGGCTGGCTGATCGCCGACGCGCGGCCGAAGCTCGTCAAGGCGCTCGTCGCGATCGAGCCGAACGGCCCGCCGGTGTACGACACCGACGTTGCACGGGCCGCCGCGACTGGTTCGAGGACACCGGCCCGCGCAAGTCGTTCGGGCCTGGCTTCATGCCGCTCACCTACGACCCGCCGCTGAAGCGCGGCGAGAAGCTCGCGTTCGTCCGCCAGGACGAGCCCGACGCGCCCGGCCTGGTGCGCGGCTGGCTGCAGCAGGAGCCGGCGCGGCAAGCTGCCAGAACCTTGCCGGCATTCCGATCCTGATCCTGGTCGGCGGAGGCGTCCTATCACGCCGCCTACGATCATTGCACCGCGGCCTACCTCGACCAGGCCGGCGTGCCGAACACCTTCATCCGGCTCGAAGACATCGGCATCCGCGGCAACGGCCACATGATGATGCTGGAGAAGAACAGCGACGAGATCGCCGGCGTGATCGAGGGCTGGCTGAAGAAGGCGCTCGCGCGCCCGAAGCGCCAGAAGCGTCGGTAAAGCCAGCCGCCTGAAGATCCGCGGCGCGCTCCACGTCATCCCGGCCGCCGCGAAGCGGCGAGACCGGTGATCTCGCCTTCGCAAAGCCAAGAAGCTGCGGGTGCCTCGACGCGAAACGCGCGCTGACGTCTTTCGCGTTTGATGGATCGCCGGTCACGGCGCTGGCGCCGGTCCGCGATGGCAGCCTCGCTCTTCTGCGCGCGGCGCGGCGCTTGGCGGCGCGCTTTCTCGCCGCGGGCTTTTTCGCGGCTTCTTGCCTCTGCCCCACAACTCCTTGCTGGCGATCCGCGCACCCTCCGCCAGCGCCTCGAGCTTGGCCCATTGGATGGTCGGATGGACGCGCTGATAGAACGGCTGCTGCGCGAAGCCGCAGTCGGTGCCGGCGATGACGTTCTCGCGGCCGACCAGCTTGGCAAGCCGCACGATGCGCTCGGCCACCAGCTCCGGATGCTCGACCACGTTGGTGGCGTGGCTGATGACGCCGGGGATCAGCACCGACGCCCTTCGGCAGCTTGACGTCCTCCCACACCCGCCACTCGTGCTCGTGGCGAGGATTCGCCATCTCAAGCACATAGGCGCCGGCGCGCACGCGAAGGATCAGGTCGACGATGTCCTTGATCGGCACGTCGGTGGTGTGCGGCCCGGGCCAGCTTCCCCAGCAGACGTGGTAGCGGATCTTCTCGGTCGGGATGCCCTCGGTCGCGCGGTTGAGCACATCCATGTGGCGGCGCGACCCACTTGCGATAGTCCTTGAAGCTTCCGGGCGGCACCATCCGGTCATAGGTGACCGCGGCGCGCGCGTCATCGAGCTGCACCAGCAGGCCGTTGTCGACGATCTGCTTGTACTCGGTGTGCATCGCCGCCCCGATCGCTTCGACGAGCTTCTCCTCGCTCGGGTAATACTCGTTCTTGCGATCAGGGATGACGGATGCCGGCGCCGCCACCGGCAGGAAGCCCTCGACCACCTTGACGTTGCGCATCGCCGCTTTGAAATTGTCGATGTCCTGCTGCAGCAGCGCCTGCCCGGTGTACTTGATCGGCGCGACCGCGATCGTGTCGGTGATCGTCTCGACGTGGTCGCGGGCATCGAGCTCGGCATAGAACTCCGAAAAGCGCTCGCGATCAGCGCCACGGGTAAATGGATTGCCGACCTTGAACGGCCGCCGCTCGAAGCCCGCCAGGCGTTCGATCGACGTACTGCGACCAGCTGATGCCCTTGCCGAACTCGCCGTCGCTGATCACGTCGATGCCGACCTCGGCCTGCTGGCGCACCACCTCGGCCACCGTCTCCTTCAGGCATTGAGCGTGAGCGACGGGGTCGTAGCCCTCGCCCTTCTGCTTGGCACGCAGGAATTTCCGGATCGAATCCGGACGGATCAGGCTGCCGACATGGGTGGTCAAAATCCGGTCGGTGCTGCGCTGCATGGCGGCAACTCCTCCTGGTAATTTCTTAATTGCGTCGCTGAAATCGTTATCAGGTCGCGGCAGCCTTGCAAGCGCACGGGCGTCCTGCCCATGGCGGCCCACGCCGATGGGCGGCGGACGATGTCCGCGCCCCTGCATGGGGGCGCCCGCACGTCCGAACTCTCTCGGGCGATTGATGGGACCGCGCTTGGGCCGCCGCGGAGCAGGCCTGTCGTGGCGGTCAGGCCGCGACAGGACGATCGTCGCGACCAATCTCGTACCGGCTCTGCCCCACGAGCTCGTCGCAGAAAACCCGCGCCTCTTCGCGCGCGGCCTCGGCGGCGTAGCGCCGCAACAGAGCCAGGAGCGGCTCGATATCGTGCAGCGCCGAGCCCTCGCAGCGCATCAGGACGCGTTCGATGACGCAGCGCTTGAGCCGGCTGGCATTACCGCGCTCCGTCAGGAAGCCGTCCTCGCGCATGGTGTCCAGCGCCTCGCGAAACGCCGGAAACGTTGAGGCCGGCAGACCGGCCTTTTCATAGAGCGCACCGAAGCCGGCGCCTCGACGGTCATGGACGATGCCTGCGACGCGGGTCAGGGGCATGTCAGCAAGCTCGGCCAGAGCTTCCTCGAACAACGCAAAGTTGCCGGAAAGGAGCGCGCGCAAGATCAGCCCGGCGGTTAGTTGCCCGCTCTCGCGCAGGTGACGGATCAGCGGCCGCACCTCGCTTTCGGGCGATGTCGCGGCAATCGCGACGGTCGCCTTCTCACAGGCCTCCCTGGTGATGCGCCGGGCGTTGTCCTCGACCAGCCATTCTCGGGCGGCCACGAAATCAGCCAGAGTCTGGGACAGTTTCTGCACCAGCGCCTGCCGGGTCGAGGCGTCGAGGTCATGGCGCGCGAGCAGCGCGTCGCGGATGGCGCCGAGATGGCCATGCCGCACGACGATCCGGTGCAGCGAGAACGGCACGATATCCGCGTCGCGGTTCTCCAGCAGGACAAGACAGGCTTCCGCGGTTCCGACCTCGGCGATCGCGGCGGCCACCGCGCATAGCAGGAACGCACGGCTTGCGATTGCGACCTGACGCGCCGGCTCGCCCGTTGCGACGGCGTCGACCAGGTCGGCATCGAGAAACAGCGGCGAACGCTCCAGCACCAGCGAGGCTACCTCGGGCTGGTCGGCGGCCAGCGAGTGGACAACGGTGGGGGGCGCGTGTTCGCTTGCGGCGAACACCTCGGCGAGCGCGCGGCGGACCAGCGGCGAGGGATCGTTGAGCAGCATGATCATGGCGCCTTCCGCGGCAGCCCGATCGTTATCGGAGAGGTCGGAGTAGAGATACGCCCGCGCCAGCGCGCTGGTGGCTTCGGCCCGGCTGCCTGCGGAAGCGGTGCGCAACCAATGAAGAAATTGACGGACAATCATGAATAAGTGCCGGAAGAGATAATCAGTCTTGGGACCGGTTATGGTTCCAATCCCACACCGACGTACCTTAGGCCTGGAGAAATTAAGAAAGAGTTCACCATAAATCTTCGCAAAGGTTGCCGATTGCTTAACGACCCGGATGGCCGGACCGGGGCGCAGGCCCCGCGCGGCGCTGTCGGCCAATGGCGGCGGCGCGCGCGATCCCGCGAGCAGGGCCTCATATCACTGCACGCGTGCAGCGAACGACATCCACGATCAAGCCCTCCCGCACCTCTTGGCACTGGAACGGCGCATCTCGCCGCGCCATGGGCCAGGGCGCACCGACATGCTAACGGTTATGGTAAAGGGGAACCTTGTCGATCCGCAGGAGGACTTGATGGCCCAGACCCAGACCGCAGCACCCGTGCGCCATCCCCGCGGCGGACTTTATTTCGAAGACTTCGAGGTCGGCTCGCTCACCGAGCACCGTTACCGGCGCACGGTGACGCAGATGGACAACATGCTGTTCTCGAACATGACGCTGAACCCGCAGCCGTTGCATATCGACCGGCATTTCTGCGAGCAGGAGACCGAGTGGGGCCAGCCCCTGATGAACTCGCTGTTCACGCTCGGCCTGATGATCGGGATCCAGGTCTCCGATATGACGGTCGGCACCACCATCGCCAACCTCGGGATGCAGGAGGTGAAGTTTCCGCACCCGCTGTTCGAGGGCGACACGGTGCACTGCTCGACCGAGGTGATCGGCAAGCGCGAGTCGAAGTCGCGTCCCGGCGCCGGCATCGTCGAGTTCCACCATCGCGCCTTCAACCAGGACGGCAAGCTCGTGGCGGAATGCCGGCGACAGGCCTTCATCAAGATGCGGCCGAGGTAACGGCGCCAGCAGTCCCGCGCGCTTGCGAACCGCCCAACGGAGGAACTGACGATGGACCGCGTCGCGCTGGTTGCGATCTGCTGGTTCGTGTTCTGGGTCGTGGCCGGTGTGGCGCTCGGCAGGTACCTTGAAATGCCGGGCTTTGGCGGAATTTACGGCTTCGTGTTCGCGCTGGTCACCGTCTTCGCGTGGCCGTGGGTGTTGCCGAACCGGCTGCTCGACTGGATGGACAGCTGACCCGCCGTCACCCCAAATGGGCCGGCGTCAGGGCCTGCCGCCCCCGGCTTGTGCGAGCTTGCGGGGCAGCGTCGGGTCAAAGCGCGCGATCGCCGACAAGGTCACGATGTGGTCGTTGAAGCTCTTGGTCGGGTCGTTGGAATCGTCCAAGATGTAGCGGTAGTCGAGGCGAAGGTCGGTCTGGTAGGCGAACAGGTTGGGGAACAGAAAGCTCGCGCCCGGGCTGATGATCGTGTCGCGCCGGTTGTCGCCGGTGGTCGCCACAACGTCGGTCCGGTAGTCGCGCTCGCTGACCGAAATGTGCGCGCCGACCGAAAGCCAGTTGTTCAGGGCGCGAATGAATTCGACGCGACCGCCGTATTCCAGATAGGCGCCGGGCTGAAGCTCGCTGTTGATCGGCGTGACCACCTGGGCGGTCCCGGAAATGTCGCTCCACAGCACCCACGGCGACAGGATCACCACCGAGCCCTCGCCCAGCACGCCGGGCGCTGCGAGCTTGCCGCGCGCCTCGACATAGAAGCCGTCGCTCGACGGGAAGAACCCATCATACGCGCGATAGGCGCCGCGCACGCTGAGCGACCGATAGATACCGCTCGCGTTGGTGTCGAAGGCAACGCCGAGTGCGCCTTCGCTGTAGTAGAAGCGCTGGTCGAAATACGCGGCCCGTCCTCCGATCGACGGGTGAACCGCCCAGCCGCCCGGCCCGTCGAGCACCGGCCCGGTATCGAGGCCGGCCACGCCGTATGTCAGATCGTTTTCGTTCGGGTGATAGATGCCGGCTGCGTACGCATTGGTGCGCCAGCGCCGGCCGGCGAGCACGCGTTCATCGAGCACCGACACGGCGCCGAGCGCCTGCACCTCGGACTGGCGCGGCGACAAATAGTAGTTCGGATTGCTTTCGTACTGCGCGCCGACCTGCACCGTCATCAGCGTGAAGCTCGGCTGCAGCTTGCGGCGCACGCGCTGCAGGCCGTCCCGAGCCTCGACGTTGTTCGGGTCGTTGACCACGACGCGCTCGTAGGCGGTCAGCGCCCATCGCAAATGACCGGTCTCTTCGGCGATGCGCGCAAAGCGCAGGTTCAGTTGCGAGTCGGCCGGGTTCTGCAGGATTTGCCGATGCAGGGCATCGAGCTCGTCGGCGTGCGCACGCGTTGCAGTTGCGACCGAGAGCACAACCACCGCCAGCAACACCACTGAGGCAAACACGGCGCGGTCGCGAAACAAATGCCGGCACATTCGCTGTGACCTCTTGCGTCGAGCGCGCGACCTAACCAGAATTGTTTGCGCGACGCATGGAAAAAAGCGTCCGTGTCCCGCATCGTCGAAAAACATTCACGGCGTGTGAGACAAACCGGTCACAGTTGACAAGCCTGCTCACGCAGCCCAGGGACGTGACATGCGAAAGCGCGCAGCAGCCTTTGGTTTCATCGTCGCGAGCACGATCGCGGCGCTTGATTGTGGCGCACTTGCGGCACCGAAGATTGGTGTCGCATCGGCCGTGCAGAATGAGGTGCAAGGTTTCCTCGGCGCGACGCCGCGCACGCTCTCAACCGGCAGCGACGTCTTCACCAACGAGCGCATCCGCACCGGCCAGGCCAGCACGGCGCAGCTTCTGTTCCTCGACAAGACGACGCTGACGATGGGCCCGCGTGCGGAGCTTACGCTCGACCGGTTCGTCTATAATCCCTCGCGCGGCACCGGCCAGGTCGTGCTCAACACCGTGCAGGGCGCGTTCCGTTTCGTGACCGGTTCGCAGCGGCCGCAGGACTACACGATCCGGACTCCGGTCGGCGTGATCGGCGTGCGCGGCACGATCGGCGATCTGATCGTCGCCCGCAGCAGGGTTACGATGATCCTGGTCGAAGGCGTGCTTCTCATGACCATTAACGGCGTGACCTACACGCTGAATGTTCCAGGCACGTCCTACACCTTCCACGCCAACGGCACGGTGCAAGGCCCGACCACCTGGAACGGCTCGCTGGTCAACGCCAGCAGCGCGGTCTCCTTCCCGCTCTACGGCTGGTACTATCCGGGCGAACTGGAGGACAACCGGCTGCCGTCCGTCAACCTCGACAACATCGACCAGCTCAACGGCATCATCAGCCGCGGCATGCCGAGGCCCTGTCGCAACTACTACAGCTGCGGCGGCGGGGGCGGCGACTAGTAGGTCCCGGCCGCGGCAATCCGTCCCATCCTTTACGCTCCCGCGCTCGCCGACCTGGGTGCGGCAGGGCCTTGAAACACCCACTGGCGCGGCCCGGTTATTGTCGACTCGCCCTTGCCGTGCGAAGGGTGGCCGATGCACGAACTGATCCAAGACCTCGCCATTTCGATCGTTGCGGCTTGGCTCCTTGGCGTGGCGGCCGACATCCTGCGGCAGCCCTTGATGCTCGCCTACCTGGTCGCTGGCCTCATTCTCGGCCCTTCGGGACTGGGCTGGGTCCATTCCCGGAAGTCGATCGTAACCATCGCCGAGCTTGGCCTGATCTTCATGCTGTTCATGATCGGGCTCGAGATCGACCTGAAGAAGATCGTCCGCGCCGGCAAGGTCATCATCGTGACCGCCGCCGTGCAGATCGTCGGGTGCTTCGCGCTGGGCCTCCTCCTGTTCGTGCTGATCGGGCTGCCGCTGGGCGGCGGCCAGTTCGACGCGCTTTATCTCGCCGCCGCCGTTTCGCTCAGCAGCACGGTCATCATCGTCAAGCTGCTGTACGAGAAGCGCGAGCTCGACACCCTGCCCGGCCGGGTGACGCTTGGCGTGCTGGTGCTGCAGGATTTGTTTGCAATCCTTTTTCTCGCGATCCAGCCCAGCCTGGAGGATGTGCGGCTCGATATCGTGCTGTCTTCGGTGGCGCGCGTCTGCGTCCTGATCGTCGCGGCGCTGGTGACCAGCCGCTACGTGCTGCCCCGGCTGTTCAACGCCATCGCGCGGCGGCCGGAGCTGGTGCTCGTCGGCGCCCTGGCCTGGTGCTTTGCGGTCAGCGAGTTTGCCGACTACCTTTACCTGTCCCGCGAGATGGGCGCCTTGATCGCGGGTGTCTCGCTCTCGACCTTCCCCTATGCGCTCGACGTCACGGCCAAGGTCACATCGCTGCGCGACTTCTTCATCACGCTGTTCTTCGTCGCGCTCGGCATGTTGGTGCCGCTGCCGACCGCCGCGGTCCTCGGCCTTGCGCTGGTCATCGTCGCCTTCACGCTGCTGAGCCGCGCCGCGAGCGTGTTCCCGCCGCTCTACGCCATGAGGCAGGGACTGCGCGCCAGTTTCCTGCCCGCCATCAACCTCGCCCAGATCAGCGAGTTTTCGCTGGTGCTGATCCAGGTCGGCGTGCAGTCGAAGTCAGACTCGGCCAGGACGCTGCTAGCGCCGCATCCTTCGCCTTCATCATCCTTGCCGTGCTCAGCACGTTCGTCGTCATGCGCAGCGACCCGATCAGCCGCACACCATCGCAGCCGCTCAAGCGGTTCGGCCTGCGCGACCTTGGCCATCGCCAGGCCGACGCCGATGCCGATACTGAAGAACAGCGCAAGCACCGCATCCTCGTACTCGGGTTCTATCGGGTCGCGAGTTCCTTCCTGAGCGACCTTGAGCGCGAGCACGCGGCCCTGCTCGATCAGGTCTGTGTCGTCGACTTCAACCCGGTCGTCTATCACGCGCTGCAGGCACGCGACCTGAAGGTCCATTACGGCGATATCGCCAATGCCGACACGCTGACCCACGCCGGCGTGGTCGACGCCGAGATCGTGATCGCGAGCGTTCCCGACTCGCTTCTGAAGGGGACCACCAACGAGACGGCTCGTCCGTCACATCCGCACGGTCAACCCCACGGCGAAGATCATCGCCACTGCGGACGTGCTGTCGGAAACCGCGCAAGCTCTACGCGGCCGGGGCCGACTACGTCACGATCGCGCGGCTTGCCGAGGCCGACGAGCTGATCAAGGTCGTGACCGCGGCGGAAGCGGGCCTGCTCGATGACCTGAAGGCGCCCAGGGCGCCCGGCTGAACGATCGCCAGGAAATTCTGCCCTAGGATCGGGCCGGCACCACGACCGGACAAGGACACGGTCATGCGCTCGCTCCTGTTCATTCCCGGCGACAGCCCGAAGAAGCTCGACAAGGGCATGGGCAGCGGCGCCGATGCGCTGCTGCTCGACCTCGAAGACTTCGATCTCGCCGCAGCGCAAGGCGCGAGGCGCGCGCCACCACGCGTCGCGTTCCTCAACGAGGCGCGGCGGCGCAAGCCGCCGCCCTCGCCTGTTCGTCCGCATCAACGGTCTCGCCACCGGGCTTGCCGACGACGACCTCGACGCCGTGGTCGCCGGCCGGCCGGACGGCATCATGCTGCCCAAGGCCGAGGGCGGCGCCGCCGTCATCCATTGCGACGCCAAGATCACCGCGCGCGAGGCGATCCACGGCCTGCCGCGACGGCGCGCTCGACATCATCGCGATCGCGACCGAGACCGCGCAGGCGCTGTTCCTCGCCGGCACCTACGGCGGATCGAGCGCAGCGGCTCAAGGGCCTGACCTGGGGCGCGGAGGATCTGTCGGTCGAGCTTGGCGCCGAGGCCAACCGCGACGCGCGACGGACATTTCCTCGCGCCCTATCAGCTGGCCCGCAGCCTGTGCCTGGCGGGCGCCGCAGCCGCGCAGGTGCAGGCCATCGACACGGTCTATGTCGATTTCCGCAACGAGGCCGGGCTGCGGCGCGAATGCGAGGAGGCGCGCCGCGACGGCTTCACCGGCAAGATGGCGATCCATCCGGCGCAGGTCGCGGTCATCAACGAGGTGTTCACGCCGACCGCCGACGCGGTCCGCGAGGCCGAGGCGGTGATCGCGGCGTTCGCCGCCAACCCCGGCGCCGGCACCGTCGGCATCGGCGGAGTGATGTACGACCGGCCGCATCTCGAGCGGGCGCGGCAATTGCTGGCGCGGGCGAAGGCTGCGAAGATTCCGTCCCGTAGCGACTGCAAGCCGGACGCCTGTCATCCGTGCGCCCGACCGTCTTGCGCGGCTAAGGCGAGCGCCTGTTGGCGGTAGCGCAAGTCGACATATCGCTCAGGCGGCCCCAGCGCTAAGCCGGTCGCGCGCTCCCGCAGGCGCAACATGTTCGCAAACCCGGCACGGTCGAGCGCCGCATCGCGGGCAGGTCCGTCCGTCGCATCGACAGCGACTCGTAGATTTCGGTCTGCGATGTCGGCCGGCAACACGAGCCGTTCGGCGCAGAGCGCAATCGCCGCACCGCGGATCTCCGGCGTCGAGCGACCAGCGCAAGCCTTCGATGCAGGCCTCGAGATAGGCGACCAGCACTTCGCGGTTCGCCTGCGCCCATCCGCGCAGCACATAGGGCACGGTTCCCTGATAGGGACCGATCCAGTCGACGACCGCGCCCATGTCCTTCAGCCCGGAGCGGCGGGCGTGGATCGCATACGGCGGATTGAGGATCGCCGCCGCGATCGCCCATCCGTTCGCATCGCTTCGTAGCGGTGACGCGGCGCCCCGACCTCGCGCAGCGCGTAGGCGTCGCGATGCGAGGCCGGCTTGCCGCAGAACCTCGTATAGCACGAAGGACCAGCCGGTGTCGGCAGCGTCGGCAGCCAGCGTGCGGCCGCGCAGCTCGGCAAGCGTTCCGATGCCGCGCTGCACGAACAGATGATTGAAGCCGTTGTCGCCGCCCGCTACGCACCACGCGCATCATGGCCGGCGAGCGCCATCGCAACGGCCTGGTCGGCTGCGCCATGCGCCATCTGGTAGCGGCCGGCGGCAAGCCCGTTGCGCTGCTCGTCGGAGTTTGGCGCCGCATTGAGATCGACGGTCGAGCTCGCGCCGTTCGAACAGCCCTGCATCTGCGCGGCGTATAGCGGCAGTGTCTGGGTGCCGGGAAACACCATGACGCTGATGGACGCGGCGGCCATCAGGTCCGGTCGTAGACCGCTTGGCGGGATCGAAGGTCTTGTCGGCGTCGCGGAACTCCAGCGTCACCGCGCCGCGTCTGGCCGAGCGGCACCGCGCGGTAGAAGCAGCGAGCGCCGCCCGGTGTGGCAGGCGCCCGCGCCCTGCCTGCTCGACCTTGATCCAGACCGCGTCCTGGTCGCAGTCGACGCGCATCTCGATGACGCGCTGGACGTGGCCGGAGCTTTCGCCCTTCTTCCACAGCGCCTTGCGCGAGCGCGAGAAGTACCAGGCCTCGCCGGTCTCGATGGTGCGCTTGAGCGCCTCGGCGTTCATGTGCGCGACCATCAGCACGTCGCCGGTCCACGCATCGGTCGCGACGCAGGTCACGAGCCCGTCGGCGTCGAACTTCGGCGTGAGCGTCGAGGCCTTCCTCGATGTCGGATCGCGTCGGCCAATGGTCGAATGCCTCGCGTCCATGCAGTCAGCACGAGGCGCCGGCGCTCGCGACCCGTCAGACTGGCAAGGTCGTTACCGCTGGAGGACGCGCGGCATCGAGCCCGCGCATGACGCTGGTATCGACTAGCGCTGGTTGCCGCGCACCAGCGAGATGAAGCGCAGCTGCTCGTTC
Organism: uncultured Alphaproteobacteria bacterium; assembly: GCA_963821555.1. Lineage (GTDB taxonomy): Bacteria > Pseudomonadota > Alphaproteobacteria > Rhizobiales > Xanthobacteraceae > Z2-YC6860. The sequence goes on along the minus strand of CAWGEM010000018.1, from coordinate 19,172 downwards.
GGATCGTCGCGGAACGCGCCGCGGAACTGGGTCGTGACCGTGAGCGCGCCCGGCTTCTCGACGCCGCGCAGCGACATGCAGGTGTGCTCGGCCTCGATCATCACCGCGACGCCGCGGGGCTTGAGGATTTCCTCGATCGCGGTCGCGATCTGCGAGTTCATGTGCTCCTGCGTCTGCAGCCGCCGGGCATAGACGTCGACCAGCCGCGCGAGCTTGGACAGGCCGACCACCTTGTCGACCGGCATGTAGGCGACATGCGCCTTGCCGGTGAACGGCATCATGTGATGCTCGCAGGCGGAGTTGAAGGTGATGTCGCGCACCAGCACGAGATCGTCGTACTGGCCGGTCTCGGAGAAGGTGCGCTCCAGCGTCTCGGCCGGGCATTCGCGATAGCCGCGGTAAAGCTCCTCATAGGCGCCGACCACGCGCTTGGGCGTGTCGAGCAGGCCCTCGCGGTCGGGATCGTCGCCGATATAGGCGATCAGCGTGCGCACCGCGGCCTCGGCCTCCTCGCGCGTCGGGCGCGGGTCGACCGGCTGCGGGGCGTTGCGGACGTGGTCGCTGAGCGACGGGATTGGAGCCCTTGGGCCAGGGCTTCACGATGGCGTCCATCGGTCTCTCCGTTCGACCGGCGCCTCGGCGTCTGAGCCGGGAACCGGGGGTGTCACCGGGTGGCCGCGTCGCCGACCCGGCCGCACACGTCGCTTAGCACGGGGCAGTCGGACGCCGCATTCCCTATTTGCATGGCTCCTCCGACACGGGCGGAGCCGTAACCAAGCCGGCACGAAACCCTTTTCGCGCCGGCTTGCCGCGCCATATATAGTCGATCGGAGCGCCGAAAACAATCAACTCCGCATCGTCGGCCGGGGAAAACTGGCCCCATGCTCAACGACGTCTACAACCGCCGCATTCTGGAGCTGGCCGGCGATATCCCGCGCCTCGGCCGGCTGCCGCAGCCCGATGCCAGCGCCACCGCCCATTCCAAGCTGTGCGGCTCGACCGTCACCGTCGACCTCAAGATGGACGGCGACACCGTCACCGACTTCGCCCACGAGGTGAAGGCCTGCGCGCTCGGCCAGGCCTCGTCCTCGATCATGGCGCAGCCACGTGGTCGGCTCGAAGGCCGACGAACTGCGCAAGCTGCGCGAGACCGTGCGCAAGATGCTCAAGGAGAACGGCGCGCCGCCGAGCGACGGCAAATGGGCCGACATCGCGGTGCTCGAGCCGGTGCGCGACTACAAGGCGCGCCACGCCTCGACCCTGCTGACCTTCGACGCCGTGGTCGACGCCATCGGCACAGATCGAAGGCAAGCGCCGGCAGGCGGCGAGCTAGGTCGGGCCGCGAAGGCGACCGTCAGCCGCCGTGCCGGCGCCAGCCGTCCGAGCGCGACGCTTGCGAGCGGCGCGGCGACCGGCGCCGGCACGGCGCAGCTCGCGGCCAGTTGCGGCAGGCTGCGCGCCACGCCGGCATTGCCGATGCGGATCGACGGTGGTCGTGTCGTCGCTGGTGGTCTCGACCGTGAGCGAACGGCTGCCGGCGTCGGCGAAGGCCTTGCAGCAGCTCGCGCCGGCACGCGCCCGCTCGGCGACCGATCGATCTCGCGCGGCTTGCCGTTCGGCCTGCGACGACACGACCTTGCAGCGGCACCGATCTTGCCGCGACAGCGAAATCTCGACCGTCGGTGACGGCGCCGCCGGCGTGCGGCCGTCGGCGGCCGCGCCGCCGCTCGACATAGGTCACGACGTAGTCCTTGCCGGTCTCGCCGCAGGCTGAAGCTCAATTCGAAGCTGCCGATGTCCTCGCCCTCGACCGTCAGCGGATGGCGTGCGCGTCGAGCGTCGGGCGCTCGCGCACTGGCGAGCAATCGCCCAGCTGCGGTCGTTGATCGGCGCGCGCACGCCGTTGGCCAAGCGCCGGCGAAGCCGTCGCGGTCGCGCCCGAACTCGCTTCCGGCGGCATCGTCGGCGGTGATCGATCTTCATGCCGCGCAGCTCGTCGCGCGACAGCAGCCGCATCGGCTCCCACGGCGGAATCTTCAGCGCGATCTCGAGCAGGTCGATGCCGCCGCCCATCTCGACGGTGTATTGCGCCAGCCGGCCGATGTCGCGCTGCACCAGCACGAGGTCCTCGGCCGAATAGTTCGCCGCGGTCGGATCGTCGCGGCGGTCGCCGAGCCAGATCTGATGCACCAGCACGCGCGCCTCGGCCGGCACGCGGCGCTCGACGCCGGCGAGCAGCACGAAGGCGCACATCGATTCGCAATAGGCCTGCGGCAGCAGCCGGCGCGCGCTTGCGGCCTCGGTCGGCGGCGCCGAGGTCGACGCGTCTTGCCGACCGTCGTCGTCATGCCGAGCGTGCGGATCGCGCGGCCGAGCGCGAGCGCGCCGAGCACCGAACCGCCGTCGGAATCGAGCGCGATCGTGACGCCGTCGAGCTTGCTGCTTCGGCGAAGGCTTCGAAATCGCGCGGCGTGTCGGCGGTGATGGCGCCGGTGGCCGAAACCCAGGTGCGGCAGTCGTTCGCCGCAGGCCTCGCGCCGGCCCCTCGGTCCAATAGCTCGAACTGCATCGGCAGCGCGCGCACATCCGGCGCCGGCGCGGCAGCGGGACCGATCGCGGGCAAGCGCACTGAGCGCAACCGCGCATGCGACCGCGGCAAATCGATTCATCCGAGCATCCCCCTGCGGCGGGCACCATGCCCGCGCGAAGTTCCCCTCGCGTTCTGCAATTCGTGAGAGTTACCCTCACGTTATGCAGTCGGCGGACCGACTCAGCACGTCGGTCACTCTTATACGGCGCTGCAGATTCCGGTCTAGTGCAAATCGGCAACGCCGAGGGGCGTTGTGCCGCCGCGGTCATGTCCGGCAATGATGACGTAATCATGGAACCGCCGGCGTTTCGGCCGCCGGCGCGCTTCGAAGTGCCGCGGAGCGAGTGCCATGCGAGCTGGGAAACAAGTCGGATGGAATCGACGGCATGGCGGGCCGCGCGCTGACGCGCGCACCCGCGACGCTTGCGGCCGCGCGCTGGTCAGGCTCTACCGCTACACGCTCTCGCCGCTGATCGGGTTCCATTGCCGGCATCTGCCGACCTGCTCGGACTATGCCGACCAGGCGCTCGAACGATACGGCCTGTGGGCCGGCGGCTGGATGACGCTGGCGCGGCTCCTGCGCTGCCATCCCTGGGGCACTCCGGCCTCGATTTCGTGCCGCCAGCGCTGCCGCCGCGGCGCGCGCTGGTACCTGCCGTGGCGCTACGGCAGATGGTCGTGGTCCGAGCCGCGACGCGAGGCACTGACATGCGGATCGGATCGCGGTCACCTGTGACCAGGAGCGATCCCGTTGGGTCACCGCAGTCGCTACTGCGACTGCTGCGCCAACTGCTGCAGCCGCTGGATGGCCTCGGCGAGCCCCATCTCGGCGGCCTTCTGGTACCAGAGCGCGTGCCTTCTCCACGTCGGCGCTTGGCGCCGAGCACGCCGAGTTCCTTGAGCACGCGCGGATCGTAGGTTGCGCGCCAGCGCCATCGCCGCCTGCGCATCGCCGGCTTCGGCGGCCCGGCGCAGCAACAGACGCGCCGCCGACAATGTCGCCGTTCTGAAGCGCGATCTGACCGCGCTTGAGCAGATTGGCAACCTCCTCGCGATCGAGGTGACGCAGGATCGCCGCCGCCACCGTGCGGTTCGACTGCGACTTCGCGGCCGGCAGCTCGTCGACTGGTGGCCGGCTTCGGATGCCGCGGCCTGGGGACCCGGCGAATCGGACGCTCGATCCCGAGCCGATCGTCGTGGTCCTGACCGGCTTCGGCACGACCGTCTCCGCCGCGTTCGGCGTCCAATTCATCCGCAGCACGTCGCTGTCGGCGACGCTGTCGTCGGCCCGCCGCAGGTCGACCGTCAGGTTCATCATGCCGGCGAAGTTCGATCGGCGGCACGACCGCGGCGTGGGCGAGTTCGCGGACCGGCACGCGCCAGGCGCCCGCGCCCGCGGAGGCGCCGGCGGTGATGCGGCTGCCGGGCGGCAGGCCTTGCACCAGGATGGAGCCGCCGGACGGCGCGGCCTCGACGTTGACTGCCGAGCGCAACCGGGCGGTTCGTGACGCCGCTCAGTTCGCTCAGTATCAGACGAGGCGCAGTTGCGCTGGACGCCGGCTCGCCTCCGACCAAGCCGCTCCAGAACGAGGGGCCGGCCGGAGCACGGCTGTTGGCCGCCCACCAACTGAACCACGAAGAACGCCGCGGCACCGACGACGGCGCCGACAAGGCCAAAGCGCCCGGCCATGCCAAGCCAGCCCCGGCCGCGACCCGGCTGATAGCCGGCGCCAAGGCTCGGCAGCGGCGAGCGTTGATATTCCTTGAGCCTTCTCACCGCCTCGTCGCGGCGGCGCTGCGCCTCGACCTCGGACGGTTGCTGTCGCGTCTGCGGTCGCTCCCAGGCCGGGCGATCCAGCGGCGAACGCTCGGCCAGCGGGCGCGGCGGGCGCGCGCGCAGCGGCTTCGGGACATCTGTTGCCGGCGTATGGTGAGCTCCCGCGAGCGCCGCTCCGCCCGGATTGCGATCGGCCCATCGCAGCATTGGCGGTACCCTTTCGGGCGGCGGCGAGGCCGGTGGCGATCCATGATCGAACGCCGCACGTTCGAAGTACGGCGCTGGACGCTCGGGAGCCGGCGCTATCGGTTCGTGGGACGGCGCCGGATGTTCGTATTCGGAAGGTTCGTGAGGATGCACTGCACGCTCGTTGGCTGGCGCAGCCCGATCGTATGAGGATGCTGCCTGGTCGTGGATCGGCGGCGCCTCGTCGCGGACATCCTCCGGCACCAGAGCGGATCCCTCGTGATCGGCCTCTGGCGGCGAAAATCCGTTCGTCACATTTCGGGTGGCCTCGACCGCCCGCTGCAACGCCTCCAGAAATTCGGCGTGGCGTATCTGCGTCTGCGTCGACCGCGCGGGCGACGCAGTGTCGCGTAGCACGTCGGCGGTGTCGGGCCTTACTTCAGTCTCAGGCTTGTCGGATTCAAACTCCTCGTCAGCCTTCAATGCACTCATGATCCCCTCCTCGCGCCCTTCTGGACGCGTCCCAGGTTGGTCGATGAAACTACCGGCCCTCCTGGGTCCGGCTCCACTTCAGGAATTGCTCGAACAACTGCTCACGCTGCTGTTCCGAAGCGAACGCAGTCGCGCTCTGGCCGCTCCGCGCCAGGAATTGTTCGAACCGTGCGCGGGTGGTCGGCTGCGCGGCCGGCTGCTGCACTTCGCGCCGCTGCCTCAGCCACTCTTCGGCGGCCGGGAAGCGCTTCCAGCCGGGCACGGTGGCGGCGAGATTGGCCTCTTTCCATTTCGGATGGCGCGGGCGGCTTCTGGAATTCCGCGAGCCGCGGGAAGAACGCATCGATGAACCTGGCGATGCGGCGATAGCGATCGGTGTCAGGCGCCCAATTGTAGGCAATCAGCACCGCGCCAACCGCAACCGTGTCGATCGGCTTTCCCGGTTCGATCAAGTTCGGATAATCGTCGCTCGTCAGCGTCGTCGGCAGATAGTCGTTCTGCAGCGGCTTGCCGAACGGCACCGGCAGGATGCGATAGCCATCGGTCGCCCGGAGCCTGGCGGTGGAGCCCGTCGGCTTGCCGGCGATCAGGACGGTGGCGTCGATCTCGCCCTTCTTGAGCGCCTCGAAGGCATCGTTCTGACCCATGTTGACTTCGTGCGCCTTGATGCCAAGCCGCTCCAAGACGTCGCGCGTGGACAGCTGCGTGCCGCTGCCGATGTCGCTGAAATTGACGGTCTTACCGTTGAGCTGCTCGACTGAGGTAATGCCCGACTCCGCGCGCACGATCACGTGCATCTCCTCATTAAAGAGGCGCGCGATGTAGAGAATCTTGTCGTCGATCGGCCCGATCTCGTTGGTCCGTCGATACATGCTGAGCAGGTTCGACTGGGTGATGCCGATGTCGACGCCCCTCAAGAAAGCGGACATCGCGGATGTTCTGACCGCCGCCTTTGCCGATGACCGGCAGGACGCGCAGATTGTCGCCATCGTCGAGCACCGCCGACAGATCGTAGGCGATCGAGATATAAGTGGCGTTGAGATTGCCCGAGATGACGTAGACCGTGTTCGAATTCATTCGAACGCCGGTGGTGCCGACCGGATCGCGGTCGAACCGTTTGCGCCGTTCGGCCGACACTGGGTCGGCCCATAATGACGTGGCGCAGACAGCTGTAAGAAGGACGCAGAAAAGCATGCGCGGCCAAGCCGCGCGTCGTAGGTCACCCATGACTTCCCCTCCCAGGGCGGGCCTACGCGAAGAGCACCCCTTAACGCACGCAAACGCTACGCTACATACGCGAAGCAGATGCCGTGCAGGCCCGCCGACGACGACAGATCGGTTTCGCTGAACGGATTAAGCACTAAGCAGTATGTATTTTGCTTGGTTAATTTCGTCGCGAGTGTGATCTTACTGAGGCATTTTTGGCATGCAACCGTTGATCGACGCAGGGTGCGCTTCTTGCCGTGCTGGTGCGCACCACAACCGTGAACGGTATTCCCATGCATCGTTCACTCAAGTGTCGAACGTGAGCTTCCGCTCGCGGATCACGGTGGTGAACAGACGCATGTCATCCTCGATCTGCCGCCGCATCGGCTCCGGTGTGCCGCTGCCCGGTTTGAACCCCATCGCGTTGAAAGCGCGCTGTGAGGCCTCCGTATTCAGCGCATTGCTCAGTGCATCGCTGAGCTTGGCAACGACAGCCGGCGGCGTGCCCTTGGGCGCCATCAGGCCGTTCCAACCCGGCACGACAAAGTCGCGCAAACCCAGAGCCACCATGGGTTTGATGCCAGGCAAGTTGAACCATTCCTCGGCGGATGTGACGGCAAGACCGGTCACCCGACCTTCGTCGATCAAGGGCTTTGCTGTGGTCAGAAACATCACGTCGATGCGGCCGGCGATGAGATCGGGAATGGCCGGCGCCTCGCCTCGATAGGGCACATGTGTGAGTTCGATGCCGGCTGCCGATTTCAGAATTTCGGCGACCAGATGATGCGTCGAACCGATCCCGACACTGCCGACCCGCAGTTCGCTCGGCTTGGCCTTGGCGCGCGCCACAAGTTCGGCGAAATCGTGAATGCCGGAGGGCTTGCTGGCACAAAGCGTGTACACACTGTTGCCCGTCATCCCGATCGGCTCGAAGTCGCGCAGCAAGTCGACGTTGGCCTGCGGGCTTCACGGCGGCGTTGGTCGTGTGCGGGCTGGCGGCCTGCAGCAGCGTGTAACCGTCCGGCTCCGATTGTTTGACGCGAACCGCGCCGATCCCACCGGAGGCGCCCGCCACATTCTCCACCACGAGCGACTGTCCGAGCGCCTTCTCGATGCCGTGCTGCGAGATCCGGACCGCGCTGTCCGCCGGCCCGCCGGGCGGGAACGGCACGATGACCTTGATGGGCTTGGACGGAAGCGCCTGCGCGAAGGCTGCCCCCGGCCGGGCCAGCGAGGCAGTCATCAGGGCAGCCGATTGAAGCAGCAGCGAGCGTCGGTCAAGCACGATCCCGTCTCCCAGGAATGAGGTCCGCGCGAGCGTGGCATCGCGTGAATCGAAATTCAATCCGGGCCGCGGTCACTGAGCCTTCTGCCGGCGCTGAATTTCCACCGTCGATGGCACGACCGGACGACCGACACAGTCTTCCGGCTTGTCGAGCGCACCCCAGATCTTGCCGAGTTCGTCTTCGTTGCGGTTGACGGTGCGCCGAAGCTCGGTCTGCTGATGCAGGTGTATCTGGATAGGCGTCGAGAGCCACCAGCTCATCGAAACCGGCCGCGATATCTTCTGGTCGCTGTTGGTTACGGCAAATTGCGGCCACACCCGGATACGAGCGGCCTGCGCTCGGCAAGCCGTGCCGGCCAGATGGTCCAGCACGGCTTCGACCTGACCCATGGCAAGCCGCCCATGACCCGTGCGGGCGCTGAGGATCGCTTCGATCGGAACCGTGAAATCGCTCAGGAACGCGCCATCGGGCGCATCGAGCGGGTTGAGGTCGGGGTCTTCGTCTGGATCGTTGGAAACCGCGAGAACGAATGGCGCCAGTTCGGGCCGAATGGCATGCACCGCCTGCGCAAGCTCGAGCGCGGTCAGCGCCCCATAGTTCTCGACATAGCCGCCATCGACGATCCGATCGATCACCTGGTTCTGGCGATTGCGCAGCGCCCCGGGCGGCGAGATGATCGGAAAGCGCGCGGAATTGTGCGCGGCGGTACTGAGGCTGACATCGTTCAACTCGCGCGACCTGTCAAACCCACGCAGCCAAGTTTGGAATCGCGTCCAGAAGTTCGGTTCACGCGACGACTGCAGGAGCTTGTGAAGCGAGTTGGACTCCAGAAACAAGAGACATTCGCCGGCCGCCGCGTCGGAGACGGGCGCCTGCCTTGTGACCGCGCGCTCTTTCGTCTCGGCCACCGATTGACTCGGCGCGCGTGTCGGGCAGTCGTCCGCGGAGTAGTTGGGATCGAGAATGCTGGTCACGATCCGCCGGCCGGTCGCGGTCGATGTGCCGTTCAGAACAAGAAGCGGCAGCCAGTGCGCCGCCTTGGGCCGCAACGTCATGAATGCGCAGCGCAGGTCGCCCGGACAGGCGTCCCGCCAGTCGCTCCGGCCGGCCGCGCCGGTGAGCGCGGCAAATCGATCCTCCCACGATTGCTCAAGGACCGAGGCTCGATCCTGCCACCAGCCGAAACTCAGGCGATCGTTGAAGATCAAGCCGAGCACGACCGGCGTCAGAAAATCGCCGGCCATCAGGGCCTCGAGACAATCCCGCCAGTTGTTGATTTCGTCGCCGTACCAAAGCGTCGGCGTGCGGTCGACGCAAGGCTGTCTGGTGGCGGAACCGGCGCGCGCCATGGCGGCAACAGTCATGACCGCGCCGACTGCGCTGCCCGACACGCCGGAAATCGCGAAGATGCGCTTGCGGACATCGCCCGCTTCCAATGGCGGGTATGAGGTCGCGACATAATGCGCAGCGCCGTCCATCATGTGGCCTATGACGCTTGCGGTGAAGAAACCGGCGCGGCTCGCCCCACCCGCCCCGGCAACGATGATCGGCCGCGGGCATCGGGCGGGATCAAGCTTGCAGTCGTTTTCCTGCATCCACAGGTCGACCGCTTCGTTGAGCGTCATCAAGGGATAGGCCGGCGGCGCTGCGGCCGATGCGGCAGCCGGAATAGTCTTTTGCTGGGGTGCGAATTCCGCGGTCACGATCCGCCGGACCGAATGGTTGTCGCCGAACAGCGCCGATAAGACGGCCAGCACCAGAAAACCGCCGCTGATCAGCGGCACACTCAACCTGCGTCCGAGCCCGGACAGCCATGTCAGCAGCGGCAGCCAGCCCCCGAGCACCACCGGAACGATGAGCGCGCGAGGCAGCCATTCGCCCGCGACGTTGGGCCCGAAGAAAAAGATGATCGCGGAGGCCAGAAACACGACGATCAGGAGAAGCGGACCCACGTAGTGCTCGGACATCGTCGCCGGGTCGGCGCCGGCCGCCCTGACGCCGAACCTGAAGCGGGCGGGCAACCGGGCTTCGAACCATCCCGCAGCGGCTTCGCCGAGACCGGACAGTCGGTTGAACAGTCGATGGTGCCGCGTGCTGCACACGATGAACAGCACCAGCAGCGCGAACGTGTAGGCGGTGAACCAGATCAGCGACGACTTCTCGGCGTCGAGAACGTACTTGTCGTCGATGTCCGGGAGGTTCGAGTAGGAGCGCACCGCAGCCACGAACACGATGATGAACGGCACTGCGCCGAGCAGGTATGGGATGCCTAGCCGCATGGCCTCGAACCGCTTGGAGCGCGGGCAGTCTGCGGTCCGAAGCGCAAGAGCATGGTCAAGCAGCCGCCGATCGGTACCGAGCAAGAGAAACGACGCATAGATCGTCACCGCGACCCAGGCGATCAGCAGCACCAGGAACCACACCACCCGCGCGGGGATCGGCGCGAGGTCGACGAGCAGGTCCTGCGCCTGCGGGGCAAAGCCCATCACCAGCAAGCCGGCAGCGAGCGCAATGACCGGGACACGCAACACCCAGCTCACATAGGCGAGGTCGAGGACTGTCGCCCAAAGTCTCGCCCAGCATTGCGGATCGCGAACGCAACTCCAGGCCCGGGCAACGCCGGCGCACCAGCGATGCCGGCGGTCGCGCCATCGCTCACGCCAGCCCGACCTCCGGGGCATGGGGTCATTGCCTGCCATGACGACCTCCCCTTCATGCGGTCCCCTTGATGCGGTCCTGAGCCCTGAAGCCTACACGGGTTGCGAGTTGCGATCCTGCACGACCTGCCCTATGTCGGGGCCACGCTTACCTGCATTCGTAGGCAGCGAGTGAGCAAAGGAGCCCCGCAATGGTCGCGCTGACCTTTCCCGACGGCGCGCGTCGGGAGTATCCCGCCAACATCACCGGCCTCGACATCGCCAAGGGCATTTCGCCCTCGCTCGCCAAGCGCACCGTCGCGATGGCGCTCGACGGCGCGCGTCGCCGATCTTGGCCGACCCGATCGAGCAACGACGCCAAGATCGAATTCCTGACGCGCGAAGACCCGCGCGCGCTGGAACTGATCCGGCACGACTGCGCGCATGTGATGGCCGAGGCGGTGCAGGACGCTCTGGCCCGGCACGCAGGTCACCATCGGCCCGGTGATCGACAACGGCTTCTTCTACGACTTCTACCGCAACGCAGCCGTTCACGCCCGAGGACCTCCCGGCGATCGAGAAGAAGATGCGCGAGATCATCGCGCGCGACAAACCCTTCACCAAGGAGGTCTGGCCGCGCGACGAAGCCAAGCGCGTGTTCCGCGACAAGGGCGAGGCCTTCAAGGTCGAACTCGTCGACGCGATCCCGCCGGGCGAGCCGCTCAAGATCTACCGGCAGGGCGACTGGTTCGATCTCTGCCGCGGCCCGCACATGACCTCGACCGGCAAGATCGGCAACGCCTTCAAGCTGCAGAAGGTCGCGGGCGCCTATTGGCGCGGCGATTCGAACAACCCGATGCTGACGCGCATCTACGGCACGGCCTTCGCCAAGCAGGAGGAGCTCGACGCCTTCATCTCAAGCAGCTCGAGGAGGCCGAGAAGCGCGACCACCGCCGGCTCGGCCGCGAGATGGACCTGTTCCATTTCCAGGAGGAAGGCCCCGGCACGGTGTTCTGGCACGCCGCCGGCTGGACCATCTTCCAGGAGATCGTGAGCTACATGCGCCGGCGCCTGAAGGGCGACTACCGCGAGGTCAACGCGCCGCAGCTGCTCGACAAGTCAGCTGTGGGAGACGTCCGGCCACTGGGGCTGGTTCCGCGACAACATGTTCATCGGCGCAGCCGGCGGGCGAGGACGCCGACGACGAGCGCGTGTTACGCCATCAAGCCGATGAACTGCCCGGGCCACATCCAGATTTTCAAGCACGGGCTGCGCTCGTACCGCGAGCTGCCGCTGCGCATGGCCGAGTTCGGCGTGGTGCACCGCTACGAGCCGTCCGGCGCGCTGCACGGGCTGCTGCGCGTGCGCGCCTTCACGCAGGACGACGCCCACGTCTTCTGCACCGAGGAGCAGATGGCGGACGAGTGCCACAAGATCAACGAGCTGATCCTGTCGACCTACGCCGATTTCGGCTTCGACGAGGTGACGGTGAAGCTCTCCACCCGGCCGGAAAAGCGCGTCGGCAGCGACGAGATGTGGGATCAGGCCGAGGCGATCATGACGCGCGTGCTGGGCGAGATCCAGCAGCGCTCCGGCAACCGCATCAAGACCGGCATCAATCCGGGCGAAGGCGCGTTCTACGGCCCGAAGTTCGAGTACGTGCTGCGCGACGCGATCGGCCGCGACTGGCAATGCGGCACCACGCAGGTCGACTTCAACCTGCCGCAGCGCTTCGAGGCGTTCTACATCGCGCCCGACGGCCAGAAGAAGACGCCGGTGATGATCCATCGCGCCATCTGCGGCTCGATGGAGCGCTTCCTCGGCATCCTGCTGGAACACTACGCCGGCCACCTGCCGCTGTGGCTCTCGCCGACGCAGGCCGTGATCGCCACCATCACCTCGGACGCCGACGACTACGCCCGCGAGGCGCTCGCGGCAGCGCAGCGGCTCGGGCTGCGCGCCGAAGTCGACCTGCGCAACGAGAAGATCAACTACAAGGTGCGCGAGCACTCGCTCGCCAAGGTCCCGGTGCTGCTGGTGGTCGGCAAGAAGGAGGCGGCCGAGCGCACGGTCTCGATCCGCCGGCTCGGCAAGGAGGGCCAGACCGTGATGCCGCTCGACGCGGCGCTCGCCGCGCTCGCCGACGAAGCGGTGCCGCCGGATTTGAAACGGCTGCGCAAGGCGGCCTAAGCCGCCTCGACCGGGCTACCGCGCCAGAACCTCGATCTCGCCGTCGACGCCGGTGATCACCTTGAGGTCCTGCTGGTAGACCTTGTTGTCGTTGCGGGCGATCACCTTGTACTCGCCTTCGGCCAGGATCACGCGCGGGAACGCGCCCTTGGATTCGGTGATCACGTCGCCGGCCGGCGACAGCACCGCCCAGTTGGTGTTGGCGAGCGCCTCGCCGCCGCGCTGGCTGACGAGCTTGAACATGATCGCCGCCGCGCGATGGGTGACGTCACGTCGGTCAGCTTGCCGATCTGCACCCGGATGTCGGAGCGCACCACCGCATTGCCGTCGCCATACTTCGAAAGGATGTAGTACGTGCCCTCGGGCACCAGCACGACGTCGCCGGTTAGCACGCTTGCGGCGATCGGCCGCCGCTCGCTCAGCTCGAACTGGCTGCCCTTGAAGATGTCGAAAGAAATCTGGCCGGTCGGAATGCGCACGTCGCCGACCCGGCCTTCGATGCGCAGCCCTCCGGCCGGAATTTCGAACACCTCGCGCACGGTGTCACTCGCGACCTGCACACGGCCTTGCCGTGCTCGCAAGCCCGAACGCGACGTGGACGATGTAGCGGCCGGCCGGCAGAACGAACGTCGGCTGTGCCGATCGATCCTCCTTGATCAGGCGGAAGCCGCCCGCCGGATCGGGCCGATCGGAATAGACGCGCCAATGCAGGCCGCCGGTGATAACAGCGCCGTCGCGGCCAAATCGCGCGACGGCCTGTACCGTGCCCTCGCCCGGACGTGCATTCGGCGCCACCGGCGACGGCAGGCTCGGCGGCAGCGTTAGCGGCATCTGCGCTGTCGGTGGCGGCGATCCTCGGCCGGCCGGTGCGGGCGATTGCAGTGGAGGCAGGAGCTGCGGTACCGACCCCGTCGGAGCCTGCAGCGCAGACGCATTCGGGGCGGTCTGTCCGCCGGCCGCGCCCGCGCCGAGAACGGCGAGCGCCAACCCAAGAACCGGTGGCGACAATCGCCACGACCGGCGCGGATGAGGTCCCGTGATCATCACACGACGTTTTTCAACCGAAATCCCGGCGAATTCAAGCCGTTGACAGCCGTTTGTCACATCGGGTGGCCTGTGCTAGCGCTGATGCGGAACCGCCGCCATGCCAGACGCCACTCGATCTGCTCAAGACACGCCGTTCGGTCAAGCCGATCGAGTTGCAAGCGCCCGGTCCGACCACGGCCGAGCTCGGCACGCTCCTGACCATCGCCTCGCGTGTTCCCGATCACGGCAAGCTCACGCCGTGGCGTTTCATCGTTTTCGAAGGTGCTGCTCGGCTCGATGCCGGCGACAAGATCGCTGAGGTCTTCCGCTCCAATCGCCCGGACGCGACCGCCGATCAGATCGCGTTCGAACGCAACCGCCTCGCCCGCGCCCCGCTGGTGGTTGCCGTCGTCAGCCGGGCCGGTCCGCACTTGAAGATTCCGGAATGGGAGCAAGTGCTGTCGGCCGGCGCGGCCGCCACGAGCCTCGTGGTGGCCGCCTATGCGCTCGGCTTTGCCGCAAGCTGGCTCACCGAATGGTACGCCTACGACCGGCGCGTGCTCGATGCGCTCGGCGTCAAAGCAGACGAGCGCGTCGCGGGCTTCGTGCACATCGGCCGGTCGGCGAAGCCACCAGAAGATCGGGACCGACCGGCGCTGGCTTCCATCGTGACGCGCTACGGCGCGTGATGGTCCGCGAGAGCGGGGGCGCGGTTGGGAGCAAGCCGCGATCGGGAAATGCTTGAGGTTTCGGCTATCCAAATGCGCGCCGGAATGTGGGGGTGAAATGTTCTACGACACGCGCAAGAACGATCACGGGCTGCCGCACAATCCCTTCAAGGCGATCGTCGCGCCACGCCCGATCGGTTGGATCACCTCGATGAGCGCAAAGGGTGAGATCAATCTCGCGCCCTATTCGTTCTTCAACGGCGTCACCGACAAGCCGCCGATCGTCATGTTTTCCAGCGAAGGCCCGAAGGATTCGGTCGTCTTCGTCGAGGAGACCAAGGAATTCGTTTGCAGCCTCGCCACCTTCGACCTGCGCGACCAGATGAACAACACGTCCGCGCCGCTGCCGCGCGGGGTGAGCGAAATGCAGGCGACCGGTCTGGAGGCGGCCCCCTCGCGGCTCGTGCGCCCGCCCCGAGTGGCGGCCTCGCCCTGCGCGCTGGAATGCAAATGGATCAAGACCGTGTCGTTCGACGACATCGAGGGCCGCAAGCTCGACCGCTACGTGGTGTTCGGGCACGTCGTCGGCGTCCATATCGACGACCGTTTCATCAAGAACGGCCGGCTCGACACCGCGGCGATGCGGCCGATCGCGCGCTGCGGCTACGACGAGTACGCCATGGTGGAACAGGTGTTCCGGATGACGCGCCCGCCCGGCGGCGGCTGAGCGATTGCGCGCCTCCGCCCACGCATTAGTCGTTCTTCACCATACCGAGATGATCGCCTTGTTTGCCTGACCGGTGGGCGCAATCATCGGCCGGCAAGGGAGGAACGGACTTGGTCTTCGAATCCTTGCGCCGTCCACGCAACGGAGATCGCGGCGCGGAAGCCGCCGCGCAAACCGCCCCGCCCGCTGCCGATCGCCCGACCATCGGGCTCGCGCTCGGCGGCGGCGCGGCGCGCGGCTTTGCCCATATCGGCGTGCTCCGCACGCTCACGGCTCATGGCATCAAGCCCGACGTGATCGTCGGCACTTCGATCGGCGCGGTGGTCGGTGCGCTGCTACGCCAGCGGCCAGCTCGACGCATTCGAGGACTGGTCGCGCAGCCTGACGCGTCGCGGCATTCTCAGCTACCTCGACGTGAGCCTATCGGGCGCCGGCCTGATCCGCGGCGGCAAGCTCGCGATCCGACTGGAAGAGACGTTCGGCGACATGCTCATCGAGCAGTTGCCGATCCGCTTTGCCACCATCAGCACCGAGGTCGGAACCGGTCACGAAATCTGGCTGACGCGCGGCCGCCTGGTCGAGGCGCTGCGCGCCTCCTACGCGCTTGCCGGGCATCTTCCCGCCGGTCCGCCTCGGCGGCCGCTGGCTGGTGGACGGTGCGCTCGTCAATCCGGTGCCGGTGTCGGCGGCGCGCGCGCTCGGCGCGCGGCTCGTCATCGCGGTCAACCTCAATGGCGACGTGCTCGGCCGCGGCGCCACCATCGCAAGCCATGGCTCGGACGAGAGCGATGAACTGTTCCGCGAGCAGATGGCCAAGCAGTCGCGCGGCCTGCGCGCGATCTTCGGACCGAGCGCGCGCTCAAACGGCAGTTCCTGCGGCAACGCCGAACGACCCGGCATCCCGACCGTGATGGTCGACGCCTTCAACATCATGCAGGACCGCATCACGCGCGCGCGTCTCGCCGGCGACCCGCCGGACGTCACCATCGCGCCGCGGCTCGGTCACATCGGCTGGTTCGATTTCCATCGCGCGCGCGGAAGCGATCGAGATCGGTGCGCGCGCGACCGCGCAGCGATCGCTCGACCTGGTCGACGAGGCGATCGAGCGCGCTGACCGCCAGCGATCGTCGCCCGGAATAGCAAGCGCTACGCCGTCTGGATGTAGTCGCGCAGCGCCGCCTGCTCGTGCTCCATCTCCTGCAGCCGGAACTTGACCACGTCGCCGATCGAGATGATGCCGGCGAGCCGGCCCTGCTCGACCACCGGAACATGGCGGAACTTGCCTTCCGTCATGCGCTCCATGATCGAGCGATGGTGTCCGACTGGCTGCAGGTCGTGACCTTGCGCGTCATCACTTCGGTCAGCGGCCGTTCGAGCGCCGCGGGGCCGTGCTCGGCCAGCGCCTGCACGATGTCGCGCTCCGACAGGATGCCGACCACGCGATCGATCCGCGCCGGTCACGACCAGCGCGCCGATCCGTCGTTCGGCGAGAAGCTTTGCGGCAACCGCCACGTCGGCGGTGGGTTCGATGGTGATAACGTCGCCGCCCTTGGCGGCCAGGATGGCTGTGACGGTCATTGGGTCGCTCCCTCGAGCGCGCGCCTCACTCGCGCTCTCCGTTGCCGGCAAGCTGCGACTTCGGCGGCGACCCAGCGGCGTTGGGTCGGAACGTGCCGCCCGTCAACTCACCCGTCCCTTGCGGAACGCACCTACGCTAAACTGATCAACGCCGATGTTGGGTCAGGGTTCCTGCCGCGTCAGCCTGCGATCTGCGCAGACCTGTCACGCCGGCTGCGCCTGCTGTGGAACCGGGTCGAACACCGAAAACAGCAGCAGGCCGACGAGAAAGCCGCCAACGTGGGCCTCCCAGGCGACCACCTGGTCGTGGCCGGCGAAAGAAAACGATCCCAGGCCGAACAGGAGGTTAAGACCGAACCACACCGCCAGGAATGTCAGCACGCGCGGATTGCGCAGTGCAACAAGCAACGGAGCCGCCGGGATGCGTTCGGCGTCGACGCGATCGCGGTGCCAAAAGTCGAGCGGGCCGCCCGGCTGGAACGCGAACCGCGTGGCGGCGCCCATGGTGCCCGAAATCGCGGCTGATGCGCCCACCATCGGCGCCAGTTCGCCAGGATGCGTGAGCAAATGCGCGAGTGCGCCGGCCGCCACCGTCACCACGCAGAATGCAAGAAAGCGCAGCGTGCCAAACCGCCGTGCCACCGGACTTGCCAAGGCCAAGAGCCAGATGGCGTTAAATCCAAGATGGGTCAGATCAGCGTGGATCAGCGCGTAGGTGACGAAGGTCCACACCTCGGCGCCCCGCCGCCCGGCAGGATGCCGTCGATCAGCGGATTGGAATCGTAACGAGCCGGCACAAACGCGAAGGTCCACAGAAACTCCTGGTCGGCGCTGTCCGACAGCAGGAGCGTGCGCACCGCGTGGACGAGGCCGAGCACCACAAGGACTGCGACAACGACAACCGGAACGTTGAGGATGGGCTCTCGAGACGTCTGCACGCGACGCTCACCCCGGGAATCAGGACGCGTTCGCCGCACTACGAAAAGTGCGGGCGGTCCTTCCGCCAGACCAAAGCGCGGCCGCACCAGCGCAGCGCAAGACGCAGTGCTTCGCACGGAAACGCGAAACAAGAGGGCGCGCGGCACGCTCCCTGCTCCTGTCTTGCTGAGATCGCGAAACCAGCCGCCTCTTGTCCCAACCGGGGACAGGATGGCGGCTGCGGCTGCGTGATGTCGAGACAGGGGACCGAGAATGAAACACCCGTCCAGCCGCGATCTGTTCGCGCACTGGAACGAGCGGCGCGGCATCAGGCTTGCGCCCGAACGCGCCGACATCGAGCCTTCGGCGATCCGCCAGGTGCTGGGCGATACGTTCGTGCTCGCCAGCGATGGCGTTTCCAGCCATCCGTTCCGCCTCGCCGGTACCCGGTTATGCGCGCTGTTCGGGCGCGAGCTTAAGGGCGAAAGCTTCGTCGAACCTGTGGCACAAGGCCGGACAGACCGCGATGCGGGAGCTGATCGCGGTGGTGATCGAGGAGAAGATCGGCGTCGTCGCGAGCATCAGCGGTGCAACCGAGGACCAAACGCTCGCGCCGCTCAGCCTCGAACTGCTGCTGCTGCCGCTCGCCTCCCGGTCGCGAACGACGCGCGCGTGTCTAGGCGCGATGGCGCCGATGTCGGCGCCCTACTGGCTCGGCGTCAGGCCGATAGGTGCGCTGACACTTGGCATGTTCCGGCGCATCTGGCCCGCCGACGAGGCAGCACCGCCGCAGCGATTGAGCGCCCCAGTAGGGCGCTTCAAACACGGCCTCACCGTCTATGACGGCGGCCGCGTCGATTGACGATACCGCTGCTTCGTGCGGCTAACGACGCATTAACGATGCGTGAATAGTGTCGCCAAACCCCGCTTTGCCGAGGAATACCGCTACCCGCAATGGCTCCGGTTCAAGCCAAGGTGCAGATCCTGCCGCACGCGCAGGAGCGGCGGCGCCACCAGCGGGTGCGCGTCGACCTGCTCGGCCGGTACATGCTCGCCGATAGGCGCGAGTATCCCTGCCAGGTCATCAACATGTCGCCCGGCGGCATGGCGCTGATCGCGCCGGTCAGCGGCAACGTCGGCGAGCGCGTCATCGCCTATGTCGACCACCTGGGCCGGCTGGAAGGTGTGATCGCGCGCCAGATCGAGAATGGCTTTGCCATGACGATCGCGGCGACGCCCCGCAAGCGCGACAAGCTCGCCGCGCAGCTGACCTGGCTCGCAAACCGCAGCATCCTCAATCTGCCGGAAGACCGGCGCCACGGCCGCATGGTCCCGCGCAACCCGATAGCGCGGCTGATCATGCCGAACGGCCTCAACCTCGGCGTCCGCATCATCGACATTTCCCTCTCCGGCGCGGGCGATCGCCACCAAGGAGCGCCCCGAGATCGGCAGCCTTGTTACGCTCGGCAAGATTGCCGGCCGGGTGGTGCGTCATCTCGATGAGGGCTTCGCGATCGAGTTCACGCGGCTGCAGCATCCGGACTCGATCGAGGAAGACGCGGCGGTACAGTAAACGCGGCGTTGTCGCTTCCTGGCTGCGCCGATCCTGCGCGCCGGTCGGTCGGTCCCATGTGGCCGGCTCGGTTACCGAAGCCGCCCCCAACTCCATGCCATCGAGCGTTAAGCCGCTTGCGCGCGAGGCCGGCGCGAGCCGCATGCGTTCTGCGATGCCGCGATTAAAGATACAATTTTAGCGAAATTCGATTATTTGGCATTTTAGACAACTTTACTTCAAACGATCATAGTATTCGATCCTTACTTTACTTCGGTTATCTTCAAAACGACTGTGGCAGATTAGCGGCAATACAAAAGCTTTGTGAGAAAAACCACCC
>CAWGEM010000017.1:0-180950 GCA_963821555.1 uncultured Alphaproteobacteria bacterium | reverse complement strand
CAGCTCGATGTCAACGGCACCGACACGGTGGTGCTCGCAGCCGGCGATCCCGGGGCACCGCCGCTCGTGTTCCTGCACGGCGGCGGCACATTCCACGGGTGGCGCTTCGCCGAGCCGTGGACGTCGTCGTTTCGAGTGCTGATCCCCCACCATCCCGGGTTCGGCGAGTCGGGCGACATGGAGGGGTTGCACGACGTCGGCGACATGGTGTTGCACTACACCGACCTCTTCGACCAGCTCGGCCTCACCGAAGAGGTGAACCTCGTCGGGTTCTCGTTGGGCGGTCGGATCGCCGCGCGCTTCGCGATCGCGCAGAAGCATCGGCTTCGGCGCCTGGTGCTCGTCGCGCCCGCCGGTCTGCGGGTGCCGGGCATCGAGGTCGAGGACTTCTTCCACATCCCGCCGGAAGACCTCGTCCCCCGCCTCGTGCACAAGATGGAGACGATCCTCCCGTACCTCCCCACCGATCCCAACGACGTCGACTTCACGGTCGACCGCTACCGCGAGACCCGCACGTTGGCGATCATGACGTGGGAGCAGCCTTACGACCGCGTCGTTGCCGCGCTGGCTCGGGCGCGTCGACATCCCGACGCTCGTCGTGTGGGGAGACGAAGACCGCCTGGTCCCGCCGACGCTCGCTCCGGCCTGGGCTGCGCTCCTCCCCGACGCGACCGTGGCCACGTTTCCGGATGCCGGCCATCTCGTGCTCGACGAGTCACCCGCCGCGATCGAAGCCGTCGCTCGGTTCTTCACTCCGGGATGACCCACTACGACGCGCTCCTCCTCGACCTCGGTGACGTCATCATGGGAGCCCCCTGGATGGGGCTCGACGACTTCGAGGCGGCGACCGGCAACTCGGTGCCCGGCCGCGGCGCCCTCGATCCCGACAACGACCCGCTCTGGCAGGACCGGCTCGCCGGGCGTCTTTCGTACTACGAGTACTGGGATCAGATCGCGACCCGCGCCGGGTTCGACGACTGGCGCTCGCTCTACCGCGAGATCACCCAAGTCGTGCCCGCGAGCCTCGTCGTGCCCGATGCGGTGGCCCTGATGCGCGAAGCGAAGGCAGCCGGACGCCGCGTGGGCGTCCTGTCGAACGACGCCTACTCGATCAACGACCCCGAGTTCTTCGAGGGTCGTCCCGAGTTCGCCGGTCTGGACGCGTTCGTCGATTCCTCCGACCTGGGCGTGCGCAAGCCCCATCCCGACGCCTATCTCGCCGCCGCCAAGGCTCTTGGGGTCGACCCGGACGTGGTCGTCTTCCTGGACGACACACCCGAGTGCGTGGAGGGCGCGCGGGCCGTCGGCATGTTCGGGATCCACGTCGATCCGCAGGCCCCGAGCGCGGCCTTCGAGCGTGCGCGGGAGCTACTAGGGCTCGTGACCGAGCCCCGGGCGCGCCGGTTGGTGCGGATGGCCGAGGAGGCGTACGGCGCGCAGGACCTCGACGCGATCATGCGTCTCTTCCATCCCGACGGGATCGTGCGGTGGAACGGAAGGAAGGTCGCCGCGGGCCTCGACGAGATCCGCCGGTTCCACGTGGAGACGCTCGGGTTCGGGTCGACGAACCGCCAGGACTACCAACTGAGAAAGACGCTGCGGGCCGCGCAGGGCGACACGATCTCAGTCGAGTGGACCTCGAGCTACCGCACGCCCGACGGCGAGCCTCGCGAGGGACGGGCCGCCGAGGTCTGGACGCTCGCGCGGCGATCTCGTGATCGAGTGGCACGCGTACTACCACCGAGTCGACGAGGACACGTGATGGCGGAGCGGGTGGTGATCACCGGGGCGAACCGCGGACTCGGGCTCGAGCTGAGCCGAATCCACGCCTCGCGGGGCGACGAGGTCTGGGCGGGGTGCCGCCGCCCGAAGGACGCCACCGAGCTGCGCGGGCTGACGAGCCATGTCCACGAGGTCGACATGGCATCGGAGAAGTCGATTGCGCGGTTCGCCGACGGCGCTCGGTCCCGAGCCGATCGACATCCTCTACAACAACGCGGGCATCGACGCTCGCGCGCTGGGCGTCGACGACGGCGCCCGCGACGTGCTGCAGCTCAGCGCGGACCACTTCCTCGCCGTCATGCGCGTCAACGCGGTCGGCCCGATGCTGCTCGTCCGCGCGTTGCTCGATCGCCTGGAGGCATCCGAAAACCCGCGCGTCGTCAACATCTCGTCGCAGGTGGGATCGATGGAGGTCGCGGACACGATCGGGCGCGACGTCAGCTACACGTCTTCGAAAGCGGCGCTCAACATGATCAGCGTGAGGCAGTCGGTGCATCTCCGCGACGCCGGCATCATCGTCGTTGCCGTGCATCCCGGCTTCCTCAAGACCGACATGGGTGGTGAGCGCGTGTCCCTGCCGACCAACGAGGGCGCTCGGGGCGTGATCGAGCTCGTCGACGGGCTCACCCAGGCGGATTCGGGCACCTTCCGCCAGTGGGACGGTGCCGTCCACCCCTGGTGAGCCGATTCCTTTGGCGCGAACGGGTGTCAGAGACCCGCTGACGCCAAGAAAACCGGCGTGGGGTCAGCCGGCGCGTTCCAGGATCGTGACGGTGCCCTTGGTGCCGTCGACCTCGATCAGGTCACCGGTCTTGATCCGCGAGGTCGCGACCGAGCATCCGACCACGCAGGGGATGCCGTACTCGCGGCTGACGATCGCCGCGTGGGTGAGCGAGCCGCCGCCGTCGCACACGCAGCCCGCGATGATCGCGAACGTGGGCGTCCAGTTCGGCGACGTCGCTTCGCACACGAGGATCTCGCCCTCCTCGAGGTCGAAGAGCTCGGTGGCCGACACCATCACCCTCGCCCGTCCGGTGACCTTGCCCGCCGACGCGGGGAAGCCGGACATCTGCGTCGAGTTCGGGTCGCTCTTCAGCCGCTCGAAGTAGTGGTCGTGCATGCCGAAGATCTCGATGAGCACCGGATCCTCGATCTTGTCGGGCAACGTGCCGACGACCTTCGGCAAGGTGTCGCGGATCTCGTTGTAGTGGTCGTAGTACTCGTGGCGTGCCGTCGCGATGCTCTGCAGGTCCTTCCACTGCTTCCGGCCGCTGCACACGTCGACGAACTCGGGGAAGAACAGGAAGAGGGCGTCGTCGTACACGTTCGCGCCCACTGCCTCGCCGAGAGCGAGCGCACCGCGCCGCAGCGGGATCGACGCTCGCAGGTCGATGTAGTGGTTGTGGTCCTCGTTCCACCAGGAGAAGTTCGCGACCTGGTTGATCGCGAGGAGCTCGTTGAACGCGCCGAGCGTCTCGCCGCTCAGCTGCGACCGCGAGGTCTCGATTGCCGCATCGCGCTCGGCGTGCGAGGCAGCCATCGCCTTCTCGAAGTCGTG
Source organism: uncultured Alphaproteobacteria bacterium (assembly GCA_963821555.1). Lineage (GTDB taxonomy): Bacteria > Pseudomonadota > Alphaproteobacteria > Rhizobiales > Xanthobacteraceae > Z2-YC6860. The sequence continues at coordinate 177,610 of CAWGEM010000017.1, read as the reverse complement.
GGGTTCGTCCATCGACAGGAAGTTGCGGATCTGCCCGAGCGGCGATGCGGGGTTCTCGATCCAGGAAGGGATGTTCGTGTCGGCGATGCCCTCCGTGCGCCAGCCGTGCACCTTCAGGAAGTCGTCGAACTTCGTGAGCCACACCGACGCGTTGCCGCCCGCCTTCGCCAGACGATCACGAATCTGCTCGGGCTCGGTGTCGAAGTGCTCGGCGATGCCCAGCCGTTGCGCCTCGCCCACGAGGTCCCACATCGCGCGGTCGTTCTCCATGATGCGCGAGTCGCGACCCTGGAAGAACTTGGCGACCTCACCCGGGTCGATGCCGTTCGACGCGCACAGCCCGTACATCTGGAGGTAGATGCCGAGCAGCGGGTACATGAGCTCGAAGTGGATCTCCCACGCACGGCGGTGGAACGTGCGGGCGTCGACCATGAACTGGCCGATCTCGGCGAGCGACTTGCCCGCGAAGTCGTAGCCCTCGAAGTAGCCGAGGCCGAGCTCGAGCTCCCACTTCCGCTCGTTCCAGATGGCATCGAAGTTCTGGAGGAACGGCCCCATGTTCCGCTCGATCCGCGCCGGCGTGGAAGCCGAGCTCCCACTCCGACGTCGTCGAGACCTCGCCCTCGTAGGGGAACGGGCCCCCCATGCGCTGCACGAGGCCCTTGGCAGGAGGGAGCGGCAGGAAGTGCGCCGCGGTCTGCGTGCCCCACGCCCCGCAGTCGGTCACGAAGAGGTAGCCGATCGGCGAGAAGCCGCGCGGCCAGTGGAAGTCGACGAACCAGAACCGGCTCTCGTCTTCCTTCGTGAACGGCCGGCTTCGCTCGGCCAGCCACGGGCTATCGGTCAGCTCGGGCGTCCACCCCGGATACCAGTCCAAGAACTGGTCGACGGGCACGATCTCGGCCACTGCATCCCCCCTGAGTAAGCGTTGCGCGCGCGCGCCGGATGATACCTATGCGCCGCCGAGCTGCTCTCTGACCGTGCGCACTCCGGACACGAGGTTGGTGAGCTTCTGGCGCGCCAACGTGCGATGGACGTAGCGCAGCCCGCAGTCGGTGGTGAGGAAGAGCTTGTCGGCGGGCACATATTCGAGACAGCGGCGCACCTTCTCGGCGACGTCATCGGGGGTCTCGCAGTAGTGCGTGCGGATGTCGATGATGCCGGCGCCGAGCTCTCGGTCCGGCGCCCACTTCGGCCATTGGTCGATCTCGGCCATCTCCCGGGTCGCGAACTCGAACACGAACTGGTCGGCGCGGGCCTCGAGCAGGTCGGGGAAGTAGGGCGCATACGTCTTCTTCGCGTACGGGAGCTTCCGGAAGGACCCGAAGCAGACATGCAACGAGAAGTGGACGCCGCTCACGCCCTCGATGCAGGCGTTGAACAGACGGGCGATGTCGGTGGCAGTGTGCGGATCGTTCGAGGCGTAACCCGGCGTCGCCGGCTCGTCGAGCTGGATCCACTTGCAGCCGGCCGCGGCGAGGCGACGGATCTCGTCGTTGAGCGCAGGCACGAACGCCTCGGCGAGATGCGTGCGATCGCGGTAGTGCTCGACCGGCCGGATGAACGTCGTGAGCGCGAACGGTCCCGGCAACGGAACCTTGATGTGCCGGTCGGTACGCGACCGCGCGTACGCGAACTCCTCCACCGCACCCATGCCGTTCGGCACGCCGACCGGGCCCGTGGTCTCCTGCACCGACCGCATGTCGAGCGACATCGGACCCATCTTGCGGAGCGGTCCGGCGTCCGCGAGGCCGGTCATGCGCGACGCGAATGCCCACACGAAGCTCGCCCGGCGCATCTCCCCGTCGCTGATGATGTCGAGTCCCGCCTGCTCCTGGTCGAGGATCGCGCGATCGACGGCGTCGTCGAACGTCTCCTCGATGTCGGTCGGGCCGAAGCGGTCCGCCTCCATCAGCTCCTTCGCGGCGTAGAACCACGACGGATGCGCGTACGAGCCGACGACGGTCGTCGGGAGCAGCGGGAAGGTCGACGGTCACCGCGTCAGGCCGCACGCGCGATCACGTGGTGGTAGGCGTAGGTGCCTTCGTCGTCCCTCATCCACGGTCCCTCTGCGTCGTCTTCGATCACGAACCCGGCCTCGATGATCCAGGCGCGGACGCGATCCATGTCCGGATGAAAGTGGTAGTAACCGTCGGGCTGGTCCCACATGACCTCGCCTTCCACCACCGGCAGGCCGGAGCTCGCGAGCTCTCGATTCAGAGCGGCGACCTCCGCGGCGGGGGCGAGCTCCACGGTGAGATAGAGCCACGCATCACGGTGGACGGCGCGACGGAACGCTGCCATCACGATCGGCCAGTCCTCGGGGGGAACGAACTCCATCGCGTCGACGCACATCACGCCGTCGAACTCATCCTCGAAAGCGAGATCTTGGAGGTCGAGATGACGCGTCGACGCGGTCGGGTGCTTCTGCCGCGCCCGTGGCCAATGCCGCCTCTGAGTGATCGACGCCGATCACTTGCCGTCCGCTGTCGATGACCGTCCCGAGGTACTTCCCGGTGCCACATGCCGCGTCGAGGACCTGGCCGCCCGGCGCGACGAACGACAGGAATCGCTCGACCCAGTCGGCGTGCACCGGATGGATCTCGCCCCAGCGGAGGTCGTACTCCTCGGCGAGCTCGTCTTCCTCGTCCTCGTTGGCCCGGCGAAGGCTCAGCAACCACGCTTCCCGGTCGACCACGGCCTTGTTCTACACCGCCTCCGAGCGCGGTGACCCGGGGAGTGCGAGGATCCGGCCATGCGCGCTGCCATCCTCGACGAGGGCCACGACGAGCTCGTCCTCACCTCCATCGAGCACGAGAAGCCGCACGGCCGAGAGATCCTCGTGCGCACCGAGGCGGTCGGCTTGTGCCACAGCGACCTCCACTTCATCGACGGTGTGTTGAACCGGGCCCGTCCGCTCCTTCTCGGTCACGAAGCCGTGGGCATCGTGGACGCCGTCGGCGACGGGGTCGAGTCGGTCGCGGTCGGCGATCGAGTTGTCACCTGCCTGGTGATGGGATGCGGCGTCTGCGCCCGGTGCGAGCAGGGCGAGCCGTACGTCTGCACACGGCCCGAGGCGACACGTCGCTCACGCGATCAGCCGGCGCGGCTCTCGATGGCCGACGGTCGAGCCGTCACGACGATGGCCAACATCGGCGCGCTGGCCGAGCGCATGCTGCTCGACGAGCGGGCCGTCGTTCCCATCCCGCAGGACATGCCGGCGCACCTCGCCGCGATCCTGGGCTGCGCGGTGGTGACCGGCCTCGGCGCCGTGTGCAACGTCGCCCGGGTGCGCCCCACCGACACCGTTGCGGTGATCGGTTGCGGGGGCGTGGGCCTGAACGTCGTGCAGGGTGCGCGCATCTCGGGCGCCTCTCGGATCATCGCGATCGATCTCTCGCCGACGAAGCTCGAGCTCGCCCGCCGCCTCGGTGCGACCGACACCGTCGACGCGTCGGCCGGCGATGTCGTCGAGGCCGTGCGGAGCCTCACCGGGGAGGGCGTGGATCACGCGTTCGAGGTCATCGGCCGCCCCGACACCGTGCGGCAGGCCTTCGAGATCGCGGCGCCCGGCCGGCGGGCCTACGTCGTCGGCGTCTTTCCGGACGACGCGGAGATCACGCTGCCCGCGATGCCGTTGCGGCGGGCCAAGTCGCTCGTCGGCGTGTTCATGGGCGCCACCCGTCCGAGCGTCGACATCCCTCGCTACGTCGAGCTGTGGCAACGCGGGCTGCTGGATCTCGAGTCGATGGTGTCGAACGTCATCCCGCTCGACGAGGTCAACGACGGCTTCGCGGCACTCGGGCGGGGCGAGGTCGCCCGCGCCGTCGTCGCCTTCTGACCGCATCCCCCGGCTTCCGGTTCGAGTAACCGGCCGAAATCTGGCCGGTTACTCGCGCGAGAACGCCGGGGGGTGGCTCGGGGTGGGGTCAGACCCAGCTCGGCGTGACCGTGGTGGGGATGTCGATCTCGAGGCCGCGCCCTCGGTAGGTGACGGTTGCGTGCTCGCGGTCACCGTGCACGCGGATGCGGACGTCCTCGACGTTGTGGGGTTCGCCCGGGTCGTGACCGACCGCCGACGCCGCTACCGCGCGAAGAGGCCCCGAGTGCGAGCACACGAAGAGGCGCGCCCCCTCGGGGAGCCGATCAACCTCGTCGAGGATCGCGCTCCAGTAGCGCCGCACGACGAACGACGGGGGCTCGACGTAGTGGGTCGGCTGGGTCAGCCAGTGCGTGATCGGGTCGCCGCCGGCGAACTGGATGCGGTAGATGCGATCCATCTCGACCATCCATCCGGGCCGGTCGCCGCCTCCATGACGCTCGTAGCCCTCGAGGAGGTTGGCGTACTCCTGAAAGGCGGCTGTGATGTCGAGCTCGCGCCCGTTGAACCAGATCTGGAAGTTCCGGAACTCGTCGACGGGTTGGGGCGACTCGATCGTCACCTCGGGGATGCCGTAGCGCGCCGACCGCCTGGCGCAGCCCCTCCACGAGTGCGACCGCCGTCTCCTCGGCGCGGGCGGTCGGCGCGTGGACGATGCGGGCGAGCGACCCTTCCTGCATGCCCTTCGCGAGGTCCTGGCCCTTGCGGTGCGCCTGCCACCGCCCGAGCGGCGTGAGTGCGCTGTCGGAGATGTAGCCCTGCGTCTGACCGTGCCGGATCAACCGAACGTCGGTTGCCGACGCGAGCGTGCGGCGCATCGACTCAGGCCACTGCAGCTCACGCGGCGCGACGGTCTCGCGCGCGAATGCCTCCGTGCGGCCCGGCGGCGCGTTCGGCTGATCGAGCTCGAGTTGCGCACGGTGCGCGGCTCGAGCCCGAGCCTTCGCAACGAACGGAAGCTCCCCCGGCTCCACCGGCGTGAGCTCTTCCGCCCGGCGGGCCTCGTACCGCGGCGAGGTACTCGGGCGAGTCGTCTCGTGTTGTCGTGATGCGAGCCACAGAAGCCCTCAGCTGTAGATCGACACGAACGAGTCGACGATCTTGTTCTCGTAGTAGAAGAGCGCCTTCCCGAACTGGTCCTCGGTCCAGGTGATCGTGTCCCAGTCGCTGTCGGTGCGGTAGCCACCCGTGAACACCTCGTTGCGGTTGCCGACCGGGTCGAAGAAGTAGATCGTGTGACCACGCGTGATGCCGTGGCGCGTCGGGCCGACGTCGATGTCGATGCCGTTCATGCGGAGGATGTCGGCGGCGCGGCCCACGTCCGACCAGCTGTCGAGCCAGAACGCGAAGTGGTGCAGCCCGCCGTTCGCGCCACGGGTGAACGCGATGTCATGCGGTTGGTGCGACCGCTCGAAGAACACGATGAGCTGGTACCCCTCGTTGCTGACCAACTGCTCGGTGAGCCGGAACTGCAAAGCGTCCTGCATGAAGCGGGCCATGTCGGGGACGTTCTCGGCGGTGAGCAGGCAGTGGTCGAGCCGGGGCGGCGCGATGCCGACGAGGTCGGCCGGCATCGGGGGCGGGTTGAACATGGGAAGGCCGTTGCCGACCTTCTCCATCGACGCGTAGATCTCCATCACGTGGCCGCTCGGCGTGTCGAAGCGAATGGCGTCGCCGAGCGCCCGCTCGTGGTCGGAGGACACACGCTCGACGGTGCAGCCGTAGCGCTCGAGCACGGTTTCGTAGTCCTCGAGATCGTCCTGCGTGTCCGTCTTGAACGCGATGTGCTCGACCCCGTACCGGGAGGCCTCGGTGAGGATCACCGAATGGTGGTCGCGCTCGTCCCACCCCTTCAGGTAGACGTGGCTGCCGTCGCGCTCGACCTCCTTCAGTCCGAGGACCTCGGTGTAGTAGGCGGCGCACAGGTCGAGATCGGGCACCCGCACTTCGACATGGCCAAGGCGATGGATCGGCATGGGTTCGATCGTGGGCGCCGGGTCCGCGTTCCACAAGCAGGTTGTTCCAGATTGTGCAACGCTTCCGCGATGGCCGAGTACACGACGGTCCGGAAGGCGATGGCGGTCGTGTCCGCGTTCAGCTACGGCGAACCTGTGCTCGGTGTCTCGGAGCTGGCCCGCCGGCTCGACCTGGGGAAGAGCACCGTGCATCGCATCCTCACGACGCTCGTCGCCGACGGCTACGTGGAGCGCACACACGACGAGCGCTACCGGCTCAGCATCAAGATGTACGAGATCGGGCAGCAGGTCGCTGCGAGCATCGAGCTGCGCGAGCTCGTGCATCCCGCGCTCGAACGCCTTCGGAACGAGAGCGGAGAGACCGCGCATGTGGGGGTGCTCTCAGGGACCGATGTGGTCTACGTCGACCGGCTCGAAAGCCCACACATGATCCGATGGCTCACTCGCGTCGGGCGGCGCCGGGGGGCCCACGCCACCTCGACCGGGAAGTGCCTTCTTGCGTTCGGCCCTCCTGCCGACGTCGCTCGCGTCGTGGCTAGTGCGCCTCGATCGCGCGCGAGAGCACGCGCACGTCGGCCATGGCGAGGTTCATGCCCTTGGCGCCGGTCGGCGGCACGATGTGGGCGGCGTCGCCGGCGAGAAACAGCCGGCCCGACTGCATCGGCTCGGTGACGTAGCTGCGCATCGGCGTGACGCCCTTCTGCAGCACCTTGCCGCGCTTGAGCGGGCGCACGCCGCCGAGCCGCGTCTCAAGCTCGTCCCAGATTTTCTCGTCCGGCCATTTCTCGATGTCCTCGTCCGGCGCGCATTGCAGGTAGAGCCGCGACACAGTCGGCCCGCGCATCGAGAACAGCGCAAAGCCGCGCTCGTGAAAGCAGTAGATCAGTTCGTTGTCGGGCGGCGGCGATTTCGGACAGGATGCCGAGCCAGCCGAACGGATAGACGCGGTCGTAGCCGCGCAGCGTTCGCTCCGGGATGCTCGGCCGGCAGACGCCGTGGAAGCCGTCGCAGCCGCCGATGAAGTCGCATTCGATCTCCTGCGCCCTGCCCTCGTGGCGGAAGCGGATCATCGGCGCGGCTGCCGGAGAAGTCGTGCACGCTGGTATCCTCGACCTCGAACAGGATCTGCCCGCCGTCGGCGAGCCGATGCGCGATCAGGTCGGTCACGACCTCCTTCTGGTCGTAGATGAAGACCTGCTTGCCGATCAGCTTGCTGGAAGTCGATGTGGCGCGGCCTCGCCGTCGAAGGCGATGTGGATGCCGTCATGCACCATGGCCTCGCGCTTGCAGGCGCGCGCCGACGCCGGTGTCCATCAGCAGATGCGCGACCCAGTGCTCCATCAGGCCGGCGCGCACGCGCGCCTCGCAATAGGCGCGGCTGCGATCCTCGACGATGATCGAATTGATGCCGGCAAGATGCAGCAGATGCGACAGCATCAGCCCTGCCGGTCCCGCGCCCACGATGCCGACCTGCGTGCGCATGCGATTCTCCTCCTGGGGCGATGTTGCGCCGATGGGCGCGGCCCGGCCAAGGGACGGATGCCGGATTTGATGGCCATTCCGGCCGCTGCGCGGCCGAGCAGCTCGAAACGCAACGCCCCGCATCAGGCGGGGCTGAGCGCGGTTCAAACCGCGCAGTCGATCGTCAGTTGAACTTCAGGTTCGCGGCCTTGATCACTGCGACATAGCCTTCGATGTCCTTGTCGATCATCGCGCGGAATTCGGCCGACGAGTTGCCGCCCGGCGTCGACCGCCATGGCCTTGAGCTTCTGGTTGACGTCGGCGTCGGCGATCGCCTTGCGCAGGTTGGCCTCGAGCTTGGCGAGGATCGCCGGCGGCGTTCCGGCCGCGGCGAAGAAGCCGCTCCACAGCTTGCGTGTTGACCTCGGGGATAGCCGGCCTCCGCCATGCTCGGCACGTCCGGCAGTTCGTCGGAGCGCTTCGAGCCGGTGACCGCGATCGCGCGCACCTTGCCGGCCTTGATCTGCGGCATGGCCGGCGGACCGTCGGAGATCGCGAGCAGCGTCTGTCCCTGCATGACGCTCAGCACCATCTCGTTGCTGCTCTTGTAGGGGATCATGGTGCCGGGCATGCCGCTCTTGAGCTTGAGCAGCTCGGTCGAGATGATGAACGCCGGCGAGGTCGAGGCGTAGTTGGCCTTGTCCGGATTCTTCTTCGCCCACTCGACCAGTTCCTTGACGGTCTTGGCCGGATGGTCGGTCGGGATCACCACGATCAGCGGAAAGTTCGCGATCATGGTCAGCGGCACGAAGGTCTTGGTCGGGTGATACGGACAGGTTCGGATAGATCGCCGCGGCGACCGACATCACGCCGCTCGCGCCGACGAACAGCGTGTAGCCGTCGTGCGGCTGGTTCATGACGTATTCGGCCGCGATCCGCCCGCCGGCGCCCGGCTTGTTCTCGATCACAACGGTCTGGCCGATCAGTTCGGAGAACTTCTGCCCGACCAGGCGGGCGAACAGGTCGTTGCCGCCGCCGGCGCCGAACGGAATGACGATCCGGATCGGCTTGTTGGGATAGCTCGGCCGCGGCGTCGCCCTGCGCCAGCAGCCGGTGCCGGCGGCAGCCAGCAATCAGCCGCCCATGCGCCGAGCAGCGCACGGACGAATTTGCTCATTGTCATCAATGTCCTCCCTTGGCTTGCAGGCTGTCGTCGCCGTTGTGCCAAACTAGCGGAGTTTTCGGCAAAGTCGAATGGCCGGGCGCCTGGCCGCGCCGACCATCGGCTCGCGCGGTCACGATCGTGACCCGGGAGCAGCGTCGGATTAGGCCAAAAAGTGCAGCCATTATTTTAACTTAGTCGCACGCCGGCAGCATTGACTTTCGACTTTTCGACCCTATGTTCGCGGCCAGCGGTACGAATGACAGATTCGACCGTCCCCTCCCGCGCATTACCGTCGCTTTGCAAGTCCGGCGCGGGCCCGGGCGGTCCCCATTCAGAGGCTTTATGCCCTTTTCCGATCTCGGCTTGTCCGACAAGGTTCTCGCCGCCGTCGAGGCGGCCGGCTACACCACCCCCACCCCGATCCAGCAGCAGGCGATCCCCCACGTGCTCGCGCGGCGCGATGTGCTCGGCATCGCGCAGACCGGCACCGGCAAGACCGCCGCCTTCACGCTGCCGATGCTCACGATGCTCGAACAGGGCCGCGCGCGGGCGCGCATGCCGCGCACGCTGATCCTCGAACCCACCCGCGAACTCGCGGCGCAGGTCGAGGACAGCTTCGACAAGTACGGCAAGAACCATAAGCTCAACGTCGCCCTCATCATCGGGGGCGTTTCTTTTGAAGACCAGGACGCCAAGCTGATGCGCGGCGTCGACGTGCTGATCGCGACGCCAGGCCGCCTGCTCGATCACTTCGAGCGCGGACGCCTGCTGATGTCCGGCGTCGAGCTCCTCGTCATCGACGAAGCCGACCGCATGCTCGACATGGGCTTCATCCCCGACATCGAGCGCATCTGCAAGCTCGTGCCGTTCACGCGCCAGACGTTGTTCTTCACCGCCACCATGCCTCCGGAGATCCGGCGCATCACCGAGCAGTTCCTGCACAATCCGGTGAAGGTCGAGGTGTCCAGGCCTGCCAGCACCGTTGCCACCACCCTCCAGCAGCTGGTGAAGACCGGTCGCGAGCCGCACGACAAGCGCGACACCTTGCGCCGGCTGATCCGCTCGGCAGACCCGTTCAAGAACGCGATCGTATTCTGCAACCGCAAGCGCGAGGTGGCCCAGCTTCATCGCTCGCTGGTGCGCCACGGCTTCAATGCCGCGGCGCTGCACGGCGACCTGGACCAGGCGGCACGCACCGCCGCGCTGGAATCGTTCCGCAAGGGTGAGGTGAAGCTGCTGATCGCCTCCGACGTGGCGGCGCGCGGGCTCGATATTCCCGACGTCAGCCACATTTTCAATTTCGACGTCCCGCACCATCCCGACGACTACGTGCACCGCATCGGCCGCACCGGCCGCGCCGGCAAGACCGGCACCGCCATCACCATCGTCGCCCCTTCCGACGGCAAGGCTGTCGCCGCGATCGAGAAGCTGATTGGCCAATCCATCGCCTGGGCCGAGGAACCGCCGCGCGCGCAGGAGACCAGCGCGGAGCCGCGTGACGACCAGCATCGCCGCCGTCGCGCTGCTCCCCGTGACGAGCGCCGCCGCGAGCACAACGGCCATGCGCCGCGTCGCCATGAGCGAGGGAAGCGAAGCGAGCACGCTCCGGCGCCGGTCGCCCACCTCGACGAGGCACGGCAGCAGCGCAACGCGCCGGCGCGGCCGCCGACGATGCAGCAGAGCCATCCGGCGAACATCTACCGGCATTCCTGCTGCGACCGGTCGTGCGCAGCAAGGCCTGATCGTTCTGCCTTCTTGGCTGTTCCGGTGGCTGGCGGCCAGACGCTGGCAGCGCCTCAGTGCGCGTCCCGATGCGCGTCGGCCGCCTCGCCGGTCGCGGGCGTCAGTTCCACCGATTCGCCGCAGCCGCAGGCCGAGGTCTGGTTCGGGTTGTTGAACACGAACTGCGCGGACAGCTTGTCGACCTTGTAGTCCATCTCGGTGCCGAGCAGGAACAGCACGGCCTTCGGGTCGATCAGAAGCTTGATACCCTTGTCCTCGACCACCTCGTCGGTCGGGTTGGCCGTTCTCGGCATACTCCATGGTGTAGGCCATGCCGGCGCAGCCGCCGTTCTTGACGCCGACGCGCACGCCCGCGATCGGCCGCTCCGCCTTCGCCATCAGTTCCCTGATGCGGGCGGCGGCAGCCTCCGACAGGCGCATCACCTGGGGTCTCGGCCGGGCGGTGGCCATGATCTCATCTCCTCGTCCCGGACGCCATTTGCCGGGCTGTTTCGAATTGCAATAACTCAAATATTCCAACGACTTCCGCACCTCTCTATGTAGGACGAGCGGAGCGCTTGCGCAATTCACCACATATTGAGCACAAGCCGCGCCTCGTCCGACATCCGGCTCTGATCCCACGGCGGATCCCAGACCACGTTGACCGTAGCACCGCTGACGCCCGGCACGCTCGCCACCGCGTTCTCCACCATCTGCGGCAGTTCGCCGGCCGACGGGCAGTTCGGCGTTGTCAGCGTCATGTCGACCTTGACCGAGCGGTCGTCCTCGATATCGACCTTGTAGATCAGCCCGAGTTCGTAGATGTCGGCCGGGATTTCGGGATCGTAGACGGTCTTGAGCGCCGCCACGATGTCGTCGGTCAGCCGGCTCAGCTCGGCTTCCGGCAGCGAGCTTGCCTTGTTCTCGACCTCGACGTCGTCGCGGATTCGGGGCGTGTCCTCGCTCATGCGAATATCTCCTGCGCCTTGATCAGTGCGCGCATCAGGGCTGTCGACCTCCTCGCGCGTGTTGTAGAGCGCCAAACGACGCCCGGCAGGTGGCGGTCAGGCCGTAGCGGGCGAGCAGCGGCATCACGCAATGGGTGCCGGCGCGCACCGCGACGCCGGCGCGGTCGATGATGGTCGCCACGTCGTGGGGATGCGCGCCCTTCATCTCGAACGACACGATCGGGCCCTTGTCCTTGGTGTATGGCCGAGGATGCGGATCGAGTTGAGTCTCGCGCAGCCGCTCGTGGGCGTAGCCAACGAGACCCGACTCATGGGCGCGGATGCGCGCCTTGCCGATCGAATTGACGTAGTCGATCGCAGCTCCCAGTCCGATCGCCTGCACGATCGGCGGCGTCCCGGCTTCGAACCGGTGCGGCGGTTCGCCGTAGCTGATGTGGTCCTCGTGCACCTCGCGGATCATCTCGCCGCCGCCGTTGAACGGCGGCATCGCGGCCAGCAGATCGTACTTGCCGTACAGCACGCCGATGCCGGTCGGCCCGTAAATCTTGTGGCCGGTGAAGGCATAGAAGTCGCAGCCGATGTCCTGCACGTCGACGTCGACATGCACCGCGGCCTGGCTGCCGTCGACCAGCACCGGAATGCCGCGCTGCATGGGCCAGCCGCACCACCTCCTTCACCGGCACCAGCGTGCCCAGCATGTTCGACATGTGGGTGATCGCGACCATCTTGGTGCGCGGCGTGAGCAGCTTCTCGAACTCATCGATCAGGAAATTGCCGTCGTCGTCGACCGGCGCCCAGCTGATCACCGCACCCTGGCGCTCGCGCAGGAAATGCCACGGCACGATGTTGGAATGGTGCTCCATGATCGAGAGCACGATCTCGTCGCCGGCCTGCGATGCGCTCGCGCCCGAACGTATAGGCGACGAGATTGATCGCCTCGGTGGCGTTGCGGGTGAAGATGATCTCCTCGCCGCGCGCGGCGTTGAGGAAGCCGCGCACCGTCTCGCGCGCGCCCTCGTAGCGCCTCGGTCGCGGCGTTGGCGAGGTAGTGCAGCCCGCGATGCACGTTGGCGTATTCGGACGTGTAGGCGCGATCGAGCCGGTCGAGCACAGCCTTCGGCTTCTGCGCCGACGCCGCATTGTCGAGATAGACCAGCGGCTTGCCGTAGACCGCATGGCGAGGATCGGGAAATCCTCGCGGATGCGGGCGACATCGTAAGCGCCGTTGGTGACCGCCGGATGCATGGTCACGCGTCCCTCGCCTTGAGCCAGGCCGCCACGTGCTCCATCAGCGCGTCGCGCAGGCCGGCATGCTCGATGCCTTCGACCGCATCGCCGACGAACGCCTGCACCAGCAGCGCCTCGGCCTCCGGCTCCGGGATGCCGCGCGCCATCAGGTAGAATTTCAGGTTCTCGTCGAGCGCGCCCGAGGTCGCGCCGTGGCCGCACTGCACGTCGTCGGCGAAAATCTCGAGCTCCGGCTTGTTGTCGGCCTCGGCCTCGTCGGACAGCAGGAGCGCCTGCGTCATCATCCTGGCATCGGTTTTCTGCGCCTTGGGCCGCACGATGATCTTGCCCTGGAACACGCCGCGGCTCTCGTCGTCGAGCACCGACTTGAACACCTCGCGGCTCTGGCAGCCGCCGACCTTGTGGTCGACTACCAGCGTGGTGTCGGCGTGCTGGCGGCCCTTGCAGCAGGCTCGCGCCGCGAATGTCGGCAAGCGTGCCTTCGCCATCGAAGCGCACGAACAGCTGATTGCGCAACACGCCGCCGCCGAGCGTTGAACGATGAAATCGTTGAACCGCGCATGCCCGGCGAGGGACACCATCAGCGAGGAGACGTGCACCGCCTCGGTTGAACCGCCGGTGATCTTGATGTGGTCGACGTGGGCGCGCTCGCCGATCACAAGCTCAAGGGCTGTGTTGATCTGGTGTGCCGCGGTCGCAACGTGGCTCTCGACCAGCATGGCGCGGGCGCCCTCGCCGATCACCGCGAGCGAGCGCGCGAACACCGAAGACGGCCGCTCGCCGGTTGCCGCAAACACCAGATGGATCGGCCGCTCGACCGTGGCGCCGGCGGCGACACTGATCACCGCACCGTCGCGCATCATCGCGGTGTTGAGCGCAACGACGCCCTCGTCCGAAGGCACCACTTTGCCGAGATGCGCGGCAACCAGCGGGTCGCCGGCCGCGAGCGCGTCGGCCAACGTGCGGATCGAGAGACCGGGCGATAGCCCCGCAAGATCGGACAGTTCCGGCACGAACGTGCCGTCGACGAAAACGATGCGCCGCGCCTCGATGTCGCCGACGAACGTCTCAGCCGCCTTGGCGCGCGCCTTGGCGGCCGCGTCAGGCGGCGCAGCAAGCGGGTAGGCCTCGCGCAGCAGCGCCCGCAGGTCGGTGTATTTCCACTCTTCGATCCGCCGATGCGGCAGCCCGATTGCCTCGAAGTGCCGGAAAGCCGCATCGCGCAGGGCCGTGACCTTGCCGTCGCCCGGCAGCTTGGTTCGCGCCTGCACATAGGCGTCGGCCAGCGCTTGCTCGGCAATGGTCTTCACAGTGCGGACTTCGGCGTTCATGACGCGAGCGCGGCCTCGTCCTGGTATTGCGCGTAGCCCTTGGCTTCGAGCTCGAGCGCGAGCTCCTTGCCGCCGGTCTTCACGATCCTGCCGCGCGAGAGCACGTGCACCACGTCCGGCACGATGTGGTTGAGCAGCCGCTGGTAATGCGTGATGACGATCATCGCACGCTCGGGCGAGCGCAGCCGGTTGACGCCGTCGGAGACGATCTTGAGCGCATCGATGTCGAGGCCGGAGTCGGTCTCGTCGAGCACGCACAGCCGCGGCTGCAGCAGCGCCATCTGCAGGATTTCGTTGCGCTTCTTCTCGCCGCCGGAAAAGCCGACGTTGACCGCGCGGCGCAGCATGTCCATGTCGATCTCGAGCTTGCCCGCCGGTCGCGCGCACCAGCTTGATGAATTCGGGCGTCGACAGCTCCGCCTCGCCGCGCTTCTTGCGCTGCGCGTTCAGCGCAGTGCGCAGGAAGTCATCGTGGTGACGCCGGGGATTTCCAGCGGATACTGAAAGGCGAGAAACAGGCCGCGTGCCGCCCGCTCATCCGGGCCCATGCTCGAGCAGGTCCTCGCCGTCGAACAGCATCTGGCCCTCGGTCGCCTCGTAGCCGGCCTTGCCCGCCATGACATAGGACAGCGTCGATTTGCCCGAGCCGTTCGGACCCATGATCGCGTGCACCTCGCCCTTGTTCACGGTGAGGTCGAGGCCATTGAGGATTTGCTTGCCGTCGACCGTGACGTGCAAGTTCTTGATTTCGAGCATCGGCACTTCGTTCGTTCCTTCTCAACTCTTTCCATTGTCATGGCCGGGAGGCCCGGTGATGACGCCTGACTACAGGCTGAAATGCGAGATGATCTCCGCAATCAGTTCCTTCTTCCTCGCATCCAGATTGCCGGCGCCGACCGGACCGAGCGACCGGCCGCTCACATCGATCTCACCTTGCTCACCCACCACGATCATCAGTCCTTCCGCGTACACACCCTCTTCCGGCTTCTGCAGCAACGATCCGCTTGCCGTCGAATACCGCCTGCACGCCACACTCCTTCAGTTTCCTCGACGGCGCGAGGTCGGAATCGAAGAACTCCCTTAAGAACGCGCGCGCCGCGCTTTGACGGGAGAGCCGCTCGGCGTCGTCGCGGGCGCGTCGCGCCTCAAGCTCGGCCACCGCCTGGTCCAGCGCCGACATGGTCACTCATTTCCTTGCCGGCACCGTACTCAGCCAACCGAGCCTTCCAGGCTGATCGAAATCAGCTTCTGCGCCTCGACGGCGAATTCCATCGGCAGTTGCTGCAGCACGTCCTTGACGAAGCCGTTGACCACCAGCGCCACCGCCTCCTCCGCCGAAAGCCCGCGCTGGCGGCAGTAGAACAGCATTTCCTCGGAAATCTTCGAGGTGGTGGCCTCGTGCTCGAACACCGCGGAGGAATTCTTCGCCTCGATATAGGGCACGGTATGAGCGCCGCACTGGTCGCCGATCAGAAGCGAGTCGCAATTGGTGAAGTTGCGCGCGCCCTTCGCGCGGCGGTGGGCGGTGACAAGGCCGCGGTAAGTGTTGTTGGAGCGGCCGGCCGCGATGCCCTTGGAGATGATCCGGCTCGACGTGTTCTTGCCGAGATGCAGCATCTTGGTGCCGCTGTCGACCTGCTGGCGGCCGTTGGAGATCGCGATCGAATAGAATTCGCCGCTCGAGTTGTCGCCGCGCAGGATGCAACTCGGGTATTTCCAGGTGATGGCCGAGCCGGTCTCGACCTGGGTCCAGGAAATCTTCGAGTTCCGGCCGCGGCAATCGCCACGCTTGGTGACGAAATTGTAGATGCCGCCACGACCTTCGGCGTCGCCGGGATACCAGTTCTGCACGGTCGAATACTTGATCTCGGCGTCGTCGAGCGCGACCAGTTCGACCACGGCCGCATGCAACTGGTTCTCGTCGCGCATCGGCGCAGTGCAGCCTTCGAGGTAGCTCACGTAGGAGCCCTTGTCGGCGATGATCAGCGTGCGCTCGAACTGACCGGTGTCCTTCTCGTTGATGCGGAAATAGGTCGAAAGCTCCATCGGACAACGCACGCCCGGCGGCACGTAGACGAACGAGCCGTCGGAGAACACCGCTGAGTTGAGCGTGGCAAAGAAATTGTCGGAGATCGGCACGACCGTGCCGAGATACCGCTTCACCAGGTCGGGATGCTCGCGCAGCGCCTCCGAGATCGGCATGAACAGCACGCCGGCCTTCTTGAGTTCGGCCTGGAAGGTGGTGGCGACCGAGACCGAGTTCGAACACCGCATCGACCGCGACCCGCCCGTAGCCATTGCCGGCGGCGGGTTGTTCGCCGTCCACGCCGTCGATCTTCTCCTCCGCCACGCCGGCGAGCATTTTCTGCTCGCGCAGCGGGATGCCGAGTTTTTCGTAGGTGCGCAGGATTTCCGGATCGACCTCGTCGAGCGAGGCCAGCGCCTTCTTCTTCGGCGCCGAGTAATAGTAGTAGTCCTGATAATTGATCTTCGGGTAATCGACGCGCGCCCAAGTCGGCTCGCGCATGGTCAGCCAGCGTCGATAGGCGTCGAGACGCCACGCCAGCATCCATTCGGGCTCGCTCTTCTTGGCCGAAATGAAGCGGACGATGTCCTCGGAAAGACCCTTCGGGGCCTTGTCGGATTCGATGTCGGTGACGAATCCGTACTTATACTGGTCGACGTCGATGCGGCGGACCCGCTCGATCGTCTCTTGCACGGCCGGCATTTATTCCTCCACTCACGGTTTCAAGGACCGCGGGTTGGATTGTCGGTTATGGTCGGTTCGCTTTGGTTCGGATCGTCACCCTGGTAAACGCCGCGTCAGGCGGCGATGCCTTTCCGGTTCTTGGACTTATATAGGCCTTCCGCGAGCTTTGGCCCAAGCTTTTAGAAACATATCAATCTCAGCCTCGGTGGTCGAATAGCCGAGGCTGACCCGGATCGCGCCGCGAGCGAGTTTTCGGGCACTTGCATGGCCGCAAGCACATGCGAAGGAGCGACCTTGCCCGAGGAGCAGGCAGCCCCGGACGACACCGCGACCCCCTCCAGGTCGAAGGCGATGACCGCGATCTCGGCTTTGAGACCTGGAAGCGAGAACAGCGTGGTGTTGGGGAGCCGCGCCTCCCCGGCGCCGAAGACCACCGTAGCGGGGGCAATTGCCGCCAGCGCGGCCTCCAGCCGATCCCGCAGCCGGGTCATGTGGGCCGCCTCGTCCGCCTAGGAGCGCGGGCGGCAGCGGCCGCGGCCGCGCCAAAGCCGGCGATCGCCGACGACGTTTTCGGTTCCGGCCCGGGCCCCGCGCTCCTGGCCGCCGCCACGGATCAGTGGATCGGGCGGCAGACCCTCCCGCCGAACCAGCGCGCCGACGCCGGGAGGCCCGCCGATCTTGTGCCCAGAAACCGTCATAAGATCGGCGCCCAAGATTTTGAAATCGCAACAAATCCGCCCTGGGCCTTGGACCGCATCGACATGCAGAAGCCCGCCGGCCGCATGGACCCGAGCGGCCGCCTCGGCGACCGGCTGCACCACGCCGGTCTCGTTGTTGGCAAGCATCAGCGAGACCAGCGGCCGGCTTGACCCGGCGCGAGGCTGCGCTCAAGCGCCTCCAGATCGACCACACCGCTGTCACGGACCGGCACCTCCAGCGCAGCCGAAAAGCGTCCGCCGGCGCGCACCGACGGATGCTCGATCGCCGAAACCAGCAGGGTCTCGCCAAGCGCGGGGCTCAGCGCCAGGACGTTGGCCTCGGTGCCGCCCGAGGTGAACACCACCTCGCGTGGCGCGGCGCCGAGCAGCGCGGCCACCTCCGCGCGCGCCTCCTCGACCAGCCGACGCGCAGCACGGCCCTCGGCATGGACCGAGGACGGATTGCCGTCGACCGCCAGCGCCGTCGTCCATGGCCGCGTGCGCCTCCGGCCGCAGCCGGCGCGGTTGCATTCCAGTCGAGATAGGCGCGTGTCGCCATGGTCTGCCTGCGCGGCGCGGCGCGCTTGCCTTCTCAAGCCCCTGCCGACTGCTCATTTTACTTGCAATCGGCTCCCGGAGATCATGGTAGAACCGCCGCCCATTCGGACGGCTCTGCCGCGCGCGGCGCGATCGACCGCCGAGATTCCCGAGATTAGCGCAATGGTTGTCAGTCGTTACGTGCGCCGACCCTTGCCGTCAAGCGCACCCTAGCCCCGGCCGCACCGCTCCGCGCGGCGTCGCCGCCGATCGAGGTCCTGGTACGCATGCCCGAGGTCATCTTCACCGGTCCGGCCGGCCGGATCGAAGGCCGCTACCATCCGGCGCCGCAGAAAAACGCGCCGATCGCGATCGTGCTGCATCCGCACCCGCAGTTCGGCGGCACGATGAACAACCAGATCGTCTACCAGCTCTACTACGCCTTCGCGCACCGCGGCTTTTCGGTGCTCCGCTTCAATTTCCGCGGCGTCGGGCGCAGCCAGGGCGTGTTCGACCACGGCCAGGGCGAGCTGTCGGATGCGGCCTCCGCGCTCGACTGGGTGCAGTCGATCAACCCGGAGGCGCGCTCCTGCTGGATCGCCGGCTTCTCGTTCGGCGCCTGGATCGGCATGCAGCTGCTGATGCGCCGGCCGGAGATCGAAGGCTTCATCTCGGTCGCGCCGCCGGCCAACCTCTACGACTTCTCGTTCCTCGCCCCCTGCCCGTCGTCCGGCCTGATCGTCCACGGCGACAAGGACGCGGTGGTGCCGCACAAGGACGTGACCGGACTGGTCGACAAGCTCAAGACCCAGAAGGGCATCACCATCGAGCAGAAGGTGGTCCAGGGCGCCAACCACTTCTTCGACGGCAAGATCGAGCGCGCTGATGCAGTCGGTCGAACCTCTATCTCGACAAGCGGCTCAAGGTCGAAGCGCGCGAGTGACCAGCTAACTGTTGCGGGTTCCCGAGGCGTCCCCGACCGTTGAATCCGACGCTGGACCTGTTAGCACCAGCCGCCCGAAGGGGTGTGGCCGATGAGCGGCTACAAGTCCGACTTTCCTGCACACGCTGGCGAGCGCGGCTTCATCCACCAGGTCTCGGAGCCGGAGGCGCTCGACCGGCTCGCGGCATCGCAGCCGATCACGGCCTATATCGGCTT
This sequence comes from uncultured Alphaproteobacteria bacterium, assembly GCA_963821555.1. Taxonomy (GTDB): domain Bacteria; phylum Pseudomonadota; class Alphaproteobacteria; order Rhizobiales; family Xanthobacteraceae; genus Z2-YC6860. Next base: position 158,755 of record CAWGEM010000017.1, on the reverse strand, counting down.
CGACTGCACCGCGCCCTCGCTGCATGTCGGCTCGCTGCTGCCGATCATGATGCTGCACTGGCTGCAGCAGACCGGCCACCGGCCGATCGCGCTGATGGGCGGCGGCACCACGCGGGTCGGCGACCCGTCCGGCAAGGACGAGAGCCGGCGCATTCTGACCGACGAAATCGATCGAGCGAAAATCTGAAAGGCATCCGCGCGATCTTCGCCAAGTTTCTGAAGTTCGAGGGGCCGGCGGCAACGCCGTCATGGTCAACAACGCCGACTGGCTGAACTCGCTCAACTACATCGACTTCCTGCGCGACGTCGGCCGGCACTTCTCGGTCAACCGCATGCTGACGCTTCGACTCGGTCAAGCTGCGGCTCGACCGCGAGCAGGAGCTGTCGTTTCTCGAATTCAACTACATGATCCTGCAGGCCTACGACTTCGTCGAACTGCACAAGCGCACCGGCTGCGTGCTGCAGATGGGCGGCTCCGACCAGTGGGGCAACATCGTCAACGGCATCGATCTCGGCCGGCGCATGCTGAACGCGCAGCTGTTCGCGCTGACCTCGCCGCTGATCACCACCGTCGTCGGGCGCCAAGATGGGCAAGACCGCGGCCGGCGCGGTCTGGCTCAACGCCGACATGGTCAGCCCCTACGACTACTGGCAGTACTGGCGCAACACCGAGGACGCCGACGTCGCGCGCTTCCTCAAGCTGTTCACCGTGCTGCCGCTGCGACGAGATCGACCGGCTCGCGGCGCTCAAGGGCGCCGAGATCAACGAGGCCAAGAAGATGCTCGCGACCGAAGCGACCGCGCTGGTGCACGGCCGCGCCGCCGCCGAACAGGCGGCCGAAACCGCGCGCAGCGCACGTTCGAGGAGGCGAGACCTCGCCGAGCGCTGCCGACCATTGTGCTCCGCGAGTGCGACATCGAGGCCGGCCTCGGCGTCCTTGCTGCGTTCGTGATGGCCGGGCTCGTCGACTTCGAACGGCGAGGCGCGGCGTCAGATCAACAATGGCGGTCTCAGGGTCAACGACACCGCGTCACCGATGAGCGATGCATGGTGAGCCGGCAAGGATCTCACGCCGGAAGGCGTGATCAAGCTGTCGCTTGGCAAGAAGCGGCACGTGCTGATCAAGCCGGCAGTAGGACGCTACCGCGTCGAAGGCTCGGCGAGCGTGCGGTCGGCCTGAAGCTGCGGTCGGTGCTGGTGTCGCGGAACTCGAAGAACTTGCGCAGCAGACCGGGCGCGATCGCCGACAGCGGATTGACCTGCAGGCGCGGATTGCTGGGCGGCCCGGTCACCACGTAGGTGATGCCGAGCAGCCCTTCGTTGCTGCCGCCGCCGAGGAACAGGCCGACGATCGGAATCTGGCCGAACATGTTGTTGATGCCGTAGAGCGGCACGCAGCGTGCCGCGCATGTTGACGTCGTCGCGGGATAGTCGATGTGGCCTTCGATGGTGGCTCCGATCACCGGTCCGCGCACCACGCCGTCGCGGATCGACATGCGGCCGGGCACGCGGGCGAAGTCGGCGCGCGCCTGCGCGAACTCGACGCGGTTGCGGCGTTGCCATCGGGTCCGCCCCGACACCACGCGGTCGAGCGCGGCCTCGCCGCGAATGGCGAAATCGCGCACGCTGACGATGCCCTCCTGCGGCGCGCTGTCCTGCGTCGGCGGGTCCATGCCGATCCAGATCTTGCCGCCGACCATGCGCGGATAGATATCGGTGAACCGGAACAGCGCGCCGGCGTCGTTGGTCTCGAAATAAAGCACCGGCCGCCCGGTCTGGACGCGCGCTCGCAGATCGCCGAGCAACGTGGCATCGCGGCCGATCTTGGCGTTGAGCGAGAAACCGCGGATGCGGCCGCCGCGCCGCGTCAGCCGCAGGTCGAGACCGCGCAACGCCTCGCCGTGATGGCCCGCGACGACGCCGATCTTGATGTCGAGCTCAAGGTCGGGCTGGCGTCGGCTTGGTCTTGGCCTCGGTCGGCCCCGACATCACCGACTTGACGAAGTTGCGCCCGTCGTAAACGTCGCCGCGCATTACAACGCGCAGCGTCCCGTCCGGTTGCCGGTCGGCTCGCACGCGTCGCCTTGTCGCCGTCCGAGGTTGCGAAGACCGGGAAATTGGCGGACTGCAGGTCGCCGTTGCATCGATTTCGACCGTGCCCTTGGCCAACACGCCCTGCGCCGTCGATCAGCAGGTCGTCGAAGCGGGTGGCTCGGACCTGTCCTTGCTCACGATGAAGGCCGCGCGCGCCGGCCGGCCCGCCGGCTTGACCCAGCCTGGCAGCAGATTGTCGATCTTGACCGGCGTCAGATCGGCCTCGACGTTGAACCGGCCATCCTTCTCGTTCTGGGCGACACGGGCCGGTGAGCCGATCGGAAATGCGCCGGTCACGGTCGGCGCCAGAGTCAACCCGAGCCGCGCGCGCGACGCCTCGTCGAGCGTCGCCTGCAGCCTGCAGTTCGGCGTCGGCATCGCGTGCTCGCCTTGCGATACTCGATCAGCGCCGGCGTGCCGCCGATCTTGACGTCGCCCTTGAGCTCGTAGCGCTGGTTGTTGGCGCTGACATGCAGCACCTGCGCTTCGACCTTCTGGTTGAACAGCATCCGGTCGGCGCTGAAATTGCTGAGTTCGACCGCGATGTTGTAGTTGGTCGCGCCCTTCGGCAGGTCGGGCCGCAACGGCATCGCAAGCTGGATCTGGGCGCTGACATTGCCGCGGGTGGTGGCGGGATCGAACGGCGCGCCCGAGAATTCGCGCAGGCGATCGAGCGCCAGAAGTTCGGCGGCGGCCGGGACCGGGCCCTCCATCCGCAGCCGCACGCGCGCCGGCGGCTGCTTGATGCGAATGTCCGGCACCTCGAACACGCCGTTGGCGACCGTCAGGCGCCGTCCCGGGCGAAACGTCGACGTTGCCCTTGCCGAGGGTCACGGTGGCGGTGCGGCCGGTGACCTGCACCAGCAGATCGGCGTCGCGGATCGGTGGCAGGCCGGCGACCGGCACCAGCGTCACGCAGCTGCCCGCGATCTCGACCGATAGCGCATCCTCCGTCGAGTGGCGGCCCGCCGGGAAACAGCGACACGAACGGCGCATTGGTCGCAATATCGATCCGCTCAACCGTTCCGGCGGTGATGTGATCGACCACCCAGTCACGCACCTTGGCGCCACGAAGATCGGCCATAACCGCTTCAGAGCGGCCGCCGACATCTGGTTGCCCGCGATGCCGAGCGTGACGCGCGCGTCGGTCCCATAGTCGATACTGCCGGACAGCGCGATGGTCACGTCTTTGGTGTCCCGGCCGCCGAGCTCCTTGGTGCCGAGATCCCCCTGTTCGAACGTCACCCGCTGTCTCACCGTGTCGATACGGCCGCGCACCACCACGCGCTTGAGCACCAGGCCTTCGTCGTCCTGGGTCATCGGGTCGAGCACAATCCAGCCGCCGCCGATGGCGAACATCCAGTTGCCGCCCGGCTGGGCGGGCCCGATGAACTCCGAACGCAGCGTCAGCCGCGTGGCGCCGGCCGAGATCTTGAACGGCACGCGGAACGTGCGGCGCGCAGCATCCCAATCGAGCCCGAATTCCGCGCGCTGAATCGGAATGCGGTGTGCCTCATCGTCGGATGTTCCGATCGACCCGCCTTCGGCCACGACTGTGCCGCCGATCGTCTGCGGCGTGCCGTCGGCGGCGATATCGGCTTCGACCGATGCCGACACCTGGGTGTCGGCGCGCAGCCGCACCTCCGACATGCGCAGCGCCAGCAGGTCGTCGAGCAGAATCTTGCGGGCGTCGATCTGCAGCACCCGATGGCCACGCGGCCGCGGCGTCAGCGATGCGTTGAACAGCCAGGGCCGTTCCGGCTGGTCGGAACCCACGCTCAATGCCACGGCGCCGACCGCCGACCGGTTCAGGGTCAGATTAATCTGCTTCAGCGACCACCGATGTCCGTCGCGTCGGTCGTCAATGGTGATCCCGCCATTGACGATACCGACCTCGGTCAAGGCATGGCCGTCGAAGCCGGCGATCGCCGCATCCGTTCCGCCGAGGCTGTCGATCCAGGCGACCAGGGCGGCGAGATTGGCCGCCGCACCCTGCTCGAACATGGCCTGCAACGGCGAACCGCCGGACCTGTCGGGGCGCCGGGACGAGGCCGGCGGCGACGCGGCGGCTTGCGTCATGGCGACGAGCGGCTGTTCGCCTCCAACGAAAACGTTAACCCGCCCGTCGTTCTCGACGCGAACGATCATGTTGGCATCGACCAGACGAAGGCTTTCGGCGCGCGGGCGCGCGATGAGCAGACTCGTTCCCGATAGCCCGACCTCGGCTTTGGGAGCAGTCGCCACCAGCGCTCCGGCGGCGTCACGCACAGCGATATCCCTCAGCCGCAGCGCAGTGCGCCCCTGGGCGTCACGTTCGAGCTGAGTGCCGCCAACCTGCACGCGATAGCGGCCACCTAGGTTCTCCTCGATCGCCGAAGTCAGCCAGGGCGTCGCCAGATCAAGCATGATGGGGCCGCTGGCGAGCCGCCACCATAGCGCCACGCCGGCGATCAGCAGCAGCACCATCAACGTACCGATGCCGAGCGCGAGCCGGCGCACCACCCGGTGGCGCAGATCGAACACGATCCAAGGATTGAACGGCAGGCGCCAGCGCGGCTTTGGCGGCGGCTCGGACCGGCGCTCCTTGAGGAAAGCCTCCGGCCGCGGGCGCGCGGAGGCGTCACCCTGTGCTCGCCAATGATCCAGGGTCGCTTCCAGCTCTTGCAGCGCGGCAGTGCGCGGACTGTTATGCTGGTCCGTCATGCCCGATCGGGGGTCCCCTCATCCGCCGGTCCGGTCGCCGGAGGTTTCCGGCATGCGATTTGGTTGACTTGGCTGGGATTTCGCACGAAATCCCGATATCGCGCCACCGCCCGATCTGCCCCAGATTCGACGCACCTTGACCCCTCGAAAACGACGAAAGGAAGGCGCATGGCCGACATCACCGCAGGCAAGAAGGCGCCAAGCTTCACCCTCCCGCGCGACGGCGGAGGCACAGTTTCGCTTGCCGAGTTCAGGGGACGCAAGCTCGTCCTTTACTTTTATCCGAAGGCAGATACCTCCGGCTGCACCCGCGAGGCTCAGGATTTCAGTCGGCTCGCCGGCGCTTTCGCCAAGGCCGGCACGGCTGTGCTCGGCGTGTCGGCCGACCCGGTCAAGAAGCTCGACCGGTTCAAGGCCAAGCACAACCTATCGGTCGTACTTGCATCCGACGAGCAGCACAAGACACTGGAGACCTACGGCGTGTGGGCCGAGAAATCCATGTACGGCCGCCGCTACATGGGAATCCTGCGGAACACCGTCTTGATCAGCCCCGACGGCCGGATTGCGCAGGTGTGGGAGAAGGTCAAGGTCGACGGACACGCCGAAGAGGTGCTGGCTGCTGCGAAGGCGCTTTAGCTGCTGCGCGGGCCGTTGCGCGTACACGGTTGGTTTACCCACTTTTGCCGTTGGCTTGACGCGCCGCTCGTCTCTTAGAGCGGCATTCGGGGAATATTAACTATGCCCGGATGAAATCGACGCTCGGGATACCCGGTCTGGGGCAACAGGGACCGGGCGGGGAGCGTCGATGCCGCGCCGTTCAGTGCACCACGACTATCGTTCGGATTCAGGTCGCGTCGTGCAACAAAGTGCGCCTCGGAGCCGCGCCACGGCAACCAGTTACACCTTCGCCCACGCCGGACGCCAGGTCCGGCTCGGCCCGGTGACGTTCTGGATCGCGATCGGCAGCCTCGTCGTCATGGCCGGATGGTCGCTTGCGACAGGCACCTACTCCGCTTTTCACGACGACGTGCTGACGCGTCTGATCGCGCGGCAGGCCGAGCAGCAGTTCGCCTACGAGGATCGTATCGCCGAGCTGCGCGCCCAGGTCGACCGCATCGCCAGCCGCCAACTGCTCGACCAGGAGCAATTCGAGCAGAAGCTTGAACAGGTGTTGCGTCGCCAGGCGACGCTGGAGCAACGCTCCTCGACGTTGACGGGAGTTCCTGACCCGACGCCGACCGGCTCGATCAAGGCCCGTCCGATGCCGGCTGCCGATCCCGCACCCGGCGCAACGTTGAAGCCGTCGCCGATCAGCGACACCGTCACCTTCACGGCACCGCCCGACCGCGAGGCGCGGCTGCAGTCGCGGGCGCTGCCTGCGGCGGTCGCCCGTGTCGCGGTCGCGCCGAACAAAGCGCGGCCGGCATCGAGGCAACGCTGTCGCGGCTGCAAGCCTCGCTCGACCAGGTCGAGGCGAGCCACACCGTGGCGCTGAACCGGCTGGAGGAAGTCCTACGACAACAAGGCCAAGCGGATGAGAGGCGTGCTGGTCGACCTCGGTCTCGAATCCGGCAAATCGACACAGACCGGTATCGGCGGTCCGTTCGTGCCGCTCAAGCTGCGCTCCGAGGCCGGCGCGTTCGAGCGGCAGCTCTATCGCATCAATATTGCACGCGCGCAGGTCGACAAGCTCAGTCGCACGCTCGGGGCCGTGCCGGTCCGCAAGCCGATCGTCGGTGATGTCGATCTGTCATCGGGCTTCGGCGTTCGCATCGATCCGTTTGTCCGCGCGCCCGCCATGCACACCGGCCTCGACTTTCGCAGCAGTGCCGGCGACCCGGTGCGCGTTACCGCCAACGGCACGGTTGCCACGGCCGGTTGGAACGGTGGATACGGCAAGATGATCGAGGTCGACCACGGCAACGGCATTTCGACCCGCTACGGGCACCTGTCGGAGATCGAGGTCAAGGTCGGTCAGACCGTCCGGATCGGCCAGACAATCGGACGGGTCGGCTCGACCGGACGTTCGACCGGCCCGCATTTGCATTACGAGACCCGGATCGACGGCGACGCCGTCGATCCACAGAAGTTCCTGCGCGCCGGCATCCGCCTCGGAAACGCGCTTTAGGATTTCAGACTTGGAACAGCAAAGAACAGGGCGGCCTGGGCCGCCCTGTTCGCTGCGCCTGCAGCAGTTGGGTCGTGCTCAAATCAGACTGGAACTCGCGTTCGGATTCGAAAATCAATGTCCCAGGGTCCCGCCCTGGCTCGACGTCTGGATCATGATGGCCGCAACGCTCAAGCAAATCGCGGCCCCGATGGCGATCGAAAACAGTGATAGCCACATGCTCCAACCTCCGCTTCCAGTCCTCCGTCCCGCACTCGCCAGAAAGCCGAGACAAACGCCGGAACCCCGCCGAATGTTCCTGCACGGTGCGCAAAATGCCGGCCGAGCCTTGGCAATGGAACTCGTTGGCCCCTGAAAATGGACGGAGCGGCGCGTCGAAGCAGTAAGCGATATGAATTGCCCAGCGCGACATCGTTGCTGCGCGGGCGCCGTGTGATAGCCCACCATTGCAGAAGCAATGGTGGGTTGTAGCGCCATCGCCGACGGCAAGTGGCAACAAACCGACCAACTCTAGTCGACGTCCTCGACCTCACCCGGCCCGCCGCCGAACGCCTTCTGTGCGAGCACAGCAGCCATGAACGGATCAAGGTCGCCATCGAGCACATCGGACGGCGTCGGCGACGTGACGCCCGTGCGCAGATCCTTGACCATCTGATAGGGCTGCAGCACGTAAGAGCGGATTTGGTGGCCCCAGCCGATGTCGGTCTTGGCAGCCTGCGCGGCGGCGGCCGCTTCTTCGCGCTTCTTCAGCTCCATCTCGTAGAGCCGCGCCCGCAACATGTTCCATGCCTGCGCTTGGTTCTTGTGCTGCGAGCGCTCGGCCTGGCAGACGACCGCGATGCCGGTCGGGATGTGCGTCAGGCGCACGGCCGACTCCGTCTTGTTGACGTGCTGCCCGCCGGCGCCGCCGGAGCGCATCGTATCGGTGCGCACGTCGTTCTCGTTGATATCGATCTTGATGCGGTCGTCCACCACCGGAAACACCGCAACGCTGGCAAACGAGGTGTGGCGACGCGCGTTGGAATCGAACGGCGAAATGCGGACCAGCCGATGCACGCCGGTCTCGGTCTTGAGCCAGCCATAGGCGTTGCGGCCCTTGACCTGAATCGTCGCCGACTTGAGACCCGCCGTCTCGCCGGGCGACTCTTCGAGCAGTTCGACCTTGTAGCCGTGCTGCTCGGCCCAGCGCGTGTACATGCGAAACAGCATCGCGGCCCAGTCCTGGCTCTCGGTGCCGCCGGCGCCGGCATGCACCTCGAGGTACGAATCGTTGGCGTCCGCCTCGCCGGACAGCAGCGCTTCGAGCTTGCGGCGTTCGAGCTCGGCGCTGATTCGCTTCAGCGCCTGCTCGGCGTCGGCCACGACCCGCGTGTCCTTCTCGGATTCGCCGAGCTCGATCATCGTGAGATGATCGTCGAGCTCCTGCTCGATCCGGCCGATGGCGGAAAGCTGGTCCTCGAGCGCCGTGCGCTCTTGCATGACGCGCTGCGCGCGCGCGGTATCGTTCCAGAGGCCCGGGTCCTCGGCCTGTTGATTTAGCTCGGCAAGCCGCGCCTTGGCCTTGTCGAAGTCAAAGATGCCTCCTCAGCAGCCCGACCGACTGCTTGATGTCTTCGACCAGTTTCTCGGTTTCAGCGCGCATGATCTTTCTCAGGCGGCGGGTGCCGCTTGCGCATGCGATGTAGCGATTGCCGGGAGCGCACGCAACTGTGCTTCACCGGCGGACGGCTGGGCCGTCCGCGTCGATGACGTGCAAAAGGGATAGAGCGCGTCCGCTCAGTAGAGACCGCTGCCGCGCCGCGCCGCGCGATCGGCATCCGGCGAGGCGCTCGCAGGACCCGCAGCATTGGCGTCGGCATCGCCGTAGCCGATGACCGAATAGCTGTCCGGCGGCGCGGTGCCTGGCTTGAACGCCTCCAGAATGACTTGGCCGCCCTCGGAGCCCGACCCGACCCTCATTCCCGTGCGGGCGTCGATCCGGATGAGCTTGATGCCGGCCGGCACGCGGAACGGCACGGCGGGCTTGTCGGCGAGTGCGACCTTCAGGAACTCCGTGACGATCGGCGCGGCCAGACCGCCGCCGGTCGCACCGCGGCCCATTTGCTTTGGCTTGTCGTAGCCGAGATAGACGCCAACCGCGACATCGGGCGAGAAGCCGATGAACCAGACGTCCTTCTCGTCGTTGGTGGTGCCGGTCTTGCCGGCGATCGGCTTGCCGACCTGGCGCACCACGGTGGCCGTGCCGCGCTGGACCACGCCCTCCATCATGGAGGTGATCTGGTAGGCCGTCATCGGGTCGATGACCTGCTCGCGGCGGTCGACCAGGGTCGGCTCCGGCCTGATTCAACCACCTCGGCGCCCCGCAGCCGCGGCATTCACGCTGGTCGTGCTTGTAAACGGTGCGGCCGTAGCGATCCTGGATGCGGTCGATGAACGTCGGAATGATGCGCTTGCCGCCGTTGTCGAACATCGAATAGGCGGTGACCATGCGCAGCACCGTCGTCTCGCCGGCTCCGAGCGAGAACGAGAGGAAGGTCGGCAGGTTGTCGTAGACGCCGAAACGCTTGGCGTATTCCGCGATCATCGGCATGCCGACGTCCTGGGCGAGCCGCACCGTCATGACGTTGCGCGAATGCTCGATGCCGAAACGCAGGGTCTGCGGGCCGTAGTACTTTCCGGTGGAATAGTTCTCCGGCCGCCATGCCGGCATACCCGGGCCCTGATCGATCTCGATCGGGGAGTCGATCACCACGGTCGCAGGGGTGTAACCGTTGTCGAGCGCGGCAGCGTAGACGAAAGGCTTGAACGACGAACCGGGCTGCCGCATTGCCTGCGTCGCACGGTTGAACTGGCTCTGGTCGTAGGAGAAACCGCCGACCATCGCCAGCACGCGCCCGGTCCACGGATCCATCGCGACGATCGCGCCCGAGATTTCCGGCAACTGGCGCAGCCGCCAAGCGTTGGCCTCCGCGTTGGTCTGCTCGACGTAGACAACGTCGCCGGGCTGCAGAACCTGCGAAACCTTGGTGGGGACGCGGCCCCGGGCCGGGCCTTCGGCGGCCTTCGCCCATTTCAGCCCGTCCAGCGGGACGATGCCGACCTGCCGCTCCTTGGCGAGCGCACCGCCCGGCTCGCGGGACGGGTAAAGGCCGATGCGCGCCGCCTGGTCGCTGGTCTCGAGCACAACCGCTAGCCGCCACGGCGCCACGTCGGAAAGCTGCTTGACCTCGGCGAGCTTAGGTCCCCAATCGCCGACAAGCGCGATCTTGGTGACCGGGCCGCGCCAGCCGTGACTTTCGTCGAACTTGACGATGCCGTCGACCAGCACCTTGCGCGCGGCCACCTGCAGCTTTGGATCGAGCGTGGTGCGAACCGACAGACCGCCCTCGTAGAGCGCCTTCTCGCCGTACTTCTCGTAGACCCACCGGCGGACCTCTTCGGCGAAGTAGTCGGCGGCAAAGATGTGAGCGCCGGTCGGGCGGGCGGTGACGCTGAGCGGGTCCTTGCTGGGCGCGATCGCCCTCGACCTGGCTGACCGCGTCCGTCACCACCATCTGTTCGATGACCCAGTTGCGGCGTTCGAGCGCGCGCTCGCGCTGGCGGAACGGGTGGTAGTTGTTGGGTGCCTTCGGCAGCGCGGCGAGATAAGCCGCCTGGGCGATCGTGAGTTCGTGCACCGACTTGTCGAAATAGAGGAGCGAGGCCGCGGCTACACCGTAGGCGCCAATCCCGAGATAGATTTCGTTGAGATAGAGTTCGAGGATCTTCTCTTTCGAATACGCGCGCTCGATCTTGAGCGCGAGCAGCGCCTCCTTGATCTTGCGCTGGATCGAGACCTCGTTGGTGAGGAGGAAGTTCTTCGCGACCTGCTGGGTGATGGTCGATGCGCCCTGCGGACGGCGGCTGGAGCCGTAGTTCTGCACATAGAGGGCGCCGGCCCGGGCGATGCCGCTGAAGTCGAGGCCGTTGTGCTCGTAGAAATTCTTGTCCTCGGCGGCGAGGAAGGCGTTGATCACCATCTTCGGGACCGCCTGGATCGGGATGTAGAGCCGGCGCTGCGTCGCGTATTCGGCGACCAGCGCGCCGTCGCCGGCGTGCACGCGCGTCATGACCGGCGGTTCGTAGTCCTGAAGTTGGGAATAGTCCGGCAGATCCTTGGAGAAATGCCACAGCAGGCCGGCACCCGCACCAACCGCGACCAAGAACAAAATTGTCCCGGCCGCGAACACGAAGCCGCAGAAGCGCAGCAAGAGCCTCATTGCTGAAGTCCCATCCGTCCCAATGACGGCCACCCGACGCCGTCCAGTATCGCAGATAAACTGCCCGTACGCACGCTGTTCTCGACGGTGTCTACAGTCCTACGTCCGGCCCGCCGCCAGCCAGCCACCCCTCGTTCAAGGGGCTCGGCCGCCAGGAATCGCCGGATTTTATGGTTAAACTGAGGCTTGGCGGCCGCTGCAGGGCCAGTCCTTATGGCCGCCCCCCTCCGGCACCCGCAACGCGCGTGCTGAAAAAAGTATCAATCGCGCGGACGAGCGAGCCCGCCGTGCGGGTCCGCCAAGCCCCCGAGGTAAGCTGCTTGAGGTCGTCCTTGCTGGAGACATAGCCAAGCTCGATCAGCACCGAAGGCACGTCTGGCGCTTTCAGCACCTTGAAGCCGGCCGCCTTGATCGGATGCTTGTGCAGGCGCGCGACGTTGCGCAGTTCGCTTACCACGGTCTTGGCGAAGTGCACCGCGTAGGCCTTGGTCTCGCGCTGGGCGAGATCAATCAGAATATCGGCGACATCGTTGGGCTCGTGCGACAGATCGATGCCGGCGATGACGTCAGCCCGATTCTCCGCCTCGGCGAGGCGGGCGGCTTCGGCATCGGAAGCGTGCTCCGACAGCGTGTAAACGGTTGCACCCTGCGCTTCGCCCTCACCGCGCCGCAACGCGTCGGCATGTATCGACACGAAAAGCGCCGCCTGAAGATTGCGCGCCATCCGCACGCGTTCGCTGAGCGCAACGAAGCTATCCTCGGTGCGCGTCATGACCACCCGATACTTGCCCGCCTGCTCGATCTGGTCGCGCAGCAACAGCGCGAACTCCAGCACGATGTTCTTTTCCGTGATATCGCCTCCGGCCGCTCGCGTTCCCTGGTCGATACCGCCGTGGCCGGGATCGAGCACGACAATCGGGCGCACATCGCCTTTGTTGATCACGGGCTCGGGGATGAGCTTCGGCGACGCCGGCACGGGCGGCGGAGGCTTGCTCTCAAGAGCGACGGTACGCAGAAAGCTTTCGCGGTCGGTGGCCGCGAGATCGAGTACGAGCCGCGCGGGCTGGCCGTCCGCCGCGTCGAGCGCAAATGCCTTTTCGACCCGCACCGGCTTCATGAGGTCGAGGACGATTCGCGAACCGCCCTGCATGACAAGGCCGAAGCGGAAGGCTTTGACGAGGCCGCGCCCCTGCTCGCCAGTCCGCGGCGGCAGCTTGAAAATGACCTGTGGAATGTCGATGACGACGCGATACGGATCGGCCAGCACGAACGCGCGCATATCGATCCGACGCGAGAAATCCATCACGAATCGGGTTGTGTGATCGTCGCCGGCGAGGCGGGTGTCGGTCGCGACCGGGTAATAGTCCGCTGTGGCGACTGGCGCGTGTGGTGACGGGCGCTCTGTCGCGACCACGGCCCCACCGCCGGCCAGCAGCAGCGCAACCGCACCGAAAATGAGTTCCGCTGCCCGAACAGCCACGAATCCGCGCCTCCGAGCCCCTCATTACACCGTATGGACGGCGCGGTTAATCGGAACTTAATCCCCATGCCAAACGCGGGTTTTACGTGGCATCCCAAGGACCTGCTTGCCATCGGCGCTTGGCGGCCGTAAGTAAGGGGTGCTCACGGTTGAGTAATTCGGGTGTGCCGCGTTCGGGCCTCCTGCATGTCCGTCGGGGATTGCTCCCAAAGGGACCAGCCTGCCGGATGCACTGCGGTCGATGCCGTCCGCGCTGCGGCGCTTGTGGCGGCTTTCGATCGGAGCCGAGGCCCTTGTTCAGGACATCCGGACCGTTCGACAGCGCGAAGGCGCAACGTCGCCAACCAGGAGCTCTAGACGACCGGCAGCGTCCCGCGCTGCCGTCCCCCAACGGGTCGAGGTCATGCCCGAAGCGCATATCAAGGTCCGGCCGAATCGCAGTTTGAACCTCCGCGATCGCCAGCCGGATTGCGCCGCGTCTCGGCGTGTCCCCGCTGCCCGCATCTTCCACATCAGATCGGGCCTGTCCCTGGTCGCGCCGCCGCAGCTTGGCGGCCGCCGTCCGGCGGGCCGTAAAGAGATTACACAATGGCCAATAAGATGCTCATTGATGCGACGCATCCGGAGGAAACCCGGGTGGTCGTACTGCGCGGCAATCGGGTTGAGGAGTTCGATTTCGAAACCGCGCACCGCAAGCAGCTACGCGGCAACATCTACCTCGCCAAGGTCACGCGCGTAGAGCCGTCGCTCCAGGCGGCCTTCGTCGAGTACGGCGGCAACCGCCATGGCTTCCTGGCCTTCAGCGAAATTCATCCGGACTACTACCAGATTCCGGTTGCCGACCGGCAGGCGCTGATCGACGACGACGCGCGCGCCGCCCGCGACGATGACGCCGACGAGCCGCGCGTCCGACGCGGTCGTCATCGCGACAGGGATCACCGGCGGTCCTCACGCCGCGACGACGTCGTGCAAAGCGACGAACTTGCGGCCGAGGAGCCGGCGCGCGAAACGGCAGAGGCCGCCGCGGGCGAAGGCGAAGGCCCAGTGGCCGAGCCGCTCCCAGAGCCGGTCTTCGAGGCCGCGCCGGAAGTCGTCGAGATCGCCGAGGTGGCGACACAGCCCGAAGGCGAAGCCGCCAATCCCCCGGTGCCGGCCGAGATTGCGCCGAACTGGGAGCCGACGATCGAGGCCCGCTCGGCCTTCGAGGGCGGCGAGTCGCCCGGTGCACCCGAGCAACTCATCGTTGAGCCCGACACTGCGCCGCAAACCAACGAGGACGCGGCAGCGCTTGCGTCGCCGTCCGATCATGGCGCCGACGCAAATGGCCACGGTAACGGTCATGGAACCGAGGACGAGGAGGAGATCGTCGAATCGGTCGGCGGTTCGGATGCCATGGAGGAGGTGCCGGACCGCGCTCCGCGCTACCGGCGGCAGTACAAGATCCAGGAGGTGATCAAGCGCCGCCAGGTCATGCTGGTGCAGGTGGTCAAGGAGGAGCGCGGCACCAAAGGCGCGGCGCTCACGACCTATCTCTCGCTCGCGGGCCGCTACTGCGTGCTGATGCCCAACACCGCCCGCGGCGGCGGCATCAGCCGCAAGATCACCAGCGCGGAAGACCGCCGCAAGCTGCGCGAGATCGCCGACGAACTCGAAGTACCGGAAGGCATGGGCGTGATTCTGCGCACCGCCGGCGCGGCCCGCACCAAGGCCGAGGTCAAGCGCGACTTCGAGTACCTGCTCCGGCAATGGGAGATGGTGCGCGACCTGACGCTGCGTTCAACCGCGCCGATGCTTGTCTATGAGGAGGGTTCGCTGGTCAAGCGCTCGATCCGCGACCTCTACAGCAAGGATATCGAGGAGGTCGTGGTCGCCGGCGAGGACGGCCACCGCGACGCCAAGGAATTCATGCGCATGCTCATGCCGAGCCATGCCAAGAATGTGAAGCTCTACTCCGACACGCAGCCGATCTTCACGCGCTACGGCATCGAGAGCCAGCTCGACGCCATGTTCTCGCCGACCGTGCAGCTTCGCTCCGGCGGGTACGTCGTGATCAACCAGACCGAAGCGTTGGTCTCAATCGACGTCAACTCCGGGCGCTCCACGCGCGAGCACCATATCGAGGACACGGCGTTGAAGACCAACGTCGAAGCCGCCGAGGAAATCGCCCGGCAGCTCCGGCTGCGCGACCTCGCGGGCCTGATCGTCATCGACTTCATCGATATGGACGAAAAGCGCAACAACCGCACGGTCGAGCGCCGCCTCAAGGACGCGCTGCGCAACGATCGCGCCCGCATCCAGGTCGGCCGCATCTCGCATTTCGGGCTGCTCGAAATGTCGCGGCAGCGCATCCGCACCTCGGTTCTCGAAAGCTCGACCGAGAAGTGCGCGCACTGCGGCGGCACCGGACACGTGCGCTCGGTGTCTTCGGTAGCGCTCCAACTCCTGCGCTCGCTCGAAGAGACACTGCTCAAGGGCGCGACCCACAATCAGATCGTCCGGACGCGGCCGGACATCGCGCTCTACGTGCTGAACCACAAGCGCGCGCATCTGCGTGTCCTGGAGGAGCGCTTCCACATCTCGATCACCGTCAATGCTGACACTGAGGTTGGCGGGCAGGTCGGCTTCACGATCGATCGCGGCGATCAGGTGATGACGATCGAGCAGGCGCGGGCGATCGCGGTGCAAGTGGAGGCTCCTCCGCAACTGACAACAGAGGACGACGAACCTACGGCATCGGAAGCCATCGAAGATGCCGACGATACGGCGATGGCGGCCGACGCCGACGAGACCGCCGAACCGGTCGAGCAGTTGTCGCAACCGACAAACGGCGACGCCAATCGCGAGCCCGGACGCGGACGCCGGCGCCGCCGACGGCGCGGACGTGGGCGCGCCAGCGAAGAGCGCGAGCACGACGTGCATGGGTCCACACATGATCGCGCTCATTCCGACGCGCTGGCGTCACCTGACGTTGGCCACGCCGAGCCTTTCGAGCCTTCGTCGGAGGGCGTGCCGACGGAAGCCGGTTTTGCTCCGCCGCACGCCGAGCACGATGACGCCCACGATAATGGCAACGGCGACGGCGATCACCGCCGGCGGCGCCGCGGACGGCGCGGCGGCCGCCGCAATCGGCGCGAACGCGATGGCCAGCCGCTCGGCGACCTCGCCGGCTCGACGCACCCCGAGCACGGCGCGCATCCCGAGCACGGCGCGCATCCCGAGCACAGCCACGAGGCAACGCAGGACCACGGGCGCGAGCCCGACCATGAGCCGCGTCCGGACTGGCGCCGTCGGCAAGCCGAGGCGCAGCATGACTGGACGAGCGGACCTGCGCCCGCAGCCGACATTGCGGAGGCGACTCATGCGCCGCGGATCGAGCCCGTGCAGGCGCAGTCCGCGCCGGCTCAGGAACCCTCGCCGGCGACGCCCGAGCCCGTAGCGCCGCGTCGACGCTCGACCGTCCGGGAGCCTGCGCCGGTGTTCGGCGAAGGCGCGCCGGTTCCGCAACCGATGCCGGCCCCGCACGTGGAGCCCCTCCCCGCTCCGATCGTGTCGGGCGTCACCGAAGCCGACGAGGCCGCAAAGCCGCGTCGCACCGGCTGGTGGGCGAGGCGGCTCCTGGGCGGAGAAAAAGGCCAGAGTTGATGCAAAGCCGCTGGGTCGATCGCGACGCCAAGGCGACGGTCGATCACTACGCGGCCGCAGGCGTCATTCCAGAGCTGGCGCTGCGGGTCTATTCGACGCGGCTCCTTGGCGGCGATCCTGCGCTGGTGCTGCACGGCGGCGGCAACACCTCGGTCAAGCTGCGCATGCCCGATCTCCTCGGCGACGACACCGAGGTGCTTTGCGTCAAAGGCACCGGCGCAGACATGGCGACGATCGAGCCCGCCGGCATGCCGGCGGTGCGGCTTGCCCCGCTGCGCAAGCTTCGTTCGCGTGCCGAGCTTTCCGACGAGGACATGGTGCGCGTGCAGCGCGCCAACCTGATCGATCCAGCCGCACCGAGCCCGTCGCTCGAACTGCTGCTGCACGCCTTCCTGCCGCACGCCTTCGTCGACCACACCCACGCCAATGCCGTGCTGAGCCTGGTCGACCAGCCGAACGGCGCAGAACTCGTGGACGAGAGCTACGACGGCCGCGTCGGGCTCGTGCCCTACGTGCGGCCGGGCTTCGGCCTCGCCAAGGCGGCTGCGGAGGTGTTTGACCGCAAGCCCGCGGTCGAGGGCTTGATCCTCGACAAGCACGGCATCTTCACGTTCGGTGCGAGCGCGCGCGAATCGTATGAGCGGATGATCGCGCTCGTGACGCGGGCCGAGGAACGGCTGCGCAAGAATCGCAAGGCCGTGTTTGTGGCCGCGCAGATCGCGCAACAGGTTGTGCCGGCCGACGACATCGCCCCGGTCGTGCGCGGCGCCTGCAGCCTCAAGAACGATGACGGCGACGGCGCGCATCGCCGGATGATCCTGGATTTCCGGGCGAGCGATGCGATCCTCAATTTCGTCAACGGCGAAGAGGTCGCGCGCTATGCGCAGGGCGGCGTCATCACTCCCGACTACTGCATCCGCACCAAGAACCTGCCGCTGATCCTGCCCGCGCCTGAGGCCGGCAGGCTCGACCAATTCAAACGCGCCGCGATGCAGGCCGCGAATGCCTACGTCGAGAGCTACAAGCAATACTTTGCCCGCAACAACACCCGCGTCGGCGGCGGCAAGACGATGGTCGATCCACTGCCCCGCGTCGTGCTGGTGCAGGGGCTCGGCCTGTTCGGCCTCGGACGCTCGGCCAGGGACGCCCGGATCGCTGCCGATCTCGCAGAGGCCGCGGTTGCGACCATCACCGATGCCGAGGCGATCGGCCGTTTCCAGTCGATCGGCGAGGAGCAGATGTTCGACTGTGAATACTGGCCGATCGAACAGGCCAAGCTCGGCAAGGCGATCGAAAAGCCGCTTGCGGGCCAGGTCGCCGCGATCACAGGCGCGGGCGGCGCGATCGGAGCCGCCACCGCAAAGGCGTTCGCCGCGGCAGGTGCCGAGGTTGCGCTGCTCGATGTGAACTTTGCTGCGGCATGCGACCGCGCAGCCGCGATCGGCGGGGCCGCTATTCCGGTCGCTTGCGACGTAACTCTCGCGGCAACCGTGCGGGCCGCGTTCGATCAGGTGGTCGATACGTTCGGCGGGGTCGACATCGTCGTGTCGAACGCGGGAGCCGCCTGGCAGGGCCGCATCGGCGAGGTTGACGAGGCGACGCTGCGGCAGAGCTTCGAGCTGAACTTCTTCGGCCACCAGCGCGTGGCGCAGGCGGCGGTGAAAATCATGCTGGCGCAGGGCACCGGCGGGTGCCTCTTGTTCAACGTATCGAAACAGGCGGTGAACCCCGGTCCGAACTTCGGGCCTTACGGTCTGCCCAAGGCCGCGACGCTCCTGCTCGTGCGGCAATACGCCGTCGACTACGGCGCCGAAGGCATCCGCAGCAACGGCGTCAACGCGGACCGCATCCGATCGGGCCTGCTCACCGACGATTTCATCAAGGAGCGCTCCAAGGCCCGCGGCGTGTCCGAAAGGGAATACATGAGCGGCAACCTGCTCGGACGCGAGGTCACGGCCGACGATGTCGCGCAGGCCTTCCTGCACCAGGCGCTGGAACTGAAGACCACCGGCGATATCACCACGGTCGATGGCGGCAATATCGCAGCCGCGCTGCGCTAGAGAAGAACATGCTCCGCCACGCACCGGCTGGAGCAAGACATTCCTTTCCATCCGTTGATGCGACGCGTTCAATCAATTCATGGCTCGCGCCGGTTGGCGGGGACTGGTTTCCTCCTTAGATTTCGGGCCCAGCCCCCTGGAGGACGCCATGTCCGTACTCGCCGAACTCGATGCTGCGCCTCGGACCGTCGAGGCCACCGTCAACTACATCCTCAACGACGGCACCAAGCTCTACACCTATACGGGCGGGCCGGGCTCGACCGAAGTGAAGAGCCAGGGCACCACCGATCCGCATCCGGTCACGATGCACAACGCGCGTCCGCTGCTGAGCGAGTTCAATCTCGAGCGCGACGGTTTCCGCTTTGCCGACCACCCGACGCAGATGAAGGACTTTTTCGATCCTGAGGAGATCAAGCGCGTCTACTACCCGGAGATGGTCGAACTGGTGAAAGCCGAGAGCGGCGCCAAGCGCGTTGTGGTATTCGACCATACGCTGCGCACCGCCGACAGTGCGGACCGTGAGGCTCGCAAAATCCGCGAGGCCGTGCACCGCGCCCACAACGACTACACAGAATGGTCCGGCCCGCAACGCGTGCGCGACCTCCTTCCCGACGAGGCGGAGGAACTGCTCAAGCGCCGCTTCGCCATCATCCAGGTGTGGCGGCCGATCCGCCATCCGGTCGAGACCGATCCACTCGCGATCTGCGACGCCCGCTCGGTGTCGTTCGATGATTTCGTGATCTCGGAGCGGCGCTACCCCGACCGCATCGGCCAAACCTACGTCGTCACCTACAACCCCGGGCACAAATGGTACTGGCTGCCGCGGATGCGGCGCGATGAGGCGCTGGTGTTCAAGGTCTACAACTCGATGAAGGACGGCCGCGCCCGCTGGACCGCCCACACTGCCTTCAAGGACCCCACCTCGCCGCCGAACGCCCGCCCGCGCGAGAGCATCGAAATTCGCACGCTGGCATTTTTCTGAGTCACGTCATTCCGGGGGCGAGCGAAGCTCGCGAACCCGAAATCCAGGGGCATACGGCAGGACGTTTCGTGAGGTTCTGGATTCCGGATCGCCGCTGCGCGGCGTCCGGAATGACACGGCCGGTGGTCCGGCGCTGTCGCGCACCCCACAATGACGCCGCAGACAAAGGCTGCTATCAATCGCGCCCCGTAGGACGGGCGCGAGGACACGATGCCGGAAGCCGATCGGGAAGGCGAACGCTACCAGGCGGGCACGCCACAGGCGGCGCCGGGCTTTTTCCTCAAAGGTTCGCACCAGCTCGACTGGGGCATGAAGAACCGGCTCGCGCGCACGTTCAACCCGCGCTCCGGCCGCACCGTCATGCTCGCGGTCGACCACGGCTACTTCCAGGGCCCGACCACCGGGCTTGAGCGCATCGACCTCTCGATCGTGCCGCTGCTGCCGTTCTGCGACGCGCTGTTCTGCACGCGCGGCATCCTGCGATCCGTGATCCCGGCGGAATCGCCGAAGCCGATCTGCCTGCGCGCCAGCGGCGGCCCGAGCATCCTGCGCGAGGAGCTGTCGGACGAGCAGATCGCCATGGATATGGACGATGCCGTCCGGCTGAACGCGGCTGGCGTCGGCATCCAGGTGTTCATCGGCGGCGAACACGAGACCCGCTCCGTGCACAACATGACGAAGCTGGTCGACGCAGGCCTTCGCGCCGGCATCCCGGTGATGGGCATCACCGCGGTCGGCAAGAACATGGCGCGCGACGCCAAGTACTTCCGGCTGGCCTGCCGCATCATCGCCGAACTCGGCGCGCAATACGTCAAGACCTATTACGTCGACGAGGATTTCGAGACCGTGACCGCCTCCTGCCCGGTGCCGATCGTGATGGCCGGCGGCAAGAAGCTGCCCGAACTCGATGCGCTCACCATGGCCTATAACGCAGTCCAGCAAGGCGCCGCCGGCGTCGACATGGGCCGCAACATCTTTCAATCCGAGGCGCCGAAGGCGATGATCGCAGCGGTCGCAGCGGTGGTGCACGAAAGCATGAAGCCCAAGGACGCC
Source organism: uncultured Alphaproteobacteria bacterium (assembly GCA_963821555.1). Taxonomy (GTDB): domain Bacteria; phylum Pseudomonadota; class Alphaproteobacteria; order Rhizobiales; family Xanthobacteraceae; genus Z2-YC6860. The sequence continues at coordinate 138,353 of CAWGEM010000017.1, read as the reverse complement.
TACGGCTTGTTTCAGTCGCTCAAGGCCAAAGGCTAGGCCGCAACCAGCCCGCCGGTAGCGCGATCCGGTTGACTGGGTGCGCCGCGCCGTCCCGATGGCGGCGCATGACCTTTGCGGAAAGGGGGAGACTCATATGGCGAGCGCGCGAAACGACGTTCCACCGCTGATCCGGGACGCGACGGCGGAGCAGGTCGCGGCGATCCTCGGCGCCATGCGCGCGGTCGCCGAGACCGGCTCACCCGCGAGCGACGCCGATCGGCACGCCATCGCCGGCGCCGGCCGCTACATGTTCGGCCGCACCGATACGCCGGCGTTCGATGCGATCACACCGGTCGCTCCCGCGGCGCTTGCCGCAGCGCTGACGGGCTCTAGCCTCGGCGAAGACGCCGCCAAGTTCCTGACGATCATGGCTTTCGTCGACGGCAAGCTCGACAAGGCCAAGATCGCAAGCGTGCTCCGCTACGCCAACGCGCTCGGCATCCACGAGCGCTACCTCGACGAGGTGGCCGCCGCAGCCGGCGACCGGCTGCAGGAGGCGCTGGCCGACATGAGACCCGCAGCAACATGGAAAGCATTCTGGGGCGGCCGTGGACGGGCGGCGACGTGAACAAATGGCTGATGCCCTACGGCAACGGCAACGCCGATCCTACCCTCGTGGCGCGCTTTGCGAGCCTGCAGAAGCTCACGCCCGATACGTTCGGCCACGCGTTCTGGCAGCACTTTACCGAGAACAACTACACCTTCCCCGGCGATCCCAAGGCGCTGAACGCAGCGTTCAGCCTGCCGCACGATTCCGCGCATGTGCTGAGCGGCTACGACACCACGCCGCGCGGCGAGCTCCTGGTGTCGACCTTCACCGCCGCCATGCATCCGCGCTACCCGATGGCGGGGCACGTGCTGCCGGTGATTTTCAGCTGGCACCTTCAGGTCCAGCTCAATGCGGTCGCGAAGAAGGCCTCGCGGGCGCTCGATCCGGAAGAGTTCTGGCACGCCTGGGCGGGCGGTGCCGCCACCACGGTCGACACCTTCGCGCCGGGCTGGGACTTCTGGGACTACGCGAGCGTGCCGCTGCGCGAACTGCGTACGCGCTGGGCGATCCCGCCCGATGGCCTCGACTTCGCCGGCCGGTCCTAGTGCCGCCGATTTGAAGTTCCTGCACCACTTGCCGCAATCACATTCAGGAACTTCAAATCGAAAGCGGCACTAGATTCATAGACTTTTGCTAGCGCCCCTTTGCTTCCGAAGTTCGTGTCAGAGGGTGCTGCGATGTGTCACGAACTTAGCGGGGCACTAGCCCTTGTCACCCCGCTCAGCCCGGCGCTCCAAGGGCGTAAGCTCGAAGCTCCGCAACTGACCGCGCCGCAGCACGTCGACCGCGACCGGCCGCCCGATCCGCTCCGCATTCAGAAGCCGGATCAGGTCATCCACGCCGGTCACCGGTTGGCCGTCAAGCCGCACAACGATGTCGAACGACAAGAGACCTGCCGCTGCCGCCGGCCCGTTCGGCTCTGTCGCCGGTGATCATGGCGCCGAATTCGTTGCCGATGTCGGCCGCACGCGCGTGGCGGCGCGGCACCGCGACGGTCTGCGCCGGCGACGCCGATCACGGCGCGGCGAACGCGGCCGTGCATGATCAACTCGCTCAGCACGAACTTCGCGGTGTTGCTCGCGACCGCAAAGCAGATGCCCTGCGCGCCCGCGATCACTGCGGTGTTGATGCCGATCACCTCGCCGCGCGAGGACACCAGCGGACCGCCGGAATTGCCCGGGTTGAGGGCCGCATCGGTTTGGATCACGTCCTCGATCAGCCGTCCGGTGCGCGCCCGCAGCGAGCGGCCGAGCGCCGAGATGACACCGGCGGTGACGGTCGACTCGAACCCCAGCGGATTGCCGATGGCGACCGCAAGCTGACCGCGTCGCACCGTCTTTGAATCGCCGAGCGCGGCGGCCGGCAGATTGCGGGCGGCGCCAGCGCGCAGCAGCGCGAGGTCCGTGTCGGGGTCCTCGCCGAGCAGGCGCGCCTCCATGCTGCGGCCCTCCTGGTCGGTGAGCCGCAGGTCGCGCGCGCCGTCAACCACGTGGCTGTTGGTCAGCACGAGGCCGTCCGGCGAGATCAGGACGCCCGAGCCGATGCCGCCGTGCGAGCCGTTGCCGGCGGCGCGCACGACGCGCACCACCGCCGGGCCCACCCGGTCGACCACCGCGACCACGGCGTCGGAATAGGCGTCGAGCAGATGGCTGTCGTCCTGCCGCGCGGCGAGCGGCGTACCGGCCGCGGCCGGCTCGTGCAGGTCGGGATTTGATTCTGTGAAGTCGAACATGGGGATACTCCGGCGCCCTATATGGTGCGTCGGGACCCGGAGTTGAAGTCGCGCGCGGCGGAGCTCCTATTCGCTCGCCAGGATGACGTTCTTCACCAGCGGGTAGATCTGGCTCTCCCAGCGCTTGCCGCTGAACACGCCGTAGTGGCCGACGCCGGCCTGCATGTGATGGCGCTTGCGATACGGGCGCAGGCCGCTGCACAGGTCGTGCGCGGCGACAGTCTGGCCGACCGCGCAGATGTCGTCCTTCTCGCCCTCGACCGTCAGCAGCATGGTGCGCCGGATCGCCTGCGGCTCGACCCGCGCACCGCGCCAGTCGAGCGTGCCGGTCGGCAACAGGTGCTCCTGGAACACGATCCGCACCGTCTCCAGATAGAACTCGGCGGAGAGATCGAGCACGGCGAAATATTCGTCGTAGAAATCTTTGGTGAGCTTGGCCTTCTCGATCTCGCCCCGGCTGAGATTGTCATAGAGGTCGCGGTGGGCTTTCACGTGCCGATCGATGTTCATGCTCATGAAGGCAGCAAGCTGCACAAAGCCGGGATAGACCCGCCGGAACGCGCCATCGTAACGGAACGGAACGCGCGCGATCAGGTTGCGCTCGAACCATTCGATCGTCTTCGAATTGGCGAGCATGTTGACCCGGGTCGGGTTCACGCGCGTATCGATCGGCCCGGCCATCAGCGTCATGCTGCGCGGCTGAGCCGGGTGGTCGCCCTGCGCCATCACCGCCGCAGCGACCAGGACAGCGACGCAGGGCTGGCATACCGCGATCACATGGGCGCCCTCCCCCATCACCTCAAGGAACTGGATCAGGTGCTCGACGTAGTCGTCGAACCCGAAGCGGCCGTGCTTGCGATCCACGTCGCGAACGTTGTGCCAGTCGGTGATGTACACGTCGTGCTCCGGCAGCATGGTCCGCACGGTGCCGCGCAGGAGCGTGGCGAAATGGCCGGAGAGCGGGGCAACCAGCAGCACCCGCGGCTGCTCGGTGTCGATGTCCTTTTTGAAGCGCAGGAGTGTGCCGAACGGCGTGACGTGCGCTCGCTCCTCCTGCACTCCGACCTCGCGGTTGCCGACCATCACGCGGTCGATGCCGAACGGCGGGCGCTTATGCGTCAGGCCGGCGCGCGCGATCAATTCGTAAGCCGCGGTCAGGTTGCGCACGGCACCGTGCCCCGTGGCACCGACCTCCGGGTGGCCGATGGCATGGGCAGCAATGCCAGCTAGAACGCGAACCGGGCCCATGAAATCGGTATGGGCCTGATAGGCATGATAGAGCATTCCCACTCCCCCACGGTCGGTCGCCGTCCGGCCCGGCACCGGCCCGCTTCCTCGAAAGTGCAAAAACCCTAGTGCATTTTATGCTGCGCTGCGAGATAATTTCTTCGGTTTGGGACCAGCCCGGTCCCGCTTTGGGGGAAGAGACCGATGGCCAAGGCCAAACTGGCCATTGCCAGTAAGAACTACGGGTCCTGGTCGCTGCGCGGCTGGCTGCTCTGCAAGATGTCCGGCATCGACTTCGAGGAGTCTGCGGTGCCGAGCGACGACCCCTCGACGCGCGCGGAACTGCTGCTGCTGTCGCCCTCGTTCCTGGTGCCCTGTCTCACGCACGACGGCGTCAAGGTCTGGGACACGCTCGCGATCGCCGAATACTTGAGCGAGCTAAAGCCCAAATCGGGGCTGATCCCGACCGAGCGGGCGGCGCGTGCGCGTTGCCGCTCGGTCTGCGGTGAAATGCACTCCGGCTTCAGCAATCTGCGCTCGGCGTTGCCGATGAACGTCAAGGCGCGCTATCCGGGGTTCAAGCTCTGGCACGGCGCACAGGCCGACATCGACCGGGTCACGACGATCTGGCGCGAATGCCTGGCCGAGCACGGCGGACCTTACCTGTTCGGCGCCGAGCCTTGCATGGCGGACGCCATGTTCGCGCCGGTCTGCTCGCGCTTCCACACCTACGATGTCAAGCTCGGCGATGTCGAAGCGGCCTATTGCAAGACCATCCTCGCAATGCCGTTCATGCAGGAATGGATCGTGGCCGCCAAATCCGAGCCCGAAGAACTCGAAGAACTCGACGTCGAGTTCTAGGGCGGGCGGCGGGCAAGCGGCCGATCATTCCAGCTTCGCGCCCGAGCGCTCGACCACGTGACGCCATTTGGCGAGGTCGCGCCTGATCGTGTCGCCGAACTCCTGCGGAGTACCGCCGGCCGGCTCGTCGCCGATCGATCCGAAACGGTCCCGGAAGGCCTGCGACTGGATCGCCCGGTTCACGGCCCCGTTGATTTTCTCGACCAACGGCTGCGGCAGGCCTGCAGGCGCTATCACGCCGCTCCAGGTCGGCGCGCTGTAGCCTGGCACGCCGGCTTCGGCGACGGTCGGCAGTTCGGGAAACGCCGGCGAGCGCCGATCGCCGCTGACGGCGAGCGCGCGCGCCGCCCCCGATTTGGCATGCGGCGAGATCGAGTTGAGGCTTTCGAACATGAACTGCACGCGGCCTGCGATCAGGTCGGTGGTGGCTGCGGCACCGCCCCGATAGGGAACGTGCACGGCTTCGATGCCGGCCAGATACTTGAACAACTCGCCCCCGACATGGCCGGGCGAGCCGCTCGCGGACGAGGCATTGCTGAGCTTTCCGGGATTTTTCTTGGCTTCGGCGATCAGGTCCTTGACCGAACGGAAGTCGGAGGTCGGCGATACCGCAAGCAGCAGATGCCCGCGCGCGACCAGCGCGATCGGCTGGAAATCGAGCTCGATGCTGTACGGCAGCCTCGCCACCATATTCGGGCTGATCGACAGCGCGCCGATCGGCCCGAGCCCAAGCGTGTAGCCGTCCGGCGCCGCCTTCGCGACGAGGTCGAGCCCGATGGTGAAGGCCGCACCCGGCCGGTTCTCGACAATGACCTGCTGGCCAAGTTGCGGGCCGAGTTCGGCGGCGAGGATCCGCGCCACGGTATCGGTCGCGCTGCCCGGTGCCTGCGGCACGATCAGGCGGATCGGCTTGTCGGGGAAGTCGGCCGACGCCCCGGCCGGAAACAGCCAGCACACCGAGGCGGCGACCAGCGCAAACCAACGGCCCTTGCAGTGCATTGACCTTCCTCCCGGCCAGCGCTTGTTCGTCGCGGACTGGCTCATTTTGAACGCGTTCGATGTCAGGATAATAGAACGGAGACGACGGCGGCCGAAATCGGCGCTTCGACCCGATCACAGCACACCCACGCGTTTCCCTCCAAGCCTTCCGCGCTATTCGGCGACGCTCTCCAACCCAAAGTGCTCGACCACACTCGGCTGGATCACGCCGGCGTGCAGCGTCAGCAGCACGAGCTTGGCGTCGATCGTGGAATGGAATTCCAGCGCGCGCTCGATCCGCCGCTCAACGTCGGCCGCAAGCTCCGGCGCATCGATCGCGGCGAACGCGGCCGGCCCCATGATGCAATACCCGACAATCTCGGCCGCCTCCCGATAAGCCTGCGGCGTCGGCGCGCCACCGACGGCGTGGTCCTGCAGCAAGCTGATGATCGTGAGCTTGACCGCCTCCGGGACGAGCCGCGGATGCACGTCAACCGCGCGAAAGCATTGGTCGAGCTGGCGCAGCTCGGGCGCCCGCCCGAAGATGCCGAAGAAGCCCAGCGAGGGCCGCCGCCTGACCATCGCTATTGCGTCCGCAGCCAGCCGCCGATCCGCGCCACCGCCTCGTGCATGTCGGTGGCCGAACCGGCGTAGCAGAAGCGCACGAAGTGCTGGCCGTTGACCGGATCGAAGTCGACACCCGGCGTGGCCGCCACGTGCGCCTCCTGCAGCAGCCGCTTGGCGAAGTCGAAACTGTCGTTCGAAAAGCGCGAGACGTCCGCATAGAGATAGAACGCGCCGTCGACCGGCAGGAAACGGTCGAGCCCGGCCGCCGGCAGACCATCGATCAGGATGCGGCGGTTCTCCTCATAGCCGTGCTTGACCGCCTCCATCTCGGCGATGCCGTCGAACGCCGCTTCGCGCAGCGATCTGCGACAGCGTCGGCACCGAGATGGCAAGATTGCCTTGCAGACGCTCGACCGGCCGCACCAGCGGCTCGGGCAGCACCATCCAGCCGACCCGCCATCCGGTCATGCAGAAGTACTTCGAGAACGAGTTGATGACGACGCAGCGGTCGGAAATCCGCACCGCGGTCTCGGCCGCCAACGCGTAGTCGAGGCCGTGGTAGATTTCGTCCGAGATCACGCGGATGCCTTGGCTTTCGGCTACGCCGATCAGCTCGGCGAGCGCCGCCGGCGTCATCATGGTGCCGGTCGGGTTGGCCGGGCTCGCCACCAACACGCCGGCGAGCGGGGCGCGCGCATGCGCCGCGCGCAGCATGTCGCCGGTGAGCGCATGCCGCGTCGCAGCCGTGGTCTCGATCAGCACCGGCTCGCACCCGAGCGCGCGCAGGATGTGTCGGTAAGGCGGATAGCCGGGGGTCGTGATCGCCACGCGGTCGCCTGGGTCGAACATCGCGAGGAAGGCGAGGATGAAGCCTGCCGAGGAGCCGGTGGTAACGACGACACGCTCGGGTGCAACCGCAACCCCGTAGCGTTCGCCATAGAAGCGGGCGATGCGCGCGCGCAGCGTCGCGATGCCAAGCGTTTCGGTATACCCGAGCGGCCCCGAGCCCAGCGCCGCGCGGGCCGCCGCGATGGCGGTCTGCGGGGCCGGCGCCGCCGGCTGTCCGACCTCCATGTGGACCACACGGCCGCCCGGCAGCCTCGATCCGGGCGGCGGCCGCCATCACGTCCATCACCATGAACGGGGGCACGTCGCTGCGCGCCGAGGGCGCCATCAGCCGCCTCGCCGCATCAAGCATGATGGCACACCCGCAGCGCGTCGGCGGTGGTCGAGGCCCTGCCGCGTTGCCGCCGCATTCCGAAGTTTGCCTGCAACAACGAGCAAGCAGACGTGATCGGCCCCGCGTTGACCGGTTTCAGGTGCCTCACTAGTGTCCTAGTCCACGGTTCGCCCATCTTCGAGGGGACACCGGCGAATTCTGGATTTGAAGGAACAGCAGCAACTCTCAGATTCTCGTGTGGTTTTTGGTTTAGAAGCCGCCTGGCGAATTCGCAACTCCGGCGGAGCTTCCAAATCGGCCCACGACCCTGGCGACTGGGCACGAACTCGCGAATTCTAGCGGTCATGAACGAGGACGAAAGACCTATCAGGGCGCGGCAGCGGACGCCAGCGGCGCGCACGGTGGCGATGCTGACGGCCGCAGCGGTGGTCGCGGCGAGCGCGCCTGCGCACGCGCAGGGCCGCATTCCAATGATCCGCGATGCCGAGATCGAACAACTGCTGCGCGACTACACGCAGCCGGTCTTGCGCGCCGCCGGGCTCTCTCAACAGAACATCCAGGTCGTCATCATCAACGACCGCAGCTTCAACGCCTTCGTGATGGACGGCCGGCGGATTTTCATCAACGCCGGTGCACTGATCGACGCGGACAACCCGAACCAGGTGATCGGCGTGCTGGCTCACGAGGCCGGCCACATCGCCGGCGGGCATCTGTCGCGGCTGCGCCAGCAGCTCGCCATGGCTCAGACCCAGTCGATCATCGCAATGCTGCTCGGGCCTCGGCGCCATGGTGGCAGCCTCGCGATCAGGCCCGCAGGACGCCTCAGCCGCGATCCTCGGACCACAGGAGGCGATCCGCCGCTCGCTGCTGTCCTACCAGCGATCGCAGGAGGAACAGGCCGACCGCGCCGGCGTGAAGTTCCTCGCCGCCTCCGGCCAGTCGGCCAAGGGCATGTACGATACGTTCAAGCGGCTGGCCAACCAGAACCTGTTCGCCGCGCACAAGGCCGACCCCTACCTGCAGTCTCATCCGATGCCTTCGGAGCGCGTCGCCGCGCTCGAAGTGCTGGCCAAGAATGCGAGCAGCTGGAGCAAGACCGATTCGCCCGAGTTGCAGAGTCGGCACGACCTGATGCGCGCCAAGCTGTCCGGCTTCCTCGATCGCGGCGCGACCGTGGCGCGCCGCTACCCGGCGAGCGACACGAGCCTGCCGGCGCGCTACGCGCGGGCGATCGCGACCTACCGGCACTCCGACCTGCGTGCCGCGATTACCCAGATCGACGCGCTTATTCAGGTGCAGCCGTACAATGCCTATTTCCATGAGCTCAAGGGTCAGGCGCTGCTGGAGGGCGGCAAGCCCGCCGAGGCAATTGGGCCGCTGCGACGCGCGGTCCAGCTCGCTCCGCATCCCGGACTGATCCAAGTGTTGCTGGCGCAGGCGCTCAACGCCACCAACGATTTCAAGCACGCCGAGGAGGCGGTGGCGCTGCTGCGCTCGGCGCTCGCCCGTGAGCCGGAAATGTCGGATGGCTACACGCAGCTCGCCATGGCGTACGGCCGCAAGGGCGACCTTGCCCAGGCCGATCTCGCCTCCGCGCAGGCCGCTTTCAACCGCGGCGATCTCAAGACCGCGCGCGAACTCGCCGCCCGCGCCAAGACCCGCTTCACCGTCGGTTCCCCGGGCTGGGTCAAGGCCGACGACATCGTGAGCTTCAAGCCGCCGAACGCCCGCAACTGACGCCCAACCGAGGACCTCAATCCATGCCCAATCCCCTGCGCCTGATCGCCGTCGCCGTGCTGATGCTTGCCGCGGGCGGCATCCAGGGGCACGCCCAGAGCATCTCGGATGCGCAGCGCGGCGAGATCGAACGCATCGTGCGCGAATACCTGCTCAAGCATCCGGAGGTGCTGCAGGAGGCGATTGCGGAGCTCGAGAAGAAGCAGGCCGCAGCGGATGCCGAAAAGAACAAGGTGGCTATTCAGGAGAACGCCGATGCGCTGTTCAACTCGAGCCGCCACGTGGTCGTCGGCAACCCGCAGGGCGATGTGACGTTTGTGGAGTTCTTCGACTACAACTGCGGCTACTGCAAGCGCGCTATGACCGACATGTTCGACCTGATGAAGCAAGATCCCAAGCTCAAGGTCGTACTGAAGGAATTCCCGGTGCTGGGCCCGGGCTCAATGGAAGCGGCCCGCGTCGCGGTGGCGGTCCGCATGCAGGACAAGAGCGGCAAGAAGTACCTCGACTTTCACCAGAAGCTTCTGGCCGGGCGCGGCCAGGTCGACAAGGCGCGCGCGCTCGCCGTCGGCAAGGAGGTCGGGCTCGATGTGGCGCGGCTGGAACGCGACATGGTCAGCGAAGAGGCGCGCCTGAGCATCGAAGAGAGCCTCAAACTCGCCGAGAAGCTCAACCTCAACGGCACGCCAAGCTATGTTATCGGCGGCGATGTGGTCGTTGGCGCGGTCGGCCTTGAGGCCCTGAAGGAAAAGGTCAACACGGCCCGCTGCGGCAAGGCGACCTGCTAGTGGTGTGATTTATTCGGTCGATTCCCAAATCGGCCGAAGCAGTTCAAGCTCTCGGCATGAGAGCAGGAATTGTCGTCAAGGTCACGGCCGCGGATCGTCGTCAGCTTGAGGCGATCGTCGCGGACGGCAATGCACCGCAGAAGCATGTTTGGCGCGCCAACATCATTCTCGCCACGGCGGATGACTGCGGCACCGCGGAGATCATGCGGCGCTCTGGCAAATCGAAGCCGGTGGTGTGGCGCTGGCAGGCGCGCTTCATGGCGGAGGGCGTGGCAGGGCTGACGCGCGACAAGACGCGCAAGCCTGGCAAGCCGCCGCTGCCCGCTGCGACCGTGCAGCGGGTGGTCGATCTGGCGCTCGCACCGCCGCCGTGCGAGGCAACACACTGGACCGGCCGGATGCTGGCCAAGGCGGCAGGAATCAGCCTGCGGTCGGTGCAGCGCATCCTTGAGGCCTATCAACTGGCACCGCATCGCATCCGGACGTTCAAACTGTCGAACGACCCTGCGTTTGCCGAGAAGCTCAAGGATATCGTCGGTCTCTATGTCGATCCTCCGGACCATGCCGTTGTGCTCTCGGTCGACGAAAAGAGCCAAATCCAGGCGCTCGACCGCACCCAGCCGGGTCTGCCGATGAAGCCGGGCCGTTCCGGCACGATGACCCATGATTACAAGCGCCACGGCACCACCACCTTGTTCGCCGCCCTCAATGTGCTCGACGGCACTGTCATCGGCCGCAACATGCAGCGCCATCGGCACCAGGAGTTCATCCGCTTCCTCAACACCATCGAAGCCCAGGTTCCGGCACGAAAGGCGATCCATGCCATCGTCGACAACTACGCAACCCACAAACATCCCAAGGTTCAACGCTGGCTGGCGCGTCATCCCCGCTGGACCTTCCACTTCACGCCGACCTCGGCGTCTTGGCTCAACGCAGTGGAGAGCTTCTTCGCCAAACTCACCCGCCGACGCCTCAAGCGAGGCGTGTTCCGATCGCTCGCCGACTTGCAGACCGCCATCAACCGCTTCCTCGACGAGACCAACTCCGACCCCAAACCCTTCATTTGGACCGCAGACCCAAACCGCGTCCTCGCCGCTGTCAAACGCGGGAACCAAGCGTTAGAGTTGGTCCACTAGACCCACGCGGGCCGCCGATCCCTCGGTTATCGTGCTACGCGACGCGACCGGCCAAATGGCCCGGCCCGGCCCGGACACGGCTCCGCAATCTGCCGCCCCGTCGCGGAGCGCGCCACGGTCGCCACCCCCACAGAGCGGCGCGAACCGAAGGCCGTGCGGTGAGACATCGTGGCCGCTTGTCGAAAGCACCGTGTCGGCGGCAGGCTTGGCCACGCTGGCCTTGGGAGATTGCCATGAACTGCAATTTGCGCCTGTTGTCGGTCATCGCCGCCGGATTTTTGGTGCTCGGCTCCGCCGCGCCGTCGCTGGCGCAGGCCTGGCCGCAGCGCCCGGTCAAGTTCATCCTCACGCTGGGTCCCGGCTCGGGCGCCGACATCGGCGCGCGCCTGATTGCCGAGAAGCTCAGCGCGCGTTGGGGCCAGCCGGTCGTGGTCGAAAACCGGCCGGGTGGCGACGGGTTCGTCGCCATCGCGGCATTCACCAGCGCCCGCGACGACCACACGCTCCTGTTCGCGCCGGCCTCTTCGTTTACCGCGCACCCATACCTGCACGCCAAGCTGCCGTACGATCCGCAAGACCTCGCGCCGGTGGCACGGGTGAGTTCGACGCTGGTCTCGATCGGGGTGCCGCCCACGCTCGGCGTCAACACGCTGAAGGAGCTGTTCGACCGCGCCCGCGCCGAGCCCGGCAAACTCAACTGGGCGACGGTCACCGGGGCCACCGACCTGATCCTCGGGGGCTACCTCAAGAGCGCCAACATCGACATGGCGAAAATCCCGTATCGCGACACGGTGCACGCCCTCAACGACGCGGCCGAAGGACGGCTTCATCTCTACTGGGCGGCCTATGCCATCGTCCGCGCCGCGGCCCAGGCCGGTCGCATCAAGCTCCTCGCGATCACGGCAAGCGAACCGACCGCTCTGCTGCCGGGCATGCCGACGGTGGCTCAGGCCGGCTTCCCCCAGCTTACGTTTGATGGCCTCGTCGGCATTTACGGAGCGCGCGACATGCCCGCCGAACTGCGCGAGCGCATCGCCACGGACGTTCGGGAGGCGTTCAAGGATCCAGCGATTGCAGCGCGATTGGAGGCCACCGGCCAGGTCGTGGCCCCTGGCTCCGCCGCAGAATTTGCGGCCGCGCTCGAACGGCAGCGCGCCACCGTCGCCGAGGTCGCAAAGGTGCTCGGCATCAAAGCAGCAACACAGTGATCGGGTGGCCTTCGGCGGATATGCGGCCGCGGGCTTTCCCTTTACGGACAGGCTGCCTATAAAGCCAGCAATGTGACAGCGCGGCTCCGAAGTCGCGCGCGGACAATGCTGGGCGCGCAGGCTATGGCCAAAAAAAACGCCAAGACCATCTACGTTCTCAACGGTCCGAACCTCAATCTGCTCGGCACCCGCGAGCCGCAAATCTACGGGCACGCCACTTTGAAGGACGTCGAGACGCTGTGCCGCAAGACGGCAGCCGAGCACATGCTCGCCGTCGAGTTCCGGCAATCCAACCACGAGGGCGTAATCGTAGACTGGATTCAAGAGGCCGGCGCTGCCAAAGCCGCCGGCATCGTCATCAATCCGGCGGGACTGACGCATACGTCGGTGCCAATGCACGATGCGATCAAGGCTGTATCCCTGCCGGTGATCGAGGTGCACATCACCAACATCCACGCACGCGAGCCGTGGCGCCACCATTCGTACGTCTCGCTTGCGGCCAAGGCGGTGATCTGCGGCTTTGGGATTCAGGGTTACGCGCTGGCGATCGAGGGCCTCGCCGGCCTCCGCCGCACGTCCGGTCGCTGAGCATAGGACGCAAAGGTAGCGTGATGGCGGAGCGCAACAGCGAGATCGACCACGAATTGATCCGCGAGCTCGCCAAGCTCCTGGAGGAGACCGGCCTCACCGAAATAGAGATCGAGCGCGAGGGCCTGCGCGTGCGGGTCGGCCGTGCTGGCGCCGTGGCGTCGGCGGGGTTTCTTGCGCCGTCGGCATCGCCGCCTGCTGCCGCCGCGCCCGCCGGAAGCGACGACACCGATCCCACGAAACATCCCGGCGTGGTCGCCTCGCCGATGGTCGGCACCGCTTACGTCGGGCCGGAGCCGGGCGCGCCCCCCTTCGTCGACGTCGGCAGCAAGGTGATCGTCGGTGAGACGCTGCTGATCATCGAGGCGATGAAGACCATGAACCAGATCCCCGCGCCGCGCTCCGGAACGGTGACGAAAATCCTGATCGAGGACGGCCAGCCGGTCGAGTTTGGCGAGCCGCTGCTCATCATCGAGTGACATGTTCGACAAGATCCTGATCGCCAATCGCGGTGAGATCGCGCTCCGGGTGCTGCGCGCCTGCCAGGAGCTCGGTATTCCGTCGGTCGCGGTGCACTCGACCGCCGACGCCGACGCGATGCACGTTCGGCTCGCAGACGAGAGCGTCTGCATCGGGCCGCCGCCGGCCAGGGACAGCTACCTCAACATCCCGGCCCTGCTTGCGGCCTGCGAGATCACCGGCGCGGACGCGGTCCATCCCGGCTACGGATTTCTCTCCGAGAACGCGCGCTTTGCCGAGATTCTAACCGAGCACGGCATTCAATTCATCGGTCCGAAGGCCGAGCACATCCGGCTGATGGGCGACAAGATCGAGGCCAAACGCACCGCGCGTCGGCTCGGCATCCCGGTCGTCCCCGGCTCGGACGGCGGAGTGGGCTCCGAGCAGGACGCGATCGCGCTGGCACGCGCGATCGGCTTTCCGGTTCTCGTGAAAGCAGCCGCCGGCGGCGGCGGCCGCGGCATGAAGGTCGCCCATCTCGAGGACGAGCTTGCGACCGCGCTTGCGACCGCCCGCGCCGAGGCCAGGGCCGCTTTCGGCGACGACGCCGTCTACCTCGAGAAATACCTGCAACGTCCGCGCCACATCGAAATCCAGGTCGTGGGCGACGGCAACGGCAACGCCATCCATCTCGGCGAGCGCGATTGTTCGCTGCAGCGCCGTCACCAGAAGGTGCTCGAGGAGAGCCCCTCGCCTGCGCTCAACACGGCTGCCCGCGACACCATCGGCGAAACGGTCGCGCAAGCGATGCGCGAACTCAAGTACCTCGGGCTTGGAACGGTCGAGTTCCTGTTCGAGGATGGGCAGTTCTATTTCATCGAGATGAACACCCGAATCCAGGTCGAGCACCCGGTCACCGAGATGATCACCGGCCTCGACCTCGTGCTCGAACAAATCCGGGTCGCCGCCGGCGGCGCACTCCCGCTCGCGCAGAAGGAGGTCGAGTTCCGCGGCCACTCAATCGAATGCCGCGTCAATGCCGAAAACCCTTCAACCTTCCTGCCGTCGCCCGGCCGGATTCTCTCCTACCATCCGCCGGGCGGGCTCGGCGTACGTGTCGATTCCGCCGTCTACCAGGGCTACACGATCCCGCCGTTCTATGACTCGATGGTCGGGAAGCTGATCGTGCACGGCAAGACCCGCACCGAATGCCTGATGCGGCTCAAGCGCGCGCTCGACGAATTCGTGGTCGACGGCATCGAGACCACGCTGCCGCTGTTTCAGAAGCTGGTGCGGACCCAGGACATCATCGACGGCAACTACCACATCCATTGGCTGGAACGCTTCCTTGCGGAAGGTGGGATGGATCGCTGAGCCACTCGGTGAACGTCGTCGTACCGACGCTTCATTTGCTCCGGGGCAAACGATCGCGATCGTGCGGCCTTGAATAGTCGACCGGCGGGCCCACAGGGATGATCCCGTTCGAGCCGACCGGACCGGCCTTGCCAAAGACGCCGCGTTTCATGCCGGCGATGTCGCAGACCTCGGCAATGCCGGGTGTCTGGTAAAGCTCTCGAAGATAGTTCGACAGGTTGGGATACTCATCGAGCCGGCGCAGGTTGCACTTGTAGCCGACGTAATAGCACGGGTCGAACCGCACGAGACTTGGAAACAGGCGCCAGTCCGCTTCGGTCTCGACCTCGCCACACAGATAGCGCTGCGCCGAAAGACGCGCTTCCAGACCGTCTAGCGTCCCGAACAGGAGCTTGGCGGATTCGTCGTAAGCCTGCTGCGAGATCGAATAGCCGCAGCCGTTGACCGCGTTGTTCACGCCTTTGAGGACGAGCGTGTTGGTCGCGTCGATCTCTTCCCGAAGCGGCTCGGGGTAATAGTCAAGCGAAGGCTCGGCGATGCCGGCGAACGCGGTGTTGAACATCCGGATGATTTCGGACGACTCGTTGTTGACGATGCGGCGCGTCTTGGCATCCCACACCGTCGGCACGGTCACGCGCGTCGTGCAGCCTGGATCGGCGATGGTGTAAAGCTCATGGAGCCATCGCACGCGCCGGTCGGTGCCAGGCACGATGTGGCCATCCTGTCCAAACGACCAGCCCTGACCGCCAGGTTCCTGAAAGGTGTTGGTGAGCGTCACGAACGGCTCGAGCCGTTTGAGCGTGCGCATCAGCGTGGCGCGATGCGCCCATGGGCAAGCCACCGCGCAGTAGAGGTGGTAGCGGCCGGGCTCGGCGGGAAACTCGGAGCGGGGATCGGCGTCGATGCGGTTCCGGAAAGCAGAATCGCGCTTGAAGTAGAGTCCCTTGGCGTCGTGCTGGACGAGCACGTTCTCGGTGCTCCAGGCCCCATCGACGAGTTGCCCCATTGTCGTCCCCTCTTGCCTCGGCCCCGCTCTCGGCGTTGATCACTTTGCGTCTACTTTATGCGCGCAAAGGTACGGAGCAACTTAGGACCTGGCGCGACTGTCGTGTTTGCCGTGGCAGCTCAGATCCGCTTCTCAACCATGCGCGCCAGCAGCGCACACAGCTTCGTCGTGCTGTACGGCTTGCCGACGAACATGGAGCCCGGCACAGCCTCCCCTGGGCCGAGCCCCCTGACGGCGCCCGACGCATAGACGACCGGCAAGTCGGGACGCAGTTCGCGCGCACGGCGCGCTAGTACGGCGCCATCCATTCCGCCGGGCAGGTTGATGTCGGTGAACAGCAGGTCGCAAGGGGCGCCGCCCAACAGGTGGCGCAGCGCTTCGGTCGCGCTCGCCACCGCGTGCACCTCAAAGCCGCGCTCCGCAAGCACCGACGAGATCATGTCGCTCACCAGGAATTCGTCCTCAACCAAGAGAACGCGGGGTGATCGAGCCGGAAGTTCCGCCATCGTGTCCCTCCCTCGCAAGGCCCGCCATCGGGCATGACGGCAACGCGGCGGCGCGACCGCAGGGTTCCCGAGCCCGCGGTAATGAAAGGGAATATGGCTAATGGGTTATGGTACATGGAGCGGGGTGATACAGTGCGTGGCGCCCTCGCCCGCCCACCGAACTACCGTCGTCCCGCATGGCCAGCCGAGAAACCGCCTTCGTCGACATTACGCCCGAGGTCCTGCTCAAAGCCTATGCCTGCGGCATCTTTCCGATGGCAGAGAGTGCCGAGGATCCGGCGCTTCATTGGATCGAACCGGAGAAGCGCGGGATCATCCCCTTCGGCGATTTTCACGTCTCGGCACGGCTGGCGCGAACCGTCCGATCCGACCGGTTCGAGGTGCTGGTCAACCGCGATTTCGACGCGGTGCTGGATGGCTGCGCGGAGCCGCATCCCGGTCGGGCGCGCACCTGGATCAACGAGCGAATCCGCACGCTCTACCGTCGCCTCCATGAGATCGGCCATTGTCACAGTGTCGAGGCCTACGAAGACGGCCAACTGGCCGGCGGTCTTTACGGCGTCTGCCTCGGTCGTGCGTTTTTCGGCGAAAGTATGTTTCACCGCTCACGCGACGCGTCGAAGGTCGCGCTCGTGCACTTGGTCGCGCGCCTGCGGGCCGGCGGGTTTCGACTGCTGGACACGCAGTTTGTGACCGACCACCTCAGGACCTTCGGCGCCATCGAAGTAACGCGGCGGCACTACCACAACCTTCTGGAAGCGGCTCTGGTGGGCGATGCCGATTTTGGCGCACTGGCCGAGCCGATATCCGGCGACGACGCCATGCGCTACGCCGCGCCGTGAAGGATATCGTCAGCGAAACAGCGGCGGGAATATTGACGGCTGGGCCGGCTGTGGTTGCGCTGGCGGCGGTTGGACCGGCTGTGGCGGCGGGGCCGGCTGCACGGTGCGCCGCTGCTGCGGCTGTTGCGGCCGCGGTGCTGGCGGTCGTTGCGCGGCGGGTGTCGGATCGGGAGGCCGCTCGGCCGTGACCGCAGGCGGCGTGCCGCCCTTACAGTCGCTCAGCCAGACGTCGTAAATCGGATGCTCGACCGCATTGAGCCCGGGGCTCGCGGCAAACATCCAGCCGGTGAAGATACGCCGCAGTTCGCCCTGCAGGGTCAGTTCATCGACCTCGACGAAGCCGTCGGTGTTCGTGTTCTCGGTGGCCGGCCGGGTATAGCAGGCGCGCGGGGTCACTTCGAGGGCGCCAAACCGGACTGTCTCGTCGATCGCCACGTCAAACGTGATGATGCGGCCGGTGACCTTGTCGAGGCCGGCAAACACCGCCGTCGGATTGGCAATCTTCTGGGCGGGCGGTTCGCTGACGATCTCGTCCGTCGGCTGCGGCGCGGTCGATGCCGGTTGCGGCGAGCCGCGCGGCCGCGCAGGTGCGGTGCTGACGCCCGCCGGCGGCTCGCTGCTGCGCCCGCGGGGATCGACCGGCGTGCCGGGCGGCGGCAACGGTCGCGACGCCACCCCGCCCCGGGGACCGCCGGAATATGGCGCAGTGCTGCTACGCGGGGGCGGTCCCGGCGGCAACAGACCGCCAGGCTGCGATCGCGGCAATTCGCCAGGCGGTCGCGGCGGCGGTCCGAAAATAGCATCGAATATGTTGGGGAACTGCGCAAACGCCGGCGACGCGGCGAACACGCCACCCAACACAGCAAGAGCAATCGCGATTGATCGGGCCATCAGCCGACTTTGGTCGGCCTTGGGCGGCTGCGCCCGTGCCGATGCCTATCCCGGTTAACACGGCGAATGCGGCGGGGAAAGGGCGAAGAGCCCACAGCGCCTGCGCGCCCTGCTAAGGAACCGGTGCCAATTGGAGGCCACCGCCAATCGGCGGGGTGCCGGAGTTGTTGGAGCGCGCGCCTGGCCTATCAGCGGCCGGGGGTCCAGGCCTTGTAGTCGCCGGTGGCTTTGGGCCTTCGCCCCTGGGCCAGCGTAGAGCCCGTAGGACGATGTGCGGCCGGGGTGCCGGTGAGGTTTGGCCGGTGCGGCTTCTGCCAGGGCCGCGGCTGGTAACGCTCCTCGGTCGGCGGCTGATCGACCGTGTGATGCAGCCAACCGTGCCAGGACGGCGGCACGGTCGAGGGCTCGGCCACGCCGCTGTAGATCACCCAGCGCCGCTGCATGCCGAGCGTCGGATCGATCCGGCCGCCGCGAGTCCGGTAGTACCGGTTGCCGAACTCGTCCTCGCCGACAGCCTCGCCGTAGAGCCAGGTCCAAAGCTGGGTGCCGAAGGTCTGGCCGTTCCACCACGTGAAGAAACGGAGCAGGAATGTCTTCATGGGTGTGGTCTTGCCATCGGCCCGGAGCGAAGTCCAGCAATCTGCCGCCACCGCGTGACCTGGCTGCGACAGGGCCTGTGCGGGGATCCAGTGTCACGTTCTGTGCCGTTCGAAACACGTGTAGGCTTCGCGTCGCGGCATGCCAACGCGAGCCGGCTGCGCCCGCCATGCGAGGACAAGCTTGAGAACGCTGACCGAGTTCTGGAATCGCACGACCGCTGCGTTTGCCAGCGGTCCCGCCGGTGGTCTACGGCTTAGTCCTGCTGGCGGTTGCGATTGCCGTCGCCTTGGCCGCGCACCGGATGCTGCTTGCCGCGGCCCGGCGCGTGCTGGCCGTCCGGCGCCTCGAAGTCCATTCGCTGCTGACGCGGATGCAGGGCCCGTTGCGACTTGCGCTGATCCTGCTCGCGGTCGATCTGGCGCTGCCGGCGCTACCGTTCGATCCCGACCTGCGGGGCCTGATCGGGCGCATCCTGCAGCTCGCAGTCATCTGCCTCGCCGGCTGGATGACGCTCGTCTGCCTCGACGTGTCGTCCGCGATCTATCTGCGGCGGTTCGATCTCGGGGCCGAAGACAACCTGCTCGCCCGCAAGCACGTCACGCAGGTGCGCGTGCTCAGGCGCACGCTCAACACGCTCATCGTCTTGGTCACCGTGGCGGCCGCGCTGATGACCTTCGACTCGGTCCGACAGTTCGGCATCGGCCTGTTCGCCTCCGCAGGCATCGCCGGCATCGTGGTAGGCCTTGCAGCACGGCCGGTGCTGAGCAACCTGCTCGCAGGCGTGCAGATCGCCGTCACGCAACCGATCCGCATTGATGACTCGGTCGTGGTGGAGAACGAGTCGGGGCGGATCGAGGACATCACCTCGACCTACGTGGTGGTCAAGCTCTGGGACCTGCGCCGGCTGATCGTGCCGCTCAGCTACTTTATCGAGCGGCCGTTCCAGAACTGGACCCGCGAACTCGTCGACGATGCTCGGCACCGTGTTCGTCTACGCCGATCATTCGGTTCCGGTCGAGCGCGTGCGTGAGCAAGTCGCGGCGATCGTGAGCAACTCGAAGAACTGGGACGGCGACGTGGCCAAGGTGCAGGTCACCGACGCCAGGGAAAGCTCGATCGAGCTTCGGGTGCTGCTCAGCGCCCGCGATTCCGGGGCGCTGTTCGAGCTGCGCTGCGAGGTCCGCGAAGGGCTGATCGCGTTCCTGCAGCGGGAGTGTCCCGACGCCCTGCCCCGCCAGCGACAGGAACTCATACGTCCTGCGGCCGACTCATAGCTGCGCCGCGGCGTTACCACCCGCACAAACCCCTGAGGAGCTTGGAGAATCGCTGCCCGCCTGGATGGCGCCGCGGCTGGCCTATCCAGTCGAGGCTGTGGAAAAGCGCAGGGTTGCGGCAAATCGGGGCGGAGCGGTGTCGTCCCCCAGTTATGACCAGAATTCCCGCTGCTCACCCCTTGACTATGCTTTTGTGACAGCCCGACCACAACTCCATGACGAAAGGGGCTTTCCAAATCCGCCTGCGCTGTCCGATACTTCCGCGGCCGCAGGTGAGTCGCGTCGACGATCCCCGAAGTTCACAGCGAGACCACAAGACTTAGTATTTGATTCAGACTCCGCGTCTATTGCTTGACGTATGCGGCGAGTTTGTCCTAGCTTTCGATCCGTTCGGCGCGGGTTTCCGTGCTTCGTCCTCCGCCGAACGCAATCACGCAGAATTCGGCCGCTGTCCCGCACGGGATTTGCCCTCACGGGAGTGGGTCTTGCGTTGCCCTGCGGCGATCTCCGCAGGGCAGCAAAAAGCGATCGAAAAACCTGTTGGATCAAGGGCTTCGTTACTATGTAAGGGTTGGCGTCCGAAGATGACGGCGCGGTTCGGGAGTGGACGCGCCGGGGCTGAAAAGGGCTAACATGTCGGCGCCGCAGGTGCGACCGACCCATAATCAGGGGCAAGAACAATGCGGATCGAACGGCGCTACACCAAGGACGGCCAGTCACCCTACGCGGACATCGCGTTCCGCCTGACCACGAGCGAGATCCGCAATCCCGACGGCTCGGTGGTGTTCCGCGCCGAGAACGTGGAAGTGCCGGAGTTCTGGTCGCAGGTCGCCTCCGACGTGCTCGCGCAGAAATATTTCCGCAAGGCCGGCGTGCCGGCGCGCCTGAAGAAGGTCGAGGAGGAGACCGTTCCGTCCTGGCTGTGGCGCTCGGTCGCCGACGAGGAGGCGCTCGCAGCGCTGCCGGAGAACGAGCGCACCATCGGCGAGCAGTCCTGCAAGCAGGTGTTCGACCGGCTCGCCGGCACCTGGACCTATTGGGGCTGGAAGGGCGGCTATTTCGACGAGCGAGGACGACGCGCAGGCGTTCTTCGACGAGCTGCGCTACATGCTCGCCATGCAGATGGCGGCGCCGAACTCGCCGCAATGGTTCAACACCGGCCTGCACTGGGCCTACGGCATCGACGGCCCGAGCCAGGGCCACCACTACGTCGACTTCAAGACCGGCAAGCTGACGAAGTCGAAGTCGGCCTACGAGCATCCGCAGCCGCACGCCTGCTTCATCCAGTCGATCGACGACGACCTCGTCAACGAGGGCGGGATCATGGACCTGTGGGTGCGCGAGGCGCGCCTGTTCAAGTACGGCTCCGGCACCGGCACGAACTTCTCGCGGCTGCGCGGCGAGAACGAGCGGCTCTCCGGCGGCGGCAAGTCGTCCGGCCTGATGAGCTTCCTCAAGATCGGCGACCGCGCCGCGGGCGCGATCAAGTCGGGCGGCACCACGCGCCGCGCCGCGAAGATGGTGATCGTCGACACCGACCATCCCGACATCGAGCAGTTCATCGACTGGAAGGTGCAGCGAGGAGCAGAAGGTCGCGGCGCTCGTCACCGGCTCCAAGATCAACCAGAAGCACCTGCGCGCCGATCCTGAAGGCCTGCGTCAACTGCGAGGGCTCGGGCGACGACTGCTTCGAGCCCGAGAAGAACCCGGCGCTCAAGCGCGAGATCAAGCTCGCGCGCAAGAGCCACGTCGCCGACAACTACATCCAGCGCGTCATCCAGTTCGCGCGCGCAGGGCTACACCGACATCGACTTCCCGATCTACGACACCGACTGGGACAGCGAGGCCTATCTCACCGTCTCCGGCCAGAACTCGAACAACTCGGTGCGCGTCACCGACGAGTTCCTCAAGGCGGTCGAGGCCGACGGCGACTGGGACCTGACCTGGCGCACCAAGCCCGGCAAGGTCGCCAAGACCGTCAAGGCGCGCGAGCTGTGGGAGAAGATCGGCCACGCCGCCTGGGCCTGCGCCGATCCCGGCCTGCAGTTCCACACCACCGTCAACGACTGGCACACCTGCCCGGCGTCGGGCCCGATCCGCGCATCGAACCCGTGCTCGGAGTACATGTTCCTCGACGACACGGCCTGCAATCTGGCGTCGCTGAACCTGCTCGCGTTCCGCGACGAGCAGACCGCGACAGTTCGACGTCGAGGGCTACGAGCACGCGGTGCGGCTGTGGACCATCGTGCTCGAAATCTCGGTGCTGATGGCGCAGTTCCCGTCGAAGGAAATCGCGCAGCTCTCCTACGAGTACCGCACGCTCGGCCTCGGCTACGCCAACATCGGCGGCCTGCTGATGTCGTCCGGCATCGGCTACGACTCGCGATGCCGCGCGCGCGATCGGCGGCGCGCTCACCGCGATCATGACCGGCATCAGCTACGCCACCTCGGCCGAGATGGCGAAGGAGCTTGGCGCCGTTCCCGGGCTACGAGAAGAACCGCGAGCACATGCTGCGCGTGATCCGCAACCACCGCCGCGCCGCCTACGGCGAGAAGACCGGCTACGAGAAGGTCGCGACCGCCGCCGGTGCGGCTCGACCACGCCGCCTGCCCGCGACAAGGCGGCTGGTCGAGCACGCCAAGCGCGCCTGGGACAAGGCGCTGGCGCTCGGCGAGGAGCACGGCTACCGCAACGCGCAGGCGACCGTGATCGCGCCGACCGGCACGATCGGCCTCGTCATGGACTGCGACACCACCGGCATCGAGCCCGACTTCGCGCTGGTGAAGTTCAAGAAGCTCGCCGGCGGCGGCTACTTCAAGATCATCAACCGCGCGGTGCCGGAGGCGCTGCGCGTGCTCGGCTACAGCGAGAGCGCAGATCGCCGAGATCGAGGCCTACGCGGTCGGCCACGGCACGCTCGGCCAGGCGCCCGGCATCAACCACGCCACGCTGCAAGGCCAAGGGCTTCACGCCGGAGGCGATCGAGAAGGTCGAGAAGGCGCTGCCGACCGCCTTCGACATCAAGTTCGCCTTCAACAAGTGGACGCTGGGCGAGGACCTGCTGCGCGACCGCTCGACGTGCCGGCCGAGATCGATCGCCTCGCCGACGCTTCGACCTGCTGGCGCACCTGGGCTTCACCAAGCGCGAGATCGAGGCCGCCAACGTCCACGTCTGCGGCGCGATGACGGTCGAGGGCGCGCCGCACCTGAAGCCCGAGCACTATGCCGGTGTTCGACTGCGCCAACCCGTGCGGCAAGATCGGCAAGCGCTACCTCTCGGTCGAGAGCCACATCCGCATGATGGCGGCGGCGCAGCCGTTCATCTCGGGCGCGATCTCCAAGACCATCAACATGCCGAACGACGCCACGGTCGAGGACTGCAAGGCGGCGTATCTGCTGTCCTGGAAGCTCGCGCTGAAGGCCAACGCGCTCTACCGCGACGGCTCCAAGCTCTGCCAGCCGCTGCAGAGCCAGCTCATCGCCGACGAGGAGGACGAGGACGACGCGCGACGACGCAGTCGCGGCCTTCATCGAGAAGCCGCAGGCCGCGCGCGCGGCGGTCGCGGCCGAGCGCGTGGTGGAGAAGATCGTCGAGCGCATCACCGTGCTGCGCGAGCGCGAGCAGCTGCCCGACCGCCGCAAGGGCTACACGCAGAAGGCCGTGGTCGGCGGCCACAAGGTCTATCTGCGCACCGGCGAATACGAGGACGGCCGGCTCGGCGAAATC
This sequence comes from uncultured Alphaproteobacteria bacterium, assembly GCA_963821555.1. Lineage (GTDB taxonomy): Bacteria > Pseudomonadota > Alphaproteobacteria > Rhizobiales > Xanthobacteraceae > Z2-YC6860. Next base: position 115,082 of record CAWGEM010000017.1, on the reverse strand, counting down.
TTCATCGACATGCACAAGGAGGGCGCGGCGCTCCGCTCGCTGCTGAACAACTTCGCGATCGCGATCTCGCTCGGCCTGCAATACGGCGTGCCGCTCGAGGAATATGTCGACGCCTTCACCTTCACCCGCTTCGAGCCGCAGGGCCCGGTGCAGGGCAACGACTCGATCAAGTACGCGACCTCGATCCTCGACTACGTGTTCCGCGAGCTCGCGATCTCCTACATGGAGCGCTTCGACCTCGCCCACGTCGACCCGACCGAGGGCGGCTTCGACGCGCTCGGCAAGGGCGTCGAGGAAGGCAAGCCCGCGCCCGGCGCCTCGCGCTATGTCTCGAAGGGCCTGACCCGCTCGCGCACCGACAAGCTCGGTGTGATCTCGCGGCGGCGCGCGCCGTCGCCCGCGGCACCGACGGAGGTGCCGGGCGGACAGGCGGCGCGGCAACGTCACCGCGCTGCACTCGGCCGGCGCGACCGCGCTCAAGGCCGAGCCCGAGGCGAAGCTCTCGCCCGCGCAGGCGCTGGAAGCAGCTCGCCCGAGCAGGCGCCCAGCGCCCGACGCAAGGCCGCTGCGCAGAAGCGGCCGAAGCGCGCGCCAAGGGCTACGAGGGCGAGATGTGGGCGAATGCGGGAACTTCACGCTGGTGCGCAACGGCACGTGCCTGAAGTGCGACACGTGCGGCAGCACGACGGGGTGTTCGTAGGAATTGCTAGTCATGCTTCGCGATCACAAAGTTCGATTCCGGCGCGAGGAGAGCATTGAGTCAATCGCGCTGGATTGTCGGCGTAAGGCCGGCAATGAAAACGACGCCTTCTTCAACATCGTGGTCTTCGTTGAAAAAATCCTGCCGGGCATTCTTGCGAAGCTGAACAAGGGCGTGCTTGATATCAAATTTGACGTGCCCGATGGGGTTGAACCTCTTGCTTACGTAACTCACAACCCGCCAACGCTGCACATTCATCCGCAGGTATGGGACGAAGCAAATCTAGGTGAGCCAGGAGCCCGACGTATCGTGGCGCACGAAATTGGACATCTAGTTCTACACGACCACTATGCCCAACCGTTTTCGGACGATGAAACCGCGCAGATCAAATTCGTGCAGAAGGAAGAGCGAGGGGAATGGCAGGCAAACGCTTTCGCCTCTTATTTCCTGCTGACATCCCGCGTACTAGAATTGTACGAAAGCGCCAAGGAGATTGCGCAAGCGTGCAACATCCCACCAGACATTGCAGAGGATCGCGTGGCTGCTGCCAATGAAGAAAAGCGTCGGTGCGAGTTTCGCGCACGCTGCGCGCAATATACTGGCGACTTCTGCACTTGCGGTAATGCAACGCTCCGACCATTTGGTGCAGGCACAAAATGCGACACCTGCGGCAAAGTTCGCGCAGGGTAGCGGTCTTCTAGCTCGACCGAAATCTATAGCAAGGAGCCCAGATGGAGCGAAGCGCAATCCGGGATCCTTGGGACATCAACAACCGCCCAAGTTTGTGACGTCAACGCAGCCCCGCATTCCGCTTCGCTTCATGCGGGCTACAAGTTGAGTGCGTAGGGCGGGTTAACGCCGAAGGCGCGTAACCCACCGCCTCCCTTGCCGCGAAATCGAGGTGTGTTGCGGCGCTCCGCGCCAACTCCACTCTGCGACGTTGCGCACATCGTGCGCACATCCCGCCGCTTGCTCTATGATGCGCGAGGGAACCCGCGCGCCATGCTGCTCAAACTCCTCGCCCTTGCCGTTGCCGTCATCCCGGTGCTGCTGTTCTTACGCAACGTGATGTTCCGGCGGCCGACGCGCTCGAGCCAGGGCTTTCAGAAGTTCAAGCGCCAGGTCGATGTCCTGGTCTGGCTGTTCATCGCGACGGTCGGCGCCATTGCCGCGATCACGATCGCGCGCATGGCCTGGATGTGGTGGTCGTCGAGTTTAGGGCCGTAGGGTGGGTTAGCGCCGAAGGCGCGTAACCCACCGTAAGAAATGTCGTGAGAGCCCTGGTGGGTTACGGCGCGTTGCGCCTAACCCACCCTACGGCGCTTACGCCGCGGTCTTGATCTGTGTGGCTCTCGTTGTCGACCACGACCGGGGACTCGAACCAGGCGATCTCGGGCTCGTTGCCGCCGGAGGCCTTGCGCACGCTGTCGCGCCACGGCCCGCGGTAGCACGCCTCGGCCGCCTCGCGCGTCTCCCACAGATAGACGCCGCCGGCGAGGCCCTTCTGCTCGTCGTAGAGAAACTGCTTGCGGATCAGGCCGGGCACGTTCTGAAACCGCAACGCGGTCTGCTTCATCTGCTCCACCCGCTGCTCGCGGGTGGTGCCCGGCGGAAGCTTGAACGTCACGACAGCGGTGATCATGGTGATCTCCCGGTGTGAAACAACGGCGCCATCACACCACGCCCGCCGCGGCGGGGCAACGCCGGTGTGCCGCAAACCAACTGGATGGCGCCGCCCAAGCCGCGTCTGGCGCCGCGACAGCTTACGGCTGGCGCTTGGCCTGGAAGCAGGCGACGACCTTGCTGGTGGGATAAAGGTGCGTGTAGCACACGTCTATCGTGTTGGCGTCGACGAGCGTCAGATGATACTGGCCGTCATCGTCGAGCATCATGCCGGTGCGATTGTTCGGCGCGAGCGCGCCGATGATCGTCTCAGAGAACCTGCCCCCCGACATCTTGCCGGCGAAACGCTGACCGTGCTGTTCGGTGATCGTGTAGGTGTACTCGATGGCGTTGCCAAACTGCACGTTGGAGCTTTCGGCGGCCCGATAGGGGGTGGCTCCGACGTGAACGGCAAGGGCGCTGCCCTTCCAGGTGCCCACCAGGTTGGGGACGTCCTGCGCCAGAGCGGGCGTGGTTACGAACCCGACCACGGCGGCGGAAAGCAGCGCTGCGCGAAAGTTCAGCATGGAATCGGCTCCTTGGTTTTCGAGGCCGTGACGGTATGCGAGCACGGATAGAGCCGCAACCAAAGCAAACACCGCCTGATGTCCGGTCCAGCGCCGGATGAGGCGGAGGCGTTCAAGAAACGCCGAGCGCGGAACGGGCAAGGGTGATGTCATAAGACGGGAAGGCGGCCGCTGGCGTATGATCGGCCATCACGCGGACGGCCTCGACTTCTGGAACGATGCGTTCCGCAAATGACGGCCCGATATCTGCGGGCATTTCGAAATCTGTCGAGGGCAGCGCATTTTCGGAGCGGAGTCGCGAATGTCAAAACAAGACATGCTTGAAACGTTTCAGAAGCACGTCGGCGCCGAGCTTGCCGGCGATCTCGACACCACGATGGCGACGATGTCGGACGATCCGCATCTCAACCATGTTCCGACGATGGCCGGCGGCGTCGGCCGCGCCGGCGTCCGCGACTTCTACGCCAACCACCTGGTGGGCAAGTTCTTCCCGCCGGATGTCACGATGACCGAGATTTCAACGACCGTCGGCGACAACCAGATCGTCCAGGAGATGGCCATCAGCTTCACCCATACGGCGGCGATCGACTGGCTGCTGCCCGGGGTCGCGCCCACCGGCAAACCCGTCGAGATGGTGGCGGCGGTCGTGGTGGGTTTCAAGGACGGCAAGGTTTCGCACGAGCACATCTACTGGGATCAGGCGAGCGTGCTGGTGCAGATCGGCCTGCTCGATCCGACCGGCCTTCCGGTCGGCGGCGCCGAGGTCGCCCGCAAGGTCGTCAACCCGCGGCTGCCGTCGCGGGTCTTCTAGCAAGCGTAGCCCGGACGACGCTTGCGCGCCGTCCGGGCGAGCCGCCCGCGCCGCATACAGCTCACCAGACGCGGCGGCGCCAGCCGTAGTACGGCCGCCAGGCGCGATACGGCCGATAGTAGCCGTAGCTGTAGTAGCCGGGCGCCCAGGCGCAGGCTCGGCGCCAGCCGCAGCCGTAGTAGCCGCAGCGCCGCACCTGGCGGCAGTGGTAGGCGACCCGTTCGGCGAGACTCGAATCCGCAACCGTTGCGCCGAGCGCTGCCGATGTGGTCACCGGCATCGCCTTGGCGTCGGACGGCGCGAATGTGCCCGCGGTGACAATCACGGCTGCCGCCGCGCAGATCAGAGCAATCCTTCGCATGACCCTCTCCTATTCGCGCCCCTGGCCAAACCCTAAGCAGAGGCGACTGAACGGGCTCTGATCGACGCCGACAGCGGCGGTTTATCATCATGGCTTTTCCGTAAGTCGGAGCCGGCGGAGTACGACCGCAATCGCCAAGAGCGCAAGCGGCGCGCAGGATTGCGGGCCGCCAACGGCAAAGCGCACCCCGCACCAAAAAGCTGCCGAGCAGAGCTATTATCAACTCGCAACGAGCGTCGGTCCGATCCGGACAGTCTCAAGACTTGAGGGAGACCATGACACCAGTGGGCGTTTTCATCGCGGCAGGCATTCTGTCGATCCTCCTCTCGGGAGGATTTTGGCTCTCGCAGCCAACTCGCACGACGCTGAAGGCAACGGGTCAGCCAGACTGGCAGGCGTTCACTCGCAGCCTGCTGCTCGCGCTATGGACGCTTGCACTGCCGCTCTACCTGGCTCTCAGTTTTCAGCAACCCGCCGACCCGTTCGCGCTGCAGGTCCTGCAATACAAGAACAAGCTCCTGGCCGACGTCTGGGCCGCGATCGTGCTCGGGCTTCTGGTCGGCGTGAAGAAATCCTGGCTGACCTTGCACTGACCAACGTGACGCGCAGCGAAGCTGCCGCTGCGGTCAGAACCCTGCGAAATCCGCGCCGACGGCCGGGCAAGAGCGGCCGCGGCTACGAGAGCACGGCATTGGCCCCGCGCTCCTGAGAATCGAATCCCGGCTGGTAAACGAGTGGTAAACGCCCGAAAAAACAAACTTTGGGACTCTCGGCCGGTCTGAGTTCATGCTTTTCTGACCGATTCCGGGAGTGCACTGTGGATACTCGGATCCTGGTCCTTGGCCTCTTGATCGCCTGCGCGGTCAATGTCGCCTGCCTGTACGGCTACCTTTGAACCGAGGGGCCGGCCAAGTCGTTGCCCGCTCGGCGCGAAAGGCGCGCCTAGACGCCAGGCGGACGCACCGGACGGCCGGTCGCGGCGTCGATCGGCACGATCATCTTGCCGATCGGCCAGAGCGCGAGTCCGGCAAGCTTCAGATGCGCCCAGGCGAACGGGATGCCGATGATGGTGATGGCAAGCCCGATCGCGATCACGAGATGGCCGAGCGCAAGCCACCAGCCCGCGAGCACGAGCCAGATCAGATTGCCGATGAGGCCGAGCAGGCCGGTGCCGACGTCCTCCTGGCCGTAGTATTCGGCGCGCGACACCGCCGTCGATCCGAACGGCAGGAAGGTGTAGATCGCGATATTGAAGGCCGCGCGCGCCCACGGGATGCCGATGATCGTGATCGCCATGATGACGCTGGCAACGATCCAGCCGAGCGCCATCCAGACGCCGCCGAACACGATCCAGAGCAGGTTGAGAATAAGCTGCAGCACCGACATGCGACTGTCCCTTTCGACGGGGTAGATACGAACGGCATCCGGTAGCATCAAGCCGCAGCGCCGAAAAAATAGGCGGCGCGCTCGGACTATCGGCCGATCGAGCGCCGGGCGATCATCTCGTTCGCAGGCAGCGCCCGGTCGAGGAGCCGCGCCGCCTGCTCGGCACCGGACGCCGGCACCAGCGTCGGATCGAGCAAGCCGACCTGCACCAACAGCGACGCCTGGTCCCAGTAGATGTGCTCGTAGGCGATGCGGCCGGCCGAGTCGAAGCCCATCACCACCACGTGCGGCAGCACCACCTTGCGCCCGGTGGGCTTTACGCCCGGCAGATACGGGCGGAGCTCGCGATCGTGGGTAAAGCTCACGATCAGTTCGTCGACCACGCGATCCTGGCCCACGGTCCGCGACAAGGGCTGCACAGACACGTCGTCCGGCCAGTGACCGATGAAGTGATCGGCGTAGAAGCGCTCAACCTCGGCGCGCCCGGTGCCGCCGGTCAGCGTCGGCACATGGGTGAGATACGGCTCCGGCGCCATTGTCGCCATCGCGGCGGCGACGTCCTTGTCGACGAACTCGGCCTTGACGTGGGCATCGAAGGTGGCGCCGCGAACGCTCGCAGCCGGATCGGCTTCGCTCATGGCGATCTCCGCGGCTATTGCTCCGGCTCGGTGGTGAAGAACAGCGGATAGCCCTTGCTCTTGCCGAGTTCGGTCGCTTCCTTGGCCTTGGTCTCGGCCACGTCGCGGGTATAGACCGCGATCACGCAGGCGCCGCGCATGTGCGCCGTCATCATGACCCGGTAGGCCTGGCTCTCGTTCATGCGGAACACAGCCTTCAGGACCTGCACGACGAACTCGCGCGGCGTGTAGTCGTCGTTGAGCAGAATGACCTTGTAGAGCGGCGGCCGCTGTGTCTTCGTGCGCACCTTGGTGCGCGGGGTGACGAGTGTCTTGGTCATGACTGCGCCCACGATGCCGTGGTCATCAATGCGGCCCAATGTATCACGCCGGCCGTACCCGCCAAAGTGGCGTGGCGCAAGGTCAGATATGACGCCATCGCCCGATCCGAGCCTCGACGAATTCTACTGCCATCAGGACATGCTGCTGCCGCACACCGCGCGCCACATCGGACGGAGCAATCTCGACATCGGCTGCGGCAGCGGGATCACGAGCGTCATCCATGCCGAACGGCTCGGAACTCTGCCGACGCTCTGTGACGTGATCGACATCCGGCACGAGCGGGCTCGCGCGTTGCCGTTCCGCCTGCTTGCGGGTGCGGCGCTGCCATTCGGCACGCGCACCTTCGGTTCGAGCTATCTGCAATACGTGCTGCACCACATCCCGGATCGTGCCGAGGTGCGCAGGCTGATCGCCGAAGCCGCCCGCGTCAGCGACGCGGTCGTGATCGTCGAAGAAATCGCCGGTACTCGTACCGACATCGGGCGCGCCAAGCGCTTCGACAGCGAGGTCAACGCGCGGCTGCATCCCGATATTGCGATGCCGGTTTTCGACTACTTCGCCGCCAACGAGGTCAGGCACCTGCTTGCGGGTGCCGGCAGGCCGGACATCGTTCACGCGCTCGTGGCGGAAGGATCGGCCGCGAACGGCTTTCTCGAGACGCACGTGTTTGTCGGGCGCACCGCCAGCGCGTAGTGCCCCGCTTCCGAAGTTCGTAGTAAATCGCAGCATTCTCTGACACGAACTTCGGAAGCAAAGGGGCACTAGCAAGTCTATGAAACTAGTGCCGCTTACGATTTGAAGTTCCTGAATGTGATCGCGGCAAGTGGTGCAGGAACTTCAAATCGGCGGCACTAGCCGCGGCGTGAACCGGGCCGCCTTCAGCAGTTGCGGCAGATCCGCAGCTTGCGGTCGAGTTCGCGAGCCTGTTTTTCCTGCCGCAGTTCGGCCTCCGTTTTCTGGACGCTGGCCGGCACGTCGGTGGCGCGCGGCTGACGATGGCCGACCGGGGCTTCCGGCACGCCGGGCTTCGCCCCCTCGGTCGGTGCGCGCTGCTCCTGCGCCACGGCTGTGGCCGCGGCCAGCAGCCAGGCCACGAGGCCAAGGCCGATGCAAGATTTCGAAATCATGGTGCGACCCTCCTTGTCGCGATGAGGTCACCCGCTTGCGGGCACGCCTCCCGTTGTCCTTCCAACGCACTCGGAACTGAAATTGTTTCTGACGATGCTGTTGGTAGCCCCCATGCATCGTGGCAAACGGATTCGATCCGCAGGATACATGGCATTGCGCGGTCTTGCCATGCGACGCGCCGGCCCTGTGCGGATCGGCACGTCCGTCCCGGCCCGAGAGCAAGCGGCTTGGCGCGCGGCCTGCCGCGGCATCTGCCACCCTTGCGGGACGCATGAAAACAAATCACGCTGCGAAGACCTGTGAAAACCGTCGGGGGATGCCCATGAGAATGCTGAAGTTCCTCGGAGCGGCCGGTGTCGCAATCGCATTGGCGGCGCCTTCGATCCCGGCAGCCTGGTCTCAGGCCAAAACGCTGAAGATCATCGTGCCCTACACCCCAGGCAGCGGACCCGACATCCTGTCGCGTCTCATGGCCGAGCAGATCCCGCGCGTCGGCGGCCCGACCGTAGTCGTCGAAAACCGGCCGGGCGGCGGCATGACCATCGGCACCGAAGCAGCCGCCCGCGCCGAACCCGACGGCAACACCGTGCTGCTGGTGGCGAATGCCTATGTGGTCAACGCCGCAATGAAGCGCGGCAACACCACGCTCGCGAACTTCGAGCCGATCTGCTACCTCGCATCCACCCCCGATGCCGCTCGTGGTGCAGAGCTCCTCGCCCTGGAAGACGGTGCAGGAGCTCGTCGACTACGCCAAGGCCAATCCTGGCAAGGTCACGTTCGCGAGCGGCGGACCCGCGACCTCGCTGCACGTCGCCATCGAGGTGCTCCGCCTCGCCACCAAGATCGACATCAACTACGTGCCGTACGGCGGCACGGCGCCCGCGATCAACGCGCTGATCGGCGGACATGTGCAGGCGGTCTGGGCCGACTATCCGACGGTGATGTCGCAACTCAAGGCCGGGACGCTGCGGGCGCTCGTCACCACCTCGCCCAAGCGAATCGCCTGAACTGGCCGACGTGCCGACCCTGAACGAGACCGGCATCACCAAATACGAGGCCGAGATTTTCTACGGCATTGTCACCCCCGCCAAGACTCCGGCGCTGCGGTCAAGCAGCTGACCGACATGTTCCTGGCCGCGATGAAGACGCCCGAAGTGCAGCCGAAACTCGCCCAGCTCGGCCTGTTTCCGGTCAATTCCTGCGGCGCAGCCTTCGGCGATTTCCTGCGCGATATCGTCGCGGACTACGAGCGAATCATCCAGCAGGCGGGTATCAAGGCGAATTGAATTGCGGGCCCAACCAGGAGGCAACCATGGCTAAGCGGACGACGATGCGCAGTTCGAAGGGCACCAAGCTCTACGCCGTGCGTGACAAAAAGGGGCGCTTTAAGGACATCCAGACCTACAAGCGCGCCCACACCATGGACATGAAGCGCAAGTCCAAAGCCGAAGCCTCGAAGGAAAAATAGCCCAACGTCGCTCGCGCGAGCGTGGGCGCGCAACGAGTACTCAGGCGGGTGGGGCCGGTCGGCCGGACTGCAATCCGGCCGACCGGAGCGCTTTGCGTCAGATGCCGCGATTATGGAAGTCGTAGTAGCGCTCGACATTCATCGGCAGGAATGGGCCGTAGCCGGGCCAGCTCTCGTACTTCGGCAGCTTGATCTCCTTCTGGGCGTCGGCGTAGCTCTTGCCTTCGTCCACGGCCTTCTTCACTGCTGCAGAAAGATCCTGCAGGTATTCGAGCTGCTTTTTGACATCCTCCTTGGTGCCGGTCTGCCGGCCGCCCGCGCCAGGATGTCCTTCGATCAGCGTGGTCCAATCCAGCGCGATCAGCTTCTTCAGGCTGTCTTCCAGGTCGGGCAGATAGGTGTCCGCCATGCCGCGAAACTGGACACCCTGGAGACGGGGCCAGTCGACGGCGAAGACGATCTTCTCTTTCGGCAGCCGCATCACCAGCGAGGAGTCGGAGTGATTGCGGCCGAGGTAGAGGAGTTCGAGCGTAGTACCGCCGAGCTGCAGAACCCGCTTGTTGTCCACGACCTGGTCGGGAACGACGACATCGTCCGGCTTGAGCTGTGCGATGCGGGCCTTGGCGTTCTTGTGCGCGATGAAGGTTGCGCCCAGGTCTTTGAACGGCTTGCCGCCCGCGATGTGGTCGTAGTGGCTGTGGCTATAGATCACATATTTGATCGGAGCCTTGGTGATCTTCTGGATTTCCTCGATGTAGGCCTTGGCTGCGGGCCGGCGCAGGCCGATCGGATCGGTGGCGATGACGCCGTCCTTCGTGACGATGAACATCGCCTGATGGCCGCCGAACCGGAAAATGTAGACGTTGTCGGTCCCCTCTACCTTGGTGGTGGCGAAGGGCGGTGGTGCGGGCTGCGGCTGGGCCGGCGCCTGCGCATTCGCCGGCACGGCCAAGGCCGTCGCCATCGTAACCGCCAAACTTGCAATAAGCATCCGAGACATCCTGGTCACCCTCCCTCTGATTTGGCCGGCTGGCCATGCTGGCAGGCGGCAGCGCTTGTCTGCGCCGGCCGAAAGTCTCCAATGTGACCCCATTCCACGCAATGCCCGAGACGCCGATCCAGCGAGCGAAGCGGCTTCGATCACGCGCTTGTCATCGCGAAGCAGACATCGGGAGCCGCCGCTGACATCGCAGGCGGAGCCATAGTACAGTCGCGCCATCGATCGGCCGTTCGGGAGGCTCGACTGCGCGCCTTGCTTTCAGCGTTTGCCTGCTCGCGGCGCAACTGGCTCGCCTGCGCTGCGGCCGCCGGTGCCCTGAACGCACTTGCCGGGGTCGCAACCGCACAACCGGCCTCAGCGCCAAACCCCTTAAGGGTGCTGGCGGCAGGCTCCGCGCTGCACGGCCTGCGACCCGCAGCGGAACAGTTTGCACGCGAGACCGGAATCGCCGTCGATGTGCGGACCGACCACGGCCACAACATCCGCAAGCACGCGCTTGCCGGCGAGGCGAACGCCGATGTGATCGTGGTGCCGACCGAATGGGCGAGCGAAATCGTGGCCGTAGGCCGCGCCGACAAATCGACGCTGGTGCCGATCGGGGCGGTCCGGATCGGCGCGGCGGTGCGCGCCGATGCGCCTAGGCCCGATGTCTCGACCATGCCGGCACTGCGGCAGGCGCTCACCTCCGCCGATGCCGTGCTGTTGACGCTCGCGCCAACCGGCGATCATCTGCTGCAGGTGATTGAGCGCTTCGGCCTCACCGCCACCGTCGCGCCCAAGCTCAAGCGTTTCGACACCGCGACGCTGCTCAATCGGCACCTCGCCGAAAACGCCGGTCCCGGCGCGCTTGGCTTCGGCCCCGCCACCGAAATCCTGGCCTGGCGAGGCCGCGGCGTCGCATGGGGCGGGCCGATCCCCGACGAGATCCAGATCGTGCTGCCTTACTCCGCAGCAATGCTTGCGGGCGCAAGCGCCGAAGCGTCGCGCGCGCTGCTTGCGTTCCTCGCGACACCGCCGGCGCGCTTGTTTTTTCTCGCCAGCGGAGTGGAATAGGGGCGATCCATGACGCGCGACAATCTGCTTTACCTGATCATCGGCGTGCTGATCGTGGCGGTAGTCGTTCTCGGCTATTCGCTCTATGAAGCAAAGAAAGAACCAGCCGGTGTTCAGATCAATGTCGGCCCGGGCGGGCTGTCGATCGAGAAGCGATAGCCTGTCCGCCGGCAAGAGCCTTAAGGGAAGCGCCGATGTCTCGCGTCAAAATGATCCCGCCCGAGACGACGGACGACGACGTCCGCAAGGTCTACGACGGCGTGCTCAAGCAATGGGGGCGGATCAGCAATTTCTCGCAGGTGCTCGCCCATCAGCCGGCCGCGCTCGCCGGCTGGATGCTGCCGAACGAAAGCATCCGGCTGAACAACGTGAAAACCGATCCGGACTACGTGAAGATCCAGCAGCTCGTGATCATCAAGACATCGGCGCTCAACGGCAGCGCCTATTGCATGTCGCACAACGTGCCGCTCGGCCGGAAGATCGGGCTGACCGACGCGCAGATCGCGGCAGCGCAGGGCGACGACTACATGGCCTCGCCCGACCTCGACGAGCGCCAGAAGGCTGCCGTGCGCTGGGCCGAGGCGGTCACCCGCATGACGGCGCGCGACGACGATGACGGCGTTCGCCGCGATGAAGCGGCACTTCAGCGAGAAGCAGATCGTCGAGCTGACGGTGTTCTGCGGGATGTGGAACTACTCGAACCGGCTGTGCGAAGCGCTGCACGTCGACCTGGAGCGGCCCGACAAGCGCATCGAATTCCAGCAGACGTAGCCGAAGCGCAACGGCCGGACCTATGGACGCAGGAGCGCCGGCACAGGCCCGGCCGGAAAGGCGCGGCACGACCTGTTATCGGGCCGACATCTCGCTGAACATCACGCCGCCCTTGGCCTTGTCGGTCTTCTGCGACTCGACAAGCGTGACCACGACGGCATCGGCGGGGACGTTGTAGTTCTTCACCACCGCGTCGGTGACCTCCTTGCAGAGCGCCTTCTTCTGCTCCTGCGAACGGCCCCCGAGGGCATAAATGACGACTTCCGGCATGGCTGATCCTCCGTGGCTACCTGCGCCGCACTATAGCGCGCGGCATCGCAGCGGGAAGGTGTCCAACACCACTCACATCTGCGTTGCGCTCGATCCGGTCCCTTGCATAGACCGGCTCTCGGGTGTTGATGGGCGGGGGTGACGAACCTCGCCGCGCATCCGAACGTGACAGCGCCGCGTATGCCGGTCCAAGGAAACTTGGCGGCGGCGACAGGAGGCGGACCATGATTGACCGCAGGCACGTTCTGGCGTTGCTGGGCTGCAGCCTTGCTCCCGACGCTTTCGCCCAGGCCCCCGCCATGAGCCGACCGACCGCCTATGCTTTCTCTTTCGCTGGCCTCGACGGCGGCTCGATCCGTCTGGCCGAACATGCCGGCAAGCCGATCCTGATCGTCAACACCGCCTCGCAATGCGGCTACACCCCGCAATACACCGGCCTGCAGCAGCTATGGGCGCGCTACCGCGAGCGCGGCCTCCTCATCGTCGGCGTGCCGTCGAACGACTTCGGTGGCCAGGAGCCTGGCGGTGCGGCCGAAATCAACAGGACCGCGCATGGCGAGTATGGCGTGGACTTTCCGCTCGCCGCCAAGGCCGAGGTCAAGGGCTCGGCCGCCCATCCATTCTTCAAGTGGGCGGCGCTGGAGCGGCCCGGCGAAGTCGCCGCGCTGGAATTTCCACAAATACTTGGTCGGACGCGACGGCCGGATCGCCGCGGTGTTCTCGACGCAGATCGAGCCGATGGACGCGCGTGTGATCGCGGCGATCGAAAAGGAACTGCGTCCGCAATAGCCTCGCGCAATAACTGTCGACCGGTCATGCCGCGATGCGACCGGTTGGGACTGCCGTCCACCTTGCACAGCGACAGTTGGCCCACTGGTCAGCCGCAGCGACTTCCCGTGCGCTGGCTCTAAGGGGTGACGCATCCGCATCCAGGGAAGGTCCGTCCCGGGAAGGAGCCTTATGAGCGTCATCCTTGTGTTTCTGGTCTTTGTGGTGTTCGGCGACGCGATCGCAGTAGGAATTTCCGCCATGGTGGAGCCGTTCTCCCACTCCGCCAGCCTGTTTGTGTTTCTGGCCTTGTTCGTCGCCGTGCTGGATCGGCTGGGCGCTCGCGGTGCGGGTCACGGAGCGCTACCTCGTTCGTTAACGCAGCGGTTTAGAGACCGGGGCAAATTATCGATAGGCTAAGGTTAATTCGGCCGCCGCCAGAACGCGCCGGCTATCCTTAATTGACTCGCGGCCGGAATATCGTCATGCATGAACAGGCGCCCTAGAGACAGGGTACCCGCTTCTGTCCATTTGGGAGGTTTCCATGCGTGGTGCGGTCGCGTGCGTGATGCTTATGTCGGCGTCGCTGGCGGCAATCAGTCCGGCCGCGGCGCAACGGGGCCCGACGACCGGATCGGCTCCACCTCCCCTCGCCGCGGTCCCGACGGTTGCGCCCTCCCAGCCAGGCTTCGGCGCCATCCGCCTCATCGGCCGCACAAGCCAAGTGTAACAATCCGAGCGCGCTCGGTGTGACGCGGACGGTCGAGATCGATACCGCCGGCGGACCGGGTTTCGGCTTCGAGCACTTTCAAGATGCACGACTTCCTGCGCGACGGCGAAGTCGTCCTGACCTTCGACGACGGGCCTTGGCCGACCACGCCGCTCGTGCTCAAGGCGCTCGCCGACGAGTGCGTCAAGGCGACGTTCTTCGCGATCGGCAAGCACGCCACCTACTATCCGGAAATCCTTCGGCAGGTCGCCGCGGCCGGCCATAGCGTCGGATCGCACACCTGGTCGCACGCCGACCTGTCGCGCAAGACGGTCGACGAAGCCAAGGCCGAGATCGAAAAGGCCGTGAGCGCGGTCAAATGGGCGCTCGAGGATCAGGCGGAAGCGCCGTTCTTCCGGTTCCCGGCGCTGCGTCATCCGCCCGAGCTCGTCACCTATCTCGGCGAGCGCAACATCGCGATCTTCTCGACCGACATGGACTCGTTCGACTTCAAGATGCGCAAGCCCGAGCAGGTCGTGAACTCGATCATGACCCGGCTCAAGAAACACGGCAAAGGCATTGTTTTGATGCATGATTTCCAGCAGCGCGACGGCGCATGCGGTGCCGCAAATCCTGGCCCAGCTCAAGGCCGGCGGCTACAAGATCGTGCACATGAAGGCGCGCAACGCCGTCGTGACGCTGCCGCAATACGACGAGGAAATGCGCAAAGAGCAGAAGCTCCCGACGGTCAGTCAACGGCCGACGTCGAGTGTCGTGCGCACGGTCGATTGATCGTCGTCGACACGATGCAGCACGGGGCGGCCCGACACGGCCGCCCTTTGCGTTTCGGACAATGAAGTTAGTCGCGACCAAACATGCCGCAGCGTGATCCCATTGAAGGTCTTCGGATCGAGGGGCTCGCGATCGTGTCCGCAGATGGCATGATCGCGGATGCGCAGGGTGTGCAGCCCGACGCGTTGAAGGTCGAAGCCGATCAGCGCTTTTTCTACGACGCGCTCGACCGGGCAGCGGCGATTGCCAATGGCCGCCATTCCGCCGAGGGCGGTCCCGCAGCCGCCCGCCGACGACGGCTCATTCTGACACGACGCGTGGCCGCGCTCGCGCCTGATGGCGGAAACGACAAGGCGCTGTTGTGGAATCCATCCGGCGCAAGCTTGCGAGAGGCCTGGACCGCTCTGGGAGCGCCAGAAGGCACTCTCGCCGTGATCGGCGGCACCAATGTCTTCGGTCTGTTCCTCGAACTCGGCTATGACGCCTTCCACCTCAGCCGGGTTGCCGGTGCGCGCTTGCCGGGAGGCCGGCCAGTGTTTCCGGGCGTGCCGGCAACAGAGCCCGAGGCACTGCTCACGGGCCGTGGCCTCAAACCGGGACCTGAGCAGGTGCTGGACCGCTCGGCGGAGCTTACGCTGGTCACCTGGCGGTGAACTTATCCACTGCAAGCCCCACCCTGGGGATTATCTCTAGCTCTCGGAAAACGCGTGACGAATTCGCGCGAATCAGATGTTATCCACAATTGAACTCAATAAATTCAGTTACGTGGCCCACGGCAGCGTCATGTGGCCGACCCACTCGCGAGGTTCCTCCCGCGTGGCGTCTCAAACTGGGGCGGTCGCAAGGTCGCCCCTATTTTTACGGCAGCGCAATCGATCGGAACGCCGCTAGCGCAACCCGCCGACCGTCGAGCGAGCCGGGGCCTGAGCCTCCGGACACGATCAACAGAAGCCCGCCCAGCACTGAAAGATGCAGCAGCGCCTGAGCCTGGTGGATGGCTGCGGTAGCGGCATCCATGTTCCAGAAGTGATGGACGAAGAAAATCATGCAGGCGCCGTAGACGATCAGGATCACCGCGCCCCAACGCGCCTTGAACCCGACCAGGATCATCACGCCGGCCAGGATTTCGAGGCCCGCGATGATGTAGGCGAGCACCGACATAACGCGACAACCCTTGAAGGTAGTTCTCGATCTCGGCCGGGATCGGAATGTTGCTCGCAATCAGCGTTCTCGCGAGTCCCTCGATGTTCAGGATTTTCTGGACCCCCATCACGATGAAGACGATCGGCACCAAGATCCGACCGAGCGTATAGGCGATTTCCATGGGCACCTCCTCCCTCCGCGGATCGAAGCACTACATCCCTAGCATATTTCGCAGTCTCGACGTGCCTCGAAATGCAAAGCGCCCCCACGAGGAGGGCGCTTCGGCGATAGCGGTTGATATCAGTCGCAATAGCGTGCGCGCACCCGCGCATAGCTGCCGTCGCCGCGGCGCAGCCAGCAAGCGTCCTGGTACCAATAGTAGCCGCGTCGGGGCGCCGGTTCCATGGAGTCGGCAATCGCGGCTCCGGTGGCCGCCCCGATGATGCCGCCGACGATCGCGCCGCCGGCCCGGCCGGTTGCCGCTCCACCGATGATCGCGCCGGCCGCGCCGCCGAGCAGTGCGCCGCCGAGCGGGTCCTGCGCGGCCGCGGGCTGCAGCGGAATAGACGAGGCGAGCGTCGCCAGCATGGCCACGCCTGCGATAGTGCCTTTCATGAAACCCCCTCCTGTGCTCGTGCGCTGCAACGAACTTTATGAGGTTGGCGCGAAATATTCAAACCGAATGAATGCCGTGGCCCGCCCCCGCACCGGGTGCCGGCCGCGCGCTCTTGCCCCCGCGGATGCTACACTGGCGACACGTCGGTGCGACAGGGGACGACGATGCGGTTAGCGGTTGGACTGACGGCGGCTGCCGTAGCCATTGCGGTGCTGGGCGGCGGCCAATCCGCCGTCGCGCAGGATCGGCTTGAGCTGTTCGATGCGCACCTGCACTACAACCAGGAGCCCAATCCGTACTATTCGCTCGGGCAGGTGCTCGAGGTATTCCACCGCAACGGCGTCACCGGTCATCCTTGCGACCAGCCGCCCGAACAAGGGCACCCACCAGCTCGTAGAAGCCAAGACACCGGGCCTCTGGGTCGTCCCCTTCATCCGGCCCTATCGCGCACGCAGCGACATCCAGACCTGGTTCGCCGATCCCCCGATTTTCGAACTGATCAAGGACGAATACAAACGCGGCTACTATCGCGGCATCGGCGAATTTCACATCTACGGCTCGGCGGCAGCAGGACCGCTGGTCAAGCAGATCGTCGATTTTGCGGTCGAGCGCGATATCTATCTGCACGCCCATTGCGACGAGGCGGCGCTGCTCCACCTATTTGCACACAATCCGGGCGCAAAAATCATCTGGGCGCACACCGGCTTCATCACGGCGCCGGCGCGCGTACAGGAACTGCTGGAAAAATACCCGACGCTGTGGGGCGAACTCTCGTATCGCAGCGGCATCGCCAATGGCCGGCTGAGCGACGACTGGCGCAAACTGTTCGCGCGGCATTCGGAGCGCTTCCTGCTGGGTTCGGACACCTGGATCAACGAACGATGGGCGAGCTACGATTCCATCTTCCAGACCTATCGCGGCTGGCTCGCGCAGCTTCCAGCTGAGCAGGCGCGCCGCATTGCATACGGCAACGCCGTACGGCTGTTCGGCCCGCGCCCCGCGGAGTGACGATGGTGAGTCCGGTGACAATCCCACGCCGACTGTCGGTTCGATGTACCTGTTGTGCACCGACCACGATCGTCGGCAATATCTCGCGGAGGAGCGTCCTCTCTGGCGGAATCGCCGCGCTGGCCGCAAACGCGAGCCAGTACGCTGCCGCACCGATCGCAAACGCCCAGCCCGCATCGCCTGCAAAGTCCCGTGTCGACGTCCACCACCATTTCATCCCGCCGTTCCATGCCGATGTCATGGCCGTCCGGCGCAGCGGCGGCCGACCGCCGCGCTGGTCGCCGCAGATGTCGCTCGACGAGATGGACAAGAACGGGATCGCGACCGCCATCCTATCGCTGGTGCAGCCCGCCACCTGGTTTGCCGACGACGTGCCGCTGTCGCGCAGTCTTGCGCACGAGTGCAACGAATATGGCGCGAAGCTGATGCGGGATCACCCCGGCCGCTTCGGCCTGTTCGCGGCGATCTCGCCACCCGATGTCGACGGCAGTCTGAAGGAGATCGAGCACGCGCTCGACACGCTCAAGGCGGACGGCATCGGCTTGATGACAAGTTATGGTACGCAGTACCTCGGCGATCCGTCGTTCGAGCCGGTCTACGCCGAGCTGAACCGGCGTAGGGCGCTGGTCTATGTCCATCCGACCACGCCGGCATGCTGCGGCGCCATTCTGCCGGGCATCGGGCCCTCGACGGTGGAATTCGCGACCGACACCACCCGCACCATCACCCATATCGTGTTCAGCGGCACGGCCACCAAGTTCCCCGACATCCGCTGGATCTTCTCGCACAGCGGCGGCACGCTGCCGTTCCTGACCGGCCGCCTGATCGAACTGCAAAATCTGAAGAAGGACCCGCGGCTGCCGGACGGCCCGCTGCCGGAGCTGCGAAAGTTTCACTACGAGGTCGCGCAGGGTCACACCGCGGGACAGATCGCGGCGCTGCTCAAGATGGTCCCGATCGCACAGTTGCTTTACGGCAGCGATTTCCCGCTGCGCCGCGCGATCGAGGTCAACGAGGGTATCGCAGCGTATGGCTTCAATGCCGACGAACTGCGTTCGATCGAACGCGAGACCGCGCTGCGGCTGATCCCGCGTCTGAAGTCGACGCCCTGAGCATAATCGGGTCGGCTGCGGCCGGACAAGATGAGCAAAATCGCCCATAGATATCGTGCGCGCAGCCTGCGTTGCACCGCATTGATCGCGTAGCCGAATTCTCAGGAGAGGCCAGGACATGAAGCTCTACATGCACCCCGTTTCGATGACGAGCCGGCCCGTACGCCTGTTTGCGGCCGAGAACAAGATTGCCATGGACGAGGAGCTGGTCGACCTGATGACCGGCGCGCACCTGCAGCCGCCCTATGCAACCGTCAATCCGAATTGCCTCGTGCCAATGCTGGAGGACGGCGACCTCAAGCTCACGGAAAGCTCGGCGATCCTGAAATACCTCGCCGACAAGGTCGGCTCGCCCGCTTATCCGAAGGACCTCAAGCAGCGCGCCAAGGTCAACGAGATGATGGACTGGATCAACACCAACTTCTATCGCGACTGGGGCTACAACCTCTGCTATCCGCAGCTCTTCCCTCACCTCAAGCGCAGAAGCGAGGATGCGCAGGCCGCCACGCTCGAAATGGGCAAGGAGAACGCCAAGCGCTGGCTGAAGCTGCTCAACGACCATTGGATCGGGCCGAACAAGCCCTATCTGTGCGGCAACGACATCACCATCGCCGACTACTTCGCGAGCGGAATCGTGACGCTCGGCGAGGTCATCGGCGTCGATTTTTCGCCTTATCCGAACGTCAAGCGCTGGCTCGACAACATGAAGAAGCTGCCAAGCTGGCCCAAGGTGAACGAGGTGTTCTACGGTCTTGTCGATTCAGTGAAAGGCCAGAAGTTCGTCACGCTGGCGTAAGGCATTTGCGATCGGATGGGCGCTGGGACCGGTCGCGAGCATGAACACACGAAGGAGACGGTCATGAGTTTTGCCCCTGGCAAAGACCCTGCCCCCGGCGACAAATTTCAATGCGATGCGCTCAAGCAGGTGGTGGTGCCGCGCACCGCCGACCTCGGCGACGGCTTCAGCGTCCGCCGCGCGCTGCCGTCGGCGCAGTCGCGCATGGTCGGGCCGTTCGTATTCTTCGACCATTTCGGCCCGGTGGTGTTTCGCTCAGGCACCGGCATTGACGTGCGCCCGCATCCGCATATCGGGCTTGCCACCGTCACCTACCTGTTCAACGGCGAGATCATGCACCGCGACAGCCTCGGCACTGCCGTGCCGATCCGTCCGGGCGAGGTCAATTGGATGACCGCGGGCCGCGGCATCGTTCATTCCGAGCGCACCGGCACCGAACGCCGCGCCACCGGCGACAACCTGCATGGCCTGCAGATGTGGGTTGCCTTACCCGCGGCAAAGGAGGAGATCGCGCCGGCCTTCGCCCACTATGCCGTCGAGCAGTTTCCGACGGTGCGCGACAACGGCAAGAGCGTGCGCGTTGTGGTCGGCTCGCTCTACGGCGCGCGCTCGCCTGTTGCGACCACCTCCGAAACCATATTCGCCGACGCCACACTCAAGGCCGGTTCGACCCTGCCGCTCGACGCCGATCACGAAGAACGCGCCATCTACGTGCTGGATGGCGAGATTGACATCGCCGGCGACCACTTCGGCGCGGACCGCCTGCTCGTGTTCAAGCCCGGCGACCGCATCACGGTCACCGCGGTCACCGACACGCATCTCGCGATCTGCGGCGGAGCGACCCTCGATGGGCCGCGGCACATCTGGTGGAACTTCGTCTCCTCGCGCAAGGAGCGGATCGACCAGGCCAAGGCCGAGTGGGCCGCCGGCCATTTCGGCAAGGTGCCGGGCGACGAAATCGAGTTCATCCCGCTGCCGGAGAAGTGATCCGCCGAGTTCCGCTGCTCGCGGGGCGCGCTTGGGCTGCCAGTTCCCGCACGCGTGGAACCGAAGCGCTGGGCGTCCAATCTCCACGGTCTCCAGATACCCGTTGGCTTTGGAAAGGGCCGAGAGAACGTTGCCATTGCTGGGATATCCGCTTTAGTCTTGCTCCCAGGCGACGGGGGATGGGACGTGGTTCGGGCGCAAGTCTGCGGTGTCCTGGGTTGGCTCGGTGCGGCGCTGGCGCTGTCCGCGTGCATGCAAACCGGCCCCAATCAGAGCACGACGTTCCTCGACCTCCACGCCGAATCCAATCCGACGCTGGCCTCCTTTCGGGAATGCCACGGCTTCGCCTGCGCCGAGCAGTCGCGCGCATCGCTCAGCGCAAAGCAATGGCAGCAGGTTGCCGCGGCTTTCAAGCCGCCGGCCAAGGATGCGCGCGCCGAGCGGCGACAGATTGCGCAGGCCGTGACCGTGATCCGCCGCGCCGTTGGCGCGCAGACCGGCACAGGCGTTCACCAGTGGACGCACAAGGACATGATCATTCTGCCCAACGTGAGCGACAAGACGCAGCTCGACTGCATCGACGAGGCCGTCAACACCTGGACCTACATGACATTGATGGAGAAAGGCCGATTGTTGCGCTTCCATCGCGTCGCGCAGCTTTCCAACGCAAGCTCCGTCACCGGCCCGCGCAACACCGCCGTGCTGCAGGAGACCGGAAGCAGCGCCTATTTTGCGATCGATCCAAGCCTGGTCGACTTCGGAGAGCTGCCGCCGGTCATTCCGCTCGCGACCTGGCTCGGGGAGTGGCCGCCAGACCTGTCGCAGAACGACGCCCGCGAACCGGCCAAGCCGAAGCCTGTCCCCACACGCCAGCCGAGGGTGGCATCGCAAACGGCCCCCGGAACTCCACAGCAGCCGTAGCCGGCTGCTGCGTCCCGCCGTAGCCGTCAGATCACCAGGAACAGGTCGGTGTCGCCGGTCTTCTCGCCACAGGCGGTGATGATCGCATGCGCCTGGCCGCGGTGGTGAGTCTGGTGATTGAAAAAATGCGTCACCAGGAGGCTGCGCGGCTGGCGCAGCTCGCGCTGCACCGAGGCGCTGAACCAGACTTGATCTGCGGCGAGCCAGTCCTCGGTGACGCGCCCGGCCCAGTCGGAGATATTGTCGTCCGCCGCGACGCGCTCTCGCCACAGCTCGTCGAAATCCGCGACCAGCGTCGCGCTGTCCTTCTGAATCACGTCGAGCTTGGCCCAGCCGTCGAAGCGCGACATCCACATCCGGTCGCCCCACAAAAGATGGCACAGCGTGCCGTGCAGCGAGCCCCAGAACGCGCCGCGATCCTTGCGGCGATCGGCGTCGGGAATGCGCGCGGCGGCGCCGTAGATGCGGCGGTTCATTTCGGCGTTGTAGGCCGCCATGGTCCACACGAACGATGGCGTGACCAGGGTGGTTTCCAACGGCGCCTCCTTCGTTCGAACTGGCACCATCACTTGTCCGGCAGCGCCAGCCGGATGTGCAGTTCGCGAAGCTGCTTCTGGGTCACTTCGGACGGCGCGCCCATCAGCAAGTCTTCGGCGCGCTGGTTCATCGGGAACAGCACCACCTCGCGCAGGTTCTCCTCGCCGCAGAGCAGCATCACGATGCGGTCGATGCCCGGCGCGATGCCGCCATGCGGCGGCGCGCCGAGCGAAAGCGCGCGCAGCATGCCGCCGAACTTCTGCTCGAGCACATCCTCCGGGTAGCCCGCGATCGCGAACGCCTTCTTCATCACGTCCGGGCGATGGTTGCGGATCGCGCCCGACGACAGTTCGACGCCGTTGCACACGATGTCGTACTGGATCGCCTTGATGCCGAGGATTTTCTCGTGGTCGTTGGGATCGAGCGCGAGGAATTCGTCGACCGCCATGTTCGGCATCGAGAATGGGTTGTGCGAAAAGTCGATTTTCTTCTCCTCCTCGTTCCATTCGAACATGGGGAAGTCGACAATCCAGCAGAAATCGAAACGGTCCTTGGCGATCAGACCAAGGTCCTCGCCGACCTTGGTGCGCGCGGGACCGGCGAACTTGACGAACTGATCCGGCCGCCCGGCGATGAAGAATACCGCGTCGCCAATGCCGAGCTTGAGCTGCTCGGCGATCTGCTTGGTGCGCTCCGGACCAAGATTGCGCGCCACCGGGCCCGCGCCGCCCTCCTCGCCCTCGCGCCAGAAAATATAGGCAAGCCCCGGCTGGCCCTCATGCTGCGCCCAGGCGTTCATGCGGTCGCAGAAGGCGCGGTTGCCGCCACCTTTCGCCGGGATCGCCCAGACCTCAACCTTGGGATCGCCTGCGAGCATGTTGGCGAAAATCTTGAAGCCCGAGCCGCGGAACGCCTCGCTGACATTCTGCATCTCGATCGGATTACGCAGATCAGGCTTGTCGCTGCCGTATTTCCGTAGCGCTTCGGCGTAAGGGATCAGCGGAAACCTCTGCGTCACCGGCTTGCCGCCGGAGAACTCTTCGAACACGCCGCGCATCACCGGCTCGACCGCATCGAACACGTCCTGCTGCGTGACGAAGCTCATCTCGAGATCGAGCTGGTAGAACTCGCCGGGCGAACGGTCGGCGCGCGCATCCTCGTCGCGAAAGCACGGCGCGATCTGGAAGTAGCGGTCGAAGCCCGACACCATGATGAGCTGCTTGAACTGCTGCGGCGCCTGCGGCAGCGCGTAGAACTTTCCAGGATGAATGCGCGAGGGCACAAGGTAGTCGCGGGCGCCCTCGGGCGACGAGGCGGTCAGAATCGGCGTCTGGAATTCGAAGAAGCCCTGCTCCTTCATCCGCCTGCGGATCGAGTCGATGACCGCGCCCCGCGTCATGACGTTGCGGTGCAGGCGGTCGCGACGCAGATCGAGGAAGCGATACTTAAGCCTTATTTCCTCGGGGTACTCCTGGTCGCCGAACACCGGCATCGGCAGTTCGCCGGCAGGGCCCAGCACCTCGATCTCGGAGATGAATACCTCGACGGCGCCGGTCGGCAGTTCGGGATTCTCGGTGCCTGCCGGTCGGCGGCGGACCTTGCCGTCAACCCGCACCACCCACTCCGAGCGCAGCGTTTCGGCGGTCTTGAACGCTGGGCTGTCGGGGTCGGCCACCACCTGGGTCAGCCCATAGTGGTCGCGCAGGTCGATGAACAGCACGCCGCCATGATCGCGAACCCGGTGGACCCAGCCGGACAGCCGAACCTGCTGGCCGATGTCGCTCTCACGCAGGGAGCCGCCTTGATGAGTGCGGTAGCGGTGCATGCTCAATTCCGGTGGGATTCTTACTGATTCGGTGTGGGAGGCGGCGGACCAAGGCCATGCAGGGCGGTTTTTGTCAAGCAAAGGGCCACGATTTCGCCCCGGCGGCCTTGGATTGTCCGTCCAGCGCCATTGCGGCGCCGGGCATTTGATTTCAGACTGGCCGGCAGCGTCGAGGTTGTCTTAATGCGACGATCGGTCGTTCTGACCGCCCTCTTGCTTCTGTGCGCGCCGTCGATCGCGGACGCCGCGACGCTCGAACGCGTGCGGCAGTCGGGCGTACTGCGGATCGGCTATCGCGCCGACGCCAAGCCCTATTCCTATCGCAACGACCAGGGTCAGGCGGCGGGCTACATCGTCGATCTCTGCGATGAGGTCGCAGCCGCGCTGGGCCCCCGGGTCCGCGCCCAGTACGTGCTGGTGCCGGCCGACCGCCGCTTCGAGGCGGTGCGCGACGGCCGTGTCGATATCCTGTGCGATCCAAGCTCGGTCACGCTCGCTCGCCGCGAACTCGTCGACTTCTCGCTGCCGACGTTTCTCGACGGTGCGAGCGTCGTGTCGCGGGTGAGCAAGCCAGTACAGCGCTTCGAGGACCTTTCCGGCAAGCGCGTCGGCGTATTGGGCGGTACCACCACCGAGCAGGTGCTGCGCGCATCGATGACCGAACTGAACCTGCGCGCGACCGTCGTCCCTGTGAACGACCACCGCGCCGGCATGGACCTGTTGTCGGATGACAAGCTCGATGCCTATTTCGCCGACCGGGCCATTATTGCGGCGCTGCTGCACGAGGGCGGACGACCGGGATTCCAGCTCAGCAAGCAATATTTCAGCTACGAGACCTATGCGCTGGCAATGCCGCGCGACGACGGCGCCTTCCGCTTGCTGGTTGACCGCACGCTGGCGCGGCTCTATCGCACTGGCAAGATCGACGCGATCCTTGCCAAGACCTTCGGTCGCGTCCCACCCGACGACATGCTCAAGGCCATGATCTTGATCCATGCACTGCCGGACAAGTAGGACCACGTGAAGCCGGCCAAGAAGAAGACGATTGCGGCAAGCGCCGCGACAACCACCAAGACGGCCGCCGAAGCGACCATCGCAGCGATGATCGCGCACGGCATCGGTACGCTCTATGCGTTGCCCGGCGTGCAGAACGATTTCCTGTTCGACGCGGCGTCGAAGGCCTCCGACCACCTGCGCACCGTCCACACCCGCCACGAACAGGGCGCAGCCTACATGGCGCTTGGTGCCGCGCTGGCGACCGGCAAGCCGCACGCCTACGCGGTGGTGCCGGGGCCGGGGCTGCTCAACTCGGCCGCGGCACTGATCACCGCCTATTCAATGAATGCCCCGGTGCTGGCGCTGATCGGGGAAATCCCCGAGCGCGACATCGGGCGCCATCTCGGCCACTTGCACGAGATTCGCGACCAGGCCGGCATCATCGAGCGGCTGGTCGATTTTTCTGCGCGCATCCGCAAGCCCGCGCTGGCGCCGCGTCTCGTCGCCGAGGCGATCCGCGCCATGGCAAGCGGACGCCCGGGGCCTGCCTCGCTGCAGTGCGCGATCGACGTGTGGGGCGAGGACGGCGCTGTCACCGAACAGCGGCCGCTTCCGGTGCGCGAGCCCGAACTCAACGAAACCGCGCTGCGCAAGGCAGCGAAGCTCCTTGGCGCCGCGCGCAACCCAATGATCGTCTGCGGCGGCGGCGCGCAGGATGCGTCAGCCGAAGTGACCGAACTCTCCGCCATGCTGCAGGCGCCCGTTGTCGGCTATCGCCGCGGCCGCGGTGTACTCGACAGCCGCGATCCACTGAGCGTGACGATGCCGCTCGCCCATGCGCTGTGGCCACAGACCGACGTGGTGCTGGGCGTCGGCACCCGCATGCTGATCCAGTTCCGGCAGTGGGGCATCGACCGCGACCTCAAAGTGATCCGCGTCGACGCTGACCCAGCGGAGCCGGGACGCCTGCACAAGCCCGCGGCGGCGCTGATCGGCGACGCCATGCGGGTTCTGCGCCGGCTCATCGACCTCCTGCCCGCGTACAGCGGCAAGCGCACCTCGCGCCGCGCCGAGATGGATCGGCACCAGCAGGCCTGGCGGGCCAAATTCGAAGCGCTGCCCCAAGTCGCCTACGTCGATGCGATCCGCGCCGAGCTACCGGAAGACGGCATTTTCGTGGACGAGGTGACGCAAGTCGGCTTCGCAGCCCGTCTTGCGCTGCCGGTGTACAAGCCGCGCACCTTCCTGTCGCCTGGCTATCAGGACAATCTCGGATGGGGCTTTGCCACCTCGCTCGGCGTACAGGACGCGATGCCCAACACACCGGTGGTATCGATCTCGGGCGACGGCGGTTTTCTGTTCACCGCCAACGAAATGGCGACGGCGGTCCGCCACCGCATCCCGCTCACGGCGATCGTGTTCGCCGACGGCGCCTTCGGCAACGTCCGGCGTATCCAGCAGGAGCGCTTCGGCAACCGGCTGATCGCGAGCGACCTCGCCAATCCGGACTTCGTCCGGTTTGCCGAGAGTTTCGGCGCCGCCGGCGAGCGCGCGCGCTCGCCCGACGAACTGCGGATGGCGCTGCGACGCGCGCTCAAGCGGCGTGACGGGCCGACGCTGATCGAGGTGCCGGTCGGCAGCTTCCCGTCGCCCTGGCCTTACCTCCACATGCCGCGCGTCCGGGGGCTGTAATGTCGTCGCGACAAGCCATCTCGACTCCGCTATGTAGCACCATGGATTTGATCACAACGACGGGCGCGCTGGCGGCCGCCTGCGAACGGCTTTCGCACCACCCCTTCGTCACCATCGACACCGAATTTCTGCGCGAGACCACCTACTACCCGCTGCTGTGCGTCGCGCAGATGGCGGGGCCGGACGAGGTGGTCGCGATCGATGCGCTCGCGCACGGCATCGATCTCAAGCCGTTCTTCGATCTGATGGCAAATCAGCGCGTGCTGAAGGTCTTTCACGCCGCCCGGCAGGACATCGAGATCGTCTGGCACCGGGCCAACATCATCCCGCACCCCCTGTTTGACACTCAGGTAGCGGCCATGGTGCTGGGCCACGGCGACTCCATCTCCTACGACCAGCTTGTGCAGCGCATCACCGGCGACTCGCTCGACAAGTCGCACCGCTTCACCGACTGGACCCGACGCCCGCTGTCGCACGCGCAGCTCGCCTACGCCGCCTCCGATGTTACCCATCTGCGAGAGGTCTATCTGTCGCTCGTCGCCGATCTCGGCCGGCGCGGCCGCACCGACTGGATGGACGACGAGATGGAGGTGTTGACCTCGCCCGACACCTATCGCGCCGAGCCCGAGCGCGCCTGGATGCGGCTGAAGACCCGCGTCCGCAAGCCGAAGGAACTGGCCGTCCTGATCGAGGTCGCGGCCTGGCGCGAGCGCGAGGCGCAGACCCGCGACGTACCGCGCTCGCGTGTGCTCAAGGACGACACCGTCGGCGATATCGCGGTGCAGGCGCCGACCACGACCGAGCGGCTTGCCGCGCTGCGCTCGCTGCCAAAGGGATTCGAACGGTCCAAGTGGGGCGACGGCATCCTGGACGCGGTCAAGCGTGGGCTCGCGCGCGATCCCCGCACGCTTCCACAGATCGATCGCGTGAAGCCCGCGCCGAACGGTTCGGCCACGGTCGAACTGCTCAAGGTGCTGCTGCGGATGACTTCGGAAAGCCATGGTGTCGCCGCCAAAGTGATCGCGACCGTCGACGACCTCGACCGGATCGCAGCCGACGACCACGCCGACGTGGCGGCGCTCAAGGGCTGGCGGCGCGAACTGTTCGGCGAAAGGGCGCTCGACCTCAAGCACGGGCGGCTCGCGCTCGCGATCGAGCGCAGCCGCGTCGTCACGGTCGACCGCGACAAATAGACTGGGACGACGCCAGCGAGGGCCTGCCTCGAAGCTTGCCCCGCCGTCAAAATCATGGAGCAATGTGCGTCAACGCGCGCGTCACGGGTTTCGCCATGCCGCAGGACGCCCCCCTCGCTCACGCGAACCTCAGGACTCCCAAGGCCGCCGCTCTGGCCGGGATCATCTTTTCCGTTCTTCTGATCACGTTTTTCTGGCTGGTCCGGGTCTCTATCCCGGCCGATCCGCTGGAATCCGGGGCCTGGCTCGCCACCAGCGGCTACAAGGTCACCGTCGCGCTGAATCTGGTACCCTTTGCCGGCATCGCCTTCTTGTGGTTCATCGGCGTGCTGCGCGACCGGCTCGGCCGGCTCGAGGATCGCTTTTTCGCGACGGTGTTTTTGGGCAGCGGCCTGTTGTTTCTCGCCATGCTGTTCGCAGCCGCTGCGATCATCGGTGCGGTCGTGCTGGTCGCGGTGGCGTCGCGACCCGATGAACTGATCAACTCGGCGACGTTCCGTTTCGCTCGCGCGACGGCCTACATCATCATGAACGTCTACGCGATCAAGATGGCCGGCGTATTCATGATCACGACATCGACGCTCGCGCTTCGCACCAAATTCATCCCGCGCTGGATCGCGTATCTCGGGTATCTGCTCGCGCTGATCCTGCTCATCGGCAGCTTCTACATCAACTGGAGCTTCATGGTGCTGCCGATATGGGTGCTGCTCATGAGCGCATACATTCTGATCGACAATTTCCGTCGACCGGACGTCCTGCCAAACTAGGCGTAGGCAGTGCGGCCTATGTCAGGTGACGCGCAGCGTGTCGTCGAGCCAGTCCAGAACGCGGCGGTTCAGCAGCGAGCGGTTCATCATTTCGCAATGGCCGTCGGCGCCTTCAGCGGCGCTGAACCGAAGCAGCAGCTTGTTCGGACAACGCAGCTTGTCAAAGAACGCCTGCGCCCCCGCCGCCAAGAGATCATTCTCTGCCATGGTCATCAACGTCGGGCACCGGATCGCTTCCGCGCGTCCGTCCATCGTGAACTGCTCGGCGGAGCGCAGATAGTCGCGCAGATTGTCGACACCATGGACCCAATAGCCCCGCTGGACCACCTTCCAGCGCATCATCGGATCGCCGGTGACCACCTGCGTCACGCGGTCGAGAACCGATTGATCGAGCTCGCTCAATTTTGCGGCCGCCTGCGGCGTGGCGCCAAGTTTGACCGCAAACCCGCGGAAGGCGTCGGCGATCCCCCACAGACCGGGATCGGCGATGCAGGCAGCCAGCCGCGGCTCGCCCGATGCCGCGCGCGGCGCGAGATATCCGCCGAGGCTCCCGCCGCTGAGCGCGATCCGGGCAGGGTCCACGGCCGGTATCTTGAGGGCGAAGTCGACCACGGCGCGCACGACCGTCTCCCAGTCGGCGCGCAGATGGATGCCTTGCAGGTAGAGCATTCCGCCTTGGCCGGGGCCGTCGAAGACGAGGCAATGGTAGCCGCGCCGCAACGCTGCCACGGCCGAAGCGAAATACATGTCCGTAATGGTCGCGTCGTAGCCGTTGGTCAGGATGAGGGTCGGCCGAACGTCCTCCGCGCGCCCGATGGCCGGGATGAAATACGCAGGCATCGATGCGCCTTCGAACGGTATCCGCATCGGAAGCACGGGCGGATCGAAGAGTTCCAGACCTTGCTCAAACGCCGCCATCTGCTTTTGGAAAGCCGCCACCAGTCGCGGGTCCACCGGAGCGCCGTAAAGCAGGTGGTAGGAGGCGGCATAGAACGCACTCGCCCGCAGGAACAGGTCGCGAGCGCTCGACCGGTGGCCGCGGGTAGCGGCCGACGCCGCTTCCGCCGCGACCCTGTCACCGGCTGCCACCCAGGCGTCGTAGAACGCAGTGTCATCGCCGGCGCCGACCGCACGACCAACCGCCCGGATTTCACCGAAGTCCGGCCCGCCAAAGGGGATGTAGGCGACCGGCCAGGTCCCGAATTCGTCGTGAAGGTCGTTCTCGAACACAAGCCCCATGACGTCGGATATCCCGCCTGAGATCGAGAGACCGTCCCGGGCAGCGCCTTAGTCGGTCAAAATCACCGGCTCGCGACCGACCAGCCGCGCCAGTTGGCGGAGCCTTGCGAACACGCGCTCGCCGGCGAGCGCGGCGCAGTCGCCGGCAAGCCGGAGCACGAGGCGGTGCCGCTCGACCTTGAGCGGCGTCTTCGGCAGAACGCCGGGCTGCGAGGCCGAAACCAAGTAGGCCACCCGCATGGAGGCGCCGAGCACGCGGGCGCGGTCCAGCGCCCGGGTCGAGACCAGTTCGCGCAGCCGCGGCGAAAGCTCCTCGTCGTGCGCGAGGCCAACGTGTCGGAAGAACACCGCGAGCGCGAGAAATGCGCGGCCCGGATGATCGAGGCCGACGAACGCGGCATGGGCGATGACGTTCAGCGACTGCTCGCCGCGATAATCGGGATGCGCCCGCCAGCCGATATCGGCCAGGAGGCAGGCGGCATGGCGCAGCCGACGCTCTTCGGCGGTCTCGTCGATTCCCGACGACGCCATGAACTGATCGGTCCAGTCGGCCAATTCCTCGCAGTGCCGCGGCGAGCGCGAGCGCAGCAGATTGAGGTCCTGCGCGGCGGCGAACAGCGCATCCTTGCGCCGCTCCTCGGCGTCGAGCAGCGAGTACAAAAGACCTTCGCGCACGCCGAGTGCGGAGAATACGACCTCCTTGGGCTCGGCCTCGCGCACGATGTTTTCGAGCACCAGCGCCGCATAGGCGAGCAACGGCCGCCGGGCATCGGCCACCGCCTCGATCTGCGACAGCGTCTCCGGATTGACCCGGCGTACCAGGCGCGAAAACTCCAGCGCTTCCCTGGCGCGGATGACGTAACCGTGCATGACATGCAGCGGATAGCCGGTCTGCCACATGTGCAGCCGCGCCAGCGCACGCCAGGTCCCTCCGACCGCGTAGAATGCCCTGCCCTTGCCATCCCTGAGCTGCGGCAACGACGAGATAGCGGTCTTGACGATCTTCTCCGCCCTCTTGAGCGACTTCGCCGACTTGTCCTGCAGCGCCAGCCCGCCGAGCGGCAGCGTGATGCCGGTCTTGATACGGCTGCCATGCACGTCGACCAGTTCGAGCGAGCCGCCGCCGAGGTCGCCCACGATGCCGTCCGGCCGATGGAAGCCGGATACGACGCCAAGCGCGGTGAGCTGCGCCTCGCGCTGGCCGGAGATGACGTCGATCTTGGCACGGCAGATGCGCTCGGCGGCGGCGATGAAATCGCGGCCGTTGCGGGCATCGCGCGAGGCTGCAGTGGCAAGCACCCAGAGCCGCTCCACCCGCATCGCGTCGCAGAGCGCGCGGAAGCGCTTGAGCGCGCTGAGTGCCATTTCGATCGCATCGGGGGCGAGCAGGCCCTTGGTCTGCACCTCGCGCCCGAGCCCGGCCAGCGTCTTTTCGTTAAACAGCGCCGTCGGGCTTCGGGTTATGCCCTCGTAGACCACGAGACGCACCGAGTTTGACCCGATGTCGATGACGGCGACCGGCGGCCCGTGGTTGAGCCGCCCCTGCGCCACTGCTGTTTCAAGCGGTACCTTCTCAAGCACGTTCGGCTCGCCGGGTCAGGCTGCGGGGCGACGATTCCTTGAACGACTTGCCGCGGCCGGACAGGCTCGGGTTGGTCATGAAATACTTGTGCACGTTGAAAGGCTCTTCGCCCGGTCCCGGCTTGACGCGCTCGGACGACCCGTCAGGCAGGAGCTTCCAGCTCTGCTCATTGTCCTTGAAATTTGCAATCATGATCTGGTCGAGAACCTGCTCGTGCACCGTGGGATTGAGGATCGGGCACAGCGCCTCGACCCGGCGGTCGAGGTTACGCGGCATCATGTCGGCCGATGAGATGTAGACCGCGGCCTTGGGATGCGGCAGGCCATAACCTGCGCCGAAGCAATAGACGCGGCTGTGCTCCAGGAAGCGTCCGACGATCGACTTCACCCGGATATTCTCCGACAGCCCCGGCAACCCCGGCCGCAGACAACAGATGCCGCGCACCACGAGGTCGATCGCAACGCCTGCGCGCGAGGCGTCGTACAGCCGGTCGATGATCTCGGGATCGACAAGCGCGTTGTCCTTCATCCAGATCGCCGCCGGCCGGCCGGCCTTGGCGTGCGCGATCTCCTCGGCAATGTGGTCGCAAATGCGCTTGCGCAGGTTGACCGGCGACACCGCCATCTTCTCGAGCTCGGCCGGCTGCGCGTAGCCGGTAACGAAATTGAAGACGCGACCGACATCGCGCGCGATCACCGGATCGGAGGTGAAAAACGACAGGTCGGTGTAAATGCGCGCGGTCACCGGATGGTAGTTGCCGGTGCCGACGTGGACGTAGGATACGAGCTGCCCGCCTTCGCGACGCACCACCTGCGACAACTTGGAGTGGGTTTTCAATTCGAAGAAGCCGTAGACCACCTGCGCACCGGCGCGTTCCAGGTCGCGCGCCCAGCGAATGTTGGCCTCCTCGTCGAAGCGCGCCTTGAGTTCGACCACCGCGGTCACGGACTTGCCGGCCTCCGCCGCCTCCACCAGCGTGCGCACGATCGGGCTGTCCTTGGAGGTCCGGTACAGCGTCTGCTTGATCGCAATCACGTCGGGATCCCGCGCCGCCTGCTGCAGGAACTGCACGACCACGTCGAACGACTCGTACGGATGGTGGACGATCAGATCCTTCTGACGGATCGCGGCCAGGCAATCGCCGGCGTGGTCGCGGATGCGCTCGGGAAAGCGCGGATTGTACGGCACGAATTCGAGGTCGGGGCGATCGATCGCCATCAGTTGTGACAGTTCGCTCAGCGCCAGCATGCCCTCGACGATGAACACCTCGTCGTCGGCAACCGCCAGCGCGCGCTGCACGAAGCGGCGCAGTTCGACCGGCATCGCCGCCTCAATCTCGAGCCGTATCACCGAGCCGCGACGCCGGCGCTTGAGTGCGCTCTCGAACAGCCGGACCAGGTCTTCGGCCTCTTCTTCCACCTCGACGTCGGAGTCGCGCACGATGCGGAACGCGCCGCGGCCCTTGACCGCGTAGCCCGGGAACAGCCGAGGGATAAAAAGGCCGGTGGCCTGCTCGAGCGTCATCAGCCTTGCCGCGCCGTTCTCCGGAGTCGTCGGCAGGCGGATGAAGCGGTCGATCTTCTGCGGCACGCGGATCAAGGCGTTCATCGCCTTGCCGTCGCTGGTACGCGCGAGCTGCAGCGCAATGGTGAAGCCGAGGTTCGGAATGAACGGGAATGGATGTGCCGGATCGATCGCAAGCGGCGTCAGCACCGGGAAAATGTAGCGGAGAAAATAATCTTCGAGCCAGGTGCGGTCGGCCTTCTTCAGGCTGTCGCCGTCGACCATGACGATGTTTTGCTCGCGCAATTCCTCGCGCAGCTCGCGCCAGCGCGCCTGCTGGTCGCTGGCGAGGCCCGATACCGCTTCCCCGATGCGCACAAGCTGCTCGCCGGGCGTGAGCCCATCCGGACTCTTAGTCGCGATCCCCGCTCGCACCTGGCCCTTCAGGCCGGCGACGCGGACCATGAAGAATTCATCGAGATTGTTGGCCGAAATCGACAGGAAGCGGACCTTCTCGAACAGCGGATGCTGCGGATTGGCCGCCTCCTCCAGCACGCGGCGATTGAAGTGCAGCCACGACAACTCCCGGTTGATGAACCGCTCCGGGCTTGTGGCGAGATCGGCCGGCAGCGGCGTCACGGCGGCCGCTTCGGGGCCCGTCGCAGCAGCAGATTTTGCTTCCACCACAGAGAGTTGGGCGCGATCGTTCATGCCGTTTGAGTCCGTCGGATTTGCGACAGTTATGTGACGATCCATGATGACCGTCTTGTGTGACTCGGCAATGACATGAGCCCGCGGTCGCCCGGCCGTCAAGGCTCGCGAAACAATTCCCCAGCAAGAGCGCGGTTGACCGGCCGTTTGCGGCGGAGCGCCTCGCAATCGAGCCTCTCGATTGCGCCTCGCGCGCCCACGAACGAGCGCTCGATCCGAGCGGCGAGGAATGGCACGAGATCGGGTTCGACGACGAGCTGGCGATCGGAAAACAGCTTGACGATGACCGCCCGCAGCAGCGCGTCGTCGGGCGCGGTCAACGCCACCGACGGCAGCGACCGCAGGCGCGAGGCGAGATCGGCAATCCCGACGGGCCACGCCGCCGGATTGTCACGCGCGGTGATCAACACGAACGCGCGCTGCTCGCGTGCGAGATTGAGCAGGTGGAACATTGCTCGCTCCTCGAACTGGCCCGCGGCAAGGTCCTCGACCACAAGCGCGCCGGTCACGAGCGTGAATGGAAGACGGCCGATTTCGAGCGCACGGCCCGCAACAAAACGGGCGCCGGCGGCCTGCGACCAGATCGCGGCGAGATGGCTCTTGCCGGAGCCTTCCGGGCCGGTCAGCACGGCAATCCGGTCCGGCCAATCCGGCCAGCGCTCGACCATCGCCAGCGCCGCCGCGTTGGAAGGACCGGCCAAGAAATCCTCGCGCGCGAAGCTCACAGCGT
Source organism: uncultured Alphaproteobacteria bacterium (assembly GCA_963821555.1). Taxonomy (GTDB): domain Bacteria; phylum Pseudomonadota; class Alphaproteobacteria; order Rhizobiales; family Xanthobacteraceae; genus Z2-YC6860. The sequence continues at coordinate 81,359 of CAWGEM010000017.1, read as the reverse complement.
GATCGAGCGCAAGTGCGAGCTGCCGGGCGCCCACGTTCGGCGTGGTCGTGGGACTCGCCATGGCTCAGCACCGCTCCCCGCCGGTGAACGTCACCTGGCGCCCGAGCGCCATCAGCAGCACCCGCCGCCCGGTTGCGCCCGCACTAGTGTCCGGCTTCCGCCGAATTCATGTGGCGCACCCAATCGGCGAGATAGAAGCCGACCGACAGCAAGGTCAAGATCGCGACCAGCGCCATCACCAGTGTCAACACCGGTTCCGCGCTGAAATCGTAGCCGCGCGACGCAAGCACGAGGCCCGCGTAGATGATCTGTGCCGCGGTGTTGAGCTTGGAGACCATGTGCGGCTTGATCTTGACCGGCCGGTCTACCAGCCACGACAGCAGGATCGCTCCGACGATCATGATGTCGCGCGATACCACAAGGATGACAATCCACAGCGGGATCACCCCGGTGATGCCGAGCGTGACGTAGATCGACACGATCAGTACCTTGTCGGCCAGCGGATCGAGATAAGCGCCAAGCACGCTCGTCATGCCAAAACGCTTGGCGAGGAAGCCGTCGACCGCGTCGCTGATCGCGGCGGCCAGGAACAGCAGGAAGGCCCAGTGGATCTGGCCCGTGGCTATGGCCCAGACCACCACCGGCACCAACAGAATACGCGCCAGCGTAATGAGATTCGGAATGCTCAAGTGTTTCGGTCCCGGCCGGCAGTCGCGCCGGTTGGCTTCTAGTGTCGCGGTTCGGAAGTTCGCTTGAATCCGCAGCTTGCTCCGGAGCGAACTTCCGAACCAAAGCGACACTAGAAACTTTAGGTCTTCTAGTGTCCTTCGAACCCGAAGTTCGCAAAGAGCCTGCTGCGCCATGGTGCGAACTTCGGGTTCGGGACACTAGTGGCCAGCGCGTTTTTGCGTTTGCGCCTTGAGTATATCGGCGATCGGGCCATTGCGCACGATTCGATTCCGACGTAGGCACGGACATGAACAGAAAAGGCCTCACCTATGCGTCCTCCGGCGTCGACATCGATGCCGGCAACCGCATGGTGGAGCTGATCAAGCCGCTGGTGAAAGCGACGGCGCGCCCGGGCGCAGACGCGGAGATCGGCGGCTTCGGCGGCCTGTTCGATCTCAAGCGCGCCGGCTATTCGGACCCGGTGCTGGTGGCTGCCACCGACGGCGTCGGAACCAAAGTCAAGATTGCGGTCGAGACCGGGATCCATAACACGATCGGCATCGATCTCGTCGCGATGTCGGTCAACGACCTCGTCGTGCAGGGCGCCGAGCCGCTGTTCTTTCTGGACTACTTCGCCTGCGGCAAGCTCGATCCCAAGATCGGGGCTGCGGTGGTGGCCGGCGTCGCCGAAGGCTGCCGCATCGCGCATTGCGCGCTGGTCGGTGGCGAGACCGCCGAAATGCCGGGAGTCTATCGCGGCGACGACTACGATCTTGCGGGCTTCGCAGTGGGAGCCGTGGAGCGCGGCGCGATCCTGCCGCGCGGCGACGTGGCAGCGGGCGACACGCTGCTCGGCATTGCGTCCTCAGGCGTGCATTCCAACGGCTTCTCGCTTCTGCGCAAGGTGGTCGAGCGCGCCGCGCTGTCCTGGGGCGATCCAGCACCGTTCGAGCGCGACCGCAAGCTCGGCGAGAGCGCACTCACGCCGACGCGCATCTACGTGAGGTCATGTCTCGCGGCGATCCGCGAAACGCACGCAGTGAAGGCGTTGGCGCATATCACCGGCGGCGGATTTCCCGACAACATCCCGCGCGTGCTGCCGGCAGGCCTCGGTGTCCGGCTCGATCTCGGCAAGGTCCCGGTGCTGCCGGTATTTCGTTGGCTCGCGGAAGCCGGCGACGTCGCCGAGCCCGAGATGCTGCGCACGTTCAACTGCGGGATCGGGATGATCGCGGTTGTGGAGCCGCGCGCCGCCGAGGCGGTTGCCTCCGTGTTGCGCCGTGAAGGCGAGGCCGTCGTGACGCTGGGCGAGGTGATCGCCATCCCTGAAGGTGCGCCGCGCGTCAGCTACACCGGGCGCCTCCCGCTCGATGGCGCAAGCCGATAGGCGGCCATGGCTCGCAAGCGCGTCGCCGTTTTGATCTCGGGCCGCGGCTCCAACATGACCGCACTGATCGAGGCGGCGAAGGACGAGCGATATCCGGCCGAGATCGTGCTCGTGATATCGAACGAGCCCGCGGCAGCAGGACTTGCGCGCGCACACGCCGAAGGCATTGCAACAGCGGTCGTGGACCACCGGCCGTTCGGCAAGGACCGTGAGGCGTTCGAGCGGGCGCTCGACGCCCAATTGCAGGCACATGACATTGCGCTCGTGTGCCTCGCGGGCTTCATGCGGCTGCTCACGCCGTGGCTGGTCGAGCGCTGGCGCGGACGAATGCTCAACATCCACCCCGCCCTGCTGCCGGCGTTCAAGGGCCTCGACACACACAGGCGTGCGCTCGCCGAGGGCGCAAAGCAGCACGGCGCCACTGTGCATTTCGTGGAGCCCGACATGGATGCGGGCCCGATCATCGCGCAGGCTTCAGTGCCCGTACGGGCCTCCGACACCGAAGCAAGCCTCGCCGCCCGCGTGCTTGAGGTCGAGCACCGGATCTATCCGCTGGCGCTGAAGCTTGTCGCGGAGGGCCGCGTCGCGATTGCGGATGGCGCTTGCCTGATCGACGGCAAACCCGCTCTCGCTTGAGCCTGATGCACGTTGGAATCCGCAAGGCGCAAAACAAAACCCCCGGCGGTTGCCGGGGGTTACGGGAAACCACCCCGTAAGGCGTGGACCGTCAACCCACCTTGAGGTTCTCGGCGGATGTCTTTCCGTTGCGGCCGGTCACAAGTTCGTATTCGACGGTTTGGCCTTCATTGAGGGTGCTGAGGCCGGCTCGCTCGACGGCAGAGATGTGGACGAACACATCCTTGTCGCCGGTCGACGGCCTGATGAACCCGTAACCCTTCGTCGGATTGAACCACTTGACGGTGCCCTTCTGCATCGTCGGTCTCCTAGTCTAGTCAAACATCGGGATTCGACACGAGGTGCGCTCGCTGCACGCCGCGCCACAACTCGGGTTTTGGTGAGGGTCCGAAGCGATTCGCATCAGCAGACGCGCAGCGGCCGGAACGGCCAAAATCCTGTTGCAAGAAAAGAAGATAGCAAAAATACGGCGCAAGCAAGGCCAGGCCGCTGCGAGCCGTGCGCCGCGTGTGACGAAAGAGGCTGTGTCCAGCAAGGCACATCGTGCAAGCAGCGATGCTTGAAGATTGATGCAAGCGTTGACGTTGTCGACACATTCGAACCAAAATTTTGAATTGCAAACAACCGTTGAACGATCTCCTTGCGACTGCGCGGCGATCGGAGCGGAATGCGGATCGCGCGATGCGCGGGGCTTGGGCGAGATTTTTCTGTGACACGCCGGCGCGGCGCGTCCACGCTGGAGGTGTGATCGCGCTCGCGCTTCTGTTTGGCAGCGCAACAAGCGAGACGGCGTCGGCCCAGAGGGCGCCGGACGAGCGTAATCCCGTCGATGTCGAGTCCAGCAACATCCACTTGTCCGGCAACGCCGCTCTGCTCGACATCGGCAGCCGCTTCCTGCAGCGTCTCGGCGCGCTCTCGCTGTATAGGAGCGCCGGCACTGGCGGCAGCCCGCGCGGCGGCGGCGCCGACTTGACGACGCCCGCAGAGTCGCCCGCGACAGCGCCACCCGAAACGACACGCTATCGCGCCTGGTTCGAGGCCTACGGGCTCGTCTCGCACACCGAGCCGCAGGGCGACTTCGTGGGAGACCGGCGCAAGACCTACGGCGGAATTGCAGGCATCGGCGCAAGCCTCGCACCGGGCGTCATGGTCGGCCTCTCGGTCGACCAGGGACGCACCGACATCGACATAATGGGCGTGCCGCAGACCGGACGCGTTGATCTGACGCAAATCGGGTTCAACGCCAGCGTCGAACGGGGCTCCTGGGGTTTCGGCGCGGCCCTGATCTACGGCTTCGGCGGTGTTCACAGCAGCCGCATCGACAGCAGCGGCGAGGCCACCGCCGCCTATGGTGCAACGCTCTGGGGCGCGCTCGGTGAGTTCAGCTACGTCTTCAGCCTGCCGAACAATTCGCGCTTCGTCCCGCGGTTCGGCGCCGACTGGACGCAGACCCGGACCGCGGCCTTCCTCGAAACCGGCAACGCGACGCCGATTTCCGGCACGAGCGTGACGGCGACGCGCACCCGCGTGTTCGCCGGCGCGGAGCTTGGCCACAGCTGGATTGCGGACCGCGCGGTCTGGGACGCCGCGGTCTATGGGCGGTTTGTCGACAACGTGGTGCAGGATCTGGGCGACCTGCAAATCAACTTCGCAACCGGGCTCGGTACCCCGGTGCTGGTCGCGGGCGTCCGCGAGAGCAACCTCGGCGCCGACGCAGGCGCCGTGATTTCGGCCAAGGTCTCACAGCTTGCACGTCTCTATGCGGTCTACGACGGACGCTTCCGCAGCAACTACACCTCGCACACCGGCACGATCGGAGCGGAGCTGCGCTGGTAGCGCACGGGCCGCCGTGCGCACCAAGCCTGCGTCGTCAGGCGAGCGGCCTGATCCAGACCTTGTTGTCGTGGAAGGCTGCACCGCCGTAAGGCGCAATCGCGTCGGCGCCGGTCAGCGTGTTGATGCCGCGGCCATCCGGGTAAGCGTTGTTCGGCCAGATCGACTCGGCGATCAGAACGCCGCGGCGCACGCCGTCGAAGCAGCGCGCGTGCAGGCGAACTTCGCCGCGAGCATTGCCGAGCACGACCGGCGCGCCGTCAGCGATCACAAGCTTCGCGGCATCATCGGGATGGATCATCACCTCGGGACGACCGCCCTCCTTGGCGCGCGATGACGGCGTCTCGTTGAAGGTCGAGTTGAGGAAACCGCGCGACGGCGAGGTCGCAAGCCGGAACGGATGGACCGCGTCGGCTTCCTCGATGATCGTCCAATGGTCCGGAAGCTTCGGCATCGCTGCGACCGGGCCTGCGTGATAGGCGCTGCGGAATGGCACGCTGGGCCAGTCCGGCTTGAAGCGGAACTTCCCGTCCGGATAGGCGAAGCCCTTGATGTAATGCGCGGTATCGAAATCCGGCTGGCAGTCGATCCACTTCTCCCGCTCGAGCCGTTCGAGCGTACCCCAGCCGGATTTCTGCAAGGTCCAGTCGATCAGCTCGCGCGCGGTCATTGCGAAGCCTGGATGGTGTGCGCCGACGCGTGCGGCGAGCGCGCAGATCACCTCGTGGTTGGAGCGGCACTCACCCGGCGGCTCGATCAGCTTGGGGCCGAGCAGGATGTATTGGCTGCCGCCGGCCTGATAGACGTCGTCGTGCTCCAGGAACATGGTGGCGGGCAGCACCACGTCGGCCATCCGCGCAGTCTCGGTCATGAATTGCTCGTGCACGCAGGTGAACAGGTCCTCGCGCGCAAAGCCGCGCTTGACCACCTCCTGGTCGGGGCAGACCGAGACCGGATTGGTGTTCTGGACCAACATCGCGGCAACCGGCGGCCCGCCCTTCAGCGCTTCGCGGTCGCCACCGAGGATCGCACCGATGCGCGACTGATCGAGCATGCGCACCGACCTGTCGCGCAGGTCGGTGCCTTCGATCATTGACTTGTTCCAGTGGTAGATGTCGGCGTTGTTGTGGAACGCACCGCCGCCCTCGTACGAGCCACGCGCCGGTAACCGCCGGGATGCAGCTTGCGGCATGCATATTCACCGGACCGTTACGCGAACGCGCGAACCCGTAGCCGAGCCGGAAGAAGGCGCGCTTGGTCGAGCCCACAAGACGGGCGAACTGCTCGATGGTCTCGACCGGGCAGCCGGTGATCTCGGACGCCCAGTGCGGATCGCGCGTACGCACGTGTTCGGCAAGCTCGCGCGGGGCGTCGGTGTACTTGTTCGAGATAGTCCCAATCAGCCTTGTCGTCGCGGAACAGGCAATGCATCACCGCGCAGGCCAGCGCACCGTCGGTGCCGGGCTTGACCATCACCGCGAGGTCGGCCTGCTCCATGGTGCCATTCATGTAGACGTCGACGGCGACGATCTTGGCGCCCCGCTCCTTCCGCGCGCGGACAGCGTGCGTCATCACGTTGACCTGGGTGTTGACCGGGTTGGTGCCCCAGATCACCACAAGATCGGACTTGGCCATTTCACGCGGATCGGCGCCGGCGATCCGGCCTGTGCCGGCGGCAAAGCCGGTGTAGGCGGCGTTGACGCAGATGGTGGAGTGGAAGCCGGAGTACTTCTTCGCGTGGCGCAGGCGATGGATGCCGTCGCGCATCACGAGTCCCATGGTGCCGGCGTAGTAGTACGGCCACACCGACTGCGCGCCGTGTCGCGCTCGGCGTCGAGGAACTTCTCGGCCACGAGATCGAGCGCGTCATCCCAGGCGATCGGCTGCGAACGTGCCGGCAAGCCCCTTGGCGCCGGTTGCGCACGCAGCGGTCGCATCAGGCGATCGGGATGATGCACGCGCTCGGCATAGCGCGCGACCTTGGCGCAGATCGACACCTGCCGTGTAGTCGTTGTCCGGCGCGCCGCGGACGCGGCCGATGGTGCGATCGTCGAGAACCTCGACCTCGAGCGCGCAGGTCGACGGGCAGTCGTGCGGACAGGCGGAGGCGCCGATCCGGATTGCGCTGGGGCGAACGGTTTGATTCATCGCCCCAGACTAGCACCTTCGCTAGGCTGCGGTCGCGGGACGCTAATGCTCCCCGTCATGCCGGGCCTTGTCGGTCACCGACGGACAGGGTGTTCCAGCTCGCTCTTCTGCTTGACGCGGCGCAGCAGCCAGCCGACCGCAACCACGAGCACGGCGCCGGCCGCCGCCGCCCACAGGTGCCAGCGCGTCACCGTGGCCTCTCCGAGCCAGGCCTCCACCGCGGCATCCTTGATCATGATTTCGCCCGCGACCCAGCCGAGCAGCGCAGCGCCGGCCCACACCAGGATCGGGTAGCGTTCAGCAGCTCCATCAGCAGCGCGCTGCCCGCGATGATCAGCGGCACGCTGGTCGCAAGGCCGAAGACGATCAGGTGGTCTTGATCATCGACGGCGTGGCCGACGTCGACGCGCATCGCCGCGGTCTCGGCGGCGGCCGCGATCGCGATCACGTTGTCGAGGCTCATCACGATATCGGCGACCGTGACCAGCCACACCGCGCGCCAGAGCGTGTCGCCCGCCTTGACGGTGTCCTCGCCGTGCTCCTCGCTCGGCACGACCAGCTTGACCGCAATCCACACCAGCAGAATGCCGCCGACCAGCTTGAGGAACGGGATCAGCATGATCTGGGCGATGACCACGGTGAAGATGATGCGCAGCACCACCGCCGCGCCGGCGCCGAGCAGAATCCCCCAGAACCGCTGCTTCGGGCGGCAGCGACCGGCAGGCAAGCGCGATCACCACCGCGTTGTCGCCGGAGAGCAGAACGTTGATCCAGATGATCTGCCCGACGGCGACCCAGAACGCCGATTGCAACATGTCCGACCAAAGATAGTCCACCTGACGTCCCTTCCCTGTTGCCCCGCGTTGCTGCCCCGCACGATCGGGGCAGGCGCGCGGAAGCAGCGCACCCGCCGGGCGGCGGCCAATTTACAGAGAGGCCGCTCTTTCCATCACTAGCCCAGAGACGTGGCGCAACGCCACGTTTCAAAGTTACTGTTATCCGACGATGTCGTTCCCGGCGAAAGAACTGCGCGATTTCCTTGGCCGCGGTGTCGGGCGCGTCCGACCCGTGCACCGAGTTCTCGCCGATCGACGCGCATGCACCTTGCGGATGGTGCCGGGTGCGGCCTTGGCCGGGATCGGTCGCGCCCATGATGTCACGATACCGGGCGATCGCGTTGTCGCCTTCGAGCACCTGCACGACGACCGGGCCGGAGATCATGAAATCGACCAGCTCGCGGAAGAACGGCCGCTCGCGATGCACCGCGTAGAACGTCTCGGCCTGTTCGCGCGGTGATGCGCACGCGCCGTTGCGCGACGATACGCAGTCCCGCCTGCTCGATCATCGCATTGATCGCGCCGGTGAGATTGCGCGCGGTCGCATCCGGCTTGATGATCGAAAAGGTACGCTCGATCGCCATCTGGATGGTCCTTCGAAAACATGATGTGGCGGCTCGCGGATGCGCGCCGGGTCGGCGGCTTATAGCGGCAGTGCCCGAAACGCGGCAAGGTTTGCGACCCCGGCCGGCAGCACAGTGCCGCGGCGATGAGCGCGCGAGAACGTCTGCACGGGATGACGCACAGCACTGATCAGCAGCGACCGCGACCCGGCGCCTGTGCGATGTTCGCACAGTGGGAAATCGCACGCCCTTCGCGGCGTGAACCTCGGCTCGCGGGCCGCGCGACTGACCGGCCGAGGATGTGATGGCACATCCAGCCAAAACAGGAGCTACTACCATGATCCGTAAGATTCGCTATCGCCGCCGCGGCTGTTGCCGCGCTCGGCGCCGCGTCGCTGACCGTGACCGCGACCCCGGCTCGGCCAAGGGTGGCTTTCATCATGGCCACGCACACCACGGCCATCACGGCCTGGCCATCGCAGGCGCCTGCGGCGTCTACCGCATCTACGGCGTGAGCTATGCCTACGTCGACGACTGCCTCCGCCGCACGTGGGTCGACACGCCATGGGGTCCGCGGCGCCGGCTGATCAACGTCTGCGACTAAGCTGACGACCCTATCGCACGCTCGTGAGCGCCCCGGTCTCGCGCAAGCGGGACCGGGGCTTTCCGTTGGCTCACCACGGCCGTATTGACATGCCGACATCGTCTTCCAGCGCGACGTGCGCAGGCGCGCAGTCGGATGGATCAGCAAATCAGACAAGCGCCATCAGCCGTGCGGGTCCACCGGTCGCGTCCTTGACCTTGGCAACGCCGACCACGAGCGTCGCACCCGACGGGCGGCACCTTGTCCAGATTGGCGACATTCTCCAGACCCCATCGGCCGGCGCGGAGCCACACGCATGGGTCTTGAAGTCCTTCGACGCACCGTAGTCGAGCGACAGCGTATCGACCGCAAGCCCGACGACCCTGCGGTCCCGCAGCAGCCATTCGGCCGCCTCCGGCGAGAAACCCGGAAAATGAAACGTGCCGCCAGCATCCTTGCCGGTGTACTTGGCCGCATCGCCGACATACTGGCGCCCAGCCGGACAGCATGGCGACGCAGCAATTGTCCGGAAGCCGGCGATAGCGCCGTTCCCAATCGACGAGGTCCTGGCGCGTCACGAGATAGTCCGGATCCTGAGCCGCGTCGCCGGCGCACGTCGATCACCGCGAGCGGCACGACGAGGTCGCCGGCGGCAATCTTGTCGGCGGTGCGCCCGACTTCCGAGAAGTGAATCGGCGCATCGAGATGGGTGCCGCCATGCTCGATGATGCGCCACCAGTTGAGATTGAAGCCGTCCTTCTTGAAATCGAATTGCTTCTGCAACTCGATGCCGGGCACGCCGAAGAAGGTCGGAAACTCCGGCGACATGGTGTGCGTGAGATCGACCACCGTGCTGAAGCGGCGCGTCGCGGCCGCGGTGGCCTGCAGCGCGCAACCGCCGTTGCGGCAAAGCCCGCCGCGGCCGCACCCTTGAAGAATCTGCGCGGCTCAGCGCCGCCTGCACCGCCTCCTGGCACCCGGAACACACATGACGATCCTCCCTCGGCCGCTGGCGATGCGGCCCATACGGCCCCCGCCGTCTCGCTCATAGCATGGCCGGCGCGAAATGCCGCGGGCACAGCGGGCCCTCGGCCGTCAAGCGGGGGATTGCGCCGGTCGCCGTGCTCGGCCAAATAGCCGCATGCTCATCATCGACGACCTTTCGGTGCGTGTCGCCGGCCGCCTGCTTGCTCGATCAGGCCTCGGCGCGGATCGCGGCCGGCGCCCGCGTCGGCCTTGTCGGGCGCAACGGCAGCGGCAAGACCACGCTGTTCAACGTCATCGCCGGCGAAATCGCCGCCGAGCACGGCAGCGTGGCGCTGCCGCAGCGCTGGCGGATCGGCCGGCTCGCGCAGGAGGCTCCGGACGGGCCGGAGAGCCTGCTCGACGTCGTGCTCAAGGCCGACGCCGAACGCAGCGCTCTTGCTAGCCGAGGCCGAGACCGCGCACGACCCGCACCGGATCGCCGAAATCCAGACGCGGCTCGCCGACATCGGCGCGCATGCGCGCGCCGGCGCGTGCCGCATCGATCCTGTCGGGTCTCGGCTTCTCCGCCGCCGACCAGCGCGGGCGTGCGCGGAATTCTCCGGCGGCTGGCGCATGCGGGTGGCGCTCGCCGCGACGCTGTTCGCGGAGCCCGATCTGCTGCTGCTCGACGAGCCGACCAACTATCTCGACCTCGAAGGCACGCTGTGGCTGCAGGAGCATCTGGCGCACTATCCGCGCACCATGATCGTCATCAGCCACGACCGAGACCTGCTCGACCGGTCGGTCAGCCAGATCCTGTCGCTCGAAGGCTGCAAGCTCGGTCTCTACCGCGGCGGCTATTCGGCGTTCGAGCGGGCGCGCGCCGAGCGCCAGACGCTCGACCAGAAGCTCGCCAAGCAAACAGGAGGCGCAGCGCCGCCATCTGCAGGCCTTCGTCGACCGCTTTCGCGCCAAGGCCACCAAGGCGCGACAGGCGCAGTCGCGGCTTGAAGATGCTGGCGAAGCTTGAGCCGATCGCAACGCTCGTCACCGAGGAGGTCAGGCCGATCGTCATCCCGCCGCCGCATCGGCCGCTGTCGCCACCGATTATCGCGGTCGACGATGTCGCCGTCGGCTACGAGCCGGACCGGCCCGTGCTGCAGCGGCTGACGCTGCGGATCGACGACGACGACCGCATCGCGCTGTCGGTGCCAACGGCAACGGCAAGTCGACGCTGGTGAAGCTGCTCGCCGGCCGGCTCGCGCCGTCGCAGGGGCGCATCACACGCGCCGAGCGGCTGCAGATCGCGTATTTCGCGCAGCATCAGCTCGACGAACTCGAGCCGGAGGCGAGCGTCTACGACCACGTCCGGCGGCTGATGCCGGACGCGCCCGAAGCGCGCGGTGCGCGGTCGCGCCGGTGCGCTCGGGTTTTCCGGCGACGCAGCCAACACGCCGGTCGGCCATCTGTCGGGCGGCGAGAAGGCGCGGCTGCTGCTCGGGCTTGCGACCTTCGGCGGCCCTAACCTCGATGATCCTCGACGAGCCGACCAACCATCTCGACATCGACAGCCGCGCTGCGCTGATCGAGGCGATCAACGACTATGCCGGCGCCGTCATCCTGGTCTCGCACGATCGCCATCTGCTGGACGCCTGTGCCGACCGGCTGTGGCTCGTGGCCGATCGGCCGCGTCACGTCGTTCGACGGCAACCTCGACGATTACCAGCGGCTGGTGCTGTCGCGACCGCGGCGAGCCCAACGCGGTCCGCGCGTCCCGCAAGGACGCCACGCCCCACAGCAAAGTCGCAGCGATCTGCGCCGCGCCGCCGCCGACCGACGTGTGCAGACCGCAACGCTCCGGCAGCGCATGGCGCAGGCGGAAGCCGAGGTCGCCCGCCTAAACCGCGAGATCGCTGCGTTGGACGCCGCACTCGCCGACGGCGCGCTGTTCGCGCGCGATCCGGCGAAGGCCGCGGCGCTGTCGAAGTCGCGCGCGCTGGCCGCCACGCGCTGGCGCAGGCCGAGGACGAATGGCTCGCCGTCGGCGTCGAACTGCAGCGCGACAGGGCGTGACGCGTGGCGCCGGCAAAGGCAGTTCGCCCCGCTCAGGAGTTTTTTGCGCTTGGTGGCGCGCTTTGGCGGCTTCTGCGTTTCTCGGCTTGACCGGTTTCGGCGGCGGCGGCGGCTCAGGGGCGCGGTCGAGCGAGACAATCGGCCGCCGGTGAAGTGGTAAATGCCCGGCCGCGGGCCATTGATGTAGGTCAAGATCGCCGTGCGATCAGGTCCCGGCACGCCTCCGATTTCCACCCGTTCGGGCCTGCCGGCGCGCTGCGACCACGTCGCATTCGGTCATTTCAAGAGCGATCCCGCCGGGGTTGAGTGCCACCCTCGGTGCCGCGGCGGCTCGGCCGAGCATCGATCGGGGCCTCCGGATCGGGCGGCGGCGGCGGCGGCCGTGCGGTCGCGGCGCAGTGGCCCTGGGCATCGACCAGGTCTTCCGGCGTCACCGGGCCGCAAGCGGATTTCCCGGACGGCCGCGATCGTCGAGCTGAACGGAGCAACGTGCGGGCGTCCGGCGGCCTGAACGAATCCAGGCTCGGCGCTGGCGCATGCGCCAAGGGCCAGCGCCGACGACAGCCACAGCCATCTTGCCAAATCGCACGGACACGTCCCGACCTCTCCACCCTGCGCGCAACTTGATCCTAAGTTTGCGTCACCATCGCGGCAGCCGCAACCGGTCGGCCGCCGCTCAGGCCTTCTTCACCCATCGGCCCTGGTCGTCCGGCTGCCAATAGGTCACCTCGAAACCGTTGCGCCTTGGCGTCGCTCCAACGTCGCCGGGCGACCGCCACCGCCTCCTCATCCTCGCCGTCGAAGATCAGCACGATGCGGTCGTAGGCCGCGGCGTCGGCCGGCACCGCCGCGCCGTCGACCAGGAAGCGGACGTTGGCGCCGTTCGGATTGTCGTTCGGCGGTGGTGAGCAGCACCGGCTGCGCGGCGGCCTCGGCCTCGCGTGCGGTGCCGTGCGGCAGGAAGCTGTCGTCGCGGTAGGTCCACAGATGAGCATCGAGCGCCTCGACCCGCTCGTCGGAAGCGGCCTGCACGACCACCCGCCAGCCGCGCTCCAGCGATCGCTCCAGCAGCGACGGCAGCACGCGTTCGAGCGGCTGGCGCTGCAAGTGATAGAACAGCATCTCGGTCATGATCGCGGCCGGCGCTCAGCGCTCGTAGTGGTCGGCGACGAGCTGATCGAGCAGCCGCACGCCCCAGCCCGAACTCCAGCTCTTGTTGATGTCGGTCTGCGGCGAGCCGAGCGCGGTGCCGGCGATGTCGAGATGCGCCCACGGCGTCTTGCCGACAAAGCGCGCCAGCAGCTGCGCCGCGGTGATCGAACCGCCCCAGCGGCCGCCGGTGTTCTTCATGTCGGCGAACTTGGAGTTGATCATCTTGTCGTACTCAGGCCCGAGCGGCATGCGCCAGACCCGCTCGCCGGTCGCGAGCCCGGCCTTGGTCAGCCGATCGCACGAGCCGGTCGTCGTTGCCGAACATGCCGGCGTATTCCTGGCCGAGCGCCACGATGATCGCGCCGGTCAGCGTCGCCAGATCGATCATGAACTTCGGCTTGTGACGAGTGTTGACGTAGTGCAGCACGTCGGCGAGCACGAGCCGGCCCTCGGCGTCGGTGTTGATGATCTCGATGGTCTGGCCGGACATCGTGGTGACGATGTCGCCGGGCCGCTGCGCCTTGCCGTCCGGCATGTTCTCGACGAGCCCGATGGCGCCGACCGCGTTGACCCGCGCCTTGCGCGCGGCCAGCACGTGCATCAGCCCGACCACGCAGGCGGCGCCCGCCATATCGCCCTTCATGTCCTCCATGCCCTGCGCCGGCTTGATCGAAATGCCGCCGGTATCGAAGCACACGCCCTTGCCGACGAAGGCGACCGGCGGGGCGCCCTTCTTGCCGCCGTTCCAGCGCATGATCACCACGCGGCTGTCGTGCGCCGAGCCCTGGCCGACGCCGAGCAGCGCGTTCATGCCGAGCTTCTTCATCGCCGGCACGTCGAGCACCTCGACCGCGACGCCGAGCTTCTTCAAGGCCGACGCCCGGCGCGCGAACTCCTCCGGGATAGAGCACATTGGCCGGCTCGTTGATCAGGTCGCGCGCCATGATCACGCCGTCGGCGAGCTCCCGAGCGCACGGTCCAGGCCTTCTTGGCGCGCCGCGCGTTGGCGACCGCGATCGTGATGGTTGCGGCCGCGGGCGGCTCCTCGCCCTCCTTGCGCTTGGTCTTGTAGCGATCGAACGCGTAGGAGCGCAGCATGATGCCGAGTGCCAGGTCGGCGACCTGATCGGGCTTGAGCGTCCCGCCAGCCAGTTCCGCAAAGATCGTCGGCCACAGTGGCCGACCGCGGAATGCGGCCATTGGCCGCCCCGCCAAGCTTGACGTAGTCCTGCGACTTGAACTTGCCGGACTTGCCGACCCCCACGAGGATCAGGCGGTCGACCGGGAGGCCTGCGGGCGCAACGAGGTCGAGCGCCGTGCCGCTCTTGCCGGTAAAGCGATCCGCCGCCGCCGCGCGCTGCACCAGGTCCCCGGCCTCCCCGATCAGCTTGCGCCCGGCCGCGCCGAACTTCAGCCCCTGTTCGCAGAACAAGACGAGAACGCCCTTCGAGGGGGTCGCAAAGGGGGCAAATCCGAGCTTGGGGGCATCAGCCATGGGCCTGTCCTTTGCAATGCGATTGCGTGCAATTACCGCCGTCCTTATGGCGCCGTTGTGCTGGCTGCAAAGGGCCCGGTGCCGACCGGTCCGCGGTGATGGCCCATGCCGCGGGCCTGCCACCGAACCGTCTTGCTTGGCGCCTCGATTTAACCTTTTGTTGTGCATGTTCAACGGCTTTGCCATGCCGAAGCCATTTTGTGGACGGATCAAGGAGATAACTGCGAGGGATCGGTCCGCCTTAAGATCAGGGCCGCGCCGGACGGGGGTCTCGGGCGCGGTTCGGTGGGGTTCGGCCGAACGTGGGGACGGCGCAGGCGGATGGGGTCGATCGGCCGCTACATTTTTCGCACCACGTTCGGGGCGTTCCTGATGGTGCTGGTCAGCCTGACCGTCGGTGATCTGGGTGTCGCAGGCGCTGCGCGACATCGACCTGCATGACCAACCAGGGACAGACCATCCTGGTGTTCATCGGCATCACCGGTCTGATCATTCCGATGCTGATGCTGGTGATCGCGCCGATCGCGCTGGTGGTCGCGGTCGGCCACGTCCTCAACAAGCTGGGCACCGACTCCGAGATCATCGTCATGAACGGCGCCGGCATGCGGCCGTGGCAACTGTTTGCGCCGTTCCTGGCGGTGACGTTGGTCGCCTGCGCTGCTTGTTGACGAGCATCAGTGCGTATTTCGCGCCCGAGGGCCTGCGTATGCTGCGGCGCTGGCTGACCGAAGTGCGCACCGATCTTGTCAGCAACATCGTTCAGCCAGGCCGCTTCATCGCCATCGAACGGGGGCTCGTGTTCCACATCCGCGAGCGGCAGCCGAACGGCCTCCTGGTCGGCCTGATGCTCGATGACCGCCGCGACCCCAAGGAGCGCGTCACGATTCTCGCCGAGCAAGGCGCGATCGTGAAGAACGACCGCGGCAACTTCCTGGTGCTCGAAAACGGCAGCATTCAGCGCCACGAGTACAAGCAGCGCGATCCCAACATCGTGATCTTCGACCGCTACGCGTTCGACCTTTCGCAATTTGCTAGCAACCGCGAGATGATTGTCCAGTATTCGGTGCGCGAGCGTTATCTTGGGCAACTGATCTGGCCCGACCCCGAACGATCCGCAGTTGCGCAGCCAGCCGAGCACGGTTCCGCACCGAACTTCACGACCGCATCCTGGCGCCGATCTATCCGCTGGCGTTCGTGGTCATTGCCTACGCCTTCCTCGGTGCGCCGCGCACCACGCGGCAAAGCCGCGTCTGGTCGATGGTCGCGGTCATTGCCGCCGTGTCGACGCTGCGCATGATCGGCTTTGCGAGCACCGTCATCGGGCTGACGATGCCGTTCGCACTGACCTGGCAGTACATCGCGATAACAGCGACGTTCCTCCTGGGCGGATATGCGATCTCGCGCGGCCTCATTCTCGAACCGCCCGCGATCCTGCTCAAGATCGGCGACGCCTGGAGCGAATGGCTGCTGCGGCGGGCAGGCCAGCCGGCGAGGTCCTCGCCATGAGCGCTACCCTCGCGCGCTACTACGGGATGCGCTTTTTCACCACGCTGATCGCGGTGCTGGCGGGCGTGTTCGCGCTGATCGTCCTGATCGACTACGTCGAAATGATGCGTCGGCTGTCCGACGTGCCCTCGGTGTCGGCGCTGACCGTGGCCAAGACCTCGCTCTACCGGGTCCCGCAGATCGCCGAGCGCGTGCTGCCATTCTGCGTGCTGATCGGCACCATGTCCTGTTACCTTGGTCTGTCGCGCAGGCTGGAGCTCGTCGTCTCGCGTGCCGCCGGCATGTCGGCTTGGCAGTTTACCGCGCCGGCAGTCGTCATCGCGCTCGGACTCGGCGTGTTTGCGACCACGATCTACAACCCGGTGGCCGCCGTGATGCATGAGCGCTCCAAGCGCATGGAGGCGGAACTCTCCGGTAACTTCGCAGTCGACCGGCCTGCAGGCGACCGCCAGCGGCTTCTGGGTCCGCCAGCGCAGCGACGACGGGCAATCGATCATCAACGCCGCCAACAGCAGCAGCCAGGGTATCCGCCTGAACAACCTCACCGCGTTCGTATTCGACCAGAGCGGCCGCTTCGCCGAGCGGATCGAGGCGCGTTCCGCCGTCTTGGAGCGCGGCCATTGGCGGCTGGAGGGGGCCCGCACCTACGCCGTCGGCACCCCGCCGGTGGAGCGGGACGTCTTTCTGCTCAGCACCAACCTGACCCCGGAGCAGGTGCGCGAGACGCTCTCGACCCCCGAGACGGTGCCGTTCTGGCAATTGCCGCAATTCATCGACCTCGCCGAGCGCGCCGGCCTCAAGGCCGGCGGCTACCGCCTGCAATACCAAAAGCTTTTGGCCCAGCCGTTCCTGCTGGCGGCTATGGTGCTGCTGGCGGCCGCCTTCAGCCTGCGGTTTTTCCGGTTCGGCGGCGTACAAAAAATGGTGGTCGGCGGCGTGGCCTCTGGGTTTTTGCTTTACCTGGTGGCCAAGCTGACAGACGATTTGAGCCGGTCCGAGCTGCTGCAACCCACAGTGGCCGCTTGGTTGCCGGTTATATTGGGAGGCATGACAGGACTTCTCGTGTTGTTGCATCAGGAGGACGGGTGATGACGGCCGTTGCCGGCACTCGTCCATCGTCCCTGGCCCGGCGGGTCCACCGCGCTGCCCTGGTTTTGGCGGCGTTGAGCGCGTTTGTCGCCGGCTGCTGGCTCGATGCTGCGCCGGCGCTGGCGCAGCAGGGCGGAATGCTGCGCTTTCCGACCCGGCCGGCGACCAAGCCGCCGGTCAATCCGCCGCGCCGGCAGACCGACAAGGCGCCGATGCTGCTGCAGGCGATCGAGATCGTCTACGACTACACCAACAAGCGGGTGTCAGCGGTCGGCGACGTCCAGATCTACTATGCCGGAACCACAGTGGAGGCCGACAAGGTGACCTACGACGAGGTCACCAAGCGCATGATGGCCGAAGGCAACGTCCGGATGACCGAGCCCGATGGCCGGATCACCTACGGCCAGCAGATGTTCATGAGCGACGACTTCCGCGACGGCTTCGTCGACTCGCTGCGGGTCGACACGCCGGATCGCACCCGGATGGCGGCGGCGCGCGCCGAACGCGCCGCGGGCAACTACACGATCTTTCACAGCGGCGTCTACACCGCCTGCGAAGCCTGCAAGGATGATCCGAGGAAACCGCCGCTTTGGCAGATCAAGGCAGCGCGGATGGTCCACAACGAAGGCGAGAAGATGATCTATTTCGAGAACGCGCAGCTCGAATTCTTCGGCAGGCCGATCGCCTATTTCCCGTACTTCTCTGCGCCCGATCCGACCGTCAAGCGCAAGACCGGCTACCTCCTGCCGGTGTTCAGCTACAGCTCGAAGTACGGCGTCGGAGTCGAGATTCCGTACTACTGGGCGCTGGCGCCGGACTACGACCTCACGTTCTCGCCCCGCCTCATGACCAAGCAGGGCGTGCTGGTGAAGGGCGAATGGCGACAGCGGCTGATCAACGGCTCCTACTCGATCCGCGCGAGCGGCCTCTATCAGCTCGACGCCGACTACTTCCTGCGCAACGGCGGCCCCGCGACGCCGGGCTATCGCGACTGGCGCGGCGCGATCGAGACCTCCGGCCAGTTCGCGCTCAATCAAAAATGGGTGTGGGGCTGGGACGGCGTGCTGCCGTCCGATCCGACCTATTTCCAGGACTATGGCCTTGCCACGTATCAGCGCAATCTCGATCAGCTCAAGACCGGCCTGACGGAGGGCATCTCACAGCTCTACATTTCCGGCCGCGGCAGTCGCAGCTATTTCGACGCGCGCAGCATCTACTACTACGGCTTCTCCGAAGCCGACGTGCAGAATCAGATTCCGATCATCCATCCGGTGGTCGACTACAACTACACGTTCGCCAACCCGATCTTGGGCGGCGAGCTCGGCTATCGCATCAACCTGACGAGCCTTACCCGCATCGGCTCGGCCTTCGACCCGATCACCCAGACGGCGCAGGCCAACAACTTTTGCGCGCCGGCCACCGCCGACCCCGCGGTCAAAATTCCGGCCAACTGCCTGCTGCGCGGCGTTCCCGGCACATACAGCCGCGTCTCGGCGGAGACCACCTGGCGGCGCAGCATCACCGATCCGTTGGGTCAGGTGTTTACGCCCTTCGCGTCCCTGCGGGCGGACGCGGCCGCGTACTCGATCCAGCCGCAGGCCGGCGTCAACAACTATATCGCGCCGGGCGATAGCAGCACGCTGCGCGCGATGCCGACCGTTGGTGTCGAGTACCGCTATCCGTTCATCAACGTGCAGTCCTGGGGCACCCAGACAGTCGAGCCGATCGCGCAGCTCATTGTCCGTCCGAACGAGCAGCGCATCGGCAGCATGCCCAACGAGGATTTCGCAGAGCCTGACCTTCGACGACAGCAATCTGTTCCGGGTCGACAAGTTCGCGGGCTGGGACCGCATGGAGGGCGGCGGCCGGGCCAACGTCGGATTCCAATACACCGCCCAGTTCAACCGCGGCGGCTTCGTCAACGCCCTGTTCGGCCAGTCCTACCAGCTGTTCGGCACGAACTCGTTCGCGGTCGCCGACACCGTCAACACCGGCCTTGGCAGCGGTCTCGATACCTCGCGCTCCGACTACGTGGCGCGGCTGTCCTACCAGCCCGACCGAACCTACACGTTCACCACCCGCTATCGCTTCGACCAGGAGACCTTTGCGATGCGCCGCTTCGAGGTCGAAGGGCGCGCGAACTACGACCGCTGGTCCATCGCCATGCTGTACGGCCACTACGATGCGCAGCCGCTGATCGGATACCTGGACAAGCGACAGGGCATCCTCGGCAGCACCTCGTACAAGATCAACATGAACTGGGTGCTGACCGCGGCGGCCCGTTACGACGTGGACGCGGCCAAATGGGACCAGACCCAGTTCGGCGTCGGGTACATCGACGACTGCTTCATCCTCGCGCTCAACTACATTACGAGTTACACCTACAGCGGCAATCCGACCCGCGATCAGCGCGTGATGCTGCAGTTCAGCCTGCGCACCCTCGGCGGCACGGCGTTCAGCCAGACTGTCGCCAGCACCCCGATGGGCCTATAATTGGCGCGGTGCGCGGCCGAATGCCGCCTTGGCGCGCCGCGAACAGGGCCGAATTGGCCGCTAGTGCCCCGCTTCCGAAGTTCGTGATACGTTGCAGCACCCTCTCACACGAACTTCGGAAGCAAAGGGGCACTGGCAAGTCTATGAATCTAGTGCCGCTTTCGATTTGAAGTTCCTGAATGTGATTGCTGCAGATGGTGCAGGAACTTCAAATCGGCGGCACTAGCCGTGTCATAATGTCAGCGAAGGTCGCAATGTCGCTTACGCAGCTTCCGCATTTGACGCGCCGCCTCGCCGCGGCCGGCCTGCTCGCGCTCGCAACGCTGCTGTCCTGGCCCGCGACGGCTCAGGTGGTGGTGGTCGTCAACGGCGATCCGATCACGGCCTTCGATATCGATCAGCGCACCAAGCTGATTCAGCTCAGCGCCCCCAAGCCGCCCACGCGCCAGTACGTGCTGGACGAGCTGATCGACGAAAAGCTCAAGATCCAGTTGATCCGGCGCTACAGCATCGAGGGCATGGACAAGGACGTCGACAATGCATTCTCCAATATGGCGCGCCGTATGAAGCTCACGCCGCAGCAGTTCACCGAGGTGCTGGCCCGGTCTGGCATCACGCCCGGCACGCTGAAGCAGCGCATCCGCGCCGAGATCACCTGGAGCAACGTTATCCGCGGCCGCTATCAGTCGAGCTTCCAGATCAACGACAAGGAAATCCTGGCCAAGCTTGAGACGAAGAAAGCGGACGAGAAAGAGCTGATCGGCTACGACTACACCCTGCGCCCGATCCTGTTCGTGGTGGCTCGCGGATCGCCGCCGGGCCTCGTCGAGACGCGCAAACGCGAAGCCGAAGCCCTGCGCGCACGCTTCAACAACTGCGAGGATGGCATTGCCCTGGCGCGCGGCCTGCGCGAGGTCGCGGTGCGTCAGTCGGTGGTCAAGATGTCAGCCGAGTTGCCGCCGGCGCTGCGCGATGTCCTTGAGAAGACCGAGGTCGGCCGCCTGACCGCACCCGAGGTCACGGCGCAGGGCGTCGAGGTCTATGCGCTATGCGCCAAGAAGC
The DNA here is from genome assembly GCA_963821555.1 of uncultured Alphaproteobacteria bacterium. Taxonomy (GTDB): domain Bacteria; phylum Pseudomonadota; class Alphaproteobacteria; order Rhizobiales; family Xanthobacteraceae; genus Z2-YC6860. The sequence continues at coordinate 60,868 of CAWGEM010000017.1, read as the reverse complement.
AGTCGTCGGCCGAGAACGTGCCGGGCCGGCGCGAGGTCCGCGACGAGCTGTTCAGCGAGCGGTTCCAGAGCCATGCCACGCGCTATCTCAAGGAATTGCGCAGCCAGGCGATGATCGAGTATCGGGATAGCAAGAGCCAATAGGCGATTTGTGTTTCAAGTGGTTCGGTTCGGCCCTCCCGTGTCCACGCAGGGGAATCCGGACCACCACATCAGGTCTACCCGATGCCGCAGGCGCTGGCGCTGACGATAGGGGAGCCCGCCGGGATCGGGCCCGACATCACGCTCACGGCCTATATGCGCAGGGCCGAGCTTGATCTTCCCCCGTTCTATGTGATCGCCGACCCGCACTGCCTCGCCGCGCGTGCGGCGCGGCTTGGCCTAGACGTTCCGATCGAAACCGTCGCACCCACCGCCGCCGCCGCGACGTTTGCGCGCGCGTTGCCGGTCGTGGACCTCGGCGTTCGGGCGACCGCCCGGCCGGGCCAGCCGGACTCCTCCAGCGCACCGGCCGCCATCGGTTCGATTGATCGCGCCGTCGCCGACGTGATCGATGGCGCGGCCGCCGCGATTGTCACCAATCCGGTCGCCAAGAACGTGCTCTACCAGTCCGGCTTCGCCGACCCCGGGCATACCGAATATCTCGCCAAGCTCGCGTTCGAGCGCACCGGTGAGCCGGCGTGGCCGGTGATGATGCTGTGGTCACCCGAGCTTGCTGTCGTGCCGGTCACGATCCACATGCCGGTGAAATACGTACCGCAGCGCCTGACCCGCGACCTGATCTTCGAGACCGGCCGAGTGGTCGCGCGCGACCTCACCCGGCGCTTCGGCATCGCGCACCCGCGGCTCGCCGTTGCCGGCCTCAACCCGCACGCCGGCGAGCAGGGCACGCTCGGAGACGAGGACGCAAGCGTGGTCCGGCCGGCCGTCGAGCGGCTCGTCGCCGAAGGCATCGATGCGCGCGGACCACTCGCAGCCGACTCGATGTTCCACGCCGCGGCGCGCCGCACCTACGACGTGGCGCTCTGCATGTACCACGACCAGGCGCTGATCCCGATCAAGACGCTCGCGTTCGATCACGCCGTCAACGTCACGCTGGGGCTGCCGTTCATCCGCACCTCGCCGGACCACGGCACCGCCTTCGACATCGCCGGCACCGGCAAGGCCGACCCGTCGAGCCTGATCGCAGCGATCAGGCTTGCCGCGCGCCTCTCAAACAGGCAGCGGGCGCCGGCTACGGCGCTCGCATGAGCGTGCCAAGCGGGCTGCCGCCGCTGCGCGAGGTGATCCGCCGGCACGGCCTCACCGCCAGGAAATCGCTCGGCCAGAACTTCCTGCTCGATCTCAACCTCACCGGGCGCATCGCACGCGCGGCCGGGCCGCTCGATGGCGTCACTGTGATCGAAGTCGGACCGGGACCGGGTGGCCTCACCCGCGCGCTGCTCGACAACGGCGCCGGCAAGGTGATCGCGATCGAGCGCGACGACCGCGCGATCGCAGCGCTGGGCGAGATCGCCGAGCATTATCCCGGCCGCCTCGCGGTGATCGCGGGCGATGCGCTGACCGTCGATCCCCGGCCGCTGCTCGATCCCCACCCCGCCCGCATCGTCGCCAACCTGCCCTACAACATTGCGACCGTGCTGCTGATCTCCTGGCTCACGGCCGAGCCGTGGCCGCCCTGGTACGACCGTCTCGTGCTGATGTTTCAGCGCGAGGTGGCCGAACGGATCGTGGCCGGCCCGGGCGGCAAGTCGTACGGCCGCCTGTCGGTGCTGGCGGGTTGGCGGACACTCCCGAAAATCCTGTTCGACGTGAACCCGTCGGCATTCGTGCCGCAGCCCAAGGTGACATCATCCGTGGTCGAGCTTGTGCCGCGGCCCGACCCCGCGCCTTGCGCCCGGGCACTGCTCGAACGCGTCACCGCAGCCGCGTTCGGCCAGCGGCGCAAGATGCTGCGACAGAGCCTGAAGACGCTCGCCATCGATCCGCTGCCGCTATTGGCTGCGGCCGGCCTCGATCCGACCGACCGGGCCGAGGATATTCCGGTCGAGGGCTACGCCTCCCTCGCCCGCGCGCTCGCGCTGTACCGTCATCCCGGCCCGGCGAGCGAAGCAAGCGCGAGCCGGGACCGATAACCACAGTCGGTGCAAGACCTGCTAGAACATTGGCCGGATTCCGGCATGCGCATTTGCGCGCGTGCCCGGAACGACGTTGTGTCCGTTCCCAGCGATTGAGTGCCGGCATGACCAAGCTCCACCGCTTTTCGCTCACCGCCTATCAGGCCCCGCTTTGCGAGACCGTCGCCGACTGCCCCGAGCCGCGCGGCAGCGAGGTGCTGGTGCGCATCGAGCGCTGCGGCGTGTGCCACTCCGATCTGCACATGCAGGACGGCTACTTTGCCCTGGGCGACGGCAAGACGCTCGACGTGCGCGGCGGACGCACGCTTCCGTTCACGCTTGGCCACGAGATCGCGGGCGTGATCGAGCGCGCCGGGCCCGACGCGCAAGCCGCGGTGCCCGGCGCTCGCGTCGCGGTCTATCCCTGGATCGGCTGCGGGACATGCGCGGCCTGCGCCGCAGGCGACGAGAATCTCTGCCTTGCCAACCGCCACCTCGGCGTCTCGGCCGACGGCGGCTTTGCCTCGCACGTGCTGGTGCCGCACCCGCGCTATCTCATCGACTATTCGCCGCTCACGCCATCGTTTGCGGGCGCGCTGATGTGCTCGGGGCTCACGTCCTACTCCGCGCTGAAGCGGCTCGTGGCGCACGCCCAGCGCGGTCCGGCGCTGCTGGTCGGCCTCGGCGGCGTCGGCATGATGGGGCTTGCGATTGCGCGCTCGCTGTTTCCGCATGCCCCTCTGGTGGCGGACATCGATGCCGCCAAGCGCGAGGCCGCGCTCGCCGCCGGAGCCGCGGCGGCGTTCGATCCGGCCGACCGCGAAGCCCGGCGAGCGCTGCTCAAGGCGACCGGCGGCGGCGTGTTCGCCGCCTGCGATTTCGTCGGCTCCGAAGCCTCGCTCGCGTTCGCGACCGGCGCGCTCGCCAAGGGCGGCAAGGTGGTGGTCACCGGCCTCCTCGGTGGCAACTTTCCGCTGCCGGCCGCGATGTTCGTGCTCAAGGCCATGACCGTGGAAGGCACGCTCACCGGCACACTCGCAGAAGCTCACGAATTGATGGCGCTGGCGCGGGCCGGCCGGCTCAAGCCACCGCCGATCAGCGAACGGCCGCTTGCCGCCGTTCAGACGACGCTGGACGACCTGCGCGCCGGCCGGATCGTTGGGCGGATCGTTCTTGTTGCATAGCAGCAACGGAATGGCGAAATAATTTGCATCGGTATTTCGGTAGGTTGTATTGCTGTTGAATTCATCATTGCTGCGTTGCAACATGACCCTGCCGGGGAATCACAGGAGCAGGTCATGGCCTTGCACTTCCCCACTGGCGTCTCGCGTCCCACCGTCGTCGGCCTGGCGAGTTTGCTCATGCTGACGCTCGCCCACGCACACGGTCCGGCCGAATGGATTCAGCGGGGCGGCTACAAGAACGCCGTCGGCGAACTGTGCTGCGGCGAGCGCGATTGCGGTTTCCAGGTCGGCGGCACCATCCGCTACGAGCAGGGCGGCTACCGGGTCGACGCCGACTTCCAGGTCGGCAGCGGCGTCAACGCCGTGATCGTCCACGTCACGGAATTCGTGCCGGAAGCCGAGGCGACACCCTCACCCGACGGCGGTTTTTGGCGCTGCTACTGGGGCGGCAAGCGCAAGTGCTTCTTTGCCCCGCCCGGGACCACCTGAGCGCGACCACAGCAGCCCGAACCGTCCGGTTGCCGCCGCCCGCCTGCGGGCGGCCGCGACTCACAACAAGCGCACCCGCCCCGGCCGACGCGAGTTGGGCGAGATGATTCAATGACATAAGCTTCTGCGCCTGCGGCATGATTCATCGTTAACAATTTGTTAGCCTTATCGCGCCTCAAATGATTCGTCCCGGATCAGAGGAGCGGACCATGGCCCTGCCCTTCAGCAGTGGCGTATCGCGTCCTGTCCTTGTGAGCGTGGCTACACTGACTTTCCTGTCGCTCGAATGTGCGCTTGCCCACGGGCCGGCGGAATGGATTCAGCGTGGCGGCTACAAGAACGCGCTTGGCGAATTGTGCTGCGGCGAGCGCGACTGCGTCGAACTCTCGGAAGCCGACATCAGGATCACCAGCGCCGGCTATCTCGTACGGAGCACCAACGAGACCATCCCGTTCCACGAGGCGACGCCGTCTCCGACCGGGACTTATTGGCGCTGCTACTGGGGCGGCAAGCGCAAGTGCTTCTTTGCGCCTCCGAGCAGCACGTAGCTCAGCGCCCGAATAGCCGCGGCGGTTTTCTCAGAGTTCTGCCTGCAGGCCGCGCACGAAGGCGGCAAGGCCGGTCTGGCGTTTGCGCTTCAATCGGCTGCGGGCGAAAATATCATGACCGATAGTGTCTCCACCAAAGATCACAGACTCGCCGTTGCTGATCGTCAGATAGTTTGTGGATACCTGCCACAACATGAGTGGCCCCCTCCACAACCGCAGACGCAATATTTGCAAACATGAAATCACTTAACTCTTCACTTAGGCTTCCGTAACGAAGATTAATCGGCTCACCATTGTTTGCCACAATCGAACCTGTAACTTCCTCCAGAAGGGCGTTCGTTAAGCTCGCCGCCGAAATCCTGCCGCGCACCAAAACGTCCTCGAACTCGATCTTTTTCGAACTCCCGCTAATTAAAACCGGTCGCGCGCGCAATCCAACCAAATGATCAAAATTAACAGAGGACTTGCCAGTGCAGCCAATAATCAATTTTGCGTCTAAGAACTTGCCAACTGATTTTCCCACTTTGTGCCCGAGAGCTTCCGCAATTGCCAATTTACGAACATCCAATTCTACTACGGCGGCATTAATCCCCCGCAGACTGAGGGCCGCACAGACACTACTTCCTATTCCACCAAAGCCAACAACGACATAGCCTTCGTTCGGGGGGCTTGATCCATTGTCCTCAAAGAACTGCTTCACTCCATCGACAATGCGTCGCCCAACATATGCGTTTTCGACTGATTTGTTTTCTATGCTCGCAACCTCAACAATTGGGCATTGAGGACTAATTGTTTCATATTGCCAAAGGCCGTTGTTCGTATCCTCTACAATGAGACGCACATTCGAAGCTACATCAGGCCGTTCAGCGACCGCGCTGCCGTATCCTCCGACGTCCAGAATTATTACAGGCGCCCTGACTTTCCCGACAAAAACTAGCACTCGCGCGGAAAGCTCGGAAAATGGAGGCATCTCGATTTCGAAAGCAGAGTTTCGCAGTCCCTGTAAAGCACCGCTATCTACCGAATAACTTACTCCAAAGAGCTTGAGAACCCGACAGCCCGCCTCAGACAGACACTCCAAGAACTCAACGGTGTCTCGCTTGATGTGCTGAATAACGACGAAATCGAACTGACGAAAAAGATCTTATGTTGGATTCAACTATGCCCTTAGTGACAGCTAACATTTTTACATCTTTGAAAGCGCTACGACTACCACATAGATGCTTGCGCATTGTACAATCATGACAAACAGCAATAGGGGCGCCACAACAGTGTTATACTCAAACCACCTACTAACAGGTCCCTTCCATTCGGACGGCATTACCGATATGCCGCCGGGCGTTCTTAGTTCATGAAGTCCGAAGTGCTCTTCCAATTTTCTCCGCAAATTTCTGGCTCGACCAATATACGTATGATTTTTGTGCAAATGGAATAAATAAATCGCGATGCACCCGATCTGCAAGCAAACCAGGACAAGCAATATCCAGCGATTGATATACTGCGAGACCTTACCATCGGCGAACAGATAAATAACGCCCATTCCCTCCACGACAAAGTAGTATGACAGCTTCCACTGCTCTTCTCTTAAGCGGCGGATTTCGTCAGTGGTCTCCTTGTAGAACGCGGTGAGATATTCGGTTTCCATCAGGTCCTTGGCGCCAGCATGCTTAGCGCCACCTCCTCTGGTGTGGACCTGGAAGTATCGATCGCCAAGTCGTAAGCGTCAACATACGTTGCCGCCAAACGATTATTCTCGATTCTTTCTTCAATTTGTTCCGAAGTCATCCCACCACGTTTCAACAGCCGGCCTTTGATGGTCGCCACGTCAGCATACAATAGAACCAAGGTCGCCTCAGGAAAGAGTCTCTTGGTGAAATACCCATTCCCTAGGTTGATCAACGCCATTACATTACGATTTTGCAACAACGGACCGACAAATTCCTCCCACCGCAGGCCGTAACTCATTCCAAACAAGAAATCGCGAAATTCGATGTATCCTCCAACAAGAGCGTTGCGGTCAAACTCTTCGCGTGAAATGAATTGATAGTCGTTGGTAGCCAGATCGTCCGGTCTGGGTGCACGCGTCGTATCGCGCCTCGCATATTCCAACCCATATTCCTCAAGCAACAGCTTCTTGATTGTCGATTTTCCAGTGCCGCTTCCTCCATCGACTAATATAAGTTTTCCCTTGGAGCCCGTTAGAATCCGTCGAACTTCGTCAGATCGCTTCAACATGTTAATCATATGGATATTCGAGTAAGGCAATTGTTCGTAGGGGCGCACTTGGAAGCATTGTAAGATGGTCTGAACTTTATCAGAAACCTTAGCAGCGACCGGACGGCGACTGAAATACTCAATCTCTACGACGCGGTAGAGTTCACGCTCCCATTCCCCGGCGTACACTGTGTCGAGATTTCAGCAGCAGGCCGGGCGCCTCTAGTTGATGGCGTCGCTTTCGCACAACACCCGCCGACAAGATATTCTTGAAGATCAACTGAGCTACCCGCTGTGACGATCTATCCTTAAGGGCATGTGCACTGTAGTAGCTATCCCTCAATACTGGCGAAGTAAGCCTATTGTATTGCAGCAACTGGGTCGGCTTTCCATTGTTGATGCGCAGCTTAAAAAATTGGGAATTGGAAAAAGAGTACCAATCCTCTTGGACAATGTTCCGTTCGTCAGTGAACCCAATTTGACTAAGCAATCTCTTGGGCACACCTTTCCGCGCTGAAATGAATTTTATTTCCTGATTTCTTCTCATTTGAGTGACTGTCTACTCCAGGTTCTGCACCTGCTCGCGGAACTGCTCGACCACCGCCTTGAGTTCCAGGCCGATGTTGGTCATCTCGACGTCGTTGGCCTTGGCGCAGAGCGTATTCGATTCGCGATTGAGCTCCTGCGACAGGAAGTCGAGCTTGCGGCCGACCGCGCCGCCGCCGCCGATCAGCGTGCGGGCCTGCGCGACGTGAGCCACGAGCCGATCAAGCTCCTCGCGGATGTCGGCCTTGGTCGCAAGCAATATCGCCTCCTGGTGCAGCCGGTCGGCGTCGAACCGCTGCGACGTTTCGAGCAGCGTCGCGACCTGCCCGGCGAGCCGCGCCTTGATCGCCTCGGGCTTGCGTCCGGGCGTGGCCTCCGCGCGTGCAGTGAGCGCCGCGATCTCGTCGAGCCGCGCGAGCAGGATGCGTCCGAGCGCCTCGCCCTCGGTGCGACGCATGTCCGAGAGGCCGCCAAGCGTGGCGACGAAGCCCGTCACGATTGCAGTTTCGGCGGCGCTGCGCTCGGCCTCGTCTTCCTCGGCGTCGATCACTTCGATCACGCCCTTGAGCGCCAGGATGCCGTCGAGCGTCGGCGGCGCGGCCGCGACCTTGCCGGCGAGGCCTTCAAGCGTGGCGAGCACTGCGGTCAGCACCGGCTCGTTGACGCGCGCAACCGGCGCAGCGCCCTTGCGGTCGACGGTGAGGTTCGCGAACACCGAGCCGCGCGCGAGCCTTTCGGCGACGCGGGCGCGCACCGGCACCTCGATCGAGTCCCAGCCTGGCGGCATTCGCAGTTTGAAATCGAGCCCCTTGCCGTTGACCGATTTCAGCTCCCAGGCCCACGCGTAGAGCCCGGCAACGCCGTGGCCACGCGCAAAGCCGGTCATGCTCGACAGCGCCATCGATGTTCGAATCCGCTCCGAAAAAACGTCGCGACCTTAGTGCATGCGGCCGGAAAGAGGAAACCGCAATTCGTGCGATCCGGTCTAGTGTCGCGATTCGGAAGTTCGCCCGAATTCTCAGCTTGCTCGAAAGCGAACTTCCGAATCAAAGCGACACTAGAAACTTTAGGTTTTTCTAGTGTCCCTCGAGCCCGAAGTTCGCAAAAGAGCCTGCTGCACAATCGTGCGAACTTCGGGTTCGGGACACTAGCCGGATCGCGCGGCCCCGCGATCGAGCATCGCTATTGCCGGCCGTTGCCGCGTGTGGTGGTGGCAGCAGCAGGCGTGCCGCGCGCCGGTTGCGGATTGGCCTGCTGCTCGAGTGCGCGCAGCCTGGCGACATTCTTCTGGTGCTGCTCGTAGTTGTCGGCGAAGGCGTGGCCGCCGGTGCCGTCGGCTGCGAAGAACAGCTCCTTGGTGCGCGCCGGATTGGCGGCGGCCTCGAGCGAAGCGCGGCCCGGATTGGCGATCGGGCCGGGCGGCAGGCCGTCGATGACATAAGTGTTGTACGGCGTCGGCTGGTCGATCTCGCTGCGCATGATCGGGCGTCCGAGCGAGCCTTTGCCACCGACGAGGCCGTAGATGATGGTCGGGTCGGACTGCAGCTTCATGCGCTGCTTCAAGCGATTGACGAATACGGCGGCGACCCGGGTGCGCTCTTCCGGCTTGCCGGTCTCCTTCTCGATGATCGAGGCCAGGATCACGAGTTGCTCGGGCGCACGGATCGGCAGGTCCGGCATCCGCCGCTCCCAGACCTCCTGCACCGCGCGGCGTTGCGCCTGCTGCATGCGCTGGATGATCTGCTCGCGTGTCGTGCCGCGGGTGAACCTGTAGGTCTCGGGCAACAGCGTGCCCTCGCGCGGGATTTCGCGGAGGTTGCCGGACAGGACCGGGTTATCCAGGAGCCGCTGCACGATCTGGTCCGAGGTCAGTCCCTCGGCCATGGTGAAGGCGTGCTGCACCACCTTGCCTTCGATGATGGTCTCGACCACGTCGTGCAAGCTCGCGTGCCTGGCAAACTGGTACTCGCCGTACTTGAGGTCGTTGCGCGCCTTCATCAGGAGGGCGCCTGCCATGAACAGGTAGGGCTGGTCGATCACACCCTCGCGGACCAGCAGGTCGGCGGTGTCGCGGATGCCGCCACGCGGAACGTTGACGACCTTGTCCTCCGCGAGCGGTCCGGCCAGGTCGAAGCGTTGCTTGCCGATCACGAAGCCGACGCCGGCCGCCACGGTCAGAAGGAAGATCAAGGTCAGCAGCGCGTTGCCGGCGATGACGAAGGGATGGCGGGCCCGGCGCGATCGCCGCGTCGGCATCGGCACACTGTCAGGCTGCAGCGCTGCGCGCGGGCTGCGCGGGGAGAGCCATCTCGAGTTCGATCAAAGCGGCACGCTCCAGTTCCTCGGCCTGCAGCGGGGGATAAGGCTCTCCAGCGTTGGCAACAATACGGCTGCCGCCGACCGGAGGCAGTGGTGCTGGCGGCGGGACCGCGGTCAAGTCGTAATTTGGGCTCGCGGGCGGGCGTGGCGCGGGCTGCTGGCGTGCTGCCGCGGGCTGCTGGCGTGCTGCCGCGGGCGGCGCGGCCGGTGGCGACGGCGGAGCCGCCGGAGGCAGCGGCGGCGGTCGCTTGGGCGGAATCGGCGGCCCGGGGCGCTGCGGAACCGCTGCAGGCTGCGACGGCGGCGGCGGCAACGGCCGCAGCGGCGGCGTCGGACGCTGCGGCTGAGCTGGGCGTTGCGGCTGTGCCGGCGCGGCTTGCGGCTGCGCCTGGGCCGGCGGCGATGCCGCCGCAGGTTGCGACTGGTTTGGTGCGGACTGAGGTGGGCGAGCGGGCTGCGGTTGCCCCGCAGCGCCGTTCGTTGCAGTTGCCGCCCCGCTGGTCGCAGACGGCGCCGCGGCGGGGGCCTGCTGGGGCGGCACCGGATTGCGCGCGCCGGCTTGCGGCGGAGACGAAGCCGTTCCTTGCGGCGGGGACGAAGGAGCTTTGGTTGGAGGCAGAGCAGGAGGAGCCCCCGCCGCGCCCTGAGCCGGCGCCGGCTGGCGTTGCGATGTTTGTTGTGTGGGGGCCTGGGGAAGTGTGGGGGCTTGGGGAAGCGCAGGGGCCGGTCGCGCGCCCGCGGCCGCAGGTGCGGCCTGCTGCTGACGGCTCGGGGCAGAAGGCGCCGAACGCCCCCCGTCATTGCCGCCTGACGTGTTTGACGAAGTCACCGCCTTGCCCCCCGCCCTCATCCGCGAACGACCCCTCTCGGCACCATCGGCCGGACGGTGCGATGCACCCCGAATGCATGGTCGCAGATTTCGGAGGCCCTGCCCACGATTTTTCGAACGGTGCGCGGTACGCAAACGCCCTTTCCCTTTAGGTCGGGATTGAAAATCAAATATGGCGAAAGGGTGGAACAGCTCCAGACTGCAGCGCATCGGCGCGACGCTGACGGCACGATGGCCGCTCAATGCGCGCGACGGAAAATCAGCGACGCATTGGTGCCGCCGAAACCGAACGAATTGGACAGCACGGTGCCGATGTCGCGCCTGCGCGCCTGATGTGGCACGAGATCGATCGCGGTTTCGACTGAGGGATTGTCGAGGTTCAGCGTAGGGGGCGCCACATTGTCGCGGATCGCAAGGATCGCGAAAATCGCCTCGACCGCGCCGGCGGCACCCAACAGATGACCGATCGAGGACTTGGTCGACGACATGGAGATGCGGCCGGCGGCGATGCCGACCAGGCGCTGAACCGCGCCCAGCTCGATCTCGTCGCCGAGCGGCGTCGAGGTTCCGTGCGCGTTGATGTAGTCGAGCTCCGCCGGATTAATGCCGGCGCGCCGGATGGCCGCGTTCATGCAGCGCAGCGCGCCGTCGCCGTCAGGCGCCGGCGCGGTGATATGGAACGCGTCGCCTGAGAGGCCGTAGCCGATCAGTTCGGCGTGGATCGTGGCACCGCGCGCCTTGGCGTGCTCGTATTCCTCCAGCACCACGACGCCCGCGCCCTCGCCCATGACGAAGCCGTCGCGGTCGCGGTCATAGGGCCGCGACGCCTTTTCAGGCGTGTCGTTGAACCCGGTCGAGAGCGCGCGCACCGCGGCGAAGCCTGCGAGCGAGATGCGGTTGACCGGAGATTCCGTGCCGCCCGCCACCATCACATCGGCATCGCCGAGCGCGATCAGCCGGCCGGCGTCGCCGATTGCATGCGCGCCGGTCGAGCAGGCGGTCACCACCGCATGGTTCGGGCCCTTGAGCCCGTGCTCGATCGACACATAACCGGAGGCGAGGTTGATGATGCGCCCCGGGATGAAGAACGGCGACACCCGGCGCGGCCCGCGCTCCTTGAGCACGAGCGCAGTCTCGGCAATGCCCTCGATGCCGCCGATGCCGGAGCCGATCATAACGCCGGTCACATTCTGCTCGTCGGGCGTCTTGGGCTTCCAGCCGGCATGATCGAGCGCCTGGCGCGCCGCGCACATGGCGTAAACAATGAAGTCGTCGACCTTGCGCTGCTCCTTCGGCTCCATCCACTGGTCAGCGTTGTAGGTGCCGTTGCTGCCGTCGCCCGCCGGCAACGTGCCCGCGATGCGGCAGGGAATGTCGGACACCTCGAACCGTTCGATCGTGCGGATGCCGCTTTCGCCTGCGATCAGGCGGCGCCAGGTCGGCTCGACCCCGCAGCCCAGCGGCGTCACCATCCCCATCCCGGTCACGACCACGCGTCTCATGTCTTCATGTCCCGACCTTGCGCTATGGCCGCAGCCCGCCCGGCGCCTCCAGGCACCAGGCCACTCAACGCTCCCCAATCGTATGATGTTAAGCGCCGGGCTTAAGTTCGCCTGGCTGCCGTCAACTCTTGGCATTCTTCTCGAGGAACTTCACCGCGTCGCCCACGGTCAAGATCGTCTCGGCGGCGTCGTCCGGTATTTCGCAACCGAACTCCTCCTCAAAGGCCATGACGAGCTCGACCGTGTCGAGGCTGTCGGCACCAAGATCGTCGATGAAACTCGCGCCCTCGGTCACCTTCTCGGGCTCAACGCCGAGATGCTCCACCACGATCTTTTTTACCCGCTCGCCGATATCACTCATCGTCTGAACCTCTGCTTGAATTCGGATTGGGCTCGTTCAACGACCCCGAGTCAACGTGGGAAGGGCTGTCCTTGTGGAGATGGGGCGGATCAGCACGATCGCGAGCGGACCGCAACCACGCCCTCGCCCGTCCCGGTTGCCCCAGCCAAGCCTCGGTTCGGTTAACATACTTCCGCAGGCTTGACCAGCATACCCGGCAACGCCTGCAGTCACGGCAATGTGGCTGAAAATTCAGTCAGATCATCGCCATGCCGCCGTTGACGTGCAGCGTCTGGCCGGTGACGTAGGCGGCTTCCTCGGAGGCGAGATAGACCACGGCCGCGGCAATATCGGCGCCCGAACCGAGGCGGTTTGCTGGCACGCGCGCAAGGATGGCCTCGCGCTGTTTGTCGTTGAGCCGGTCGGTCATTGGCGTCGCGATGAATCCCGGCGCCACGCAGTTCGCGGTGACGCCGCGCTTGGCGTATTCCTGCGCGATCGACTTGAACATGCCGATCATGCCGGCCTTGCTCGCCGTGTAGTTGCTTTGTCCGGGGTTGCCGGTGACGCCGACCACCGAGGTAATGCCGACGATGCGACCGTAACGGCGGCGCATCATGCCGCGCACGGCGGCGCGCGCGAGCCGGAAGGTTGCGGTGAGATTGACGGCGATCACCGCATCCCACTCCTCGTCACGCATCTGCACGAAGAGGTTGTCGCGATTGACCGCGGCGTTGGCGACCAGAATGTCGAGCTGGCCCAGCGCCTCCTCGGCCTTCGGTACCAGCGCTTCGACCGCGTCCTTGTCGGCGAGATCGCACGGCAGCACGACCGCGCCGGCAAGCTCGGCCGCGAGCGCGTCGAGCACCTCGCGCCGGGTGCCGGAGAGCGCGAGCTTTGCGCCCTGGGCATGCAGCGCGCGCGCGGTCGCCCCGCCGATGCCGCCGGTCGCCCCGGTCACGAGCGCGGTCTTGCCGGTCAGGTCGAACATGGGCATGGCCTATCAAATGTCCGGCTCATTCATCAAGCAGCTCTGCGATTGCCGCAACGGCCGTTTTCAATGACGGCAATTCCTCATGCACAACGTCCCAGACAGCCTTGTCCGATATCGTATGATATTCGTGGCGTAGCACACTCCCGATCCCTGCGACGCTCCGCCAGCGGATCTCGGGCCGGGCAGCCTTCACATCGGAAGGGATTCGTCGGGTTGCCTCGGAAATGATTTCGATTGCGCGCTGTATCGCGAAGCGAAACTCCCAGTCTGCCTGGAATTCTGCAAACGTCCTGCCAGCAACTTTACCCTCAACGCGTGCAATGGTTTCAAGAATATCCTGGACCGCATGACTGACTTTGCGCTGCATCAGAAAACGCGGATGGCCGATTTCTCGATATCGGCTCGCAAGGCTGGATGAAGGCTGTCGCGTGTAGTCACATCGACCGCCATCCCAAGTTCATCCTCGAGGAGATTCTTGATGTCGACGAGGTCGACGAGAGAGAACTTCTTTTGCGGATCGTAATCGACGAACAAATCCAGATCGCTCTTGCTCGTGGCCTCACCACGAACAAACGACCCGAACAGGTACAGCGAGGTCGCGCCGCGCGACTTGATCGCGTCGGCTTGGTCTCGCAAGCGGGCGATGGCTTCGATCCTGTTCATCGGCACAACCACTATCACATCGGTCCAGTGCGGTGCACGAGGCCCTCCGATTTACCCGGCGCGGCGCCGCCTCTGCCAGGATACTATTCCTCCAAATCAAACACCTCCGTCCCTATTGCGGGCCGGCCGGGAAAGAACAGGCTCGAGGCGATGGTGTTGGTCAGGGTCAGCTTCTTGCCCTCGCGGGCGAAGGTGCGCTCGGTGTCGGTGTTGGTCAAAACCTCGATCCAGGAGCCGTCGATCCGGATCAGAAGCTTGTCGCCTTCCGCCCGATAGCGCCCGGTCCAGACCGCCATCGATTGCAGCAGCGCGAGCCGTTCGGCGTCGGTCTTGGCCGGTTTGCGGTCGCCGGCCACCCGATAGATCGTGATGTAGCCGTTCGGCGTCAGGATCATGCGGCCGGTCGGGTTGGGGCCAAGCGCATCCTTGGTCTCGTTGGTGTCGAGCGCGCGGACCTTGAACGACACGAGCTTCCAGGAACCGGCGACGGGCGACGCGGCGGGTTGCGCTTGAAGCGACGTGGTGAAAGCGACAGCCAAACCCATCGCGAGCGGTGCAATTCTCATTTGTCCCCTCCCCGCGCCGATGTTGGCGCCAACGTTGTTCTACGCCAGCGCCCGCGCTGCCTTGAACGCGGCCACATCCTCCGGCGTCCCGATCGCCGAGCCGGCTGCCCCTTCGGCGATGCGCTTCAAGAGGCCCGTCGAGCACCTTGCCGGCGCCGACCTCGTAGAACGTCGTCACGCCAGCGCCTGCCATCGCGGCGACGCACTCGCGCCAGCGCACTGTGCCAGTGACCTGTTCGACCAGCCGGCGCGTGATCTCGGCCGGATCGCTGATCGGCTTCGCCACCACGTTGGCGACCACCGGGACGGCCGGCGGCTTGACGCCGGTTTTCGCCAGCGCCTCCGCCATCGCGTCCGCCGCGGGCTGCATCAACGCGCAGTGGAACGGCGCGGACACCGGCAGCATCATCGCGCGCCGCGCGCCCTTGCCTTTGGCGATCTCGACCGCGCGCTCGACCGCGGCCTTGTTGCCGGACACGACCACCTGGCCGCCGCCGTTGTCGTTGGCGGCCTGGCAGACCTCGCCCTGGGCCGCCTCCGCGGCCGCAGCCGACGCCTCCTCGAACGACAGGCCAAGCAGCGCCGCCATCGCGCCGGTGCCAACCGGCACCGCCTGCTGCATCGCGCGGCCGCGGATGCGCAGGAGCCGCGCCGCATCGGCGATCGTGAAGGCTCCCGCGGCGGCGAGCGCGGAATATTCGCCGAGCGAATGGCCGGCGACGAAGCTCGCGTCCCGCTTGATGTCGACCCCGGCCTCGGCCTCCAGCACCCGCATCGCCGCAAGCGACACGGCCATCAGGGCCGGCTGCGCGTTCTCGGTGAGCATGAGGCGGTCCGCCGGACCCTCCCACATGATCGCGGTGAGCTTCTCGCCGAGCGCGGCATTGACCTCATCGAAGACGGCGCGCGCCGGGGCGAACGTTTCGGCCAGGCCTTGCCCATGCCGACGGCCTGGCTGCCCTGGCCGGGGAATACGAAGGCTGCCGACATGCCTGTCCCTTCTGAGAAAAACGCGCCGAAAGGCCCGATATCGCGCGGCCTGTCAAGCCGCGGCAGCATGGAGGCCGGGCAAGAGCCCGACCTCGCTCGCCTTGATCTGGAGGCCGAGATACTTCGAGTAGATGCGGCACTGCGCGAAACTGCCCGCGATGAACCAGAGGCCCGACTGCGGCGTGCGGGTGAACATGTTGCGCAACTCCTGGCCGTCGCCGAAACCCCAGATCGGGCCGACGCGGGCGGCGACGTCGTCGCCGAACAGCTTGCTCACCAGGTGCTCCTGGCCCTTGTAGCCGGTCGCAAGCACGATCAGGTCGGCCTTGAGCGTCTCGCCGTTTCGCAGGCGCGCGCCTTCGGTCAAGAATTCGGCGATGTCGGAATACTGCATGAGCCCGACCTCGCCCTTCACGATCAGGTCGGAGCAGCCGACGTTGAAGTAATAGCCGCCGCCGCGCGTCAGATACTTGAACTGCCAGCCGGTGCCATCGTCGCCAAAGTTGAGCCGGAAGCCCTTGCGTTCCAGTGCGTCGAGCAATTCCTTGTCGAGAGCCCTCGCCTGCTCCGTGAGCATGATGTGGCTCTTCCTTGCGAGCGCGAGCGGAACCGACACCGTGATGAGGTCGCAGTCTTCCAGCGATGGGCCTTCGTCATAGAGCGCGTACGGCAACTGCGCGCTCGGCTCGACGTTGACGATCATGGTCGAGCTGCGCTGAACGAGCGTGGCCTTCGCCCCGGCGCCGTGCAGGTCTTGGGCGATGTCGTGGCCGCTGTTGCCGGTGCCTACGATCAGCGCGGTCTTGCCTCGCCACGCCTCGGCGTCCTTGTACTGGCTGGAGTGCAGGATGGTTCCGCCGAAGTTCTTCAGCGACGGAATATCCGGCAGGCTCGGGATGCCGCTTACGCCGGTCGCCATTACGATGTGCCGGGGATGCAGCGCCCGTCTTGAGCCGTCCGGCCCGCGCAGCATCACCGACCAGCGACCGGTTGCCTCGTCGTAGCTGCCACCTTCGAATTCGGTGCCGGCCCAGCAGTTCAACTCCATGCTCTCGGCATAGGCCTCGAACCACGAGGCGAGCTTGTCCTTCGGGATATAGGTCGGCCAGTTCGGCGGAAACGGCATGTACGGCAGGTGGTTGACCTGCACCTGGTTGTGCAGCACCAGCGCGTGATAGCGGTTGCGCCAGCTGTCGCCGATGCGCCGCTCGCGATCCACGATCAGCGTGTCGACCTGCAATTGCGTCAGTCGCGCGGCGATCGACAGGCCGGCTTGCCCGGCGCCGACCACCAGCACGGCCGGGTCGCGGCCTGAGTATTCAGCCGCCGACTTGCGCTGATCGAGCCAGTTCGGCCCGCGAAAGTCCCGCGAATAGGCGGTGCCGGACGGCCGCGCCCGGCCGATGGTTTCCTCGAAGCCCTTCAACTCGTCGAGCGAGGTGAGCAGCGTCCAGGCCTTGAGCGTGTTGCCGTCAGGAACGAGACGCAGCACGCCGCTGCCGCGACCCACCGCCGTCTCAAAGCGGAAGATCGCCTCGATCGCGCTCGTGCCGGCGCGCGTGACCTTGCGCGGCGCTGTCCGCTGCGGGTCGATCCGGAAGCCCGACGGACGCGCGCGGCCGGCGTGCGCCGCAAGCTTGCCGACCAGGGCGTCGCGGCCATCGAACGTTTCGATGTCCCAGGTGAGCGCCAGCACATCGCGCCAATGGCTGTCCTGGTGAAACAGGCCGCTCAGTGCAGCGCCATCGCCGGGGTCGGTCAGCGCCCTTTCGAACTGCCCGAGCCAGCGTTCGGCAACTGCCGCGATGTCGTCGGTTCGATCCAGCATCCTGCGCCCCTCACGCGCCTGTCTGCGCCCACCCTTTCGCTTGCAAACCTAGACAATTCGGCCTGCCGGAGCGAGGGGTGAGTAGTGTCTCAGTTTGAAAGTTGGCGTCGAATTTCATCCTCATCGACACGCCATGTTGACGGTCCAGGGCGCTTCCATTGGGTCTGCTGATTTCTCGGATCGCTTCGCGTCCCGCTGAATGTCCGCTTCGCTTCGAAAGCGACTGAAATACTGCGCTGCCGCAAATGATGCGATGTGCCACAAGCTGCCGTGAGCAGATGCAGCAAAGGCAGCTCCTCATTCGATCACCTCGTCGGCGCGAACGAGCAGCGTCGGGGGCACCGAGTAGTCTGGGCGGTCAGCCGTCTTCCCTCCGCGACACGAAATATTTGCGCATAAAGTCATGCATCGCCGGTTTGTTCGTGTTCCAGCGCCAACATCCGCTCGCATTGACCGCGATATCCTCGAAAGGGTCGAAGTCAAAGCCGCTGAGATCTTGGTCGCGAGTACGAAGCTGTCTTGCATTCAAGTCCCCGTGCCAGAGATGGAAAATGTTGCCCTCCATGACACCCGCCGCGCCTCGGACAACTTTTGCTACCGGCTCGGCCCACGCCAGAAAGTGCTCTTGTTGTCGATCGTTCATGTGCTTCCGGCGGAACACCGCTTCGAAATAGCCGAAAAACGCGCAGGCCATCAATGTATCGCCACCGCCAATGATGCGAGCATCATAAAAACCATGCTGATCGAGCAGCTCACGACGCGCCGCCCAACTCAGTCCTTTTTTTATCGGTCCAACGACCGGCGGGCACAAAAATTCACGAATTGGCAAGCCCGAGGTCATCGCGAACATTGAAGAGGATGCCGAGGACTTGGCAGCGGCTGTCCGGAGGTCGCCAAGTTTCCAGTCGTGCGGCAGGTGGTACACATGACTGAAGGTCTGGACGACCATGAATTGATCGAGAAGGTTACTCACGCGTTCAGGCCAGTCATCTGCTTCGAAAACGATATCACAATCTAGCCAGGCAACTTTCCGGCAGTCGTTCGGCAACGCGTTTAGCGCCACATTCAGTAGACGCTCTTTCTGCCACATGACGTCGCCGCCACGCAGTTGAAGTAGTATTTCCGCATCGCTTTCGTTGAGCTCGAAATTCGGACCATACGCCAATTCCACCGCGACGAGAGGGACACTCAGTCGCTGACGAAACACCCGGTAGTTCGCGAGCCTGCGGCGGTAGCCCACCGGGTTAAAGTAGCAAGTGATGGCCCAGAGGCCGGCGGCGTCACGACGTGCCGCGGACTTCATCGCATTCGTCATTATCCCCCCGATGACGCAGAAACTTGCACGCTAAGCAACGTGATCAACTCGCGCCGCTTTAGTAGGATCGTCACCGCAGCATATTCCAATTCCCGAGGGTCAGTCAGGGGGTTTGCTGTAGTGCGAGCTTTCGCCTCGGGCTGATGACCGGTTCGGGTCATTTTCGACCGGTCCAGTCGATTTTACCTGCCGCTTGATGTCCGCTTCGCTCCGCAAACGACTGAATTGTTGCGTCGGCGCGAAATGACGCGATGTGCCAATAGCTGCCATCGGCATCATTCAATCACCTTGTCGGCGCGGGCGTGCGGCAGGCGCGGTGTCAGCGACTTCAGCACCTGGCTAAATTTTCCAACTGCTATTGTCTTTACCTTCGGCGTCCCCAGCTACACTAACGCGGGCAAGCAATGGCTTGTCCGAAGCGCTGCCCAAAAACGGCGACGTACCGAAGTCTCCGCTTCTCCCAACGGCAGCTCTGGTGTCATCGGCAGACACGATTTCGACCTAAAACTCAAAAGTTGTTTCGAGCGCGGGTGCCGCCGGCGCTCGCATTCTGCACGTCCGGCATACGTGCGCCAATTTTCAAATACAGAGGGAAACCCAATGAATCGAAGTCACATTCTCAGTCTTGTCGGTGATCACGGCGTTGGGGCTGGCCGGGCTTTCGGGCGCAGCCGTCGGCCAACAGAAGACACTCAAGGAGCAGATCGCCGGAACGTGGATCGTCGTGTCCAACGACAGCACGGCGCCGGATGGCAAGAAGTCGCAGCCCTTCGGGCCGAAGCCGAACGGCATCCTCGTCTTTGACGCCAGCGGGCAATACGTCCAGATCATGTCTCACCCGGACGTGCCCAAGTTCAAGGTCAACAACCGCCTGCAAGGCACGCCCGAGGAAAACACCGCAGCCGTGCGCGGCACCACCGCGAACTTCGGCACCTGGAAGATCGACGAGGCGAGCAAGACGATCACGGTGCGCAATGCGGGCGGCATGTTTCCCAACTCGACGGGAACGGACAGCACGCGTGTCGTCGTCAGCGTAACGGCGGACGAGCTGAAGATGACGAATCCGCAGACGGCCACGGGCATGCGGTCCGACAACGTGTGGAAGCGCGCCAAGGCAGTGGGCGCGAACTAATACGCGGCCTGCTTTGAAACTGCCTCGCTCGGCTTTGGCCGGGCGGGGGCTTTTCTGCCTGTATCTTGCTGTCGATGTAACCAATTCTGACCCTACATGCCCGCACCCGGCATGTGCGCTTTGGGTCATTTTCGACCGGTCCAGCCGATTTTACCTGCCGCTTGATGTCCGCTTCGCTCCGCAAACGACCGAATTGTTGCGTCGACGCGAAATGACGCGATGTGCCAGGAACGGACTTCATGCAGCGCACCAAGATCTTTCTTATTCGACGACCTCATCGGCGCGCGCGAGCAGCGTATCTGGCACCGTCAGGCCGAGCGCCTTGGCGGTCTTTAGGTTGATAACCAGCTCGTACTTGGTTGGGGCTTGCACCGGTAGATCGGCTGGCTTCTCACCTCTGAGAATGCGATCGACGTAGCCGGCGGCGCGGCGGTACTGGTCGACAATATCATTCCCATAGGAGATCAGGCCCCCGCTGGTGACAAAGTAGCGTCCGAAGTAGACGGCGGGCAGTCTGTGCCGAGCCGCAAGCGTGATGATCAGATCGCGATTAACGCTCGCAAACCCGCTCGGCGTCACGATCAGACTGCCATTCGATGAGCGCGCGAATGCCGCGAGGGCGCGCTCGATCTCGGGCACGTCGCGGACGTTAATCGGGACCAAATCCATCCCGAGCGACGGCGCCACGGCCTGGATTACGCCGAACTGGGCGGGGCCGGTGGGTATGGTAGCATCCCGAAGGACCGCCACCCGCGTCACGCTTGGCGCGATTTGTTTAAGCAGTTCCGGCCATTTCACGGCCATGCCGTATTCCCAATCCATGAAACCGGTGGCGTTCCCGCCCGGCCGCGCCAAACTCTCAACGAAGCCGGCGGCGACCGGATCGGAGGCGACCGGGAACACAATCGGCACCGTGCGGGTAACCTGCAGCAACGGCCCCAAGGTCGGGGCGCCATGGGCAAGAATGAGGTCCGGCGCGAGCGCTGCTAATTCCGCCGCGTGTCTGCGAATGGCGTCGGCATTGGCCGTTGCCCACCGGATGTCGATCTCCACATTACGCCCGATGGTCCAACCCAATTGCTGCAGCGCCTGCAGGAACGCCCCGACGCGGGTCTGAAATTCCGCATCGTCCGTGGCTACGGGCAGGAGCACCTCGATTCGCCGCATGCGGTCGCCCTGCTGCGCATGCGCCGCGAGCGGCCACGCCGCCGCCGCGCCGCCGAGCAGGCTGATGAATTCGCGCCGTTTCAGCCGATCGACTGGCATCCGCTGCCCCGCGAGCGGAGAGCATAGCGGATCGGCAAGGATCAGGTCACGGGCCCGTCGCGAGGGGTGGCTGCGCTTGCGTTTTGGCCGAAACCCCCTATAACACGCGCGCTTCGTCATCCCGGCCGGGAGCTGAACGGACGGCCGCCGCACGCTCTTCGGCCGACGGCGGCAGGACCTCTGGTCCGGCGTCCCGTGTTCCCGCCTTCAGAGCGTTCGAGCCTTTCCGAAGGGCTCGAAGGGCTTGGCGCCGGGAGACGGACGGAAACAGAGGAAAGGCATTCCATGCCGCTATACGAGCACGTCTATCTCGCGCGCCAGGACGTCAGCGCGCAGCAGGTCGAGGAATTGACCGCGCAGTTCAAGGGCGTCATCGAGCAGCTGGGCGGCAAGGTCGCCAAGACCGAATACTGGGGCGTGAAGTCGCTCAACTTCCGCATCCGCAAGAACCGCAAGGCGCATTTCACGCTGCTCAACATCGACGCGCCGCCGGCCGCGCTGGCCGAGATCGAGCGCCAGCAGCGCATCAACGAAGACGTGCTGCGCTATCTCACGATCCGCGTCGACGAGCTCGAGGAAGGTCCGTCGGCGATGATGCGCAAGGTCGACCGCGACCGCGAGCGCGACGAGCGCCGCGGCGACCGCTTCGGCGACCGCGGTGACCGTTCGGCGGCGACCGCGGCGACCGCTTCGGCGATCGCCGCCGCGGCGCGACCGCGACGATGATCGCGGCGAGCGCAGCCGCGGCGACTGACGTCGTGGCGACCGAGGAGTAACGACCATGGCCTTCGGTGCTCCGCAGCGGCGGCGCCCGCCGGCCGTTCTTCCGCCGCCGCAAGACCTGCCCGTTCTCCGGCGCCAACGCGCCGAAGATCGACTACAAGGACGTCAAGCTGCTGCAGCGCTACGTGTCGGAGCGCGGCAAGATCGTGCCGAGCCGCATCACCGCGGTGTCGGCCAAGAAGCAGCGCGAGCTCGCGCAGGCGATCAAGCGCGCGCGCTTTCTCGGCCTGCTGCCCTACGTGATCCGCTGACCGCGGATCCAAGTTGACGGCCCCGCCCGCGGCGCGGGCGGGCAGAATGCAACGATCGAGGTGCGCGGGCCTGTCCCGGGCGCCGATGGTTGGGACGGACAGCGATCCGTCTCTAACCGCTGAACTCGGAGCGGCCCGGCGCGGACCCTGTCCGGCCGGAACGCCAGAGAGCGGGACAGCTCGATGATGCAGATGATCCTCATCGGCATTGGCGCCGGCGCAGCGACGGCGCTGCTGTTCGCGTCGGTCGCCTCCGGCTCGCTCGCTGTCCGTGCTGCTGTTCTATCTCGCGCCGCTGCCGATCCTGATCGCGGCGCTCGGCTGGAGCCATTGGGCGGCGCCTGATCGCCGCGGTCGTCGGCGCGCGCCGGCCTTGCGGCGGTGTTCGGCGCGTTCTTCTTCGTGGCCTTCCTGTGCGGCATCGGCCTGCCGGCCTGGTGGCTCGGCTATCTCGCGCTGCTGGCGCGCCCGGCGCCGCACTGCCGAGCGGCATCGAATGGTATCCGGTCGGCCATCTCGTGATGTGGGCCGCGCTGGTCAGCGCGCTGCGTGGTGTCCGCCGCCATCCTCAATTTCGGCGCCGACGAGGAGAGCTTCCGCGCCGCGCTGCGCCGCGGCCTCGAGCGCATGCTGCGCGCTGCAAGGCCGGCGCGCCGGCGGGCGACGCCGGCGCGTCCGGCAGCCCGACTGCAAGCGGCTCGTCGAATTCCTGGTGCGTGGCGCTGCCGCCGGCCGCGGCGGTGCTCACCACCATCACCAATGTCGTCAACCTCTGGCTGGCCGCCGCAGGTCGTGACGGTCTCCGGCCGGCTGCGGCGGCCGATGGCCGGACCTCGCGGCGATGCGGTTTCCCGCCTACGCGCCGGTGCTGCTCGCGGTCGCGGTCGCGCGGTTCGTTCCTGCCGGGCCTCATCGGCATCGTCGCCGGCGTGCTCGCGGCGAGCGCTGCTGATGGCCTATGCGCTGCTCGGCCTTGCGGTGCTGCACGCCATCACGCGCGGCATCGGCGGCGCGCGCGCTCGTCCTCGGCGGCATCTATGCTCGCTGTCATCGTGCTCGGCTGGCCGGTGCTGGCGATGGCACTGCTCGGCCTCGCCGACACCGCCCTCGACATCCGCGGCCGCGTCGCCGGCAAGCGCGGGCCGCCCGCCCCAACCTGAACCTGCAAACTCATCAACCGATCCACGGAGAACAACGATGGAAGTGATCCTGCTCGAACGCGTCGCCAAGCTCGGCCAGATGGGCGACGTCGTGCGCGTCAAGGACGGCTTTGCGCGCAACTACCTGCTTGCCCAAGGGCAAGGCGCTGCGCGCCACGCAGGCCAACAAGACCAAGTTCGAAACCATGAAGGTCGAGCTCGCAGGCGCGCAACCTCGCCGCCAAGGGCGACGCCGACAAGGTCGCCGCCAAGCTCGACGGCCAGAACTTCATGGTGCTGCGCCAGGCCTCCGAGACCGGCCAGCTCTACGGCTCGGTGTCGCCGCGCGATCTCGCCGGCCTGCTCGCGCGACGGCGGGCTTCGCGCGTCGACCGCAACCAGATCGCGCTCAACGCGCCGATCAAGACGATCGGCTCGCACAAGGTGCCGGTGCTGCTGCACCCGGAGGTCGAGGTCGCGATCACCGTCAACGTCGCGCGCAGCGCCGACGAAGCCGAGCGGCTGGCGCGCGGCGAGGATGTCACGGTCCGCCGCGAGGGGGCGCCGACGAGGACGAAGCCCAGGCGGCACGCGCCGCAGCCGCGGCGGCCTTCGCCCCGGATGCGAGCGAAGCCCAAGGCGAGCCAGAGGAGCCAGCGGACGCTGCTCCGCAGACCGCCGAGAAGACCTGACGCCCGCGGGCTGCCGCCGAGCGAGCGGCAAGCCTCGCTGTT
Organism: uncultured Alphaproteobacteria bacterium; assembly: GCA_963821555.1. GTDB lineage: Bacteria > Pseudomonadota > Alphaproteobacteria > Rhizobiales > Xanthobacteraceae > Z2-YC6860. Next base: position 37,120 of record CAWGEM010000017.1, on the reverse strand, counting down.
CCGCCGTCAGTCGAAAATATCGAACTGCCGCGGCGGCGGCGGCGCTGTCGGCCGGGACGGCGCAGGCGGAGCTGGCGCTGCCGCCGGGGCCTGTGGTGCTGCCGCAGGCGGTGCAGACGCCGGCGACGGCGGCGCAGCCGCCTCACTCTGTTCGGCGCCCGGCCGGCCGCGGCGATTGGCGGGCGTGGGCCGCCCCGCAGGCGTGCCAGGCGCGGCCTGCCCGGCAGCGCCTGGGCGGCCCGGCTCGGCAGCGCCAGGGCGGCCCGGCTCGGGCCGCAGCAGTTCCGTCGCCGGTTCGTCCGAGCGCGCGGCCGAGCGCGGCGGCGGCCGCTGTTGCTGCTGCTGCTGCGACTGCTGCGGCTGCTGCTGCTGTGTTGCTGCTGTTGTTGTTGCGGGATCGATCCCGGCGGCTGCGGGCGCCCGGACCGGTCGGCAGGACCGGCGCTCATCAGGTAGCCGGCGAGTGCGGCCGCGCTTTCGCGGCTGTTCGTATAGTGCTCGCGCAGGAAGCCTGCGAGCCCCGAACTGCTGTAGTTCTTCACAAGCCCGCGTGGGTTGCTGTGGCAGCCAGCCCCGGTGCAATCGCTCTGGAACAGCTGCGCCGGAGGACGGCCGGCGCTGAAATTCTCGCCGCGCGAGCCCGGAGGCGGCTGATCGTCGGCCGGGCCACGCCGCTGCTGGGCGCCGACCTCGCTCATGGCGAGCAGCGCCAGCATGCCCAACACCGGCAACAGCAGCGGCAGACGCTTCAAGCCCACCAACACGACCTCCCTGCGCTCCAGTTTGGCGGTTCGCAAGTGATGCGAACTTCGGAATTGGCACACTAGCGCGCATTCAGTATCAGCGAGTTACGATTATACGCAACGTCGACCCGGCTCCGATCGCTGCACTGCGGCCCGCGTCGTTGGGCCGCGCCGCAACCACCGGGAACTCGGCGCCGGCGACACCGGCACCGTCAAGCGGCACCTCCGCGTTCTACTCCATTTTCGTGCCAAAGTGAGGCGGGTTGCGACCCTGGCCGCATTGCCCGCCGGTCCAAACTTTGGTCTAATACCACGCCCGCAAAGCGAAATTTCGCGTGATCTGTGGGCCCGCCCGGGGGATCAGGGGAGTAGTCGGGCGGTGGCGGTATTGCGATTTGGGGGCGGCCGATGGACCGGCTGCTGGAATTATTGCTCAGGCGATTCGTGCGCCGCGGAACTCTGCGGCTCACGATGGCAAGCGGGTCGGTCTTCAGCGTCGGAGACGGCAACGGCCCACAGGTGGCGGTCCGCTTCACCAGCAAAACCGCCCAGCGCGGCGTATTGCTCGATCCGGAGTTGCGGCTCGGCGAAGCCTACATGGACGGCACGTTGCGCATCGAGCTAGGCTCGATCGCCGATCTGCTGGCCATCGTGCTTGGACAAAGACCCGACGGCATGCCGCCGGAGTGGGCGCGTCCGCAATGGACGCTGCGTTATTTGTACCGGCGACTGCAGCAGTTCAATCGGCGCGCCCGAGCGCGCCGGAACGTCGCTCATCATTACGATCTCGATGGCCGTCTCTACTCGCTGTTCCTCGACGCCGACCGGCAGTACAGCTGCGCCTACTTCGAGACGCCCGACCAGTCGCTCGACGACGCCCAGCTTGCCAAGAAGCGCCATCTTGCCGCCAAGCTCGTGCTGAGCGAGGGCGAGTGCGTGCTCGACATCGGCTGCGGCTGGGGCGGACTTGCGCTCTATCTCGCAGACTTCTGCAACGCGCGCGTGACCGGGATCACGCTATCGCGCGAACAATGGGCGCGCGCGACCGAACGCGCGACCGAGCGCAATCTTGCCGCCGCCACCGAGTTCCGCCTGCAGGACTACCGCGACTTGCACGAGCGCTTCGACCGCATCGTCTCGGTCGGCATGTTCGAGCACGTCGGGGTCAACTACTACGACGCGTTTTTCCGCAAGTGCTCGGAGCTGCTCACGGACGACGGCGTCATGCTGCTGCATTCGATCGGCCGTTCGGAAGGCCCGAACGTCACGAATCCATGGATCGCCAAATACATCTTCCCGGGCGGCTATATCCCGGCGCTGTCGGAGATTCTGCCCGCGATCGAGCGAGCAGGCCTTCTGGTCACTGACATCGAAATCCTGCGGCTACACTACGCCGAGACGCTGCGGGCTTGGCGTGAGCGGTTCATGGCGCACCGTGACGAGGCCGAGCGCCTCTACGACCAGCGCTTCGTGCGGATGTGGGAGTTCTATCTCGCCGCCTCCGAGGTGGCATTCCGCGAGCAGGGCATGATGGTGATGCAGGTTCAGCTCACCAAGCGCCAGGACGTGGTGCCGCTGACTCGCGACTACATCGCCCGTGAGGAGGCGCGCCTGCGCGCGCTCGAAGGCGGCCACCGTCCGCCGCTGCGGCTCGCCGGCGAGTAGGCTGCCTTTGTCATTCCGGGGCGCTCGTGAAGCGAGCAAACCCGGAATCCAGTGCAACTCGGGGAAAGGCACGTCGTGCCGTTTCGGATTCCGGGTTCCGCGCTTCGCGCGGCCTCCGGAATGACGGCGTATTGATCGGGAGCGCGACGACGTGGCCATGCACGCTCGCGTGCGCCTGCCCAAAAGCGGCGTGCCGTCAAGCGTCCAACGCAGGGTGGAAGAATTTCGAGATAAGCGGGGGAAAGTCGGCGTGGCCCCCTGCCCGTGCAAGGTCGCGCTGCCTAGTGTCGTGCCTCGCAAGCGGGCGTTGGCCTCGCCGACGTGCTGCCGCAATTGCACCCCATCGTCACAAGGTTCCCCGTCGAGAGTCAGACGTAGCGTGAGATTGGCCGTCTCCAGTCAATAACAAGCGTTCCGAACAACCAGTTTCCGGCACTCCGCTCCGCTGCCCATGGCCCCGCTCAATTCGACCGCTCGCAAGCTGCCCGAACCGGCACCGCAGTACCGGGTCGCTCCTCACAACATCGAGGTCGAACAGGCGCTGATCGGCGCGATTCTCGTCAACAACGAGGCGTTCTACCGGGTTTCCGATTTTCTCGAGCCGCAACACTTCTTTGTGGCAATCCACCAGCAGATTTACGATCTCGCCTCAAACCTGATTCGCGCCGGCAAGGTTGCGACCCCGGTCACGCTCAAGACCTTCCTGCCCTCCGACGTCGACATCGGTGGGCTAACCGTGAGCCAATACCTCGCCCGGCTCGCCGCCGAAGCGACGAGCGTGATCAACGCCGCCGACTACGGACGCACGATCGGCGACCTTGCGGTGCGGCGCAATCTGATCCGCATCGGCGAAGACATGGTCAATGTCGCCTTCGATGCGCCGGTCGATTTCGCGCCGCGCGACCAGATCGAGGATGCCGAGCGCCGGCTCTACGAGATCGCCGAGACCGGGCGCTTCGGGTCCGGCTTCCAACGCTTCGCGCAGGCGCTCACCACTGCGGTCGACATGGCGGCGCGTGCCTACCAGCGCGACGGCAAGCTCTCGGGCCTCGCCACCGGGCTCAAGGATCTCGACTCCAAGATGGGCGGACTGCAGCCTTCGGACCTGATCATCATCGCCGGCCGCCCCGGCATGGGTAAGACCGCGCTCGCCACCAACATCGCCTACAACATTGCCCGCGCACACCGCGGCGAGACCCGCGCCGACGGCCACATCGAGACGGTGGACGGCGGCATCGTCGGGTTCTTCTCGCTCGAAATGTCGGCCGAGCAGCTTGCTACCCGCATCATTTCCGAGCGGACCGGCATACCGTCGAGCACCATCCGACGCGGCGGCATCACCGAGACCGACTTTGAAACCATCAAGGACGTGTCGATCGAGCTGCAGGGCTTGCCGTTCTACGTCGACGAAACCGGCGGCCTGTCGATCGCCCAGCTTGCGGCGCGCGCCCGCCGCCTCAAGCGGCAGCGCGGGCTTGACGTGCTCATCATCGACTACATCCAGCTCCTGCAGGGCTCGTCCCGGCGCGCGCAGGAAGGCCGCGTCCAGGAGGTGACCGAAATCACCACAAATCTGAAGGCGCTGGCGAAGGAGCTGAACGTGCCGGTCGTGGCGCTGTCGCAGCTCTCGCGCCAGGTCGAGAGTCGCGACGACAAGCGGCCGCAGCTCTCCGACCTGCGCGAATCAGGATCGATCGAGCAGGACGCCGACGTCGTGCTGTTCGTGTTTCGCGAGGAGTACTACCTGAGCAACAAGGAGCCGCGGCCCGGCAGCGAAGAGCACCTGAAGTGGCAGACCGAGATGGCGGCGGTGCACGGCAAGGCCGAGATCATCATCGGCAAGCAACGCCACGGCCCGACCGGCACGGTGCAACTGCAGTTCGACGCCGCGGTCACGCGCTTTGACGATCTGGGCCGCGACGATCAACTGCCCGAGCGGATCGACCGGTAGCGCGCACCGGCTAACCTGCCCAAGTCCGCCGTTCGGCAATGTCCTTTACCGCGCGCGCAAGGGTCGCCATAACAACGTCCATGGAATCCGAGGTCAAAACCCATTCGCCGCCGGTCGCATCCGGGCCCGCCGCCACGGTCAGCGGGCCGTCCGAGGCCGAGGCCTGCGGCGTCCTGACCATCAACCTTGGTGCGGTATTCGCCAACTACCGGACGCTGGCGGTGCGCGTGCTGCCGTCCGAGTGCGGTGCAGTGGTCAAGGGCGACGGCTACGGCTGTGGCCTGGAACAAGTCACCACAACGCTGGTGCGGGCCGGCTGCAGGACCTTCTTCGTCGCCCACCTTGCCGAAGCGCGGCGTGTACGCCGCATCGCTCCAGAAGCCGCAATCTACGTGCTCAACGGATTTTCGCCGGCTGCCGGGCAAGCGTTTGCAGAAACCTATGCCCGCCCGGTGATCAACAGTTCCGTCGAGCTTGCCGAATGGGACCATTTCGTCGCCAAGTCCGGCTGGGACGGAGGCGCCGGCCTGCACGTCGACACCGGCATGAACCGGCTTGGCCTCACCATTGACGAGATCGCGGCGGTTGCGCCGCGCATGCACACCGAAAGCCACGGCTTCACGCTGCTGATGAGCCATCTGGCGTGCGCCGACCGTCCGGAGCATCCGCTGAACGACCACCAGATCCGGCAGTTCCGCGAGATCAGGACGCTGTTCCGCGGCATCCAAAGCTCGCTCGCCAACTCCTCGGGGATTTTCCTCGACGCCTCGGCATACTGCGATCTCGTGCGGCCGGGGGTGGCGCTCTACGGCGTCAACCCGACGCCCGGCAAGCCCAACCCGATGCGGCCGGTGGTCGAACTGCAGGCCCGCATCCTGCAGGTTCGCGGCATCAACCGCGGCGCGACCGTGGGCTACAATGCGGCCTGGACTGCGCGCCGGCCGTCGCGCATCGCGGTGGTCGGGGCGGGCTATGCCGACGGCATCCTGCGGGCCGCGGCCTCGACTGAAAGCACGGCCGGACGCCACGTGCTGGTGCAGGGCAAGCGCTGCCTCATCGTCGGGCGCATTTCGATGGACCTGATGGCGGTCGATGTCACCGAGTTCCCGGAGGGCACGGTGCGGCGCGGCGAAATGGTCACGCTGATCGGCCCGGGCCTCCCGATCGAGGAGGTCGCGGCCCAGGCCGGCACCATTGGCTATGAGTTGCTCACCGACCTCGGCCGGCGGTTCCACCGCGCCTGGAAGTCTTAAAGACAGAGAGGGCCTCCTGTCGGAGCCCACGATGGCGCGCCGCAATCTCTCGTTCGTTTGTCAGAACTGCGGCTCAGCCTACGGCCGCTGGCAGGGTCGGTGCGACGCCTGCGGCGAATGGAACACGCTGGTCGAGGAAGGCACCTCGTCCGGCGTCGGCGCCCGCCCGCCGGGCCTCGGGCGGGCGCCGCGCAAGGGCCGGCTGTTTGCGCTCGAGCCGCTCGCGGGCGAGGCCCATGACGCGCCGCGCCTCGCGTCTGGCCTGCCGGAACTCGACCGGGTCACCGGCGGCGGCTTCGTGCGCGGCTCGGTGCTGCTGCTCGGCGGCGATCCCGGGATCGGCAAGTCGACGCTGCTGATCCAGGCCGCAGCCGCGCTCGCGCGCACAGGCGAACGCGCGATCTATATTTCGGGCGAGGAGGCGGTGGCGCAGGTCCGCATGCGCGCCGAACGGCTCGGCCTCGGTGGGGCGGCGGTTGAGCTGGCGGCCGAGACTTCAGTTGAGGACATTGTTGCAACGCTCTCCGAGGGCAAGACGCCACGGCTCGTCGTCATCGATTCGATCCAGACCATGTGGAGCGATGCGGTGGAGGCGGCGCCCGGCACCGTGACGCAGGTGCGAGGTTCCGCCCAGGCGCTGATCCGGTTCGCCAAGCGCTCGGGCACAGCCGTGATCCTGGTCGGCCACGTCACCAAAGACGGCCAGATCGCAGGCCCGCGCGTGGTCGAGCACATGGTCGATGCCGTGCTGTCGTTCGAGGGCGAAGGCTCGCACCAGTTCCGCATCCTGCGGGCGGTGAAGAACCGCTTCGGTCCGACCGACGAGATCGGGGTCTTCGAAATGACGGGGCTCGGCCTGCTCGAGGTCGCGAACCCGTCGGAACTGTTCCTGTCCGAGCGCGATCTCGGCTCGCCCGGCACCGCCGTGTTTGCCGGAATCGAAGGCACCCGCCCGCTGCTGGTCGAAATCCAGGCATTGGTGGCCCCCACCACGCTCGGCACGCCGCGGCGGGCGGTGGTGGGCTGGGACGGTAGCCGCCTGTCGATGGTGCTGGCGGTGCTCGAAGCGCATTGCGGGGTGCGGCTCGGCGGCCACGACGTCTATCTCAACGTTGCGGGCGGCTTGCGCATTGTCGAGCCCGCGGCCGACCTCGCCGCGGCTGCGGCGCTGGTATCCTCGCTCATGCGCGCGCCGCTGCCGGCCGACGCGGTCTATTTCGGCGAGATCTCGCTGTCGGGCGCGGTGCGACCCGTGGCGCAAGCCGCGGCCCGCCTGAAGGAGGCGCAGAAGCTCGGTTTTGCTCGCGCGATCGTGCCGGAAGCCGTCCGCAGCGAGGCGACGGACCCCGGCCTCGCGCTGACGGCCGTCGGAACGCTCGCGTCACTCGTCGCCGATATCGCCGCGCACGCCGAACCCGGGCGCCGACAGGCGGTTGCAGACGCCTCCGACGGCGACCGAGAAGACGGGTGACGACGCGCGACCGGGCGGCTATACACGGCGCCGCCAACCGGACCGGCCCGATGCCAAAAAATCGCACAGAATTAATCTGTTGGGCCGAGCCTTTCGGACCCTTGCGAAGCCTCGCGCTAAGCATTGTATGGAAGGCTAAGCCGATCCCGATTCGCCATCCCAGATTGCGGCCAAGCTGAGCGACCCATGCCGATCACCTGGCTCGATTTTCTGTTGCTCGGCGTGATGCTGATCTCCGGCCTGCTGGCCATGATCCGCGGCTTCATGCGCGAAATCCTGTCGATCACGGCCTGGGCCGCGGCCGCGATCGCGACGCTGCTGCTCTACAACAAGCTCCTGCCGATCGCCAAAGCCAACATTTCGAGCGACATCATCGCCACGGTCGCAGTGATCGCCGGCGTGTTCCTGATCACGCTGCTCGTGGTCTCGATCATCACCGTGCGCATCTCCGACATGATCCTCGACAGCCGGATCGGCGCGCTCGACCGCACGCTCGGCTTCCTGTTCGGACTGGCGCGCGGGCTGATCATCGTGGTGGTGGCGTTCCTGTTCTTTGCCTGGCTCGTGCCGGCGAACAAGCAGCCCGACGGCGTGCGCAACGCCAAGTCGCGGATGGTGCTGGAGAATACCGGCGAATGGCTGCAGGCCCTGTTGCCGCAGGACATGGAGAACTATCTGTCGCAGTGGTTCAAGCGCCGCCCGAAGGGCGACGAGCAGGAGCCACCTGATGCGCCGCCCGACCAGCGCTCGGACCTGCGCTCGCCGTCGTCACAGGCCGGCCGGCACGGCTACCCGCGCGCCGACCGCACCGACATGCGGCAACTGATCGACGCCACCAGACGTTAGTCCAGAACAATGGAATTGGCCGATGGGTGACATCAGAGACGACGCCGGACCGCTCGATCTGAACGCCGACCGGCTGCGCGAAGAATGCGGGGTGTTCGGCATCTTCGGCCATCCCGACGCCGCCGCCATCACCGCGCTCGGCCTGCACGCGCTTCAGCACCGCGGCCAGGAGGCCGCCGGCATCGTCTCCTTCGACGGCAAGCGCTTCCACTCCGAGCGCCGCATGGGCCTGGTCGGCGACAACTTCTCCCGCCGCGAGGTGATCGACCGCCTGCCCGGCACCACCGCGATCGGCCATGTCCGCTATTCCACCACCGGCGAGACCATCCTGCGCAACGTGCAGCCGCTGTTCGCCGAGCTTGAGGGCGGCGGCTTTGCGATCGGCCACAACGGCAATCTCACCAATGGTCTCGCGCTGCGCCGGCATGCTGGTGCACGAAGGCGCCATGATGCAGTCGACCACCGACACCGAGGTGATCCTGCATCTGGTGGCGCGCGCGCGGCGCAACCGCTTCGTCGACCGCTTCATCGAGGGCCTGCGCCAGCTCGAGGGCGCCTACGCCTTCGTCGGCATGACCAACAAGAAGCTGGTCGGCGCCCGCGACCCGCTCGGCATCCGCCCGCTGGTGCTGGGCAGCTCGACGGCTGCCCGATCCTCGCCTCGGAGACCTGCGCGCTCGACATCATCGGCGCCAAATACGTGCGCGACGTCGAGAACGGCGAGGTGCTGGTGTTCGACGACGAAGGCGCCCACACCCACAAGCCGTTCCCGCCGATGGCGCCGCGGCCCTGCATCTTCGAGTACATCTATTTCTCGCGGCCCGGACTCGATCGTCGGCGGCCGCTCGGTCTACGACGTGCGCAAGGCGATGGGCGCCGAGCTTGCGCGCGAGGCGCCGGCCTCGGCCGACGTGATCGTGCCGGTGCCGGATTCCGGCGTGCCGGCCGCGATCGGCTATTCGCAGGCCTCCGGCATTCCCTACGAGCTCGGCATCATCCGCAACCACTACGTCGGCCGCACCTTCATCGAGCCGACCCAGCAGATCCGCCAGCTCGGCGTGCGGCTCAAGCACAGCGCCAACCGCGCCGTGGTCGCACGGCAAGCGCATCGTGCTGGTCGACGATTCGATCGTGCGCGGCACGACCTCGACCAAGATCGTGCAGATGATGCGCGACGCCGGCGCGACCGAGGTGCACTTCCGCATCTCCTCGCCGCCGATCACGCACCCGGACTACTACGGCATCGACACGCCGGAGCGCGACAAGCTGCTGGCCGCCACCCACGACCTCGAAGGCATGCGCGCAGTTCATCGGCGCGGATTCGCTCGCGTTTCTCTCGGTCGAGGGCATCTACCGGGCGATGGGCGCCGGCGAACGCGATCCGGCTGCGGCCGCAGTTCACCGATCATTGCTTCACCGGCGACTACCCGACCGGGCTCACCGACCAGACCGGCCAGCAAAGCCAGCCGCGGCAATTGTCGCTGCTCGCGGAAGCGGGGTGAGGGCGAAGCGCCTCGCCGCAACGCCGTAGCTTGGAGCGAAGCGACATCCGCAGGTGTTGCCGCATACCCGGATTTCGCCGCACTCAATCCAAGATACGCTTTTTGAGGCGCAACGTCGCCTATTGTCCCTCACCGATCAGCGCAATTGTGCCGGGCGTTGCATGCCTGATCGCACGCAACAACTCTTGGACAAGAGGCTGTAGGTCGGCCAGCCGGTTTGATCGCGACCGAAGAACAATGACTGCGATCGGAAGGGCAGAAACATTTTGCTGCCAGGCGAGGTTTCGATCGACCGTCACGAACACATCGAACTCTGCTGATGCGAGCGCCAACAGTTCGCCATTCCGGATTGTCGTCCAGCTCATCTGTCGAGCCGTTTTCACGTCGTGCCCGACGATGTCGCGCGCCAACCGCCAGTCCACGCATTCATCAAGCAGAATTCTCACGAGACCGAGGCGATCAGCCGATCCTTGGCTTGTTCCAAAAACGCAACGACCTGCGCGCGCGTGACCGACGGAAAACCTGCCAGGAAGTCGTCGATGGTCTCACCGGCTTCCAGGTAGTCGAGCAATGTCTGGACTGGAACGCGCGTTCCGGCGAACACCGGCGCGCCCCCCATGACATCCGGGTCGCGTGAGACGGTTGATTGAGCCATGCAGAAAACCTATCGCCCAAACTCGTCGCCAGCAAATTAACGATTGGAGACTTTATTCCTCTTAGCCGTGGCCCGAATGGAGGCGAAGTCACTAAAACAACTTGGCATAGCTACGCGCGCGCCTGTGCTACACCCGCCGGCGCCCCATTCATCCGCCGATTGAGCAAGCCCCTGACCAAGCCCCTCGCCTCCCGCATCGCGCTCGTCACCGGCGCCTCGCGCGGCATCGGCTACGCCACCGCGCATCGCGCTGGCACGCGAAGGCGCGCACGTGGTAGCGACCGCGCGCACGGTCGGCGGGCTGGAGGAACTCGACGACGCGATCAAGGCCGCAGGCGGCACCGCGACGCTTGTGCCGCTCGACCTGCGCGACCCGACGGCATCGCCCGGCTGGCCGCCGCGCTTGCACGAGCGCTACGGCAAGCTCGACATCCTGATCGGCAACGCCGCGCTCGGCGCATCGAGCTCGCCGCTCGACCATTTCCAGCCGAAGGAATGGGACGAGGTGATCGCGGTCAACGTCACCGCCAACTGGCACCTCGATCCGCCACATGCACGCGCTGCTGCTGCGCTCCGACGCCGGCCGCGCGGTGTTCGTCACCTCCGGCGCCGGCCGCCAACCCACGCGCCTACCGCGGGCTCTATGCCGCCAGCAAGGCCGCGCTCGAGGCGCTCGGCGCGCACCTACGCCGACGAAACCGTCTCGACGCCGATCCGCGTCAACCTGTTCGATCCGGGGCCGACCCGCACGCGGATGCGCGCGGCGGTGATGCCGGGCGAGGACCCGATGACCCTGCCGACGCCCGAGGAGGTCGCGGCCACGATCGTGCCGCTGTGCCTGCCGAGTTTCACGGAGACCGGCAAGCTCTACGACTTCCGCTGCCGGCAAGCTGACTGTCGTTCCGCCCGCCGGCCTGAGCGCCAGCACGGCGCAAGCCTTGGTCCGGCCCGCACCGTCACCGGAGAGCGATGCATGAAGCGCCTCGTGTCAAATGCGGCCTCGCGCAGCCTGATGATCGGGCGCTGCTGATCGTCCTGCTGCTGCGCGGGGCTGCCGCTCGCGGTCTGGCTCGACCTCACCAATCTTGCCGAGGCCAATCTGCGGCGCCAGGCGAGCGACCTCAATTCGGTGATCAGCAGCGTGCGCGGCTACTACGCCAGCAACGTCGTCGGCCGCGTCCTGCTCGCGCCAGGCCAGCAGACCCAGGTGGCGCACAACTACGAGAGCATCCCGGGCGCCATCCCGATCCCGGCCACGCTGTCGCTCGAGCTCGGCCGCGTCATCAGCGAGCAGCAGCAGAACATCACCTATCGCTTCGTCTCCGACTATCCGTTCGCGAACCGCGACGCCGCATGCGCTCGACGACTTCGAGAAGAACGCGCTCGCCGCGCTGCGCGCCAACCCGAGCCAGCAGATCATCGACGAGATCGTCGACGCTGTTCACCGACACGGTGCGCCTGGTCGCGCCGGTCGATCATGGGCGCGGCCTGCGTCACCTGCCACAACACCCATCCCGAAAGCCCGAAGCGCGACTGGAAGGTCGGCGACGTGCGCGGCATCCAGGAGGTCACCATCACGCAGCCGATCGCCGCCAACATCTTCTCGTTCAAGTACCTGCTGGCCTATTTCGCGCTTCATGGCGGTCGTCCGGCGTCACGCTTCATCGGCATGCAGCAGCGGCAGGCGGCGACGATCCGCGGCATGAACAAGGAGCTCGAGACCGCCAACGAATTCCTCGCCACGCTCTCGATGAAGATCTCGCGCTACCTCTCGCCGCAGATCTACAAGAGCATCTTCAGCGGCCAGAAGGACGTCACCATCCAGACCGAGCGCAAGAAGCTCACGATCTTCTTCTCCGACATCAAGGACTTCACCGCCACCACCGAGCGCCTGCAGCCGGAGGAGATCACCGCGCTGCTCAACGAGTATTTCACCGAGATGTCGACCATCGCGCTGGACCACGGCGGCACGATCGACAAGTTCATCGGCGACGCGATCCTGATCTTCTTCGGCGATCCGGAGACCAAGGGCGAGGCCGAGGACGCCAAGGCCTGCCTGCGCATGGCGGTCGACATGCAGCGGCGGCTCGCCGCAGCTCAACGCCAAATGGCGCAACGCCGGCATCGAGCAGCCGTTCCGCGTGCGCATGGGCATCAACACCGGCTACTGCAATGTCGGCAATTTCGGCAGCGACGACCGCATGGACTACACGATCATCGGCGCCGAGGCGAATCTCGCCGCGCGCCTGCAGTCGATCGCCGAGCCCGGCGAGCATCGTCATCAGCTACGAGACCTATGCGCTGGTGCGCGACATGCTGGTGGCGCAGGCGCTGCCGCCGATCACGATGAAGGGCATCAGCCGCGAGGTCGTGCCCTACGTGGTCGAGGGCGTGCTCGACGCCGCCGGCCGCGACGATCGAGATCTTCAGCGAGCACATGACCGGCCTCGATTTCTATCTCGATCCGAGCATGGTCGACGCCAGGCCGCGCCGAGCACATCCGCAGGCTGCTGCAGAATGCGCTGAAGGCGCTGGAGACGTCGTGCATCAGGGCGCTCGCGCGTAGCGATTTCGAGAAACTGCGCGTGCAAGCAGCGCAAGAGCGGCATCGCCTCGACTTTGGCGCAAATTGCGGCACCGAGTGACAGGAGCCGTGTCTTGTCAGCGTCGCGGGCCGAAGCGCATGCTCATCGGCAATCGCCTGCACATCGGGCGCGCTGATTTGCTCCGTTCTTTCTGATCCAAACGAATACGATGCGACAGACAAGCGAGGGCGGAACATGAGCATTTTCGGAAATATCGTGTCGGCGATCTTCGGCGGCGCCATGTCTGCGGCGTCGGCGATCACCGGCGGTTCGGCGGCGACCGCAACGACCACGGCCGCGGGCGCACCTGCGACCGGCAAGCCGATGACCCAGGCCGAGGTCGAGGGCATGATCCAGAAGCTCGCCGACCAGTCGAAGGAGAAGAACCTGCAACTGGCGGCAGTCGATCGTCGACCTGATGAAGCTGCTCAACCTCGACAGCAGCCTGAAGTCGCGCGAACAGCTCGCCAAGGAGCTGGCTACACCGGCGCGCTCAACGGCTCGGCCGAGATGAACGTCTGGCTGCACAAGCAGGTGCATGACCAAGCCTCGCCGAAAGCGGCGGAGTTGTGCCCGGCAGCTTGAAATAGCCGCGACCAGCGCGCGCGGTGCACGCAAATTGCGGCGGTAACACCGCGCGTCCGCCCGGCGCCGCTTGCGCCCGGCGAAGGGATTGGCCTTCTCGCGCAGCGTGAGCCGGATCGGCGTGCCGGGCAGATCGAAGGCCTCGCGCAGCGCGTTGACGAGATAGCGCCGGTAGGCCGCCGGCACCGCGTCGGCGCGGGTGCAGAACAGCACGAAGCTCGGCGGCCGGCTCTTGGGCTGCGTCACGTAGTTGAGCCGGATGCGCCGGCCCGACACCGCCGGCGGCGGATGCGCCGAGGTCACGTCGCCGAGCCAGCGGTTGAGCTCGTGCGTCGGCACGCGGCGGTTCCAGACCTCGTGGATGTCGACGATCGCCTGCATCAGGCGGTCGAGCCCCTCGCCGGTCAGGCCCGAGACGCCGACCACCGGCACGCCCTTGACCTGCGGCAGCGCGTGGTCGGCCTCCTCGCGCAGCTTGCGTCGATGCCGCCGCCGGCCGCTCGCTCAGGTCCCATTTGCTGATGCCGATCACCAGCGCGCGGCCCTCGCGCTCGACCAGGTCGGCGATCCGCAGGTCCTGCTCCTCGAACGGCTTGCTCGGCACTCCATCAGCAGCACCACCACCTCGGCGAAGCGGATGGCGTTGATGCGCGTCGGCGACCGAGAGCTTCTCGAGCTTCTCCTGCACCTTCGGCCGGCCGCCGCAGGCCGGCGGTGTCGTACAGGCGGAAGCGCCCGTCCGTGCCAGTCGAGATCGACCGCGATGGTGTCGCGGGTGATGCCGGCCTCCGGTCCGGTGAGCAGCCGCTCCTCGCCGAGCAGCCGGTTGATCAGCGTCGACTTGCCGGAGTTCGGCCGCCCGACCACCGCGACGCGGATCGGGCGCGTCGACTCGGCATGGCTTCGGACGTCGCTCGTCCCGGCGCCGGCTGTGCGGTCGCCTCCGGCAGCGCCGCGCGCAGCGCCTCGTAACAGATCGGCAAGCCCCTCGCCGTGCTCGGCCGAGATCGCACCGGCTCGCCGAGCCCGAGCGCATAGGCTTCGACCACGCCGGCGCCGCCCGCCTTGCCCTCGGCCTTGTTGGCGACCACGATCGCGGGCTTGCCGGAGCGCCGCACCAGGTCGGCGAAGGCGCGGTCGTCGGGCAGCGGTCCGCTCGCGCGCGTCGATCAGGAAGAACACCGCGTCGGCCTGTTCGATCGCCGCCTTGGTCTGCGCCAGCATGCGGCCGGCGAGGCTCTGCGGCCCGGCGTCCTCGAGGCCCGCGGTGTCGATCACGGTGAATTCCAGATCGCCGAGCCGCGCCTCGCCCTCGCGGCGGTCGCGCGTGACGCCCGGCCGGTCGTCGACCAGCGCGAGCCGCCGGCCGACCAGCCGGTTGAACAGCGTCGACTTGCCGACGTTCGGCCGCCCGACGATGGCGACGGTGAAGCTCATGGGACTTGGATGCCCGCGCTCGCCGCGGCTTGACGATAGCGCGACGGCGATCAGCGCCGGCGGCGGGTCGGGGCCGGCGCAGCCTGCTGCTGGCTGCTGCGGTCGGCGGCCGATTGCTGAGCCGCCCGCTGCGGCGGCGGCTGCGGGCCGTCGGCTGCTGCTCGCCGGTGCTGGCGCTGCGGCGCCGGCCGCGGCGCGCGGTCGCGTTGCTGCCTGGGTTTCGCCCTCGCTCGACCGGCGGCGGCGGCGGCTCGGGCGGCGGCTGATAGCCCTGCACCAGTTCCGGCGGCACGCCCTGCGGCACGCCCGGCACGCCGTCGGGGAACACCGGCTTGCGCTCGCCCGGCAGCGGCTTCTTGGTGCTGAACCAGTCTCTCCGGATCGAAGCTCTCGCAGCCGCCGAGCGCAAGCCCAACGCAGCGAGCGCAGGGATCGATCAGGCATGCGGTAGCGCGGCGCATCGGACGGCCTCAGCTCTTCGTGTCGGACGCGGCTGAGCGCCATCAGCATCTGGATCTGGCCGCGGGTGCCGGCCGGCGTTTCGGCGTCGGCCAGGACCATGTCGGACCAGCGCCGCATCGCCGCGATGTCGTTGGCGCGCCAGGCCGAGAGCGCCAGCAAGCCGCGGGCGCTGTGGCGGAAGGTGCGGTCGGGCGCGGTCAGCGGCTCGAGCCGCTGGCGCAAGTCGTCGTAGGGGCTGGTGTCGACCAGAGATCAGGCCCGGCGCGCAGCGCCGCGAGGTCCTGCAGCACCTGGCCGACGCTCGTGTCGGCGGCGAGCGCATCGTAGAGTCGCGACCGCGGCCTTGGGGTCGCGCTGCGCCAGTTCGGCCGGCCTCGCGCAACTTGGCCAGAGCATGCGATAGCTCGCCGTGCCGTCGGCGGCGATCTTGGCGAAGGCGGCCTCGGCCTCGGCGGTCTTGCCCTGCTCGCTCAGGGTCATGGCGGCCTCGAAGGCGGTGCCGGCCTCGGCCGCCTTCTTGGTCTCCCACCATTCGTAGACGCGCCAGCCGCCGACCGCGACGACCAGCAGGACAGCCGCCGCGATCGAGGAGGTTGCCATAGCGCTCCCACAGCTTCTTGAACTGTTCGCGGCGGACTTCCTCGTCGACTTCGCGGAAAATATCGGACACGAACCGTTTTCCCTGCCTGCCCAAATCACGCCCGGCGGCTCAGAGTCCGTGCAGCAGGCGCGTAAAATAGTGATGTGGCGGCCGCAAGGCAAAGCCGGGTCGATGCCCGCGGACGACCGTTAGCAGCCGGCTTCGACCAAAGCCAACTACTTCTTTTTCATGCCATAGACGTGGTCGGGACCCGGGAAAGGCGCGCGCGCGCACGTCCTTGGCGTAGCCCGCGACCGCCGCCTCGATGCCCGGCCCGATATCGCCATAGCGCTTGACGAATTTCGGCACCCGCGGCGACAGCCCGAGCATGTCCTCCAGCACCAGGATCTGGCCGTCGCAGGCCGGGCTCGCGCCGATGCCGATGGTCGGGATCGCGACCTGCTCGGTGATGCGGCGGGCGAGCGGCTCGGCCACCGCCTCGATCACGACCGAGAACGCGCCGGCGTCGGCGACCGCCTTGGCGTCGTCCTCGATCGGCGCCCCAGTCCTTCTCCTCGCGGCCCTGGGCGCGGAACGAGCCGATGGTGTTGATCGCCTGCGGGGTGAGGCCGACGTGGCCCATCACCGGCACGCCGCGCTCGGTCAGGAACGCGATGGTCTCGGCCAGCCGCCGGCCGCCCTCGACCTTGATCGCGCCGCAGCCGGTCTCCTTCATCACGCGCGCCGCGTTCATGAAGGCCTGCTCCTTCGACGCCTCGTAGGAGCCGAACGGCATGTCGACCACCACCAGCGCCCGCTTGCGAGCCGCGCATCACCGCATGGCCCTGCAGGATCATCATGTCGAGCGTCACCGGCACCGTGGTCTCGAGCCCGTGCATCACCATGCCGAGCGAGTCGCCGACCAGGATGACGTCGCAATACTTGTCGACCAGCCGCGCGGTGTGGGCGTGATAGGAGGTCAGGCAGACGATCGGCTCGCCGCCCTTGCGGGCGCGGATGTCGGGCGCGGTCAGCCGCTTGATCTGTTCTTGCACCGACATGTGATTCATCCTCGCGAAAGCGGGGACGCCGATCACATAGGGATGGAAGCACAGGCCGAGCAAGACGATAAAGCACCGTGCCGACGACCACGGCGATGACGTCGTTCCGTGCGCCGCCGACCGGGATCGGCGGCGCGCCCGGATCGGTGCGGCGCTTGAGCGAGATGCGGTCGAACACCGCCCAGGCCAGGATCGAGCCGAACAGGATGATCGAGCCGAGATCGCCGTTGGAGAGCAGATGCGCGAACGCCCAGAGCTTCACGCCGACCAGCATCGGATGCTTGAGCGTGCGTCTTGATGTCGGCCCGGGATGTAGGCCGCGACGATGCAGAACGATGGCCGGCCACACCAGCGCGACCGTGACGTGGCGCATCCAGAGCGGCGGATACCAGACGTCGATCGAGCCGGCTCGCGCGGTAGAGCGCGAAGCCGTAGCCGATCAGCACGAGCCCGATCAGCGAAACGATCGAATAGACCGCCTTGTAGGGCCCGGTCCCGACCCGCGCGATCACGTCCGCCCGTGCGTCGCGGTATGCGGTGAAGGTGTGCGGCGCGAGAAACACGGCAAGCCCGAGGATGAGGATCGCAAGACCCATTGCACGCTCCGATCTCGGCGACCGCAGTAGGGCATGGCCGCACCGGACGCAAGGCCGCCGGACCCCGACCGGATCGGGTGCGTCGGTGTGCCGATGGGGCTATCATGCCGCATGACCGCAAAAGACATCCGCGAACCGGAACGCGAGCTTGCCCGTGCGCGGCGAATACGATGTGGTCGTGCTCGGCGGCGGACCGGCCGGCATTGCCGCCGCCGGCGGCCGCCGGCGCGCTTGGGCGCAAGACGCTGCTGGTCGAGCGCTACGGCTTCCTCGGCGGCATGGGCACCGCGGCCGGCGTCACCAACTTCTGCGGACTGCACGCCAACGTGCACGGCGACATCCGCCAGGTCGTGCACGGCGTTGCCGACGAACTGCTGGCGCGGATCGACCGGCTGGGCGGGCTGAACGAGCCGCATCTCGTCTTCGGCAAGATCAAGGCGCAGGCCTACGACACCGCGGCCTACAAGTGCGCCGCCGACGACCTGCTGCTCAGCGCGGCGTCGAAATCCTGTTCCACGCGCTTCGGCGCCGGCGTGGTGATGGAGCGCGACGACACGATCCGCGCGCTGATCGTGGAGACCAAGTCGGGGCGCGCCGCCGTGATCGGCCACATCTTCATCGACTGCTCCGGCGACGGCGACCTTGCGGCCTTGGCCGGCGCGCCGTTCGAGCGCGGCGACGGCGCGGGCTCGATGCTCTATCCGACCATGATGTTCCGCCTGAACGGCGTCGATCCGCAACGGCCGCCGGCGAAGCCTGGAAGATCGATCCCGGCGCTGATGGAGGAGGCCGAGCGGCGCGGCACGCATTTCCGCGCAAGGGCGCGATCGTGCGCCCGCAGAAGAATCCGATCGAGTGGCGCGTCAACGTCACCCAGATGAAGACGGCCGGACGGCAGCGCGCTCGACGGCACCAACGCCGACGAACTGAGCGCGGGCGAGATCGAGGGCCGCCGCCAGGCGATGGCGTTCTTCGAATTCC
Organism: uncultured Alphaproteobacteria bacterium; assembly: GCA_963821555.1. Lineage (GTDB taxonomy): Bacteria > Pseudomonadota > Alphaproteobacteria > Rhizobiales > Xanthobacteraceae > Z2-YC6860. The sequence continues at coordinate 18,747 of CAWGEM010000017.1, read as the reverse complement.
TCAAGCGCGAGGCGCCGGGCTTCGGCAACGCCTACATCGTCGACATCCCGCCGCAGATCGGCATCCGCGAAACGCGGCGCATCACCGGCGCCTATCAGCTCACCGCCGAGGACGTGCTCGTCCTGCGCAAGCTTTCCCGACACCATCGGCGTCAACGGCTGGCCGCTGGAAAAGCATGTCGCCGGCGACGTCGAATGGCGATGGCCGGCGATCCCGCAGTCGCGCGGCTTCAACCACCTGCCCTACCGGATGCTGCTGCCGCAGCGGTGTCGCAACCTGCTGGTCGCCGGCCGCTGCGCCTCGATGACGCACGAGGGTCAATCGGCGGCGCGGGTCAGCGGGGCCTGCTTCGTCGATGGGCGAAGCCGCCGGCACCGCCGCCCATCTGGCGCTCGCCGGCAATTCGGGGCTTGCTGAGATTTCGATTGAAGCGCTGCAGGGTTTGCTTGAGAAGAACGGAGCTTATCTCGGGCGCGACATCGATTAGGTCAGCCCGGCCGCAAGAGAAGGAGACGGTCATGGCCGATGATCACGCTTCATGCTCGCCGGCGTTGGGCTGTGCGTTGCGGCGCTGCCTGCGGCGGCGCAGAACTGGCCGACCAAGCCGGTGCGGATCATCGTGCCGTTCGGCGCCGGGCTCGACGCCCGACGTGGTGGCCCGGCTGATCGCCGATCATCTGCAGAGAAAGCTCGGCCAGCCGTTCGTGATCGAGAACAAGCCCGGCGCCAGCGGCAACACCGGCACCGATGCGGTGGCCAAGGCCGCGCCCGACGGTGCGACCATCGGCATCAGCATCGGCGGGCCGCTTGCCATCAACACGCTGCTGTTCTCGAAGCTGCCGTACGATCCCAGCAAGGACATCGCCCCGATCACGCAACTGATCACCCAGCCGAGCGCGCTTGCGGTTAATTCGGACGTTAAGGTTAACAGCGTCGCCGAACTGGTTGCGCTGTCTGAAGCGCGAGCCCGGCAAATACAACTTCGGCTCGATCGGCAACGGCTCGCTGTCGCACCTGGCCATGGAGGCGATCGCGCATCAAGAGCGGCACCAAGATGGTGCACATCCCCTACCCGTCGTCGCCCGCGGCGATGACCGCGATCATCCGCGGGGACGTGCAAATGGGCTGCCTGCCTGCGATCTCGGTGACGCCGCATGTCGGCGGCCGGCAAGGTCAGGATCCTCGCGGTCTCGACCGCCAAGCGCTCGCCGTATTCTGCCCGACGATTCCGACGCTCAAGGAGGCCGGAATCGACGTCGAAGCCGACGCCTGGATGGGCATGATCGCGCCCGGCGCGGCACGCCGGACGCCATCGTTGCGAGAATTCAGCGCGAGGTGGTAGAAGCGATTGGGACGCCGCGATCCGCGACAAGCTTGCCGCGCAGCTGATGGAACCGATCGGCAATACGCCGGCCGAGTTCCGGGCGCGCATCGAAGGCGAGATCGCCCGCTGGGCGCCGGTGATCAAGGCCGCGGACGTCAAGGTTAACTAGGCGGGGTCGCGCGTCGGGTAGCGTGGGAGTGAGCGATGAGTACCGATCAATATCCCGAGGTCAGCGACGACGATGCGGGCATCGTGCCGCCGCAGAGCGGGCGCGGAGCGGAATGGCCGAAGAAGATCCGCACGCTGACGGCGGCGGAGCTTGACCGCCTGACCATCGACGCCGCCGGCCGCTTCTACTGGGACGGCCGGCTCGTCAACTATGAGCCGCCGACGCCGCCCAAGCCTCGCGGTCGAGGAAAAGCCGGCGGAAGACCCTTCGGTTGACGCGCTCGACCGGTCGGCGATGGACACTCTCGATCGCGCGGCGCTCGAACTGTCGGATCGCAAGACCACTGACCCCGATGCCGATCCGCTGGCCGTCACCGATCCATCCGCCGCCACCGATCCTATGGCGTCGACCGACCCGTTGGCCGCCGCCGATCCGTCGGGTGTCGCCGATCCGCTCACGACCGAGCACGGCCACACGCCCGGCGAGACGGGCGAAACGAAATCGCCCGACCTGGCACGGGCCATCGATTTCGACCTGAGCACGTCGCAGCCCACCCCGCAGCGGATCCGCTCGGCACCGGCGGCCGCAGTCGCGCCGGAGGTGGACTTCGACGAGCAGGATGCGATGGCGCCCGCGATTCGGCTGCGCGGTGATCAGGTGCAGGTGGCGCTGACGGGCGGACAGTCGTTTGCGCTGTTCCTCTTGATCATGGCCCTGCTGATCGGAGCCTCGGGCGTCGCCGTGAGCGGCTGGGTTGCAATGCACGAGTGGGGTTGCCGCGTCGGCATGATGACCCGCTATTGTCCGGCCGACCTGCCGACCCCGCACTCGCCGGGGCGCAGCGACATCCCGGCCTGATCCGGCGTTCGCCTGCGCTGCCCTGACCTCGACTCGCGGCGCCGTCGTCGTGGGCCGAAATCTAAGGCCCGTGGGCTACACCACCGGCGAGCGGCCGCCGTCGACGTTGGTCGCGGTGCCGGTGATGTAGGAGCCGGCATCGGACGACGCAGCCGCTGAGAACGTCCGGCAATGTCCGATAAGCCGCTCATTTCCCCGGGTATTTTTGCCGACGCCCCTTTTAGGTCTTCCGACAGCGTCCTACATTGTCCGTTAGTTTCCGGTAGCCAAGCCGTAGGCTGCGCCGGAAGCCATGGAGGACATGGACGTGAAAACCAAGAAGCCGAAGGCGCAGGCGCGGGCGTTGACCACGAAGCGCATGGCGGTGCTGTTGAAGACACCCGGCCGCTATCGAGACGACGGCGGCGTGCGCGGCTTGTACTTGCAGGTCAGACCGTCGCAGAAGAAGGACGTCGATCGCCACAACGCATCCTGGCTGCTCCGCTACGAGAGCGACGGTCGCGAGCGTTGGTTTGGTCTGGGCCCGTTGTCCCTGATCAGCCTCTCTGACGCCCGCAAGCGCGCTGGGGTAGTGCAGCTTCAGCGTCTGGATGGTACCGACCCGCTGCAGGTCAAGCGCGAGCGGAAGGCTGCCGCCAAGCTTGTCGAGGCACGCCGGATGACGCTCCGCGACGCGGCGACCGCCTACTACAAGCAGCACCTTCCGTCGTGGCGATCGCAGAAGCATGCCGAGCAGTGGCTGCGCAGCCTGGAGGTCTACGTCTTCCCGCGCTCGGCGATCAGGACGTCAACAGCATCACGCGGCCCGATATATTGAAGGTCATCGAGCCGATCTGGGCCACCAAGACGGTGACCGCTGACCGCGCCAGAAACCGCGTCGAGAGCGTGTTGGACTGGTGCATCGCTCGTGGCCACAGGCTGGACACAGCAAACCCGGCGCGCTGGGAGCGGTGCTCTCGATCAGGTGTTGCCCGCCGTCAAGGCGGTGGCGAAACCGGCCCACCACGCTGCCTTGCCGTTCGCCGATCTGCCGGGCTTCATGGTGGACCTGCACCAGCAGCAGGGCACCGCGCCGCGAGCGCTCGAACTGCTGATCCTGACCGCAGCGCGCACGAACGAAGTGCTGGCTGCAACGTGGGACGAGATCGACCTCGTCAATCGGTCGTGGGTGATCCCGGCCAAGCGCATGAAAAATGGCCGCGAGCACCGCGTGCCGCTGTCCGCTCCAGCGCTCAAGCTTCTGCGGGCGTTGCCACCCGAACCCGCCAACCCGCATCTCTTCATCGGCACCAAGCCCGGCTTTGGTCTCAACGGTATGGCGTTGGCGCGGGTGCTGGAGCGCGGTTGAATGTCGACTGTGCCACCGTCCACGGCTTCCGGTCGGCGCTTCACTGACTGGGCAAATGAGGCCACCAGCCACCCCAACATCGTGATTGAGCAGCCCTCGCACACAGCGTCGGCAACACGGTCGAACGGGCCTACCGGAGAGGTGATCTGGTCGAGAAGCGTCGAAAGTTGATGGAGGCATGGGCGACCTTTTGCTGCACGCCACCGAAGCAACAGCAGGGGGGCGACATCGTCGTACCGCTGCACGGTGCACGATGAGCGCGCGGCGCCAGGGTGGCCTCCATCGCGCTGATGCTCGTCCGTGCGCCCGCGCCAGCCGCTGCGGAGGCTTACCGAAGAGGAAAAGCAACTCAACATGAGCCTACCGCTCGAAGGTCCGCTGCACACCGTGCTGACCTACGCCGAAGACGAGGAGACCAAGCGGGCGGTGTACGAGGCGCTGCTGGACTGCCACTGGCTCGCACCCGTGATCCGCGGCGCCGTCCTGCAGCACCTGGGTTATTCGCACGACGCGATCCAGCACGCGCGTGCTGTGGCCCTGCAAGCTGAGATCGACGAGCACGAAGCACAGCTATTGAAGAAGTACAAAGGACGGCCCCGCAGCGTCCACGGCGGCGTGGGCACTAAAGCCGTCGAAGATGTCGGCCAAGCGCTACGGCACGACGCTCGTCAACCTGCGGAAGTTCATCCAACGACACCGCGACGCTCCGTAGGACAGAAACTTTTCCAGCGTCCGACCGAAGCGCTTTCGATTGTGGTCCAACATACATCCGTGGAGCAGCAACGTGATGTAGAGGAGGACCACAAATGTCCGGCAAAATGACCGGCACAAGAATGCCCGCCGCCCCACGGCGTCTCGTCCGCCTGTCTGATGTCTACGGCCGAGGCGGCATGCTCCCGGTCGGGCGCAGCACTTTCTACAAAGACTACATCCAGACCGGCCGTGTGCGGCTCGTCCCGCTCGGCCCGCGCATACGCGCCGTCGTCGAAGACGAGATCACTGAGATCGTCGACGAAATCATCGCCGAGCGTGACAACGCTGAGCGCGACATCGTCGGTACATAAAGGAAAGCCCCGGCGCGCCGCCAAGCACGCCGAGGGCTCAGATCGCTTTCCGCTGTGCAAACGAAAAGGAACGATGCGATGCGCTCTAGCGCAAAATCCCACCCCAATCAAGCAGACCGCGAACCCGACGCCCGTCTCTTCGAGCGCTACATGCGGCGGCTGAAGCAGGTCCGCGAAAGCCTCCAAGCGCTGGAGGCTGCGCGATGAGAACCAACAAGCGAGCCCAGCAGCGTGCGTACGATCGGATGAATATTCCGGGGCGTCGGCTGCTCCAGACCAACACGCAGCGTGGGGTGCGTTGGGACGTGGTTCCGGGCGGACCACAGGTCTCTGACGAAGACGCCCGCGCAATCATTGCGCGCCCCGACGTCGTGCCCTTTCAGGACGGCCTGTTCCCCGGCATCAGCCAGCAATACACCGTGGCATCAACGCAGCCTGAAAAGAAGAAATGAACGAGGCCCGGCCGGGGGACCGCCACCGGCTGGGCTGTCTTTATTCAGGCGGCAAACAGGAAACAGAAACCATGTCGAAGATCAGAGAACTGAAATACGAAGAGAAGACCGAGATCGAGACCAACGAGACCAACGAGACCGCCGGAACCGGCACCGCCGTCACCGTCGCCAAGCCGAACCTGCCGACGGCAGCCAACAACGGCGGCGTCGTGCCGCCGCGTGATCCGTTTGTGGACTTCGCCGACGAGGTCGCGCCCCAACACCTCATCGGCAAGCTGATGAAGTTCTCGAAGGGTGACTTCACCATCGGCAAGTCGGGCGAGGAGGAAGACGTCCCTATCGGCTCTGAGTTTTTGGTCTGCATGGACCTCGCCAGGGTCGGCTTCATCAAATGGACGGGCGGCAAACCCGGCGGGCATGCCCTTGTCCTGCTCGCCGACGGCGGCCCACGGCCCCAGCGCAGAGACCTCGGCGATCTCGACAGGGACCTTTGGGACATCGACGACCGAGGCAACCCGAAGGACCCCTGGCAGCAGGTGATGTATCTGCCGCTGCTGTCGGTGACCGACGGTGAACTGTTTACCCTCTCGGTCTCTGGCATTGCCGGCATGCGCGAGGCTGGCGCACTCAGCCGTGCGTATGGCGGCCGCCGCAAGACGCGGCCGGCTTGATCTGCCGAAGATCGCGCTGGGTGTGGACAGCTTCCTCAACCGCGACCGCTTCAAGGTCAAGTACCCGACGTTCAACGTTGTCGGCTGGGGCCACAAGGTGGACTTCATGAAGGCGCTGGCGGCTGCTGGCTTGGTGCCGGATGACGCTGTCTCGCTTGTGCCGGAGGAGGCGTCGCAGCGGACTGAGGTTCTCACTCACGCCCGCAGCGGTCAGAAGCGTGACGTGATCGACGATGAGCCGCCGCCCCATGACACGGTGCCGGAAGGCCGCGACCGCGACGACGACGACGAACCCGTCAACCCGTGACAACACCGTGCGCTTCGGTCCTCGAGGCGCACGGTTCCTCTTTGGGGGTGTGCACCGATGTGGTGGGACGCGCAACAGGTAGCCCGGCTGTTGGGTGGCCGCGTCAGCGGTCGCAACCGCGTCTCCGCACCCGGACCGGGACATTCGCCCGAAGACCGATCGCTGAGCGTCCTGCTCGACCCGCGATGGCCGGACGGCTTCACCGTGTACTCGCACAGCGGTGACGACTGGCGTGAGTGCAAGGACTACGTCCGCGAGCGCTCGGCTTGCCGCCGTGGCAGCCGGGACAAGATCGACCGGCGCCGGTCGTGGATCATCGAAGCGCCGCAGCAGCGCTGGACCAAGGACGAGGTCGATCGCATCAACCGGGCGCGCGGCCTCTGGCACGAGGCCATAGAATCCACGCGACACGTTGGCCGAGATTTATCTCCGGCGACGCAAGCTCGAGCTGCCGGAGCCACTGGCCAACACCGTGCTGCGCTTCCATCCGGCCTGTCCCTGGCGCGACGACAACGACAAGCGATCATGTGCCGGCGCTGCTGGCGAGCCTTCCGCCAGATCGACGACAACATCATCACCGGCAGTACAGCGCGTCCGGCTTGATGATGACGGCCGCAAACTCGAGCGGCGCATGCTCGGCGTTGTCGAGGGCGCTGCCGTCAAGCTTGCACCGCCTGACAACGGCGAACTCGCGGTCGGTGAAGGCGTCGAGACCTGCCTCGCCGCCATGCAGCTTGGCTTTAGGCCGGCGTGGTCGCTCGGCTCGTGCGGCAACATCGGCAGACCTGCCGCTGATCGAGGGCGTCGATCGCCTCACACTGCTCGGCGAGAACGACGAAGCGCAGCGCGCGTGCGATCCGGCTTGCGGGAAGCGTTGGCAGCAGGCTGGTCGCAAGGTGCGTGTGGTCACGCCGGAGGATGGCTGCAGCGATCTGAACGACGAACTGATGGCGGTGGCGCCATGAAGGTGAACGATTTCCCGCCACCGCAAGGACATCACCGAGGCCGACCGTCATCAACATGTCGCGCTGGGATGACGAACCGGTCCCAGAGCAGGAGTGGATGGTGCACAACCGCATCCCGGCGCGGCAATGCGTCCTGTTCACCGGTGAGGGCGCCGCGGGCAAGAGCACGGTCGACCTGCATCTGTCTGCCGCCCATACGCTCGGGCGCGACTGGCTTGGCAGTTTGCCGGAGATCGGACCGGCGATCTACATCGACGCTGAAGACGAAGAAAACGTCATGCACTACCGGCTCGCCGCCGTCGTCAAGCATTACGGCGTGCGCTTCGACGATCTGATCAAGGGTGGCCTACACCTGATCTCGCTGGCTGGACAGGATGCCGTGCTCGCCACCGTCAACAACAACGGCAAGGTCGAGCCGACGCCGCTCTACCATGCGCTGCTGCAAGTGGCTGGTGACATCAAGCCGAAGAGCATCGGCATCGGCTCCTGCGCCAACGTGTTCACCGGTGACGAAAACAACCGCTCACAGGTGCAGCAGTTCATCAGCCTCCTCACCCGCGTCGCCAGAGTGGCCAACGGCTCGGTGGTGCTGATCGCCCATCCCTCGCTCACCGGCATCAACAGCGACAGCGGATTGTCCGGCACCGACGCAGTGGCACAACGCGGTGCGGGCGCGGTTCTATCTGAAGAGCGTCAAGCCCGACGACGACGAGCAGCCGGACAACGATCTGCGCGAGATCGTGTTCAAGAAGAACCAGTACGGCCCGCAGGGCGACAGCGTGGTGGTGCGCTACCAAAACGGCATGTACCTGCCGGTGCCCGGCGCCACCTCGCTCGACCGCGTCGCACACGACGCCAAGGCCGACGAACTGTTCGTGCAGCCTGCTTACAAGATCGACCAGCGCGGCGAGAACGTCAGCCCGAAGCGCACCGCCAACATGTACGCGCCGACGATCTTTGCGAGGGAGCCGGAGGCCAGGGCCGCCAGCATCCAGGAAGCGGACTTCGAGGCCGCCCTGGTGCGGCTGCTCAACGCCAACAAGGTGCACGTCGCCGACCTACGGGCCGCCATCGCGGGCCGCCAACAAGCTGTTGATGGGACCCGCGCCTGCCGGGCAACCACCGGAATGGACCACCAGGAGAAGTACCCTCGCTACGCACCCTTCGCGCATCCTTCGCGCATGGTTCGCGCATGGTTCGCGCAGGGTGTTCACGCACTCCCCCCTATATAGGGGGGGGGAGTGCACGAAGGCGTGAAGGGGGTGCACGAAGGTGGCTGCGGTCTTCGGGTGGGGGCTTTGGAGGTGGAACACGCACCCCGCCCGCCCGCCTCGCACCACCCCCCTACCCCAAAAAACCTGAGACCACGTTTGGTGTGGCTTGTCGGGCGCCAAAATTTTCGGCCGCGGCCGTATTTCCCAGATCAGCTGACCTCGCAAAGACGCGGGTTTGGCTGTGCTGCTGTCGGATCATCTATCTTCCAACAGACCAACGTTATCAATGGCTTACGCGTAATTTACAGCCAACCCACGGGCCACGCCCCGGTTTTTAGTTGCGGCGGCTGAGAAAAATGGCGCATGTTGGGTGGTTCTCCAAAGGACGCACCCACATGGCACCATCGAGATCGTGGCACCGGTTCGAGCAGCAACAGAGCGCCGTCATCGGGCGCCGGTCGCGCCAGCGATCTAAGGTCACGAACGGCACGGCCTGCTGCCCAACATTGACGGCCGGTCGGCTTGGGTGAGGCGTTGTAAGGACATCATCGCTTTGCACTTGGCGGACATGGGTGGCGCTGACGACGCAGGCGCCTACGAGCAAAGTATCGTCCGTCGTGCAGCAGTACGCACAGGTTCCTAGAGCGCCTTGAGGCGCGCTTTGCTCGGCTGGTGAAGCGACAGCGACGGACCTTGATCTCTACATCCGCGCATCCGGCAACCTGCGCCGGCTCCTGGGAAGCCATCGGCCTGCAGCGTCGAGCGAAGGATGTGACGCCTTCGGTCGCTCGAGTACTCGAAGCACGTCGCCAACGGAGAGGGAGGCAGCAATGTCGATGACAGTGGGAGCTACGGAAGCACTGAGGACAGCGATGAAGGTGGCTATCGATAGCGCGGGATCTGGTCACGCTCAAGAAGATGGCGATCATCGTGTTCGATCTCGAACAGGCTGATGCCGTTGCTGTCGCTGGCGGGGGCGCTGGAAGAACCAAGAGGCTTGCCGTTGTTGCTGGGACGAATGCCTCGTGACGCCGACGATCTCGATCCGCAAGGCGCTCGACGATCCGAACCTGCTCGGCGGCGTGCTGACGGGCGATAGCTGGCAGGCGTGGCGGGTGCTGCTGATCGCGTTGATGGGCGAAGCGTTGACCTACGACGAGCGCGTGTTGTTCACGATGCTGACGGGCCGCGAGCACGAAGCCGGTTTTCGTGTCGAAGAGTTCGTCGCCGTCGTTGGCCGAAGAGGTGGCAAGAGCCGGGCGATGGCCGTGCTCGCGGTGTTCATCGCTGCGCTGTGTCGGCACGAGCAGCTCGTGCGCGGCGAGAAGGGCGTGCTGCTGTGCATCGCTCCGATCAGAGGCAAGCCGCGCATCGTGCTCGGCTACGCCGAGGCCGCGCTCGAGGCGTCGCCGATCCTGCGAGCAGCTTATCGCCAACCGCACAGCCGACGCGTATGAGCTTACGACCGGCATCAGCATCGAGGTGCGTGCTGCGAGCTTCCGACGCTTGAGAGGTCCGACCTACATCGCCGCGATCTGCGATGAAGTTGCCTTCTGGCTTGGCGTCGACAACACAGCGTCAACCCCGACGCGAGATCATGGCCGCTGTCCGTCCTGGCTCTCGCTACCACCACTGGCCCGCTCATCATGGTGAGCAGCCCTTACGCGCGCAAAGGCGTGCTCTGGGACACGTACCGTCGTCACTACGGCGCGACGGCGATCCGCTCGTCCTGGTGGCGCAGGGGCCGTCGCGGACCTTCAACCCGTCTCTGCCGCAGAGCGTTGTCGACCGTGCGCTTGAGCGTGATCGCGCCTCGGCGATGGCCGAGTACATGGCCGAGTTTCGCACCGACATTGAAAGCTTCGTCAGCTTCGACGTGGTGGAGGCCTGCGCTGGCGATCATGTGGAACTGCCGCCGTTTGCCAACCTGCGGTACTTCGGCTTCTGCGATCCGTCCGGTGGATCGTCCGACAGCTTCACGTTGGCCGTCTCGCATGCCGATGGCGAGCGCGTGGTGATCGACGCGCTGGGGAGATCACGCCGCCGTTCTCGCCGACATCGTGGTTGAAGAATACGCCGCCTTCTTGAAGAGCTACCGCGTCACGTCCGTTACGGGGACCGATACGGCGGCGAGTTTCCACGCGAGCTATTCCGGAAAGACGGCATTCCGTACCAGTGCGCCGAGAAGCCGAAGAGCGATCTCTATCGCGATTGTTGCCGCTGCTGAACACTGGTCGTGTCCCGCTGCCGAAGAGTGACAGCTTCGATGCGCAGCTGGTCGGCTTGAGCGCAAGACGGCGCGCAGCGGCCGAGACTCCATTGACCATGGGCCAGGTCAGCACGACGACGTTGCAACGCCTGGCCGGTGCGGCTGCGCTGGCCATCGACGGCAACGTGTACGACGTAAGCTATACATGGGTTGACGGCCCGGACATCGACGCCGCGCCGCCGGTGTGGACAGCAAGACGCAAGCACCCGAACCTTTCGATGCCGAGTTCGAGCGGATTATGCGCCCCCGAGGTTGGTGTCGCGATGACCATGATCAGCTACAGCGACAACCCACGAGGACGAACCGACGCGCGCGCTGTGGGAGGCACGGGGACGCCGTGACCAAAAAGCCAGAGCAAATGTCACCTTTCGAGGATGCCCTTCGCCACCTCGTTGCACAAGGCCAAACGGGCGAGCGAGGCACGCAAACAGCGACGCCGCGCCAGGGCCGTCGAGAAGAAAGGACGATGGGCATGGCGGTGACGGATCATCAGCAGCGGAAGATCGACAGCGCCGCTGCAATGCTGCCGCTGCCGTGGCGGCTGTCGTTTTTGCGCAAGGTGAATGACGCGCTTGCCGCCGTTGCCTTGCCGTCCGACGCCGACGTGCAGCGTGCCATCGCCGATGCGCTCGACCGCAGCGCTTTGCGGCTGATCTCGCGCAAAGGCCGCGTCCAGCGGCGATATCTGACCGACGCACAGGCCAACAGAACCTCACGCCGGCGTGAGGTTTCCTAGAAGGAGAAGAACGACATGACAAGATACGTCGACACTACGTCGCCGCCGACGAGGACGAAGCGCTCGACGCGACGGCGTTTTAGGGACGGCTTCGGTGCACGGTGCCGCTGTTTGCAATGGACGGCCGACGACGTGCAGCGCGCTGTCGCGCTGACGCAGCACGCCGGCTCGCGTCACCGACGCGCCGGCGGTCGGCCGGTCTGCACCGGCCGGGTTACCGTATCGCTGACAACGTCGGCGACGACGCGAGCAGCCGTACGACGCGTATCGAGCACGAACGACGAATGCCTGGCGAGGGCGGCTCACGATGCTCGCAAGAAGTGCAAGAGCGAGACCCGCAGGGACGGAGCTGTGACGTCGGAGGAGGAAGAAGAGACGCGAGCGCTGCCGCCGCGCGCGATGGCCTGACGCTCGACGAATGCGGCGCGATCACCAGCGGCGCATGGCTCGCGAATACCAGGCGTACGACGATTGGATCGAGCAGCAGTGGCGCAACCCATGAGCAACAAACGTGGTGGCGGATACAATGCTGATGCTAGAGCAAGAAATCGTGGCCGCGCTTGCCGACGCCGACATCAAGTCGAGCGATCTTTCGGCTCTGATCGAACGGACCGAAGCCGCGATCGCCGAAGCCGATCAGGCGGCCGAAACCGCGCGCAGCAAGGCGCTCGATCCGGCGCTGTCGCCCGATCCGAAGTCGGCGCGGGAGGCGATGGTGGCGGCCGAGTTTGATCGTGACCGGCTGCGCACGTTGTTGCCGCGTCTGCAAGAGCGGCTGCAGCAGGTGCAGGCAGCGGAAGCTCACGCTCGCTGGCTCGCTGACTACGAGCGCGTCAAGGCCATGGTCGAGAAATCGGCACGCGACTTTGCGAGATATCCCGAGTTAGTGAATGAGCTCATCGATCTTTTCCACGATGCCGAGGCGGTTGACAAGGAGGTGTCGCGGATCAACGGCTCAGCGCCTGACGGCGAGCATCGTCGTCTCCGCCAAGTCGAACTGGTCGCGCGCGGTCTCGACAACTTCAGCAGGGCCATCCGCCGATTACCAAAGCGGTGCAGTTGGTCGACTGGACCGCACTCCGACCAGCTGATCTGGCCGCCGCCGCAACCATCCATGGCGGCGCTGTACGCGATGTCGATGGTGCCGCAGCGCGACCCGCGCTACAGCGCCGACTGGGCGGCCGCGCAGAAGGAGGACAACGTCCGGCGGGCGGCGAACGAGGCCCGATGGGCGGAGGAGGAGCGCGCGCGCCAGGCGGAAAGCAGACGCGCATACGAGGCGAGCCTGCGGCGATGAGCCCATCGACCGCAGCGGTAGCTCCAAGCTGCGTCGACGACGCGGCCCTCCAGCGAATTGCCACCTCCGCACCTCCTCAGCGGGCGAAGAAATGGCTATCCTCAATAGGGAATGAGCGAGGTCCGGAGCCTCCGGCGGGAGGGGGCACATGCGACGGCGCGGCGGTACAGGTAAGCCAGCGAAGCCACTGCGCCGCAAAGTGGCGGGCCCGAAGCCACGCAAGCCTGCGGAACCAGAGCGCCCCGGACGCCCTCTGTTGCTCAGCTGCAGGAAGTCGTTGCTCAGCTACGGGAGCAAGTCGCGACGCTCAACTCGCGAACTGAGCGAGGCGCGTGAACAACAGACGGCCTCCTCCGAGGTGCTGCAAGGTCATATCGAGTTCGCCTGGAGCGACTTGAGCCGGTGTTCAGCGCGATGCTGGAGAACGCGATGCACATCTGCGAGGCAAAGTTCGGCATTCTGTTCCTCGCCGACGGTGAAGGCTTTCGCACGGGAGCGATGCATAATGCTCCGCTGGCGTTGGTCGAGGCACGGCGCCGCGAACCACTGTTTCGCCCGTCCCCCGCTTCCCCGCTTGGCCGCATGGCCCGAATCAAACAATAATTCAAGTCGCCGACTGGCTCTCGGACCAGGGCGACATGGACGTATCCGCCGGGGTACTCGCAGCCGCAGATCGCCAAATCTGCCAGGTGCGGGACCGTGGTCGCCGTGCCGATGCTCAAGGATGACGCGCTGATCGGTGCGATCATCATCTATCGCCAAGAGGTGCGTCCGTTCACCGACAAGCAGATCGAGCTGGTCCAGAACTTCGCCGCCCAAGCCGTCATCGCCATCGAGAACACGCGGCTGCTCAACGAGCTGCGCCAGCGCACCGACGATCTCAGCGGAGTCGCTGGAGCAGCAGACCGCGACCAGCGAGGTGCTGAAGGTCATCAGACGCTCGACCTTCGATCTGCAGCCGTGCTCAATGCGCTTGTAGAATCGGCCGCGCGTCTCTGTGAGGCCGACCGCTGCCATTGGGCTGCGCGAGGGACGGCGCAGTTTCGCCACCGCGCGAGCTACGGGTACGCATCCGGGCCAGCGGGAATACATGGAGAATCGCCTGCCCGGCAAGGCCGACCGCCGCTCGCTGACGGGCCGGATGGTCATGAGCCGCAACGTCGTTCACATCGTTGACACCAAGGCCGATCCCGATTTCCGCATTACGAACGCCCCAGAATTCGATGGAGTCGCACCGCGCTCGGCGTTCCTTTGCTGAATGAGGGCGAGCTGATCGGATGTCCTGGTCCTCATCCGCAAGTGACGTTCGCCCCTTCACCGACAAGCAGATCGAGCTCTGAGAACGTTCGCCGAGCAGGCGGTCATCGCCATCGAGAACACGCGCCTGCTCAACGAGCTGCGCGAAGTCTCTCGCTCAGCAGACCGCCACCGCCGACGTGCTCAAGGTGATCAGCCGCTCGACGTTCGATCTCAACGTGGTGCTCGAGACGCTCGTCGAGTCGGCGGCTCGGCTGTGCGAGGCGGATATGGCCGCCATTTCTCGCCCGAAAGGCGATGTTTCGAGCATCTCGTCTCGTTGGCTACTCACTCGAGCACAGCGAATCATGAGAACGCATCCGATCCATCCCGGTCGGGGATCTGCTTCGGGACGGGTATGCTTGAAGGAAAGCCCGTTCAAATCGTGGATGTTCGCGACGATCCGGAATACACGTTCGCCGACGCGCGACCGGTTCGACGTGCGCACGCTGCTCGGGCGTCCCGCTGATGCGCGAGGGCATGCCGATTGGCGTGTTCGTTCTGCCGCGCCAGCCGTCGAGCCTTTCACCGACAAACAGATCGAGTTGGTTCACGACCTTCGCTGACCAGGCGGTGATCGCGATCGAGAACGTGCGCCTGTTCGACGAAATCCAGGACAAGAGCCGCCAGCTTGCCGAGGCGAGCCAGCACAAGTCGCAGTTCCTGGCCAACATGAGCCACGAGCTGCGCACCCCGCTCAATGCCATCCTCGGCTACACCGAGCTGATCGCGGACGGCGTCTATGGCGAGCCGACCGAGAAGATGCACGCCGTGCTCAAGCGGCTTGGAGAGCAACGGCAAGCATCTGCTTGGCCTCATCAACGCTGTGCTCGACCTGTCCAAGATCGAGGCCGGTCGGCTGGTGCTCGACTTTGCCGACTACTCGCTCACGGATGTCGTGCAGACGGTCTGCACGGCGGTCGAGCCGCTGGCCGCCGACAAGAAGCTGGCCTTGAAGATTGAAGCGTCGAAAGACCTGCCCGCGGGCCATGGCGACGAGCGCCGCCTTACCCAGGTCCTGCTCAATCTGGTCGGAAACGCGATCAAGTTCACCGACGCCGGCGAGGTCGTTATTACCGCCACGTGCAAGCAATGGATCGTTCAACGTGTCGGTAAAGGACACCGGCCCGGGGATTTCGCAGCCGATCAGGCCAAGCTATTCCAGGAATTTCAGCAAGCGGACAGTTCGCTCACCCGCAAGAAGGGCGGCACCGGCTTGGGGCTGGCGATTTCCAAGCGCATCATCGAAATGCACGGCGGGCGAATTTGGGTTGATTCAGTCGTTGGGCAAGGCTCCACATTTTCGTTCACACTCCCGGTTCGCGTCGAGCCGCAAGTGGGGGCGGCATGACCAAGACGGTATTTCAATCTCTCCACGGTTCGGCTATTGATGGTGGTGCCAGTTGCTTTCCAGGCGCAGAGCGACATGCTGGGTGAAGAACGACGCAAATGACCCCAAGCGGTCATCAGCCAGCATTTCATGTTGCAGTGGCGATGCCATTTTCAGGCCCCTGAAGTCTGGCTTCAAACCAATACCATATGATCCTGAGCCGGAGGCTGGCGTAAGGCAGCGGGAGTTTCTCGGGGTCCTAGGCGGCGCGGCCGCGGCGTGGCCGGTGGCGGCGCGAGCGCAGCAGGCACCGGTGCCATTAGTGGGCTTTCTCAACGTCGCGTGGCCCGAGGCATGGACGCGCT
Source organism: uncultured Alphaproteobacteria bacterium (assembly GCA_963821555.1). Taxonomy (GTDB): domain Bacteria; phylum Pseudomonadota; class Alphaproteobacteria; order Rhizobiales; family Xanthobacteraceae; genus Z2-YC6860. Next base: position 3,082 of record CAWGEM010000017.1, on the reverse strand, counting down.
ACACGGCAGCATTCAAACTAGGTTTACGCCAAGCCAGCTATGTTGAGGGTCGCAATGTTGCAATTGAATACCGTTGGGCACGCGGCGACTTTAATCAATTACCGACTCTTGCTAATGAGCTCGTAAGTCTCCGAGTTTCCGTTATCGCGGCCAATGGCGGCAGCCGAGTCGCATTGGCCGCCAAAGCGGCCACAGCCAGAATTCCGATTGTGTTCACGTTCGGGGATGGTGACCCCGTTAAACACGGATTGGTCGACAGCATCAATCGTCCCGGCCGCAATGTGACCGGGGTCACGATGGTCGCTGGTATGCTGGAGCCAAAGCGACTGGAACTCTTGCGTGAGATCGTCCCAGCGGCAAAAATTGTTCACATCCTCGTAAATCCAAATAACGCGGGCGTTCTTCAAGATATTCCGTCGGTAGCAGCAGCGGCGGGTAAAATCGGACTTGCATTTGAGGTGGTACAGGCTGGCAGCGAGAGCGACATCAACACTGCGTTCGAGACACTAGCCCGCGAAAAAGCTCAGGCCCTTATGATTGCAAACGATTTCTTTTTCACTGCAAGAGCTTCCCAAATTGCGGCCCTTGCAGCGCGTCATGCACTCCCTGCAATTTATCCTTGGCGCGAACAAGCAGAAGTAGGTGGTTTGATAAGCTACGGGACAAGCATTAGCGAAGCCTATCGACAGTCCGGCATCTATGTCGGCCAAATTCTCAAAGGTGAGGCGCCGGCTGAGCTGCCCGTGCAACAGCCCACTAAATTCGAGCTTGTGGTCAATCTGAAGACTGCCAAGGCGCTCGGCCTTGAAATGCCAACCTCCATCCTTTTGCGCGCCGACGAGGTGATCGAATAAAGCTGGCTTGCTGCGGTGCGTAAGTCTGCTAATGGCACTTCGCGACACTTCGCGGCTCGTCGCTATTGGAGGCAGAGCGGACATGCCACGATGGTGGAAACGACGCGATTGACCCGAAGGCGACATCGGCCAGCATCTCGTATTGCAGCAGCGAAGCCAGTTTCAGCCCCTGTCAAAGCATTCGTTTTGGGCGCATGATGCTGGTCGCCTGAGCCTGCGCTTTGTATCAACGCGGACCGCAAGCATGGCCATTTTGATTCACATTCGTATCCTCTCGACCGCAGTCATTGCCTTTCTGATAGCCTCGTTTGCGTGTTCCGTCGCTCTGGCGGCTGAACCTAAGCGGGTAATGGTGCTTCATTCCTTTGGTCGGGATTTCAAGCCCTGGAGCGAGTACGCCAAAGCCATTCGCACGGAGTTCGATCGGCAATCGCCGTGGCCGCTGGAGATCATTGAGCAGTCGCTTTTGACCGCGCGTTCCGCCGACGAAAATCCGGAGGTTCCGTTTGTCGAGTACCTCCGTGCGCTATTTGCCAAACGCCCTCTTGATCTGATTGTGAGCATCGGCGCCCCCGCGGCCGACTTCGTGCAACGGCGCCGGCAGCAACTCTTTGCCACGACTCCGATGGTGTTCACAGCAGTGGAGCAGCGTCGAATTCAACATTCCAGTCTCACGGAAAATGACACCGTCGTCGCGATCGCGCAAAACTTCCCGGCCATTATCGAGAATATCCTGCACGTGTTGCCGGACACCAAAACCGTCGCCGTGGTGATCGGCAATTCTCCCATTGAAAGATTTTGGTTGGAGGTCCTACGCAAAGAGTTTGCGCCGTTTGCAGACCGGCTTTCGTTCATCTGGTACAATGATCGATCGTTCGCAGACATATTGAAACACGCCGCTGCGCTGCCGCCGCATTCCGCGATCTACTGGCACCAGATGAATGTCGATGCGGCCGGTGTCGTGCACGAGGGTGACAAGGCGTTGCCGACCTTTATGCCGTCGCCAATGCGCCCATTTTCACTTTTAACGATGCCTTCTTCGGCGGTGAAATTGTTGGCGGTCCGATGAACTCCGTGGCCGAGGCCTCGCGACTGACGGTCGCCGTTGCCGTTCGCATCCTCGGCGGTGAGAAGGCGGGCGACATCAAAGTCCCACCCATCGGATTTGCAACGCCGATGTTCGACTGGCGGCAAATGCAGCGCTGGGGCATCAGCGAGAGCCGTCTGCCGCCGGGAAGCGAAGTGTTCTTTCGCGAGCCGTCCGCGTGGAAGCGATATCGGCTGCAAATCTCGGCATCGCCGCTGCGATCCTGTTGCAGGCAGGACTCATCTTCTGGCTCATCTACGAGCACCGGCGCCGCCATACCGCCGAGCTCACCGCGCGTGGAGCGATGTCCGAGTTGACGCAGATGAACCGCATCGCGGCGGCCGGACAGCTTTCAGCCTCGATCGCACACGAAATCAATCAGCCGCTTGCGGCCATTTCGGCCAGCGCCAGTGCCGCGCAGCACTGGCTTAAAGCCAAGACGCCGGATCTCGATGAGGCGCTCGCTGCACTGACCGGGATCGTGAACGCAAGCCATCGCGCTGGCGACATCGTATCCAATCTCCGCGCCATGTTCAAAAAGGACGGCCAGCAAAAAGGGCCAGTTGAGGTCAATAACGTCATTCTGTCGGTTCTGGAACTGGTGCGGATCGAACTGCAAAAACCCAACATCGAGGTACGCACGCAGCTTGACGACGGACTGCCGGCCGTCACCGGCAACGAAGTCCAATTGCAGCAATTGGTTCTCAATCTGATCATGAACGCCAAAGACGCCATGCTGTTGACGCCCGCGCACCGCGAATTGCTCATTAAGTCCGAACAGATCGAGCCAGGGTCGGTGCAGGTCTCAATCGAGGATTCGGGACCTGGAATTTCTCCCTCCGACGTGGAGAAAATCTTCCAACCGATGTTCACGACCAAGGCGCACGGCATGGGGATGGGTCTGTCCATCTGCCAGTCAATCGTGGAAGCCCACCACGGCCGCATATGGGTCGACTCCGGTAGCCGAACAGGCTCGGCCTTCCGGTTTTCGCTACCCACAAGCGAGACCAAAGCCGGAGCCTATCCTCCAGCTCGGTAATACACGCATCGAAAGCGCGCACGTCCGCTATTGGCACTTCATCGTCGCTCTGGAGGCAGAGCGGACATGCCACGATGGCGGAAACGACGCGATTGACCCTGG
>CAWGEM010000016.1:0-244283 GCA_963821555.1 uncultured Alphaproteobacteria bacterium | reverse complement strand
CGAAGCGGTGCAGGTAATTGCTGCACCGTTCGTCCCCAAGGGCGCGTGGCAAGACACGCCCGAAGTCTACGACCAGAACGATCTCGTCGAGTGCGGCGGCTTCGTCTTCGTCTCCAACCACGACGCCAATGAGGCCAATCCGCCGGTCGTTGTCATGGGAGTGCCGTCCTCCAATGCGCACTGGACTTATCTGCCGCTGCCGACCGTCCAGCAGGTCCTGACCGAGCTCGGCGTCCACCGCATCACCATCAGCGAGGACGACCCCTCGGGCGGCGTCGACGGCGACATCTGGTTCAAGGTCGCACCCTAATCCAATCGAGACCGGAGAGACTTCATGGCATTCAAGCAGAACAGCGACGGCACGCTGATCGAGATCGACGGCAAGGTCCGTGTCGAGCAGGGACCGCTGCGCCGCCGCGCCAAGGCGACCAAGGAACTGCTCTCCGACCAGGTGACGGCCGCCCACTACAAGGTTGGCGCTCCGGATGCGCGGAACAAGCCGATCGTGCTCGGCGAGCCGATGGACTACATCGATTGGAAATCGGATGCGCGCACCTGGTGCGTCTACGCGCTCTCGACCAAGCCGGTGACCATGACCGATGGACCCAAGAAGGGCCAGACGCTCACCGTTCCGGTCTGGGCGCTCGATGCCACCTTTGACGAACGCGATGCGGCCTTGAGCCGGGCGCTCGAGCTCGCTCGATAGGCCACCTGCCAGGCTGCCGGCGGCACTCGCACGTTGGCGCTCAGATGCGGAAAACCCCGGCCCTGCAGCCAGGGTTTCCTAAGTGTGCAGCTTGGCGGGGGGATGGGGGACGGGGCCGCACACTCTGCCAACCCAACGCCGGAGGACCGCGATGGTTCCGACACCGGAACGTCGCAACCGGAGTTTCGGGACGCTGAACCTCGCCGATCCACCGCGCCGCCCATCCACCACCCACTCAAAGTCCAAGCCGCCCCTGACGGGGACTGGAGAACGCCGCCATGCCCTTTCTGAACGACCGGGTGCTCGACTTCGGGCTCGATACCCTCAATGCCGAAGCCGATCGCATCGATATCTGCTCGCAGGAGCCCGCAACCTTCACCGAGGCAACCTCGACCTACTCGCTGGGCTTCAAGGACCACGGCGCGGCGGGCTCGGCGTTCGGCGCGCCGGCCGATCGCTCGCCCTCCGGCCGCAAGGTGTCCTCGACCGCCGTCACTGATGGCGCCGTGACCGCCAACGGCACCGCCAGCCACTATGCGGTGTCCGACGTCGGCAACAGCCGGCTGCTGGCGGCCGCAGCGCTTGCCGCCTCGCAGGTCGTCACCAGCGGCAACTCGTTCACGCTCGGCTCCTTCGACATCGGCATCCCCGACCCGGCGTAGCGGTCGCGAGCGTGGCAGCCGTCAATCGCGAATTGATTGGAGAGCGGAATGTATATCGAAGTTGCAAAAGCGGCAGGTGCTCTTGCTGAACGTCGTGAAACGCTGGCGGCGTTGCTGGCTGAGATCGACGCGGCAATCGATGCCGGCGCTCAGATCTTCAAGATCGAAGGCAACAGCGCCGACGGCAGTCACCGCGTCGATCTGATGCCATTTGGCTACCTGAGCCCGGAGCTCAACTCTCTGGTCTGGCAGACGGCTCGCGACACCTACGCGACGGCGCTGGCGGAAATCGACGCGCAGCTCGCTGCATTGTAACCGATGGAGGGGACGCAATGGCGTTTTCATCAATCGGCAATCTTGGGGGCACCGCCAACGCCAACACCAACCAAACCTCGATCGCGATGACGACCGCGATGACCAACGCCCCGGCGGGCTCGTTGGTCATCGTCGTAGTCGCGGCCGATAATACCGTCACCACCGATACCGACGGCAACAAGGTCAGCGCGGTCAACGATAGCGCTGGCAATACCTATACCAAGGCCATCGAATTCACGAATGGGCAGGGAGCTGCTCAAGCTGGCACGGTTTGTGCGGTCTATTACTCCGTTCTAACCAGCGCGCTCAACACCGGCGGCACCATCACTGCCACGCTCGGCGGCACCACCACTCACAACGACGCCCAGGCGATGATGGCGTGGTGCTTTGGCATCACCGGAAACAGCGTCGAGATTGAAGCGACAAACACGTTGGCCGGCGATGGCACGGGCGGCACCAGCATTGGATCGCTGAACGCCACAACGGCAAACATCGAGTGCCTTCGAATCAGAGCAACCTCGTTCGAAATCGCGAGCGGCACATTCAATTCGCCCAACACTTGGCCTCCGACCACCAACTGGACCGCCATGGACATGCGGCACAGCTCCTCGGGTGGCGGCGCGTCTGCGCAAAGTGTTGGCGGCGAGTTCAGGATTTCCACTGCAACGTCCGATGCGTCAAACCCGTCTGACATGCTGACCGCCAACGTCGATCTGGCGTCGGTATATGTCGCGTTCAGAGAAGTGGGCTCGAAGATCGCGGTCTTTCAAAATCACTACCGGCAGATGGGGTGGGGAGCACACTAATGATTCTCCTCAAGCAAAGCACGGCTGTCACCATCCCACTGGGCCCGTTCTTGGACGACACCGACGGCAAGACGCCCGAGACCGGCCTGACGATTACTCAGCCCGACATTCGCCTGTCGAAGAGCGGTGGCACGTTCGCGCAGTGCTCGGCGGCAGGCACGCTGTCGCACATGGAAAACGGCTATTACTCCAAGTTGTTCAGTACGACCGACACCAACACCCAGGGGCACCTAAAGATCCATATTCATAAGTCGGGCGCGCTTCCAGTCACTGTTGACTGCATGGTCCTCACAGCTAACGCTTATGACGCCTTGATGGGCTCGGACTTCCTGCAGGTCGATGCTCGTGAATGGCTCGGCGGTGCGATTGCCGACGCCAACAAACTCTGGAGTTCCTGAGGTTGATGTTGTTGGTTGGCTTGGGACAACGGTAGCAACTCCAACAGTGGCCGGCGTCCCGGAGGTCGATCTAACGCATGTCCTGGGGACCGGAGTTGTTGCTAGTTCAGGCACCTTGTCATGCAATGTGATCCAGGCGGGCGGGACTGCGATCCAAGCCGCCTCGGGTCGTTTCCAAGTGGATGTGGAGCTGTGGCTGGGGTCTGCGCCCAACGCGTTGTCGTCTGGCCGATTGGACGCCACTGTGGGCGCAATGCAAACGGACGTGCTTACAAGCACGGCACTTGCAAATTCGGCCGTGACTGAAGTTCAATCCGGCTTGTCGTCGCAGAGCTCGGTAGACACGATTACCGGCTACCTCGACACCGAGATCGCCGCGATCAAGAGCCAGACCGACAAGCTTACCTTCGACGGCGACAATCATCTTGCCGGCAACCTCAAGAAGATCAGCGACAGCGCGGCGGCGGCCGACAATCTCGAAGCCGGAACGTTGGCGCTGGTTCGCTCGACCTGTGCGGCAGGTTCCACCACCACCACGATCGAAACGAACCTCACCGAGGCGACCAACGATCACTACAACGGCCGCGCGATCACCTTCTACAACGGCAATCTGGCCGGCCAATCGCGCGAGATCCTCGACTACAACGGCGTAACCAAACAGATCACGGTCGCGGCCCTGACCGAGGCCCCGGCCAATACCGATGCCTTCGTGATCTCGTGATCGGTCGCGCGCTCTAGAGTCAGAACTCCTCTCAAATGGCGATCACCAGGCCGGGCCTGTTCGGCGTCGGCGTCAAGCGTTTGTTACGGACCCATGCGCTGACCGCAGCGGCGTTGGTCGCGAGCGTGCCCGCGCTCGGAGTGCCGCAGCTCACTCAGACGAGCGGGCTGCAGGCGAGCAGCATTGCCGCCGGTGCGCCGATACTTGGCGCTCCTTCGCTGGCGCAGGTCCATGCGCTGTCCGGCGACGCTGTGATCGTCGGTGCGCCGGCCGTTGGTGCGCCGGTGTTGAATATCGTCGTCGCGCTTGCTGCCGATCCGCTGAACGCAGTCGGCCCGACGCTTGGGACGCCATCAATTGCGCAGGCCCATGTCGTGGCCGCGCCGATGCTGGCGGCGGGAACGCCGACGCTGGCTGCACCGAGCATTGCGCAAGTTCATGCCCTGACCGTCCCTGCGCTGAGTGCCAGCGCACCCGCGCTTGGCACACCGTCAGCTGCGCAGCAGCACGCACTTTTGGCCAATGCACTTCCAGGCGGGGTGCCTTCGCTCGGCACGCCGGTGCTGGCCGTCGCCGGGTACGCTTTTACGGCGCAGAGTCTGTCCGGGGGCGCTCCGGCATTTGGTGCGCCTGTTGTCGCCCAGGCGCATGCGCTGACGGCGGGCACTATGTCCGCGGGAGCGGCAGCTCTCGCCGCACCAGGCCTGGCGCAGCGCCACGCGCTGGCCGCATTAACCTCGACCGCCGGCGCTCCGACGCTCGCAACTGCTCCGCTTGCCCAGGTCCAGGCGCTGGCGGCGTCCGGGCTCAGTACCGGACTGCCGTCGCTTGGCACGCCTTCGATCGCGCAAAAGCACGCGTTCGCCGCAAGCACGCCAGCGACCGGGCCTCCAACGCTTGGTGCGCCTGCTCTCGCGCAGGTGCACGGGCTCGGCGCAGACTCGCTGGCCACGGCCGCGCATGTGCTCGGCACGCCGTCACTTGCGCAGACACAGGCGCTTGCCGCGATCGATCTATCGGGGCGCTGTCCCGAGCCTCGACGCACCGGTGTTGCTGGCAAGCGATTACGCGCTGTCGGCCGATCCGATCAATACCGACGCCCCAATCCTCAGTCTGCCGCCGCTGAGTGTGCAGGGCGGCACGCTGTCGGTGCACTACGACGGCGGCTTTGTGGTGCCAACGACGATCTTCGCCAGGCGGTTCGGTGCATGGGCGGCTGTCGGGAGCGGTTGGATCAAGTACAACGGACACTGGGTTCGCTTCCACGGCTGAGCGGACTGATCCATTGCTATGCGGCGAACTCGACGAGTTCGACTTCCCTGACCTCGATCCGGAATGTTCGTCCGCGGCTATCGGTCGCTCGGATGCAATCGTCCGATTCATCAATTCGGGATTCTTCTGACAGACGCAATGCGTCGAACTCTGCCATCGCCATGGCAGTCTCGCGAACCTCATAGAGCGGTTGCGTCGCTCGGCAGCGAATGACGTTGCCGTCGCGATCGAGCTCCGAAACAAAAATTTGGAACATGATGCGGTCCCTCTCGGCATTGGAGGGTTCCCGATAGGCGAGAAAGGTTTCAGAAGTTTGACAATGATGCCGAAGCCGAAATTGAGCGCCCGCTTCCAAGAAATGCCATCAGATCGCCGCAGAGGCAGGTAGCTGACGCCTCCGGAAGCCCCTCAAAACGCCAACAGCCGCGCCGCCGCCGCCTCCGGGCGGCTTTTTCATTTGGCGAATGGCGATCGCCGCTTCCGCCACACCACGCACCCGATGACCAAGGGAGCAAGCATGAGCACGCACGCCCTTCCCAATGATCCGCCATGGCTCAAGCGGGCCTTCGCCGATCTCGGCCTGCACGAGCTTCCTGGCGCGGCGGCCAAGCCGCGGATCGTCGAGATGTACGCCAAGGCCGGGCATCCGGAGATCAAGAGCGACGAGGTCGCCTGGTGCTCGGCCGCCCTCAACACCTGGATGGTGGAATCGAACATCCGCGGGACCGGATCGCTCGCGGCGCGCTCCTGGCTCGCCTGGGGTCGCGCCGTCGATTTCCGCAAGACCATCCCGCGCGGCGCCGTGCTGATCTTCCGTCGCGGAAATTCGTCGTGGCAGGGGCACGTCTGCCTCTGCCTGGAGGACCGTGACGGCATTCTGACCGTGATCGGCGGCAATCAGTCCGACGGCGTCACCATCGCCCGCTATCGCAAGGCAGCCCTGATCGGCGCGCGCTGGCCCGACACCGTTGGCAACTCGCGGACCATCCAGTCGCTGGTCGGATCCGGCTTGGCCGAGACCGTCGAGCGGGGCGCAGGCCAGGCCGCCGAGCACGTCGAGCAGAACGGCGATCAGATCGCCGAGGCGATCGGCACCGCCCAGCAGCAGGTGACCGAGCTCGCCTCCTATCTGCGCATCGCGCAGTACCTGCTGATCGCGCTCGCGGTCGCTGGCTTCCTCTATGCGATCTACCGGTTCGTCTGGCGCCACCTCAAGCCGCTGCCGATGCCGGAGGTCCTCGAGGAAGGCCCGTCCATCGACGATGTCGCCGTGGACGTGACCCCGCGCCCGTCGCTGCGCGCGCAGCAAGAAGCGGAGGGCGCGATGATCAGCTCTTCGGCCTGTTCCGCGCTCTGTCGCTGAAGCTGCGGATCATCATCGTCGGCGGCGGCATCGCCGCGATCCTCGCGGGCTACGGCCTTTGGCACCACAAGGTCTTCAACAGCGGCTGGAACGCGGCCATCGCCGCCATCGCCGCGCAGGACAGGAGAGCAATCGATGCGGCTCGTTCGGCTCGCGCCAATTGGCGCGCTTGCATTGACGATGGCGGCGTGTGGAACGCTTCGACCGGCCAGTGTCGGCGGCGGTGAGTGCCGGGTGTTCGAGCGTCCGGAATACGCCGTGCTCGGGCAGACCCGCTACGATCAGAACTGGATCGATTCCAACACCGAGGCCGGCGTGGCCGCGTGCGGGTGGCAGCGTCCGAAGCCGCGGCCGCAAGCGCTGGGCAGACCGGCTGGCGCCAAGCATCACGGCGCCCGCGAAAAAGAAGCGGCCGGGCCTGATCGGCCGCATCAAGCGAGCCGTTGCGCCGAGCGCCAGTGCTCAATCTTCGGCACCGGCGGCGACACCAATGCCGGAGCCGCCATCGGTTCCTGCCGCGCCGGCAACAGCCGCGCGATCCTGTCGACGAACTGCTCGAGCCCGACCGATGCGCCGCCGGCGAAGCCGCGGCGTCGACCTGCTGGTGGTGTTGAAGCCAGATCTCACGAGGCGCTCATGACCAACGAAGAACTGCTGCGCGAGCGCGTGGCCAAGCTGGAGGTGCAGATGACGCATCTGTCCGAAAAGCTCGACGACACGCACAAGAAGGTCGAGGAAATGCACGCCATCCTGCTGCAGGCCAAGGGCGCGCGGTGGGTGATCGTGGGGCTGGCCGGGGTGGCGGGGTTGGCGTCGGGGTTGGTGGCGAAGCTCGTCCCGTGATGCAGCGATCCTGCTGCAGGTCAGGGGCGCCCGGTGTGGGTGCACAGCTTGCCAACGTGATCGTGCTGACGGCGCGTCTGGATGAGGAGCTCAACGCGATTGAGGGACGGGTTGATCGGATTGAGCAGGCGTGAGCCAAGTAACTGGAATCAGGCGGAATTTCGCTGGCGACGTCAGGGAATGATTCTTAATATAAATCGCGTTCCTCAGCCGAGCTGATGTTTTTGCGTAGAATTCATTTGAGAAGGATCAATGTTGCGCTCGGCGGGTCCAGGCAGAAGCATCATGAGGCGATAGCTTGGAGGGACGTTATGGTTGGAATTACTTTATCGCCGGAGCAGATAAGGACGGCACCGCCGGAAGTGCGGCGATGGCTCGAGCACGAGCTCGCGGTTTCGCTCGGTCTCAATCCGCCGTCCCTGCCGATCACGCAGCCGAACTCTCCGCATCTCGCGGCCTGCAATCCCGAGGAGGCTGCTCAGGTGCTGTCACTGATCCAGGGAATGCTCCCCGTGGTCCGTGTGTTTCTGGAGCTCGGTCGCGAAGGCGCTTCGCCCGGCGAGGGGATCGAGGCTTTCCGGCTCGCCGATATCATGCGTCACACTCGCCTGGAGGCGCCGGACCAGGTGCTGGCATGTCTGGAAGTGCTCGATCAGGCGGTTCAGCGCGTGCGCAACGATCCCGGCGCGACCTTCCACGCGGTGGATGAGCGCGGCTATTGTCTTGTCGCAGCGCAGACGCAGCGCAGTATCCGGGCGATCTGGCAGCAGATCGTCGCGCAGCGGGAGTTCGTCCGTCCCGCAGTTTCGAGCCATACTGAAGGATCCTTATCGGCGCAGCTTGAGCCAGATTTGTTCCCCGGCGTGTCATCGTTCTTGGCCGCCTCGCCTTCGGGACCGGCGGTGCCACTCCACGAGATGGCCCCGGCCACGTCGTCGGATAGACCAGGCGCGGCCTCAGAGCGGCAAGCGCCCTCATCGTCAACAATTGCCCCGGGCGCGCCACCGGTCGCGGCCGTCGGCCGTCCGCCTTCGCCTTCGGAGCAGGCGGAGCAGCAAGGTGAACACGGCCTCTCACCTGCGGCAGCCCACGCCGGTCGAGAAACCGGTCGGTCGGCAAGTAAGCGAAAAGGTGTAGCCGGACGGAAAGGACGACTGAGGTGACGTTCCACTCCCCATCCTGAAATCTACCGTAGCGGAAGTGGTGGGAATTCGGTTGGCGTAGTCTCCGTGTTCAACCTCGAATCATCCGGCGTTCGGGCGCCGGAACGGAGATCACGCCATAACGAACGCGGTGAACCGAGGCGGCGCACCTGGCGTTTGTCGCTGCGTTACCTGCCAGTGATTACTTTCTCGGTGAGCGATGAGAGCGCCGATGCAGGCGATCGAGTGGTAGATGTGCTCCGGGAATTTGTTACCGAGAACCTCGCGGACCTCATGGTCGGTCTTGCCGACGAGGTCGTTTGCTGCGGCAAACCCGCGGAGGTCGGGTACGGTCTCTAGGTCCCAGACGATGACAGTGCCGTTCATGGGGTCGAAGTCTGGCGCAGGGCAGGGGTGCCGAGAAGAACGGTGTCACCAGGTCGCCCCACATGTCAGCATGCGACCCGCTTTTGACGTAGTCTGCCGCTATCTTTGATTGCAGGCTTCATTGGCGCGTGTTTGCTGATATGGATCGTCCGGGTCGTAAGGGGCCTAGACAGCTTAGCGACCTAGTCGGCGCACAAATCCAATCCACTCGAAATGCCGAGAGCGGCAAGGCGCCGACGGTGAAGAATCGCCTGCCGCCCACTGGCGCGGGAGCATGCGCGGCGCTGGTTCTGGGCGGTTGTCCCTAATTCTGCAGAGCCGGTAAACTGTCGCGCCGGTCGCCACAGAGACACGTCAGCTGTTGGCAGACTGTACATGGCAGGGTGGAGCCTCGGTCCAAAATGGCCTGGAGCGGACGTTATCGCGCTCCCCCCTATCGGCACGCCACCTCCGCAGACGGGGCTGACAAATGTTGTGACCATAATCACCGTCGCGGCGCTGTGTAATCCAAAATTTAGGCAAGTTAGATGCCTCCAAATTTTGATTGCTTTGACATCGAAACGTCATCAATGCGCGCATTGGAAATTTCATGTTGACAATTTTTGGGTCGAGCAGAGTATAGGTGTTGTCAATTTCGAATAACAAACTAACACTTCCCAAACTCAGCCGGTGCCGTCGATCTGTTGCGGGCTTTTTTGATTTTCGCCCGCCACGTTGCATGCGGGCGAACGAGTATTCAATTCAGTTTCGGCCGCCCGTCGTCAATCGGGAGTTACAGTCGGCGTATTTCGTTGGCGCATCGCCAGCCGTCAGATTTCCCGTGTCGCGATGACCATTTGGGCTTTCGCACTTTTGCTGGTTTTGACGATCGGGCCATTCGCGCGCGCCGAAGCCATCGACAGCCGGCCGTACCCTTCCCTCGAATTCCTGCTCGCAGATGAGTGCGTCGATCGCGACCTTGAAGCGACGACCCTGATCCAGACATCCAGCCGTATGATTGACATCACACCCGGCCTGCTCATTCGGGCCTACGATCTCGTTCTGCAGGCGCGTCGCGATTGCGCCGCAGGACACATCACCATGTCGCTTGCCAAATACGACGATGCCGTTGCCGGCCTGAGCCATGCAGCCGAAGTTGGACGACGCGCACAATTGGACAACCCAAACGATTGAGATTGCGGTCGCAGCCGATTTTTGAAAGAGGTCACACCGCCAAGAGCCATCCAGCGTCACGCATGCAGTTTCCAGGGGCGGAGCGCCTTATCGCTTCTCCGGGTTCTGCGGCCGGTGGTTTGGGGGGGGGGGGTGGAGGGGGAGCATGTCGCAAGTTGCATCGGGGGCGCCTACCGGGCCCGTTTGGCGGACAAGACTGGAACTGCTGCAGCGAGAGGTCGTCGTCGGAGTGCCTGCCGCGTTGACGATGCTGGCGGCAAGTCTTGCCGGCGGCGTGCTGGTCTGCGGTGCGCTCGGCCCAGACTACGTGGCGTTCGGCGCGGCGGCCGGCTTTTCCGGGGCGCTGTTTGGTGGCGCGAGCGCGTGCCTGATCGCGACGAACTCGATGATTCTGTGGGGTCCGCTCGTCACGATCGGCTTGGTGCAGGCAAGCCTCGTGGCCACTCTGGTGGCCAATCCGCTGTTTGCAAACAATCCAACGGCTGTGGTCATTGCCCTTGTCGCCTGCACGGGGCTTGCTGGAGTGTTGCAGATCGCAAGCAGCTTCGGTGGCATGACGCGGCTCGTGAAATTCACCCCGTACCCGGTCATTGCCGGCTTCATCAATGGTGTGTCCGCCTCGATCTTTGTCTCGCAAGTCAAAGTGTTTCTTCCGAGCCATTGGAAGGACGTGACGGCCGGGACGATTGTCGTTCACCCCGCCATGTTGTTGTTCGTCGTGGCGCTGGTCGCTTTCAACTTTTGGTTCTCGCCTCGGACCAAAAAGATCCCGGCGCAGCTCATGAGTCTGATCGCTGGAGTTGCGATCTATCACGCGATGCACATTGTTGCGCCGAGGATTGATCTCGGCCCAACGCTTGGCCCGCTGCCGTTCCAGTTTCCACCGGGCCCGCCGATCCAGGGTCTCTCGCTGCCGGAAGCCGAACAGTTTCTGCTGGCGGCCGCTTCCGACATCATCTTGTTTGCGGTTGCAACGGTCGTCGTCGGAAGCTTTCAGTCGCTGCTCGCGTTCCGCATGGCGGAGGGCATGTTGAACGCGCCGATCGCGCCGGATCGCGGTCTGGTGGCGCTCGGCGTTGGCGACATTGTTTCGGCGGCGACTGGCGGCCTCGCGATTTCCGTCGCCGCGCCGATGACCGTTGCAGCATTCCGGAGCGGCGGCCGCACGCGGATCGTCGGCCTCACAGTCAGCATTGTTCTGCTGCTGCTCATTCTCCTGCTGCCGAACCTGCTCAGCGCGATACCGCTCGCCGTCATCATCGCGCTATTGTTCATCGTCTCGATCTCGGCATTCGACCGCTGGAGCGTGCGGCTCCTGGGCGATGTCCTGCGCGGCAGTGCGCACGGCGAAGGCCGGCGTACCCATTATGATCTTGCAGTTGTTGCGATCATCATGGCGGTGACGCTCCTCGTGTCGATCGTGCCCGCTATTCTCGCGGGGTTCGCGGTCGCCTGCATCACCTTTGCCATGAACATGAGCAGGCCGGTCGTGCGCCGCCGCCTGGCGGGCCTGCGGTCGAAGCACGTCCGCGCGGCCGCCGAATCCGCGTTGCTTCGCCAGAATGGCGAGCGGTGGGTCGTGCTGCGGCTGAGCGGCGTGCTGTTTTTCGGAAATTGCGAAACGCTGTCGCAAGAGGTGATCGACGCGTTCCGCAACGCGGACGTCATCGTTCTCGATTGCCGTAACGTAACTGACATCGATGCATCCGGCGCCAATATCATCCAGGAGCTGGTGGACAAGAGCCGCAAGCTGGAAAAGCGCATTCTGTTCTGCAACGTGCAGGCTTCTTTCCGCAACATCATCAATCGGATCGCCAATAACGGCAGCGCCGCGTCAATCTTCGACGACCTCGACTCCGCACTGGAATGGATAGAGGACACAGTGCTGAACGATCATCCGGAAGTTCAGCTGAAGACGGCACCGCTCAACCTGGAGCAGCACGATTTCATGCGTGGGCTTAACGACACCGAACGGGCGGCATTGGCGTCGCTGCTGACAAGACGTGAGTTCCCGCAAGGCTGCATGCTGGCCAAGGAGGGCGAGCCGGGAGACCGCATGTGGCTGATCATGAAGGGATGCGTCAACATTCTGCTTCGGGTCGACGATCCGCCGGGCGGGCGCCGGGTCGCGAGTCTGGCTGCGGGGACTACGGTCGGCGAAATGGCGCTGGTGGAAAATGCCAGCCGGTCAGCGAGCATCGTCGCTGCCGAGAATGTCGAGTGCTGGGAACTGGACCGCAGCGCCTACGGCCTGATCATGCGCGAATATCCCGAAATCGGCACGAAGCTTTTGACGAACCTGATCGGAGAAATGGCGCACCGAATCCGCAATACGACCGAGCAGCTTCGTGAGACCCAAGGCTGAACCGGCCGCGCCGTGCTTTCCCTGGCGCCAGAGTCGAAGGCGGATCGCGGCGGATTAGGTTCGATCCCCTGTTCTTACCGAAAAAGTTCTTCCGGCGCTGGATCCACTTGTTGAGGCAGACTATCGCATGCCACCGAAATGGGACTCGGTCGATCCGCTCAAAGGTGCACGCGCCGAGATCGAGCAGATCGATGCCGGCCTCAAGAGCCGCACCCAGGCGCTAGCCGAACGCGGCTACGACGCTGAACAAGTCGGACGCCGAAATTGCTGCCGACAACGCGCGAAAAAGAGTGTTGGGCTTGGCGCTCGGCGGCATGTTGCAAGTGCGCCTGCTGGCGGCGCGCCCGCACTGTGCTCGTACTCGCGCGCCAACGGCGGTGTCCAAGTCATCTGAACAAGTCTTCGTGCTTGAACTCATGCGCCCAGCCGTCGCCTTTTCCGGCCGGCCCGGGTTGACACGGATCAATGAAAGAGTGCGACGCCCGTGGCGATCGCGCCTGCGAACGCCACAACATGGGGACAAACATAGGGCTGGCCCGGGTTGGAGTTCTGAGCGCCATCAGCCGCGCAGAACCGCGGGTTAGCATCGTGTGTTTGCTCGGTAGGGCGTGGCGTCGATCCCCTCAGGTCCCTGCCACGCTCAGGGAAGCTCCCGGGTCACACCATCGCCCGGGGGCTTCCCGCTTTTCCTACCACTGCTTGCGCGGTTGTCTGCCCTTGGGCGTCTTGGGATTACGGCTTGGGTCGGCACGGACCGCCTTCGCCTCGGCCACCGCCTCCGCGTGGGATCCGACGCGGTACTCGTGCCGGCGGCCGTCCGAGTACGTCACGGCCACGCCCCACAGGCTTTCCGAAGCCTGCCACGGGATAACCCGCAGATCGGTGATCAGGATTTTGGGCAAGGGAAGTCCTCGTCGGCAGGGCGGCAGCGCTGCGTGTTGGGTCAAGAGGGTGGCCGCGTTCCCCAACTGTGCGCCACGCTTATCTTCAAACGCCTCGCCGGGCAGCCGCCGGAAACCCCTTGGCTCTGGGAGGTGGAATTCCATCAACGCGAAGGCCGCACGCCACCGCACCAAGGCATAACGACCGACCGGGAGAGCGCCATGGCCGCGTTCAAGCGCTGCTGGGAGAGCGCCGACATTCCGGTCCGCAAGCCGCCGCGTAAGCAGTGGTAAAGCGGGAAGCCCCGGCGATGGTGCGACCGGGGCTTCCCTGAGCCTGGCGGGGGAACCTTGGGGTGAACGACGCCAAGCCCTTCCGAGCAAACCCACGAGACCAAACAGCCGTTCCGGCGGGACGGGATAGGTGGTGACTGTCATTCGTCACATCCCGCACGCCGTAGTGGTTCCCTTTGGTCCAACTGTTTGTTTCCGAACATAGCTGACAATGTGCGGAATGCTTCCCCAGTCGGGTACCATGAGTGCGTTCCACGCCTTCTTCGAATATCTCGACCAACACCCGCGCCTGGCCATAGGCGCGCTTGTGGTTCATACGGCCTTGCTCAGTGGCCTGATCCTGTTCGCCGTATCGGGGTTTGCTGCTGCCCACTGAAGCTTCACAGCCAGCACAACACGGTAACGATCATTATCCCCCAGGTCGCAATAAGAACCCCGACCGCGACCGCAGTTTGCCTTGTTGGTGCGTCGCTCATGTTTGGGCGACACTAGACTTAGGTGCGGGTTGGGAAGAATTATCCCGCAGTTTAATCCGCATTCGACTACGGAATTAGCGTCCGACATCGGACTTCATCACCCTCGGCCCCGCTCTGAAAGCGGGAAGCCCCTTTGATTGCTGGACCGCGGAGGCTTCCCTACGGCCGACGCTGTATTCGGTTCCGTCAGCGTCGCGGTGGATGACGCTGAATCCTCGCCATCGAATTCGTTGCGCCGGAGGAATAGGGCTGTCGTGAAAACCCCGTCGCGCGGTAGCGGTCTGATGACGAGCGGAGCTAGCCGGGGGAAAGCAGTCGATATCAAACGACGGTTTTTATGCCGCCCCTGGATGCTGCATGCCGAGCACGGCGGCCATACGGACCAGTTTCACCAACGAACTCGTACCCAACTTCCGCGCCGCGTTTGCGCGATGGACTTTGACGGTGACTGGTGCGATGTCAAGCTTCCACGCGATCACCTTGTTCGGGAGACCGGTGATTAGCAGCGAGAAGACCTCTCGCTCGCGCGGCGAGAGCAAGTCAAAACGCGCCTGGAGTTTGTCAATCTCCTGCTGCTTCTTGCGCTGTTCGCAACTGCGTTCGAGCGCGACATGGACGGCATCCAACAGTTCCTGATCGCGAAATGGCTTGGCGAGAAATTCAACTGCCCCAGCCTTCATAGCCATTACCGACATCGCAATGTCGCCATGACCGGTCATGAAAACAATGGGAATATTGATACCCGCCTTGGCCAACTCGGTTTGAAAATCGATCCCGCTGAGTCCAGGCAATCGGACATCGAGAACCAAGCAGCTTGGTACGTCAGGACGCTCAGCCTGCAGAAACTCTTTCGCCGAACCGAAGGCCTCGGCTCGCAAGCCGACCGAGCGGAACAAATTCTTGAGCGCCTCGCGTAGCGGAGCGTCATCGTCAAGAATGAAAACTACGGCGTTGGTCTGCGGCTTGCCTTCGAACATCGACGCCCCCCAACCGCCGAACAAGTCGCGACCGGTCATCGCACGCTTTGTCTAACGCTAGATGACACAGCCTGCGCCGAGTGACCTGCTATTGGCAAGGGCAGGATGGCCCAAGGGCAAGCGGCTGGGCCGACTGTCCTGTCGCGCAGAGCGACCCTAATATAAGAAGATCGTGGCGGCTCGGGCGCTGCGAACTGCGAGCGCGAGGGGTGGGCTTTCGCCGTATCGCTTGTGAGGTCGGTCTGGGAGTCGGGACCGTGATGCGGCTCTTGCCTGACTGAACGCCGCTGATGCTCAGGCCCACGGCGGGAACAGGCCCGGGGGGTCTCAAATCGACCCTTACCCGACGGGCGAGGTTCGCCCGAACTCGTTGGTGGCTTAGCGGATGTTGTTTGTGTTGATCGAGGTGTACGGCACCTGAAAATACTCGAGCATCAAGCTGGCAGCGCTGCCTGGCAGCGTGCGACGTATCGAAGGGTCGGAGAACAAAAGCTCATTTAAGTTGAGCCCGACGCCTACATACAGATAGCGCTCCTTCGGAACACCGATTTGTTTGTCGAGATCGCTGTAACCTCTCGCAAAATAGCCAGCGTGCAATTCAACCAAGCGAAGCGGTGTGCCTCGCGCCTCTTCAAAGCCGGAAAGCTTTAGCGCAAGGAGGTATTTCTGGTTCATGTAGTCGCCGAATGGATCTACAGTCGTGCCGCCGGAAGGAAGATACTGAAGACGATAATCAAGCTTGTCACGTAGGCCGGGAATAGTGTTTCGCAAGTACGAGAATGTGGCTCCGGCAGCGTCCGCGATAAGATCCTCGTAAGAAAAACCGTGGTTCTCTGCGATGCCATCAAAAACTTCGACCAGGAACATCGTGCCAAACGACATCAATGACCCGCTCAATGCAACATTGTTGCTTGGGCCGAAATGTCTGCTAATGCGCGCATTAAAAAAGTCGGCTAGCAGATAGCTTGAGAAAGCATGTCCCAGCTTGTCCATTCCGCCGTGCTGGGTGTCTTCACCGAAAAAGCCCTCGCTCTTTAGTTTGAACCGCGCCGAGCCCCAGCCCCATTGCTTGTACCCGTACGCGGCTAAGCCGACACCTACGATGGCCAACTCCCAACGAGTGGCATATGCGTGCTTGCTGAACTCCTCAATCGTGTAGGGGCTGGGTGGCGTACGCGGCATCTGCCGCCAATCTGAAAACGAATGGTTCCCAAACTGATCGGTCGCCGCACCGTTTGCCTGTTTCGTACGGCTGGGCGAGCCTGCCGCCTCGACCGGCGGCGGAGGCGATAGCCCTTTTTCTACTCGCGGCAAGGTTTGAGCAGAGGACAAGGACCTACGAGGCTGTACACTGTAGGCTGCGGCGCAGTAGGCCGACAGCGATTGCTTGCGAAAGTAATCGCGTGACAGTTCGCAGGCACCGGCATCGTGAACTGCCGCCGCAATAGCCATGAGCGCCGCCAGTGCGAGCACGGATGCGAGATGCGACAGGTGCCTGCTCATGCCGGAATCAAACCGAACGCAACTCCAAAGCCACAAATTTTGTAACATGGTCTCTGCCGGAACGATGAGAAAAAGGAACACCAATCAACCTTTTTCGCGAACAGTCCTGTGTGTTGGGCGTCAGCTTAGCGATGGCCGAAGTAGCCCTTAAATACGCTGTGGCGGTAGATTTATCCCGGGACGTGCCACCAACGGCGCAGTCCGTTCTATTGAAGATCACCGTCTCACCTCCTGGCGGGGCTTTGTTTGTTTCGTCCCAGGCCACCAACCTTCCGGTACGTTTTGACGGTCCGCAGGCGACGAAAAGGGTCCCACTGGGCGACAGGAAGGTGGTTTACTTGCAGGGGGTCCAGGGGGCTACGAATTTCAATCACGAAGTGCTCGGCTGGGAGGGCCGCTAGGTGCAGCCCCCAGCCCTTGCGCCGCCGACTTGTGCCGGCCGCGCCCTCGTCGGCTAGACCCTCAAGTGCCTGGATGAACGAGTATGGCGCTCGCGCCTCAAACAAAACGCTCTTCGTATTGGTGTGATGTGAGACGCCGCCGATAAAAGTGCGGCGCTTCACATTTTGGGGTCGCCTCGACAAACGTCTGCGGCGTGCGCTGCTCGATGACCGCCGCCAACTCGACCTTCCGCGCGATCTCGGCCGACACGTCGCTTGAGGTTCCGGCCGCGACATCGACCGCGACCATAGCAAGCGGCTCATCGTATTGTCCGAGGCTCGGAAGGAGACCGACCGTTGCACCATTCCGCAAAGCAAGGCGACGATACTCAGAGTGGACAGGCTCGAACGCTTGGCCGAGCGAGCCGAACGTATTCGAGACGAAAAGGCGACACTCTCCGCTGATATTCTGGCCCCGCGTGCCACCATTCTGGCAGTGGTAGACATCGCTGTCGCGATTCGGGCACGACACTCACTCGGCGTTTCCGCGCAGCGGAATACAAAAGACAAAGGGCCGGCACCCGGCCGGCCCTTCGATCGCTCATCCGAGATGATTTGCGCAGCCGTTACCAGGTGCCGCCGCCCCAGCGCCAGTTCAGGCCAACCAGGAAAGTGGTCACAGATGTGTCGGCGCTGAAAGCACAGCCGCCCAGACAGTTGCCGTTAAGGTAACGTGATTGAGTGGGGTTGACCACAACATTGGAGGCGTAAACTGTCTGATCGTTTGAGCCGAAGTCCATGTAATTGGCTTCCACAAACACCGACCAAGTCGGGTTGATCTTCCATTCAACGCCACCACCGATCGTCCAGCCTGTCCTGGTTTTGGAAATCTCTCCGAGCGGATACCCAGCAAAACTTACGTCTGCACTGGTATGACCCCAGGCCGCTCCACCCTGAAAGTACAGCAACCAAGTGGGGGTCGCCGCATAGCCGATGCGGGCCGTCAGGGTGTCGAACCACTTCGCATTAAGGTTGACCACGCTGCCCGAGTAAAAACCGCTTCCAATCGTTCCGCTTCTGTCGTTGCTGGTCCAGTCGAACATATTGCGGAAGCCAAACACCCACGCATTGCCTGGCCACTGATAATCGCAGCCAAACTGAATGCCCCCGGCAAAGCCAGTACCGCTTGTCGAGACCTCTCCATAATGGAAAGTCGCATCAGCGTTGAGACGTGCTCCACCAATGTTGCCGCCGACGTAGCATCCGGTCCAAGTCGGTGGAGGCGGCGGCGCTACGTACGGAGCCTTCACGGGGAGGTCGGCTGCCCAAGCTTGACTTGCGGCCAGACCAATGGCGGCGACAGCAAACGACATCAAATATCTTCGCATCAGGCTCTCCCGTTCGAACGGGCAAAACTCTATTCGATCCCTGATTACGGAAACGAAAAAACATGGCCTTTTGAACAGTCCGTCGAACAGTTTCCCGCCCCATGTAGCCAAAAAGTCACAAGAACACGGGACGGGAGTTACGCGCGAGACGTGCCCGCCGAGATTGCCCGCAAGGGTCGAGTTGGCGGCAGAGATCGATCGACGCACGCTCGCCATGGTGTGCAAACGTTCATCGAAGGGGGCGGGTTAACTGACGCCCCACGTTTAGACGGGCCCTCGCGCGGGGCCCTTTTCTCGGTTGGCGCGAAAACGCAATTCAATGGCGAGGAATAGCAATACTTGCGAACCCGCCAAGTGCGAGATTGCAAAATCTGCCCCGCCGTCGCGGGGCTTTTTTGTGGAAAGTCCCTCGACGGCGGCCGTCCAGGCGAACGCATTCCCGCGTAACGGCCACCACGCCTGTCGCTCAGTCATGATCGACCGATCCGCATTGCTTGCACTAGGCGTGTTTGTTGTGGCGTGGGCGATATCGGTCGTTGTGCTTTTGGTGTGGCTGTAAGGCGACCGGTAGTTCGCAACGACTAATCGGATTGAGCTTAAGGATTATTTTTTCCAACAAGCACATGTGCCAAGCGTCGCCTCAATATGAGCGACGTACCAGTAAAATCAATCGCGGTTTCGGTTGCGGTTCTTATTGTGACCTGGGCGATGTTGATCTCTGTCGTGTTGTGGGCCCCCCACGTCACGCCGTGAAGGCCAGCAACAGCACAAGATCGAATTTGGGGCTGCCATCAATCAGCCGACCAACAAACAGGCGTCGCCTGGGGCGACATTAGCGGGGCAAAATGGACAAGTGGGAATTGGATGGCATCTTCACTGTGAAAGAAGGGCCACAGGGACAGCTAGCACTGTTCTTTGAGGCCGGACCGGGACCGCTGATCGTCATTCATCTCCATCCGAGATGGACAATGGAGGACGCTCGCGGGCTCGCCAGGTCCATCAACCGCTGCACCGATAGGCTGACGGTCCGGTTGACGCCGTAGCCGCTTCTCAGACAATCACCGCCACTATGCCTGATTTGCTACCCAACGCCGTAGCATGGCTGACATTGGCTAGGCATTGACGCATAAGTGCGAGAACTTGCAAATGATCTTCAGTCTTTTTGCAGTAGGGATAGCGGCGGCGTTCTTCGTTAGTTCACTAATCTTGCTGAATTATGGACGTCAGCTGGGTCTCCGGTACCGGCAGGAGCAAGGTGCCGAAAGCATGGCTGGACTGCCCTCCGTTGAGGCCGCAGTATTTGCGCTGATCGGGCTGCTCGTTGCCTTTACCGTTTCAGGCGCCCTTCACCGCTTCGACGAACGCCGACAGTTGGTCATTCAAGAGGCGACTGCAGTCAGCACAGCCTATGATCGCCTCGATCTGATTGAAGGTGAGGGTTCGCGAGACCTTCAGAAAAAGCTGAAGGAGTACGTTCGTGCCCGGATCGAGCTATACCGCATGCCGCACGATTTCTCGCTGTGGGACGGTGTAGAGGTCTGGTCTCGGGAGCATCAGAACAAAATTTACGCTTCCAAGACCGAGGTCTGGAATGCAACCATCGCACTTTGCCCAAAGACCAATTTTCACCCCGCGTGTCCGCTGGTCGTGTCAGCCCTTGGCAACGTATTTGACATCGCGCGAGTACGTGCTGGCGCGGCCGAAAAGCACCCGCCTCACATTCTCTATGTGATGCTGTTCGGTCTCGGACTGGGTGGGTCGCTTCTTGCTGGCTTCGGCATGGCTGCTGCCAAGGCGCGCAGTTGGATACACATGGTGACCTTCGCCGGCACCCTTTCCGCAACGCTCTACGTCATTACTGACTTGGAGTTTCCGCGCCTCGGCCTAGTCCGGATCGAAGACTTCGATCATTTTATGGTCGATGCCTACGAGCAAATGCGTGCTCGCGAGTAAGGAAGGGAGCGACGGCCGGGGGCGCTACCCCGCCGGTCTCCCGATCCAGAGGCCGACCAGATACGAGACAGCCATCAACCTCAACCCACGAAAGCGCTGGGGGCAAACCTCGCCCCTCAGGTAAAGGGCAGATGAGAAACCCACCCCGGGCTCACCACCACGATCTGGCGACGTGCGACAGGTTCATCATCTCGCTCTCGACCTGGCTCTTCGGGCGAAGTACCGTTGGCTGCTGCGAAACAGGGGGCTGTATCTCGCTGATCGGATCCTTGGCAGCTGTGCCGAGCAGGTCCTGTGGAATCTGCTCGGCATATTTTCTATTCCGTCGCGACCCTCATGCGAGGCTTGGCCGAATTCGCCAGCAGGCGCACTTGCAGCATGGCTGACGAGCGCCAAGCCCAACTATCTTTCCCGCGGCTTGTCGGCAGCAATCTCGGCGGCATCGACTTTTCGGCGTCGTAGCCGTGTCCGGTCAGCGCCAGGGCGCCGCTCTTGAGGCCCGGCATCGATCAGTGCGGGCGTACTAGCGGGCGTTACCTAGAGTGCGTTGGTGGCAAAGTTAAGCAACTGAGTGGCCCAATATAGCAAGACGCGAGGCTTGGTAAGTGCGTAGCGATCATGCGCGCGCAGTCGCGAAAATCAACGCGAATTGCCGGGAGGAAATAATGCGCAAGTGCGATGTGCTGATCGTTGCCGTTGCAGCCGCTGCCGCGATTGCTTTCGCGGGGCCGGCGTCGGCCCAGGCCGCCAAGAAGATGACGTATGCGGACGCATATACTGCCTGCAAGAAAGAGCTGGACGCCGCGGGAGCAGCCGGCGTGAACGTGAGCGCACAGGCGCGCTACACGATGGGTGCCGGCTGCATGAAAAAGTACGGCTTCCGGCTCAAGAAGAAGGCGAAGATCTAGCCGGCCCCGGGACGCACCCGCGTAACCCATTGGGAATCGTCTCTGCCGCAGGCATACGGCTGCGGCAGTCGCACGAGTCGTAAGACGCGCGCCCTTTGTGCGCGAACGATACTTTTCCATCGTTAGCAGGAGGACGATATGGCAAAGGCGGCAGTCGCAGTTGCAGCGGACACCGGCAATGGCGCGCAATGCTGGCGCGGGTTCAAGCCGGGCTCGTGGAGCACCTCGATCGACGTTCGGGATTTCATCGTCCGCAACGCCACGCCCTATACCGGTGACGAGAAGTTTCTCGCGGGCGCGTCCAAACGCACCAAGGCTGTATGGGCCAAGCTGCAGCCGTATTTCCAGGACGAGCGCAAGAAGGGCGTGCTCGCCGTCGATGCCAAGACGCCTTCGACGCTGCTGGCGCACAAGGCCGGCTACATCGACCGCGACAACGAGGTGATCGTCGGCCTGCAGACCGACCAGCCGTTCAAGCGGGCGATCTTCCCGTTCGGCGGATTGCGGATGGTTGAGGCCGGCCTCAAGGCCGCAGGCTTCGACGCCGATCCGCAGGTGCACGAGGCCTTCACGAAATACCGCAAGTCGCACAACGACGGCGTGTTCGACGCCTACACGCCGGAGATCATGCGCTGCCCGCAAGTCCGGCATCATCACCGGCCTCCCCGACGCCTATGGCCGTGGCCGCATCATCGGCGACTACCGTCGCGTCGCGCTCTACGGGGTCGACCGTTTGATCGAAGACAAGCAGCGCGAGCGCGCGCAGATCGACGACATGTGGCCGTCCGACGAGATCATCCGCCAGCGCGAGGAAATGGCCGACCAGGTCCGCGCTTTGAAAGACCTCGCCAAGATGGCGAAGCTCTATGGCCTCGACATCAGCCGGCCCGCGAACAACGCGCGCGAAGCGGTCCAGTGGACCTATCTCGCCTATCTCGGCGCCATTAAGGAGGCTAACGGCGCGGCGATGTCGATCGGCCGCATTTCGAGCTTCCTCGACATCTACATCGAGCGCGACCTCAAGGAGAGCACACTGGACGAGGGTGGCGCACAGGAGCTCTGGGATCAGTTGGTGCAGAAGCTTCGCATCGTGCGCTTCCTGCGCACGCCCGACTACGACGCGCTGTTCAGCGGCGACCCCTACTGGGCGACCGAGTGCGTCGGCGGCGTCGATCTCAACGGCAAGCCGCTCGTCACCAAGAGCAGCTATCGCATGCTGCACACCTTGACCAATCTCGGGCCCGCGCCGGAGCCGAACATCACCGTGCTCTGGTCGAAATACATGCCGCCGAATTTCAAGCGCTACTGCATCAAGGTCAGCAAGGAAACCTCCTCGCTGCAGTACGAGAACGACGACCTGATGCGTCCCCATTGGGGCGATGACTACGGCATTGCCTGCTGCGTGTCGGCGATGAAGCTCGGCAAGCAGATGCAGTTCTTTGGCGCGCGGGTCAATCTCGCGAAGGCGCTGCTCTACGCGATCAACGGCGGGCGCGACGAAGTCTCGGGCGATCAGATTGCACCGGCGTCGCCGCCGATCACGAGCGAGGTGCTCGACTACGACGAGGTGATGGAGAAGTTCGATCACACAATGGAGTGGCTCGCGCGCACCTACGTGCATGCGATGAACTGCATCCACTACATGCACGACAAGTATTTCTACGAGCGCCTGGAGATGGCGCTGCACGACCGCGACATCCTGCGCACCATGGCGTTCGGCATCGCCGGCCTGTCGGTGGTCGCCGACAGCCTGGCCGCCATCAAATACGCCAAGGTGCACGTGATCCGCGACGACACCGGGCTCGCCATCGACTACCGCATCGAGTTCGACGGCACGAACCAGGTGCCGCAGTTCGGCAACAACGACGACCGGGTGGATCGCATCGCGGCGGAGTTAGTGACGCGGTTCATGCAGAAGATCCGCAAGCACCCGACCTACCGCAACGCGACCCACACCCAGAGCGTGCTGACCATCACCTCGAACGTGGTCTACGGCAAGGCGACCGGCAACACGCCGGACGGCCGCCGCAAGGGCGAGCCGTTCGGGCCGGGCGCCAACCCGATGCACGGCCGCGACAGCCACGGCTGGCTCGCATCCTGCCTGTCGGTTGCGAAGCTGCCCTACAAGGATTCGCTCGACGGCATCAGCTACACCGTTTCGGTCGCTCCGCAGAAGGCGCACCTGAGCGACGAGCAGCTGATCGAAGGCGCAGTGAAGGCCGTCGACATGTATTTCGAGCAGGGCGGCTTCCACATGAACCTCAACGTCATCGACAAGGAGACGCTCGAGGATGCGATGAAGAATCCGGACAAGTACCCGCAGCTGACGATCCGCGTGTCGGGCTATGCCGTCAACTTCATCCGGCTCACGCCCGAGCAGCAGCGCGACGTGATCAGCAGAACCTTCCATGGCCAGATCTGACCTGGAGCAGAGCCTCGTTCCAGGCCAACGCTGCGACCGGCAACAGGTCGGCGAGGTCGGAGAGCGCAGCGTCACCGACTACTCTCTAGTGGGCTTGCGTTAGTAGGGCGTGACCACATAGTCAGTGCCGTATTTCGAGATGTGCCAGGAAGGTCACCGTGTGTATCCGATGAGCCCGTGATTGTGTGCAAGGCCTTCGTCGAAGCGCAGCAGGTCGGCAATGCTCGGTAGCGCACGTCTCGAGCGCCCGCTGCGGCCTGGCAGCAATAAATTGGACGCTGCTTGCTCTAGCCCTCTCGCCTGGGCAATTATCTGAACTTCATCGTCGCTTCCTTTGCGCCCGCCAGTTTTAATGGCGGGCGCTTTTTCTATGCGTGGCCTCCGAGCAGAAATCGCGACAGCGCAGTGCCGCGCTCAAGCCCTGTTGAGAGAGCGCTGATATTCCAATCCGAAGCCGCCCCGTAAGCAATGGTAGAGTGGGAAGTCCCAGGCGATGGTGTGACCGGGGACTTCCCTGAGCGTGGCCGGGGATCTGAGGGGATCGACGCCACGCTCTTGGGCGCGTGCAGGCGGGGCATGTCCGCGATTTGCGCCTTGGTCTGCGCTAGCTCGGTCGCAAGGTCGCCGCGCGGTGCGGCGGCACGCGCCTTGAGGTGTTGAATGTAGCGTCGCTGTCGCGCGGCGTTGGTGCGATCCGGCATTGTGCCCCCCGTGGCCTCCTGCCTCCGACCCCATGCCTATTCCAAAGTCGAATGCGGATTAAACTGCGGGACAATTCTTCTCGCCCGCGCCTGCGCCTATCATCGCATACGCGATGAACCGACAAGGCGAACCGTCGTCGTGATGAGATTTTGCAATGCATGATGCTATCACAATAGCAAAGACTGCATTGATCGCGGACTTGCTGCCCACACAGATGACAGTGGGTATGCGCGAAGTTGCATTCAAACGCAACCGCTGGCGAGAAAGGGATCGCGAAGCTGCCGAACGCTATCTAAACACTCATGCCATTCCTGTCATCCTTGGCCCCGAAACACGTTATTTCATCGTGGATCGTCATCATTTGTCGCGTGCACTTCACGACGAAGGCGTGACGGAGGCACCCATCTCGGTTGTCGAAGACTTAAGCATGCTTTCACATGACGTGTTTTGGAGCGCGCTCGAAAGCCGGAATTGGAGCCATCCATTCGACGACAAGGGCGAACGGCACGATTACAGAGACATTCCCAAATCGATTGGCGATCTCATCGATGATCCGTTTCGCTCATTGGCCGGAGCACTCAAAAGAGCTGGCGGATACACTAAAGATAAATCACCCTTCAGCGAATTCCGCTGGGCGGATTTCTTGCGCGATTGGATCGAGCGCGAGACCATTGAGAATGATTTTGACTGTGCCCTAGCGCTGGCGATGAGTTTGGCGTGGAGTCGTGAAGCAAAAGCCTTACCGGGTTGGCTGGCTGGCGTGGTAGCCTAAGCTATGCACCTGACTTGCCCTCGCTGTGCCCGCGAAATGACTGCCTACGTGTCCTGCCCGGTGTCGCAGTCACCGGGCGAGCGGCGCTTTTACTATTCGTGCCGGTGCGGACAGATCGCGGCGCGGAACGAGACTGAGCCGTTCATGCCACGGGCGCCGGTGGACCACGCGCGATGGTCCCGGGCTCGACCGGGTGAACCCGCGAGGTGACTCTCTATCCGGGAAACGCGCACGCACGATCCGATGGTGGCCTCAGCACCAGAGGTGCTTGAATCGCGCAGGCGCAAGCTCAGCGTATCTCACGGTCGATGTGATCGGCCGATGGCCGAGATAGCTTTGCAGCGTTCGAGTGCTGGTGCGCCGGTTCGCTAGGGCGAAGCCGCAAGTGTGCCTCAGCATGTGCGGATGAACCTTGAACGGCATCCAGCCTCGACAGCGGCACGCTCGATCATCTTGGCAAAACCGGCGATCGAGAACGGCGAGCTTCCTGCGCGGGATGGCCCTCCACGCGGTCGATGCGCTGGGCTTCGTGCACGCTCTGATCCTGCGGCTTCAGGCGCTCGTGCTTCCGTTCAAGACTCTGGTGTTCAGCGGGCATTGACGCGAGCGCGCCTTAACGAGGGCCCGATGCCGGCTTCCAGCATGAGCTGCTTAAGGCCGATGGCGCTAATGTCAAAATACATCATTTGAAAAAGCACCCGATTCCACAAGGCGGCGGCTTATGAGGATCGCGGAATGGTCCATAGACTTGGCGGTTGCCTTTGAGGATCGATCTCCAATGACCGAACCCGCTAGCCAGGATCCAGGCGTAGTCTATGTCGTCGAGGACGACGCTCCGTTGCGTGAGGTGCTGAAGAACCTGTTTCGCTCCATCGGGCTTCAGGCCGAGGCGCTCGGTTCGGCGAAGGAGTTTTTGGAGTTGAAGCGCCCTGATGTGCCGAGCTGCCTGGTGCTCGACGTCCGTTTGCCGGGGGGCAGCGGGCTGGACTTCCAGGCAGCACTCGTTCAGGCAGGTCTGCAGATCCCGATCGTCTTCATCACTGGTCATGGCGACATCCAGATGTCGGTGAGGGCCATGAAAGCAGGCGCCGTCGAATTTTTGACCAAGCCGTTTCGCGATCAGGAGCTGATCGACGCCGTGCAGATTGCGCTCGAGCGCAGTCGCGAGCAGCGCAAAAAGCAGCGGGCGTTCGACAAGATCAAGACGCGATTCGATACACTCACGCCGCGTGAACACGAGGTGATCAGGCTTGTAACGGCCGGCTCCGCGAACAAGGAGATTGCCGCGCAGCTTGATATCAGCGAGATCACGGTCAAGGTCCACCGCGCCAACGCCATGCGGAAGATCGGGACGAGTTCGCTTGCGGAAACGGTGAGAATGGTCGACACGCTCGGCATGGGGGGCTCAGAGCAGGACTAGCATCGCTCGAGTGTTTTTTGCCTGTTACGGTCGTCGACGACACCGGCAGCGTCGGGCCTCTCATCTCCGTTGGCCTTCGGCGAGCCCCGGCTGCGCCAAATGGTTGCAATTGAAACGGAGACCGTTGGACCCAGTGTGGGTAGCCGGGAACATCTTGCGATCTTCCCGGCCCCCTCACCGTACGTGCGAGTTTTCCCGCATACGGTTCAAGCGTCCCTAAGCATGTCGAGCGTCCTCCGCTTTGGTTGTCGTCCAGGACGGCATCAGTAGTCAGGAGGATGTAGACGTTGTCTCCCCATACACCCCACAACACTGGTTCACGTCGGCAAACGATCCCACAAGGGTGGTGGATGTTGGTTGAGCGCCATTTTCTGGTGAATTTATCAATGTGTGGTTGTGTTTCAGTGCCTCTCGGTCAAGCAAGATTATTGCTACAAATTCAGAGAGCGTTAGCTGGCAGACCCTCTCCCTCCGCCACTGCGCAATTGCGAATATGCCGTGATGGCGCATTGGTCGCTGCCGTCACATCTGCGGCGCGGAGACGAAGAGATCCATGCCGAGACGCTGGGAGAGATATCGGGCGGCGAGCTGGCCCTTCACGCTGTTGCCGGCGCTGTCCAGCGGCGGTGCGAAAGTGCCGATCCCGCCCTTGCCCGGCGAGACGGTGACAATGCCGCCGCCGATGCCGCTCTTGCCCGGCAGGCCGACCTCGTAGAGCCAGTCGCCGGACGTCTCGTAGAAGCCCGCCGTCGCCATGACCGCGAGCGCGTAGTGGCACACGCTCGAATCCACCACCCGCTCGCCGCTGATCGGATTGACGCCGCCGTCGGCGAGCGTCGCCCCCATCACCGCGAGGTCGCGCGCACTCACATTGAGCGAACATTGCCGCGTATAGAGGTCGATCGCCTCCCTCGGGTCGCAGTAGATCCGCCGAAGCTCTCGAGCATCCGCGCGATGGCGCGGTTGCGGAAATTGGTCTCGGAGGCGGAGGCGTAGACCTCCTCGTTCAGCGACAGCGTCGCGGCCGGCGAACCGGGACAGGCCATCGTGGATGAACTTCCATTTCTCGTCGCCGGTCGCACCCGGCACGAGGCTGGTGGTGGCGATGGCGCCGGCATTGACCATGGGATTGGTGAGCCCGCCCGGCATCTGCCTCGATTGCGGCAAGCGAATTGAAGGAGCGGCCGGTGGCGTTGGCGCCGAGCTTGGCGCGGGCTTCGCTCGGGCCGATCAACTGGCAGACCAGCGCGAAGATGAACGGCTTCGACACGCTCATGATCGAGAATTCGTGCTCGACCTCGCCTGCGGCATAGACGCGGCCGGACGTGCTCGACCACGCATAGCCGAAGAGATCGCGCGGCATGCGTGCGAGCGCCGGATAGACCTGCGAATTCTCGCCGTCGTCGTTGGTCCTTGAATCGCTCGTAGGCCTCGCGGACGAGTCGCTCGACCACTTCCGGTTCCGGCAGATGGCCGGTCGAGACGTAAGGCGGCGGAATTCGTCGTCTGCCTGACATGCGATCGCTCCATGGCTAGTGAAGGGAAGAAGAGCGGAACCAGCAGCACGCTGACGATCGCCACGACGATCGAGAACGGCACGCCGACCTTCACGAAGTCGCCGAAGCTGTATTGGCCGGGTCCGACCACCAGCGTGTTCACCGGCGAGGAGATCGGCGTCATGAAGGCGGTGGAGGCGGCCAGCGCGATGATCATCGCGAACGGATAGGGCGAAGCGCCGAGATCCTTGGCGATCGCCAATGCCACCGGCGCCATCAGCACGGCGGTCGCGGTGTTGGAGATGAACAGCCCGAGCAGGGCGGTGATGACGAACAGGGTCGCCAGCACCAGGCGCGGGGAAGCCTCGCCGACGAGATGGACCACCGCGTCGGCGGCCAGATCGACGCCGCCGGTGCGCTGCAGCGCGAGCGAGAACGGCAGCATGCCGACGATCAGGATCAGCGTCTTCCAGCTGATCGAACCATAGGCGCTGTTGAAGTCGACGCAGCCGAAGCAGGCCCATCAGCAGGCAGCCGATCAGCGCGGCCTGCACGTTCGGCACGACGCCGCTCACCATCAGCACGACGACGAGGCCGAGCACGCCGAGCGCATAGGGCGCGCGGCTGGCGGCGGGCAGCACCTCCTCGAGCTCGGCCGGCATGTTGAGCACGACCATGTCGGCGATGTCGTCCTGAAGCTTGCGGATGTCGGACCAGAAGCCGACCAGCAGCAGCGTGTCGCCGAGCTTGAGCCGCTCGGTCAGAAGGCCTTCCGTCACCACCTTGCTGCCATGGCGCAGGCCGATGACCGTGAGCCCGTATTCCGAGCGCATCCGCGCCTCCTCGACGGTCTGGCCGATCAGCTGCGAATTCGGCAGGCAGGATGACCTCGACCATGCCGATCTCCTGCGACCGGTCGCTGAAATAGTCCTTGCCCTCGCCGAGCGGGCGCGGCTCCAGCGCATAGGTCCTCGCGCAGCGTCTCGATCTCGGTCCTCGGCGCGTTCGCATCGACCAGCAATATGTCGCCGGCCTCGATCTGCGTCTGCGCCGTGGGGCGCAGCACTCTCGCGCGAGAGACCGCTGCCGCGCTCGATGGCGAGCAGGTTGACGCCGGCGATTCGGCCCGAGAATCTCCTCGAGCCGCTTGCCCACCAAGGGAGAGTGCGCCGTCACGAAGACGCGCTGCTCGCGCTCGGCGAGCCGATAGCGCTCGATCCATTCGCGCAGCGTGGGACGGCTGGCGCGCCGGCGGTCGACGGCTTTGCGGCCAGCAGCCGGCGCGCGAACAGCATGTAGAGAATGCCGAGGACGAGCATCGGCAGGCCGAACGGCGTGAAGCTGAAGAAGCTGAAGCCCTCGGCTCCCTGGCGCATCAGTTCGGCGTTGACCACGAGGTTCGGCGCAGTGGCGACGAGGGTCAGCATGCCGCTGATCAGCGCGGCGAAGCTCAGCGGCATCATCAGGCGGCCCGGCGACATGCCGCGGTTCTGCGCGATGCGCAGCACGACCGGGATGAAGATAGCGACCACCGCCGTCGAGCTCATCAGCGAGCCGAGCCCGCCCACCGCCGCCATCAGCAGGACGAGCAGGCGGTTCTCGCTGGTGCCCGCCTTGGCGTCGAGCCAGTCGCCGAGCCGGCGCGCGACGCCGGTGCGCACCAGCCCCTCCCCGATCACGAACAGAGCAGCGATCAGGATGATCGAGGAGTCGCTGAATCCTGCCAGCGCCTCGTTCATGGTGATGACGCCGGTGAAGGGCATCGCGACGAGCACCAGCAGCGCCACGGCGTCCATGCGCGGCCGGTTGACCACGAACATGGCGACCGCGGCGGCAAGCATGAGCAAGCACGAGGGCGAGATCGAGGTTCATCGGGGCTTCCTGCGCGAACGGGCAGCATGAACTTGTTCCACCAGACCGGTGCTGGCGTCCACCGGAAAGCGGTTCTGTGACCGCACTGGCGGGTTACGCTTTGGTGTAGACAGGTTTGGGCAACCGGGGAGGAGCGAATGGCGCGGATCAAGATCGTCCACTACGACCGAATACACCTACCGCAATCCGGTCGGTCTGCTGCGTCACCGGCTGATGGTCCGGCCCGACGACAGCCATGACCTGCGACTGCACACGCGCCGAGCTCAAGGTCGAGCCGGAGCCGGCGGCCGTGCTCTGGAAGCACGATGTGTTCGACAATTCCATCTGCTTCCTCGAATGGCCGGAGACGCTGAGGACCGAGCGCCTGAGCATCGTCTCGACGTTGCGATCTCACGCATCATCCCGACGGCCAACCGCTGCCGCAGTACAGCCTCGAGCCCGGCGCCGAGGATTTCCCTTCTCCTATGCGCAGAACGAGATTCCCGATCTGGCGCGGCTCGCCGAGCGGCAAATGCCGGACCCGGACCGCAAGGTCGACGCCTGGGCGCGGCGCGTCGTCGCCGACGGCAGGCACCACCGAGACGCTGAAGGTGCTGGAGGCGATGACGCATGCCATCAAGCAGGAGTTCCGCTACGGCGCGCGCCATCGAAGAAGGCACGCAGACCGCGGCGCAGACCATCGAGCTCGGCACCGGCACCTGCCGCGACTTCGCCGTGCTGATGATGGAGGCGCTGCGCAGCTACGGCCTCGCCACGCGCTTCGTCACCGGCTACCTCTATGACGACACCTCGGGCACGACCCGCGGCGGCGGCAGCACGCACGCCTGGTGCGGCGTCTATCTGCCGGGCGCCGGCTGGGTCGAGTACGACCCGACCAACGGCCTGATCGCCGGCGCCAACCTGATCCGCGTCGGCGTGACCCGCGAGGCCTCGCAGGCGATTCCGATCTCGGGAGGCTTCGTCGGCAATGCGGACGACCCGACCGGCATGCATGTCGACGTGTCGGTCAGCGCCGTTCCGATACGATGAAGAGTGCCAGCCTGCTCAAGGAGCCGGGGAGCAGCCCCGGTGCGGCAGCTAACGCGCGCCGGCCCGCGCAACGATCTGCGGCAGATGTTGGAGCGAAATGCAATAACCGCCCGCGCGGATTGCATGCCGCAATTGTGCGCAAGGCGAGCGACGCACGCGCTCTATTCGAGCACCGAAGTGGCCAGCGCCAGCACGGTTGGCGAAATCGTCAGGCCAAGCGCCTTCGCGGTCTTAAGGTTGATCGCGAACTCGTACGTTGTCGACACCAGCACGGGCAGCTCGGCCGGCCTTGCCCCCTTGAGAATACGCACCGTGTAGTTGCCGGCTTCACGATACGAGTTCGAGCTGGTTTGGCCCATAGCTCATCAACCCACCGGCGCGTACATAGTCGCTGCTCGCGAAGCTGGTCGGCATGGCGTGCCGTTCCGCGAGCGCGAGGATTTGCTGCCGCCAGATGCGGAAGTCCGCCTGCGGGGCGATGAACAGCGCCGCGATCCCCTTCTGGAGCAGCGCATTCACGGCGGTGTCGAGATCGCCCGCGCTCGCAACGCGCTCGACGTGGAGCGTGCGTCCCAAGGTGGCGGCGGTCGCCAGGGCGTCGCGGACATCGGTTGCCGTGTTGGGGTTGCGCGGGTGCGCCAGCATACCGATCGGACCCGGCCCGGGTACGAGCGTGGCCAGCAGCTCCATCCGCTTCGCCACAAGCTTGTTGGAGAGGAAGGTCACGCCGGTGACGTTTGCGCCCGGCCGGTTGAAGCTTGCGACCAGCCCCACCTCGACGGGGTCGACGCCGGTCACGAACACGACCGGAATGGTGGCGGTTGCTCCCTTGGCGGCAAACGCCGGCGGCGTGGTGTTGGCCAACAGCATGGATACCGGGCGCTGGACCAGCTCGGCCGCCAGGGCCGGCAGGCGGTCGCCCTGGCCCTCGGCGTAGCGGTATTCGAACGCCACGTTCCGGCCGCCAACAAGGCCCGCTTCGGTCAAGGCTTGGCGCCACGCGGCCAGCACCGGCGCCTCAGATTCCTGCGATTGTGCGCTCAGCACCCCGATCACGGGCATCTGCTGCGCACGCGCGGGGAGCGGACCGACCAATACCGAACCGCCAAGCAGCGTGATGAAATCGCGCCGTCTCATGTCCGCCCCCGGAAGCAGGATGGTGGCGACCAACCGCTATTTCTTGCGGATACGCCTCTTTCCGGGCTTCGCCAAGGGCCGCGCGATCTCAGCCCCCTTGGGCGGGCGATATTTGATCTTGCCCGGCAAACGATCGGGCCTCGGGGGCATGCGCTTGGTTGCCATCGCCTGCGTCCTTCCGTGGGCGGGGCGGCTTCCAGGCGCCTAATAGCGATCGTTGCGCCGGCCCTGTCCGGAGGTCTCGCGGCCCGATCCGCTCCGGTTGCCGGTATAGAACGGGTTGGGCCGGCAGAAGCCGCCCACCCCGGAAATCTGGTCGCGACACTGCTGGAGCGTCATAAAGTAGCAATTCTCGGAGCCGC
The DNA here is from genome assembly GCA_963821555.1 of uncultured Alphaproteobacteria bacterium. Lineage (GTDB taxonomy): Bacteria > Pseudomonadota > Alphaproteobacteria > Rhizobiales > Xanthobacteraceae > Z2-YC6860. Next base: position 212,158 of record CAWGEM010000016.1, on the reverse strand, counting down.
TCATCGCTCCGCCGTAAACGGCGCACCAGCGATAAGGGTCGGCGTGAGCGGGACTGGCGAGGAGACCCGTCGCCAGCAGTCCCGCAGCCAACAGTGCCTTTTGCATTGCCGTTCTCCCTCGTTGCCGCATCTCGGCCTGGTGCAAACGCCGAAGGCTGGGCTTTTGTTCGGCAACCGCTGGACAAATCGAGCCGTGTGCTGACACACGCCAGGAAAATGGGGCTCACCGCTGGAATAGCCCAACGCAGCCGGGAGCGCGCAGGCCGCGAACTACAAGCCGCGGACCTCTGCAAAACTCAGCGGCCGCAGGTTTTGGCCGTCAAAGTAGACGAACTGGAGCCGCCGGCGATGCGACACCAACCCTGAGGGCAGCGGGTCGTAGCGGAACGACTTGCCGCCGAGATGGGGCGTGACGCTGCCGACGTCGGTCAGCGCCTCGATCTCGACGCGCAGCAGGCTGAGCTTCGACCCGTCGGCCGCCGTGAGCTCGAACGGCACGCGGGCGAGCCGTAAGAAGCTGGTCGGGTCGGTGGCGTCCATGAAGCCGGCGATGAACGCCATCTCGACCTTGTCGAGGTCGCGCTCGACGTCGGGCCCGGGCTGCTGGTTGGCTTCAAGATGCGGCGTCTGCCATTGCGCAACGCGCGGGCCCTGGGCGTGGTTGTGGCCGACGCCTGCACGCGAACGGCCCTCGCCGCCGCCGTCGCCATGGTGATGATGATCGTGTCCGCGATGCATGGCGCACCTCAATACGCGACCGGCTTGTCGATGATCGGCTTGTGGCTGCCGAGCTTGCCGTGCGCGACCATCGAGCCGAGCGCCTCGACGACGACGCGCACGCCGATCAGCGCCGTGATGTCGGACGTGTCGTAGGGCGGCGAGACCTCGACCACCTCGAGGCCGCAGAGCCCTTCGGCCGCGACCAGCCCGAGGAGCTTCAGCGCCTCGCGCGGCAGGAAGCCGCCGGGCTCCGGCCAGCCGGTGCCGGGCACGAAGCCGCAGTCGATGAAGTCGACGTCGAAGGAGATGTAGACCGCGTCGGCGTCCTTCCAGGCGAGCTCGAGCGCGATCTCGGCGGTCTTCTCGAGCCCGAGCTTCTCGATGTCGGCGATGGTGAGCACGTTGGTGTTGCGCTTGCGCGCCTCCTGCACGCCGTCGCGCGGCACCTGCCAGCCGCCGATGCCGAGCTGCACGAGGTTCGTCGCCGGCACGTTCGGCAGGTTGGTCGCCCAGTACCAGGGCGTGGTGTGCATGCGCTCGTCGAGATCCTTCTCCTGGATGTCGATGTGGCGGTCGAAATGGATGATGCCGATGCGCTTGGCGGTGCACTGCGCGATGCCGCGCACGCAGGGAAATCCGATCGAGTGATCGCCGCCGAGCATCAGCGGCAGCGCGCCCGACGAGAAGACATGGGCGACGCCGCGCGTGATCTGGTCGAAGCTCTTTTCCAGGTTGGCGGGAATCGTGAACACGTCGCCGGCGTCGCACAGCGTCATCTGCTCGCGCAGATCGACGCCGAGCTCGTAGTTGTACGGCGTGTAGAGCGCCGAAATGCGCCGGATGCCCTGCGGCCCGAAGCGCGTGCCGGGCCGGTAGGTGGTGCCGGAATCGAACGGGATGCCGACGATCGCGGCGTCGTATTTGCCGACATCGCGGACGTTCTCGACATAGGGCGCCTTCAGGAACGTGTTGATGCCGGCAAAATGCGGAAGCTCGCCGCGCGCGAACGTCGGGATGGTCTTGTCGGTCAGGCTGTCGGCGCCCGGCAGGCCCATGTCGAGCGCCCATTGCTGCTCCTTGCGCCAGCCGTCGCCCGGCAGCTGGCCTTCGGCCTCGAGCGCCTTCCAGCCCTGCGTCGCCATGCGGTCGAAGTCGGGATGATGGCGGCGCGTCGAAATCCGGGGCTGGGCGAAGGCCCGCGTGCCGTGTCGCGCGCGTCCGCGATTGCCAGAACATGGATCGAGCTCCCTGCGCTCAATGGGGCTTGGACGGATGGCTTGCAGGAAGCCGAGCACCGGCACGGGCTATCGCGGTTCAGATCGAGATCGTAGGTGATCGTCGCGCCGTAGCGGCCCGGCGCCTGCGGGTCGCGACGCGGCCGGTCGAGCGCGATCAGCCGCGTCCCGAGGCCGAAGGCTTCCTTGATGTCGTGGGTGACCATGATGATGGTCATCCTGAGCTCGCGCCACAGCGGCTTGATCAGCGCGTGCATCTGCGTGCGCGTGCCGGGATCGAGCGCGCCGAACGGCTCGTCGAGCAGCAGCACGCGCGGCCGCCGCGCCAGCGCCTGGGCGATCGCCAGCCGCTGCTGCATGCCGCCCGAGAGCGCGCTCGGATACTTGTCGCGATGCGGCGCCGAGCCCGACCGCCTCGATCAGTTCGCGGCTCTTCTCGATCGCCTTGCGGCGCGCGGCGCCGAGCAGGCGACCGGCGATCGGGCTCTGCGCGAACTCGAAGCCGATCAGCACGTTGCCGAGCACGGTCAGGTGCGGAAACACCGAATAGCGCTGGAAGACGACGCCGCGATCCGGGCCCGGGCTCGGCCGGCAACGGCTCGCCGTCGAGCATGATGGCGCCGTGCGTCGGCCGCTCCTGGCCGAGGATCAGGCGCAGGAACGTGCTCTTGCCGGCGCCGGACGGGCCGACCACCGAGAGGAACGTGCCGGACGCGATCTCGAGGTTGATGCGCTCGAGCACGATCTGGTCGCCGTACTCGACCCAGACGTTGCGGAACGAGAGCGCGCTCATCAGCGCGGCTCCTCGCACATAGGCCCAGGGAAACGCCCTGCGCGCGAGCCGCGCGAGCGCGCGAGTCCATGACGAAGGACGAGCAGCGTGATCCAGGCGACGTAGGGCAGGATCACGTCCATCGCGAGATAGCGGCGGACCAGGAAGATGCGGTAGCCGAGGCCGACATCGGAGGCGATCGCCTCCGCCGAGATCAGGAACAGAAACGCCGGCCCGAGCGACAGCCGCACCGCCTCGATCAGCCGCGGCATGATCTGCGGCAGCACGACGCGGATCGCGACCTGCCAGGTCGAGGCGCCGAGCGTCTGCGCCTTGATCAGCTGCTCGCGCGGCAGGCTTGCCGACCGCGAGCGCCAGGTCGCGGACCAGAAACGGCGCGACGCCGAAGACGATCAGCACGACCTTGGACAGTTCGCCGAGCCCGAAGACGATGAACAGGATCGGCAGGATCGCCATCGGCGGGATCATCGAGAGCACCGCGACGAGCGTGCCGAGCGCGGCGCCGACCAGCGGCAGGAGCCCGAGGGTCAAGCCGAACGCGAGCCCGATCAGCGTCGCGATGCCGAGCCCGAGCAGCGAGGCGCTGCAGGCTCGCCGCGGTGTCGGTCCACAGCACGTATTCGCCGGAGCGCCGGTCCGGCTCGGAGGCGAGCCGCTCGACGGTCTCCACCATCTCGGTGACCGGCGGCAGCAGCTTGTCGTCGGGGTTGGCGGCGCGCCGCTCCGCCGAGCCGACGACGTAGACGAGCGCGATCAGAACGAACGGGATCGCAGCCAGCACGATCCGGCTGCCGCGCGCCGGAACGATGTTCATCACCCGGCGAATGGACGTGCCTCCCGGTATCGTGCCTGCCGCAGTGGCGGACGTCCGCATCAGAGCTTGCCCGTCGGCGGCCATCTGCATGTAGGTCGGGTCGAAGCGCAGCTTGACGTTCTTGGTCGAGCCGAGCGTTCGCGCGGCATCGGGATGCCGATGGCGTCCTTCGACTTGACCTTCTCGCCGAGCAGATTGTGCTCGAAGCAGAAGGTGCGCACGAGGTCCATGATCTTCGGCAGTTCGGGGCCGGTCATGAAGGCGAGCGCCTCGGCCGGCGTGTAGTACATGAACGTCGTCTTGAGCTGCGCCTCGAAGCCGGCGAGGTCGGTGCCGGAGAGCTTGGCCATCGCCTCGCGCGCGGCCTTGCCCTTGTCGGTCGGGTCCTTCATCAGCGCGATGGTCTCGTACCAGATGCCGACCAGCGCCTTGCCGAAATTGGGATTGTCCTTCAGCGTCTCGGTGTTGACCACCAGCAGGTCCTCGATCTCGCCGGGGATCTTGCTCGAATCGAACACCTCGGTCGCGCTCGGCTCCGCCTTCACCTCCATCAGCTGCGGATTCCAGGTGACCACCGCGGTGCGATTCCGGCGACTTGAAGGCGGCGACGATGTCGGCATCCGAGGTGTTGACGCTCTTGATGTCCTTCTCGCGCAGCTTGACGCGTCGAGAGCCCGCGCGCCAGCAGATAGTGCGACACCGACAGCTCGACGATGTTGATCTTGCGGCCCTTGATGTCGGCGAGCGTCTTGCCGTTCTTGAGGACGATGCCGTCGTTGCCGTTGGAGATAGTCGCCCATGATGATGGCGGTGGTGTCGACGCCGCCGGCGGCCGGAATGGTGAGCGCGTCCATGTTGGTGACGGTCACGCCGTCGAACTTGCCGGCGGTGTACTGGTTGATCGATTCGACGTAGTCGTTGATCTGCGTGACGTTGATGGTGATGCCGTACTTGTCGGCCCATTTCTTGACGATGCCGGCGTCGGCCGCATAGGGCCACGGCATCCAGCCGACATAGATCGTCCAGGCGATGTTGAACTCCTTCTTCGGCGCGGCGAAGGCGGTCGGTGGCGGCGGTCAGCGTCGATCGCCAGCGCGGCCGCAGAACGAGCAGAACGCGCTTCATGTCCCAATCCTCGTTGTCTGCGTTACCGAGCCGAGGATTGGCAGACCTAAGCGACGCCAATCCTGGCGATCGAGGTCTCCCGGGCTTTTGTCCCGCCGTGCACCCGGCGGATACGCGCGCCGGGCGGCAGCTCTCGGACCAGTCGCCCTCTGCGAGGCCGGAACCCTAGCCGCCAACTCGCCATGCATCGAAGCAATCGCCATGCCATCCAAAAAAACGGCGATTTCCTGCCACGCGAATGGCCCAAGCCCAGCAATCAGGCAGGGACGACCAAACTTTGGGCGTCATGATTGCGGCTTGCGCTCTTCCCGGCACACTGCAGGCGCCCTCCCCTCGAATCCACCAGCCGCCCGATCACAAATGGATGGAACCAAGGTGCGCCTTCGCCGCCGGTCGGTGCTATGCGCATCGAATGTCCGACCCACGGCAGGACCAAAGACATGACCGCAGCAGGAATGCCGAGCAAATATGTCGCGCGGCCGCCGCAATTCCGGGTCCCGCCGCTGACATGCGACGCGCACGTCCATGTGTTCGGGCCGGGGGCGCGCTTTCCCTATGTCGGCGACCGCCGCTACACGCCCGAGGACACGCCCAAGGAAGAGCTGTTCGCGCTGCATACGGCGCTCGGCATCGAGCGTTCGGTGCTGGTCCAGCCGACGTGCCATGGCGCGGACAACGGCGCCATGCTCGAAGCGCTCGAGTGGGGTCGCGGCCGCTATCGCGGCATGGCGTTGCTCGAAGGCAGTGAATCGGATGCTGACCTGCACCGCTTCGCCAAGACCGGCGTCCGCGGCGTCCGCTTCAATTTCCTGCGCCACCTCGGCGGCGCGCCCGATCTCGACCACGTCCGCCGCACCATCGAGCGGATCGCGCCGCTCGGCTGGCACGTCCAGCTCCACTTCGATGCGTCCGGCCTGATCGAGTTCGACGACCTGATCCGGTCGATCCGCATTCCGTTCATCATCGACCACATCGGGCGGACGCCGGTTGCCGACGGGCTCGACCAGCTGCCGTTCAAGGCGCTGCTCGAACTGCAGAGGCTGCCGAACTGCTGGGTCAAGGTGTCCGGCGCCGATCGCATCACTGCGACCGGCTCGCCGTATCACGACGCCGTTTCGTTCCTCAAAGCGGTGGTCGATCGCGCGCCCGACCGCGTGGTTTGGGGCACCGACTTCCCGCATCCGATGCTGAAGCTGCCGCAGGACAACGCCGCGTTGGTCGACCTCATCCCGCTGATTGCGCCCGATCCCGCGACGCAACAGATGCTGCTGGTCGACAATCCCAGGCGCTTCTATGATTTCGACTGAGGCCGGGCCAACGGAGGTCACCTAATGTCGACGATTGATCGGGCGCGCCGCAACGCCATGCGGCTTGCGCTGCTCGGCCTGACGGCACCCTTATGGGCATTCGCAAGCACCGCCGTACTCGCACAGGCGCAGCCCTATCCAAACCGCCCGGTCAAAATCGTCGTACCTTATCCGCCGGGCGGCACCGCCGACGCGATGGCGCGGATCGTTGCCGATGCGCTCGGGCGCAAGTGGGATCAGCCGGTCGTGGTGGAGAACCGGGCCGGCGCGAGCGGCAACCTCGCCGCTGAATTCGTCGGGCGCGCCGAGCCGGACGGCTACACGCTGCTGTCGACGCCGCAGTCGCCGCTGGTCATCAACCAGCATCTCGCGAAGCTCAAGTTCGACCCCGCGGACTTCGTGCCGGTGATCCTGACCGGGCGCGTGCCGAACGCCGTGATCGTCGGGCCGTCGGTGACCGCCACAGGAATCCGCGATCTGATCGACTTCGCCAAGGCCAATCCCGAAAAGCTCACCTCTGCGACCCAAGGGGTCGGCAGTTCGGCGAGCCTGATTACCGAGACGTTTCAGATGATGGCCGGCATCAAGTTCCGGCAGATTCCCTATCGCGGCTCGGCGCCGGCGTTAAACGATCTGGTTGCGGGCAGCGTCGACGTGATGTTCGACAACCTCGGCAGCTCACTGCCCCTGGTTCAGGGCGGCAAGCTCCGGCTGCTTGCGATCACGGCGCCGAAGCGGATGGCGGCGCTCCCGGAAGTGCCGGCAATCGCGGAAATGCTGCCGGGATTCGAATCCGACACCTGGAACGCGGTGGTAGCACCGCCCGCCACCCCGAAGGCCATCGTCGACAAGATCAATGCCGATATTGCCGAGGCGATGCAGCGATCCGACACGGCGGAGCGCTTCTACAGGCTTTCGGGCGAGGTCATGGGCGGATCGCCACAGGACGCCGCGGCCTTCATGCGTCAGGAAACGGAGCGCTGGGGCGACCTTATCAAGAAGGCCGGCATCGCCGTGCAGTAGCGACATCGAAGTCGCTTGCGAAGCATTCGAAATCACTTCAGCGAAAGTCCATCATGATTGACCGTTTTGTTCGCGTCCTGATCGTAGTCTTGAGTGTCATCGCCGGCGCCTTCGCAACGCCACGGCCGGCCAACGCGCAGCCCGCGCCGCCGATCCAGGACCGCATTGCCGATGCCAACGGCATCAAGATTCACTACCTCGTCAGCGGCAAAGGCCCACCGATCATCCTGCTGCACGGCTACGCCCAGACGAGCCACATGTGGCGGCCGCTCATTCCCGAGCTTGCTAAGACGCACACCGTCATCGCGCCCGACCTGCGCGGCTTCGGCCAATCCACCAAGGCGCCGCAGGGCTATGACAAGGTGACCATGGCGCAGGACATCCACGCGCTCGCAGGTTCCCTCGGATACGGCAAGGTCAAGATCGCGGGCCATGACATCGGGCTGATGGTCGCCTATGCCTATGCTGCGCAATATCCGTCCGAGGTTGAGCGGATCGCGCTGATGGATGCCTTCCTGCCCGGCGTCGGCAACTGGCAGAACGTGTGGCTGCTGCGCGACCTCTGGCACTTCCATTTCTACGGCGAGACGCCGCTCAAGCTCGTCACGGGCCGCGAGCGCATCTATCTGGAGCACTTCTGGAACGACTTTGCCGCCGACCGGAACCACTCCGTGTCGGAGGCCGACCGGCGCTTCTATGCACGGGCCTACGCCCAGCCCGGCGCCATGCGTGCGAGCTTCGAAGTCTTCCGCGCGTTCGAGCGCGACGCCCCCGCTTTCGAGAAGCTGTCGGCGACCAAGCTCACCATGCCGATGCTGGTGTTGACCGGCGAGAAGGCGTCCGGCGAATTCCTGATCGAGCAAGGCCGGCTCGTTGCCGACGACGTCACCGGCGTCGTGGTGAAGGGGTCCGGCCACTGGCTGATCGACGAAGCGCCAAAGCAGGTCATTCCGGCGCTTGTCGACTTCCTCAACCACTGACACCGTTCTCAACGAGCACCCGCGATGCCCCACGGCCGATTCATCGACACGCACCAGCATCCGGTGCCGGACTACTACAAGCGCGCGCTCGCCACCGTCGGCGTCATGGGCAGCGGCGAAAATCCGTGGCCGGACTGGAGCCTGGAGCGGCAGCTCGCGCTGATGGACGAGTGCGGCATGACCGCCGTGGTGCAATCGGTCGCCTCGCCCGGCGCCTGGTTCGGCGACGACGCGCAGGCCGCGCGCATCGCGCGCGAGTGCAACGAGGGCGCGGCGAGGCTCGTGGCCGACCGCCCGCACCAGTTCGGCGCGTTCGCGCTGCTGCCGATGCCGGTGTCGATGCCTCGATCCGGGAGGCCGTTTACGCGCTCGATACGCTGAAGCTCGACGGCATCTGCCTCTTGAGCCACGCCGGCCCGCGCCATCTCGGCCATCCCGACGAGGACGCACTCTACGCCGAGCTTGACCGTCGCAATGCGGTGGTGTTCGTCCATCCGCTGCGCAACGAGGCCAAGAACATGCCGGCCTATTCCTATCCCTCCGGCATGACCGAACTCGTGCTCGACACCACGCGCGCGATCCACAACCTGCTCTGGAACGGCACGTTCGGGAAGTTCCCCAACATCCGCTGGATCATGCCGCACGGCGGCGGCACCATCCCGTTCCTGGCCTATCGGCTGAGCTCGATGGACCATCGTCCGCAGGTGCGCGACAAGCTGCCGGGCGGCAGCGTCGCGACCGCGCTGCGCGGGCTCTACTACGACGTGGCCGAAATCTGTGCGCCGGCGCCGCTGAAGGCGCTGACCGAGATCGCCGATCCGTCGCCATCCTGTTCGGGAGCGACTTTCCATTTTCCCGCCATCGCACGCCCGAGCAGGACGTGCGCGACACCATCGCGGGCTTCGAGGCGTTCGACGGCTGGGACGCGGCGATCCGCCGCGGCATCGAATACGACAATGCGCTGAGATTGCTGCCTCGCCTCGCGAAGGCGATTGCGGCCAAGAAATAGGTCATGGGAGGCCGGGATGCTGGAACTCTATCACAGCGGACTGACTACGTGCTCCAAGCAGGTCCGCCATTGCCTACGCGAGAAGGGCCTTGCGTACAAAAGCCGATATGTCGAGCTGTGGCGCTACGAAAACCTGAGCCCCGCCTATCTCAAGCTCAATCCGAACGGTGTCGTCCCGACGCTGGTGCATGACGGCACGCCGATCATCAATTCGTTCTGCATCAACGAGTATATCGAGGACGCATTTCCCGACCCACCGCTGCGGCCGGCCGACCTGAAGGAGCGCGCGCGCATGCGCTACTGGGCCTGGACCGCCGACGAAATCCACCTGCAGCTCGCTCGCCTCACCCACGCCCGCATGCTGCAGGCGAGCGTCAACGAGCTCAGCGCGGACGACCAGAAGATCATGCTCGAACACACGCCGGTGCCCGACAAGCGCGAACGCTGGCGCGTGCTGACCAAGGGCGGCTATTCCGCCGAGCAACTCGACGCGGCGCTCGACAATGTGATCTTCATCTTCGGCCGCATGGACGACGAGATCGGCGCCACGCGGTCCATGGCTTGCCGGCGCGACCTTCTCGCTCGGCGACATCAGCATGCTCGCGATCGTCCACCGCATCTCCGAAATCTATCCGGACCGGCTCGACCGCTCGGCGTTTTCGCATCTGATGGATTGGTGGGACCGCGACATGGCGCGGCCGGCCGCGAAGTTCGTCTATGCCAGCGGACACCGACGAGGTGCCCAAGCGTCCGCCGAAGAAATCGGTCGCCGGCATTTTCGAATTCCAGGTGTGATGCCGGCCCCGTCATTCCGGCCGAGCCGCCCTGGCGGCGAGTGCCGGAATCCATAACCACAGAACGGGGTTATGGATTCCGGGATCGCTCGCTTCGCTCGCGCCCCGGAATGACAACTCAGATTGTTTCGTGGTTGGTTGCAATAACCGGCCCCCTCTAGCTTTTCTGGCGCAAATCCCGCACCCGCACCGCCTTGCCCTGGGAGCGCGGGATTTCGCCCGGCGCTTTCACCTCGACATCGCAGGTGAGCCCGATGTGCGCCTTGATATGGCGCGCAACCTCTGTCGCAGTCCGTAAGCGCGAGGCATCGTCGACCGGCGCCTCGGCGCGAAACCTCGACCTCGACCGTCATCGTAATCGAGCGCACCCTTCCGCGTCAGGGCGATCTGATAGTGCGGCGCGACGCCGGGGAAACCGACCAGCACCGCCTCGACCTGCGACGGGAACACGTTGACGCCACGGATGATCAGCATGTCGTCGTCGCGCCCGCTCACGCGCACGATGCGAAGGTGGGTGCGGCCGCAGCGGCACGGCTCGTGCACAAGCCGCGTAATGTCGCGCGTGCGATAGCGTACCATCGGCAGCGCCTGCTTTGGTGAGCGTCGTTATGACGAGTTCGCCCGCCTCGCCTGCCGGCGCCGGTTCAAGGGTCTTCGGATCGATCACCTCGAACAGGAAATGATCCTCCCAGCCGTGCAGGCCGTTCTGCGCGACGCGGCATTCGATCGCGACGCCCGGTCCGATGATCTCGGACAAGCCATAGAGATCGACCGCCTTCAGTCCCAGCCGCGCCTCCAGGTCGCGGCGCATGGCGTCGCTCCACGGCTCGGCGCCGAAAATGCCGAGCCGCAGCGGCAGCTTGCGGATATCGACGCCCATCCCTTCCGCGACCTCGGCGATGTTGAGGGCGTAGGACGGCGTCGCACCAGAGGATGTGCGCGCCCAGGTCTTTCAAGCAGCGTCACCTGGCGCTCGGTCATGCCGCTTGCCACCGGCACCACGGTGCAGCCAAGCCGCTCGGCGCCGTAGTGCACGCCAAGGCCGCCGGTGAACAGGCCGTAGCCGTACCCATTGTGAAAAATGTCGCCCGGCCGCGCGCCCGCGCAGGCGAGGCAGCGGGCCATCAGGTCGGTCCATGTTTCCATGTCACCGCGCGTATAGCCGACGACAGTGGCTTTGCCGGTCGTGCCCGAGGATGCGTGCAGCCGCACCACGTCTTCGCGCGGCACCGCGAACAGGCCGAACGGATAGGTGTCGCGCAGATCGGCCTTGGTCGCGAACGGGAAGCGCACGATGTCGGCGTGCGACTTGAGTTGCTCGGGCCGCGCGCCTGCGGCGTCAAACTTGGCACGCACATGCGGGACCTTGGCGTAGGCGCGCTCGACCGTCTGCTTGAGGCGCGCCAACTGCAGCGCCGCGAGATCGTTGCGCGGCATGCACTCGGCCTTACGATCGAACATAAATCCTTCGGGGTTTGCCGGGCCCATGGCGGCATCGATCCTTGAGGTTCGTATCGGTATAGTAGCCCGAACCAAAAATCGCGACAGCCACCGTCCGGGAGGATGTGATGACGACGCAAGCAGCGGATATCGGCGTCACCGACAAGCTCACGGCGGCCGGACTTGCGCCGGATGAAGCGGCCCGGTTGCTGAAGTCGCAACCTGGGCTCACGTCGAGTTTTGCTGCCGACCAGCCGGTGCACGCGGCCTTCTGGCAGGCCGCACGCCGACTGCTCGACCGGCTGCCGCCGCCGGCCCAGCGCAGCGATGCTCATCGCGCCGCGGCCCGCGCCATCCAGGAAGCGACCCGGCACGCCCGCGTCCGCTTCCTACGCGCGCATGTCGACGCGATCTACGACGCGCTGACCGATAACCGATCCCGCTTCGTGCGGATCGAAGAGCTGGTGCAACAAGCCTCCCGAGCGCTTTCCCGGACTGGTGCCTGCCAAGGAGCAGATCGCCGCCGAGGACGGCCTGCTTCAGCGCGACAAGAGCGGACTGGAAATCGACCAGGGCCTGTTCATCTCCGCTGTGCTCGGCAGCGAGCGATGCGGCCGACATCTGTGCCACGCCATGTTGCTGCCGCGGCCGGAAGCGCACGAACTGCTGGCCAAATTCCGCAAGGACGGCGTGGTCGAGTGCCCCGGCGCCTCGATTGAGCGCCGCGGCAAGGCCGCGATCCTGACCTACCGCAATCCGCGCTTCCTCAACGCCGAGGACGACACCACGCTTGCCGGCATGGAAACCTGCGTCGACCTCGCACTGCTCGACGACAGCGTCGAGATCGCGGTGCTGCGCGGCGGTGTCGTCGAGAACCCGAAGTATGCCGGCCGCCGCACGTTCGGCTCCGGCATCAACCTGACGCATCTCTATCGCGGCCGCATTCCGTTTCTCTGGTACCTCACGCGCGACCTTGGCTACGTCAACAAGCTCTACCGCGGCCTGGCGCTGCCCGACGATGCCGCGCCCGACGAGTTCGGCGGCCAGACCCGCGAAAAGCCCTGGGTCGCGGCAGTCGAGACCTTCGCGATCGGCGGCCACTGCCAGGTGTTGCTCGCGGTCGACTATGTGCTCGCCGAAAGGACCGCGTTCATGACACTGCCGGCACGCAAGGAGGGCATCATCCCGGGCGCCGCCAACATGCGGCTGCCGCGCGCCGTCGGCGACCGGATCGCACGCCAAGCGATTCAGTACGAGCGGCGGCTCGAATGCGACAGCCCGGAAGGCCGCCTGATCTGCGACGAGGCCGTCGAGCCGGGCACGATGGATCAGGCGATCGAGCGCGTCATCACGGGACTTACCAGCTCCGGCGTCGTCAGCGCCGCATCGAACCGGCGTGCGTTTCGCATTACGCAGGAGCCGCTGGATGTGTTCCGCCAGTATTTCTCGGTCTATGCGCGCGAGCAGGCGTATTGCCACTTCAGCCCGGCGCTGATCGCCAACCTGGAAAAGTACTGGAACGTAGCCAACCGCAAGCCCTGAGCCGACCGACGCCACTACACCACGGTCTGGTGCCGCTCCAGGCAGACGCGAAGCACCTCGGCAGGATCGCGCTTCCACCAGTTCTCCGCCGAGAAAATCTCGACGTCGCAATGGCCGGCGTAGCCGGTCGCCTCGACCAGCGCACGGATCGTACGCAGCGCGATCACGCCGTCGCCCGGCATGCCGCGATCGAGCAGAAGATCGCGTGTCGGCACCAGCCAGTCGCAGACGTGGTAGGTGAGAATGCGCTGGCCAGCGCGCGCGATCTGGCGTGTGAGCTCTGGGTCCCACCACACGTGGTAGACGTCAAGCGCAATGCCGAGCCCGGCGCCGAACTCGTCGCAGAGGTCGTTGGCATGGGTGAGCGTGTTCACGCAGGCGCGATCGGCGGCGTACATCGGGTGCAGCGACTCGAGTGCAAGCGGCATGCCGACCGAACGCGCATAGATCAGAAGCTCGGCAAGCCCGTCACGCACTTGGACGTGCGCATCGGCCAGATCCTTCGATCCTTTCGGCAGTCCGCCCGCGATCAGCACCAGGCAGCGCGCGCCGATGGCCGCGGCCTCGTCCACCGCGCGGCGATTGTCCTCGAGCGCGGCGCGCCGACCCGCCGCATCGCTCGCCGGGAACATGCCGCCCCGACACAGGCACGACACCGACAGCCCGTGTGAGCGGATCAGCGCGCCGGCACGCTCGACGCCGCAGGCCTGGACGATGTCGCGCCAGGGCGCGATCCCAGAAATGCCGGCGCGCGCGCAGCCTTCGACGAGCTGTTCCAGTGACCAGGCCTTCACTGTCGCTGAATTGATTGCGAGCAGCGCGCGATCGCCCGAGAGATCGCGCATCAGGCCGCGACCCCGCGCGTCGCCATCACGATGCGCATGCGCGCGGAAGCCCGATCCGGGTTGGAGAGCAGGCCCGCAGCATCGGCGAGACGGAACAGCTCGGCGAGGTGGAGCGTCGAGCGCGCACTCTCCTGCCCGCCGACCATGGTGAAGTGGTTCTGCAGGTTGTTGAGATAGGCCATGAACACCACGCCGGTTTTGTAGAAGCGCGTGGGGGACTGGAAGATGTGCCGCGACAGCGGCACCGTCGGCGCAAGTATCTTGTGGAAGGTTGCGGTCTCGCCGCGCGTGAGCGCCCCAAGCGCAGCCGCCGCAGCCGGCGCGATCACATCGAAAATGCCCAGCAGCGCATCGGAATAACCCTGCCCGTCGCCCTCGATCAGCTCGGCGTAGTTGAAGTCGTCGCCGGTGTACATGCGTACGCCCTGCGCCAGACGGCGGCGCATCGCGATCTCCTTGTCCTTGTCGAGCAGCGAAATCTTGACGCCGTCGACCTTGGCGGCGTTGTTCGCGACCACGTCGATCGCCACCGCCATCGCGGCGTCGTGATCCTCATAGCCCCAATAGCCAGCGAGCGCCCGATCGAACATCTCGCCGAGCCAATGGATGATCACCGGCTCCTTCACCTGGCTGAGGATGCGGCCGTAGACCTTGACGTAGTCGTCCGGCGATCGCGCGGCCTTGACCAGCGCGCGGCTTGCCATCAGCACGATGCGACCGCCGAGCTTCTCGATCTCGCCACACTGCTCTTCGTAAGCACGGATCACGTCATCGACGGTGACGTCGGCACCGGGCTCCAGATGGTCGGTGCCGGCGCCCGAGGCGAGCAAGGCGCCGGGGAAGTCCTTCGCGGCATCGATGCTGCGGCCGATGAGCGCAAGCGACGTCGGCCAATCGAGCCCCATGCCGCGCTGGGCGGTGTCCATCGCTTCCGCAACGCCGAGGCCGAGCGACCACAGGTGCCGGCGGAACTCAATGGTGGCGTCCCAGTCGATCGCAGCTTCCAGCCAGGGATCGCACTCCGCGAGCGGGTCCGGGACGACGTGCGCGGCGGCATAGGCGAAGCGGCTGAACGGCGGCTCGGCCGCCGGAAACTTCTGTGGCGGCCGCGTCGTGTAGGGCGCAAGCCCGCCGCCGGCGACGGGCAGATTCAAGATCGGCACGAAAGCCTCCGCGGCGGTCCCCGCCCAGGCAGGGGGCCATGAACACCAAAGCGGCGCATTTTGCCAGGATCGAGCGCCGGGGTCTCGGCTTTCCCACGCTATCCTCGGCCCGGGCAGCAGGCCATGAGGGCTGACACGTCACACCTTCAGCGCCGGGAGGTCGACCCAGCGCCGCTCCTTCCAGCTCTTATGCGCGGCCTCGACCAGTTGGAGGCCTTTGGCGCCCTCAAGCAGGGTCCACTTGAAGGGCGCGCCCTCGTAGATATGCCGGATAAACATCTCCCACTCGGTCTTGAAGCCATTGTCGTAGTGGCCGAGCCCCGGCACCTCCGACCAAGTCTCGTAGAACTTGATCGGCTGCGGCACGTCCGGATTCCACACCGGGCGCGGCGTGTTGACCCGGGCCTGGCTCCAGCACTTCTGCAGGCCAGCGACGGCCGAGCCGTGCGTACCGTCGACATGGAAGGTCACGAGGTCGTCGCGCCGCACACGCGTGCACCATGAGCTGTTGATGTGTGCGATGGCGCCGCCAGCGAGTTGAAAGGTGGCATAGGCGGCGTCGTCCACATCGTTTTCGTAGGGTTTGCCGTCTTCGTCCCAGCGCGTCGGAATATGGGTCGCGCCGAGGCAGGTCACGCTCTCGACGTTGCCAAACAGGTTGTCCAGCACGTAGCGCCAGTGGCAGAGCATGTCGAGGATGATGCCGCCGCCGTCCTTCTTCCGGTAGTTCCAAGACGGCCGCTGCGCCGGCTGCCAGTCGCCCTCGAACACCCAGTAGCCGAACTCGCCCCGCACGCTGAGGATGCGGCCGAAGAAGCCGGAATCGATCAGCACCTTGAGCTTGAGCAGCCCGGGCAGGAACAGCTTGTCCTGCACCACGCCGTGCTTGACGCCGGCCTTTTTCGCCGCCCGCACCAGATCGAGCGCGTCCTTGAGCGTGTCCGACACCGGCTTCTCGCAATAAACATGCTTGCCAGCCTTCATCGCCTTCTTGAGCAGGCCGGCGCGCAGCTGCGTGGTGGCGGCATCGAAGAACAGGGTGTCGTTCTCATCCTTCAACGCAGCGTCGAGATCGGTGGTCCAGCGTGCAATGCCATGAGCCTTGGCAAGCGCCGCAACCTTTTCGGCATTGCGGCCGACCAGGATCGGATCGGGCATCACCCGGTCGCCATTTGCGAGCGGGACCCCGCCTTCGGAGCGGATCGCCACGACCGAGCGGATCAGGTGCTGGTTCATGCCCATGCGCCCGGTCACGCCGTTCATGATGATGCCGAGTCGTTGCTGCGCCATGGTCGGTCCTTCTGCCGGTTGCCCCAATCCCCTACTTCAGCAGCACGCCCGGGAGCCAGTGCGAGAGCGCGGGAACATAAGTCAGCAGGATGAGTACGATCAGCATAGGAATGTAGAACACCAGGATCGAGCGCGACACCGCCTCCATGGCCCGCAAGGACCGGTGCCACGGCCAGGGCACATTCCGCGCCCGGCCAAAATCCTCTAAGGTCCGGCCGAAACTCCTGCAGGATTTCATGGACATCGTCGGCGTCGACATCGGCGGCACCTTCACCGACCTCGTTGGCTGTATCGGCGGACGCATTGTCACGTCCAAATGCTCCACCGTGCCGAGCGATCCGACCAGCGGCGTGGCCGAGAGCCTGGCGCTCGCCGACTGCCGGATAGCGGCGCTCTCGGAGCTCTTGCATGGCTCGACCATTGCCATCAACACGGTGCTGGAGCGCAAGGGCGCGCGCACCGCGTTGATCACCACCCGCGGGTTTCGCGACACCTACGCGATCGGCCGGGGCAACCGGATCGAGGCGTTCAATCTGTTCTTTCATCGCCCGAAGCCCCTGATCCCGCGCGAGCTGACATTCGAAGTCACTGAGCGGACGAACGCACAGGGCAAGGTGCTGACCGCCCTGGACGAGGCCGACGTCCATGCATTGGCGACGGTTCTCGCCGAGCAGAACGTGCAGGCAGTCGCGGTCTGCCTTCTGCACGCCTATGCCAACCCCGCGCACGAGAGGCGCGTCGGCGACATTCTTCGTGCCACCGCACCGCAGCTCTTCGTCACGCTGTCGCACGAGATCGTGCGTGAGTACCGCGAGTACGAGCGCACCTCGACCACGGCGCTGAACGCTTTCGTCGGGCCGCGCGTGCAGGCCTATCTCGGTCGGTTGGAACAGTTCATGCGCGGCGAGCGCTTCGGCGGACGGATCAACATCATGCGCTCGAACGGCGGCGTGATGTCGGTGCGGCTCGCGCAGGAGCAGCCGGTGACGATGATGGAATCCGGCCCGGTTGCCGGCATCATCGGCGCCGGTCGCCTCGCCGCGCAGCTTGGGATCGAGCGCGCCATCGCCTTCGACATGGGCGGCACCACGGCGAAGGCAAGCCTGATCACCCACGGCATCCCCGCGATCGAAGAAGGCTACGTCATCGGCGGCGAGGCGCAGGGCCAGCCGATGCAGTTGCCGGTCGTGGACATTGTCGAGATCGGCGCCGGCGGCGGCTCGATCGCCTGGGTGGATGCGACCGGCGGTTTGCACGTCGGGCCGAAAAGCGCCGGTGCCGATCCCGGCCCCGCCTGCTATGCCAAGGGTGCGAGCGATCCGGTCGTCACCGACGCCAACCTTGTGCTCGGTCGCGTCAACGCCGAGCGCTTCCTTGGCGGCACGATGACGCTTGACCGTGGCGCGGCCGAACGCGCTATCGAACAAAAGGTCGCGGACAGGCTCCGGCTCGGCGTCGGGGAAGCAGCGCTCGGCATTGTGCAGATCGCCGACAGCGCCATGTCGCTTGCGGTGCGCGCGGTTTCCGTCAAGAAGGGCGTCGACCCGCGCGAGACCGCGCTGATTGCGTTCGGCGGCGCGGGCCCGCTGCACGCCTGCGCCATCGCGCGCGAGATCTTCATCCCGACGGTGATCGTGCCGAAGGTGCCCGGTACATTTTCGGCGCTCGGCATGCTGATGGCGTCGTGGCGGCACGACTTCGTGCGCACGCTCTACGGGCTGCTGGGCGCGCTTGATACCGCGGATGTGGAGACGGTGTTTGCCGAACTGGCCGAGGCCGGCGCAGCACAGGTCGCCCGCGACGGCATCGCGCCGGGCACAACCGATTTCTCGTATTTCGCCGACCTGCGCTATGTCGGCCAGGAGCACACCATTGCCATTCCGGTGCGCGAGCCTGCGCTGCTCGCAGGCGACTTCTCCGCCCTTCGCGCCGCGTTCGATGCCGAGCACGACCAGCGCTACGGCCAGGCCGCCCCCGACGAGCGTCTCGAGATCGTCAACGTGCGCCTCGTGGTGACTGCCGCCCGGCCGGACACGCTGGCGGAACGCTGGCTGTCGGAGCCCTGGACGCCTGACCCGCCCGTTGCCGATCAGTGGCGCGACGTGGTCTTCAGCGATGCGGCTCGACCAATTCGCACCCGCATCGTCTGGCGCCCCTCGCTGCCTGCCGGCGCCCGCATTGACGGCCCGGCGGTAATCGAGGAGCCGAACGCGACCACCTTGATCCATCCTAGCGACGTCGCGACCGTGTCGGAGGCGGGACACTTGGTGGTCGAGATAGGTTCCTGACATGCCTGTTCGAAATATCAGCAAGCGCGATGCCCTATCCGTCACCCTGAGGTGCGAGCGCGAAGCGCGAGCCTCGAAGGGCGACGGCCGAGACACCACAGCAGCCGTATCGCATCTCGCGGGCCGCATCCTTCGAGGCCCGGCCTTCGGCCGGGCACCTCAGGATGACGGATCAAGCTCGGAGTGCGCGGCATGACGACCCGCAACGAAGCCCATCCGATCACCGTGGAGGTGGTGCGCAACGCCATCGTCGCCTATGCCGACGAGATGGCGAACGCGCTGTCCAAGGCCGCCTACAACATGATGATCTACGAGGTGCGCGACTATTGCTGCGGGCTGATCGACACCCAGGCGCGCATGATCTCACAGAACCGCGGCGGACTGCCGATCTTCCTCGCCGACCTTGGCGTCGCGGTTGCCGACGGCATCGCGCGCTATGGCCAGTCCGGCTTTGCGCCGGGCGACGTGGTGGTGATGAACCAGGGCGAGGTCTGCGGCCAGCACCTCAACAACGTCGTGGTCTATTCGCCCTGCTTCCACGACGGCGAGCTTGTGGGCTTCGCCGCCAACCGCGCGCACTGGGTCGATATCGGCGGCGTGCGGCAGGGCTTCGGCTCCTACGGATCGAGCGACATCTACGCCGAAGGCCTGCAGATGCGGTCGCTGAAAATCTACGAGGCCGGCCGCCGCAACGAGACGCTGTGGCAGATCATCCGCGACAACACCCGCTATCCGGATGCGGCTCTCGGCGACCTGCGGGCGCAGATCGCCTCCTGCCAGCTCGGCGCAAGGCGCTACGCCGAGTTGATCGCACGCTACGGCCGCGCCACGGTGGAAGCCTGCATTGCCAAGGTCTGGGACCAGGCGGAGGCTGCCGCGCGCGCCGTGGTCGAGCAAATCCCGGACGGCAGCTATGAGGCCGAGAGCTTCCTCGACAACGACGGCCGCACCCTCGACAAGCCGCTCCGCGTCAAGGTGAAGGTGCACGTGCGCGGCTCGCAGATGACCATCGACTACAGCGAGATGAACCCGCAGGTGCCGGGGCCGCTCAATTCCGGTCGGTCCGGCGGGATCGCCGGCGCGCGCGTTGCCTTCAAGGCGCTGACCTCGCCGGAACTCGACGTCAACGAGGGCTGCTTTCGCCCGCTCGACGTGGTGTTGCCGGAGGGCACGATGCTGTCGGCCAAGCCGCCGTCTGCGCTCGGCCTCTGGAGCATCGCGCTGCCGACGGTGATCGATACGATCCTGAAGGCGCTGGCGCCGGCGGTCCCGCACCTTATCCCGGCCGCGCACAAGGGCGACATGGGCGGCTGCTCGTTCTTCGGTTTCCGCCCCGACGGCTCGCGCTTCCTTTTGATGAACATCTTCGGCGGCGGTTGGGGCGGACGCCCGGATGAGGACGGCGAAGATGCCGCCGTATCGGTCTGCCAGGGCGACGTGCGCAACACGCCGGTCGAACTGCAGGAAATCAAATATCCGGTGCTGGTCGAGACCCACGCGCTTCGCGCGGACTCGGGCGGCGAAGGCAGGCATCGCGGCGGGCTTGGCGTCGAGCTGACCTACAAGCTGCTGCAGAACTGCAAGGCCAACATCAACCTCGACCGGACCCGCGATCCGCCTTGGGGCCTGCACGGCGGCAAACCCGGCGCAGTCAACGAATGCGTCATCCGGCGCGCGGATGGCAGCGAAACCGCAGTCAACAAGGCGACGGAAGTCGGGATCGCGGCCGGCGACAGCGTCACCTTCCGCACCGCCGGCGGCGGCGGCTACGGCGATCCGCGCGAGCGCGCGCCGGATGCAGTTTCCCACGACGTCGCCGCGGGCTTCGTGACGAAGAAATGAGACGGACAATGTGGATCGACGCCGTGCGGCATACTCAGTCCCACCCTCCCCTGGAGGGGGAGGGTCGCCACAAGCGTAGCGAGTGGCGGGGTGGGGTGAATCGCGAAGCGAGCAAACTCACCCCACCCCGTCTCGCACCGCGCATGGCGCGATGCTCGCCGACCCTCCCCCTCCAGGGGAGGGTGAACGGAGCAAGGGGCATGGTCGATACACCCATGACACAGGTGCGAGCATGATTGCCGATGAGCGCAGGAAGCGCCTGGTCGAGGCTATGCAGGAGGCCGGCATCGATGCGCTGCTGGTCTACGGCAACAACTGGCAGGGCGACTACCTGCGTTACGCCACCGACTTCGGCATCATCGAGGGCCAGGCGCTGGCGCTGGTGCGCAGCGATGGCCACGTCACGCTCTACGTCGACAGCCCATTGGAGGCCGACCGCGCCGCGCTCGATTGCCCTGGCATCGAGGTCGTCCATGCGCCGGACTTCATCAGCGAGGCGGAACAGGCGCTCGACCGCCTGCGCAACCAGCGCATCGGGGCTGCGCCTCGGCGGCTCTTGCCGCGCCGCCTTGCCGCGCGCACGGGCGACCGCGCGCTCAGCGACCAGACCGCCTTCGTCGACCGCCTGCTGATGAACAAGCTCGACAGCGAGATCGGAGCGATCCGGAAGGCGGCCAAGCTTGCCGATGAAGGCTACAAGGTGTTCATGCAGGCCGCCCGCGTCGGCCGCGCCGACTACGAGCTTGTGGCCGAGGCCGAGGCGTTCTTCCGCGCCCATGGCGTGGACGACAATTTCCAGATCATCGGCGTCGGCGGCGTCGAGGTTCGCGGCATGGCGCCGCCGAACGGCAGGCGGCTCAAGCGCGGCGACATGGTGACGACCGAGCTCACTCCCTGCGTCGACGGCTATTACGCCCAGATTTGCCGCACGCTGGTGGTCGGCGACGCGGGCACCGAGCAGAAGGCCGCGCATGCGCTCTGGCGCGAGTCGATGGAGGCCGGCATCGCCGCGGTGCGCGACGGCGTTACCGCGGCCGACATCGCCAAAGCGGAGAACGACGTGTTCCGCAGGCACGGCATGGGTCAATACACGACCAGCGAGTACACCCGCGTGCGCGGCCACGGCATGGGCCTGTTCGCCGATTCCAAGCCGCATCTGCTTGAGGACGTCACCACCCGCATCGACGCCGGCATGGCGCTGATCGTGCATCCCAACACCTACCATCCGGCCGTCGGCTACATGGTGCTGGGCGACGGCATTGCCGTGACCAAGGACGGCTGCGAGGTGCTGACCGGCACCGCGCGCGAATTGTTCAGCGTTACGGGCTAAGGCGGAAGCATGCGACGCGGGCTGATGGGATGGAACGAGGCCGAGCTGCCACTCGGCGCGCTGCAGGCGAGGCTCGCGGGCCTGCGCGCGGCAATGGCCGCAGCCGGCCTCGATGCCTTCGTGATCTACACCAACAACGTCCGGCCGAGCGCGGTGACCTATGTTACGGGCTTCACGCCGTACTGGTCCGACGCGCTGCTGCTGGTCGCGAAAACCGGCGCGCCGGTGTTCGCGATTGCATTGTCCAAGCGCGTGTCGGAATGGATCCGTACCACCGATCCGGTGAGCGAGATCGTGAGCACGCCGCGCCCCGGCACGCTGGTCGGCGAGCGGCTCGCGAAGGACCCTTCGGTCAGGCGGGTCGGTGTACTGGAGTTCGACGCCCTTCCCGCAGGCCTGGCCGAGGACATGGCGGCTGCCGCGCCGGCGGTCGAATGGAGCGAAGGAAGTGCATTGTTCGCGAGCCTCCGGCGCACGGTCGACGACGCCGAGCGCGGGCTGCTGGCGCGCGCCGACGCGATTGCGGTCGCCGCGCTACGCGAGGCCGAGACCGGCCCGGCCAGCGACGCGGGCTCGCTCGCCGGCCTGATCGAGAAGCACGCGCGGCTGGCCGGCGCGGAAGAGGCCCTCATCGCGATCGCGCCCGATCTCGCCGCCGATACGCGGCTCAACCGCACCTCGAAGCCCGATCCGCTCGCGGACCACTTCGCGGTGCGCGCCTCGATCGCCTACAAGGGCTGCTGGGTCCGCCGCATCCGCACGTTCGGTGCCGATGCAGCCAAGGCCGACGCTTGGCTCGACGGCGTCGTGCGCGCCATCGAAGCGAAGCCGCTCGCTGTTCAGCTCGCCGAGATCAAGAAGCTTCCCGGCGCGACGCTGAAATCCTGGATGGCGGAAAGCTGCACCGGCAGCTACCCGCTTTCGGTGGTCGCTTCATCGCAATCGCGCGACTGCACACCGGCCGACGGACAATTCCTGGTGCTCACAGTCGAGCTCACTTTCAACGACGCGCCGTGGCTCGGCGCCGCACCATTGGTTGTCGGGCGCGGCTCGCTGTAGGCGCCGCAGCGTGCCGTACTCGCCGCAGTCATTCCGGGGCGCTCCCGCAGCGAGCGAACCCGGAATCCAGAGCGGCACGCACAGGGCAAGTGGACCTGGATACCGGGTTCGCGGGCTTCGCCCGCGCCCCGGAATGACCGGGGGACAAATCAGCCTACACGTGCTGGCCGTCGCCCAGCGGGATGTCGCGCATCGTGCTCGGCGCGAATATGTCCTCGATCGCAAGCCTGCGGTCGGTCAGGCCGTGCTCGTGGGTGTACTGCAGCAGCGCCTCCAGCGACGGCCGGTTTTTCTCGATGCCGTAGGGATACCAGTCTTCACCGATGATGCGCTTTTCTTCCTCGATCATCGGCTGCAGCCAGGCGAACGACGCCTTGGGCGAGCCGGTGTCGATGATGCTGCGATAGCAATGGTCCTTGGCCCGGCAAAGCGCCTGGTAGAGACTCTGCGCGACCCACGGATCGTTCTCGTAAACGTCGCGGCGGATCACGACGGTGTGCATAATCGGGTAGATTTTCGTCCGCTGGTAGTATTCCTTCTCGACTTCGGCGTAGTTCGGAAACAGCCGCCGCACCGTCTTGGCGCCGCGCCGAAACGACAGCGGATTGTTGGCGGTGATCATGAAATCGATCTCGCCACGCTCCAGGAGGTCGCCCAGCTCGGTGCCGGCCGGCGCCTGCGTCAGCCGGATGTCGGAGGGAAGCTTGCGGCCGAGGCGGTCGGCGCGGCCCTGCACCCACTCGACGTCGGTGGGCTTTACGCCGAACTCGTGCTGCATCGCGCCGCGCATATAGACCGCGGCCGTCATCGAATATTCCGGCACGCCGCCACGCTTGCCCTTGAGGTCCGCGCCCTTCTCGATGCCCTTCGTCGTGTTGATGAAGAAGTAGCCGTGGCGGAACACCCGCGACGGATAGACCGGGATCGCGATGAACGGCGGGTTGTCCTGGCTGCGCATCGTCGTCGTGTTCGACAACGACATCTCGCAGGCCTGGAACTCGTTGTACTGCAGCATGCGCCAGAAGATCTCGGCCGGCTGCATGGTCAGATAGTTGAGATCGATGCCGTCGGGCTGGATCGTGCCGTCGCGCAGCGCCTGGGTGCGATCGTAGGGTCCACAGGCGAAATTCAGTTTCAGCTTGGCCATGAGACATCCTGTTGAAGCGGCGACGGCAAGCTGTCAAGCCGACGTAGCCAACGCTCCGCCGCCCCGGCGCTTGGTTCGGGCGGCCAGGTTCGCCCGTCTTCCCTGTTTTTCCATCTCCCCTCAAAACGAGGGGATGGAGCGCATCCGATCTCGGGTTTACCCGAGATCGGCATATTTGGTGCGCAAGTCGGGTAGACCCGACTTGCGATGGCGCCAGGGCGGTGCGCTACGCCGCCCTTTGGCGAGCGATTGACGGACGCTCGCCGCGCACCACGGCGCGTCCCTGTTACCAGGGGGCGCCGCTTGCGGGGTGCGCGCCCCGATTGACGGACGGGGCTGCGCCTCCCGGGGCTCCACCTCGGCACGCGTTGTCGGCGGCCGCATCCTGCTCCGTCTTCCTGCGTCCCTATAGAAGACGCCCTCGATGAGCGAGACAGCGGCAAAGATAGGAGCGCCTGAGCGGGCGTGCGTAAGTTTTTATTCGCCAGCGATTTCAATGGCTGAGCGTGTGCGTAAGCTGCAGCGCAGGCTCCGACTTGCTCCTGCCGGCAACCCCAGCCCGGTCACACCGCCTTCAGATGCGCGTCGCGGCGCTTGTAGAGTTCGTCGTCGGCATAGCCCATCGCCTCTGGCTTGCCGCGGCCGAGCATGACCTGGAAGTACACGGGCTCGAGCGAGTCGTTCTGGTAGCCGTGGATGACGCCGGCCGGGCACGCGATGCACTCCCACGGCCCAAGCCGCGTGGTGACGCGCTTGCCGCTCTCGTCCTCGACGAACACGTCGAGATAACCCTGCAGCACGAAGAAGCACTCCTCGACCTCGTGGGTGTGCGCGGCGTTTCCCTGCCCCGGATTTACATACATGATCGAGAGCGTGAAGTTGCCGGCCGGGATCACGGTCGGATCGCCGTGCTTGCCCGAGCCGCCGGCGCCGATGAAGCGGTGCTGCGCGCGCTTGTAGCCCTCGATTTTGGCATCCTCGAACGCGGTCCAGTCCGGCTTCTTCTCTTTGAACCGGCCGACGTAGCGCTTCATGATCTCCTCGACCGGCACGCCTTCCAGTTCCTTCGGACGCGGATGGCGGGCGACGCTCATGGGGTGCTCCTGTGATGGATGGCTTGGCCCGAATCTAGGCTTGTCGCCTGCGGTGCGTCAACGAAGGCACCGCGATGTATCTGGCACGGCGTCGTGGCCGGGCTTGTCCCGGCCATCCCACTTGGGGACGCAGTGCCCTCCCAAGCGGGATCACCGGGTCACGGCGCTTCGCGCCGGCCCGGTGATGACAGCAGAAAGTGGCGCGCAGTCGCCGAGCCTACTCCGCAGCTTGCTTCTGCGCCGCCTGCACCAGCTCCCAGATATACGCCGGCGACAGCGGCAACTGGCGCGGCTCGACGCCATACGATTGCAACGCGTTCGCGACCGCGTTCGCCATGCAGCCGCCGGCCGCGATGATGCCGCCCTCGCCCGCACCCTTGGCGCCGAGCGGGTTGATCGGCGACGGATGGTCGTCGAGCACGACGCAGCGCAGGTTGGGAAAGTCGGTCGCAGTCGGCAGCAGATAGTCGGCGAGCGAGCCGGTCAGGAACTGGCCGTTCTTGTCATATTTCAGGTCTTCCAGCACGGCGCCGCCGAGCCCCTGCACCAGCGAGCCGATCACCTGCCCGCGCAGCGTCAGCGGGTTGATCGCGCGGCCGACGTCCTGCACCACGACGTAGTCCACGATTTCGATCCGCCCGAGCTTCGGATCGACGGTGATGTGTGCGACATGCGCGCCGTAGCTGTAGGTGTGCTTCTTGTTGAGGAAGGCACCCTCGGCGCTGAGCCCCGCGAATTCCTTCAGCGCCAGCGACCGGCCGCCGCCCGAGACCTTGTCCTCGTCGATCGCAACCGCGGACGGCTCGTAACCAAGCCGCTTTCCGGCCGCCTCGCGCAGCGCGGCCAGGAACTTTTCGGCCGCATCGAGCACCGCCGATCCGCCCATCACCGTCGAGCGCGAGTGATAGGCGCCGTAGCCGTCGCTCACATAGGCGGTCGAGCCATGGTAGACGTGACGGATGCGCTCGACCGGAAACTCGATCGCGTCGGCTGCGATCTGCGCAAAGATCGTCTCGACGCCTTGCCCGACCGACGACGTGCCCATGTAGAGCGACACGGTGCCGTCATCGTTGACCTCAAGCCGTGCGCTTTCCTTCGGTCCTGCTGCACCGCCCTCGATGAAGCAAACGACACCCAGGCCATGGTGCTTGCCGTCGATCACCTTGCCTTGCAGCTTCGAAACCCGCGGCCAGTCGATCTCCTTGAGCGCGCGTTCGAGCGTATCCACGTACTCGCCGCTGTCGTACTCGTCCTTGGCGTCGGTCGGCTGCACGTGCGCGATCGGATACGGCTGTTCCGCTGCCGTGATGCAGATTCTTGCGGCGGAACGCAATGCGGTCGATGCCGAGATCGACCGCGATCATGTCGATCATGCGCTCCAGGAAGAAGTTGGCCTCGAACCGCCCCGGGCCGCGGTAGGTGCCGACCGGCGTCTTGTTGGTCATCCAGAGCGCCGAATCGATCTTCACGTGCGGCACGCGATAGGGTCCGGCCATGAACTGGCTCACGTTACGCGCGCCGACCGCCCCGTTGGTGCGCATGTAGGCGCCCATGTCGGTGTGCACCTCGCCGCGGATCGCAAGGATGGTGCCGTCGCGCGCGCAAGCGATTTCCAGGATCGCCTCCTCCTCGCGCGCGTGATTCATCGCCATCAGGTTCTCACGCCGGTCCTCGATCCATTTCACCGGGCGGTCGACGTGGCGGGCCGCGAACGGGATCAGGAAATCCTCCGGATAGAACTCGCCGCGCGCGCCGTAGCCGCCGCCGACGTCGTTCTCCACCATCTCGATCGCCTCGACCGGCAGGCCGATCTGCGCAGCAAGGATGCGCCGGTTAAAGAACGGCACCTTGGCAGCACCCGACACCGTGAGCTTGCCTGCGGCGGCATCCCACTCCGCCATCACGCCGCGCGGCTCCATGGTGAGCCCGTAGTGGCGGCCGGTGCGAAGCCGCTCGCGGCGAACGTAGGGCGCGCTTGCGAAGGTCGTATCGGCGTCGCCCTTGCGCGCCTGAAACACCAGCGAACGATTGGTACCGGCTTTTTCGAACAGCAGGCTCTTGTCATCCTCCGCCGTCTGCCAGTCGGCGACCGGCATCAATTCGTCGATTTCGACCTCGATCGCCTCGAGCGCGTCCTCGGCTGCGGCAGCGCTCGTGGCCAGCACCACGGCGATCGGCTCGCCGACGTAGCGCACCTTCTCATGGGCGATCACCGGCTGCTCGAACGGCTTGAACTCGGGTAGCGGCTGCAGCCGCATCGGAATGATCGGTGGGCCGCCCGGCATGTCCTTCGCGGTGATGACCGCGTGCACGCCCGGACACTTGAGCGCGTCCGAGGCGTCGACGGACACGAGACGGCCGTGCGCGACCGCGCTCCGCAGGATCGTCGCATGCAGCAGGCCCGGCACCGCGAGATCGTCGACATACTGGCCGCGGCCGCGCAGGAAACGAAGGTCCTCGCGACGCTCCATGGGTGTGCCGATGTAGGTGTTCTTCATGGGGCGGTCACTTCTTATACGCCGAGCGGGCGTCGAGCACCGCTTCGACGATACCGATATAGCCGGTGCAGCGACAGATGTTGCCCGAGAGCACCTCGCGCACGCGGTCGGCGTCGCAGTCCGGTTCGTCGGTCAACAGCGCGTGCGCGGTGGTGATGAAGCCGGGCGTACAGAAGCCGCATTGCAGCGCGTGATGCTTGCGGAACGACTTCTGCAGCGGCGTGAGATCGGCGTCGTTGGACAGGCCCTCGACGGTGACGACCTTGGCGCCCTCGGCCTGGACCGCAAGCATCAGGCAGGCGCGCACCGCCTCGCCGTCGACCAGCACGGTGCAGGCGCCGCAGACACCGTGTTCGCAGCCGATATGCGTGCCGGTGAGCCGCAGCTCGTGGCGCAGGCAGTCGGCGAGCGTCATGCGCGCTTCGACCTCGACGCTGACCGGCTTGCCGTTGACTTCGAATGTGGTGGTCATGGACTGCCTCGGGGACAGATGCAGTCATTCCGGGGCGCGCGAAGCGCGAACCCGGAATCCGGGGCGACTACGACAGCGCTTCCCGCAGGTCTCTGGATTCCGGGTTCCGGCCTTCGGCCGGCCCCGGAATGACCATCGAGGGGCCTCGTGGTCTCGCTCATCGCATCGCCGCCACGACGGCGCGCTCGCACAGCGTGCCGGTGAGCGAGCGGCGATAGGGTGCGCTCGCGTGGATATCCTCCTGCGGCTCGACCTCCGCGGCGGCGGCTTCGCCTACTTTCACCGCCCGTGCTTCGTCCACGGCTTTGCCGTTGAGCGCGGCTTCCGCGTTCTTGAGGCGCCCCTGCCGGTCGCCGACCCCGATCACGCCAATATGCGCGTTCGCGGCTTTTCCGCTCGCATCCGCATCGTAGTAGAGCGCGATGCCTGCCATCGCGAAGTCGCCGAGCCGGCGCGCGAACTCCTGAAAGCCGAAGCGGCGCGCGGCCGGCCACGGCGGCAGCCGGATCTCGGTGATGATCTCGTCGGGCTTGAGCGCGGTGGTCAGCGCACCGAGGAAGAAGTCCGCGGCCTTGATCGTGCGAGCTCCGTCCTTGCCGGTGACCGCGATCTCGGCGTCGCAGGTGACCGCGATGCCGGGCATTTCGGCGGCCGGATCGGCGTGAGCGAGGCTGCCTCCGACCGTGCCGCGATTGCGGATCTGGTAGTGCGCGACGTGGGCGATCGCCGCCTGCAGCAGCGGATGAGCGGTCGCAAGCCGCCGGTCGTCCTGGATGTCGCGCCAGCGCACCAGCGCCCCGAGACGCACGCCGTCGGCGCCGATCCGGATGCCGCGCAGGTCGGACAGCTTGCGCAGATCGACCAACAGCGAAGGCTGAGCGACGCGAAACGCCATCATCGGCACGAGACTCTGGCCGCCGGCGATTGCCTTCGCCTCGCCGTCATGGGCGGCGAGCAGGGCGATAGCTTCGCTGAGGCTCGACGGGCAGGCGTACTCGAAGGGCGGCAGTTTCATGTTGTGAGCTTTGGGCCTTCGGTCGGCTGTTTGGAACGATGCGAGGCTACTATCGCCAGCCCGGTCAGGGCCGTCAACGCGCCCGCAAGCTGGGATCAGGTCCGCGCGGCCGCGCCCTGCGCGAGCTGCCAGAACTCGGGGCGGCGACAGCGGCAGCGCGCGCGGCTCGGCGCCGAACGACGAGAGCGCGTCCGCCACCGCATTGGCGATCACGCCGCCGACCGGGATCATGCCGCCCTCGCCTGCGCCCTTGGCGCCAAGCGGATTGTGCGGCGCCTTCTTTACTTCGAGGGCGAGCGCGCGGATCACCGGAAAGTCGCTCGCGGTCGGCAGCAGATAATCTGCGAGCGAGCCCGCGAGGAACTGGCCCTGCTCGTCGTAGAGCAGATTTTCCAGCAGCGCACCGCCGAGGCCCTGCGCGATCGCGCCGACGGTCTGGCCGTGCAGGGTCAGCGGATTGACGATGCGGCCGACGTCCTCAACGGCCATGTAGTCGAGCAGCGCGACGTGGCCGGTGCCGGGATCGACCGCGACGTGCGCCGCATGCGCGCCGTAGCTGTAGGTGCGCTTGTTGCTCGCATAGGTGCCGTCCGCGGCAAGTCCTGCGAACGCGGCCCACGGCAGGCTCCGGCCGTTCGGGCCGCCGATTGTTTCCGCATCGATCCGCACATCCTCTGCGCGGCAACCAAAGCTCTCGGCTGCAGCCGCGCGCATGGCGTCCTTGAGCTTGTCGGCGGCCTGCAGGATCGCGGAGCCGCCCATAACGGTCGAGCGCGAACTGTAGGAGCCGTAGCCGCGGGTAACGTGAAACGTCGAGCCGTGCATGACGCCGCGGATGCGGCTTAGCGGAATGTCCAACGCGTCGGCGGCGATCTGCGCGAACACCGTCTCGATGCCCTGCCCGATCGCCGACGAGCCCACGAACACATCGACCGTGCCCGCCTCGGTCAGCACGAGGCGCACGTTCTCGCGCGGACCCGAACCGCCACCTTCGAGATAGCAGCCGACCGCGACGCCGTGATAGCGGCCCTCGATCTGACGGCCGGACAGCTTCGACTTGTCGGCCCAGCCGAATTCGGCGAGACAGCGCTCGAGCGTCATGCGGTAATCGCCGTTGTCGGTCTCGGTGCCGAGATCGAGCGGCTGCACAGTCGCAAGCGCCCAGGGCATCTCGCTCTCGGCAATCAGGTTGCGGCGGCGAAACTCCACGCGGTCGATGCCGAGGTCGCGTGTGGCCATGTCGAACAGCCGCTCGCGAAAGAAATCGGCCTCGAACCGCCCCGGCCCGCGATAGGTGCCGGACGGCGTCTTGTTGGTGAGGAGCAGCGCCATGTCGACGTGGATGTGCGCAATCCGGTACGGCCCCGACAGCACCTGGATGATGTTGCGTGCCGCGGTGACCCCGTTGGTGCGGATGTAAGCGCCGAGGTCGACTGCGCCGCCGCCGCGCAGACCTCGGATCGTGCCGTCGCGCTCGCAGGCGATCTCCAGCTCGCATTCGGCGTCGCGCGCGTGGTTCGTGGCGATCAGGTGCTCGCGCCGGTCCTCCACCCACTTCACCGGGCGGTTAAGGCGCTTTGCGCGCAAACGGGATGAGGAAATCCTCCGGATAGAACTCGCCGCGCACTCCGAAGCCGCCGCCGACGTCGGCCTCGACCATGGTGATCGCGTCCTCGGCGAGCCCGAGCATCTTCGACAGGATGATGCGGTTGTGAAACGCGACCTTCGCGGCGCCTATGACAGTGAGATGCCCACGCGCGGCGTCCCATTCGGCGAGGAAGCCGCGCGGCTCCATCGGCACCGCTGTGAAGCGCTGCACCTCGAAGCGCTCGCGCCGGACGTAGGGCGCATCGCGGAATGCGGTCTCGGCGTCGCCGCGCAGCGCCGAAAGCGTGATCACGTGATTGCGGCCGGTCTCCTCGAACAGCACGCCGGCTGCGCCACGCGCGCCGGCGCGGTCTGCCACCGGCGGCAGCGGCTCAATCTCGATCGCGATCGCATCGAGCGCGTCCTCGGCGAGTGCGGCAGTGTCGGCCACCACCACCGCCACCGGCTCGCCGACGTAGCGCACCTTGCCGTGCGCGATCACCGGCTGCTGATAGGGCTTGAACTCGGGCAGCAGCTCCTGCCGCATGGTGATGACCGGCACCTGCCCGATCTCGTGCAGAATGTCGGCCGCAGTGATGACCGCGTGCACGCCACGGCGGTTGAGCGCAGCACTCGCATCGACCGACCGAATGCGTCCGTGTGCAACCGAGCTGCGCAGGATCGCGGCGTGCAGCGCGTTCGCGCTTGGCACATCGTCGACGAACTGGCCGCGGCCGCGCAGGAAACGCAGGTCCTCCAGGCGCTCCACCGCGCTTCCGATCAGTCGGTTGCCGGCGCTGACGTGGGCCATGCTTCGCGTATTAGACCACGCGTTCCCAGACCAGTTCCTGGTGCTGCATCGCGCCGGCAAACATCCGCCGCGGCGGGCGGAGTGCCATCTCCTTGCCGTCGAAGCTCACGCTGCGCACCTGGTCGCCGCCGACCCGGCTGGCGTCTGAGGAGGCGTCGACCCGGGTCGAGAGCGTCTCGCCGTCGAAGGTGTAGTTGCCGGCGTAGGACATGAACTGGCGCGGCTCGCCCGCGCCGAGATGGTCGCGGCCGTCGCACAGCACCGCCATCATGCGGCCGTCAGCCTGAAACACCACAAGGCCCATCGCCTTCGGCCCGTAGGGCGGCGGGAGCAGCGCGCCCGAATCGTCCTGGCCCTTGGTGCGCACCAGTCGCCATGTCCCGACGATTCGCGGATCGATGGTGGTCATTTCATTTTTCTCCAGGCGGTCATTTCCCGTCATGCCCGGCCTTGTGCCGGGCATCCACGTCTTGATATCAGCGAACAGTAAAGACGTGGATGGCCGGAACAAGCCCGGCCATGACGAACAGCGGGCAGTCCAAGTTCATCAACCTGATCGCGCGTTGGAGCATTGAATGGACTTCGAACTGCCCGAAGAATTGCGTCTGCTCAAGGAGACGGTGCGGACCTTCGTCGACCGCGAGCTGATCCCGATCGAGATGACGTCGATGGACGGTGTCGGCGATGAAGCCCGGAGGTGCGCGCGCGCGCTCGAGGAGAAGGCGAAGAAGCTCGGCCTGTGGCACCTCGACGTGCCGACCGAGTACGGCGGCCAGGGCCTGAACCTGCTCGGCATGGTGGTGGTGTGGGAGGAGATCGCGCGCACCATCGCGATGCCGCCGCGCGGCCCGCGCGTGTTCGGGCCGGACCTGCGGCCGATCCTGTTCACGCTCAACGCCGGCGCAGAAGGAGAAGTACCTGCTTCCGGTGCTGCGCGGCGAGAAGACGACGGCGTTTGCGCAGTCCGAGCCCGACGCCGGCTCCGATCCGGGCGCGATGCGCACCACCGCGGTGCGCCACGGCGACCACTACCTCATCAACGGCTACAAGCGCTGGATCACCAACGCCGCACAACGCCGACTTCTTCCAGCTTGTCGCCGCCACCGACCGCAGCAAGGGCAGCCGCGGCGGCCTGTCGCATGTTCCTGGTCGATGCCGACACGCCGGGCGTCAAGGTCGTGCGCAAGACGCCGACCATGATGGGCGACGAGCCGTGCGAGATCGCGCTCGACGACGTGAAGGTGCCGGTCGAGAACCTGATCGGCAAGGAAGGCGACGGCATGCGCGCGGCGCAGTCCTGGATCACCGCCGGCCGGCTCTATCAGGCCTGCCGCGGGCTCGGCGTCGCGAAGCGCTGCCTCGACCTGATGATGAGCTACGCCAAGCAGCGCGTCACCTTCGGCGCAGCCGCTTGGCCGAGCGGCAGGCGGTGCAGTTCATGATCGCCGACAGCTACACCGAGCACCACATGACGCAGCTCCTGGTCTATCAGCTCGCGGCGCGCACCGACGCCGGCGTCGCCGCGCGCCACGAGAGCTACATGGCCAAGATCGCCGGCACCGAGCTCGGCTTCCGCGTCGCCGACCGCTGCATGCAGATCCACGGCGGCATGGGGCTTGCGACCGAAATGCCGATCTCCAAGATGTGGCGCGACGCGCGCAGCTTCATGATCACCGAAGGCCCGGTCGAGGTGATGCGGATGGTGCTGGCGCGGGAGATTTTTCGTGGGCAGAATTGATCTCTCGAACAAGCTCCGGTGAGAATGGCGTACGGCATGCAACAGGCTCCGTCGACCCTCCCCTGGAGGGGGAGGGTCGACGCTGAGCGATAGCGAGGCGGCGGGGTGGGGTGAGCTTCGTGCAAGCGGTTCACCCCACCCCGGCTCGCTTCGCTCGCCGACCCTCCCCCTCCAGGGGAGGGTGACTGAGCGTGCGGCGGCGCCAATGAAGCACAGACAGGCAGCGGGAACGGAGAACGTGCAATGAAATTCGGGATTGGCCAGCCGGTGCCGCGCACGGAAGACCCGCGGTTTCTCAAGGGCGTCGGGCGCTACGTCGGCGACATGCTGCCGCCGAACCTCGCGCACGGCTTCGTGCTGCGCTCCCCGCACGCGCATGCCAGGATCAAATCGATCGACGCCACGCAGGCCAAGAGGGCGCCCGGCGTGCTCGCGGTGCTGACCGGCAGCGACGCGCGCGCCGACAAGCTCGGCGTCCTGCCCTGCACCGCGCCGCCGATCGCGTTCGGCGGGCCGGCCAAGGCGTTCATGGCGTTGCACCCGGTGTTGTCGCACGAGCGCGTGCGCTTTGTCGGCGATCCTGTCGCCTTTATCGTGGCCGACACCCTGCACCAGGCGCGCGATGCGGCCGAACTCATCCGCGTCGACTACGAGGTCCTGCCGGCTAGCGGCTTCGACGAGCGAAGCACACAAGCCGGGCGCGCCGCTGGTCTGGGACGAAGCGCCGAACAACGTCTGGTTCGCCATGGAGCGCGGCGACAAGGCGGCAACCGACGCGGCCTTCGCCCGCGCCGCGCATGTGGTCTCGCTGAAAATCGTCAACAACCGGCTGTCCGCCAACTCGATAGAAGGCCGCACCGCGCTCGCGGAGTACGAGCCGACCAGCGGCAAGACCACGCTGCACACCTCGACCCAGCAGCCGCACAAGGTGCGCGCCGGCCTTGCCGGCGCCGTGTTCCGCGAACCGGAGATGAAGTTCCGCGTGGTGAGCCCGGACGTCGGCGGCGGCTTCGGCATGAAGGGCGGCGTGTTCCCCGAGGACGCGCTGGTGACCTGGGCGGCGCGCAAGACCGGACGTCCCGTGAAGTGGGTCTCGGAGCGTTCGGAAGGCATCATGAGCGACTGCCACGGCCGCGACAGCGTCAGCGAAGCATCGCTCGCACTCGACAAGGACGGCAAGGTTCATCGGCCTGCGGGTCGACACCAACTACTGCCAGGGCGCCTATCTTACGCCCAGCGCCGGCGTGCCGGCCGGCATGGGCTCGACCGCGTTGACCAACGTCTATGACATCCCGGCGGCGCACATCACCTTCCGCGCGGTCTACACCAACACCACGCCGGTCGGTCCCTATCGCGGCGCCGGCAAGCCCGAGGCGATCTACGTGATGGAGCGGCTGGTCGACAAGGCCGCCGCCGAGATGAACATCGACCCGATCGAAATCCGCCGCCGCAACTACATCCGGCCGGCCGCGGTGCCCTACAAGACGCCGCTCGTGCTGGTGCACGACAGCGCCAACTACGAGGCGGTGATGGACATGGCGATCGAGGCCGCCGACTGGGGCGGCTACGCCAAGCGGCGCGCCGAATTCGAAGAAGCGCGGCAAGCTGCGCGGCCGAGGCGTGGCGTACTTCATGGAAATCTGCGGGCCGTTCAACGATCGCATGGAGCTGCGCTTCGACGAGAACGGCAGCGTCACCGTGGTCGCCGGCACCCACAGCCACGGCCAGGGCCACGAGACGGTGTACGCGCAAATGGTGTCGGAATGGCTCGGCGTCGATTTCCACACCGTGCGCATGATCCAGGGCGACACCGACGCGGTCGGCTTCGGCCGCGGCACCTATGGTTCGCGCAGCATGACGATCGGCGGCTCGGCGCTGCGCAACGCCGCCGACGTGCTGATCGAGAAGGCCAAGCGCATGGCCGGCCACGTGCTGGAAGCCTCCGCCGGCGACATCCAGTTTGCCGACGGCAAGTTCACCGTGGTCGGCACCGACAAGACGCTCGCGCTGGTCGATCTCGTCAGGAAATCGTTCGCTCCGGTCGGCTGGCCGGCCGAATTCGGCGTCGGCCTCGAGGCGGTCGGCACGTTCACGCCGACGCGCTCGAACTTCGCCAACGGCTGCCACATCTGCGAGGTCGAGGTCGATCCCGACACCGGCGCGGTCGAGATCGTGCGCTACACCGGGGTCGACGATTCCGGCGTCATCATCAATCCGCTGCTGTTCGAGGGCCAGATCCACGGCGGCCTCGCCATGGGGATCGGCCAGGCGCTCCTGGAAAAGGTCGAGTTCGACGCCGTCATCCGGCCAGAACCTGTCCGGCCTCGTTCATGGACTATTGCATGCCGAAGGCCGAGCATTTCTCCGCGTTCGAAATGCACGAACTGCCCGACCGCTGCCGCAGCAATCCGATCGGCGTGAAGGGCGCGGGCGAATCCGGCACGGTCGGCGCGCCGCCGACCGTGATCAACGCCATCGTCGATGCGTTGCGCGACCGCGGCGTGAGCGACGTCGAAATGCCGGCCACACCGGCGCGCGTCTGGCAGGCGATGCAGCAAGCCAAGGCGCACTGACGCAGTTGGCCTGAACCAATTTGTTTCGTCATGCCCGCGCTTGTCGCGGGCATCCACGACTTACTTCAAGATGCAAGAAAGACGTGGATGACCGGGACGAGCCCGGCCATGACGACTTTCGCGCTACTGCGGCGTCACGTTGGCGTCGCGGATCACCTTGCTCCAGAGCGCGGTCTCGTCGTTGAAGAACGCGACCGCCTCGGTGGGCGAACTGCCGACCGGATCGAGCTGCAGCTCGCGCAGCCGCGCGTCGACGTCGGGCCTGCGGATCAGTTCGGCAATGTCGCGGCTGATCCGCTCCGTGATCGTGGTCGGCGTTCCGGGCGGCGCCGCGACCGCAAACCAGGACGCCGAGCGGAACCCCGGCAACGCCGATTCAGCGATCGTCGGCACGTCGGGCAGCGCGTTCGACCGCTGGTCGTTGGCGACCGCGAGGATACGCGCCTTGCCGCCGCGATGCAGCGGCAGCGACGTTACGATGGTGTCGAACATGATGTCGACGTGGCCGGCGACGATGTCGTTGAGCGCGGGTCCAGCGCCCCGATAGGGCACGTGCACCATCGCGATGCCGGCGCGCGCCTCGAACAGCTTGCCGGACAGGAAGGCGGTCGAGCCGACGCCCTGCGACGCGTAGGTGAGCTTGCCGGGATGGGCCTTTGCGAGCGAGATCAGCTCGGCCGCGTTGACGGCACCGATATCATTCTTGGCCAGCAGCACGTTCGGAACCTTGGCCATCAGCGAGACGGCGGCAAATTTCGTCGGGTCGAAGTTCACGTCCTTGTAGAGCAGCGGGTTGATGGTGAACGGCCCGGGGGGCGCGAACAGCAACGTGTAGCCGTCCGGCGGGGACCGTACGAACCGCTCGGTGCCGATGTTGCCGCCGCCGCCGCTGACGTTCTCGACCACCACCGGCTGGGCCCATTTCTGCGCAAGCTGGTCGGTCACAATCCGCGTCAGCGCGTCGAGGGTCGAGCCCGGCGGAAACGGCACGATCACCTTCACCAGACGGGAGGGAAACGCCTCCTGCGCTGGCGCGGGCGCGCCGATTGAAACGAAGGCGAGCGTGAGCCATCCCGCCAAGAGCGCGCCAACAGCCTTGCGCATGGTCACACCGGCTTTTCGCCCAGGATCGTCACCCGTCGCATCAGGCGGCGCTCGGCGTCGGAGAAATCGGTGCGCGCGTGCAGCGTGCAGCGGTTGTCCCACATCAGGATGTCGCCGACCCGCCAGACGTGCTCGTAGACGAATGCCCCGCTGCTCCTGGTGGTCGAACAGGAAGTTCAGCAGTTCTTCGCTCTCGGCCTCCGGCATGCCCTCGATCGCGATCGTCATCAGCCGGTTGACGTAGAGCGCCTTGCGGCCGGTCGCCGGATGGGTGCGCACCACCGGATGCGAATAATGCGGCACGCCGTCGCCGAGCCGGGTGCCGCGCTTGATCGAGGCGTTGTCGTAGTCGTAGGCGTTGATCGCCGCTTGCCGTCGATGCGGCGCTTCACCTCGGCGGGCAGCGTCTCGTAGGCCATGTAGGCGTTGGCGAACAGCGTGTTGCCGCCGACGCTCGGCATTTCGATGGCGTACAGCATCGACGCCTTCGCCGGCCGTTCCACGTAGCACTGGTCGGTGTGGAAGTGCATCTCGCCGTCCGGCAGCGCGCCGATCGGCTTGCCGTCCTCGCGGATGTTGGAGATCAGCATGATCGCGGGATGCTTGCCGGTGGCGTGGACGTTGAGGGTCTTGGCGAGCGTGCCGAAGCATTCGGCGAAGCGGACCTGCTCCTCCTCGGAGAGCGTCTGATCGCGCAGCAGGATGACCTGCCCGCGGTGCCAGACGTCTTCCAGCTGTGCGGCCAATTCCGCGCTGATCGGATCGCGAAGGTCGACGCCCAGCACCTCGAGCCCGAGCGCCGACGACAGCGGGCGGGTCGCGAGCGGCGGAACGGGTCGTCGTGGGCCGCTGCGGCGGCAAGGCGGGTTGCATCCATGGCTTCTGCTCCGGCTTGATGGCCTGCTAAGGATACATCCGCGGCGCCGGCCGCTACAATCGAGCGCCGGCCGCCCGCCGGACTGGGGAGCAGGACGAAATGGCCTTGGAGTTCGGGATTTTCGACCACGTCGATCGCAACGATCTGCCGCTGACGCGAGTTCTACGAACAGCGGCTGAAGCTGATCGAAGCCTACGACCACGCCGGCATCCGGACCTACCACTGCGCCGAGCACCATTCGACGCCGCTCGGCATGTCGCCGTCGCCGAGCGTGTTCCTTGCCGCCGTCGCGACCCGCACCAAGCGGCTGCGCTTCGGCCCGCTGGTCTACACGCTCGCGCTCTACCATCCGCTGCGGCTCGCCGAAGAAATCTGCATGCTCGACCAGATGAGCCGCGGCCGCCTCGATGATCGGCGTCGGCAAGGGCATCTCGCCGATCGAGAACGGCTTCTACGGCGTCGAATTCGGCCAGGCCGACAAGATGTTCGCCGAGTCGATGGCGGTCCTCACGCCAGGCGCTGACGCAGAAGACCGTGAGCTTCGAGGGCGAGTTCCACCGCTTCAAGGATGTGCCGATGGAGCTCGAACCGTTCCAGAAGCCGCACCCGCCGCTGTGGTACGGCGTGATCTCGCCCGACAGCGCCGCGCGCGCAGCGCGGGCGCGCATGAACATCATCGCCAACACGCCCGGCCGCGGTGTTCCGCGCCTTCGCCGACCGCTATCGCGCGACCTATCGAGCCGCCGGGCGGGCGACGATACGCCGCGCATGGGCATCAACCGCTACATCGTGCTGGCCGAGAACGAGGACAAGGCGCTCGACATCGCGCGCCGCGCCTACCGGCGCTGGTACGCGCAATTTCATGACGCTCTGGCGCAAGTACAACCAGCAGCCGGGCGGCGTGAACTATCCGCCTGAGATCGATCGGCCAGATGCGCCGACGGCCGCGCCATCGCCACCACGCCGGCCAAGGCGCTGGCGTCGCTGCGGGCGCAGCTCGCCGAATTCGGCGCCAACTATCTCGTGCTGCGCTTCGCCTTCGGCGATCTGACGCTGTCGGAATTGCTGCGCTCGCTCGAGCTGTTCCATCGCCACGTCATGCCGAGCCTGCGCGAGAGCGTGGCGGTCGCGGCGGAATAGCGGCTCGGGAGCGGGCTCTGGTCAAAGTCTACGGTTGGCGACCCGGTCGCCAGACAAATGGAGGCCGAAATGCAACAGCGGCTTGAACCATGGAAGATCAGCCCCGGAGCCTACAAGGCGATGGTCGGGCTGCAGGCCCATATCAGTCAGAGCGGACTTGAGAAATCGCTGATCGAGCTCATCAATATCCGCGTCTCGCAGATCAACGGCTGCGCCTTCTGCCTTGTCATGCACACGGCGGACGCGCGCAAGATTGGCGAGTTCGAGGATCGAATGCATCTGCTCAACGCCTGGCGCGAGGCGCCTTGCTTTACGGACCGAGAGCGGGCGGCACTGGCTTGGGTCGAGGCGATCACGAACATCACCGAAGGCCACGCCCCGGACGATGTCTACGAGCAAGCCAGGCAGCAGTTCTCCGAAAAGGAGCTCGTGGACCTGACCACGCTCGCCGTCGCGATCAACAGCTGGAATCGAATTGCCATCGCCTTTCGTTTGACGCCGAAGGTCACCGCCGGCAAGGCCGCAGCGTAGGCCGG
Source organism: uncultured Alphaproteobacteria bacterium (assembly GCA_963821555.1). Classification (GTDB taxonomy): domain Bacteria; phylum Pseudomonadota; class Alphaproteobacteria; order Rhizobiales; family Xanthobacteraceae; genus Z2-YC6860. Next base: position 172,967 of record CAWGEM010000016.1, on the reverse strand, counting down.
TCGAATTGCGTCGCGGCGCAGGCCGCCCGGCCCGGCGCAGCGACAAATGGCCTGCGGCGGCCAAGGCGCTGCCTGTGCTACCCCTTCCACCTGATTTGTCGGGAGATTTGCGATGACGACACGCCGCCGATTTTTGCGCCTCGCCGCAGCCACTGCCGCACTGCCGGCTGCGCCGGGCCTCCTGCAGGCGCAGGGCATCTACCCCACCCGGCCGGTCAAGTTCATCGTCGGCCAGGCGGCCGGCAGCTCGTCGGACATCACCGCCCGCCTGATCGCGCAATGGCTGTCCGACAAGCTCGGTCAGCAGTTCATAGTCGAGGCCCGGCCTGGCGCCGCCGGCAACATCGCGACCGAGTTCGTGGCCCGCGCGCCGGCCGACGGCTACACGCTGATCCTTCTGAACGCGCAGAGCACGATCAACTCCGCCCTCTACGAAAAGCTCGGCTACGACCTGTTCCGCGACATCGCCCCGGTCGGCGGCATCGACCGGGTCCCGCTGGTGATGGTGGTGAACCCCCAGGTCCCGGCCAAGACCGTGCCTGAGTTCATCGCCTACGCCAAAGCCAATCCCGGCAAGATCAACATGGCGTCGGCCGGGATCGGCGGGCCGCAGCATGTCGCGGGCGAACTGTTCAAGTTCCTCGCGGGCGTTGACATGACACATGTGCCCTATCGCGGCACCACGCCGGCGGTGACCGACCTCGTGGCCGGTCAGGTGCAGGTGATGTTCGACGTGACGCCGACCGCCGTGCCGCAGGTCAAGGGCGGCACGCTGCGCGGGCTTGCGGTGACCACGACGGCACGCATCGACGCGCTGCCCGACCTGCCGCCGATCGCCGATTTCGTGAAGGGCTACGAGGCGAGCGCCTGGATCGGCGTCGGCGCCCCGAAGGGCACGCCGCCCGAGATCGTCGCAGCGCTGAATCGCGAGATCAACGCCGCGGTGGCCGATGCCGGGATCAAAGAGCGCCTGGCAAACATCGGCGCCACCGCCATGCCGCCGATGACGCCGGCCGAGTTCGGACAGATGATGGTCGACGACGCCGCGAAGTGGGACAAGGTGATCAAGTCGGCGGGGATCAAGCCGCAATAGGCGGCCGCTTTACCGCGGCGCCATCGTCGCAATCAGTTCGTTCGCGGCCTGCGCTATCCTCGACGAGGCCGGAATATTGAACTCGTTGATCGCGACGAACACGCCGACGCCGCGCGCCGGCGCGAATGCCGTGTAGCTGAAGATGCCCTGCAGGCCGCCGGCCTTCTGCAGGATCAGCGGCCGTCCCTCCTTCGGCATCATGACGACCCAGCCCAGACCCATCGCATCCATGCGACCGGATTCGTCCATGCCGTAGACCGGGTCGAGGCCGTCGCGCACCAGATACGCCGCGTGGTCGAGCAGCCGCAACTCCGTGTCCTTGGTCGAGAAGCGGTCGAGGTGCCAGCCGATCCACCGCAGCATGTCTTCGACCGTGGACTGCAGGCCGCCAGCGCCGGCGATCATCGGCGGGCTCGGCACGTTCGGCATCGGCTTGCCGTCGAAGTTGTGGCCCTGCATGAGGCGCGAGCTCTGTTCGGCGTTGGGGTTGAAGGTCGTCGAGGTCAGCCCAAGCGGGCCGAGCACGCGCTCCTGCAGCAGCGTCTCGTAGGGCCGGCCCGCAGCGTTTCCGAGCGCCTGAGCCAGCAGATCGAAGCCGTAGTTGGAATAGAAGATGCCGGTGCCGGGCGGGAACAGCAGCGGATCGCCTTGCAGGTTGCGGGTCATCGCGTCCTTGGTGACGGTCGCGAACGGATTGTCCGCGGGAGCATTCGGGCGCTCCACCTCGCGCGGCAGACCGCTGGAATGCGTGACGAGGTCGATGAGGCGAATTTGCTTTCCCGCCTTGGCGGGAACCTGCACGTCCCAGCCCAGGCGCTGCTGCAACAGATCGGTGAAGCGCACCGTTCCGTCGGCGACCAGGCTCGCCAGCACCATCCCGGTGAACGTCTTGGTGTTCGAGCCGATCCGGAACAGTGTCTTGCCGTCAGGGGCACGGTCGTCGTTCGACCTGATCTTGCCGTAGCCCGCGATTGACACTTCGCCGTTTCGCACCGCGCCGATCACGAGTCCCGGCACTTTCGTCTCCAGGAACAAGATCGTGCCGACGAAGTCGACCGCTTCGTCGAGCAGCTTGTCCTTGGCTTGTGCCGCCGTCGGGAATGCCAATCCCATCGCGGTCGCTGCAGCCAGCGACCATGCGACCAGTGTTGTCTTCATCATTCCCATGCCGTGAGCTCCACGATATCGAGAGGACGTGGCCGCGATGGAAGCATTCGGTCCAAAGAGCAGGCGAACGGCGCACTTACTGCGGCTTCAAACCTGCCGCCGCGACCGTCTGGGCGACACGTTCGCTCTCGCGCTTGAGGGCTTGGCTGTATTCCGCGGGGCCTCGGCCAGCGGGCTCGATTCCGGCCGCAGCGAACTGGCGGATCACCTCGGGCTCCTTGACGATCGCGGCCACTTCGCCCGCCATCCTGTCGATCAGGGCCGCCGGCGTGCCGGCGCGGGCATAGACGCCGACCGATGGGGCGAAGTCGAAGCCCGGGATGACGTCGGCGAGCGGCGGTACGTCGGGCGCCATCGACGACCGCTCCGCGCTGTTGGTGGCGAGCAGCCGGATGTTGCCGGTGCCGATCGCACCGCTCAGGTTGGGGTACGCCGCAAACGCCACATCAACATGGCCGCCGAGCAGCGCCGGAACGGACTCGCTCGTGCCCTTGAACGGCACATGGGTCATGTTGAGCTGCAGCGCCGCCTTGACCGCTTCCATCGACAGATGATGCGTGCTGCCGACGCCGGACGAGCCGTAGTTGAGCTTGCCGGGATTGGCCTTCACGTAGTCGATGAACTCCTTCAGCGTCGTCACCGGCACCTTCTGGTGCACGGCGAGGAACAGCGGAGCGCGCGCGATCATCACCACCGGCTCGAGGTCTTCGGGCCGGTAGCTCATTTTGGAATAGATGTGCGGGTTGATGGCGTAGATCGAGCCGTCCTGCACGATGAAGGCGTGGCCGTCCGCCGGCAGTGCCTGAAGGGCTGCAACCGAGACGGAGCCATTGTCGCCCGGCCGGTTCTCGACCACCACCGACTGGCCGGCCCTGTCCTGCAATCGCTTGGCGACGATGCGCGCAACCGTGTCGGGCAGCCCGCCCGCGCCGGCCGGCACGATGAAGCGGACGGTCTGGTTTGGATAGGAGGACTGCGCCAAGACCGGCGACGTTGCGAGGGCGCAGACGCTGGCGGCGCCGAGAACCGCGACTGCCGTGCGGCGCGAAAGACACATCATGAGTTCCTCCCGGGACGAACTGTCGAGCGCACTCTACCTGCGCGCTGCCGCAAAGGCGACGCGCCGGTCAGGCCCGCGTTTCGCGATGGAGCATCAGTTCGGGTTGGCCGGCGCGGAAGTGGGCGAGGTTCTGCTCGAACTGCCGCGCCGCATCGCGAACGTAGACATCGGTGTAGCCGCCGATGTGCGGGGTGATAATGACATTCGGCATGGCCCAGAGCCGGCTGTCAGGAGGCAGCGGCTCGGTGGCAAGCGCATCGAGGGCCGCACCGGCGATCCGCCCGGCGTCAAGTGCGCGCAGCAGGGCGGTCTCGTCGAGGACGCCGCCGCGCGCCAGGTTGATCAGGAAGGCGGAGGGCTTCATCGCGCTGAGCACGGTATCGTTGACGATGTCGCGGGTGTCGTCTTCCAGCGGCACCAGCAGCACGAAGTAGTCCAGCTCCGCCACTGCCTGCACGATCTCGGCGCGCGAATAGATCTTGTCGAAGCCCGGAATCGGGCGGCTGCTGCGCGAAATGCCGATCACGCGCATGCCGAACGCCTTGAAGCGCGGCGCCATGTTTTTGGCGATCGCGCCCAGTCCTAGAATGCCGACGGTCTTCTCGCTCAAGAGCGAGCCCGGGAAGCGCTCCCATTTCTTTTCCAGGCGCTGCGCTTCCAACCGGCGAAAGTTGCGCGCAAAGGTGAGCATCAGCAGAAAGGCAAGCTCCGACATCGGCGGCCCGTGGATGCCGCGCGTGGCGGTAACGACCACGCCCTTGCCGAGGTGGGGCGAGTTGGTGATGCCGTCGGTGCCGGTGCCAAGCGAGTGCACCCACTTGAGCTTGGGCGTATCGCGAAAGAAGTCCTGCCGCACCTGCGGGCCGAAGCACATCATGATGTCGGCCCAGCCGGCGTGCTTCAGCGCCTCGTCGCGCGTGCCGAAGGTCCTGATCGAGAGCTCCGGATGGCGCGGGGCGAGATACTTTTCATAGCCCGAACGCGTCGGCTCGGGATGGGTGAGGAAGATCAGCAGGTTCATGATGGTTTGAAACTTGGAGGTTGTCATTCCGGGGCGCGCCACAAGCGCGTTCACGCGCGTCTTCGATGCGCTATGGCGCGAACCCGGAATCCAGCCACACGCGCTGTGATCCGTCTCTGGATTCCGGGTTCGCTCGCTTCGCGCGCGCCCCGGAATGGCGGTTGCGAGCGCGGGCGACGCTACACGTCGATCTCGATGATCTCTTCCGGGAACTGGTGGATACGATCGCCGGGGCCGTTGCCGCCGATGATGTAGTTGTCGCACAGCCAGTTGAGATAGCCGCCATAGGCGTAGGTCGGGTGCACGACGATGTTCATGTCCTTCTGGATGGTCCAGGGCTCGTCGCTGCGAATGAGCGGCCGCTCGACCAGGTCGTAGCCCTGGCCGTGGCAATAGAGCCGTGCCTCCTCGGGCCGGCCGTGCTTGCGCATGAAGGCGTTGAACGCCTCCCAGATGTCCTTGCAGGGCGTGCCGGGCTTGAGCATGTCGAGGGTGAGCTTGCGCCCCTCCTTCACCATCTCGAGCTCCTCCTTCATCTGCTGCGGCACGCGGCCGAGCACGCAGGAGCGGCCGAGCTCGGTGTACATGCTGCCGGGGCCGGAATCCTCGACCAGCAGCGCGAGCGTGTCGCCCTTCTTGATTGTGCGGTTCTGCATATGGCGCTGGCCGAACTTGATCACTTCGCCGATCGAGCCCGAGGCGCAGAGATAGATGCCGTTCTCGCTGCCGTGGGCCTGGCTGTAGTGCACCGCGGCCGCGGCCACCTCGGTGTCGCGCATGCCGGGCTTGATCGCGTTGAAGGCCGCGCGCATCGAGCCGTCCTGCATCAGCGCGCAGCGCTTCACCAGCTCCAGCTCCTCGGCGCTCTTGATCACCTTGACGCGGTCGACCAGCTCGCTGGCATCGACGAAGCGCGCGCTCGTGAACCGCTTCATGATGTAGTCGCCCATCGCGAACGACATCTGATAAATGCCGACGAAGCCGATGGTGGCCCGCGCATACGGCTGCAGCGCCTGGGCGGCGAGCTCGGGATCGTAGTTCTGGGTGAAGTGCGCGGATTCGTAGCTTGGCGTCGTCAGGATGCGCTTCACGCCGCGCCAGATGTCCGGCTCGGGCTTGCGGTCGCCGCCGAACGGGCCCTGCATGACGACCGTCATCTCGTCGTCGGCGGGGAAGATGACGGTGTTCGGATAGCCGTTGGTGGCCGGCATGTCGGTGAAGTATTTGACATAGCCGCCCATGTGGTCGTTGTTGTTCTGCATCAGCAGAACGTCGACCCCGTCACGCTTCATCGCGGCCCGCACCGCCGCCCAGCGCCGCTCAAGCTCCGCAGTCGAAATCGGCGTCTGCAGGCGTTCGCTCAGCCCGTTGCCACTCATTGCTTGCCTCCCGGATTGATTGCCACTCCCATAACACGTTGAGGCTGAAAGACAAATCGATCATGCCGTGAGCCGCAAAAAAATTGTCGGGAGGCAAGATTTCTTAATCTCCGTCATTTCGCCTTCTTGTATAGTTGTTATCCGGGCCGGCGGCCCTGTGAGTTTCGTTCACACATATGGAAGCGATTCTCGTTAAGGTTTTCGCCACGGCCCTTGCGCTGAGCTTGGTGACAACCAAGCCGGACGCGGTCAAAACCCAATTCGATCCGGTCGCGGACAGAGCGGAAGTCATGCAGATCCTCAGCGAGGGCTGCAGCTTCATCCGCAAGGAATTCGACCTTGAGAACATCGATCTCGACGACTTGATCGCGACCGTCATGACCGACAAGCAGGCGGTCGAGGGCGAGATCAAGGCGTTCAAGGGGATCAAGTTCACCGACCTGCACCTGGCCTATAAGCAGCTCTGCAAGAAGGAGCGGGGCACCCCGGTGGTGGACGTCGGGCAAGTGATCGAATTCTACAACCGCGCGACGATCGACCTTCCCGATCACACTCGGCTCCGCGGCCTGCGGCTGCCCGGCATGACCACGGTGATCGACGGCAACGGCGCGAAGTTTGCCGAGCTGTTCGAGCCCGAGCACCGCCGTCATTGGGTTCCGCTGTCCGAGATTCCCGAATTCGTGCAGCGCGCGTTCATCGCGGCCGAGGACAAGCGCTTCTACCAGCACCACGGCGTCGACGAGCGCAGCGTCATCCGGGCGTTCATCAACATGGTGGCCGAGCCGAACCGCCGCGAAGGCGGGTCGACCATCACCCAGCAGGTAGCCAAGAACCTCCTGGTCGGCGACGCGGTCACCTACGAGCGCAAGATCCGCGAAATGATCGTGGCGACCCGCGTCGAGAAGGCGGTCAGCAAGCAGCAAATCCTCGAAATCTATCTGAATTCGATCTTCCTCGGCCGTTCGAGCTGGGGCATCGAAATGGCGTCGCGCGCCTATTTCGGCAAGCGCGCCAAGGACTTGACCCTCACCGAGGGCGCCTTCCTGGCCGGCCTGACCAAGGGGCCGAACTACTACAATCCCGACCGCTACCGCGACCGGGCGCACGGCCGGCTCGCCTATGTACTCGGCCGCATGAACGAGGACGGCGCGATCAGCGCCGACGAGATGAAGCAGGCGGAAAGCATACGCCTGCAGATCGCCGTCCACGACCGGCCGCGCCGCGACACCGGCTTTCATTTCGTCGACCAGATCGGCCGCGAGGCCAAGGCCGTCGCCGGGATCAACAGCCTGACGGCCGCCTCCTATACCGTACGTTCGACCATCAGGCCGGAGCTGCAACGCGCCGCCGAGACCGCGCTGCAGGAAGGGCTCGCGCAATACGAACTGAGCGCGGGACGGGTTCGGTTCCTGGCTGCGGAAACCAATATCGGCGAAGCGATCCGCAAGCTGCAACGCGATCCCAACGCCGACCGCAGCAAGGCCGCTTGGCTGGTTGCGCTCGAGCAGGTGCGGCTGCCGCTCTACGACGTGCACTGGGCGCCGGCGGTGGTGGTCGAGAAGGCTGCGCTGAAGAACGGCCAGGAATCGATCCGGGTCGGGCTGCGCGACGGTCGCGTCATCCCGCTCTCGACCAGGGGAGCCAACACGCGGCGCAACCTCGCGGTCAATGACGTGGTCTACGTCAATGTCGTGGAGCAGGCCGGCCGCGACGGCGCACGCGCCGACCTGCGCGTGCGGCCGACCGTGCAGGCCGCCTCGGTGGTGCTCGACAACAAGACCGGCCGCGTGCTTGCCATGGTCGGCGGCTTCTCGTTCCCGCTGAGCCAGCTCAACCGCGTGACGCAATCGCGCCGGCAGCCCGGCTCGTCGTTCAAGCCGATGACCTATCTCGCGGCGCTCAACAGCGGCATGCAGCCGAACGCGCTGGTCGAGGACGCTCCGATCACGCTGCCGCCGATCGGCGGCGTCAACCGCTACACCCGCGCCGAAGACTGGTGGTCGCCGCGCAACTACGATGGCGGCTACGCCGGCACCATGACGCTGCGCCGCGCGCTCGAGCACTCGAAGAACCTGGTGACCGCCCGTCTGCTCGACGGCGGTGTCGCCGATACGCCGCCGGAAAGCCTCGACATCGTGTGCCGGCTCGCCACCGAGGCGCAGCTCTACGGGCAGTGCGAGCGCTACTATCCGTTCGTGCTCGGCGCGCAGCCGGTCCGCCCGATCGACCTCGCCGCGTTCTACGCCGCGATCGCCAACGAAGGCGCGCGCCCGACTCCCCATCTGATCGAATCGATCGAGCAGGACGGCAAGGTCGTCTACCGCGATAAGCCGACCACGACGTGGATCGGCTCGGCCGACCGGGCGGCGTTCTTCCAGCTCAAGACCATCCTGCAGGGCGTGGTGGCGCGCGGCACCGCGGCCCGCCTCGCCGCGCTCTCGCCGTACGTCGCCGGCAAGACCGGCACCAGCGACGAATGGAACGACGCCTGGTTCGTCGGCTTCACCAACGAAGTGACCGTCGCGGTCTGGGTCGGCTACGACAACGCCAAGGGCAAGCGCACGCTCGGCAGCGGCCAGACCGGGTCGAGGGTCGCGCTGCCGATCTTCGACCGGATCATGCAGGCGGTCTGGACGCAGTACGCGCCGCGGACCGCGCTCTCCGGCCCGTCGACCGCGGCAGCGCGCAAGCTGGTCGCGCTGCCGATCGACGTGCGCAGCGGCACGCGGCTGCCTGAGCGCAGCCGCGAAGCCTTCATGGAGTATTTCCGGCGTCGACGAAAGCGGCCAGGTCGCCGATTCGCCGCACCGGCTGATCGCGCGCGGCTACCAGGATCAGGATTACGATCGCAGGCCGAACTTCTTCGGGTTCCCGTTCGGCGATTTCGGACGGCGCGACTACGACGGCGCCGGCACGCCGCAGCAGCGGCGCCAGGTCGAGCGCAGCGGTCCGCTGCCGTTCTTCCTGCCGTTCTTCGGCGGCGGTCAGCCCGAGCCCGACCCGCGCGCCAACGCCAACGCACGGCGCCAGCAGACCCGCCCGGCGGGCCCGCCGCCCAATGCGCAGCGGCGCTATGCCGAGCCGCCAGAAGATCGCCCGCGGCGCGGCGCGGACGACTTCTTCTTCGGCCGCCGCGGCGGGTTCTAAGTTTCATTCCTGTCGACGGAAGCTCTGCCCGCTCGCTGTGCCGCGAACGACGGCTCCGAGCGCCACCGCAGCGGTTTGCGACGGGCAGGTTCGTGCTCTAATGCCGGCCGGGGGTATCGTCCTCGGCGAGGGGTCCATGAACCGTCTGAAGCTTTCGATCGCCACGACCGACTACGACCATTTCCGCGACTTCCGGCTGGGGACCGTGCAGGCGGAGGGCATCGAGCACCACCTGGTCGATGCTCGGCCATCACGAGGTATTCGCGCGCTTCACGTTCAACCGCGAATGGGACGCCGCCGAACTGTCGTTCGCCAAGTTCATGGCGCAGGTCACGCGCAAGAATTCCGACATCATCGGCCTGCCGGTGATCTGCTCGCGGCTGTTCCGCTTCTCGTCGTTCTACGTCAACAAGAAGAGCAAGATCGGGGGCCCCAAGGACCTCAAGGGCAAGAAGGTCGGCTCGCCCGAATGGGCACACACCGCCGCGGTCTACATGCGCGGCTGGCTCAGCGACGAGCACGGCGTCGGCCTCAAGGACATCCACTGGCACCAGGCCGGCGCCAACGAGGCCGGGCGGATCGAGAAGGTCGAACTGAGCTCTGCCCAAGGGCGTCAAGCTCACGCGCATCGCCGACAAGTCGCTGAGCGAGATGCTCGCCGCGGGCGACATCGACTGCGCCATCATCGCGCGTCCGCCGGATTGCTTCCGGGCCGGCCACCCCGACGTGGTCCGCCTGTTCCCGGATTTCTGGCAGATGGAGGAGGCGTACTACGCGCGCACCAAGGTCTGGCCGATCATGCACATCATCGCTCTGCAGAAGCGGGTGCTCGACGACAACCCGTGGGTCGCGCGCAATCTCTACAACGCCTTCCTTGCCTCCAAGAACCGCAGCGTCGAGCGGCTGATCCGATCCGGCGGTGTCGCGCTATCCGCTGGCCTGGCTTCCGACCTACGCTCGCAAAATGCGCGACCTGTTTGGCGCGATCCCTTCCCCTACGGCATCGAGGAGAACCGCCCGACCTGGGAGCAGATGGCGCGCTACAGCCACGAGCAGGGTATCGCGCACCGGCACGTCAAGCCCGAGGAGATTTTCCCGAAGGGCGTCATGACCGACGTGAGGGTGTGACCGGCCTTCCAGCGCGGCGCAAACGCGAGGCGCAGTCTCGCTTCTCGGGACGCTGCCTCATTGCCCCTTGATGCCGGCGGCCTTGATGATCGGCCACCATTTCTCGATCTCGGCCTTGTGGAAGGCGGCGAGATATTCCGGCGTCTGCTGCTCGCGCGGCCCGACCTCGTAGCTCTGGTCGGCGAGCTTCTTGCGGATCGCCGGATCGGCGAGCGCAGCGACCACCGCGCCGTTGAGCTTGGCGATGATGTCCTTCGGCGTGCCCTTGGGCGCCCACATCGCCTGCCACGGCGAGATGTGCAGGCCGGGCGCGCCCGCCTCGTCCACGGTCGGCATGTCCGGCGCGGTGGCCGTGCGGTTCTTCGCCATGACCGCAAACACCTTGATGCGGCCGGCGCGGAACTGCGGCAGCGCGGTGATCGGATCGAGGATCGCCATGTCGATCTGCCCGGCCACCAGGTCCGGGATCACCGGCGCGGTGCCGCGATAGGGCACGAACTGGAACGTCGTGCCGGTGATCTTCTGGAACAGGATGCCGCCGAGATGCGACGGACTGCCGGGACCGGCGGTGCCCAACGACGCCTTGTCCGGGTTGGCCTTCAGCCAGGCGATCAGACCCTTCAGGTCGTCTGCCGGCAGGTCCTTCTTGCCGACGATCAGCCACGGCGTGCCGGCGATGAACGCGATCGGCTCGAAATCCGCCACCACGTCGTAGGGAAGCTGGTAGATCGCGCCGTTGAGGACGTGGGTGACGAATGCGCGCCGTAGGTGATGGTGTAGCCGTCGGGCGCCGCGCGCGCGACCCGGCCGACCCCGATGCGAGCCGGACGCGCCGGTGACGTTCTCGATCACGACCGGCTGGCCGAGCGACGCCCGCATGCCCTCGGCGACGAGGCGCGCGTTGGTGTCCATCGCGCCGCCGGCCGGGACCGGCACCACCATGGTGATCGCGCGCGAGGGATACGCCTGCGCGCCCGCCCCGCGCGGTGCGGCGGGCAGTGCCGCAGCGCCGATGGCCAACTGCAGGAATTGGCGGCGTTGCAGAATCATTATTGGTCCTCCCTGATTTGGGCGTGCCCAAACCGGCTTTTCCAGGCATAATAGCGCAAATCCCGGTGGACCGTCGGGTCCGGCCAGCCCAAGGAGACCGAGAATGCCGCGTCATAAGAGCTTCACCCCGCAGGGCGTGATTCCGGCCGTCATCCTGCCGTTCCACGACGACCTTTCGATCGACGAGGCGAGCTTCCGCAAGCACCTGCGCGACGTCACTGCCGTCGAAGGCCTATCCGCTGTCACCGTCAACGCCCACTCCACCGAGGTGGCATCCTGCTCGTTCGACGAGCAGAAGCGCGTGCTGGAGATCGCGCAAGACGAGATCGGCGGCGAAGCTGCCGATCGTCAACGGCGTGTGGGCCGACGGCAGCCTGGAGGCGGCGCGCATCGCCAAGATGGCGACCGCGGGCGGCGCCTCCGCGCTGCTGGTGTTCCCGCCGGCGCCGTTCACGCTCGGCCAGAATACGGCGATGGCGGTCGAACACTTCAAGCGCATCGCTGACGCCTCCGACCTGCCGATCATCGCTTTCCAGTATCCGCTCGCCACTGGCCAGGGCTATCCCAACGAGACCTTGCTGCGCATGGTCGAGCAGGTGCCTTCGATCCGTGCGATCAAGGACTGGGCCGGCACGCCGCAGCAGCACGAATGGCATGTGCGCCATCTGCAGACGCTGGCGCGGCCGGTGACTGTGCTTTCGACGCAAAGCTCCTGGCTGATGGCGTCGCTGAGCTTCGGCTGCGACGGCCTGCTCTCCGGCAGCGGCAGTGTGATCGCCGACTTGCAGGCGGAGTTGTTCCGCGCCGTCAAGGCCGGCGACTTGAAGGCCGCGCAGGCGGTCAACGACCGAATCTATCCGCTCGCCTCGGTGTTCTATGCGCAGCCCTGGGTCGATATGCACAACCGCATGAAGGAGGCCCTCGTGTTGCTCGGGCGCCTGCCGCGCGCGGTGGTGCGGCCGCCGCTGGTCAAGATCGAGCGCGCCGAGGTCGAACGCATCCGCCAGGCGCTGGTGCAGGCCGGCCTGCTGCCGAAGGCTGCGGTGCGTGCAGCCTGAGGCTGCCGCTCAACGACATCCGATGACGGATCGTTTTCTGCTCGCAGCCGTGATGGGCTGGCCGATCTCGCAGTCGCGTTCGCCGATGCTGCACGGCTATTGGTTCGAGAAGCACGGGCTTGCCGGCAGCTACGTGCCGCTCGCGATCCGGCCCGAGAACCTCGCCGCGGCGTTGCGCGCGTTGCCGGCGCTCACATTCGCCGGCTGCAACCTCACCATCCCGCACAAGCAGGAGGCGATGAAGATCGTCGACGAGGTCAACATCACCGCCCGAAAGATCGGGGCGATCTCCTGCGTCGTGGTGCGGCCGGACGGCTCTCTGTCGGGCTCCAACAACGACTGGTTCGGATTCGTCCACAACATCCTCGAATTCGTGCCGGACTGGCGCGCCGATGCGGGCCCGGTCGCGGTGATGGGTGCCGGCGGCGGCGCGCGTGCCGTGGTCTACGGGCTGATGGAGCGCGGCGCGCGCGACATCAGGCTGTGCAACCGCACTCATGCGCGCGCGCTCAACCTCGCCAAGGACTTCGGCGGACCGATCACGGTGCTGCCCTGGGAGCAGCGCCACGACGCGATCGAAGGCGCAGCGATGCTCGTCAATGCGACAAGCCAGGGCATGATCGGACAGGCCGCACTCGACCTGCGGCTCGACAAGCTGCCGCGTCAAGCGCTGGTCAGCGACATCATTTACATCCCGCGCGAGACGCCGTTGATCGCGGCGGCGCGCGAGCGCGGCAACCGTACGGTCACCGGGCTCGGCATGCTGCTGCACCAGGGCATTCCGGCCTGGCAGGCGTGGTTCGGCATCACGCCCGCAGTGACCGCGGAGTTGCGCAGCCGGATCGAGGCAACGTTGTAAGACCGCCCAATTCCGCTGGTGACGCGCCAATGCTTCGCGTTGACCAGCCAGAAACCGGCCGGGCGGCCGTGATCGAGTTCAGCCAAGCGCTTAGTCGCCGCCGAGTATGGCCGGCTGCGAACCTGCCATCGGAAAAGACTTCTCCGAGACGCCGGGCTTGCAGCGTCGTCGCCTGGGCGTGCGGCCTGGCGAACTCGTACTTCATAACGCTTGCGCCGCGGCCCTGCGGCAACGCCACTGACCAACAGATGGGCGCCGGTGGTCGTGCTCGTGGTCGCGACGCGCGTTCCGGATGTGCCGTCGAACGGATTGAAGCTCGCGATCTCGCGGAAGGTGGGCGCGTGGCCATGCTCGTTCGGGCTGTGAAGGTAGAGTGCCGGACCGTCGTCCAAGGCAGAGCCGCTGGAGAAGACCTTCACCGTGCCGGCATCCGCAAGCTGGCTCACGACGATCCGTTCGGCACCGCCGAGCGATCCTGCGAGCCAGCCCGTCGCGAGCGAAACGCCGCCTCGGTAGGCGTCGCCGAACGGCTTGAACGAAGCGGTCGTTGGCCGGCTGGTTTGGCGCGGCGGCATGCACGCCTGCATGCGCGCCCGCGTGGCCGGCGACTGCGGCGTTGGCTGATCGGCTTCAGCAGCGGGAAGACGAACACCTTCACCTCGGCCGGTGTCCCAGGCCCTGGCGCGGTGACGATGCTGTAGCGGCCGGTCGCATAGTCCACGAAGCCGGTGGTCAGGCTTACGCCCGACCGGTCGCCGGCATAGGGGCTGAACGTCGAGAAGAGATCCGGCGCGATGCCTGGCGATGAAGGAAGCTTCGAACTGTAGACCCTGACCTCGCTCGGAATGCCGGGACCGGAGCCGACGATGATGTTGTCGGCGCTCGTCCCGTCGATCTGCGCGGCGGTCACGCTGATGCCGCCGCGCGCTCCGGCCGCGAAGGGCTGGAAGCGCGCCAGCTCTGTCGCGAAGGCACTCTTGCCGTTCTTGGCCTTGCCCGAATAGACGACGACTTCAGGAGCGTGATCCTTGCCGGCGCCGACGAGCAGATCGTAAACGCCATCGTCGTCGACGTCGCCCATCGCCACGCTGACGCTGCCTTCATAGCCAGGAAACGGGGTGACCGTCGCGAGCAGCCGGTCGCCATTGCCGTCATAGACGCGCACCTCCGTCGCTTTTCCTGGAGCGCCCGGCACGGCCACAGCGTAGCTGGAAATCGCCGGGATGACGCTGATGAGCATCATGAGCCCGTTGTCTTCGTGGTTCAGCCGGTGACAATGCATCACGAAGAGACCGGTGTAGTCGTCGAACCGCGTGCGGATCGAAAGAATGCCGGGCTCGATGACGCTCTCGTCGATCTGCATGGTCGGGGCCGGTGCGTTGGCATTGTCGACGCCAAACTTGTCCGGGCCGGTGCGCAGTCCGGTCGTCGGATCGTAGTATTCGGTCACCTGAAAATCGTTGACGTGGACGTGGATCGGATGCTCGTCGTTGTTGTGATTGACGAACCTCCACTCTTCGACCGAATTGAGCCGCGGCTGGATCAGCGGCACGTTCGGAAATGCACCGCCGTCGAAAGCATAGACGAATGATTTCGGGTCGTCCGTGCTTGCCAGTTTGTTGAGGAAGCCTCCGGAGATCCTGATCTCGCGCGTGACGTCCGGAGTCTTGTCGGAAAGCTCGACGAAGGACGTATAGGCGCCGAGCGCCTGTCCTTCGGCGAACGTCGGTCGTCTGGCCTGGACCTTGCGAAGGCACGGCCTTTGCCAACACCTGGGTCGGGAAGACGAAGAACCCGTCGACGTAGCTGACCGCGGACGGCAGCGCGCTCAGGCTTCCGAGCACTGCCGGAGGATTGTCCGTGCCGTTGTTGGTGTAGAGCACGCCGGGCGCGGTGATCGTCTTCGCGCCGCTCCCGCGCGACGGCATCTCGAGCACCAGTTCGCCTTCTGCAGGAATTGTCACGGCGATTGCGAACCGGCTTGCCGGCGGAATGAGCAGCCGCGTGCCGTTGTCGGTGACCGGATAGTGGACGGCGGGATAGGGATTTCCGTCCTGGCCGACGATGGCGATCTTGGGATGCCGCCCGGTCGCCGTTTCGGTCAGCTGGACGTTGATGTAGGCGATGTCGCTGACATTCGCGAGCACCCAGATCTCGGTCTGGCCCGCCTTGCTTTTGATGACCGGCTGGAACTGGCCGTTGACGGTGAACTGCACGTCGCGCTGGGAGTCGGGAAGCGACGGATTTGGCGGAACACCGGGGTCGGTGCTGCCCGCCATGCGCGGTGAAGCGCAGCAGATTGCTCGGGATGAACTGGAACAGTCCGCGGTGTGTTGTGGATCGAGAGCGGCCCTGCATACCAGACGGTGAAGTATTTCTGTCCCGGTTTGGACTGGTTGAAATTCACCGGCGCGAGCAGCGGGCGATAGGTGCCCTTCGCCAGTTCATCGCCTTGCGGCGGCGTTATCGTGCTTACGAATTGCGGCCAGTATGGATTGTTGAGCTGCGCAAGACCATTCTCGCGATCGAAGACGAAATTGTACTGCAGCAGCATGTTCCGGATGGGAATGCTGTTCTGCGTGACGAGCGGCAGGTTGCCGTCGGTGCGGCCGATCGAGAGCAGGCCGACGAGGCCCGTGTAGACATGCGCCGCAGTAAGGCCGTGCAGGTGGCTGTGATACCAATACGCTCCCTGCGGCATGTTCTTCGGAATGTTGTAGGTGTACGTGTTCGACATGCCGGCTGGGATGTGCAGCAGGACGTTGTCGGCATTGCCTTTCGGACTGACGTGGACGCCGTGAACGTGAAGGTTCAACGGCGATGAGGTCATCTGCTCCGGGTAGATCGGAACCGTCTCGCCCTTCGGCGTGTATTGCGGACTGAAGTAATCCCGAATTGTCAGGCCGGACAGCCCGTTTTCGAGGTGGACGATCAGTGTCTCGCCCGGAAAAACCTGCAAGGTCGGCGCCGGATAGAGGTTGTCGCCCGACATCTGCCCATCGGATGCCGTGCCGCGGATCAACTGATAGTCGAACAGAAGGAAGTTCTTGACCGGAATGGCAACCGTATCGAGCTTGGCCGCGCCCTGACGCGCGGTGAGGCGGACTTCGAGTACGCCGTCCTTGCTCGCCAGCGTTACAGGTTCGCGGAACTCGGCGCGAACCGGCGGATTGTCCTGCTTGCGGCATCCTGTGCGAGAACAGGCGCGCCAGGCCAGCCACAAATCGATAATATTGCGATGGCACCGACCATCCACCAAAAAAACGAAGGGCCGCTTTGTCGCCCGCGAGCGGCTGAGAGCCTGTGCATCAGACTGCCCTGCGAAAAGCCAGATCCGACCGCCGATATGGAGAACTCCGTTATCGGATCCAGCGTGCTTCAAGGAAGCCAAGAGATTGGCGCGCGCGTTGTCAACTCACACAGCGAAGCAATTTGTTGAAATCGCTTCGCGAGGCGACCTCCCCCGATGGAGAGGTCAAGCAAGCGGAGCGCGCGCGCTTCAATCTCAGACGATCGTGCGCTAGTGACGGGACGCGAGCCGGATGCGCTTCATGCGGCCGGCACGCCGCTCCGCCGCGCCTCCCGCAATCGCGGACCGGCTTGAGTTCCTTGAACGGCTCCCCACACCGCGTCTGTCAGAGACCTTGTTCGCAGTTCTAGTCGTGCCCGGCGTTACGCCGTTGTCGCGTTGCCGGCCCGGCCGAGGCGAACCGGTGCGGCGGGGCTCCCAGTATTCAACGAGCTGCTCATGGCCGCCCGCCAGACGGAACGAGCGCTGCTGCGACTCGTTATCGGCAACGTCCGCCGGCGCTGCTGCCTTGGCCGCGCTCGCGAGCTCCATCACGAGATCGGAGATGCGGACCACCTTTTCCTGTTCGCGCAAGGGCTTGCGCCGCCTCGACGCAGGGCGCCTTCGCCGGCACCAGAGCGTCGCGCGGGCTCGGCCGCGCGCCGATCCAGTCCTCGGCCTTGCGGCCGGTGATGCGCAGCACGTAGTTGCGCGTCTCGCGCGGCAGCGGTCCGCGCTTGGCCATCCAGTCGCTGACACGCGCGCGGACCGGCGTTGTAGGCGGCGGCCGCGAGACCGAGATTGCCGAACTGCTGGTGCAGCAGACGTAGAAACTGGCCCGACACCGATAAGGCGTGAATCGGGTCGAACGGATTGAGCAATCCGAACTCGACGGCGGTCCGCGGCATGAACTGCGCGATGCCCTGCGCGCCAGCGCGGCTGATCACCCGCGTGCTCGAAGCTGCTCTCCTGCCAGATCAGGTTCGCAAAGAACGGCACCGGCAAGATTGTTGGCGCGTGCAACGAGCGCCGCCGAACCGCACAGCTCGTCGCGCGTGAACACGCGCGGCCGCGGTTCATCCAGATCGCTCGGCTCGATCGCCTCTTCGCCCGGATCGATGTCAAGATCCGGCGATCTGTATCGACGCGATCACCGAGTCCGGCAGCGGCAGTGCCGTGTGGCTCACCTTGTAAGCGAAGGACACTGCGGCTGGAGGAACGAGGCCTGTCGAGGCCCACAGGGAGGTCGGAATTGAAACACACAGAATTGTACTGGCGAGCAGTATCCGCATTCTCAATTCACCCGCGCCATGCAGGCGCGCGTGTTGCGGCCCGCTCCTAGTCTCATGCTGCAGGGCTAATTCCCTGCGGCGGTCGGACTGATGATGACGATCACGACCATTTTGTGACGCGACGCGTCACCACCAGCCTCAACGGAACGAATTGACGGACATCCAAGTTCCAACAAGTCCCCGAACTTCGTATCGCGATTCGCCCATCCGGTGTGTGGTAAATTTGACACGCTTTGTTGCGATTCGACCCTCACTCGGGAAGCCCATCATGCAGCACTTCGATTGCAACCGTCTCGCTCAGCGGTGGCCTTCAAGGAAAAGCTGGAGGCGATTGCCGCGGCCGGCTTCTCCGGAGTCGAAATCTTCGAAAACGATCTTGCTGTCGTTCAACGGAACGCCACGCGACGTAGCCGAGCATGGTCGCGTCGCTTGGACTTGAGATCGTAACGTTTCAGCCTTTCCGCGACTTCGAGGGCATGCCCGAGCCGCAACGCAGCCGGGCCTTTGCCCGCGCCGAGCGCAAGTTCGACCTGATGGGCGAACTGCGTTGCGATCTCTCTGATGATCTGCAGCAACGTCTCGCCCGACTCGCTCGGCGGCATCGACCGCGCCGCTGCCGACCTGCACGAACTCGGCGAGCGCGCGCAGAAGCGCGGCATCCGCATCGGCTTCGAGGCGCTCGCCTGGGGCCGCCACATCAGCGACTACCGCGACGCCTGGGAGGTGGTGCGCAGGGCCGATCATCCAGCGATCGGGCTCACGCTCGACTCGTTTCATATCCTCGCGCGCAAGCACCGACCTCAAGGCGATCCGCTCGATCCCGCGCGACAAGATCGTCCTGGTGCAGCTTGCCGACGCGCCCTGGTTCGACATGGACGTGATGTCGTGGAGTCGGCACTTCCGCTGCTTTCCCGGCCAGGGCGATTTCCCGATGCTCGAGTTCATGGATGCGGTGCTCGCAACCGGCTACGAGGGCCTGCTCTCGCTCGAGATCTTCAACGATCAGTTCCGCGCCGGCTCGGCGCGCGGCGTCGCGGTCGATGGCCAGCGTTCGCTGGTCTATCTCATGGACCAGATGCGCGGCCGAGCGGCAGCGGCGCAGGTCGCAGCGCAGGCCGTGCCGCCGCTGCCGCCGCGCGCGCCGCTGCCTCGGCGTCGAGTTTCTCGAATTCGCCGCCGACGAGCGACGCCGCGGCCGATCTGGCACGAGCTATTCGCCGGGCTCGGTTTCAGCATGGTCGGCGAGCACAAGTCGAAGGCCGTGACGCGCTGGTCGCAAGGCTCGATCAACCTCGTGCTCAACTGCGACCAGGAGGGTTTCGCACACGCCCACCAGATCACGCATGGTCCGTCGGTGTGCGCGATCTGCCTGAAGGTCGACAGCGCCGCGCCGACGCTCGACCGCGCGCAGCGGCTGCGCGACACGCCGTTCCGGCAGCCGGTCGGTCCCGGCGAACTGGAAATTCCCAGCGGTGCGTGGGCTCGGCGGCAGCCTGCTCTATTTCGTCGACTCCGACGAGCGACCTCGGGCGGCTTTGGGACATCGATTTCAACGCGCCGAAGCAGCCTGCCGGCCAAGGCGGCACCGGACTAACGGTGATCGACCACATCTCGCAGTCGATGCAATACGAGGAGATGCTGTCGTGGGTGCTGTTCTACACCTCGCTGTTCGACGTCGAGCAAGACGCCGCAGCTCGACGTCATCGATCCGGGCGGCATCGTGCGCAGCCAGGTGATCCAGACCGCCGACGGCGCGCTGCGCATCGCGCTCAACGCCTCGCAGAGCCAGCAGACGCTGTCGTCGCGCTTTCTGTCGCACTACTTCGGTTCGGGCGTGCAGCACATCGCGCTTGCGACCGACGATATCGTCGCGACTGTCCGCAGGCTCAAGGCCAACGGCGTCGCCATGCTGCCGATGCCGGAGAACTACTACGACGACCTCGAGGCCCGCACCGATCTCTCCGCCGAGCGCCTCGCACGTGCTGCGCTCCAACGACATCCTGTACGACCGCGACGAGGGCGGCGAATATCTGCAGGCCTACACCCAGAGCTTCGGCGACCTGTTCTTCGTCGAAATCGTCGAGCGGCGCGGCTATCGAGGCTTCGGCGCCATCAACGCGCAGATCCGGCTCGCCGCGCAGGCCCGGCTCGCGGCGACGTCGCGGCGTGAACATCCGGCCGGAAAACTGGCCTGATCTTCGCGGCAAGCCGCGCGTTCTCAGCAGCACCGATCTTCGAGCGGTAGTGGTCCCAGGTCTTCTTGAACAGGCTCGGCGAGCGCAGCTTCAACCGGCACGCCGCCTGCTCTTCGTCGCTGAAGACGTACGGATCGCCGATCTGCATCGCCATGTACTGCCGGCGCGCGTTCTCCTCGACATAGGCCGCATAGGCGAAGCGTCTCCAGGATGGTCTCGCCGGCCGCCACCACGCCGTGCGCCTTGAGCAGCACCACCGGATTGTCGCCCATGATGGCGACCATCTTCTCGCCCATCTCGCGCGTGTTGACCGACATCGGCGAGTTCATCACCGGCATGTCGCCGAGGAGCGAGGCCTGCGCATAGACCACCTTCTGCGGCGCGCCGACCATGGTGAGATAGGTCGACCATTGCGGATGGGTGTGGAACACCGCGTTAACCTTCGGCTTGGCGCGATAGACCTCGGCGTGGATCGGAAACTCCAAGCGGCGGCTTGACATTGGAGCCGTCCACCGGACGCCCTTCGAAATCGACCGCGACGATGTCTTCGACGGTGAGACGGGCGCGCTGCGAGGCGCCCGAGTTGATGTAGAACGAGGTGTCATCACGCCGCGCGCTGCAATGACCGTTGTGGTCGATGTATTCCGCGCTCTCCAGCATGCGGATGGCGTCGACCAGCTCCTGCTTGATCTGCTGCTGCGACGGCTGTGGCATGGCGCGATCTCTCCCAGACATTCCGCCTCATTCCGCGTTGCCCGCGAGGGCGCAGACTCGGAATGACGGCGGCCGATTCTATGTCATCACCCGTTTCTTCCACAAATCCCAGGAGCGGCCGACGGTCTGCACGTTGACCACGTCGGCAAGCCGCCCCTCCTCGGCATCGAGCGCCGCGATCGGCCCGCCGAGCGCGCGGGCCTGGTGCTGGATGCCGGCGCTGGCGACCGTGAAGATCGCCCGAAACACCGCAACCGCGAGCGTCGGGCCCACCGCCACCATGCCGTGCGCGCGAAGCAGCGCCACCGGCTTGTCGGCGAGCACTTCGGCCAGCGCTGCGCCCTTCGCCGCCGTGCTGATGACGATATCGGTCGCACCGAACTTGTCGCGGATATCGAACACCGGCACGCCCTGCGCGAGGAACGCCGCGTTGTGATACATCGCCCGCATCGGCTCGTTCGACACTCCGAACGCGATCACAGACGGCGAATGGCTGTGTGCCACGGCCACGACGTCTGAGCGCGCCTTGTAGATTTCGCCGTGCAGGTAGCGTTCGATGAAGCCGTTGCGGCCGCGCGCGTCGACCGCCTCGCAGTCGAGCGTGAATTCCATGATATCGTCGGCCTGCACCATCTCCGGGGCGAGCGAGCGCGACATCAGGAAACGCCCGGCATGCCCGGGATGGCGCATCGAGACGTGGCCTGCCGCGTCGAACACACCCTGATCGACCAGGATGCGGCTCGCCGCCGCGAGGTCTTCCAGCGTGGCCCGGTCCACCGGGCCGCCCGAAACGGTCACGACAGCGGCCCCGCGTCGACCAGAACAAAAGCGAGCGTCGCGTTCTTGTCGGTGCGGTTGCTCCAGGCGTGGTTGGTGCCGCGCTGGATCAGCACGTCGCCGGTCTTCAGCAGCACCTCGCCCTCGTCCATCATCGCCCAGATTTCGCCGGCCAGCACGATAGCGTAGTCGACTGAATTGGTCTTGTGGAAGCCGGCGTGGCGCGGGTTGTTGCGATCGCTCGCGGCGTTGCGTCCGGAGTCGTCGGGTAACGCCTGCTCCTTGGCGAGTGCGGCAAGCCGGACTTTGTCGGGCGGATAATTGATGATGCGGAACACAGTGCCGTTCTTCGGCGGATGCAGACGGAAGGGATGGTTCGTCGCCTCCTCGTTACCGCTGTTGTCCGCGGGCGAGCCGCGCGTCTCCCACAATTCGGTCACGACCGCACTGCCGGGCACGCGGCTATACACGTGTGGTGCCGAGCCATCCATGACGAACACCGATTTGCCCTGCGCATTGTGGCCGGTCACCACGCGACGAATTCGCTTGTTCATGGTGCTCTCCCAATCAATCACCGCCCGGACCGCCGTAACCGGCCTCGTCGGTGTCGAGGAACAATTCGTCAATCGTCATCGGCCGACTGATCAGGCCTTGCTGATGCGTGTAGCGCAGGATGGTGTCGAGGTTGTTGCGGTTCGCAGGTCCCAGGCCGTAGGCCCAGGGATCGTCACCGAGAATGCCGAGCTGCTCGTCGAGATATGTGCTGTGCCAGGCAAGCGGATAGGTCCGCGGATTGCGCGCTCGCGCATAGGCCAGCGCCTTGGCCTGGTCGAAGGCGCGCGCGAGCGACGGCCCGACCCATGGATTGTCCTTCACGATCTGCTCGCGGATGATCGTCACGTGCATGATCGGAAAGATGCCAGTCTTCTTCCAGTACGCGATCTCGACCGGGCGATAGTCGTCGAACAGCCGCTTGATGTTGGGATTGCCGGCCATGAACGACTTCGGCAGCGACGGTGTCAGGAGCCCGTCAAGCTCACCGGACACCACGCGATCCTCGAGCGGCGGCCCGCCCGGCGGCAGCTTTTTGATCCTCAGACCCGGTGGCGGCTCGAACGGCACGTCTTCGTCGCGCTCGGTGACCCAGGTGATCGAGCGATGCGGCAGGCCATGGAATTCCTCCAGGATGCCGCGCATCCAGATGTTGGAAGCCGGCGAATAGTTGGTGCCGGCGATCCGTTTTCCGATCAGGTCCTTCGGCGTCTTGAAGCCTTTGTTGCTGTTGACGAACAGAAAGCCGTGGCGGAAGCGGCGATGCAAATAGACCGGCAGCCCGACGTAGGGCAAACCGCGATCCCGTCCCATGAAATAGGCGGGCGTGTTGAACTCGCAGATGTCATAAGCGTGGTCACGCGCCACCCGCCAATGGCGCTCGCGCGATTCCGGCGTGATGACGACAAGCTCGATACCCGCCGGCTTGACACGGCCGTCGATCAGAGGCCGCGTGATCTCATAGTCGCCACAGGCGAGCGACAACCTCAACGTGCTCGACATTCCACCCTGTCCGGATCGTCATGACCACAGCCGCATGGTCGCCTTGCGCTGCCATGCGGTCAACCGCTAGCCTTGTTCTGCATGACCCCCACCCGCAGCTACGACTACATCATTGTCGGCGCCGGCTCGGCGGGCTGCGTGCTGGCCAACCGTCTGAGCGAGGACCGCGACAGCAAGGTGCTGATCCTGGAGGCCGGCGGCTGGGACCGCGATCCATGGATTCACATTCCGCTTGGCTGGGGCCGCATCCTGCTCAGCCGAATGCACGATTGGATGTATTTTACCGAGCCCGAGCCGAACATGGCCGGCCGCCGGATCGAATGCGCGCGCGGCAAGGTGGTCGGCGGATCGTCTTCGATCAACGCCATGACCTATTCGCGCGGCAACCGCGGCGACTATGACCGCTGGGCTGCGATCGGACTGCCGACCTGGTCGTACGCGCACAGCCTGCCCTATTTCCGCAAGCAGGAATCCTGGGAGGGCGGAGCGAGCGCCTATCGCGGCGGCGACGGCCCGCTCAGCACCCGGTTCTCGACCTACCAGGACCCGCTGATGGACGCCTATGCGATCGCCGCGAGCGACGCCGGATTGCGATGGAACGACGATCTCAACGGTCCGCAGAACGAAGGCATCGGCCGCAACCAGAACACGATCCGCAACGGCAGGCGATGCAGCGCGGCCGCCGCCTACCTGCAGCCGGCGCTGGAGCGGGACAATCTGACCATTGAGACCGATGCGCTTGCGACCCGCGTCCTGATCGAGGCCGGCCGCGCGGTGGGAGTGGAATTCCGCAAGGGCGGCAACACCATCGTTGCCCGGGCCCATCGCGAGGTGCTGCTCGCGGGCGGCGTGATCAACTCCCCGCAATTGCTGATGCTCTCAGGCGTCGGCGACCCGGATGCGCTGCGTGAGCTCGGTATCACTGTGAAATCGCCGCTGCGGGGCGTTGGGCGCAACCTGCAGGACCATGTCGTCGTCATGGTGAACTATACCCGCCGGCAGCCGGGCCCCCTCTACCGCGCCATGCGGCTCGACCGGATCGCGCTCGAACTGGGCAAGGCGTACTTTTTCGGAAGAGGCATCGCCACTGACCTGCCCGGCGGCATGACCTCTTTCGTCCGGGTGATGCCCGACTCCAAGGTGCCAGACATCCAGCTCCTGCTGGCGGCCGCGCCGTTGTCGGCCGAGCCCTATTTCAAGCCGTTCAAGGAGCCGTTCGCCGATGGCTGCGGCGGACGCATCGTCATGCTGCATCCCGAAAGCCGCGGCCAGCTCAGTCTCGCATCGGCCGACCCCGCGGCGCCGATCCGCATCCGCCAGAATTTCATGTCGACCGAGCGCGAATGGAAAACGCTGCGTGCGGGTCTGCGGCTGTTCCGCGAAATCATGGCGAAGCCGACGCTGGCAAGCCTGGTCGGGGCCGAGCTTTCGCCCGGAGTAAACGCGGCCACCGACAGTGAGATCGATGCCCACATCCGCAACACCGCGATCACGCTGCATCATCCGCTCGGCACCTGCCGGATGGGCTCGGAAGCTGACGACAACGTGGTGGTCGATCCGCAGCTTCGGGTTCGCGGCATCGACGGCCTGCGCGTGGTCGATGCGTCGGTCATGCCCGACCTGATCAGCGGCAATATCAATGCGCCGGTCATGATGATCGCCGAGAAGGCCTCGGACCTGATCCGCAGCCGGCCCACGCTCGCGCCGCTGAACGTTTAACTTAGCCTCAATCGACAATTTGGAGGAACGCCGTGGCTCGTCTCGACCCGCTCGAAATCGATCAACTCTCGCCGGCGCAGAAGGCGCTGCATGCCGAGCTCGGCCAGACCCGCAAGCGCGTCAGCGGGCCGTTCGCGATCTGGCTGCGCAATCCGCCGCTGGCCGATGCCGCGAACCAGCTGACCCTCGCGTTGCGCGAGAACGGCAAGCTCGAAAAGCGCCTGTTCGAGTTGATCGTGATGACAGTGGTGCGGCACTGGTCGGCGCGATACGCCTGGGCGGCACACGAGGCGCCGGCGCTTGCGGCAGGGCTTTCGCCGGATGTCATTGCCGCAATCCGCGAACGCCGGACGCCCACGTTCGCGAAGGACGACGAACGGCTGGTGTATGAGGCGGTCGGCGAACTGCTCAATTCAAAATCGCTCGGCGAGGCGACCTATCGGCGACTGCTTGACCGCTTCGGCACCGATCTCACGATCGAGATCATCAGCGTCACAGGCTTCTACGGGATGGTATCGACGGTGCTGACCGGCTTCGACGTGCCAACACCAAACGGCGAATGGCCGTTCTAGCAAGGGAGAAGCTGATGTTCGTCAAGGTTTCGGCTGATGGCAGCGTGGCGCTGGAGGACACCGGCAATTTCCGCGCCTTCAAGGTCGTCGTCGAGGGCGGGCCGGCGACGATCGATGCCGTCCGCAGGGCGCTCGCCGGCACGGCCGAACTTCCCGATCAGGCGACCGCCTGGGTGTCAGAGGCCGCGTTGCGGCGCTGGCCAAGCGTGGCGAAGGACGCGGCCTGGCAGCAGAGCTTGGGCGCCATGATCGAAAAGGCACGGCCGCACGGCTGGATCGACGACGCGCGCAAGGCCATCAAGGCGCACATCGAATGGCAGAACGAAGCTTGACTGCAGAGGCTCGCCGGGCCCGATCCTGATGGAACCGGGCTCGCTCACTCGTCATAGGGAGTTCCGTTCGCGCTACAGCGGCTTTTTGTCGATCTGGCCCGTGCCGCGCACGTACCAGTGCTCGTTCGGGAACGGCTTGCCGGCCACGCGGTCGGCGAGCCAGTCGGCCACAAGGATGGGCGGGAACGGCCCGAGGTTTGCAGCCGGCACGTTGCCGACCGAATGGCGCGACTCCTGGTAGACCACCATGCGCTTCGGTCCCTTCACCGCTTCGACCAGCCGCACCGAATGCTCGATCGGCGACAGCTCGTCAAATTCGCCGGCGACGCAAAGATACGCGCACTTCACCTTGTCGGCATGGCCTTCCCAGGTCATGCCCTGGCGCATCTTGTCGAACTCGCCTTCGTCGGTGATCCCCGACATGTACATGAAGCGCTTCTTGAAGGTCGGCGACGCCTCCTGAAAAATCGTATGGCAGCCGGGCTCGTGGCACACCGAGATCACCGCGCAGGCCGATACGCGCGGCTCGTGCGCCGCGAGGATGGTGCCGAAGAACGTGCCGAAGCTCGTTCCCGAAAGCACGACCTTGCTCATGTCAACCTCGGGCCGCTTGGCGAGCCAGTCGCACACCGCCTTGCCGGTCTCGACCCAGTTCTGCATCGAGAAGTAGATGCCGAGCATCGGCGCCTCGTACTGGCCCGGCCCGTCGATGTTGAGCACCGCAAAGCCGCGGTTGAGGAACCGGTCGCCGTAGAGCGCGGTCTGAATCTCCTTGTAGCTGTCCATGCCGGGCACGTTGATGATCACCGGCAGCTTGCCGCCCGAATAGTTCGGCGGCAGGTGGAACCAGGCCGGCAGCGCCGTGTCCTTAAATGGAATCCAGGCCGCCTCGATCTTGTGGTCAGCCATGCCGGCATACTTGGCGTAGCATTCGCGCTTCTTCAGATGACAGGCGACGTTGGCCTCGTCGTTCTGGTCGTAGGGCCACTGCGCCGCGCCCCAGTAGACCGCCGCCATGAAGTAGTTGTCGCGCGCGGTCACCGTGCTGCCCGCGTCCTCGGCCGCCTTGGCCTTGGCCTCGCGCCGACGCGCCACCGCCTCGAACGCAGGCGCGATGTCGGCCATCTTCTTGACCCGCTCCCGCACGCCCACGATGTCGGCGGTGCCCTCCGACCCGCATGGGCCTGAGATGTAAATCGAGCGCGGCTGGTCCCAGTCGATGCCGTTCGCGCGCACGATGTTGTCCAGCACCCAGCGCTGCTCTTCGAAGCGGCGCACGTGCGGCTCGCCGCGCTTGTCCATGATCGGTTGCGGGATGCGCTCCATGGTGTCCTCCCTGATTTTTCACGCCAGCGTGCCGGCACCTTAGCAGGCTCGTTTGCAGCGGTCATTCCAGGACGGCGTGCAGAGCCGGACCCAACCGCGGCGTCCGGGTCGCGCACGACGTGCGCAAACCCACCCGCAGTGTCATTCCGGACGCCGTGCAGCGGCGATCCGGAATCCAGAGTGCCACGAAAACTCGTGCCGTATGACCCTGGATTCCGGGTTCGCTCGCCGTAGCGCGTCGAAGACGCGCGTGGACGCGCTTATGGCTCGCGCCCCGGAATGACCGCTGTGGGACTGTCCGGCCACCTTGCCCGCTCCGCTCGCTGGGGTACGCTGCTGCCAACCATAAGGAGGCGCAGCATGCCGGGCAGAAGCATCAAGGTCCGATCGTCCGAGGGCGGCGAGTTCGACTGCTACCTCGCAATGCCTGAGGGCAACGCCAAGACCTCAGCCGTGGTATTGGCCTGCGCCGTGCACGGCGTCGACCGGGACATCTGCGACCTCGCCGAGGAATTCGCCGGCCACGGCTTCATCGCGATCGCGCCTGACCTGTTCTGGCGCACGGTCCCCGGCCCGCTCGGCCACGACGATGCCCGCGCCCAGCCGCGCTCGCAGCCCCGCCTCGAGAAAATCAAGACCGGCGAGCGCGACTTGGCAGATGCGCTGGCGCATCTGCGCACGCTGCCGCAATTCAACGGACGCGCCGCCGCGATGGGCTACTGCTACGGCGGCCCCTACGCCATTCTTGGGCCGAAGCGGCTCGGCTATGCCGCCGGCATCTCCTGCCACGGCACCCAGATGCTGGACTATATCGGCGAGCTCGACGGCGTGACGCAGCCGGTCTGCATCATCTGGGGCGACCAGGATCACCGCGCGCCGCCGCCGGTGCTCGACGCCTACCGACCAGTGCCGGCGCGCATGAAGAACGTCGAGGTGCACATTTTCCCCGGCGTCCAGCACGGCTACATGATGCCGGGCAATCCCAAGGCCTTCGACCGCAAGACTCGCGAATTCTCCATGCAACGTGCGGTCGCGATCCTCGACGGGCTGCGCGGCGGCGAGCCGATGCGCAAGGCGTCGTAGCGACAATCCCGCCCTGTGACGGCGACGCAGACGAATGGCGGCGGGCTCATCGGCCGCCGCATGACACGGCTCGAAGACGCGTCGCTGCTGCGCGGGCAAGGCCGTTTCGTCGACGATCTCGACATTCCTGGCGTGCTGCATGTCGCTGTGCTGCGCAGCCCCGTGGCGCATGCGCGCTTGAACGGTATCGACGCGTCGCAGGCGCGCGCGCTCCGCGGGGTGCACGCTGTTCTGACCTACGCCGACCTCCGCCCGCTGCTCACCTCCGACCGCATCCCCCAGGCGATGCCGGCCGGCGCAATTCGCTTCGATGTCGATCCCTACGTGCTGGCGAAGGACGAACTGACCTACGTCGGGGAACCGGTGGCACTGGTCGTCGCCGAAAGCCGGCGCATCGCCGAGGATGCGCTGCCGCTGATCGGACTCGACCTCGATCCGCTGCCCGCGGTGCTCGATCCGGTCGCGGGGCTTGAGCCTGGCGCGCCCAACGCCCGCCTCGATTGCCCCGACAATCTCGTGGCGCGCCAGAGCATCGACTACGGTGACATCGACGGCGCGTTCGCGGCGGGCGCGCATCGCATCGCCGAACGTTTTCGCCTGCACAAGGGCGGCGGCCATTCGATCGAGACCCGCGGCGTCGCGGTCCGTCTCGATCCGGTCGACGACACCATGACGGTGTTCGTCAACAGCCAGACGCCGCACCGCGCAAAGCAGATCATGGTTGCGGCGCTCGGCCTGCCCGAACAACGCATCCGGGTGGTGGCGCCCGACACCGGCGGCGGGTTTGGGCCGAAGGCGACATTCTATCCGGAGGAACTCGCGCTGCCCGCAGCGGCGCTGCTGCTGCGCCGGCCGCTGAAATGGATCGAGGACCGCCGCGAGAATTTCGTGGCGACCGGCGGCGAGCGCGACCAGGTCTGGGACGTGGAGCTTGCGGTCGATGCCAAAGGCCGCATCCGCGCACTGCGCGGGCGGCTTTACCACGACCACGGCGCTTCGACGCCTTACGGCGTGGCGCTCGCCTACAACGCCGCGACCAATGTGGTCGGACCGTATGTGCTGCCGGCCTATCGGCTCGACATCGCGTGGTGCCTGACCAACGCCGTGCCGTGCGCACCGACGCGCGGCGCCGGCCGCCCGCAAGGCATGTACGTGATGGAGCGGCTGCTTGACCGCGTTGCCGACACGCTCGGGCTGACCCGCGACGAGGTGCGGCGGCGCAATCTGATCCAGCCCGCGCAGATGCCCTACGCGACGCCGATCCGGCAGCGCGACGGATCGACCATGATCTACGACAGCGGCGACTATCCGGAGAGCCAGCGCCGCGCGCTTGTCGCGGCCGGCTGGGCGGACTTTCCGGCGCGACAGGCCGCGGCGAGCGCCCAGGGCCGTTATCTCGGCATCGGCCTTGCCAATTACGTCGAGGGCACCGGGCGCGGTCCGTTCGAGAGCGCAGCGCTGCGCATCGGAGCGTCCGGCCAGATCGTCGTCACGACCGGGGCGAGCGCGCAGGGCCAGGGCGTCCGAACGATGCTGGCGCAGCTCGTGGGCGATGTGCTGGACGTACCGCCGGACGACATTGCAGTGGTGACCGGTGACAGCGCGGCCACCACGCTCGGCTTCGGTGCATTCGCCAGCCGCCAGACCGTGACCGCCGGCAACGCCGTCCACATCGCCGCCATCGCGGTGCGCGACAAGGCGATCAGAGCGGCGGCCGAGCTGCTGGAGGCGTCGGCCGACGACCTCGAATTGAAAGGCGGCGCGGTGCAGGTCAGGGGCGTGCCGCAGATGCGCAGAACGCTCGGCGAGATTGCCCGCATGATCGGCGGCGTGCCGGGCTTCGCCATGCCGGCCGGCGTGACGCCCGGCCTTGCCGCAGCCCACGATTTTCCGGCGCCGGCGCTGACCTACTGCAACGGCACGCACGTCTGCGAATGCGAGGTCGACCCGGAGACCGGCGCGGTCGTGCTCACGCGTTACGTGCTGATCCACGACAGCGGACGCATCATCAATCCGATGATCGTCGAGGGGCAGGTGCTGGGCGCAGTCGCGCACGGGATCGGCGCCACGCTCTACGAATGGATGCACTTCGACGACGGCGGACAGCCACAAACCGTGACCTACGCCGACTATCTGCTGCCGAGCGGCGACACCGTGCCGCCGATCGAAATCCACCACATGGAGTTGCCGACACCGCTCAATCCACTCGGCGTCAAGGGCGCGGCCGAGAGCGGCACGATCGCGGCGCCAGCGGTGATCGCCTCCGCGATCGAGGATGCGCTGCGGCCGTTCGGCGTGCGCATCCGCGACCTGCCGATCACGCCCGAGCGGCTCGTTGCGCTCATCCGCGCGGCCCGCTGAGCCGCACGATGGGCGCGACGGTCCGACTCCTGCTGCTGCTGCTCGTGGAAGCGGCTGTGGCGTTCGCCACGCTGTCGTTCGAACTGACCGCGGCGAGGCTCGTAGCACCCTATGCCGGCCTTTCGACCGACACCTGGGTCGCCATCATCGCTGCGTTCCTGGCGGCGCTGGCGCTCGGCAATATCGCTGGAGGAGCCATCGCCGCGCGCGCGGGTCCACCGGCGGGGTTTGCACGCCGCAGCGGTTGCGTGTGTTGCCGGCGCCGGCGCGATTGCACTCGTGCCGAT
Source organism: uncultured Alphaproteobacteria bacterium (assembly GCA_963821555.1). GTDB lineage: Bacteria > Pseudomonadota > Alphaproteobacteria > Rhizobiales > Xanthobacteraceae > Z2-YC6860. The sequence goes on along the minus strand of CAWGEM010000016.1, from coordinate 142,504 downwards.
GTTGCTGCCCCACTGGTCTGCGGCCTTGCTTTCGGTGCCGCCGTTTGGAATGGCGCGGCTGGTCACCTTCGCCGCGTTCCGTTCATGCCCGCCGGCTTCCTGCTCGGCATCGCCACGCCGCTCCTTGTCACCGCCGCAATCGTCGCCATGGAACGCTCAGGGCGGGTGATCGGCCTGTTCTACGCCGCCGGCGCCGGCGGCAGCTTTGTTGGCGCCCTGACAACGCTCTGGATTCTGCACGACCGTTTCGGCCTGCGGATCACGGTCGCGGCGCTCGCCATTGGGCTCATCGTCAATGCGGCGCTGATCCTCGGCATTGCGCAGCCGGAACGGGCGCCGGCATGAAGGCCATCGTCTTCCCGGCCGCGGTGTTGCTCTCGGCTGCCGCCGCGCTCGCGACCGAGATCGCCATCGTCCGTCTTGGCGCGCCCTACGTCGGCCAATCGCTGGTGCCGTGGTCAGCAGCGATCACGAGCGTGCTGATCGGGCTGATGGTCGGACACGTCATCGGCGGATCGATCGGTGGAGCACAGGCGTCGCCGGTGCGCCTGCGCACAGCTCTCGGCACGGCCTGGCTCTGCGGCAGCGGCGCTGCATTGCTCATGCCGCTCGGCGTGGCATGGCTCGCCGCGCACGGCGGTTTCGGCGACGGCGACTTCTGGCGAGCGCCGGCCGCGGTCGCAGCGCTCGCCTGGCTGCCAAGCGTCGCCGCTGGCGCCGTATCGCCGCTCGTCGTGCGGCTATGGTTGCTGCAGGCGCCTCATGAGGGCCCACGCATCGTCGGCGCGCTGCTACGCCGCCGGCGCCGCCGGCAGCATCATCGGCACGGCGATGGCAGGCTTCGTGCTACTGGACCGTCTCGGCTCGTCGGCCTCGTCGCCGCGATCGCCGGCACCTGGCTTGTGCTTGCGGCCGTGGCAATGCCGTGGCGCTGGCCCGCACGGGCTGCAATCGTTGCCGGAGGGGCTGCCACGGCGGTGCTGACCAGCACCGCGACGCCATGCCTGATGGAGTCGCGCTACACCTGCATCCGCCTGTTCGATCGCGCGCTGGCGGACCGCGGCATCCTGCGTTTCATGCTGCTCGACGAGGGCGTGCACAGCGCGTCCGACCGCGACCATCCGCGCCAGCTCCATCTCGGCTATGCCGCGCTGGCTGACCGCCTCGCGGCCGCAGCGTTCGCAACGAGCGCGAGCCGCGCGCCATCGTGATCGGCGGCGGCGGCAACACGCTGTCGCGGGCCTGGGCGCAGCCGAGTGCCGCCTGTCGTCGTCACCTCGTTCGAGATCGACGCCAAGGTCGCGACCGCCGCCGCGAGCGCATGTGGGCGAAACCGTCGCCCGCGCTTGTCACCAAAATCGGCGACGGCCGTGTCCTGCTGCAGAGCGTGAACGCCAGACACGGCCGCAGGTCATCCTCATGGACGCCTACCGGTCGCGAGGGGTTCCACCGCATCTCGTGACCCGCGAATTCAACGCGCTGGTGTAGCCGCGGCTGTCGCAGCAAGGTCTGTTTCTGTCGAACGTCATCGACCGCGGCGGCGGGCCGCAATTGGCGGCGAGCGTTGCGAGCACGCTCGCAGCGCTGTTCCCGGCCGTGGATTTGTGGGTTCCTCAGGATGCCGCGGCGACAGGCGCGCTCACCAACATCGTCGTCGCGGCGTGGAACGACGCCGCGATCGCGATCCGGCCGGCCACGATGTCGGTCGAAGCGACCTTGGTCCCGGCGGGCCAGGCGGCGCAGACCGCGGCAACGACACTGGCGCCGCATCGACGCGCGCGCCATCGCGCGCGAGTGGCCCGAGCCTTTGCACGCTGCAATTGACCGACGATCATTCGCCGGTCGACCGGCTGCTCGCCGGCGGTGTGCGCTGCAGCAATTCGCCGCGACACGCGAGCAATTGAATTCACGAAAATCTTCGTCTAATTTCTTTGCTGGTTGAACCTACGACAACGCAAGGAATAGGAAACAAGATGAGCAACCTGGAAACGAGGCAGGCTCCCCAGGCGGTTCCATTCGTGCTGGCCAATTCCAAGCCATATGCGCTCGAGCAATATGAGAATGACGAGCTCGGCGTGTACGATCCGGAAACGCAGACCTGGCGCGGCACCGTGAAGTTTCACAAGTCTTCGACTTCGCGCAACGTGACGTCGACATCCGGCCGCACCTCGGATTCCGATCTGGCGTCGGACGTGCTCGGCAATTGAACGACATCTGGCTTGTCGCGCTAAGGGGCTGACCTCGCGGTCAGCCCTTTTTGCGTCTCCGGCTGCGTCCCAGAACCCGCCCATGACGTCTGCGCCCAAAGCCGTTCTGATGATCTCGACCAAGCTCGACCCGCATGTCGACGCGGTGTTGACGCGGCTCGAGGCGCGCGGTGTGCCGAGCTTTCGCCTCAACACCGATCATTTTCACGAAGAATACCGGATCGCGATGACGGACGAGCCGACCGGCGCGATCCGGATCGACGACCGATGGGGGCGGCAATGCGAATTTCCGCACGGCGTGCGTTCGGTCTGGATGCGCAAGCCAGAGGATCCGCTGCCGCCGCCTGGCGTCGAAGACGAGGGCGTCGTCAATTTCGTGCGCGACGAGATGCGCGAGCTGTTGGGTTTCCTGCCGGTCGATCAGCGGGTGCTGTGGGTCAACAATCCCGGACGACAACCGTAGGCACCAGCGCAAGTATCCGCAGCTTCGGCTCGCCCGCAGCTTCGGGCTGCGCGTGCCGCGTTCGATCATCACCAACGACGCCGACGAAGCGGCGCGCTTCTTCGCCACCTGCCCCGGCGGCGTGATCTGCAAGCCGATGCTGATGGGCAGCCACTACATCGGCGGCGAGCACCACGTCGCCTACACCCGCACGGTGGCGCCGGGCGAGTTCGACGCGCTGAAGGCGTCGATCGCGCTCTGCCCGACCTACCTGCAGGAAAAGATCATCAAGGAGCACGAGCTGCGCGTCACCATCATCGGCGACAAGGTGTTCACCTGCCGCATCGACAGTCAGGGCGATCGAGGGCGCCGAGGAGGACTGGCGAGCGGTCGACACCCACAAGCTGCCGCATACGATGGTGACGTTGCCGGACGGCGATCGAACAGGCGCTTCGCGATTATCTCAGCACGTGCGGCCTGCTGTTCGGTGCCTTCGACCTGATCGTCACGCCCGAAGGCGATCACGTCTTTCTGGAGCTCAATCCGAACGGGCAGTGGTACTGGATCGAATTGTCCACCGACGCACCGATGGCGGACGCCATGACCGACCTGCTGGCATGTGAATGAGCGCGCCCGACGCCTTCGCTGCGCGCCTCGATTGGCTGGAGGACCTGTTTTCCGCGCGATCGGCGCGAGGGCACTCGCTCGGCAGCCATCGGCGCTGATCCTGGCGCTGGCGCGACAACAGGCGCGGCGCATGGTGCCGGCAGCTGCTGGCGGCGGCGGCGCTGAGCGGGCTCGCGCTCGTGCCGGCGGCGCTGCTCGCGCTGCTCGTAGATCGCGCCTTCGCCGACCGCTCGCAGGCGGCCGTGGTCGGCATCGCGGGCCTGCTTGCCGCCATTGCGCTGGTCGACGCCGCCATCGGCTTCGGCGCGGCGCATGTTCGCCGCGCGCGCGGCGCTCGACATCAAGCGCGATCTGGCCAACGCCGCGTTCGCAGCCGCCATCCGCCTGCCGATCGACCGGCGCGAAGCGCGCGACCATGGCGTACTCGGCCGCAGCTTCGAGGAGATCGAGCGCATCGCCCAGATGGCGAGCGAAGGCCTGCTGGAAATCGCGCTCGGGCTTGGCACGGCGCTGGTGCTGGCGACCGCCATGCTGGTGGTGGACTGGCGGCTCGGCGCTGCCGTGATCGCGCTGCTCGTGGCGCTGGCGGCGATCCACGTGGTCGCCGCGCGTCACCTGCGGCGGCGCGAGCAAGGCTGGCTCGAGGCCCGCAACGCCTACTGGTCGCACCTGATCGAGTCGATCGCCTACGGCCTCACCATCCGGCTCGCGCCGGCGCACCAGTTTGCCGAACGCCGCTTTGCGAAGCGATTCGACGCCGATCTTTCCGCCCATCTTGGCGTCACCCGGCTGTCGTCCGGTCTCGATGCCGCCGGTCGGCTGGTCGGCGGGCTGATCACGGCGCTGATCGCGCTGCTCGGCGGCTTGCAGGTGATCGGCGGCACCGTCAGCCTCGGCGAGTTCGTGCTGTTCCTCACCATCGCGGGCTCGATGTCGGCGCCGGTGCTGAGCCTCGCCAAGGCCGCCGACGACCTGCAGGCGATGGCGGTTTCGGCCGGCCAGGTCGCGTCGGCTCGCCGACGGCCCGCACGAGCACATGCCGGCAATCCGCCGCGTCAGCGCCCGGTCGCGGCGCCGTCACCATCGACGCCGCGGCGTTTGCCTATGACGAGAGCGCCGACGCCGGTGCTTGACGGGCATCACGCTGTCGATCGCGCCGGGGGAGAAGGTCGCGTTGCTCGGCGATTCCGGCAGCGGAAAGTCCACGCTGGCGAGCCTGCTCGTCGCGCTGCGCGCACCCGCTTGCGGGCGCCATCGCGCTCGATGGCGTCCCGCTCGCCGGCTGCCGCTCGGCGAATTGCGCCGGCGGGTCGCGCTGGTGCCGCACGAGATCGACACTTTCACCGCCACGATCGCGGAGAACATCGCCATCGCCGAGCCAGACGCCGAGCCGGGCGCGCATCGAGCGGGCCGCGGCGGTCGCCGCGCATCGATGCCGACATCCGCGCGATCCGCGGCGGCTACGACGCGATACTGGGCGGACAGGGCGGCGTCGAACTGTCCGCCGGCCAGCGCCAACGGCTCGGCATTGCGCGCGCCGTGCTGGCGCGGCCGGAACTGCTGATCCTCGACGAAAGCACGTCCGCGCTCGACCTCGAGACCGAGGCGCGCGTGCTCGACGGCCTGAGGCGGAACTGCCGGAACGACGGTGCTGGCGATCACGCACCGCCGAGCGTCGCGTAGCGGATGGAGCGCTGCCTTCGGCTCGCGACGGGGTGGTGCAAACGCACTCCTAACCCGTGGCGCCCTGAGCGCCGCAGCGCGCCGACCTGCTTACGGTCCGATCTCGGCGGCGCGGCCTGCGCGGCAAGCAGCGCCGGTAGCCGGCTGGGATCGCCACGCGCCATGCCGCATTCGGTGGCGACGCCATCGACACGGGCGTAACGCCGTGCCGCCGCAAGCCGGGCGGCGTCGCCTGCGGCGTCGTTGTGGTGGATCAGCCCGAGATAAAGTTCCGTGCCCGGACCGAGCCGCAGTCCTTTGAGCGGCGCGAAATAGCCGTCGTCGCTGCGCCCCTTGGGAACCGGCAGGTGGAAGAACTGGATCGGCCGCTTGACCGCGGCAACGATGGCGTTGGTCATCTCGACCATGATGCCGGTGTCCTTGGGCTGCACCATGTGCTCGTCGGCCGGACTGCCGTAGCAAAGGTGGTAGCCGAGCTCGATGCCGGCCGGCACGCCGTCGCCGACCTTCGCTCAGCACGTCGATGGTCTCGGTGCGGAAATCGACCGGCCCCGGTTCGTAATAGCCTTCCCAGGCCAACACCTCCTGGCAGACGTCCCACTGGATCGCCACGCGATCATGTGGCAACGCACGCGCGATCGTCCCGACCTCGCCGATGAAGTGCTGCGTCAGTGCCGGCAACAGTTTCGGCCGGTCGGTGACCACCATGTTGTTGTAGATCGGCGCAATCGGTGTCGGCAGGCAGACCTGGAATTTCACGCCGGCGGGAATGACGCCGGACTTCTGCAGACGGTCGAACACTGCAAACGACTCGATCGCCATGTCGGCATAGCCAGTCTTGAACGGCGCCGAGTCGGGCGACGCTCCGGGTTTGATCCGCAGCTGAGGAATCTCGCGCACAAGCTTGCCGTCCCATTGCACGAACCGAAACGGCGGCACGTCGGTGCGCGTACTCGATCGCCGGATGCTCGGCGAGCACATCCTGCAGGAAGCGGATCCAGGTCTTGCGGATTCCGGTCTCGCCATCCGGAATTCGGACGAGATGAGGCCCGACCGCATCCGAAAGCGTCCGGAACACGGTCTCCGAATCCGGCAGCGGAATGCTGCCGACGAAATGCACGATCGGATGCTTGCTGCGATCCGCGCTCATGGCGCACCTCCCGTTCGTTGTTCGTTGGCTGCGACATGGTAGCGCGGATGCTAGGCCACGAACCATCACAAGGCGTCGGCGACCGGCCGGGTATCGCCCGGTGGCACCGGCGGCCGCCCAATGCTAACCTCTTAGCCGGCATTGAAATTGCATAACGGTTCGTGTCGTGCTCGCGCGCAAAAGAGGGTCGCCATGCTCAATCGTCGTCGTGTCGTTCAAGGCGGTCTCGCCGCCGGATCGCTGTCCATCGCCGCGCCGTTCGTGGCGCGTGGCCAAAGCAAGCCGCTGGTGAAGGTCCGATACAACGAGGTGGTGCGCTCGGTCCTGTACGGGCCGGCCTACGTTGCCATCAGCCAGGGCCTATTCAAGGACGCCGGCCTCGACATCACGATGACCACCGCGTTCGGCGGCGACAAGTCGACCGCGGCGCTGCTTTCCAATACCGCCGACATCGCGCTGATCGGACCGGAGACCGCGATCTATGTTCTCAACAGCGACTCCTCGACCAAGATCCGCATCTTCTGCGGCCTCACGACGACCGACGGCTTCATCCTGATGGGCCGCCAGAAGGTCGACAAGTTCGACTGGAACACGCTCAGAGGCAAGGACATCCTCGGCTTCCGCCCGGGCAGCACTCCGATCCTGTTCCTCGAGGAGGCGCTGCGGATGAATGGCATCGATCCGCACAAGGATGTCAAGCTCAACAACAACATCGCCATTCCCGGCGCGCGTCGGCTCCTGGCTCGCCGGCCAGAACCAGTTCGGCATCTTCACCGAGCCCGACCCGTCGCAGCTCGAACTCGACGGCAAGGCGTTCCCGATGGCCTCGATCGGCGAGACCGTAGGCTTTGCCGACTACACCTCGTTCATGGCGACCGACAAGTACATCAAGGACAATCCCGAGGTGATCCAGAACTTCACCAACGCCATTGCCAAGGCGATGAAGTGGACCGCCTCCGCGTCGCCGGCGGAGATTGTGGCGGCAATCGAGCCGTTCTTCCCCGGCGTCAACAAGCAGGCGCTGACCAACGCGGTCTCGCGCTACCAGACGGCTGAAGATGTGGAAGACGACGCCCGTGATCGAGGAGAAGCCGATCGACGAAGTTCCAGGACATCCTGGTGCACGGCAATGTGCTGGAGCCGGGCAAGCGCGTGAAGTTCCAGGACCTCGTGATCAACGAGTACGCCAACAAGACGATGTGATCCGTGCAGGCACCGGTCGGCGGCGACCAAGCCAAGGTTGAACTGCGCGATGTCGGGCTGCGCTACTTCGGCCTCGAAGGCGAGACCGAAGCGCTGAAGGGCATCTCGCTTTCGGTCGCGCCGGGCGAGTTCGTCGCGATCATCGGCCAGAGCGGCTGCGGTAAGAGCACGCTGCTTGTCGCTGATCTCCGGCATCCTCAAGCCGACCGAGGGCGCCGTGCTGGTGGACGGCACGCCGGTCACCGGGCCGAGCCGCAAGGTCGGCTACATGCTGCAGCAGGACTACCTGTTCGAGTGGCGCACCATCCTCGACAATGCGGTGCTCGGCTCCGAAATCCAGGGTGCCGACATGTTTGCCGCGCGCAGGCGCGCCACTGCGCTGCTTACCCGCTACGGGCTCGGCCAATTCCTGAATCACCTGCCACGCCAGCTCTCCGGCGGCATGCGCCAGCGCGTGGCACTCGCACGCACGCTCTGCACCGAGCCGGACGTCGTGCTGCTTGACGAGCCGTTCTCGGCGCTCGACTCGCAGACGCGAATCGCGCTCGCCGATGAGGTGGCCGACATCTTGCGTCGCGAACGCAAGACCGCGATTCTGGTGACGCACGACATCGGCGAGGCGGTCAGCATGGCCGAGCGGGTGATCGTTTTGTCGCGCCGACCCGGACGCGTGAAGTCGGACCATGCAATCCGGTTTGCAAGCGCGAACGGCAGCCGGCCCGCGCCGTTCGCCGCCCGCAACGCACCCGAGTTCAACGGCTATTTCAACACGCTCTGGAAGGAGCTCGAGGTCCATGTCGAAGGTTGAAACCGCAGACACGACCGCCCCCGGCCCAAGCCCGCAGTATCTTGAATGGCTGCGGCGGGAGCGGCGCAGCCATCTCACGGTGCGCACGGCCCAGCTCGCGATCCTGGTGGTGTTTCTGCTGCTGTGGGAGTTCGCGCCGCGCTACGACCTCATCAATCCGCTGTTCACGAGCTACCCCTCGACGATCTGGCCGACGTTCCTTGAGCTGCTCGATGCAACACCGCAACGCGCCAGCGTCCTCACCCACACCTGGGCGACCGTGGTGGCGACGGTGGTCGGCTTCACCGCAGCGATGGTGCTCGGCACCGCAATCGCCGCAGCGCTTTGGTGGTGGTCGAACCTGTACAAAATACTGGACCCCTACCTCGTCGTCCTCAACGCCATGCCCAAGACCGCGTTCGTGCCGCTGTTCTACATCTGGCTCGGCGCCACGCTCTCGATTTACGGCATGTCGCTCGCGATCTCGCTGTTCATCACCATCCTGATGATCTACTCCGGCTTCCAGGGCATCGACCCGAACCGCATCAAGCTCGCGCAGACCTTCGGCGCGACCAAGGGACAGATCCTGACCAAGGTGGTGCTGCCGGGCAGCGTGCCGACGCTGATCGCGGCGCTGAAGGTCAACGCAGGGCTGTCGCTCGTCGGCGTGGTGGTCGGCGAGTTCCAGTCGGCGACGCTTGGGCTTGGCTACCTGATCCAGTACGGCAGCCAGATCTTCAAGATGAACATCGTGATGACCGCGATCACGATCCTCGCGATCGTGTCCTCGCTGATGTACCTCGCGATCTCCTGGCTCGAAGCCGCCGTCATGCGCCGGCGCTAGCGCGCTGTCGTTTCACGGCGTGTTGACGATGATCGGCGCGAGCGGCGCGCGGCCGCGAATCAGATCGGACGCCTTCTCGGCCATCATGATCACCGGCGCGTTGATGTTGCCGCCGACAAGGTCCGGCATCACAGAGGCGTCGACCACGCGCAGGTTCTCGGTGCCGTGCACGCGGAACTGCTGGTCGACCACCGCCATCGGATCGGAGGCCACGCCCATCTTGCAGGTGCCGGCCGGATGATGAACGGTGATGCCGGTCGAGCGGATATGCGCGTCGATCGCGGCATCGGAGTCGCCGGCGGGCCCGGGTGCGATCTCCTCCTTGACGAACGGCTTGAGCACATCCTGCCGGCCGATCTTCTGCACCAGCCGCACGCCGTCGCGAAGCGTCTGCCAATCGTTTTCCGTCGCGAGAAAATTCTGCCGGATGCGCACCGCGGTGCGCGGATCGGAGGAGGCAAGCTTCAGCTCGCCGCGGCTTTCCGGGCGAAGCAGCACGGCGCGACAGGCGAAGCCGTCGGGATACGGCGCCTTGAACGGCGCGAGATAGGGATGCGCTGTCATCGGCGCGGCGTTGAACAGGAGCTGGATATCCGGGATCGCGCGCTCGGGCCGGCTCTTGAGGAACGCCATCACGCCGCCCGGCAGGTCGGCGGCGACGCCCCGGCCGAAGAAATAGGCCTCTCCAAGCTCGCGCAGGATGCGGTCGATCCGCATCGGCGCGAAGGAATTCGCCCGGCTCGCGCCGGCTGTAGGCGACACCGACTGACATGTGGTCCTGCAGGTTTCGGCCGACGCCGGGCAGCGCCGCGGTCGTGGCAATGCCGTGCGGCTTGCAGATCGTCGGGATCGCCGATGCCAGACAGCATCAGGAGCTGCGGCGAGTTGATCACGCCGCCGGCCAGTATGACGCCGCGGCTCGGCGTGTGCCGCGAGGGTCTCGCCCGCCTTGACGTACTCGACGCCGGTGGCGCGCGTGCCGGCCATCAGCACCCGCGTCGCCAGCGCATCAATGACGACGGTCAGGTTGTCGCGGCTGAGCGCGGGCCGCAGATAGGCGACCGCCGCGCTGCAGCGATGGCCGTCGCGCACGGTCATCTGCCAGCGGCCGAGCCCCTCCTGCTGCGCGCCGTTGTAGTCGGACGTGACGGGATGGCCGGCGGCTTGGCCCGCCGCGAAATAGGCCTCGACCAGTGGATCGCGAAACTTGGTGAACTGCGTCGTAAGCGGCCCATCGCCGCCGCGATAGAGGCTCGTCGCCGCCCTCCCAGGATTCCTGGCGACGGAAGTACGGCAGCACGCTGGCGTACGACCATTCGGTCAAACCGGCTTCCGCCCAGCGGTCGTAGTCAGCGCGATGGCCGCGCACATAGGCCATGGCATTGATCGAGGACGAGCCGCCGATCACCTTGCCGCGCGCGCATTCGATCGGCCGGCCGTCCATGCTGGCCTCGGGCTCGGCGAAGTACATCCAGTCGTGCATGCCGGTTGAGCAGGAGATGCGGCCAGCCGAGCGGAATCTGGATCCAGGGATCGCGGTCCCAGCCGCCGGCCTCAAGCAGCAGAACCTCGGCGTCCTCGGACAGGCGATTGGCGAGCGTGCAGCCGGCCGAGCCCGCGCCGACGATGATGTAGTCGTAGGTCCTGTCGCCCGGCATGTATTTTCCCTTTCAAGCGGATTTCGTGTCGGCCGCCCCGATGTTATGGGGCGCCGCCGCCCGCGCCAATGTGGCTCAGCGGCGTCATCACCACCGGCGCGCCGAATGCGCTAAGATGCCGGCGCAGCCGTCCGGCGAAGGCGGAACGAGGGGTGGAGAGCAAGCCGATGTCGCGCATCCTGGGCATCATTGCCGCCGCGGCGATCCTCGCCGTGGCGACCGCGAGCGGTGCGGCCGCACAAACCTATCCGACGCGGGCGGTGAAGTTCATCCTGCCGTTCGGCGCCGGCAGCGGCACCGACATCACGGCGCGGCTGATCGGGGACCGCCTCGCCGCGCGCTGGGGCAAGCCGGTGGTGATCGAGAACCGACCCGGCGGCGACGGCCTCGTCTCGATCAACGCGTTCATCTCGGCGAACGACGACCACACCCTGCTGTGGGTTCCGGTCGGCACCTTCGCGGTCCATCCCTACGAGAAAGAGAAGCTGCCCTACGACGCCGAGCTTGACCTGCTGCCAATCGCGAACGTGAGTTCGCTGTTCCTTGCCGCGACCACATCGCCAGCGACCGGCGTCGGCTCCCTGCGCGAACTGGTTGAGCTCGTGCGCGCCAATCCCGGCAAGCTCAATTGGGCCACCGCCAACGGCAACGCCGACTTTCTGATGTCGGGCTTCCTCAAAAGCAACGGTCTGCAGATGGCGAAGGTGCCCTACCGCGATATCACGCAGGCGCCGAACGATCTGGCCGAAAACCGCATCCAGCTCCTGTCGTCGTCGCTCGCGGTCGTGACGCCGCTGATGCAGGCCGGCAAGATCAAGGTTCTGGCGGTGACCGGCCGGACGCGGGCACCGAGCGCGCCCGACGTGCCGACGGTGGCCGAGGCCGGCTATCCGGCGCTGGAGATGGAAAGCATCGGCGGCATTTTCGGGCCGCGCGGCATGCCGATCGAGCTGCGGGAACGGATCGCCGAAGACGTGAAGGCTGCGGTCGCGAGCGACCCGTCGATCGGGGCAAAGCTGCAAGCCACGGGACAAGCGCTCGATGTGCGTGGCCCGGCCGAGTTCGCCGTCGGGATCAAGCAACTGCGCGAACAGCTCGCGGCGATCGCCCAGCTGCTCGGCATGAAGGCCTCGCAATGAGCCGCGGCGGCCGGCGGAAGAACCCGGCGTCGGGAGAACAAGCATGAAGCTCGCGAAGGCCATCACGGCCGCTCTCGTCGCCGCCTTGTCGCTGTCGCATCACGCGGCGCAGGCGCAGTCCTCCGACTGGCCGAACAAGCCGGTGCGGGTGATCGTGGCTTATGCCGCCGGCGGCGCCAACGACCTGCTCGGCGCGCGTGTTCGCCGAGCAGCTCAGCAAGACCTTGGGCCAGAACTTCTTCGTCGAGAATCGCACCGGCGGATCGGGCCTGATCGGCACCGAGGCGGTCGCGCGCGCGGCACCCGACGGCTATACGCTGCAGATTTCCGGCATGCCGTCGCACGTGCTGGCGCCGGCCATGAACAAGAACGTGACCTTCGACCCCATCAAGGACTTCACCCACATCGCCTATCTCGGCGGGCCGTCGAACGTGTTCGTGGTGCACGAATCGCTCGGGGTCACGACCTTCAAGGAGCTGCTGGCGCTGATGAAGCGCGAGGCCGGCGGCGTGCAGTACGTCTCGCCCGCCATCGGCGCCGTCGGCAACCTTGTCGCCGAGTACGTCGCCGACAAGGAGCACGTGAAGCTCGTGCACGTGGTCTATCGCGGCGGTGGCGCGGCGATCGGCGATCTGGTCGCGGGCCACGTCAAGGTCGGCAGCATGACGATCTCCACCACCAAGCAGCACATCCTGTCCGGCAAGCTCAAGGCGCTCGCCATCTCGTCCGAGCAGCGGCTGCCCGACTTCCCGGACCTGCCGACCCTGGTCGAACTCGGCTATCCCGAACTGGTCGTCACCACCTGGTATTCGCTGGCGGGTCCGGCAGGCTTGCCGCGCGACATCGTCGACAAGCTCAACGCCGCGGTGAACAGGGCGATGGAATTGCCGGAGGTGAAAAAGCACCTGGACGCCGGCATGGTCGAGACCAAGGCCATGACGCCGGCCGAAGCGACCGCCTTCATGCAGAACGAAGTGAACAAGTGGGCGCCGGTCGCACGCCGGATCGCCGACCAGAAATAGTCCGCGCCACAGGGAGAGCCCGCCATGTTCCGATTCCTGATCGCCGTCGCCGCGGCATGCCTTGCCGGCTGGTCTGGGCTTGTCACTGCCTCGGCACAGCAGGCCTATCCGCAGGGCCCCGTAAGGTTCATCCTGCAGTTCGGGCCGGGCTCCGGCGTCGACATCACCGCCCGGCTGCTCGGCGAGAAGCTCGCGGCGCGCTGGGGCAAGCCGGTGGTGATCGAAAACCGCCCCGGCGGCGACGGCCTCGTTGCGATCAACGCCTTCACCAGCGCCAACGACGACCACTCCCTGCTGTTCGTGCCGACATCCGCCTTCACCGCCCATCCGTACACCCACGAGAAGCTGCCCTACGACGCGGAGCGTGACCTTCTGCCGATCGCCAACGTCAGCGTCATTGTGGTGGCCCTATCGGCGCCGGTCGCGCTCAATGTCGGATCGCTCGCCGAGTTCATGGCGCTGGCGCGCGCCAAGCCAGACACGCTGAACGTCGCGGCGGCCGCGGGCAATTCCGACTTCGTCATGTCGGGCTTCATCAAGAGCCAAAACCTGCCTGTCGCGAAGGTGCCGTATCGCGACATCATGCAGGCGCCGAACGACCTGTCCGAGAACCGCATCCAGCTCCTGATGTCGTCGTATGCCAGCATGCGCCCGCTGATCGAGGCCGGAAAGCTGAGGGTTCTGGCTGTGACGAGCCGCCAGCGGGTCGGCATCGCACCGGATATCCCGACGGTGGCCGAGGCCGGCTATCCGTTCCTCGGGCTCGACGGCCTGATCGGGCTGTTCGGCCCGCGCTCGATGCCGCTGTCGCTACGCGAGGGCATCGCCGCCGATATCCAGGCCGTGGTCGCGGCCGATCCGTCGATCGCGGCACGGCTGGCCGCAACCGGACAGGTCATCGACATCCGCGGACCGGCGGAGTTTACCGCCAACATCAAGGAGACGCGCGACAAGCTCGCCTCGATTGCGCAGGCGCTTGGAATCAAGGCCGCGCAGTAGCTGCTGGGGCTTTGGCGATGGCAGATTCATCGGACCCCGCCAAGCTCAAGGCCGCGGCGACCTACAACGCCGCAGCGGACCATTTCGACGACGGTCCGCTGGCGTTCTGGGATCGTTACGGGCGCCGAACGGTCGAACGACTTGGGCTCCGCCCCGGCGCATCAGTGCTCGACGTCGGCTGCGGCAGTGGCGCTTCGGCAATCCCTGCCGCACGACTGGTCGGACCGAGCGGCCACGTCGTCGGTGCCGATCTCGCCGAACGCCTGCTTGCGATCGCGCAAAGCAAGGCCCGTGCACAGAGCCTCGCGAACGTGGAGTTTCGCGAAGCCGACATGGAGCGGCTCGGCTATCCGGACCACGCCTTCGATGCGGTGGTTTGCGTCTTTGCGGTGTTCTTTGTGCCGGACATGGTCAAGCTCGTGCGCGAACTGTGGCGCATGGTGAAGCCTGGCGGCAAACTCGCGATCACGACCTGGGGGCCGCGCATGTTCGAGCCGGGCTCCGCCGCCTGGTGGGCCGCGGTCAATCGTCACCGGCCCGATCTTGTGAATGCCTTCAATCCGTGGGAACGCGTCATCACCGTGCCCGCGGTCACGGCTCTGTTGAAAGACAGCGGCATCGAGGGCGCCGAGGTCACGGCCGAGGACGGCCGGCAGGGACTCAAATCGCCCGACGACTGGTGGACGGTCGTGCTGGGCTCCGGCTACCGATGGACCGTCGAGCAAATGGATGCCGCCACCGCCGAACGCGTCAAGGCCGACAGCTTGGCGCCGTTGCGGGACGGCCGAGTGGACAGCATCGAGACGAACGTCATCTACGCAGTGGCGACCAAAAGCTAGATTTCCCGCTATGATGCCGGCCGGCAAAAGACCGGGCCGAAGTTTCGTATGGCGGGATCGGCCAAAGCTGGCGGGAGGCGTGCATGTCCGTGCTGCGTTCAGTCATTATGGTGGCTCTCGCGTTCGCCGCCTCCTTAGTCGGTGCGCCCGATGCATCGGCCCAGAGCTATCCGACGCGCACCGTCCGGTTCATCCTGCCGTTCGGTCCCGGCAGCGGCACTGACATCGCAGCCCGCGTGGTCGCGGATCGCCTTGCCGTGCGATGGAACACGCCGGTCGTGATCGAAAACCGACCGGGCGGCGACAGCCTCGTTTCGATCAACGCGTTCATTTCGGCAAACGACGACCACACGCTCCTGTGGATGCCGGTCGGCAATTTCGTGGTGCACCCGTTCGAGCACGAGAAGCTCTCCTACGACGCCGACCGCGACCTCTTGCCGATCGCGAACGTCACCACGCTGCCGCTCTCGGCATCGGTGCCGGCTTCGCTGCCAGTCGGATCGCTGCGCGAGTTCGTGGAACTCGTGCGCTCGCAGCCGAACAAGTTCAACGCGGCGGCGGCGAGCGGCAGCTCGGATTTCCTGATGGGCGGCTTCTTGCAGAGCAACGGCCTGCAGATGGCGAAAATTCCCTATCGCGACATCATGCAGGGGCCGGGCGACCTCGGCGAAGGGCGCCTGCATCTTCTGATGTCGTCGTTTACGATCGTGCAGCCGCTGATGCAGTCCGGCAAGGTCAAGGTCCTCGCCGTGACCACGCGCCAACGCGCGCCGAACGCACCGGACGTGCCGACCATGACCGAGGCGGGCTTCCCGGCGTTCCAACTGGACAGCCCAGGCGGCCTGTTCGGGCCGCGCGGCATGCCGCTGTCGCTGCGCGAGCGCATCGCCGAAGACGTCCGCATCGCCGCCGCCGATCCCATGGTTGCAGCCCGCCTGCAGGCAACCTCGCAGGTCCTGACTATCCTCGGCCCGAACGAGTTTGCCGCCAATATCAAGTCCATCCAGGACAAGATAGCGACCTTCGCCCAGGCGACCGGAAAACGGCCGTCGCGCTGAACCTTCGACAACGGACGAGCCCATGAGCAGCGGCAGCAACATCGAAGCCCGCATCGCCTACGACGACTTGCGCGAGTGGCTGTCGCGCGCCGAACTGCTCGGCGAGGTGCGCCACGTCAAGGGTGCGAACTGGCAGGAGGACATCGGGCTCGCGGCGGAAGCGATCCTGCGCGCTGAGGACGGGCCGTGCGTCGTGTTCGACGAGATTCCCGGCAGCCCCAAGGGCTTCCGCGTGCTGCTCAACGTGTTTGCCGGCGTCCGCCGCAACATGACCCTGGGCTTCCCCGACCACCTCAGCAAGTGGGAGCTGAGCGCGGCCTTCCAGGAGGCCTATCTCAAGGACCGCAAGCTCGTGCCGCACGAGATCGTCGACGACGGCCCGGTGTTCGAGAACGTGCTGACCGGCGACGCCATCGACGTGACCAAGTTCCCCTCGCCGATCTGGCACGAGAAGGACGGCGGCCGCTACATCGGCACCGGCACCTACAGCATCACTCGCGACCCCGAGGAGGACTGGCTCAACGCCGGCGCCTACCGCGCGCAGGTGTTCGACAAGACCACCGTCGGCATCCTGATGGCGGCCGGCCATCACGGCGCGATCCATTGCGAGAAGTATTTCAAGCGCGGCGAGCCGATGCCGGTCTGCATGGTGCTGGGCGGCGACCCGCTGTGCTTCTTCTACGGCGGGCTGGAAGCGCCCTATGGCACCTTCGAGATCGACGTGGTCGGCGGCTTGCGCGGCCGTCCCATGCCGATGGTGCGCGGCAAGGTCACCGGGCTCCCCTTCCCGGCCGGCGCCGAGATCGTGCTGGAGGGCTACGTCTCGCCGGACAGGCGCGTGGTCGAAGGTCCGTTCGGCGAATGGACCGGCCACTACGCCGGCGGCGCCAAACCCTGCACCGTGCTCGACATCAAGGCGATCTATCATCGCAACGACCCGATCCTGCTCGGCGTGCCGCCGATGGGCGCAGGACCCGACGAAATGGCGCGCTATCGCGCGGTGATGCGCTCGGCCACCATCAAGCAGAACATGGCCAACGCCGGCGTGCCGGACGTGCAGCAGGTCTGGTGCCACGAGATCGGCGGCGCGCGCATGTTCCACGGCATCGCGATCCAGCAGCGCTACCCCGGCCACGCCGTGCAGGCCGGCCATATCGCGGCGCAATGCGGCGCCTCGGCCTACGCGTCGAAGTACATCGTGGTGGTGGACGACGATGTCGACGTGACCAACCTCGACCACCTGCTCTGGGCCATGCTGACGCGCACCGACCCCAAGGAGTCGATCCAGTTCATCGAGGGCTCGTGGGATTCGCCCGCCGACCCGCGACTTTCGCCGGAGAAACGCGCGCGGGGCGACATGACCCATTCGGTTGCGATCATCGACGCTTGCCGGCCATGGGCCTGGCGCGACAAGTTTCCGCCCACCAACACACCCAGCGCCGAGGTCGCGCGCAAGGCGCGCGAGAAGTTCGGATGGTTGTTGGAAGGGAAGAAGGAGTAGCCCGCGCCGCGTCCGCCCTCATCCTGAGGAGCGGCCGCAGGCCGCGTCTCGAAGGATGGGGCGGCCCCATGGTTCGAGACGCGCTTCGCGCTCCTCACCATGAGGCCGGTTGAGGCCGGCGCTTGCAACGCCGCCGCGACACCTACTCCGCCGCGGTCTTGGCGGCCTGCGCCGCCTGTTGTTCTTCCTGCCAGAGCCGGTCGACGATGCGGCGAGCCTGGATGCCGCCGGCGTCGGCGTTGATGTCGATGGTCGGCGCGTCCGGATCGAGCTCGATGTTCTGCTGCTGGCGCGGTGAACACCTCGACGTCCTGCAGAAACGCGGTCTTGATCTGCTGGAACACCTTCTCGGTCATTTCCGGATTGTGCGGCTCGAAGTCGTGCGCCTGGCCCCAGAAGTAATGCGTGGTGTTCTCGGTCTCCGGCGTCATGGCGTTGAGGTTGCGCATCGAGATGCCGCCGACGCGCCGGCCCTCGGGTGCGCCGGTGCCGGTCGGGGTGGCACCGACGTCGAGCCGGATGAACGACGGCGGCGTGTAGTCGATGATCTGCCAGCGGTCGACATTGCCGGTGAAGCCGCCGATCTTGACGAACGCCGGCGGCGCCGGCTGGTCGATGATCCAGCGCGTCACCCGCACGCCGCACGGGCGTCCGCTCGCACCTTCACCGCGGCGTGCTCGACCAGCGCCATGTTGCCGATCGTGGTCTCGTGCACGAAAGCGAGATGCGTGAGGTCGAGCAGGTTGTCGTTGACGAGCTGCCAGTTGCACTGCGCGTAGAGATAGTCGGGCCTGGCGCCCCAGTTCGGATCGTCGAGCCAGTGGTAGTCGACGATCTTGGCCGGGTCGGCCAGCGCCGGATCGCCCATCCAGATCCACAGCCAGCGGTAGCGCTCGACCACCGGATAGGACTTCACCTTGGCGGTCTTCGGGATCATGTCCTGGCCGGGCACGCGCACGCACTGCGCCGGTGCGGTCGAAGCGCAGTCCGTGATAGTGGCACTGCAGCACGTCGTCGCCGATGAGCTTGCCCATCGACAGCGGCAGGCGGCGGTGCGGGCAGCGGTCCTCGAGCGCGATCGGCGTGCCGTCCTCGGTGCGGAACATCACCACCGGCTCGCCCAGGATGATGCGGCCGAGCGGCTTGCGGCCGACCTCGTGATTGATCGCGGCGACGTACCAGTGATTGCGCAGGAACATGGCTCGCCTCATTGGCCTGGAGTCGTTCAAAAATACGAGCCGGTCCGGCCGGGGTCAATTCGGGTCGCGCTCTGTTTGCCAGCATGGTTGGCGTGTGATCGCGCAACGCCAACGCCGTCATTCCGGGGCCGCGCGAAGCGCGGAACCCGGAATCCAGGGACCACACGGCAAATGCCATCGTGTAGCTCTGGATTTCGGGTTCGCTCGCTACGCTCGCGCCCCGGAATGACGCCGTGCGCTACAGCATGTCCTTGATGGCGCGGATCAGGTTGCGGTCGACGCTGATCAGGTCGGCATCGGGCGGCAGCTTCAGTTCGGCGCGCTCGGCCGCCGACAGGCCACGGCCCTGCAGGATCACGCGGCCGTCGGTGGTGAGGTAGATCGACGAGGCCGACCGGTCGTCCTCGCCCTTCCACACCAGCTCGACGCGGAATTTCACGGCCATCGGTCTCGCTCCAACGGTGTCGTCAGCGGGAATACTTCTGCTGCAGGGCCGTGAACACGCCATTGCGCCGCAGCCCGTCGAGCATGCTCATGTCGATATAGTCGGCCTGGTTGCGGCTCGCGTCGGGAAACTGCTTGAGGATGTTCTCGGCGGCGGCCGCGGTCGGCGTCGATGTCCGGCGGCGACAGCGCGCGGAAATCGTTGTAGCTGATATCGAGGATTTTCGGGTCGGCGATCCCGGCCTGCTCGCGCCAGCACCTCCTTGGCGCGCCGCTCGTCGGCGAGCGCGAGCGCGTTGCCTTCGGCCGTCGCCCTGACGAAGCGCGTGAGCGCATCGCGGCGATTGCGCGAGCGCTTCTTTCCTGACCACGATCGCGGTGAACAGCCACGGAATTCTGCTCCGGCACCAGGTCGACCAGCACGTGCAAACCCTGCTCGCGCGCGAGGCTGGAGACTCGGCTCGTTGACCGCGGTGGCCTTGATCTCGCCCGTCTTCAGCGCCGCGAGGCGCCGGCCGCCGCCGCCGTATTCCTTCAACGTCACGTCGTCGCGCGTAAGCCCAAGCCGCTGCCAGCGCAAGCGTCGACGGTGGCATCGCTCTCCGAGCCGAAGGTGCTCACGCCGACGACGCCGCCCTTGAGCTGCGCCGCGCTGCGTCACGCCGGGCGCGGAAAAGAACGTGAACCGGATGACGTTGGCGAGCGAGGCGACCACTCGCAGATCGCCGCCGGACTTGTTGAGCCGGACCACCGAGGACAGGCCGACGTGCATCGCGTCGATCCGGCCGGCGGCAAGCTCGGCCGCGCCGCGGCTGCCGCCGTTCATGTTGATGATCTCGACCTTGAGCCCCTCGGCCTCGTAGAGGCCGGCGGCGTCCGCCATCCAGATCGCGAGCACGGTGTTGACGGCTTCGGAAATGCCGACTTTCAGCGTCGAGGGCTCGGCGGCAGGCACGGGATCGACCCTCAGCGCCGCCAAAAGAAGAGCGCCAAATGCAAGGCCTCGCAACCGGCGCGACGGTTGCCTTGCGCGCATGGTGGCCTCCCGAAATGCATCGGCCGGCACGCTAGCGGGGCTCCGATGGCTTGTCCATAATCGCGCCGGGAGGAACGCAATGAAGCTCAAGGATCAGGTCGCGATCATCACCGGCGCCGGCCGCAACATCGGCGAGGACACCGCCAAGCTGTTCGCGGCCGAAGGCGCAAGGGTCGCCGTCACCGACAACCATAAGGGCCGCGCGGACAAGGTCGCGGACGACATCGTGCGCGCCAACGGCGAGGCGGCGGGCTTCGTCGCCGATGTGTCGTCGGAGGCCGACGTCGAAGCGCTGGTGCGCGACGTGGTGGCGAAGTGGGGCCGGGTCGACATTCTGGTCAACAACGCTGCGATCTCCGACAACAAGCACATGCTCGACATCACCAAGGCGGACTGGGACCGCGTCATGGCGGTGACGCTGACCGGGCCGTTCCTGATGAGCCAGAAGGTCGCAAAGCAGATGGTCGCCCAGGGCGGCGGCGGCAAGATCGTCAACGTCGGCTCGACCTCGGGCTTCTTCGGCCGGCGGCGCGCCATCGCCTACACCACCGCCAAGGCCGGGATCGCCAACCTCACGCGCTCGATGGCGGTGCAGCTTGCGCCGCACAACATCCGGGTCAACTGCGTGGTTCCGAACAAGATCGGCTCGCCGGTCGGCAAGGATGAGTTCGACCCGACCCGCACTGTGGTCAACCTGCGCGGCCGCGTCGGCGTGCCGATGGACCTTGCGCGCGCGATCCTGTTCCTCGCCTCCGACGATTCCGATTTCATCGTCGGCGACATGCTGTTCGTCGATGGCGGGCTCGCCGCCATGATGGTGGGCGACGGCTCGCCGTGATTGTCATACGAAATGCCTGCTAGCTCCCGCTACCGGCTCGGCGTCGACGTCGGCGGCACCCACACCGATCTCGTGCTGCTCGACGCCGAAACCGGCGAACTCATGGTCGAGAAAGTGTCGAGCACGCCGAAGAACCCGGCGCTCGGCGTGCTCGACGGCGTTGCGCGCTTCATCGCCCGCGGGGTAGCGCCCGCCGACATCGGCTTCTTCGCGCACGGCACCACGATCACCACCAACGCGCTTCTGGAGATGCGCGGCGCCAAGGTGGGGCTCCTCATCACCAAGGGCTTCCGCGCCGTGCAGGAGGTGCAGATGCAGGCGCGCGACGGCAACCTGTTCGACTATTTCTTCGAGAAGCCGGTGCCGATTGCGCCCCAGAGCCTGACCAGGGAAATCCCCGAGCGCTCCGACTATCTCGGCAACGTGCTTCTCCCGCTCGACCGCGACGCGGTCCGCGACGCCGCGCGCGAGCTCAAGCGCGAGGCCGTCGATTCGGTCGCAGTCTGCTACCTGTTCTCGTTCATGAACCCGGCGCACGAGGCCGAGACCCGGCGGATCGTACAGGAGGAAATGCCCGGCATCACCGTGTCGCTGTCGAGCGAGGTGCTGCCGCGCATCCGGGAATGGCCGAGGCTCTCGACCACGCTGCTGAACGCCTACCTCGAGCCGGTGATGGTTCACTACATCGATCACCTGAACCAAGGACTCGACCGCATCGGCATCGAATCGCAGCAGCGCTTCCTGATGCAGTCGAACGGCGGGGTGATGCCGTTCTCCGCTGCGATCGCCGGCGGCCGCACCGTGCACACGCTGTTCTCCGGCCCTGCCGCAGGCGCGCAGGCCAGCGCCTATCTCGCCAAGGAGGCGAGTGCAGGCCTCGTCACGCTCGACATGGGCGGCACGAGCTGCGACATCGCCTTCATCGAAGGCGGCATGCCGCTCGAAACCACCGAGGGCATCATCGCGCGGCGCCAGGTCGACGTCCCGGCGCTCGACATGACGACGATCTCGGCCGGCGGCGGCTCGATCGCCTCGATCGACGGCGGCGGCTTCCTCGCGGTCGGGCCGCGGAGCGCCGGTGCCGATCCCGGGACCGGCGTGCTACGGCCGCGGCGGCGAGGAGCCGACCGTCACCGACGCCGACGTGGTCTGCGGCCTGCTCAACCCGAACTATTTCCTCGGCGGCAAGCAGACCCTCGACGCGGCCGCCTCCCATGCGGCACTCGAAAAGCGCATCGCCCGCCCGCTGGGCCTCAGCGTGCTCGACGCCGCCGCCGGCATCCGCCGCATCGTCGACATGCGCATGGCGGACGAGGTGCGGGTGTTCGCCGCCAAGCGCGGCGTCGATCTTGCGTCCTACACGCTGCTGCCGTTCGGCGGCGCCGGCGCGGTCCATGCCGCCGCGGTCGCGGACGAGCTCGGCATGCGGCGCATTCTGGTGCCGGCGCGGCCGGGCGCGTTCTCGGCGCTCGGGCTTCTCTGCACCGACGTGGTGCACGACTACATCCGCTCCGGCCTGCAGCCGCTCGCCGACGTGTCCGCCGAACACGCCGAGCGACGCGTTCTCGGAGCTCGAAAGCCAAAGCGCGCGACGAGCTTGCCGCCGAAGGCATGGACGCGGCCGAAGCGCGCTTCTCGCGCGAGCTTGACCTGCGCTACACCGGCCAGGGCTACGAGCTGCGCACGCCGCTCGACGGCCTGTTCACCGGTCATCTCGACGCCGCATCGCTCACGGCCGCGCGCGAGCGCTTCGACGAGCGGCATGCTCAAATTCACGGCCACGCCGCGCGCGAGCGGCCCGTCGAACTGGTGAGCTATCGCGTGCGCGTCCGGGTGCCGGTGCCGAAATACGAGGCACGCGAAGAAGCGCCGCCTGTGACGCCGCGTCCGGTCTCGGCCGCGATCAAGGATCGCCGCACCATCCATCTCGATGGCAGCACGTCAGTCGAGGCCACGCTCTATGAGCGTGACAGGCTCGATGTCGGCGTGTAGCGATCTCGGGTCCGGCCATCGTCGAGCAGTTCGACGCCACCACCGTCATCCCGGCTGGCTGGACCGCGCGGGTCGACGGGCTGAGGAATCTGATCTTGGAGAAAGCCGGTGGCTAAATCCCCTCCGCCGTCATTCCGGGGCGCGCGCAGCGCGAACCCGGAATCCAGACGCCCACAACAACTCTCGTCGCTTGGCGCTGGATTCCGGGTTCGCGGGCTTCGCCCGCGCCCCCGAATGACGGCGCTGAATCCGGAGCAATAGCCGCATGGACCCGATCCTGATCCAGATTCTGCGCAACAAGATCGCGAGCCTGGTCGAGGAAATGCACTATCATTTCTATCGCTCCGGCTATTCGACCATCATCCGCGAGTCGCGCGACTTCTCATGCGTGATCCTCGATCGCGACGGCCGGCTGATCGTAGCGCCGCCGATGTTCTTCCACGCCCCGGTGTATCGCCACTTCATCGGACGCATGCTCGCGCTCTACGGCGACGACGGCATCCGCGACGGCGACGTGTTCGTGTCGAACCATCCGTACGAAGCCGGCATGCCGCATGTCTCCGACATGGCATTCCTCGCGCCGGTGTTTGCCGGCGGTCGGATCGTGGCGTTCGCCGGCTCGATCGCGCACAAGGCCGACGTCGGCGGCGCGGTGCCGGGCTCGACCTCGGCGACCGCGACCGAGATGTTCCACGAGGGCCTGCTGCTGCCGCCGATCCGGATCTGGGCACAGGGCCAGCCGCTGCCGGACGTCGAGCGCATCATCCTCACCAACAGCCGGCAGCCGGTGCTGATGCGCGGCGACATCCACGCCCAGATCGCAGCGACCCGGATGGGCGTGGAGCGCGTCAAGGAGCTGTGCGCGCGCTTCGGCGCCGACGCGCTGACCGGCGCGTTTGCCGCGATCCTGAAGGGCGCGGCCGACGAATTGCGCGCGGCCATCGCCAGGCTGCCCGAGGGCACATCGTCGGCCGAGGGCTATCTCGACAGCGACGGCATCGACGTGGACAAGCCGATCCGGCTCGCTGGTGGCGGTCACCGTCAAGAACGGCCTCGCCCATTTCGATTTCACCGGCTGCGATCCGCAGGCCAAGGGCCCGGTCAACCTGCGCCCCTCCATGGTCGAGGCCTGCGTGTTCTACTCGCCTGATCGGCAGCCTCGGGCCCGAGCTTGCGTTCAACGACGGCATGCGCGACGCGGTGCGCTTCGCCTACGCGCCACGCACCATCGTCAACGCCGAACCGCCCGGTCCGGTCTCGAGCTACCAGATGGTCAACCTGCTGCTGACCGACGTGATCCTCGACGCACTCGCGCAGTTCAATCCGCGCCGCGCGATGGCGCATTCCGGCGCGTCGAGCGCGCTCAGCATCGCCTGGAGCAAGGGCCGGCCCGGCCAGACCACGCAGCAGTACGAGATCGCAGGCTCGGCCTACGGCGGCGGCATGGGCCACGACGGCGCGACCGCCGTCGCGACTCATCTCAGCAACCTGCACACCACGCCGATCGAGGTGCTGGAATCGGAGTTCCCCTGCCGCATCGTGCGCTTCGACCTCGTGCCGGATTCCGGCGGGCCCGGCCGCTGGCGCGGCGGGCTCGCGATGCAGCGCGAATACGAGCTTCTGGAGAACGCGACCGTCATCCGCCGCTTCAACAAGACGCGGTTCCCGCCGAAGGGCGTGGCCGGCGGCCGCGACGGCACGCGGGCGCGCTTCGTGGTCCGCGTCGGCACCGACAAGGAATACGAGACCAAGGCCTCGGCGCGCGTCGAGATGCAGGCGGGCGAGCGCTTCCTGCTGCAGAGCGCGGGCGGCGGCGGCTACGGCGATCCGCGCGAGCGTGACCGCACGGCGCTCGCGCGCGACATCGCCGAGGGCTACCTTTCGAAGGACGCCGCGGTGCGGGACTACGGCGCGAACGAGTGACGGCATGGCGTTCACCAGCCGACATGGCGTGGTCGGCCTCGTCAATCCGACGATGCGGCCGGGTCCGACCGAGGAGTTGATCCGGCTGCTGCCGGAGGGCATCGGCGTGATCCCGCTGTTCCTCGACATCCACGAGGGCACGACCGCCGAGTTCAAGCGCGTGGTCGCGCGCTACGAGCCGCAGGTCAAGCTGCTGGCCCGCGAGCAATGCGACCTCATCCACCTCATCGGCGCGCCGCCCTTCATGGTGCTGGGACGCAAAGCCGAGACCGCGCTGATCGCGCGCTGGCAGAAGAAATACCGCACGCCGATCTTCACCGTGCCGCAGAACCACGTCGCAGCGCTGTCGGCGCTGAAGGCGCGAAAGCATCGTCGGCGCGACCTACTTCCCGGCGCGGCTGAACAATATCTTCGCTCGCTACTTGCAGGACGCCGGCATCGAGGTGCGCGCCATGGACGGCGTCGACGTGCCGTTCGACAAGGTCCAGGAGCTGCCGAGCCGGCGGATTGCCGCCCACATCCGGCGGAGCTTCAAGGCAAGCGGCGGCGCGGATGCCGTCTACATGCTCGGCTCGGGCTGGCGCACCCTCGACATCATTGAGAGACTGGAGGACGAACTCGGCGTGCCGGTGGTGCACCCGGTCACCGCGCGCGCCTGGGAAATCCAGAAGCGGCTGCACATCCGCAAGCCGGTCCGGGGTTACGGGCGGCTGCTCGCAACCCTGCCGTAAGGGAGATGTCGATGGCGACGATGGGCGGCCGGATCGCGGGCGCGATCATCCTCGCAGCGCTGTGGTCGCAGCCCGCCTTGGCGCAATCGGTCGAGCAGTTCTACAAGGGCCGCAACCGTCACGCTGATCGTGGGCTTTGCACCGGGCGGCATCAACGACATCGCCGGCCGCATCGTCGGACGCCATCTCGGCCGCTTCATTCCCGGCGATCCCGCGATCGTGGTGCAGAACATGCCCGGCGCCGGCGGGCTTGGCGCCGCCAACCGCATGTACACGTGGCGGAGAAGGACGGCTCGGTGATCGCGGGCCTCGGCCGCTCGGCGCCGCAGCTTGCGATCCAGGGCGCACCGAACGTCGAGCTTCGATCCGCACAAGTTCACCTGGCTCGGCAGCCTCTCGTCCTACGCCAACGACGCCTACCTCATGACGCTGATCGCACGCCATCCGGCGCGGACCATTGCCGACGTCAACAAGCCGGGCATGGGCGTCAACCTCGGCACCGACCGCGCCGGCGCGACCAACGTGGTGTTCTCGCTGATCGCCAAGGAGGTGCTCGGGCTGCAGGTCAATCTGGTGCGCGGCTATCAGGGCGCGGCGCCAATTTTCCTTGCCATGCAGCGCGGCGAGGTCGACGGCCAGGTGATCGGTTTGTCCTCGATCAAGGCCGGCCAGCGCGCGCTTTGGGACGGCAATGAATTGCGGGCGATCTTGCAGTTTGGCCGGCGCACCCGCCTGTCCGAATTGCCCGACGTGCCGACCGGCCGCGAGCTCGCGAAGGACGCGCAGGCGCTCGCGCTGCTGGAGTTCGCCGAGTTGCCGTTCTTCATGGCGCTGCCGTTCGTCGCGCCGCCCGGCGTGCCCGCCGACCGCGCCGAGGCGTTGCAGCAGGCGTTCCTCGCGATGTGCCGCGACCCGGCGTTCCTGGAGGACGCCGCCAGGCTCGGCCTCGACATCAGTCCGATCGGCGCCGACGCCATCGTTGCGCTGCTGGCTCGCGCCGCCGCGACGCCGAAGGACGTGATCGGCCGCTTCAACGAGATCGAGCAGAAGTAGCCTCGCAGCCCCGCTCACACCTTCTCGACGATGCGGTCGGTCTTGGCGCGGAAGCGATAACGCGGGATGGCGTCGAGGTCGGTGCCGGTGACGCGAATCACCCAGGCCTTCTGCGGATGCTCGGTCGAGTGGATCACGCCCGGGCCGTAGGCGCGGGTTTCGCCCGCGCGCAGCGCGTAGCTTGCCGCAGGCTCGAGCACGGCCGCGGCCTCGCTCTCCGGATTGACGCGCCGCCATTCGGTCATCTCGGTGACCGCCCGCGCCGTGCCGTAGACCGCCCACGATGCGCCGTGGCTGTGCGGCGTGCCCTTCTTCGGCCCCTCGTAGACGTGCGCGAGTACATAGACGTCGGTCGCCGGATCGTGGTGCAGCGTGCGGCGCCCGATCGGCGTGTCGTCGCTGAAGGTCTCGGTCACAAACTGCGGGTTGCGCAGCAGCACGGCGAGCTTATCGGCGACCTGCGGCAGCGCCTGCGCCAGCGGCTGCCCTGACGTGAGGATTTTGTGATGGTCAGCACAGAATTCCACGAGCGTGTAAGGCATAGCTGGCTCCCTCATGAGCGCATCGGGCTGAGTCCGGAGCGACTCTAGAGCATCGACCGACCAGTGGAAACGGCCTCCGCAAGCGCTATGCGCCAAGCAACGGCCGCGACTTTCGGCCGTCTGCCGGCGCCCGGCACGCGACGATAGGATGGCTTTCGAAAGCCCTTAAGGAGACACCATGCGGATTGCCGGCATCCTCGCACTCACGGCGCTGATCGCTAACGGCGCCCCGGTAGCGGCGCAGGACTATCCGACGCAGACCGTGAAGCTCGTGGTGCCGGCTGCCGCCGGCTCGACCACCGACACGCTGGCCCGCCTCGTCGCCGACCAGCTCGCGCGCAAATGGGGCAAACCGACTGTGGTGGAGAACGTTGCCGGCGGTGGCATGAACATCGGCGCCGGCACGGTCGCACGTGCGGTGCCCGACGGCCACACGCTCCTGGTCTCGCCGCCCGCGCCGTTCACCATCAGCCACCTGCTGAGCAAAGACCTGACCTACACGCCGTCGCAGTTCGTGCCGATCACCATGCTGGCGAAGATTTCCAACGTGCTGGTGGTTCGCAAGTCGCTGCCTGCGAACTCGCTCGCCGAGCTGATCGCCTACGGCAAGGCCAATCCGGGCAGGCTCACCTATGCGACGCAGGGGCCGGGCTCGACCTCCCACCTGTCGGCGGCGCAGCTCGAAGTGCTCACCGGCATCAAGATGGTGGCGGTGCCCTATCGCGGCGCCCAGCTCGCGCTGAACGACATCCTGTCGGGCAACGTCGACATGTTCTTCGACACGCTTGCGACCTCGGTGCCGCTCTACCGCGGCGACAAGGTCCGGCTCCTTGCGGTCGCGGGCCTGGAGCGCGCCAAGGCGGTACCGGAGCTGCCGACCTTCCCGGAGGCCGGCGTGCCGGGCTTCCGCTCGATCACGTGGTTTGCGCTCGCGGCCCCGCCGGGGACGCCGGTATCGCTCGCCGAACGGCTCAACCGCGACACCGTCGAAATCCTGCGCAGCCGGGAGGTCGGCGAGCGGCTCGACGGGCTCTCGCTCGAAGTCGGTGCGACGAGCCGTGCGGATACGGCTGCGTTCTTCAGCGAAGAAACCGCATTGTGGAGCAACGTGATCCAGCAGGCCGGCGTCACGCCGCAATAATGCTGACGCGACTGCGGATAGGGCGCTACTTCGTCGCTTCGTGGTTGAAGGCGAAGTCCTCGGGCGGGTTCGGACCCCAGACGTAGAACGAATCCTCTCCCGGATGGTCCTGCGCCTGCCAGTCGAAATCGACCGGCACGTAGTCGATGTCGGAGGAATACTCCGAGTACGAGCCCCACGGATCGCGCACATAGTGGAAGTAGTTCGAGCCGAGCACGTGGCGGCCGAGCCCCCAGCCTTTGCTGAAGCCCTTGTCGGCCATGTGGGTCGCGCCGAGCCCGATGTCGTTGATCGAGGGCACGTCCCAACTGAGATGATGCAGCCCGGGACCGTCGGACTTCACGAACGCGATCATGTGGTGATCGCTGCCGTGGATGCCGTGCATGAAGGCGATCATATCGCCGGAGCGGTCCGACAGCCGCATGCCGAGCACGTCGCGATACCAGGCGATGGTCTTCGGAATGTCGGTGGTGAACACCAGGACGTGGGCGAGCCGCCGCGGATGCACGCGCGGCGCTTTGCTGCGGTTCGGCGCGTTCTGCTGGCGCGGCTTGCCGCCGAACGGCTCGACCGGCGACTTCTCGTTCGGCGAGCTTTTCTCGGCGACGCGGATTTTGATCAACATCCCGGACGGATCGCGCAGCCAGATGCCGTTCGACTCGAAGCCCTTGGGCGGGTCGAGCCGCTCAAGCCGCATCTGCTCGATGCGCGCCTGGAACTTCGGCATGTCCTCTTCGTAGACGCCGAACGACACGAACTGCATTTTCTTGCGCGGGCCCTCCGACACGCTGCCCCACTTGTGCGGGTGACCGTGGGTGTAGAGCGCCAGCGCGCCGTTCTCCTCTTTCAGCTCCAGGCCGAAGTCGCTGTAGAACTTCTCGGCCTGGGCGAGGTCGGGGACCATGAAATTGAACGCGTCGAGCGAGTGGACGCCGACCTCGCCGGGACGCTTCTGCACCGGCTGGGCCATGGAGCGAATCTGGGTCATCGCGGGCTCCTTCGATGATCTTTCAGGGTGCGCGCCGCAGGGCGCGGGCTTTGCCCAGAACGTATTATCAACCGGGCCCAAGCGCAAACCCCGGTCAAACCCTTAAGGGGCGATGCCGACCAGGACTTTGCATCATCGCACGGCGGGCGCCGGGCCAGCGGGCTTGTCCAGAATGAGCCGCCGCTCCAGCGGAAACACCTGCCAGCCGAAGCGGTCCGCAACGAGGCCCCAGATGCCCTTCGGCGCCTTCAGCATGACGACAATGGCGACCGCGCCCAGGATCAGCAGGTAGATCGCGCCGAGATCGGCCAGCGTCTGGCGCAACAGGAAGAACACCACCGTTCCGATGATCGGCCCCTCGATGCGGCCGATGCCGCCGATCACGGTGATGAAGATGACGAAGGCGGTCCAGTCGTTGACCGAGAAGGCGGTATCCGGCGAAATGCGGATTTTCTGCAGGAAGATCAACGCCCCGACCATGGCGGTGCCGAACGCCGTCGCCACATAGACCGCGTATTTGATGCGCGCGACATCGATGCCGTTGGAGCGCGCGCCGAGCTCGCTGTCGCGGATCGCGGTCAGCGCCAGCCCATAGCGGGAGCGCAGCAGCAGCACGATCGAGCCCAGCACCGCGACCACCAGGCCGAGCGCGATCCAGTAGGTCACGAACTCGCGGAGTTGCCGGGTCGGCGCGATCGACAGCACGATCGCCGCAGGCAGGCTTGTGCCCGAGCCGCCGTCGAGCGCCGTGACCTGCGAAGCGAGCAGGCGAAACACCTCCGCGACGACCCAGGTGCCGATGGCGAAATAGTGCCCGCGCAGCCGGAAGATCAGCCCCGCAACCGGCACGGCGACGACGGCGGCGGCAAGTCCCGCGAGCGGGATGGCGACAACCGGATGCACGCCCGCGAGCATGGCGAGCGCAAACAGCACATAGGCGCCGAGCCCGACATAGGCCTGCTGGCCGACCGACACGAGTCCGGCATAGCCCGCGAGCAAATTCCAGAGGCTCGCCAGCGCGACATAGGCGTAGATTTCCGACAGCAGCCGCAGGTCGGCGCGATCGGCCCACCAGGGCGCAGCGCTGAGCGCAACAAACGCGGTCGCCACGATCGCAACGCCGATCCGGCTTGAGGGGGTGGCGTGCTCGACACGGGCTTCGCTCATCGGAAGCTCATCCCTGCACCTTGGGGAACAGCCCCTCCGGCCGCAGCGCCAGCACGACCAGGAAGGCGATGTGGCCGGCCAGGAGATTCCAGCCCGGATCGAGCTTGGCGCCGATGGTCTGCGCGACACCGAGGATGATGCCGCCGGCGAGCGTGCCCCACATGCTGCCGAGCCCGCCCATGATCACGGCCTCGAAGCCGAAGATCAGGCGGGCCGGGCCGATCGCCGGATCGAAATTGGCGCGCACCGCGAGCAGCACGCCTGCGACCGCAACGATCGAGAGCGACAGCGCCATGGCAAGCCCGAACACATGGGCATTGTTGAGCCCCATGAGCTGCGCGACCGACTGGTCATCCGAGGTGGCGCGGAAGGCGCGGCCGAACGCGGTACGGTAGAACAGCCATTGCAAGCCCGCGATCACCGCAACCGCGAGCGCGAACTGGATCAGCGGCAGCACGCCGACCGCAAGCCCGCCGCCAAGCTGGATCGAGGCGATCTCGACCGCCCCCGCGCTGAGCTTGCGGCTGTCGGCGGTGAACAGCTCCAACAGCCCGTTCTGGATGATGACCGAAAGCCCGAAGGTGACGAGCAGCGGCGGCAGCAGGTCGTCGCCGAGCGTGCGGTTAAGCAGCGCGCGCTGCAGTGCGTAGCCGATCGCCGCCATGATCGGCACGACGAACACCAGCGATGCGAGCGGCCCGATGCCGAGCGCCTCGGTGGTGACGAGCGCGACGTAGGCTGCAAGAACGATCAGATCGCCGTGCGCGATGTTGACGAGCCGCATCACACCGAAGATCAGCGCGAGCCCCGCCGCGAACATGGCATAGAGCCCGCCGAGCAGGACACCTTGCAGGATGGTGTTCAGCCATTCCATGACGCGACGACCTTCGTGCGATGGCGTACCGCGCACCCGTAACTTGCACCAAGCGGCCGTTGGCGGCGGGTATCAACGCCGCGGCTTGACCGTGGGATTGGCGAGCCGCAGCGGCTCGCCGTTCTCGAACTTGACGATCTGCTCGAACGTCTCGCGGAAATAGAGTTCGAAGTTGTCCCACTCGGCCCAGCCGAGATGCGGCGTGCACAGCACGTTCGGCATTTTCAGGAACGGATGATCGCCGTTCACGACCGGCTCCTGCTCGTAGACATCGACCGCAGCATAGCCCGGCCGGCCGTTGCGGAGCGCCGCGAGCAGCGCGCCAGGCTTGATCAGCTCGGCGCGCGCCACGTTGATCAGCAGCGCGGTCGGCTTCATGCGCGCGAGATCGTCCGGCCCGACGATACCCGTCGTCTCCGGGCGCAGCCGCACGCTGAGCGACAGCACGTCGGACTGCTCGAACAGCTCGGCCTTGCTGGCGGCTGCGCGATAGCCCGCGGCCGCAGCCTTCTCCAGCGACGCCTTCTGCCCATAGACCAGCACGTTCATGCCGAGGCCGCGCCCGCCCTCCGCGACCAGCGCTCCGATATGGCCGAGGCCGAAGATGCCGAGCGTTGAGTCGCGCAGACGGTGCGACAGCGTGCACGGCCAGTCGCCGCGCCTCATGCGCTCGGCCTCAATCGCTATGTTGCGCCGCGCTGCGAGCACCAGCGCGAGCGTGAGCTCGGCAGGCGCCACTGGCGAGTTGCTCGCCCCGGTCGCGACCGGAATGCCGAGCTCGGTGCAGGCGGCGAGGTCGAGCACCTGCGAGCCGCGCCCGATCAACGCGATCAGCTTGAGCTTCGGCAGACGTTCCAGCAGCGCACGCGAGAACTCCACCCGCTCGCGGATCGCGACCACGATATCGGCGTCGGCGAGCCGCGCGACCAGTTCGTTGAGATCGCGCGCCGGCTCGCGGTAGCGCGTGACCTCGTGGTGGCGGATCAGTTCGAAGCAGGCGAGCTGGCCCACCATGTCCTGGTAGTCGTTGGGAATGACGATTTTCATGCGACGCAAGTCCGGAGGGATTTTCGGGCGCCGACTGTAGCACCTTGCGGAATCCTGTCGCCGCCCAAAAGCGCAAGGCGCTTGAGCCCTTCGGTGCGCCGGCCCGGTTGCGGAACGCCCGCAGCCGTGGCTTACCATGACGGCCCATCGGCAAACGGACATGACCGTGAAGATTTGTGTATTCGGCGCCGGCGCGATCGGCGGCTACATGGCCGTGCAACTGGCGCTCGCCGGCAACGACGTGCGCGTGATCGCGCGCGGCGCCAACCTCGAAGCGATCAAGAGCCGGGGCCTGACGCTGCACATCGGCGGCGAGGAACGGCGCGCCGCGGTCGCGGCAAGCGACGACGCCGCGGACTTCGGGCCGCAGGACGTGGTCATCTGTTCGCTCAAGGCCCACCAGGCCCACCAGTCCGCTGCGTCGTTCGCCCCGCTGCTCGGACCGGGCACGACGGTCGTGACGGCGATGAACGGCATCCCGTGGTGGTACTTCTACAAGTGCGGCGGCGCCTTCGATGGCCGCAGGGTCGAAGCGGTCGATCCCGGCGGGCGGCAGTGGGACATGATCGGGCCGGAACGGGCGATCGGCTGCGTGGTCGACAGCGCCTGCGAGTTGGTCGCCCCTGGCGTGATCGAGCATCGCGAATACAACCGGATCACGATCGGCGAGCCGGACCGGTCGATTTCGGAGCGGGTCAAGGCGCTCGGTGCGGTGCTGACAGCGGCAGGCTTCGATGTTCCGATCCGCGACGAGATCCGCTGGAATGTCTGGCTCAAGCTTTGGGGCAATGTCTGCTTCAATCCGATCAGCGTGCTGACCGGCGCGACCGTCGGCCGGATCGGGAGCGAGCCTGCGCTGCGCGCGCTGTGCCGGCGCATGATGCTGGAGGCGAAGGCGATCAGCGATGCGCTCGGCATCCGCATCGACGAAGGCCTGATCGACCGCCGCCTCGACAACGCCGCCAAGGTCACGGGCCACAAGCCCTCGATGCTGCAGGATTTCGAGCGCGGGCGTTCGCTCGAGATCGATGCGCTGGTCCTGGCGGTAGCAGAGCTTGGCCAGATGGCCGGCGTCGCGACGCCGACCATCGACCTTGTGCTTGGCCTCGTGCAGGAGCGGGCCGAACAGGCCGGGCTCTATGGCCGACCCTCGGCGACCGCGCAGGGGTAGCTACGCTCCAGTCCTCCCAAGGTCGTCATGGCCGGGCTTGTGCCGGGCATGACGCAAGATGGATGGCGAAGCGAACAGAGAGCCGCCCTAAAACAACCTGTCCGGGATCACCGTGGCGATGCTCGGGAACAGGAAGATCGTGAACATCACCAGCACCTGCAAGACCGCAAACGGCAGCGAGCCTGCGACGATGGTGCGGAACGGCTCGCCGGTCGAGCCTTGCATGACATAGAGGTTGAGGCCGACGGGCGGCGTCAGCAATCCGACCTCGATGTTGATGCAGATCAGCACGCCGAGCCAGACGAGATCGACGTTGGCTGCGTTCATCAGCGGAATGATGAACGGAATGGTGATCACCATCATCGACACGCCGTCGAAGAACATGCCCATGAACAGGTAGAGCGCCAGCACCGCGAGGATGATCTGCGTCGGGGTGGCGCCGAGGCCCTGGACCCAGCCCGCCACCAGATTGGGCACCTGCGCGTAGATCAGCGTCAGCGACAGCACCTTCGCCATGATGATGACCAGCAGGATCATGCTGGTCTGCTTGACGGTGTTGAGGCACGCGAGGCGGACGTTCGCAAACGTAAGCTTGCGGTCGAAGGCCGCGAAGATGAACGTGAGCGCAGCGGCGAGCGCCGCGATCTCGGTCGGGCTCGCAACGCCACCATAGATGCCGCCGAGCACCACGACGACGATGGCGATGATCGGCCACAGGCTGTAGAGCGCGCCGAAAATCTCCGCCCAACTCGACCGCGGCTCGCGCGGCGCCAGACTCGGATCGTGCAGGCGCCGAATCGCGATATAGCCGGAATAGACCGCGCCAAGAAAAATTCCCGGCAGGACGCCGGCGAGGAACAGCTTGCCGATCGAGACTTCGGCAAGCGTGCCGTAAACGATGAAGATGATGCTCGGCGGGATGAGGATGCCGAGCGTGCCGCCCGCCGCGATCGAGCCGAGCGCGAGCTTCTTGTCGTAGCCGCGCGCGGCGATGGTCGGATAGCCGACCGAGCCGATGGTCGCAGCCGAGGCGAGGCTCGAGCCGGTGCAGGCCGCAAAGATCATGCTGGCCGCGATGTTGGTCTGCAGCAGGCCGCCCGGCAGCGCCGCGACCAGCTTGGACGCCGCGTTGTAGACCCGCTGCATGATGCCGGCCTGCAGCATGATCTCGCCCATCAGGATGAACAGCGGCAGCGCCACGAGAATAAAGCTCGTGCTCTGCTGCCAGACCATCTTGCCGAGGATGCTGATCATGCGGTCGAAGCTCAGCAGCCCCGTGAGGCCCCAGGCGCCGGCAAGACCGAGCGCGGCCGCGACCCAGACGCCGCCGAGCATCAGCACGAACATCACGACGGTCGCGATTGACAGGTGGATCATCAGTGCACGCTGAGATCGGGCGGCGGCGGCTCGACCGGGCCGATGAAGATCAGCCGCAGCAGCCGCCCGGCCATGGCGATGGTGAACAGGATCGAACCGATCAGCATCGGCAGCGCCGGCAGGTAGAGCGGAATGTCCATTCCGTCGGTGCTGTAGGTGTCGCGCACGATGAAATTGTTCACCGCGTGCAGGCAGCCGAGCAGGAGAAGGACGGCGAACACGGTGCCGAACGCCCAGATCACGATCTCGGCGATCTCCTGGCCGCGCTTCGGCAGCATGACTGTAAAGAAGTCGATGCGGATGTGGGCGCCGACGTAGAGCGTGTAGGTCAGCCCGAAGAACACCATCCACAGCAGGCAATAGGTCGCAAGCTCGTCGGTCCAGGCGAGCGACGAGTTGAACACGAAGCGCATGATGACGCTGTAGGTCACGACCGCCGTGAGCAGGAGCGTGCTCACCGCGGCAAGCTCAGCGAGCCACGTCGACACCTTTTCGGTGACGCGCTCGATGCCGCCGATAAAGGCCTTCATTGCCGCGTTCCGCCGTCAGTTCAGCGTCGCTGCAGTTCACTTCGCCTGGGCGAGATGGGCGTCGATCATGGACTGGGCGGTGTCGTAGATCGTGCGGGCATCGGGCCGCAGCTTCGCGGCCCACTGCTGCACGATCGGCTTTGCGGCGTCGCGCATCTTGGCCTCGTCGGCGGCCGCGACCGGATTCGGCTTCATGCCTTTCTGGACCAATGTTTCACGCGCCTTCGGGTCGAGCGTCGTATAGCTATCGCGGTTGGCGTCGGTCAGCTGCTGGCGCATGCCGAGGAACTTCTCGCGGACGTCGGCCGGCAGTTTGCCGAGCGCATCCTCGTTGACCAGGATGAAGAAAGTCGGCCCGGCGTTCGCAGTCTCGTAGATGTACTGGGTAACCTCGTCGAACTTCATGGCGAGGTGAGCGCCGTAAGCCGCCATGTGGCCGTCGACGACCTTCTGCTGGAGCGCGGTGTAGAGCTCGCCCCAGTTGGTGGTCGTGGCCTCGGCGCCGAGCGAGCGCACCCAACCGGCGTCGGCCGGACCGATCGCGCGGATCTTCAGCCCCTTGATGTCCGCAAGCGTAACCACCGGCGACTTGGTGTAGAGCCGGCGCGGATTGAGCTGTCCCACGTCGTAGAGATAGACCTTGTACTTGCGCTTGAGCAGATCGGCATAGAGCGGCCGCAGCGTGTCCCAGAGCTTGAAGCGGAACGCGGTGTCGCCCGGCACGAACAGCGGCAGATCCATCAACTCCATGATCTGCTCCTGGCCCGCGACGTGACCGCCCCAGACCTCGGCCATCTGCAGGAGATTCTCGGACACGGCGTCGAGCACCTCCTTGTCCTTGAAGCCGGAAGCGCCGGCCGGGAACACGTTGATCTTGAGCTTGCCGCCGGTCGCGTCCTCGACCTTCTTAACGAACGCGACCTCGTTGGCGGTGAGCCAGAAGCCCGCCGGGTTGATCTTGTGATCCTGCCAGTTGATGACCTGCGCCTGCACGGCGCCGGCAAAAGCGAAAGCGGCGATCGCCGCGATAGCGGACACGAGCCTCGCAATCATGTTCTTGATCCTCCCTGCGCCGCGGCTTCGTCGGCCGCGCGCGTCTCGACTGGAGTCGAGCATACATGGGCTCGGCGCGCGCGAAAATAGACGAGCAATTCCAGAGGGCGGAACGCGCAGGAGCGCGACGCACACAATCACAGGCGCCTACGGCGATCCCGCTTCAGTGCGGCGGAATGACCGGCAACAGGAGATACGGCTGACGGCCAGGCGCGAAGTGCAGCGTGTTGGTGCCGCCGAACACCGCGCTTGGGCGATCCTTGGGATGCACGTGCAGGAACGGCCCGACGCCGGTCAGCGAATACTTCACGCCGTCCAGCATGAGCGGCGGGCCGCCATGCTCGTAGTCCTTGCCGCGCACCGAGAGACAGAGCCGGTAGCCCGGCGGCACGACGATGCAGCTCGGCCAGATCTCGACCGCGAGCTCCACCGGCTCGCCGGGCCGCAGCGGCATCGCTTCGGTGTGGCTGTGATAGGGGCGGTACGGCAGACTGCGCGCCGGATCGAGCTTGCGATGCGAGGCGCGCAACCAACCGTTCGCGATCGGCGTGCGCGGATCGTTCGAGCCGATGAAGGTGACCTCTTCGCCCGCCGGATCGAACAGGCGCAGCACCAGAAACACATCGGCGTCGGTGGTCGACGACGACAGCACGAGGTGCGCCATCATCGGGCCGGTGATCTCCATCGGCTCCTTCTGTGCGGGTAGGACAAAGTCCTTGCCATCGCCGAGCGCTTCGTAACTCAGCGTCGTCTCGCAACGCGGCTCGTCAGTCCGCAGACGCATGCTCTCCGGATCGAGATAGAACCTGGTCCATTGGGTGCGGGCGAGCGGCCACTCATTCCCGTGGCGCTCGACGAATTTTTCGCCCGGGTGCCGCACTTGCAGCTGCACCGGCGGCTGCCTGTCCCAGCCGGTGTCCTCGCCCTTGAGGAAGCGCCCGAAAAACCGCTTCTGCAGGCGCAGTCCGTAATCGGTATAGAAGTGCGACCAGTGCGCGTCGCCGTGCACTTCGAGCCACTTCTGCTTCGAGGCTGCTGCGACATAACCCTCGAAATTGCCGCGGGGATGCAGGCCCTGCCCGCCCCAGTTCGCCGCGCTCAGCACCGGCAGATCGATCTTGCTGAAATCGGGCGTGCGCGCGCGACAGGCTTCGTCGTCGAACGGATGGTCGAGCACGAACTGCTCGATGTCGATGCGGTTCTTCTTAAGCTGCTCGTCGCTCAACGTCTCCGGCCCAGACACCCATTCGCCGGTGACGCGGCTTCGCAGGCCGCGCTCGCCAAGCCCGTGCTGCACGCGGTGGAACGCACGCGGGTAGAGGTTGTCGAGGAAGCCGCAATAGATGCCGCCATGGCGCGCGAACTCGCGGTACCAGTCGGCGGCGCCTTCCCAGACGCAGATCGCTGCGAGATGCGGCGGCTTGTGCTGGGCGACGAACCACTGGTTCGAGGCAAAGTAGGAAATGCCGTTCATGCCGACCTTGCCGGTGCACCACGGCTGGGCGGCAGCCCATTCGATGCACTGGTAAATGTCCTGCGTTTCGCGCGGCGACCACGGATCGAGAAAGCCCGCCGAGCGGCCGGCGCCGCGCGCGTCGATGCGCAGGCAGGCGTAGCCGTCCAGCACCCATTTCTCCGGATCGACCAGCTCCCACACCTGATATTTGCAGGTCGATCCGCGCGCGACCTCGGGGAACGCCTTAATCATGCGTCCCCAGGCGCTGGCGTTGCCATCCTGGAAGGCGAGGCCTTTGCCGAATGCGCCGTACGACAGGATGACCGGGTGCTGCTTTTCGTCACAGGGCCGGAACAGGTCGGCGCGCAGCACGGTCCCGTCCTCCATCGGGATCGGGACATCCCAGTCGATCGTCATGCCATCCTGAATGTCGGTCATGGGCTGCTTCTTCGCTCTCTCGTCCTTGCGGGTCGCGCGAGGCAACATAACGCAGCCGTGAAATTCAATGCGCGATTTCGCAGCGCCCGCTCGCCGTTCCACCGGCTGAGATTGCCGCAGCGGCGCCAACCCTCGACAGTCCTGCATGGCGCTGATAATCCAGCCGCATCCGTCTGCAAGCATCGACGCGCATGTCGATGCGGCGCGACATCCCTGGGCGACGCTTAAACGAACTCGGGAGGAGATTGACATGAACTTGCATTCGCTGCGCGGCCGTTCGACGCGCCTCGGCATTGCGGTTGCGCTCGCCGCCGCAGTTGCTTCGGCCGGCATCGCGGTTGCGCAATCCGCCTATCCGAGCAAGCCGATCAAGCTGGTGGTGGGCTTTGCCGCCGGCGGCCCGAGCGACATTCTCGCGCGCGTCGCGGGCGCCGCCATGAGTAAGTCGCTCGGCGAGCAGATCTACGTCGAGAACCGCACCGGGGCCTCCGGCAACCTCGCAACCGAGTCGGTCGCCCGTGCCGAGCCCGACGGCTACACCCTGCTGCTCGCCACCCTGAGCCAGCCGGTCAACGAGACGCTGTTCAGGAACTTCAAGTACAAGGCGGCCGACAATTTCGCGCTGATCGCGTCGATGGTGGAGACCGGCCTCGTGCTGCTCGTACACCCCTCGCTCGATGTGAAGAGCGTGCAGGACCTCGTCGCGATGGCGAAGGCGAAGCCGGGCGATGTCCTCTACGCGACCGCCGGCAAGGGCACCGCGACGCATCTCGCGGCCGAGCTGTTCAACTCGGCCGCCGGCACCAAGATGACGCCGGTGCACTATCGCGGCGGCGGCGACACCATCAAGGACCTGCTGTCCGGCCAGGTCAAAGTGATGTTCTCGACGATCCCGCCGGTGCTGGCCTTCGTCAAGGAAGGCAAGCTGCGCGGGCTCGCCACCACCGGCCTGCAGCGTGACAAGGTGCTGCCCGAGCTGCCGACCATCGCGGAATCGGGCATTCCCGGCTACGAGGTGCTGCTGTGGTCCGGACTGTCCGCGCCCAAGAACACGCCGAAGCCGGTGATCGACAAGCTCGCCGACGCGGCGCGCAAGTCGCTCGACGATCCGGAGGCGCAGAAGGCGCTCGCCGCGCAGGGCTATACGGCGAAGTTCCTGGGCCCGGCCGAGTTCGACAAGTTCTACGCGGCCGAGGTCGCCAAGTGGGCCAAGGTTACCGACGCCATCGGCTCGGACTGAAGAGCGTCACCCGCGGGCTTGACCCGCGGGTCCATCCTTTTTCGCAAAGATGATGGATCGCCGGGTCAAGCCCGGCGATGACAGTCGCCGTGTGATGCGCTGCTTGATGTGCCCTCTCCCCATAGCCCGTCGAAGACGGGCGTAAACGCCCTTTTGCCGGGAGAGGGCCAACGTGCGTCGGCCACACGATCAAGCTGGGTGAGGGGTTGTGTATCACAACAGTCCCTCACCCCTCACCCAGTTCATGCCTTGGCGTCGGCCTCGAGCTGCCCTCTCCCGCAAGGGGAGAGGGCGCAGCAACAAGCGCCGCGCACGACCGACTGTAGTCTAGCCCAGCTCAGAACGTCTGCGCGTCGTTCTCCTCGCCCGCGCGCGCAGTCGCGGCGTTCGGAAACACCGTCTTGATCGCGCACATCGCGATCTGCTCGTCCTCGAACGACTTCACGCCCGATACGCCGATCGCGCCGATCAGGTCGCCGTCGATGATGATCGGCAGCCCGCCCTGCGCTGCGATGAACGGAAACGTCGCATAGGCCTTGTGCCGGCCCTCGATCCAGCTTCTCCCACACCACGGTCGGCCGGCAGGTCATCGCCGAGGTGGTCGCCTTGGCGATCGCGATCTGATCGTTGCCCGGCCGCGCGCCGTCCATCCGGTGCAGCGCGACCATGCGCCCGCCGTCGTTGAGGATGGCGATCACCACCTCCCAGCCGTTGCGCCTGGCCTCGTCTTCGGCCGCGGCCAGCAGCTTCTTGGCGTCGTCGAGCGTGATCGCCGGCTTCATTCTCATGCGTGTGATCCTCCCAATCGCCGGCATCGTGCCCATGGGTGCAAACGGCAGGTCAAGCAGCACGAAATCGCTGTTCCGCCTGATGGAATTGATATATTCCGAAGTACGGAACATAATTCCGGCTCGCTTGACGGCCGCGGCCGGCGGCGCGCCACCCTTGCCGGCCAGCGGCTGCCATCAGCGCACCGGGTGGGGTCAATGGATTTCAGTCTGTCGCCGAGCACGTGCAGCTGCGCGATCTCGTTCGACGGTTCTGCCGAACCGAGATCGCCCCGCGCGTTGCAGCAGGCCGAGGAGACCGAGACCTTCCCGATCGAGATCTTCCGCAAGTGGGGCGATCTCGGGCTGTTCGGCATCCGCTATCCGGAAGCCGACGGCGGCTCGGGGATGGACAAGGTCGCCGACTGCATCGTGCGCGAGGAGATCAGCGCGGTATCGCAGAGCTTCGCGACCGCCTGGTCGGCGCACTGGCATCTGGCGCTGTGGCCGATCTGGCGGGCCGGCACGCCGGAGCAGAAGGAGCGCTACTTCAAGCCGGGACTTGCCGGCGAGAAGATCGGCG
The DNA here is from genome assembly GCA_963821555.1 of uncultured Alphaproteobacteria bacterium. Lineage (GTDB taxonomy): Bacteria > Pseudomonadota > Alphaproteobacteria > Rhizobiales > Xanthobacteraceae > Z2-YC6860. The sequence continues at coordinate 101,755 of CAWGEM010000016.1, read as the reverse complement.
CGTTCGCGCTGAGCGAGCCCGACACCGGCTCGAACATCCGCGAGCTGACCACCAAGGCCGAGAAGGTCGCCGGCGGCTATCGCCTGCGCGGCGCCAAGCTCTACATCTCCAATGCGCCGATGGCGAATTTCATGCTGGTCGCGGCGCGCACCCGCCCCGAGCTGACCAACGAGGCGATCAGCCTGTTCATCGTCGACCTGCCGCACCCGGCATCGCGATCTCCAAGCTCAAGAAGGAAGGCATCCGCGCCTCCGAGACCGGGCTGATCTTCACTCGACGACGCGTTCGTGCCCGACGAAGCGCTGCTCGGCGGCCGCGAAGGCACCTATCCGGTCATCCTGGAATTCGCTGTCCGAGAACCGCGTCGGCGTCTCCGCCAACGCGGTCGGCATGGCGCGCGGCGCGTTCGAGGCCGCGCTCGACTTCGCCAAGACGCGGCTGGTCTCGGGCAAGCCGATCCTGCGCTTCCAGGCGGTCAATCATCGGCTCGCCGACATGGCGGCCGAGATCGAGTCGGCGCGCTGCATGGTGATGTACGGCGCCTGGCACGTCGACAACAACACGCTCGATTTCGCGACCGCCGCCAAGGTCAAGCTGATCGCGACCGAGACCGCGGTGCGCGTGACCGAGAACGCGATCCGCATTCTCGGCGGCGCCGGCATCATGCGCGAGTATCCGGTCGGCCGGTTCCATCGCGACGCGCTGGTCTACATCATCGGCGACGGCACCTCCGACATCCAACGCAACATCATCTCGCGATCGTTCGGTTGACGATGGACTCATGGCTGCGTAAGGCCATCATCACCGGCGCGGCCGACACGCCGGTCGGCAAGCTGCCCGCAGCACAACTGCATGAGCATGCAGGCCGAGGCGGCGCGCGCGGCGATCGCCGACGCGGGCCTCGACGCCAAGCGACATCGACGGCGTGCTCGGCGTCGTTCTCGTTCACGCAGCCGCATCTGATGCTGGCCTCGGTGTTCTGCGAGTACATGGGGCTGAAGCCGAGCTTCACCACCGCGGTGCAGTCCGGCGGCGCGACCGCCTGCACCGCGATCATGATCGCGGCGGCGCTGGTCGAGGCCGGCACCTGCCGCCACGTGCTGGTGGTGACCGGCGACAACCGCCTGACCGGCCTGCCGCCGGGCGGCGCCGTCGCCATGCTGGCGCAGGTCGGCCACGCCGGAGTTCGAGCAGCCCTACGGCATCAGCGTGCCGGCCGCCTATGCGCTGGTGGCGCAGCGCTACATGCACGAATACGGCGTCGTCGGCCGAGCAGCTCGCGGCGATCGCCGTGACGCAGCGCGCCTACGCAGCGAAGCATCCGCATGCCCACATGCGCGAGCCGATCACGCTCGACGACGTGATGAAGTCGCGGACCGATCGCTGCGCCGCTCAAGCTGCTGGACTGCTGCCTGGTCTCGGACGGCGCCGCGGCCGTCGTGGTGAGCGCCGCCGATGCCGATCGCCGACCGGCAGGCCGCGATCGCGCATCCTGGGCGCCGGCCAGGGCCACACCCACGAGCACATCTCGGCGGCGCCGTCGCTCCTGCATTTCGGCTGCGAGGCCTCGGCCAGGCAGGCGTTCGCGCGCGCCGGCGTCGCGCCCGTCCGACATCGACGTCGCCGAGATCTACAACTCGTTCACCATCACGCTCGCGGTCGAGCTGGAATCGATGGGCTTCTTCGGCAAGGGCGAGGCCGGGCGCGGCGGCGGCCGCCGGCGAGCTTGGGCCGAAGGGCCGCCTGCCCTGCAACACCCACGGCGGCCTCCTGTCGTACGGACACTCCGGCGCCGCCGGCGGCATGTTCCACGTGGTCGAGGCGGTGCATCAGTTGCGCGGCGCGGCCGGGCCGCGCCAGATCGACGACGCCGAGCTCGCGTTCGTGCACGGCGACGGCGGCATCCTGTCGGCGCATTGCTCGCTGGTGCTTGGGCGCGAGGCAGTGATGAGCAAGCCCGTGCCGCATCCCGACCACCGACACGGCCGCCTACTGGGCCGGCTGCAACCGCGAGCGAGCTGCTGTATCAGCGCTGCAGGGCGTGCGGCCACGTGCAGTTCTATCCGCGGCCGTAACTGCACCGAATGCCAGGGCGGCGACCTCGACCTGGCTGGCGTCCGCCGAAGCGCGGCGCGATCCACTCGTTCACGGTGGTGCAGCGGCCGGCCAACCGCGCGTTCGACGGCGACGTGCCGTTCGTCATCGCGCTGGTCGACCTCGACGAGGGCTTCCGCATGATGATGAACGTCATCGGCGAGGACCGGCTGTCGGCCGCGATCGGCCGCCGGGTCCGCGTCGTGTTCGAGCCGTGCAGCGCCGAGCAGAAGCTGCCGCAGGCCAGCCTCGAGGCCGCGCCATGATGACGTTCGCGGACTTCCAGCCCGGCGCCAGCGCTGGGCGAGCGCGACTTCACGCTGTCCGAGGACGCGGTCGCGCTGTGGACCGGGCTGTTCCCCGACGATCGCGCGCAGCCTGCCGCCCATGCCGCCGGCCATGGTCGCCATGGTGATCATGCGCGCCTTCATCGAGATCCTGCACGATCGCCCGCGCGGCAACGTCCACGCCGGCCAGAAGTTCTGGATCTCGCGCCTGCCGCAGCTCAACGAGCGGATGACGACGACGCTTCGCTGCGTCGGCAAGGAAGAGAAGAGCAACCGGCGCTGGCTCACCTTCGGCAGCGACACGCGTGATGCCGCGGGTCGGCCGCTGTTCCGCGGACAGATGACGACGATATGGGCCGCGTGATGGCTGCCGCTTCAGCTCATCGAACGCCGCATGCAGGTCGATCGCGCCGCGATCCGGCGCTATGCCGACATCACGCAGGACTTCAACCCGATCCATCTCGATCCGGAGTTCGCCGCGAAGACGCCGATGGGCGGCATCATCGCCCACGGCATGCTGTCGCTCAGCCTGCTCTGGCAGTCGCTGCATGCGACCTTCGGCGACGAGCGGCATGGCGGCGTGCGATGCTCGACATCCGCTTCGTCAAGCCGGTGCGCGAAGACGACTGGGTCGACGGCCGGCGGCGAGCGCGCCGCGGACGAGCCGGCCTACGCAGGTCTGGGTCCGCGCCGACGGCCCAAGCCGTTCCGAGATCGTCATTTCCGGAACCGTCACGTTCGAACGCGACGCACCGTAATTCCAGAAGCTCAAGGGCGAGGAAATCATCATGAGCAAACCGAAAGTGATCCTGTCCCGCGCCAGCGACGACAAGTGGGAGAACAAGGGCCTGCGAAGCTTCCTGGAGTACCGCAACCTCGGCATCGAGGAGGCAACCGACGGCAAGTTCGGCGGCAGCATCGCGCGCGCGCTGCATGCCAAGAAGGCCACCGACCACGCGGCGCTGCACTATCACACGCTCGGCTTTCATCTCACGATGGTGCTGCGCGGCTGGATGCGCACCTACTACGACGGCCTCGGCGAGGTGATCCTGAAGGCCGGCGACTGCGTCACCTACACCGGAGAGGTGGTGCAATCCCACACCGAGCATTCCGAAGACTTCGAGGTGCTGCAGATCACCATGCCGGCCGAATTCCCGACCGTTCAGGTCGAGGAAAAATCGAAGTGAACGAGGGCGGGCCGGTCGTCATGCGATCGCTGAACCGATCGAGCGGCTTGGAAGCAATTCCCGGCGCCGGACCGGGCGCGGGCCTGCCCGCGGGCGAACCCGATCGGCCGCGTGTCGCGCGACCGCAACTTCATCGAGCCGCTGGCGCGCGGGCTCGCCGTGCTGCAGGCGTTCACGTCGCAGGATCACTGGCTCGGCAATCTCGAAGTGGCAGCGCGCGTGAACCTGCCGAACGCCACCGTCAACCGCCTGCTCAAGAGCCTGACGCGGCTCGGATACCTGTCGCTATTCGCCGCAGCTTCGCCAATACCAGCTCGCAGCGCCGGTGCTGTCGCTCGGCTATGCCGCGGTCGCGAGCAGCACGGTGCGGCAACCTGCTGCGCTGGCACATGCAGGCGCTCGCCGACAATGCAACGCGTTCGTCATGCTGGGCCAGCGCGACCGGCTCGACATCGTGCTGCTGGAGATCTGCCACAGCAACTCGTCGCTGGTGACGCTGCGGCTCGAACAGGGCGCGCGCATCCCGATCGCCGAGACCGCGATGGGCTGGGCGCTGATGGCGGCGCTGCCGGAGGAGGAGCGCGAATACCTGCTCACGCACATCAAGCGGAAGTACGAGGACCGCTGGGCGTTCGTCGAGCACAAGATCGAGCGCGCCTTCGCCCAGGTGAAACGCAACGGTTACTGCGTCTCGCTCGGCGCCTGGCGCTCGGAGGTCACGACCGCGGCCGTCCCGCTGGTGCCGGCGAACCGCTCGGCGGCGCTGGTGCTCGGCTGTGCGAGCGCAAGCCTCTACATGCCGTCGACCCGAATCACCCGGGAAATCGGACCGACGCTTGTCTCCGCTCGCCACGGCGGATGAGCGAAGAACTTCCCAACTACGACACCTGAGCCATGGCCCGCGCGATCCAGTCCGCGACTGAAGCAAACGACGAGCACCGGGCGCCGGTCACGCAGACGCTCGAGCGTGGGCTTGAAGTGCTGCGCGCCTTCCGCAACGACGCCAAAGCCGCTCGGCAACCACACCCTGGTCGAACGCACCGGCCTGCCCAAGGCGACGGTCTCGCGGATCACCAGCACGCTGGTCAACCTCGGCTACCTCAACCGCGTCTCGTCGACCGGCCGCTACCAGCTCGGCACGCGGCATGCTCAGCATCGGCAATGCGTTCCTGGAAGGCTCGAACGTCCGCACGCGCCGCGCGCCCGCCGATGCAGGAGCTCGCGACGCGCCACGACATCTCGATAGGGCTCGCGGTGCCCGATCGCCTGAACATGATCTACACGATCTGGTGCCGCAGCCCGAAGACGCTGACGCTCCGCCTGACCGCCGGCTCGATGCTGCCGATGGCGCGCACCGCGGTCGGCAAGGCCTATCTCTGGGCGTTGCCGCCGAACCTCCGGCGCGAGCGGCTTGCGCAGATCAAGCAAGCGGAAGGCGCCGCGCGCCGGACCGATCATGGACGGCATCCACGCCGCGTTCGACGACCTCGACCGCAACGGCTATTGCATCGCGATCGCCGAGTTGCAGAAGAACACCTTCGGCATCGCGGTGCCGCTCGTCTTCGATGATGGCCGGACCATCATGTCGATGGGCGGCGGCAGCGCGCAACTCGAAGTCAAGGAGACGACGCTGCGCCGCGTCATCGCGCCGGACCTGATCCGGGCGGCGGCGCAGGTGCAGGCCGCAATCGCAGAGGCGGGCGACTTCGGCCCGTGATTCGCCCGACCAAACCGACGGAGCAACGCCCAATGGGCAATCCCCTGAGCAGAAGCGCGGTCTGAGACATGACGATCATCGACGTTCATTCGCACTGGGGCACGCGGCGCGGCTACGTGCTGCAGACCGAGGCCGAGCTTGCGCAGCAGCGCGCGACCTGGCGCTCGGAGCCGACCTACCACACCGAAGCCGAGATGGCGCAGTACTTCCGCGACAGCGGCGTGAAGGTGATCCTCGACTTCGGCTTCACCAAGTTCCGCCCGATGGAAGAGATGCGCGCGCTGCACGACTACGCGTTCGAGACCGAGCGCGCCCACCGCGACGTGATCCTCGGCCACTGGATTCACATCGAGCCGACGACCGGCGCAGACGGCGTTCGCGAGCTGCGGCGCTGCATCGACAACCGCGTCGGCTTCATCGGCTTCGGCGTGTCCGGCTCGCTGTCGCCGCCGCCGAGCGATCCGTGCTGGGACCCGTATTACAAGCTTTGCATCGAGGCCGAAGATCCCGGTGCTGATCTTCGTCGGCACGACCGGGCTCGGCGCCGGCCTGCCCGGCGGCGGCGGCGTCATCCTCGACCATTGCCATCCGCGCCATCTCGATCTGGTGGCGGCGCGCTATCCCGAGCTCAAGATCGTCGCGGCGCGGCCGGGCTGGCCGTGGCAGGCCGAGACCATCGCCGTGCTGATGCACAAGCGCAACATCTGGTACGAGCTGCACGGCTGGTCGCCGAAGTACCACACGGCGGACCTCAAGCACGACATCCCGCGCCGGCTGAAGGACCGCATCATGTTCGGCGGCGACTATCCGCTGTTCACCTACGAGCGGCTGGTCCGCGAATGGCGCGAGGAAGGCTATCCCGACGAGGTGCTGGACAAGCTGTTCCACCGCAACGCCGAACGCTTCTTCCGAAGAGCTGGGCCTGAAATGGACCTGAATCTCAAGGACAAGGTCGCCATCGTCGGCGGCGCCAGCATGGGCATCGGCTACGGCATCGCGCGCACGCTCGCGGCCGAAGGCGTCAAGGTCGCGATGACGGCGCGGCGCGAGCCGGCGCTGCGCGCGGCCGCCGATAAGCTTCGCGAGGCACGGCGCCGAGGTGCTGCCGGTGCAGGCCGACTGCCGCCGCGCCGAGGATTGCAAGCGCGTGGTCGAGACCGTCGTGGCCGCAATGGGGCGGCGTCGACATCCTGGTCAACAACGACGGCGCGCCGCCGCTCGGCGACATCATGACGTTCGACGACGACGCCTGGCAGAAGGCGATCGAGCAGAACCTGATGTACGTGGTGCGCATGGTGCGCGAGGCCGTGCCGCACATGATCAAGCGCGGCGGCGGCAGCGTGCTCAACATCACGGCGATCTCGGCGATCCAGCCCTACGCCGGGTTTGCGCTGTCGGTCGCGAGCTGGGGCGGCGTGATCGGCTATGCCAAGACGCTGTCGATCGAGCTTGCGCCGTCCGGCATCAACGTCAACACCATCTGCCCGGGCTATATCGAGACCACGCGGCTGGAAAAGGTGTTCGCGGCCGGCGGCGAGGACCCCGATATCATGCGCAACGAGCTGATCGCGCAGGTCCCGATGGGCCGCATCGGCACGCGTCGACGACATCGCAAGCCTGGTGGCGCTGCTGGTGTCGCCGCGCGGCAACTACATCACCGGCACCACCATCCAGGTGGACGGCGGCCTGCTGCGAACACGTGCGCTGAGGTCGAGGACATGAGCTACCAGATCATGATGGAGCCGGAGCTTGCCGCAAAGCTACAAGGCGCGCGGGCTGTGGACCGGCGAGACGTTCTTCGAGGTGCTCGAGCGAGCGCGCCAGGCTGCATCCCGACCGCGAGGTGTTCTCCGACGCCAAGTCGCGCATCACCTACGGCGAGCTGAAGGACAAGGTCGAGCGCTGCGCCGAATTTCTGCGACGCATCGGCATCAAGCGCGGCGACGTCGTCACCATCCAGCTTCCGAACCGGATCGACTTTCCGATCGTGTTCTTCGCGCTGGAACTGATCGGCGCCATCGCCAACAAGGTCAACCCGGACTTCCGCGCGCGCGAGCTCGAATACATCCTGAAATTCTCCAACAGCAGCGCCTTCGTCTGCCCGAGCGAGTTCAAGAGCTTCGACTACGTCGTCGATGGCGAAGACGCTTGCAACAGTCGATCCCCAAGCTCGACGCACGTCATCGTCGCCGGCGGCGCGGCCGAAGGCACGCACGATCTCGATCCAGGGATTGCGCGAGTGCCCGCCGATCGCCACGGCCGACCGGGTCAAGCATGGACCCCGACGAGATTTTCCGCATGGCGTTCACGTCCGGGACCACCGGCGATCCCAAGTGCGTGCTGCACTCGTTCAACACGACGCTCTACGCCGGCTACCTGCTGAACAACGACATGAAGGTGACCGAGCAGGACGTGCATGCTGATCTACCTGCCGATCGGCCTGAACTGGGGCTACATCAGCGCTGCTGCAGACCATCATGGCCGGCGCCCGCGCCGTGCTGCTGGAGCGCTTCTCGGCGCGCGCCGCGCTCGAACTGATCCAGAAGGAGCGCGTCACCTATATCGCCACCGCGCCGGCCTCGATCGTCGCGATGCTCAACGACCCGGAGCTCGACGAAGTTCGACACCAGCTCGCTGCGCGTCGTCATCACCGGCGGCGCCTCGGCCGCGATCGAGACCATCCGCGACTATCAGGCGCGCATGACCGGGCACCTGATCGAGCTCTACGGCATGCTTGAGACCGGCTTCCACACCTACACGCGCTTCACCGACGACCCGCAGAAGGTGAACGGCACCATCGGGCGCGTCGTCGGCGAGATGGAGCTGCGCATCATCGACGATGCCGGCAACGACGTGCCCTACGGCGAGATCGGCGAGATTCGCGCGCGCGGCCCGTCGGTGCACCTCGGCTACCACAACAACCCGTCGGCCAACGCCGCGGTCTTCATCAAGGGCGGCTGGTTCCGCACCGGCGATCTCGGCCGCTACGTCGATCCGCAGGGCAACGTCCAGATCACCGGCCGCAGCAAGGAGATCATCAACCGCGGCGGCAAGAAGTTCTTCCCGCGCGAGGTCGAGGAAATCCTCTACACCCACCCGAAAATCCTGCACGCCGCGATGGTCGGCATCCCGGACCGGCGGCTCGGCGAGCGCAACTGCCTGTGCGTCGTGCCGAAGCCGCAGCAGACGCTGTCGCTCGACGAGGCCGTCAGCCTTCCTGAAGGGACAGGTCGCCGACTACAAGCTGCCGGAGATGATCGAGCAGTTCGACGATCTGCCGATGACCGGCACCGGCAAGATCAGGCGCCACATCCTGCGCGACCTCGTGACCGAGCGCATGGGTCAGGGCGCCGCGCGGGCGTGAGTCGAACTAGGGCAACCAGCGCAGTTTTCTGTCATGCCCGGCCTTGTGCCGGGCATCCCGCTTGGGAAGGCACTGCGTCCTCAAGCGGGATGGCCGGGACAAGCCCGGCCATGACGCGCCGGAAGGCGTGAACGCCGATCGCACGCCAATCAAAGCTCCACCGTGTCGAAATCGGCCGGCAGCACGATCTCCAGCATCTCGCAGTCGTCGGAATAGTCGAGTACGGTGTGCTTGATGCGGGTCGGCTGAATCCAGCACGAGCCCGCTTTCATGGTGATCTCGCGGCCGTCGTACTCGCCCTTCATCCAGCCCTTGAGCATGTAGACGAGCTGGAAATCGACGTCGTGGAAGTGGCGCTTCGACACCTCCTCGGGCACGCAGGGCGGGACCAGGCGGATGACGTGCGCCACCACCGCGCCCTGGGTGGCCTTGGCGACGCCGAGGTCGCGGTACTTGGCGTAGTTGCGCAGGCCGGTCTTGTAGTCCTGCTCGCGCGGATGGCTGACGACGAAGTTTTGCTTCGGCCACATGTGGCGCGGGCTCCGGGACTTGGCCTTGACCGCCGAGCGGGCGCCCACTGCCTTCCGGGCCGATGCCTTGCGCGTGGATGCCTTCGCACTTCGCGGAGAGGATTTCGTCTTCGTCTTGGTCGTCGTCCTTGCCATGGTGTTTCCTTTCGCGTTCATCCGGTTGCAGAATTTTGCGGTCTCAGCTCGATCAGGTCGGGACAGCAGATTGGGCGCAGCTTGCGCTGCGTATACTACGGCTTCGGCGACCTCCTCGGGCGTCAGCGGGCCGAATTTCCGCGCATTGACGGCGGCGATCACGGCGGGATGGTCGCTGGTGGCGCGGATGTCGGTATCGACCATGCCGGGCGAGATCTCCGTCACCTTGATGCCGAGGCCCTGCAGCTCCAGGCGCAGCCCGCGTGCGAAGGCGGTGAGCGCGTGCTTGGTCGCACAGTAGATCACGCCGAGCCGGTAGACCTCGCGCGCCGCGATCGATGTCATGATGATGATGTGCCCGCGCTTGCGCTCGATCATCGGCCGCGCCATGGCCCGGGTGATCCGCAGCGACGCCAGCACGTTGGTGCGGAACATGTCCTCAATGTCGGCGTCGGTCATATCCATGAGCGGTGCGTATTTCAGCACGCCGGCGTTGTTGACGAAAATATCGACGTCCTGCGCCGCCGCAGCGAGTTCAGCGGACGAAGCCGGCATCGTTCAAGTCGCCGGCGATGATCTCGACGGACGGACCATGGCGGCGTTTCAGCGCATCGAGGGCGTCCTTGCGGCGGCCGGTGGCGATCACCGTGGCGCCCGCCTCGACCAGCGCGCTCGTCGCGGCCTTGCCGATGCCGGCGCTCGCTCCGGTCACCAACACCGATCTTGCCGGCCAACGGCACGCTCATCCCGGTCCCTCGCAATTGGGCGCCAACATACACGATCGTGAGCGGCAAAACGGTAAAACCGCCGGTGAATTTCAGTCAGCGAAACGCGCTGCGCGCGCTGCCGCAGCATTCGCCTCAGAAATTCCGGTTGGTCGCGCCGCCATCCACCGTCACGACGGTGCCGCTGACATACGAGGCGCGCGGCGACACCAGAAACACCGCGACGTTGGCGATCTCCGCCGGCTCCGCCATCCGGCCGAACGGCAGGTTCATGCCCTGCTCGACATCGCGCCAGCGGTCTGCCGAACCGAGCTGCTTCTCGCTGATGGTGCGCAGGATGCTCTGCGCCCGGTCGGTCGATGTGTAGCCCGGGTTGATGCCGACCACGCGCACGCCGAAATCGGGCGACGCGCTGCCGACCGAGCGGGTGAAGGCCATCAGCGCGGCGTTGGACGAGGTGCCGATAATGTAGCGCGCGTTCAGCCGCTCGCCGGCGTAGCCAATGATGTTGAGGATCACACCCGTGCCGCGATCCTTCATGCCGCGGTAGAACGACCGGCAGAGGTTGATGTAGCCGAACACCTTGAGGTCCCAGGACTTCGCGCCAGACCGGATCGGTCGTGTCTTCGAGATGGCCCGCCGGGTTCGAGCCCGCGTTGTTGACGACGATGTCGACCTCGGGACAGGCCTGCAACAGCCGATCCTGATCGGCGAGCTTCGACAGGTCGAGGCTGTGCGCCGTCACCTCCACGCCTCGGCCGCGCAAGGCCTGCTGGGCTCGTTCGAGCGCTTCGGCCCCGCGCGCTGCGATATCGAGGTGGCAGCCCTCCTCGGCGAGCGCGCGGGCGATCGCAAGGCCGATGCCCTTGCTCGCGCCCGTCACCAGCGCCCGTTTGCCTCGAAGTCCCAAGTCCATCGCGTCCAGTCCCTTCTAAAGCGTCAGGTATTTCGCCTTCACCATGTCCCGCTCGGCGCGGAACGTCTCAAGCGGCGCGCGGTACGCCATCCGCCCCTTGACCATGACATAGATGCTGTCGGCGACGGCCTCGGCAAGCTTCAGGTTCTGCTCAACCAGCAGGATGCTGACGCCCTCGTCGCGCAGCCGCAGGATGGTCTGCGTCAGCCCTTCGATCACCAGCGGCGCGAGACCCTGCGACGGCTCGTCGAGCAGCATGACGCGCGGGTCGGCCGACCAGTGCGCGCGCGACCGCCAGCATCTGCTGCTCGCCGCCGGAGAGCTGCGAGCCCTTGCTGCGCTGCCGTTCGGCGAGCGCGGGAAACAGCTCGAGCAGCCGCTGCAGCGTCCACTTCTTCGCCGGAACGCGCTGCGCCACCTGGATGTTCTCGATCACGGTGAGATCGGGAAAGATCATCCGGCCTTCCGGCACGTAGCCGACGCCGGCCCGCACGATGAGATGCGGCGCCGCTCCGGCAACGTCCTTGCCGTCGATGACGACACGCCCGCTGCGCGGCGGCGTGAGCCCCACGATCGAGCGCATCATCGTGGTCTTGCCGACCCCGTTGCGGCCCAGCACGCAGGCGACGCGGCCGGCCTCGGCCTCGAGGTCCACGCCCTGCAGGATGTGGCCGAGCCCGTAGTAGGTGTGCAGGCCCTCGACGCGCAGCATTACTCGGCGCCTCCGAGATAGGCGCTGCGCACCTCGGCGTTGGCGCTGACCGCGGCCGGCGTGCCGTCGGCGATCACGCGGCCGCGGTGCAGCACGGTGATCCGGTCGGCGAGCCTGAACACCACCTCCATGTCGTGCTCGACCAGCAGCACGCTGAGGTCGCCGGACGCCGAGCATGTCCTTGAGAATTTGGATGGCGCGGTCGGTCTCCTCGATCGACAGGCCCTGCGTCGGCTCGTCCAGCATGAGGAGCCGCGGCTGCTGCGCGATCGCCATCGCGACCTCCAAGCAGGCGCTGATCGCCGTGCGACAGCATCGCCGCCGGCATGTGCGGCGAACCGCGTCAGCCGCAGCCGCTCCAGCGCCTCGTCGGCAATCGCAGTCGAGCGGCCGATCACCGCGCCGCCGCCGAAGAAGCGCCAGCGCTGCCGGTCGCGCGCCTGCGCCGCGATCGCGCACGTTCTCGCGCGCGGTCAGCGCCGGGAAAACATGGCAGAGCTGGAACGTGCGGGCGATGCCCTTCTGCGCCGTCACATGCACCGGCAGTCCGGTGATCGTCTCGCCGGCGAACGACACCTCGCCGGCGGTCGGCTTGAGCGTGCCGGTGATCAGGTTGAACAGCGTCGACTTGCCGGCGCCGTTCGGGCCGATCACCGCGCGGATCTCGCCCGGCTCGACGGTCATGTCGACGTTGTCGACGGCGACGAGCGCGCCGAACCGCCGCGTCAGGCCCCTGCACTCAAGCAGCGGCATCGGACGCCTCCTTGCCGCCGCCGGCATCGGCGGCAGCCTTCGGCGGCTTCTTCAACCAGCCGGTGAGGATGCCCCAGATGCCCTGCGGCGCCAGCATGACGAAGGCGATGAAGACCGAACCGAAGATCAGCGGCCACAGGTCGGTGACCTGCGAAAGCTCATGTTCGAGATAGACGAAGCGCCACGCCGCCGATGATCGGCCCGATCAAGCGTGCCGGCGCCGCCGACCACCACCATGATCAGCACGCGGCCGGAGGTCAGCCAGAAGAACAGCTCGGGCGATGCGAAGCCGGCGAAGCCCGCGTACAGCGCGCCCGCCAGCGCGCCGAAGCCGTAGGACAGCACGACGGTCGCGACCTTGTAGCGACTGCGTGTTGTAGCCAAGCGCGATGGTCTTGGGCTCGTTCTCGCGGATGCCGGAGCAGCACGGCGCCGAACGGCGAGCGCACGATCGCGCGGCACAGCAGGTAGGAGCCGACCAGGCAGCCAAGCACGAGATAGTAGTAGCCGACCTTGCCCTGGAACCAGGTCATGCCGAACGGACCCGCCGGCCGCGGAATGCCGCTCGAGACCGTCCGAGCCGCCGGTGACGTCGCGGAAGCGGAACACCATGGCGTAGCCGAGCTGCGCGAACGCCAGCGTCAGCATGGCGAAGGATACCCCGGTCGAGCGCGTGCAGACCCAGGCGACCGGGATCGCCGCCACCACCGTGACCGCGACCGCGAGCACGATGCCGATCGGCAACGGCAGCTGCAGATGCAATGAGGATCAGCGCAGCCGCGTAGGCGCCAAGCCCGTAGGCCGCCGCATGACCGAACGAGTAGAGCCGGCAATAGCCGACCATCAGATCGAGGCTCATGGCGAACAGGCCGAAGATCAGCGCCTCGATCAGCACGGTCAGCGAGTACTGCGGCACGACGAACGGCAGCAGAACGCCGATCAGCACGACAAATGCGAGCCGGAGATTGGCGTACACGTCACTCCTCCTTGCCCAGCAGCCCGCCAGGTCGGACCACCAGCACCACCAGCATGAGGAAGTACATCAACGCCAGCGCCCAATCCTGGAAGTAGTAGGCGCCGAACACCTGCACGAAGCCGACCAGGATGCTGCCGATGATCGAGCCCAGGAACGAGCCCATGCCGCCGATGATCACGATCACGAAGGCGTCGATCACGACGGTGGTGCCCATGCCGAGGAACGCGGTGACCAGCGGCGCGGCGAGCACGCCGCCGAGCGCCGCCAGCGCGCAGCCGAGGCCGAACACGCAGCTTCGCACCAGGTCGACGTCGGTGCCGAGCGCCCGCACCATCTCGGAATTCTGCGAGACCGCGCGGATCAGGAGGCCTGCCCGCGTGCGCTCCAGGAACTGCCAGAGCGCGATGGCGGCGAGCGACGCCGAGGGCGACCAGGAACAAGCCGATACAGCGGGAATGGCTGATCGAGCACGAGCACGATGCCGCGCAGGTAATCGGGAATGCCGACTGCTGAGCGGCTGCGCGCCCCAGATCAGGCGGATCGCCTCGCTCAACACGATGGCGAGGCCGAACGTCAGCAGCAGATAGGCGCCGCCGTCGCCGCGCTTGTAGAGGTGGCGCAGAAACATCCATTCGAATGCGACGCCGAGCAGGCCGACCACCATCGGGGCGATCGACCAGCGACGCGATGAAGCTGCCCGTCAACGTCTGCGCCGTGTAGCCGACGTAGGCGCCGAGCATGAAGATCACGCCGTGCGCGAAATTGATGATGCGCATGATGCCGAAGATCAGCGTCAGGCCGCTGGCGATGAAGAACAGCACCGCGGCCTGCGACAGCGCGCCCAGACATTGCGCGAGGATGAACCCGAGGAAGCTCATGACGCGTGCGGCGCAGCCCATAACACAGAGGCTGCCCGCCCGCAGGCGGACAGCCCGATGCGCGTTGCGGAGGCCGGCACCCTACTTGTAGCTGGTGCTGCGGCAATCCGGCGTCGTCATCTCGCGGGGATAGATCTTGACGATCTCGCCGACCGGCTCCGGAAACTTGTCGCTGCCGGCGACCTTGACGACAAAGCCCTGGTTCTCGCCCTGGTGGTCGCACTTGCGCATCTTGACCGGGCCTTTGACGCTGGTGACCTCGAGGTCTTCCATGCGCGGCGACGATCTTCATCGGCTCGGGCGAGCCGGCCTTCTCGATCGCGGCGATCAGGATCATCAGCGCCTGATACATTTCGCCGTCGGTCCAGTCCGGCAGATCGTTCTTGTATTCGGCGCGGAACGCCTCGACGAACGCCTTGTTCTGCGGAATGTCGTAGGTGATCGGATAGCGCGAGGAGCCCATCAGGCCGATGGCGTCCTTGCCGAGCACCTTGATGTCGGCCTGCGCCACGATCTCGGTGAAGAACTGCACGCGCTGCGCGAGTCCGTACTGCGTCGCCTGCGAGTAGAACGCGCGCGCCTCGTCGCCCTGCAGCGCCACGTAGCAGCCCTGCGCGCCCGATTGCAGGATCTTGGTGATGTAGGGCGAGTAGTCCTTGTTGGCGACCGGAGCGTAGATCTTGTCGACCAGGTCCTTGCCGACCTTCTTGATCTGCTCCTCGAAGGCGGCGTTGCTGGAACGGCCCCAGGCGGCGTCGGAGGCGATCGCGATGAACTTCTGTTGCGACGCGTCCTTGAGATAGAGCGCCAGCGCGCGCGCGCCCATCGGCGCCGACGTGTTGGCGCGGAAGAAGCGCGGCACGAACAACTCGCGCGGTCAGCCGGCCGTCGCCGTGGCCGTGCGAGATGAAGAACGCATTCCACTGTTCGAGTTTGGGCAGCATGGCGACCGCCTCGGACGAGACGATGACGCCGGTGAGAATCTGGCAATTGTCGCGCTCGACCAGCTCCTGGCACTTGCGCACGCAGTTGGCCGGGTCGCCCTGGGTGTCCTGGAACAGGAATTCGACCGGCTGGCCGATCAGCGCCGCCCTTGGCGTCGATCATCTTCTTGACCAGCTGCAGGTGCGCATGACCTGGCTGCCGAGCAGCGCATAGCCGCCGGTGATCACGGTCGGGATGCCGATCTTGATCGGCGTCGCCGCCGTCGCGCGGTGCAGATAGGCAGGCGCCGCCGCCAACGCCGACGCGGCGGCTGCGGTCTTGAGAATGCTACGTCGGTTTACGGATTGCTACCGTCATCATGTCCTCCCTCGGAATTGTCGCCATTGCGGCTGCCATTACGGCTTTTGGCGTGGATCGCCGTGCATCGTGCATCGCCCGGCACGCCGTCGCACACCTTCTGATTGCTAACCTACACGATGCGGTTCCGGTCGAAAACGGCCCTGGGGTGCGGTAATTTCGACCGGTGGAACGGGCGCTGCCGCCGCTTGCTTCACCTCTCCCATGGGGAGAGGTCGGCGCACAAAGTGCGCCGAGTGAGGGGATTATCGAGAGTCCTATTTCCCCTCACCCCACCCTCTCCCCGCCGGGGAGAGGGAGCGCGCCGCATCCGCGGCACCGGTTCTCAACATATTCATAGCAGATGCGTTTGTTCGCGGTCAGCGCACCACGCTCCAATGGACCGGCGTTTCGCCCGGCACGTCGGAGCGGAACGAGGCGACGCGCGTGTTGGTGAGCGAGCCGAGATAGACGGTGCGCAGGTCCGGGCCACCGAACGCAACCGAGGTCAGCGCCTCAACCGTCATGGCCGGACCGCATGTAGAAATGCTCGCGGTCGAACTTGCCCTGCACGCGCGCCGTCTCGACGCGATCGACGTGGCCCGGCACCACGTCTTCCAGGATCAGTTCGGGCTTGCCGCTCTGGCGCGACGCGGTACACCCGGTTGCTGATCGGGCTTGCCATCCAGAGATGGCCTTCGACGTCGAAGGCGCAGCCGTCCGGATAGGTTCCGGGCGGGAATTCGGCGAAGGTCTCGCGCGCGCCGAGATCGCCCGACGGCGACAGCGGGAACCGGCTGATGCGGCTGCCCGCGGTTTCGCAGACGTAGAGCGCGCCGCCGGCCTTGATCGACCCGGCACTCGTTGGTGAACGCACAGCCGATTCGGCGACGATGCGCGCTGCCGCGATGGTCCGACAGCACGATGAAGCCGTCCTCGACGCCCTGGTTGACCGGCGCGGAGCGATCGACCGACCGCGTGCTGCAGGTGATCCACATCCGACCCTGCCGATCGACCATGACGAAGTTCGCCGCCACGAGCCTGGTGCCGTCGGCCTCCATCAGATGCGGCACCAGCGCGTCGTCGGCACCGATCCGCCACACGCCGCCCTCGCCCAGGATATTGGCGATGAACAGCGTGCCGTCGGTCGCGAGCGCAATGCCGTTCGGGCAGGAAATGCTCGGTGTCGGTCAGCCCGGACTTGGCGCCCGAGCACGCGGTGCGTGCCGTCCGGCCGAACCTGCAGCACGCCCGCACCCTTGTGCGAGGCGAACATGTCGCCGGAGGCGCAGCACAAGCAGGCACTCCGGCCGGCTGAACAGCGGCGGAGAGAACTGTAGTGGCGTCGAGACTGACACGCATCGCAATCGCACCATCAGGCCGCGAGCCGCGCGATCTCGGCCACGTCGGTCAATTCGTCGAGCCGCCAGCACGCCTGGATGAGCTGATCCGCGCGTTGCGGTTCGACCACGCCCTTGCAGAGCCCTCCGAACTTGTCCTCGAGATCGCGATCCGACATCGGCCGCGTCGCGCTGCCGAGACAATGCGCAACATCGGCCCGCAGCGTCTTGCCCGAGCCGGTGGTCACCGTGACATACGCCGCGTCGGGAGCGAGCGCCGGGTCGGCGGTCGGATGCACCGTTGTCGCGCATCGCGGCGATCGCCGGATCGCCGATCGCCGCCATGCTGTTGACCTCGATCCCGGACCAGCCCTTCGACCAGCACCGCAGCCGCCCACTGATGCAGACTGACAATCGCTTCGAGGTCGTCCTTGGGATGGCGGCGGTTCGCCAGCGTGATCGCGGTCGGATGGACGCCGACATCGATGCGCGCAATGTCCGCCGGATCGAAGCCGGGCTCGCGCCGAAGCGTGAGGCAGGCGTCGACCATGGCGTGCAGCACGATGCCGCACGGCCACGGCTTGTAGTTGTTGGCAAGCACCTCGTAGCGCCGGCCGAGCTCGTCGAAACAGCGCATCCGGCATTGCCGGTCTCGGCGAACAGCGCCAGAAACCCGTTCGGGTTTTCGATGAAGTTCGCGCCGCAGGTGAAGCCCGCCTGCGCCAGCAATCCGGCGCGCAGGCCGCATTGCGCGGCGTGGCCCGGCACCATCGCGCTCGTCATCGCGGCGTGCATCGCGCGGTTGCCGGCCGCCTGTCCGGACGCGATCCCCATTGCCCACACGACGCCATTGGCCGGCAGATTGAGCGCGCGGGCGACAGCCGCGGCCGCGCCAACGCCGCCGGTCAGGCCTGTGAGGTACCAGCCGACCTTGCACTTCGCAGGCGCCACCGCCAGCGCCTTGCTGAGCCGGCTCTCGATATCGAAGCCGAGCAGGAGCGCGATCTGGAAGTCCCGGCCCGACATCGGCCGGGTTTCCGCAAGCGCCAGCAGTGCAGTCGCGACCGGGCCGGTCGGATGCAGGATGGTCTCGGCGTGGGTGTCGTCGAAGCCGTGCACGCTCGAGCTCGTGCAGTTGAGCAGCGACGCGGTCAGCATGTCGGTGCGCTGGCGCCGGCCGATCACCGTGGCATGCGCCGCGCCGGCCACCGGCAATAGCGCGTTGAGTGCGATCGCAATGCTCTCGTGCTGCGAACCGCCGATCGCACAGCCAAGCCAGTTCAGAAACGAACGCTTGACCTCGTGGCGGACCCTGCCGTCGATCTCGTCCCAGCGGGTCGCGAGCACGAAATCGGCGAGTCCTGCCGCAATCGAGGCACTCGGCGCCGCGGTCGGTTCAGATGGCATGGGTCACTCCGCCGTCGAGCACGATGGACGAGCCCTGCAGGTAGGCGCCCTTCTCACTCACCAGGAGTTCGACGACGTTGGCCACGTCCTGCGGCACACCCAGCCGGCGCAGGCCCAAGGACTTGGTGAAAGCCTGCTGGATCTGATCGCGCGCGACGCCCTGCTCGCGCGACATCTTGTCGAGCAGGCCATCGAGCGCGCCGGCCTTCGAGATAGCCCGCAACGATGCAGTTGACCGAGACGCCGTCGCGCCGCCCGGTCTGCGAGGCGGCCTTCGCAAAATTGAGCAGCGCCGCGCAGATCGCGCCGCCGATGATCGACTTGCCGTGCGGCTCGACGCCGTGCAGGCCGGAAATCATCACGACATGCCCATCGCGCGCCTTGAGATGCGGCCACGACGCCGACACCACGCCGACGGCACCGTGGAACATCAGCGCGAAACCGTCCTCCCAGTCGCTGCGCGGCACCGACGTCACGTCGCCGCGATTGAAATCGCCGGCGCAGGTGATGACGATATCGAGGCGCCCAAACTCGGCGACGGTCCGCTCTACGAACTCCGCCGGAGCCTCGGGCTTGCGCAGGTCGTAGCGCCCGGCCAGCACACTGCGTCCGGTGGCCTTGCGGATGCGATCGGCGATGGCGTCGACCTTGGCCTGGGTGCGGCCGGCAATCGAGATGTTGGCGCCGAGTTCGGCCAGGTGCATGGCGATGGCGCGGCCGATGTCGCCGCTGCCGCCCGCTACGATCGCGCATTTGTTGTCGAGTTCGGCCATCTCGTCATCCGATGAAGAACAAGCGGCGGGGCCGCGGCTACGGGAACGGCGGAAGCTGGCGACGGAACATCGCGAAAATCAGCTCCCAATCGCGGTTGGCGCCCTGCTTGTGAAACACGTCCCGGTCCGGAAGCGCGTAGCCGTGGTCGGCACCCTTGTGGACCTCGTAGTGATAGTGGACGTAAGGACAGCCCTTCATGATCTCGGCCATGCCGCGAATAACCTCCGGGCTGGCATACGGATCGGTTTCGGCAAAGCCGCAGTAGATTTCGCCGCGGAATTTATCGGCGAGGTGGTGCGGGGAATCCTCGCGGTCGAGGATGATGTTGGTGCCGTGCAGGCTCGCGCCGGCCCGGAAGAACTCCGGGAATTGACCGGCGGCGCACAGCACGTGGCGGCCGCCCATGCAGTAGCCGATCGATCCGATCGCGCCGCGGCGCACAGGTTCGCCGGCGTGCATGAACTTCAGCAGCACGTCGGTGTCGCGCATCACCATCGCATTGGAGAGGTTGTTGAGCGGCTCGAGCGCGATCTTGGCGCGCTCCTCGTCGAGCGCCTCAAACGAGATCATCTTGCCCTGCGCATCGTAGAACGCGTTCCGGACCTTGCCCTGGCGGTGATAGAAGTTGGGCATGATGCAGTAGTAGCCGACGGTCGCGACCCGCCGCACGATGTCGAACAGCTCCTCGCGAAAGCCCCAGAAATCCATGAAGATGACGACGGCGGGGAACGGCCCCTTGCCCTCGGGATGGGCGATGAAGGTGTCCATCGGCCCTTCCGGCGTGGCAACGTCGATCAACCGGTCGAGCATCGATCCTCCCCAATGCATTTGCTGGTTGTCGCCGCGAGTCTAGCGCTCGCTTAGTGTCCCGAACCCGAAGTTCGCACGATTGCTCAGCAACCTCATTTGCGAACTTCGGGTTCGAGGGACACTAGAAAACTTCAAAGTACTAGTGTCGCTTTGATTCGGAAGTTCGCTCCCGAGCAAGCTGAGAATTCGGGCGAACTTCCGAATCGCGACACTAGCGCCCCGCCGAGACGCCCGCTCGCTGGCGCGATCGGGTCCGCGCGAATGACGGTCGAGTTGATCTCGGCAGCGGCCTGGGTGCGGGTTGCGCCCACGCCGGAAAAGTCGGCATAATCAGAGTAGAAAATTGACATTATTGGAGTCAATTGAATAAGTGATATTATTGGACCAAACGCGGGAAAGCTGCCGGCTACGATCGCGAGGCGTCACATCCAGCGCGAGCCTTCGAGGGGAAAAACCTCGCCTGACGCGCAGGGTGTACGATAGTTGACAGAGTTTGGCGATGGCGAAGGTGGCCGGCCAAAATCCCCGATGGTTTGGTCAGACGTTTTGATAAGGTGCGTCCCGTCAGGTCGTCAGGTCCATTGGCGCGCAATTGTCCCACGCAGAACTCCGGAGAAACGCCACCGTGCGCAACCCCTCGTCCTTCCTTGATATCCCGGCCGTCACGGTGCCGAAGGCGTCCGACGTCCTGGCCGACCGGCTGCGCGAGATGATCCTCGACGAAGGGCTGCCGGAGGGCACGCCGCTGCCGACCGAGCGCGAGCTCGTCGCGCAGTCCGGGCTGAGCCGCGGCTCGGTGCGCGAGGCGTTGCGCGTGCTCGAGACCGAGGGGCTCATCGTCACCAAGGCTGGCCGCAACGGCGGATCGGCGATCCGCCGCCCGAGCCGGGAATCGATCTCGCGCTCGTTCGAGCTGTTTCTGCGCAGCCACGGCGTGCGCTTCGACGCGCTGATCGAGGCCCGCGAATCGGTCGAGCCCGCGGCCGCACGGCTTGCGGCGCTGCATCGCACCGACGAGGACATCGCGGAGCTAAAGCAGATCCATCGCGAGCTTGAGAGCATCTCGGACAACGCCGCGAAGTTCGCCAAGGTCAATCTCAAATGGCATCTGGCGGTGGTCAAGGCCAGCAAGAACGAGCTTCTCATCACGTTCATCGGCGCGATCTCGCGGCCGATCTATGCTGCGACCGAATACCAGAGCCTCAACACCGAAGAACTGCGCCGCGAGGTGCTGCGCGTGCACGGCCGCGTGCTTGATGCGATCATCGAGGGCGACGGCGATGCCGCGTACCGACGCATGCAGCGCCACATCAACGCCTACAGCCAGATGGCGAACAAGCTCGTCAAATAGCCGGCACGGCAGCGCGGGCGCGCGGCGTCCGCGCTGAGAACACGATCGGCGGCATGCCGGCTTCTGGGGAGGACTTTTAGTTGAGCAATGTAAGTAGCGACGGCGCGTGGGAATTGCCGCACGAGTTTCGCGCCATGCGCGACACCGCGCGGCGCTTCATGCGCGAGGAAATCCTCCCCGAAGAGGCCAAGGTCGATCACGACGCGACCAAGCTTCCGAAGGAGGTGCTCAAACCGCTGCAGAAGCGAGCGCGCGGGCTCGGCTTCTGGAACGTCGAATTGCCGAGCGAATGGGGCGGCGCGGGCCTGAACCTGCTCGGCCAGGCGGTGGTCGCAGAGGAATCCTCGCAGTGCAAGATGGGCGCCTACATTCCGGCGTGCCACGCGTTCGGCTGGGACCCGCCCAATGCGATCTTCCTCGGCCGCAAGGACCAGATCGAGCGCTACGCGGTCCCGGTGCTTGAAAGCGGCGACAAGACCTTCGTCGCGATCTCCGAACCGAGCGGCGGCTCCGATCCCGGCCGCGCCATCCAGACGCGCGCCGAGCGCAAGGGCGACCGCTACATCCTCAACGGCACCAAGACCTGGATTTCCGGCGTCGGCGAATCGGACTGGGGGCTCGTGTTCGCGCGCACCGGCCCGAGCCGCGGCCGCGACGGCGTCACCGCGTTCATCGTCGAGAAATCGTTCAAAGGCTTCAGCCACAAGCCGATCCCGGTGATCCGCTCGTATTCGCCCTACGAGATCAGCCTCGCACGACTGCGAGGTGCCCGGCCGAAAACCGGCTCGGCAACGAGGGCGAGGGCTTCAAGCTCGCCGAGACCTGGCTCGTGCACGCGCGCATTCCGTACGCGGCCGCCGTGATCGGCATCGCGCAGGCCGCGCTCGATCTCGCGATCGACTGGGCGCGCCAGCGCCATACTTTCGGCTCGGCGCTGGCCGACAAGCAGGCGATCCAATGGATGCTCGCCGACTCCGAGATCGAAATGCGCGCGGCGCGCCTGCTCGTCTACCAGGCAGCCTGGAAGGGCGACCTGGGCCTCGACATCAAGGTCGACGCCTCGATCGCCAAGGTCTACGCGACCGAGACGGCCGGGCGCGTCGTCGACCGCTGCATCCAGGTGTTCGGCGGCCTCGGCGTCGCCAAGGAAATGCCGCTGGAGCGCTGGTATCGCGAGCTGCGCATCAAGCGCATCGGCGAGGGACCGTCCGAGGTTCACCGGATGGTGGTGGCGAGGCACCTGTTCGGACAGCGGCGCGGAGCCTGACGATGTCGATCGATGTGACCGTCGAGAACAACATCGCGACCATCACGATCAATCGCCCCGAGCGGCTCAACGCCATGGACGCCGAGCACTACCAGGGGCTGTCGCGACGCCTGGACGCGCGTGCGCGACGACACCGACATCCGCGTCGCGATCGTCACCGGCGCCGGCGAACGCTCGTTCAGCACCGGCGCCGACATCAAGAGCTTCCTCACCGCGCCGCCCGAACTGCGCGAGATGTGGCTGACCCAGCGCGAGCAGCTGCTCAACCGCGGCCTCGAAGTCTGGAAGCCGATCATCGCGGCCGTCAACGGCTATTGCCTCGGCCGGCGGCATGACGCTCCTGCTCGCGACCGACATCCGGATCGCGGCCGAGCACGCGACCTTCGGCGTGGCCGAGGTCAAGCGCGGCATCATTCCCGGCAACGGCGGCACGCAGCGCATCCTGCGAGCAGCTTCCCTACGCGATCGCCATGGAAATGCTGCTGACCGGCGATCCGATCGACGCCGCGACCGCCGCCCGCTTCGGCCTCGTCAACAAGGTGGTGCCGAAGGACCAGCTGATGCCGGCCGCGCTCGCGATGGCGCAGAAGATCGCCGCCAACGCGCCGCTCGCGGTGCAGGCCGCGAAGGAACTTGCCGTGCGCTCGCGCGACACCGACCGCGTCACCGGCCTGCGCCTCGAGGCGCTGGTCAACCGCCTGCTGCAGTTCACCGAGGACGCCAAGAAGGCCCGCGCGCCTTCGCGGCCAAGCGCCCGGCCGATTTCAAGGGAGCCTGACGTGCCAGCGAACGCCTAGCCGCTCGCCGGCGATCGTCGTCGTCGACCTGAGCCAGATCTACAACGGGCCGTACGCGACGTTCCTGCTGGCGATGGCGGGCGCCGAGGTCATCAAGGTCGAGCCGCCGGATCGGCGAGCACCTGCGCCGGCGCGGCGCGCTGAGCGCGGCGGCCGCTGCCGTTCGCCATGCTCAACCGCAACAAGCGCTCGGTCTCGCTCGACCTCAAGACCGCGCAAGGGACGCGAGCTGCTGCTCGAAGCTCGCGGCGCGCGCCGACGTGCTGGTCGAGAATTTCGCGCCCGGCGCGATGGACCGCCTCGGTCTCGGCGTCGAGGCGATGCGCGCGGTCAATCCGCGGCTGATCTACGCGTCGAGCTCGGGCTACGGCAGCTCCGGTCCCTATCGCGACTATCCGGCGATGGACCTGACCGTGCAGGCGATGTCCGGCGTCATGAGCATCACCGGATTTCCCGATCGGCCGCCGGTCAAGTCCGGCCCGGCGCTCTGCGACTTCTTCGCGGGCGTCCATCTCTACGGCGTCGATCGTCACCGCGCTGTACGAGCGCGAGCGCACCGGCAAGGGCCGCGCGGTCGAAGTGTCGATGCTGGACTCGGTCTACACGTCGCTCGCCTCGAACCTGAGCCTGTCCTACAGCCGCGGCTGGCAAGGAGACGCCGCGCACCGGCAATCGCCACGGCGGGCTGGCGGAGGCGCCCTACAACGTCTATCCGACCAAGAACGGCTACATCGCCATCATCTGCGTCAGCGAAGGCCACTGGGCGACGCTCGCCAAGGTGATGGACCGCGAGGACCTTCTCGACCGATCCGCGCTTCGCAGATCGATGAAGGCGCGCGCCAGAACATCGACGCTGGTCGACGAGATCGTCGGCGAATTCAGCACGCCGACTTGGAAACCGAGCGAGCTGTTCGAACTGCTGCTCAAGCATCGCGTGCCGTGCGCGCCGGTGCGCACGCTCGAAGACGTGGTGACCGATCCGCATCTGCACGAGCGCGGCATGCTGCAATGGGTCGAGCATCCGACGCTCGGCCGCATCGTCGTGCCGGGCAGCCCGATGCGCTACGAGGGCGCCGCGCCGATGCCGCACGCGGCCAAGCTCGGAGCTCGGCAAGCGACAACGACGAGCTGCTCGGCGATCTGCTCGGCCTGTCCAAGGCCGAGATCGGCCAACTCAAGGAGCGAGAAGGTGATCTGATGCGCGGCCGCTACGTCATCGCCGGCATCGGCCACACCGCCTTCGGCCGGCTGCCGGACCGCAGCACCATCTCCATGAACGCCGAGGCCTGCCGCCACGCGCTCGACGACGCCGGCATCGACAAGTCACGTGGTCGATGCGCTGTTCGTGAAGGTGCCGACCTCGAAGTACGACGCGATGTACGGCCAGCTGCTCGCCGAGGCGCTGCGGCTGCAGCCCAAGGTCGGCGGCGTCTGGGACCAGGGCGGCGCCACCAACATCGCGATGATCTCGTTCGCCTGCATGTCGATCGACGCCGGCCAATGCGACGTGGCGCTGGTGTGCCTTGCCGACAATCCCAAGACCGGCACCCGGCAGGCCTACGAGAAGGGCTGGGGCAGCGACGCCGCCTACGGCTGGTTCAGCATCGCCGCCGGCTACGCCATGATCGCGCAGCGCCACATGGCCGAGTTCGGCACCACCCCCGAGCAGCTTGGCGCCATCGCGGTCACCTGCCGCAACAACGGCGCGAAGAATCCGCATGCGCACCTGCGAGCTGCCGCTGACGCTCGACCAGTACATGCAGTCGCCCTACGTGATCGAGCCGTTGCGGCGCGACGACATCTGCCTCGTCTCGGACGGCGCCGCGGCAGTCGTCGTCATGAGCGAGAAGCGCGCGCGCGAGCTGAAGGTGCCGGCGCCGGTGTCCATCCTCGGCTTCGGCCAGGGCCAGACCTCGTGGGACGTGCCGCTGCGCCCGGTGCTGACCTCGACCTGCGCACGCGAGTCGGCGGAGACCGCGTTCCGCATGGCCGGTGTCGAGCGCAAGGACATCGACGTCGCGCAGATCTACGACTGCTACACGATCGCGGCGCTGATGACGCTCGAGGACTACGGCTTCTGCAAGAAGGGCGAAGGCGGGCGCTTGCGTCGCCGACGGCGCCATCGCGCCCGGCGGCGAACTGCCGATCAACACCAGCGGCGGGCTGCTCTCGGAGACCGGCATGCCGGGCCTGCAGATGGTGATGGAAGGCGTGCGCCAGATGCGCGGCACCTCGGTCAATCAGGTGAAGGACGCGCAAGAAGTGCATCGTCAGCAACCAGGGCGGCATCATGACCACCCACTCGACGCTGATCCTGGGGCAATGACGTGAGCTTTCCGGTTCCCGAAGTCACGCCGCTGTCGAAGCCCTACTGGGACGCGCCTGCAGGACGGCCGGCTCGCGCTTCCAGCGCTGCAACGCCTGCGGCCACGCTTGGCTGCCGGCCGCGCGCCGAATGTCCGCGAATGCTGGAAGGCCGAATGGCAGTGGACCGACGCCTCCGGACGCGGCCGCGTGGTGAGCTGGGTGGTCTATCACCACGCCTACCATCCCGAGTTCAAGGACCGCCTGCCCTACAACGTCGCGCTGGTCGAGCTTGACGAGGGCCCGCGCCTCATCACCAACGTGGTCAAGCTCGGCAACCGCAAGCTCGCGATCGAGCATCCCGTCAAGCTCTGCATCGAAAGCGAGCACGGCGTCGCGCTGGCGCGCTTCGAGCTCGCCTGACGCGGCGTCGTTGGCGGCAACCTCAGACAGCAATCGAAGGACCATCCATGGCATTCGGTGCGTGGCGCGGCTCGGTCGGCCTGATCATTCCGGTGCGGCGGCCGGGCATCCTCGAGCAGATCCAGAGCGTGGTGCCGCGCGGGGTCTGCTTCTTCCCGGCCTACAATCGCATCCGGCACGGCTCGCGCGAGGAGTTCAGCAAGGCGCTGGACGAATGCGAGAAGCGCGTCGCGGAGTGCGCCGAGGTCGGCGTCGACCTGATCAACCCGATGGGCGCGCCGCCGTTCATGATCCTTGGCTACAAGGGCGAGGCCGAGACTGATCCGGAAGCTGGGAGAAGAAATACAAGACGCCGATCTTCACCTCGGCGTCGAACTACGTCGAGGCCTTGCGCGCACTGAAGGTCAAGCGGATCGCGGGCTTCACCTACATTCCCGGCGAGATGAACAAGACCTACGCCAAGTACTTCACCGAGGCGGGCTTCGACGTGCTGTGCATGGACGGCATGGACGTCGGCTTCAACGCCGTGCCCGACCTCTCGACCCGGCAGTGCTACCACTTCATCAAGTCGGGCTTCCTCAAGCACAGCAAAATGCGCAGGCGATCTTCCTGCTCGGCCCCGGCTGGCCGGTGCTCGACATCGTGCAGACGCTGGAAGACGACTGCGGCGTGCCGGTGGTGAACGCCGCGCCCGCGCAAAGCTGGGAATACCAGAAGCGACTGCACATCTACGAGCCGATGCTCGGCTACGGCCGCCTGCTCGCGGAACTGCCCGGCCTGCGCTAGGTCGGGTTCGCCGCCTTCATTGCGCCAGCCGCGGGAACAAGCGGGCTGCCGTGCCGTACTCGATGTCGCGGACCTGCGCCGGCGTCAGCATCGATCGCACGCTCTCGAAGTCCTTCTGCACCGCCGCGATCGAGTAGAACGGCATATCGGAGCCGAGCATCAGCTGGTTGGTCGGCACGAACTTCAAGATCGCCGCCATCGAGGGCGGATTGCAGACCGAGCAGATGTCGAGATTGAGCCGCTTCAGCTCATGCTCGACGCCGTTCGGTATCCGCTCCATCAGCGCCTTGTTGTTCTTCATCGCGCGCGCCCACATCGCGATCCGGTCGGCGAGGAACGGCAGCGTGCCGCCGCCGTGCAGGAAGATCCAGTTGATGTCGGGGCAGCGCGCGAACGTGCCGCTGTAGAGCAGATTGGTGATGGCGCGCGTGGTGTCGAACATGAATTCGATGATGGGCGGCGCCGGCTCCGGCAGCAGGCCGTGGGTGTGCTTGCCCGCGGTCGGATGGATTTGCACCACCGCCTTGCGGCGATTGAGCTCGTCGAACACCGGCGCGAACGACGGGTCGCCCGGCCACTTGCCGTCGTAGCTCGACATCAAGCCGATGCCGTCGACCTTGAGCACGTCGAAGGCGTACTCGATCTGCCGCAGCGAGAAATCGATGTCGGGGAGCGGCAGCGTCGCCAGCATGCCGAACCGCGTGGGATGGTCGCGCACCATCTCGGCGCCGAACTCGTTGATGAACGTCGTCAGCCGGTGGCTCTGCTCGCGGTCGCCGAGCCAGACGCCGGGCGGGCCCGGACGACAGCACGGCGCCGCGCAGCCGGTGCGGTCCATGTCGTCCAGCGACTGCTGCGGCGTCCAGTCGACGATGTGCGCATAGCCCGGCGAGAACTTGATCAGCGCCTCGGCGCCGCTCGGCCAGAAACTTCGGCGGATAGAGGTGGTGCTGTACGTCGATCATCCCGCCATTCTTCTCGCGGCATGCGCACTCCCTGGTGTTCCCGCTTGTGCGTTCGTTTCCGCACCGATGCGTCACCGATCTGCATCTGCGCAGATCGTCACGGAATTTCTTCGAAATGTCCAACAATAATACCAATTGCGAAAAGTCCGATTATGATGGCGCGCGATGAACGCGACGTCGCAAAACAAGCAAGGACGGACGCATGATGTTTCAATCGTCGACAGCCGCCGGACGCGATGCGTACGCGCTGCCGGCCCGTGCGCGCGGCGCTCGTGCGCCGGCGATCTGGCGCTTTCCGACCGGCGCGCGCGTTCGCGCAATCGTCCTATCCGAACAAGCCGATTCGGCTGCTGGTCGGCACCGCCGCGGGCGGCCCTGGCGATATCGCCGGCCGCATCGCCGCGGCCTCGATGAGCGAAGTGCTCGGCCAGCAGATCGTCATCGAGAACCGCACCGGCGCCTCGGGCAATCTCGCCACGCAATACGTCGCCCGCGCCGAGCCGGACGGCTACACGCTGCTGCTCGCCAACAACAGCACCGCCGTCAACGAAAGCATGTTCAAGAACTTCGAATTCACCGCCGACAAGTATTTCACCCCGGTCGCGGGCTTCGACGAGACCGGCCTCGTTCTGGTCGTCCACCCTTCGCTCGAAGTCCGCAGCGTCACCGACCTCATCGCGCTGGCCAAGTCGAAGCCCGGCGAATTGCTCTACGCCTCCGCCGGCAAGGGCACCGGCACGCACCTGGCAGCCGAGCTGTTCAACATGATGACCGGCGTGAAGATGAACCCGGTGCACTATCGCGGCGGCGGCGAAACCATCAAGGACCTCCTGTCCGGCGAGGTGAAGATCATGTTCTCGTCGATACCGCCGGTGCTTGGGCTCGTGAAGGACGGCCGGCTGCGCGGCATCGCCACCAGCCAGACCAAGCGCGATCCACTCATTGCCCGACCTGCCGACCATCGCCGATTCCGGCGTGCCCGGTTTCGACGTGCGCATCTGGCACGGCCTGTTCGCGCCGAAGGGCACGCCGCCCGAGGTCATCGAGAAGCTGTCGGCCGCGGCCAAGAAGGCAAGCGAATCCGACGCGATGAAGAAGGCGCTCGCTGCACAGGGCTATGAGCCGCATCTACGGCACGCGCGCGCAGTTCGCCGAGTACTACAAGGCCGAGGTCGCCCGCTGGGCCAAGCTCATCCCGGTGATCGGCACGATCGGCGACTGATGGGAAATAGCCCGCGATCCAAATTGCGGCCCGCGTGAGCCTTCGGCGGCGGGCGTTGCGCACCCGATGTGGCGCGGCTGGTGTCTCATTTCTGTGCTAGCATTCGAACAAGAGATCGCAACAGAGCTTCCGGGAGGTATCATGCGGCATCGTCGTCCCTCACACGCTCGATCAAGCGCGTTCTTCGCGACAATCATGGCTGCGTTTGCGGCCGCGGCGCTTTGCCTCGGCAGCGCAAGCTCGCAGGAGGCCTATCCGAACAAGCCGGTGAAGATCGTCGTCGGCATGCCGGCCGGCAGCTTCACCGACCTGTCGGCGCGGCTGATCGGCGACGGCCTGCGGCAGGAGCTGAAGGAATCGTTCGTCGTCGAGAACCGGCCGGGCGCCGCGACCAACATCGCGACCCAGAACGTCGCGCGCTCGCCGAAGGACGGCTACACGCTGCTCCTGTCGACCAATTCGAACGCCATGAACGTCAGCCTGTTCAAGGAACTGCCGTTCGACATCGTCAAGGACTTCACAGCCGGTCGCGATGATCGCCTCGAGCGCCTTCATCCTGGCGGTGACGCCGTCGCTGCCGGTGTCGAATCTCAAGGAGTTGATCGCCTACGCCAAGAGCAATCCCGGACACGCTTGAACTTCGCCTCGACCGGCTCGGGTACCGCCAACCACCTCGCCGTCGAGATGCTGGCGAAGCAGGCCGGACATCAAGGTCGCGACGGTCTTCTACAAAGGCTCGATGGAAGGCATCGCCGACGTGATCGGCCGGCCGCACCCATGCGATGTTCGCGCCGGCGTCGATCGGTCATGCCGCAGGTCGCAGGCCGGCAAGCTCAAGGCGATCGCGGTGACCGGCTCGGCGCGCACCGCGCTTGCGCCCGATGTGCCGACCATGGCCGAAGCCGGGCCTGCCCGGCTACGAGGTGGTGATGTGGAACGGCCTGTTCGCGCCGGCCGGCACGCCGCCGGAGGTCGTCAACACGGCTCGCGGCTGCGGCGACCAAGGCGGTGGCGTCGCCGGATCTGCAGTCGAAGATCAAGACCAACGGCGGCGATCCGATCGTCATGGGACCGAAGGAGTTCGAGGACTATCTGAAGAAGGACATCAGCCGCTGGTCCGACGCGATCAAGGCCGCCGGCATCAAGCCGCAATAGCGACGACATGGGACCGCCGGTGACGGCGGAACAACGAGTCCGCCGAAACGCTTGCCGACCGCCGCAAGGTCGAGGAGGGCTACGCCCTGCGTCAACGCCATGTGGAAGACGCAAGGCGCGGTGGCGACGCTGCGCTACGTGCATCATCTGCCGCACGGCCGCGCGCTGCCGCTCGGGCTCGATCTGGCGGAGCTCGATCGCATCATCGCGAGCTGCGACAGCTTCTACCGCGGCGGCTATCGCGACTGGCCGACGCAATGGTTCAAGGCCGGCGACCAGTACCTGGAGCGTGGCCGCAAGGCGCTCGCCGAGCGGCCACCGCGAGACCGCGGCGCAGATGCTGCTTCACGGCGGCGGTCTGCTACCACCTCGCCGGCTACATGCATCACGACATCGGCCGCCTGCTGCCGGAGACCAGGCATTCGTTGCTGCGCGCGGTTGAAATCTACTGGGAGGCGGCGCCGCTGTTCTCGCCGCCGTCGATCCCGATCGAGGTGCCTTACGACGACACGATGCTGCGGCCGTTCCTGCGCCTGCCGCGCGGGCGTCGAGCGGCCGCCGTGCGTCGTGATGATCGGCGGCGCCAACTCCAACATGATCAATATGCACGCCGTGTCCGACTACTACCTCGACCGCGGCATGGCGACGGTCGGCTTCGACGGGCCGGGGCAGGGCGAGTTTCGCGCCCGCACCGGCCGCCCGCTGCGCGTCAAGGACTACGACCGGGCGCTGAGCGCGGTCGCCGACTGGGCGCAGAACGACACAGCGCGTCGACGGCAAGCGGCTCGGCATCTACGGCCGCGCCACCGGCGCGCTGCTGGCCATGCACGCGGCGGCCCTCGACAAGCGATTCAAGGCGGTGGTCGCGCATCCCGGCGCCTTCCGCTTCGCCAACTTTTTCGAGCAGGCCTTCGCCCACACCCTGGTCTCGCACCGGCTGGAGATGTGCAGCTTCGCTCGGCGCCAAAACGCTGGAGGAGGGCACGCGGCTGGTGCCGCGAGGAGCTCACGCTGGAGCATGTGGCGGAGCGAATCGACTTCCCGATCCTGTCGGTCTGCTCTGCCGACGACGAGACCATGCCGACGACGCGAATCCGCCGTCCTGAAGGAGCGCGTCAAAGGGCCGGTCGAGATCGTCGTGTCCCCGGCAAGGGCCACGGCGGTCCGTCGCGGCTGTCGCTGCCGCTCGAGGCGGACTGGATGTCGAAGCAACTGGCCGGCTGACTGCTCGATCATCCCATGCACGGCTGGGCCCTGAAAAATATTAGATATTATGCAAATCCTGCCTAGTTGTATAAATGTCAGATATTATCCGGCCCGCCACCGGTCGTCGTGGTGGCCTTGGCAAGCGATCAAAGAAGATCGCGCGAAAAGTGGGAGGAGATCGTGAAGCGGGTTCTGAGCTTGTTCTGGGTGCTCGGGTGTGTGGCCGCGTTGACGACCGCGGCCAGTGCCCAATCCTACCCGACGCGGCCGGTCAAGATCATCTGCGGCTTCCCGGCCGGCACGTCGCTCGACATCGTCACCCGCATCTACGCGCAGAAGCTCGAGGAGCGCCTGGGCCAGCCGTTCGTGGTCGAGAACCGCGTCGGCGCGTCCGGCAATATCGCCGCCGAGGCGGCCTCGCGCTCGCCCTCGGACGGCTACACGCTGATGAGCGACGGGATCACCCAGGCGATCAGCATGAGCCTGTTCCGCACCATCAATTTCGACATCGTCAAGGACTTCGAGCCGATCGGCTTCCTCGGCAATGCGCCGAACGATCCTGGTGGTGAATTCGTCGCCTCGGAGTCAATTCGGTGGCTGAGCTGATCGCGCTCGCCAAATCGCGTCCCGGCGACCTGACCTACGGCACCGCCGGCGTCGGCACCGCGCCGCACATGTCGGGCGAGCTGTTCAATCTGATGACCGGCGCCAAGCTCACCCATGTGCCGTATCGGGGCACCAACCAGGCGATCATCGACCTGATCGGCGGCCGCCTGTCGCTGATGTTCTCGCCGGCGCCGACCATCGTGCCGCACCTGAAGGAGGCCAAGCTCAAGGTGCTGGCGACCACGGCGACGCGCCGCTCGAATCTGGTGCCCGACCTGCCGCCGCTCGCGAAGTCTCGGCCTTCCCGGCTTCGACAACTCGATCTGGTACGCGCTGTGGGCGCCGAAGGGCACGCCGAAGGAGATCGTCAAGGCGCTCAACACGGCGGTGGTGCAGGCGGCCGGACAGGACGACGTCAAGCGCCAGCTCGGCGACAACGGCGCCGACCCCATGGTCGCGTCGCCGGAGGAGTTCGGCTGCTTGTGTCAGCGACGAAGTCGGCAAATGGGCGAAGGTCGTCGAGTTCGCCGGCATCAAGATCGAGTAGCACTCGCCAATCGAGCGTGACGCAACCGGCTTATTGGAAAGAACATGCCCATGGATGACCAGACCACGGTGCTCAGCATCCGCCGCAGCAGCGCCGCGAGGTGCGGCACTCGATCCCGACGGCTGGACCAGGTGCCGGCCGACGAGCGGGGCGACGCCATCGTCGCCGCCATGGGGCTCGGCGGCGTCGACTACATGTTCTTCAACTCCGGCTCGGAAATCATGTTCATGCAGGAGGCGATCGCCAAGGCGAACGCGCTCGGCCGGCCGGCGCCCAAGCTCGTCATGATGACGCACGAGTATCCGACGCTCGAACGCGGCGCTCGGCTACGCGGCGGCGAGCGGGCGGATGGCGGCGACCGCCGTGCATGTCGACGTCGGCACGCAGCATTACGGCGCGCGATCCACACGGCGCGCCATTCCGGCCTGCCGGTGCTGATCACCGCCGGCGCGCCGCCGGTCGCCTATCCGGGCTCGATGCGCGGCGCCCGCGACGGCAGCCATTTCTGGGTGCAGCAGACCGCCGACCAGGACGGCATCGTGCGCCAGTACATGAAGTGGGACCACCGCCTCGAATACCAGGACAACCCCGGCCTGATCGTCAGCCGGGCGGTGCAGATCGCCCAGTCCGAGCCGCGCGGCCCGGTGTATCTGAGCCTGCCGCGCGAGATCGCGTTCCTGCCGGCGGACGGGCGCGCGCTTCCCGACGGCGCAGCAGCTCGGCATCGCGCGCGCGCCGGCGCCCGATCCGGACGCGCTGCGCGAGCTCGCCGAGCGCCTCGTCAAGCGCGCGCAACCCGGCGATCGTGGTGCAGCGCTCCGGCCGCAACCCGGCGACCGTGCCGGCGCTGGTGCGGCTCGCCGAATTCCTCGGCGCGCCGGTCGGCGAGGCCGCGGCACGCAGCTACCAATGCTTCCCGATGAACCATCCGCTCTATCAGAGCATCACGCTCGACCTCAGTCCAAGGCCGACGTGGTGCTGGTGATCGAGAACGGACGTGCCGTGGATGCCCGGGCCGCCGCTCGCCGCCGCGCGACGCCTACGTGGCGGTCATCGACATCGATCCGATCAAGGCGCACATCGGCACCTACGAGTTCACCGCCGAACGTGCGGCTGATCGCCGACACCGAGATCACGCTCGGCGTGCTGCTGCAGGCGGTCGAGGCGCTCGCGGGCTCCGAGCGACCGCGCGCGCTTCGACGAGCGGTCGGAGCGCTGGGCCGACGTCTCGCGTGCGCGCGCGATCAAGGACGCGCGAGCTCGGCGCAGGCCGACGCGCAGGCAAGTCGCCGATCTCGCCGCGCTGGCTCTCCTATCAGATCGGCCAGGCGATGGACGACAACTGCCTGATGCTCGACGAGACGCTGATGCTCAGTCCGCTGCCGCCCTATCTGAAGTTCTCCGAACCGGGCACCTATTTCCGCAATCCGGGCAGCGCCGGCGGCTGGTGCGCGGGCGCGGCGCTCGGCGCCAAGCTCGGCCGTCCCGACAAGGACGTGGTCACCGTCACCGGCGACGGCTTCTACATGTACTCGGTCGCCAATGCGGCGATCGCCTCGGCGGTGCGCTACAAGGCGCCGTTCATGTCGATCATCTACCAGAACCGCAGCTACAGCACCGGCACCAGCGCCACCGCGCATTTCTATCCCGACGGCTATGCGGTGAAGGGCGGGCTCGAGGCCGGCTATTTCGATCCGCCGATCGATTTCGCCAAGGAGGCGGAAGCGGCCGGCGCCTACGGCGAGAACGTCAGGGATCCGGCCGAGGTCGGCCCGGCGCTGCGCCGCGGGCTCGAGCACATCCGCAACGGCACGCCGGCGGTGATCGCCGTGTGGCTGCCGAAGATCATGCGCGACGAATAGTTCCGAGCACTCCAGTTCGGAACAATCGGAGCGCAACGACGGATCAGTCCGGCGATCGGAGCCGATAGCCGATCCCGGTCTCCGTCAATATGTATTGCGGCCGCTCCGGATCGGCCTCGATCTTCTGCCGAAGCTGTCGGACGTAAACACGCAAGTATTGCGCATCGGTGAGATCGTCCCACAGCTCCGACAACAGGAACTTGTGCGTGAGCACCTTGCCCGCGTGTTGAACGAGGATGCGCAGGAGATCGTATTCCTTCGGAGAAAGGTTCACCTCCTTGTCGCGGACCTTGACGATGCGGCGGACGAGATCGACGGAAAGGTCGCCGTTACGGAACACGGGCCGCTCGCCGTGAACCTGAAACTGGTGGCGAAGGGCGGCTCGCATCCTCGCCAGAAGCTCATCCATTCCGAACGGCTTGGTGACGTAGTCATCGGCGCCGAGGTCCAGAGCCTGGACCTTGCCCGCCTCGTCGCCCCGGCTCGACAGCACAACGATCGGAACGCTCTCATTCCGCGAGCGCAGCGCCCGCAAAAGTTCGTGCCCTTGCATATCGGGGAGGCCGAGATCGAGAATGATCAGGTCCGGCTGCTGCTTCAGCAAATCGAGCGCGGTCTTGCCGTTCGGCGCCTCAAGGATTTCGTAGCCCTGGGTTGTCAGCCCCATGCGCAGCAGCTTGCGGATCGGCGGTTCGTCATCGACGACCAGAACCTTGAGCGGCGCTGCAGTCATGCGGCGGCACCCAAGGCGCGCGATACGGCCGCAAGCGGCAAGCGGATCGTGAATACTGCGCCGGACCGGTCGCTTCGATTGTCCGCCACGATCGTGCCGCCCATCGCTTCGACAAACCCGCGGGCGATCGCCAGCCCCAATCCCGTTCCGGCCCTGACCTGATCCGATTTCTTCGCTCGATAGAATTTGTCGAAGATATGCTCGATGTCCGCAGGCGGAATCCCTTCGCCCTCGTCGCTGATTTGCACGCAGGCGGCCTCGCCATCCTGCCAACTGCGCACAGCGATGGTGGTTCCGACCGACGCGTATTTCGCTGCATTGTCCAGGAGATTGAACAGAACCTGCTCGAACAGAACCGCATCCACCGAGATCATCGGCAGGTCGGCCGCGAGTCGCAGGTCGACGCGATGATGAGCAAGAATCCTGCTGGCTCGGCGCAACGTCGAGCCGACAATCTCGCCGAGATCGTGCGGAGCGAGATTTGGCGCAACTGCACCGGATTCCAGTTTCGTCATATCGAGCAGATTGGCGATGAAGCGGTTGAGCCGTTCCGACTCGTCGACGATGGTTGCCACAAGATCGGCCTTCTCGGTGTCGGTGAGCTTGTTCGAGAGGTCGCGGAGCGCCCCCGCCGAGCCCAGCACAGCAGCAAGCGGCGTCTTAAGATCGTGGGAAATCGATGTGAGCAAAGCGGATCGCAACCGTTCCGTTTCGACGGAGCGCTTGACGCGATCCATGTCTTCGACCAGCCGTACTCGCTCGATCGCCAGCGCCCCCTGATCGATCAACGCATCGAGCAGCCGGCGTTCGTCGGGGGTTAAGAGCGGCCCTGCCTTGTCGCTGTCGATGCCGACGACGCCAATGGCACCGCGGCCTGTGCGCATCGGCAAGAACAGGCGTTTGGCGCCAGGCAAGGTGTCAGAACCGCGGCCGGCGGGCCTGTTGTTCTGCCAAGCCCAATTGGCAGCCGCAAGATCGGCGTCGTCGAGCCTGTCTTCCGGCGGATAGCCCGCCCTGACGGCGATCGAGCTGCCTTCCGGCAACAGCAGCACGACACGAACCTTGAGCATCAAGGCGGTCTGATAGGCCGTCGCCCACAAGACGTCATCAAGGGTGCCGACGCCCGCGAGCTTGCGACTGAATGAATAGAGCGATTTCGTCGTGCGAGCCCGGTTGACCGCGCCGACTGCCTGCGTACGGACGCGCGCCGCGACATTGGAGACGATGACAGCCATCATGATGAAGAAAAGAAATGCCACCACGTTCGTGGGGTCGGCGATCGTGAACTCGTACAAGGGCGGCAGGAAAAAGAAGTTGTAGCAAAGCGAGGCTACGATGCTTGCGAACAGCGAGGGCCACAAGCCATAGCGTACGGCGACGCCGACCACCGCGGTCAAGAACCCAAGATCGACGTTCTCGACGCCAATCCATGGCTCGATTGCGACACCCACGGCCAATGCGAAGGCCACTGCGATGAACGCCACCAGGTAAGGCCGCAGGTCCAACGCTGGGCCGGTCTCAGCGGTGGGAACCGTTTTCTTCGGGACCGGTTCGCCCGCCAGGTCTTCTCCAGCAATAACGTGGACGCTGATATTGCCGGATCGGCGCACGAGTTCGTGCACGACCGAGCCATGCAGTATCTCGAACCAACGTGAACGATTCGATTTCCCGATGACGATCTGCGTAACGTTTTGCGATTGCGCATAGCCGATGACATCGTCGGCGATCCGCTGGTCAGCGCTTGGGATCGTCACAGCCTCGCCACCGAGGCTCTCGGCGAGGCGCAGCGTATCGGCAGTCCGATCGCGCTTTTCCTCTGTGAACTGCAGGCTGCGCCGGCTCTCGACATGAAGAGCCGTCCATGGACCGTGCAATCGGTCGGCCAGCCGTTTGGCATAACGCACAAGACCCGCCGCGCGGGGATCTTCGCTGATGCAGACAAGAATGCGCTCGCCGGCCGCCCAGGGCCCTGGAATGGCGCGAGCCTGCATTTCGGTGAGGAGCTGCTCGTCAACACGCTCTGCCGTGCGCCGCAGCGCAAGCTCACGGAGTGCGGTCAGGTTGGCTGGCGAGAAAAAATTTGTCAGGGCGCGTTCCGCCTGCTTCGGAACGTAGACCTTTCCTTCTTTCAGGCGTTGGATCAGATCGTCCGGCGTGAGGTCAACCAACTCGACAGCGTCGGCGCGGTCGAACACCGCGTCTGGGACTGTCTCCCTGACACGAACATGCGTGATCTGGGCGACGACGTCGTTCAGGCTTTCGATATGCTGGATGTTGACGGTCGTATAGACGCCAATCCCGCGCTGCAGCAGCTCTTCGACATCGAGGTAGCGCTTCGGGTGGCGGCTGCCCTCTGCATTGGTGTGGGCGAGCTCATCAACCAGGGCAATTTGCGGGTGACGGGCGATGATGGCGTCGAGGTCCATTTCCTCAAGCCGCTGGCCTTTGTATTCCAGCCGTCGCCGTGGGACGGCCTCCAGGCCTTCCACCAGCGCTTCGGTCTCTTTGCGCCCGTGCGTTTCGACGACGCCGATGACAACGTCGTAGCCGTCCTTCTGGCGCGCCCGCGCCTGTTGCAGCATCTCATAGGTTTTGCCGACCCCCGGCGCCGCGCCTACGAAAATTCTGAGCTTGCCGATCCGCGCTTCCTCCTTTCGCGCCGCGTCAAGCAGGGCTTCGGGCGAAGGCCGGTGATCAGAATCTCGCCACTGATCTGCCATCGCCGGCCGAATGCCTCTGATTGGGCGTAAGTTCCGCGGCCCTAGTTGGCCTCATCAAGTGCCATGTTGAGCAGCAGAACATTCACGCGCGGTTCGCCCAGCAGCCCGAGGGTACGCCCCTCGATGCGTTGCCGCACAAGCTCACGCACGCGATCTTGCGGCATATTACGCGCCTTTGCGACCCGCGACACCTGGAACAGCGCCGCTTCGGGCGAAACGTGCGGATCAAGCCCGCTGCCGGAAGTCGTTACGAGATCGATCGGCACGGTTTCTGACGAATTTTTTGGAAAGCTAGCAGCAGACCAGTTGTTCAGAAGACGTACGAGCGCTGCGCCGCCATAGCCGACGATGCGCAGCGTCTCGCCTGTTTCGATGATTTTGCTCGTCGACCGAACGTCGAATGATCTTTGGTGAGGTCCCTGATGGGGATGCGGGATATCCCGATCTTTTCGGGGACGATTTCGCAGGTCTTGCCGCCCGACGCAGATCGATGACAACCGGGCAACAACTTTATCTTGAACCGGCGCGACTGGTACTTTTGCGTCAGAACTCCTGGGCGCTGACAAGGATGATTAGACCATTGGTCGTCACGCTCATCAGCGCGAGTGCGCTCAACATTAAGAGCCAGACGCATCGATTTCTTCGACGTCAATTTCTCGCGGCCGAAGCATGTTTGTACTATCGAAGGCGACAGCATGACCGACCCCTGGTCTGATTGCGCAGGAGATTGGTCGGCCGTCATTTGAATTCGAGAGGGAAACGAACTGAACGATATAAGAATGGCATATGATTTGAGTTGCGACGCTACCACAATCCTTTCACCTCCATGAGGCCCCGCGGCCTTTATACCGTGCTTATGAAATAGAGTTCAGTCCGCTCTCGAATTCATATGCCTCAGTAGGCACATTGGCGCACGGGCGGCGGCTCCTTCAAAACAGGCCCCACTGAAAAGGAATGCGCGACGCGCAGGTTCTGATGGCCGCATCGCGTAAATGCTTAAGGAGACGTGTCATGAACAAAGGCGAGCCTCCCTCTTCGAGCCATTCGAACGCATCGCTGTTCCTGGTAGGCAGGAACAGTCACGGTGAATGGGTGGTCCGAGACAAGAGTGGTCTGCGTGGCGGCCTCTTCGTCAACCGCGCGGAGGCGCTGAGGTATGCCATGTTTGAGAATGGCCGACGGCCACAGGCCGTCATCATGGTGCCAGGAGTTCTTGAACTTGAGCTGGCGTCGAGTGACCGCGCGACCCGTCTTGCGTCGCCCAGTGCGTCGCTCTTGCTTCCGCGGCAGGCAGCATAAGCCGCACCCGAGTAGGAGTCGGAGGCCCTCACGGTATCCGCGCGACGACAAGTTGGAAAAGACTTCACGCGTTGCGGTGTGCGTTGCCGACACTTGTTGGCGCTCTCCGATTCCCGCTACTTGCTCAACGCCACGCCCGACAGCCGCCGACAGGCTTCGACAAGCCCGTCCTGCAGCGCCGCGTCTTGCGCCTCGGGGTTCGGCACGCGGGGGCGCATGTGAAAGAAGTATTGGCCAGTGACTCTTGCAGCGCCGTCGTTGCTGACCGCAAGCCAGACCTGCGTGCGGTGCCCCTGGTCGATGTCGCCAGGTGCGCCGGGGCCGCCCATGCGGGTCGGGACCCATCCCGGCTCCAGTGCATTCGAGAACACCGTGGGCCACCGCCGCGCCACGGCAAAGGCCAGCATGGCGTCGTGCAGCTTGCTCTCGGCGTAGGCCTCCGCGCCGCGCCAGGAGCGCTTCTGCCACACCAGGTCTTCGAGATTGGCCTCGGCGCTCCGATGCATGCCGGAGCTGAGGTAGACAAGCCTGGCCGGCCGGTCGATCAAGGCGGTCAATATGTACGGAGCGAGCGTATTTACAGCAAAGACGTGCGGAAGCCCGTCGGTGGTCTTCCTCCGCGGCTCACGATAGCCGATCGCGGCGTTATGGATGACCGCATCGAAGTGACCAACCCGGTTGACCTGCTCGGCCACGCTCCGCGCGCCCGCTATGGTCGACAGATCTCCGACCACGACATGCGCGGCCTTTTTGAGCGACGCGTGGATATCCTTGGCACGCTGTTGGTTGCGGCCATGGAACACGACCTCGTGGCCTTGCTCGACGAGCAACTGCCCGGCCATCAAGCCCAGCCCAGTCGACGACCCCGAAACGAACACGCGCGCCATGACGCTATCCGGCTCCTGGTCCGCAGTTTCGACAGTCGTGTTTGGAAAGACGAGGTGGCGCGCCTCTGATCCCCCAGATTCGTAGCGCCAGAACGAACAGACTTAACAGAATTACCTCAAGCTTTGAGATATCTATATTTTGAGCCTTTGAAACTGACTTGTGGTGGCATGCATTGGCCGACAATAGCCGATTCTCAGACGCGCCGACCGCGCCGTGAAATCGTTTCGGCGCGCGACATTTCCGCGACCGACGAGAACGAGTTAGGCAGCATTCGATCAGACAGCCTCACGTTGGGTGTGGAGACCGCATTCCTTCTTGGCTTCCTGTTCCCACCACCAGCGACCTGCGCGTTCGGGCTGCCCTTGCAAAATGGGTCGTGTGCAGGGCGCGCAGCCGATGGAAGCGAAGCCTTTTAAGTGCAGCGGATTGATCGGAACGGCATGCTCTTTCGCGAAGGTCAGAAGCGCGTCCCGTGTCCAGTCGAACAGTGGATTGAGCTTGAGCAGACCACGTTCGGGATCGAGTTCGAGAACTCCTATTTCAGCGCGGTGTGCCGACTGATCCCCGCGTAGGCCCGTGATCCAGGCCTGCGCGCCAGCGAGAGCGCGATTGAGCGGCCCGACCTTGCGAACATGACAGCATGCGGTGCGTGCTTCTTTGGACTGGTAAAGGCCATTAATGCCCTGCCGTAAGACGAGCGCTTCAAGGTCGGTGTTGTGCGGGTAAACGGCCTGAACACGAATGCCATAACGATTTTCCGTTTCGGCCCACAATTCATAGGTCTCCGGGAACAGTCGGCCCGTGTCGAGCGTCACGACATCGATGTCGAGGCCGCTCCGCGCGATCCAGTGAAGGATCGCTTGGTCCTCCAATCCGAAACTCGTGGTGAATATAATCCTGCCGGCGATTTCGCGCCGTAGCGTTGCGATCCGCTCAGGCGGAGGCAACCCCACCAGCAAAGTTGCAAGACGGGTCGCTTCAGCGTCGACCGGCTTGATGCGGGCCGCGAACTCTGAAACCCCGTCGTGACTGACGGGATTGGTCTGGTCGGCATCGACCGCCAACACCAAACCTCCGCCGGCAATGCGGCCCCCGAACTCCAGGACCACCCGGCCGATCGCCGGGTTGGCATCATGTGGATCGCAAGCGATCGGCTCCGACAGCGTGAACTCAATTTCACCAACATGGTTCTGGTCGATTGATTGGCTGTGGTTCGGAGCCAACAGGCCGGGGTCAACCGCCTCGCGGATCGCCATCACGATCCCGCGTGCTTCTGCCGTTCCTATCCGCACGTTAACGCGCGCGCCGATTTTCAATGCCGACGAATGCAGCCAAAATACACGAGCACGAATTCGGTTACCTGTCGCCGCGGGCGCTGCACTGAGCGAGATAAGATCCCCCCGCTCAACAAAAAGCGCATCGTCGAGAGTGATGCCGATGGATTGGCCAGCCGTAGCATGGTGCGGGCCAGAGTTGGGCTGTCCCGCAAGCCAGTTCTCAATCGATTTGATGCGGGCCTTGCGGCCAGATGGTTGAACGAGGATTTCATCGCCGACCCTGATTCGTCCGCTTTCAATGCGGCCCGCAAGAATGCGCCGGTCATCGAACTTGTAGACCGCTTGCACCGGGAGGCGCAA
Source organism: uncultured Alphaproteobacteria bacterium (assembly GCA_963821555.1). Taxonomy (GTDB): domain Bacteria; phylum Pseudomonadota; class Alphaproteobacteria; order Rhizobiales; family Xanthobacteraceae; genus Z2-YC6860. Next base: position 60,101 of record CAWGEM010000016.1, on the reverse strand, counting down.
CGCGAGGTCCGGCGCGGCGCGTGATGGAGTGAACTTGTCCAGCGCATCCACCAAAGTAGGGCGATACCACTCAGACGTATAGGTGTGCTCCGTGATGCCGACGCCTTCGCGCGCTGACACCGGAATGACCTCGGACGGTGGCAGCCCTAGACCCTTCATGTATTCGGTAATTTCTGTCTCAATTTCGCGGAAGCGCCCGGCGTCGTAGTCGATGCGATCCATCTTGTTGATCACGACCACCAACTGCCGGATTCCAAGAAGGTGAAGGAGATACCCGTGCCGCCGCGTCTGCTCACGGACGCCTTCTGTCGCATCGATAATCAGAACGGCACCGTCGGCCTGCGCTGCGCCTGTGATCATGTTGCGAAGGAATTCGGCATGGCCCGGAGCATCAATCAGCACAAAATCCCGCGAGCGGGTGCGAAAGCGGATCTGGCTGGTATCGATCGTGATCCCCTGGTCGCGCTCCGATCTGCAGCGCATCGAGCAAAAATGACCATTCGAACGGCATGCCGCGCCGGGCGCTGACCGCCCTGAGGCTTTCGAGTTTGCCGTCCGGCAGGCTGCCTGTTTCGTGCAGCAGCCGTGCCGATCAGGGTCGACTTGCCGTGATCGACATGCCCAACGATCACGATGCGGACGAGAGGACGCGGTCGGGATTGCAGCCGTTGCACGGAGTTGTGCTGGAATGATCGCATTCATGGAATTGCACTCAGAGTCGATGGTTAGAGGTAGCCGGCCGTGCGCAGGCGCTCGAAGGCGTCCTCGGATTCATGATCCATGGCGCGGCCGGAACGTTCGGGAGTCTTGGTGGCTTCGAGTTCGGCGATAATCTCATCAAGCGTACTGGCCTCGGACTCGACCGGAAATGTGATGTCCGCATCGCCCAGCGAGCGATACCGTTTGCCGGCACGCGAGAGGTAGAGCGGAACGATCGGGATGCTCTCGCGTCGGGTGTAGTGCCAAATGTCACTTTCGGTCCAATGCAGGATCGGATGAACTCGGAGATGGGCGCCAGGCGGTGGCGAGGCATTGAAGTGATTCCAGAACTCCGGCGGCTGATCGCGCACGTCCCATAAACCCTCGGCCCCGCGAGGGGAAAATACCCGTTCTTTCGCGCGCGTTGCCTCCTCGTCGCGTCGGATGCCTGCGAACAGACCGTCAAAGCCATGCTTGGCGAGCGCGAGCTTCAACCCTTCCGTCTTGCGTGCGGCTGAGCGCGCGGCGGGTGGCAAGGTGGGATCGACCGCTTCGATTGGAGGGCATTGCTCGACGAGCAGTTCGAGACCCCATTCTTTCGAATAGCGGTCGCGGAAGTCATACATCTCCGCGAATTTCTTGCCGGTGTCGACGTGCATGGCGGGAAAGGGCATGCGGCCGAAGAACGCTTTGCGCGCCAGCCAGATCATGACGTTGGAATCTTTTCCGAGCGACCACAGCAGGGCGAGCTTTTGCAACCGTTCGAATGCCTCGCGGAAAATGTAGATGCTCTGCGCCTCAAGTTCGTCGAGCCGGTCCATCGCTATTGCCTTTCGGAGCCGGGCGCGAGCCGGAGCCGCAAACCGTTGGTCTTCGGCGAGACCAGTATCTGGCAGCACAGGCGCGATGTGGGCTCGACGGCAGGCGCTTCGTCGAGACGGTTGAGTTCGTCCGCGTTCGGCGGATCAATCCGTTCGATCCAGGGCCCGTCGACGTAGACGTGGCACGTCGCGCAGAGTCCCGCGCCGCCGCATTCAGCAGCAACTTCGACCCCCCAATCCCGAATCACCTCCATCACGCGCCATCCTTCGAGCGCGGGAAGCGCGTGTTCGCGGCCGTGATGATCGACCACGAAAAGAACCGTCTCGTTTTCTGTTGAATGATGCATGCGATGTTCCAAGACGCGATCTTTCGGTGACAGAATATTTTTCTATTCAAGACCGTATTTTAAGTCTTAAATGGAAAATAATTCTCGTCAACAGGAGTTTGGTTGCGATGCGTTTCCTGCCTCTGTTTTTGGATCTGTCGTCGGAGACGATCGCGCTGGTCGGCAACAGCGCGGCGGCGATGAATAGGCTGCACCTGTTGCGGTCGGCGGGCGCGACCGTGCGCTGGTTTTCCGACGACGTGGACGTGTCCGACCGAGTTGCTGTTGGCGAGCGTACCTCCCGGTCGAGTCGAGATCGATCTCGTCCGATCCGTTGCAAGCTGACTTTTCAAAGTTTGTCGCCGTTGTCGTCGCGCACGGCGACGCGCGCGACGAAGCGATAGCGCGGCATGCCCGCACGGCCAGCGTCCTCGTCAACGTGGTCGACCGGCCAGACCTGTCGAACTTCATCGTTCCGGCCATCGTCGATCGAGGCGAAGTCATGGTCGCAATCGGCACCAATGGTGCGTCGCCGGTACTGGCCCGGCGGCTGCGAGAGCGAATCGAAGCTCTGCTGCCGGCGCGCATCGGTGACCTGGCGGCCCTTATGGGGCGCTATCGGGAGCACTTCGCACGGCGCGTCACGCCTCGCGGTCGCTGCGGCGTTTCTGGGAACGGGTGATCGACGGGCCGATCGGAGCCGCGGCTTTGGCTGGACGCCGGCGCGAGGCCGAAGCCGAGCTCTGCGCGCGCGATCGACGAGTCGCGTTTGCCGGAGGATAGGTCCGGGGTCGTGCATCCTGGTGGGCGCGCGGACCCGGCGATCCCGACCTGCTGACGCTGCGTGCGCTCCATGTGCTGCAAAACGCCGACGTTGTCTTCTACGACGAGCTTGTTACGCCGGAAATCCTCGACCGCTCCCGACGCGATGCCGAACTCGTGTTCGTCGGCAAGCGCAAGGGCGAGCCTGGCATCGGCCAGGATGAGATCAACCGGCGTCTGGTCGAAGCCGCCAACGCCGGCAAGAATGTGGTGCGGCTCAAAGGCGGCGACCCATTCATCTTCGGGCGCGGCGGCGAGGAACTCGAACATCTCCGCGCAAGCCGGCGTTCCGACCTTTGTAGTGCCGGGCGTCACCGCGGCGCTTGGCTGCGCGGCGGAAGCGGCCTGCCGCTGACGTTTCGCAAGGAGGCGACGCGGCTGAGCTTCGTCACCGCCAACACCGCCGATGGCGCGGAGGCAGTCAACTGGTCCGGCCTGTCCGATCCGCACACGACCGTCGTGGTCTACATGGGGCTTTCATCCGCCGCCGCCGTTCGGGCCGGATTGATCGCGGCCGGACGCGATCCGCGGACGCCTGTCGCGGTGCTCGCGCGCGGAACGCGGCCTGATGCCAAGGCCGTGGTTGGCCGCCTCGATGAACTGCCGGCGCTGGCGGCAGCCGTCGGCGAAGGACCTGCCTTGCTCGTGATCGGCGACGCTGGTGGCTCGTTCTGAGCCTTGGAAGGCATCTCAACCGGAGCAACAGGTCGAGGTGGCAGCATGACTGCGCCCAGCCAACAGAAGCTCAAGGTGCATGGCCCGGTCGTGGTCACCGCCAACCGGCTGGGCGACGGCGCGGTCGTGTATCGCGCCGCCATCGGTGGCTGGACGACGCGGCTTGAGGCTGCCGCTGTCGTAACCAACGCGCAGGCCGCCAAGGACCTGCTGGCCTTAGCGACCGCCGACGACATCGGCGCGGTCGGCGCCTATGTCGCGCCCGTGGAGATCAATGAAGGACGCATCGAGCCGGGCAATCTGCGCGAGCGTATCCGTGTTGCTGGTCCGACCTTCGACCTGCCGGCCGTGTTTGGAATCTGAGACCGAGTCTCGCACCATGTACATCTACGACGATTTCGATCGCACGCTCGTGGCGGAACGAGTGGACGAATTCCGCGATCAGGTGGCGCGGCGACTCTCCGGCGAACTGACCGAAGACGAATTCAAGCCGCTGCGGCTGATGAACGGAGTCTATCTCCAGCTTCACGCCTACATGCTGCGCGTCGCTATTCCGTATGGAACGCTGTCGTCGGATCAGCTTCGGACGCTTGCGCATATTGCGCGGCGCTATGATCGCAACTACGGCCATTTTACAACGCGGCAGAATCTCCAGTTCAACTGGATCAAGCTTTCCGACCTGCCCGACGTGATGGCCGACCTCGCCAAAGCCGGCCTGCACGGCATGCAGACGAGCGGCAACGTCGTGCGCAATATCACGACCGATCAATGGGCGGGTGTCGCGCCCGACGAAATCGAGGACCCGCGCATCTTCGCGGAAATCCTCCGGCAGCATTCGACACATACACCCGGAATTCTCGTTCCTGCCGCGCAAGTTCAAGATCGCCATCACTGCGGCGAGCCACGATCGCGCCGCGGTGCGCGTGCACGACATCGGCCTGCGGCTGCACAAGAATGGTGCTGGAGAGACCGGCTTCGAAGTGATCGTCGGCGGTGGGCTCGGCCGCACGCCTTTCGTCGGCAAGACCATCAAGCCGTTCCTGCACAAGCGCGATCTTCTGAGCTACGTCGAAGCGATTCTGCGCGTCTACAATCAGTACGGCCGCCGCGACAACATCTACAAGGCGCGCATCAAGATTCTCGTGCACGAACTGGGCGCTGAGAAATTCGCGGCTGAGGTCGAATCGGAGTGGCGGGGGATCAAGGACGGCGCGCTGGCGATCGATCCGGCCCTGATTGCCGACGTAGCCGAACGTTTTCGCTATCCACAATACGAACGGCTCACGGACGAGGCCGTCGGAACTGAAACGGGCCAGGAGCACCAAGCCTTCGTTTGAGGCCTGGTTTCGCAATTCCGTATCGCCACATAAGGTGCCAGGATACTCCATAGTCACGCTGTCGCTCAAGCCGGAGGGCGGGCCGCCGGGCGACGCAACCTCCGAGCAGATGGACGCCATCGCCGACCTCGCCGATCGCTATTCGTTTGGTGAAATCCGCGTCGGACATGAGCAGAATCTCGTGCTGCCGCATGTCGCGCAGCGTGACCTGCTTGGTCTCTGGGAAGCCCTCGACAAGGTCGGGGTAGCGACGCCGAACGTCGGTCTTGTTTCCGACATCATCGCCTGCCCGGGCCTCGACTATTGCAGCCTCGCTAACACCCGGTCGATCCCGGTGGCGCAGGAATTGACACGACGTTTCCGCAACCTCGATGTTCAACGCGAGATCGGGCGGCTACATGTTAACATATCCGGTTGCATCAACGCCTGTGGCCATCATCACGTTGGCCACATCGGCATCCTCGGCGTGGAGAAGAACGGCGAGGAGTTCTTTCAGATCACGCTGGGCGGGCGGGCCGACGAGCAGGCCGAGCTTGGTGCGCTGCTTGGACCTGCGGTGCCCTACGCCGAGGTTGCGGACGTGATCGAGGACGTGATCGCGGCCTATGTCGAATTGCGTGAACGGCCGGATGAACTTTTCGTCGAGACGGTCAAGCGCGTCGGCATCGAACCATTCAAGGAGCGCGTCTATGCCGCTCGTTAAAGCTGGAAAAGCCGTCGACGATCCCTACCTCCGCATCCTGGACGACGCGGCGATCCCGGACCGCGGCGCGGTACTGGTCCCGGCAGGGCGACTCCTTGCCGATGCCGGCGAGTTGTTGCAGCGGGGCGGATCAACCGGCGTGGTGTGGCCGAACGACCGCGGCGTGTCCGATCTCGTCCCGCACCTCGACCGGCTCGCTCTGGTGGCTCTGGCGTTTCCTAACTTCCGCGATGGCCGCGCTTACAGCCAGGCCCGGCTTCTCAGGGAGCGCCATCATTTTCGCGGCGAATTGCGCGCAACCGGCCAGGTTCTCCGGGATCAGTTTCTGTTTCTTCACCGCGCCGGCTTCGACTCCTTCGAAGTCACCAAACCTGCCGACGTGGCGGCGTTCATGGAAACCATGCGGCGCTACAGCGTTTTCTATCAGCCCGCGGCAGATGGCCGCTCACCCGCTTTCCGTCGAAGAATTGCATCCGCGAAGCCACGCAAATCCAACGTCGAGTACTTTGAATTGTGAGTATTAAGCATCGGATGGGATAGTATGTCCTTGCAGATGACTCGCATAGAAAGAGTAAATTGGATCGCGATCAAATAAGAAATTCAGTTTCATTGACATTAATACGTTTTGCAACGCACCATTGTGCTTCAATTGACGGTTTCATACCGCGCAAAACGGAGACTTTCATGGTTCGCTCTGTGATTGGACTGGCGGCTGGTCTTGCAATGGTCGGCACTGCGACCGCTGCCGATGTGACACTCCTGAACGTGTCTTACGACCCGACACGCGAGCTTTACGCCGACTTCAACAAAGCGTTCGCCGCCAAATTCCAGGCGGACACCGGCAAAACCATCGAGATCAAGCAGTCGCATGGCGGCTCCGGCCGCCAGGCGCGATCCGTCATTGATGGGCTAGCGGCCGATGTGGTGACGCTCGCGCTCGCCTACGATGTCGACGAGCTCGCCGACAAGGGATTGCTTGCCGCGGACTGGCAGAAAAAGCTGCCGCAGAACGCATCGCCCTATACGTCCACGATCGTGTTCCTGGTGCGCAAGGGCAATCCGAAGAACATCAAGGACTGGGACGACCTCGCCAAGCCCGGCGTGAAGGTCATCACGCCGAATCCGAAGACCTCGGGTGGCGCGCGCTGGAATTATCTCGCAGCCTGGGGCTATGAGTTGAAGAAGAGCGGCGGCAACGAGGCCAGTGCGAAGGACTTCGTCAAGAAAATCTACGCCAACGTGCCGGTGCTCGACACCGGAGCGCGCGGATCGACCATCACGTTCGTCGAGCGTGGCGTGGGCGATGTCTTTATGTCGTGGGAGAACGAGGCTTTTCTGGCCATCAATGAACTCGGCAAGGACAAGCTCGAAGTCATCGTTCCATCCGTCTCGATCTTGGCCGAGCCTCCCGTAGCGGTGGTCGACAAGGTTGTTGACAAGAAAGGGACGCGCGCGCCCGCCGAAGCCTACCTCCAATTCCTCTACAGCAAGGAAGGCCAAGAGATCGCGGCGCGCAACTTCTATCGGCCGCGCGATCCCGATGTCGCTCGGAAATACGAGAAGACCTTCCCCAAAGTGAGCCTCTTCACCATCGACGAAGTGTTCGGTGGCTGGCGCGCTGCACAAAAGAGGCACTTTTCGGACAAAGGCGTGTTCGACGAGATCTACGGCCAGTAAGTATTAGCGCCGATATGGCATCGGGCGAGGTGGCGTCCCCGGCAATTGCCGCCTCGACCCGCCGCCGGGTCAGGCGTCGGCCCAGCGTCATTCCCGGCTTCGGGATCACGCTTGGGCTGACCCTGACCTGGCTTGCGCTCATCGTACTCATTCCGCTCGGCGGGTTGTTCCTGAAAACCGCCGAACTGAGCTTCGATCAGTTCTGGTCGATCGTGACCAGCCGCCGAGCCTTCAACGCCCTGCAAATCAGCTTCGGCCTTTCGCTCGCCGCCGCCGCGATCAACCTCGTGTTCGGCACGCTGATCGTTTGGGCGCTGGTGCGCTATGAGTTCCCGTTCAAGCGGGTCTTCGATGCGATCATCGACATTCCGTTTGCATTGCCCACCGCCGTCGCCGGTATCGCGCTGACGACGCTGTTTGCCGAAAATGGATGGCTTGGCGGCTTGCTGGCGCCGCTTGAGATCAAGGTCTCTTTTACGCCGCTCGGCATCCTGATGGCCTTGATATTCATCGGTCTACCGTTTGTGGTGAGAACTGTGCAGCCCGTGCTGATTGATCTTGATGCTGAGCTTGAAGAAGTCGCCGCAACCTTGGGTGCCAACCGCTGGCAGATTTTCAGCAAGGTCATCATGCCGGTTATCGGCCCGGCATTGCTGACGGGATTTGCACTCGCCTTCGCGCGCGCCGTCGGCGAATACGGTTCGGTCATCTTCATCGCGGGCAACCTGCCGAACATCTCGGAAATTGCCCCACTGCTGATCGTCATTCGCCTGGAGGAGTTCAAATATGCCGACGCGACCGCCATTGCTGTCGTGATGCTGCTCGCCTCATTCGTGTTGCTGCTTGCGATCAATCGTTTGCAGCGGTGGTCCGAGATACGCGCCGGGAGGCTTTGAAATGTCGGTTACGATCGGCACCCTTGGCGCTCCGGGAAAGGCGGCGACACCGCGGCCGGCGGCAGGTGTCCGCGAGGAGCCCGCGCTGGTGCGCTGGGTCGTCATCGGCGTGGCGGTTGCATTTCTCACGATCTTTCTCGTGATGCCGCTGGCTGTGGTTTTCCAGCAGGCGTTTGCGCGCGGTATCGGTCCTTATCTCGGGGCGCTGACGCACCCGGACGCAGTTGCGGCTATCCGGTTGACGCTTCTGGTCGCAGCGATTTCGGTTGCGCTCAACCTCTTGTTTGGACTCATTGCAGCCTGGGCCATCGCCAAGTTCGAGTTTCACGGCAAGAGTTTCCTGATCACGCTGATCGACCTGCCGTTCTCAGTCAGTCCGGTCATCTCCGGCCTCGTGTTCGTGCTGCTGTTCGGCGCGCAGGGCTTTTTTGGCGCATTCGTTCAAGCGCATGACATCAAGATAATCTTTGCGCTGCCCGGGATCGTGCTCGCCACCCTGCTGGTGACGTTTCCGTTTGCTGCGCGCGAGCTGATCCCACTGATGCAGGAGCAAGGAACGCAAGAAGAGGAAGCCGCTATTTCGCTCGGCGCCTCCGGGTTCCAGACGTTCTTCCGCGTAACCCTGCCAAACGTGAAATGGGCTCTCCTCTATGGCGTGCTCCTTTGCAATGCACGCGCGATGGGGGAATTCGGCGCAGTGTCAGTGGTCTCGGGCCACATCCGCGGCGAAACCAACACCATGCCGCTGCATATCGAGATTCTCTACAATGAATATCAGTTCATGGCGTCGTTCGCAGTTGCTTCGGTGCTGGCGCTGCTCGCGCTCGTGACGCTGATCGCCAAGGTTGCGCTCGAACGCATTGTCCAAAGTGAATGAAGCTGAGCGAGCACATGAAAATCAATGTCTCGAACGTCACCAAACGCTTCAATACCTTCAGAGCGCTGGCTGGCATCGATCTGGAAATCAAGTCTGGCGAACTGGTCGCGCTGCTTGGTCCCTCGGGCTCCGGGAAGACTACGCTGCTCCGGATCATCGCCGGCCTGGAATGGCCTGATGAGGGACAGGTTCTGTTCGATGGCGAAGATGCGCTCGCACGCAGGGTCGGCGAGCGTCATGTCGGCTTTGTGTTCCAACATTATGCGTTATTCCGTCATCTGACTGTCTTTGAGAACGTGGCTTTTGGCCTCCGGGTTAGGCCACGCGGGCAACGTTTGCCAGAACCAGAAATCCGAGAGCGCGTGAATGAACTGCTCGACTTGGTCCAGCTTCGCTGGCTATCGGACCATTATCCCAACCAGCTGTCCGGCGGACAACGTCAACGAATCGCGCTGGCGCGGGCGCTCGCGATCGAGCCGCGCGTTCTGCTGCTCGACGAGCCGTTTGGCGCGCTCGACGCCAAGGTGCGCAAGGAATTGCGCCGATGGCTGCGAAATCTTCACGAGAACATCCACGTCACGTCGGTGTTCGTCACCCACGACCAAGAAGAGGCCTTGGAGGTAGCCGATCGGGTCGTGGTTATGGACAAAGGGCGGATTGAGCAGGTCGGTACGCCGGAGGAGGTCTACGAGCGTCCGGCGACTGCTTTCGTCCACGAATTCATTGGGGAGTCGATCGTCCTTCCGATCGCTGTCGATAATGGTGCGGTTCATTTCGACGGGCGTCGAACTGGTCTTGAAGTATCTGGCATCCGCAGTGGGGATGCGCGTCTGTTTGTACGCCCGTACGAGATGACCATCGTGGCGCAAGAGGGCGCTCCGTTTAAAGGCGTCGTGAAACGGGTGCACGGTCTCGGTCCGGCGCGTCGGGTGGAAATCATGCTCGGACATCAGGGCAACGTCGTAGAGGTCGACGCCACACGCATCCAGACCCTTGATCTAGGACAAGAGGTTGGCCTCGCGCCCCGCCGATATGAAGTCTTTGCTGTCGGCACTAAGAGCGGATTTTAAGTAGACATCTTAGCGACTTTAGCACACCGCTGCATTTAACGGCTGTGACCAAATGCCGTTGTCGGGGAAGCCGTCTCCTGCTGTTGATGCTGACGGCACAACGTCGCGATGAAATCGGCAGTCTTAGGTGGACGGAAATCCAGCGCGCGGATGAGCCAGGAGAGGCGCTGATCGTGTTGCCGGCTGAGCGCACAGAACGGCAGGCCCCACGACGTTCCGCTCTCGGCGACCGCGCTAGAGGTTTTGGCAACACAGCCCAAGGCAATGGGTCGCGGCCTTGTAATTGGTGATGGTCAAGGCGGCTATTCGTGATGGTCGCGGTCGAAGAAAGCGCTGGATAAGGAATCGAGGTCAAGGATTGGCGGCTGCACGATCTGCGGCGAAGCGCGGTGACCAGGATGGCCGATCTTGGCACGCACCCGCACGTGATTGAGGCGATCATGAACCACGTAAGCGGACACCGGGCAGGCGTGGCTGGAGTCTACAATCGATCAACGTATCGCGTTGAGCGGCGGGCCGCGCCGGACCTTTGGGCCGGTCACTTGAAGGTTGCTATCGCCCAAGCGGAGGGGACGAATATCCGCCGTCTTGTATCCGGGGGAATTCGTCAATCGCGGAATCGGGCCTAGCGTTCACTACCTCGACGGCGTCGCATGCGCTCGTTCCAGCCGCGCCACATCGGCATGATGCGTCTGGTTGGAGGTGCGAGTTCTCCCGGGCCCGCCACTCCAGGGTCTTTGCGGGGCCAGGGCCGGCCGTTTCTCAAATCGCCATTCGGCGTCCTCCTTTGGGCTTGCGGCATATGCTCGCCAACGCACGTAGCCCACTGCCGTCGGCGCGTGCTTCCGATCGTTGCACCCACCCCTTGTGGCGCGCCTTAGCAACTCCATATACCATCCAACAAGATGGTATATGGATGGCAAGGATGCCTGAGAATAAAATCCTAGAGCTGCGGCCCAAGGCTTCGGACAGCGAAAAAATCACGATCAATCTTGGCTTTGTTGATCTCGGCCATATCGATCTCTTGGTGCAGGAGGGATTCTATTCCAACCGCACCGACTTCATCCGAACGGCGATCCGCAATCAACTCGATCGTCAGACCGACGCGGTCAAACAGTCCGTCGCGCGACGCCAACTTGACCTCGGGTTGCGGCGATATGGCCGCCAGGATCTGGAGGCCGTGCGGACGGCCGGCGAGATGCTTCATATTCAGGTTCTCGGGTTAGCCATCATCGCTCCGGACGTTTCTCCCGAACTCGCCCGCGCAACCATCGCCTCGATTGAGGTGCTCGGCGCTCTGCAGGCCAGCACCGCCGTCAAGTCAGCGCTCAGTGACCGCATCCGCTGATCGCGCGAATTCTCAGCTTCTCGGTCGACCACCCAATCCTCCGCAAGGAGAGATCGCTCGCACGTTGCAAAGAAGTCACCAGATAGGAGTGCCCGATGACGATACGATTGAAGGTCGACATGATGGAAGCGACCCGTCTCACGCGCCAGGGTAGGCTCGAAGAAGCAATGGCCCTTCTGCGCGGAGCACTTTCCGGCAATTCGGCGACCACCCTGAACGGCGACGACAACGCCGATCATCACGAAGAGAATGCGCGAATATCAACTGTAAACCTGCCACCTTCGACAGAAAGCAACAAGCTGGCCCCAGCGCCGTTCGAGCACGACTTCACAGCACGCGGCGACGTGGGACAACAATCGCCCGCAACGACCAATGCAATCTTCGACCGCGTTCGCAAATTGGGCTCCGCAATCGGTCTTGAGAGACTGATCGGTCGCGGCGTAGGGCCACCGCCCCCGCCTCTGCCAGACGGAGCCAGGTTCGAGGAACGCAGCTTTGCAAATAACTCGGGCAGCCGGTCGTACAAGCTTTACGTACCGACCCGCTATAACGGTGAACCGGTGCCGCTCTTGGTGATGCTGCATGGCTGCACTCAGTCGCCCGATGATTTCGCCGCCGGCACGAGGATGAACAAGTTGGCGGAGGAGAGGAGTTTTCTTGTGGCCTACCCAGCACAAGCTCGGTCAGCCAACGCCTCCAAATGCTGGAACTGGTTTAACGGGAGCGACCAGCGTCGCGACCAAGGCGAGCCGTCTCTGATCGCGGGGATCACGCGTCAGATCATGCGTGAGTTTCGGGTCGATCCTGCGCGCGTCTTTGTTGCCGGCCTATCTGCGGGGGGTGCTGCGGCAGCGATCATGGGGGCCACCTATCCCGATCTCTATGCCGCCATCGGAGTTCATTCTGGATTGGCATGCGGCGCCGCGCGCGACGTACCGTCTGCCCTTTCTGCAATGCGTCAGGGAGCGCCAGCCGCAGGGGTAGTGCGTGGTGCGCAAGAACGCGTTCTACCCACCATCGTATTTCATGGGGACCACGATCAGACGGTCAACCCGATCAATGGCGATCAGATCATTGCCCAATCGAAGGCTGGGACGAATCTCAAAACTACAATCAACCGTGGCAAAGCACCGGACGGCATCAGCTATACCCGCGTGATCCAGAGCGATGAACCCGGACGAACCCTGTTGGAACATTGGGTGCTTCACGGTGTGGGTCACGCATGGTCGGGCGGCAGTACAGCCGGATCCAATACCGAACCACGCGGACCCGACGCCAGCCGCGAAATGATACGCTTCTTCCTCGAAGGCACGGCTTAGCCGCCAAGTAGGGACCGCGGTGCGTTGTGCCGGGGTCGTATTGTCAAAGGCATTTTCGTGGTTACGAAATCAAAAGGATTTGCGAACCGGCCGCCCGGTCTGGCTCAATGGGCGCGCCCGTCCTTACCGCACGGCCCCTGAGCCGAGACATCGAAACTGACGTACTTATCATCGGTGCCGGCATCACCGGGGCGATGACCGCGGACGCGCTTTGCACCGCCGGCATGAAGGTAGTGCTGGCCGACACGCGCGGCCCAGCCCGAGGCTCGACCTCAGCTAGCACCGCGCTGGTACAATACGAGATCGACACCCCGCTCACTGTGCTGGTGGGAAAGATCGGCAAGCGGGACAAAGTACGGGCCTGGCGCAGGTCGCGGCTGGCGGTCGACGCGCTGGCGGCGCGGCTGGGCGAACTTCGTGTTTGCGACGTCGTGCGGCGCGATACGCTGTATCTCACCGGTGACGAACTCGACGCCGCCGGCATGGCCCGGGAGTACGAGGCCCGTCTCGCCGCTGGATTCGCAGCGCGTCTGCTCGACCGCAAGGTGCTGCGAACGCGCTTCCGATTATCGCGGCCGGCGGCGCTCCTTTGCTACGGAGACCTCGCGATCGACCCGTTCCGAACGACGCTGGCTCTGCTACGCGCCGCCTGCGAGCAGGGCGCTCGGATTTTCGCCCCGGCCAGAATCGTCGACCTCGTATCGAATCGAAACGAAGTGACGGCCATGGCAGCCAATGGCCGCCAGATTCGATGCCGACATGTGGTCTACGCTACCGGCTACGAGCTGCCGCACGATGTGCCCCGACGGCGCCACCAGATCGTCTCCACTTGGGCGATCGCCACCGCCCCCCAGCCGCGCCGTCTTTGGCCTGGCGAGTGCATGATCTGGGAGGCGTCCGATCCCTATCTCTATTTGAAAGCGTAGAGACCATGCACGTACGTACGCGCCGCTAGGCAAAGTATCCCTGTCCCCTGTTGTAAGGGCATGGGTTGAGTTTGCGGCAGGAACCACGGATTCGCTCGAATGCTGAAGCCAGCGGTTCACTCGAAGCTGACTCGGTTGGCGACATCGCTCGCAACGTACGGCAAAGTGGCGAATGTGACTGCGATCATTGCTACATAGAAAAGCAGAAGACATATTCCAACCCGTTTTTGCCACTTGGTGAGACGTGCTTGGTCCGCCTGTAGCTCAGCTCGTTGTGGTTCCCCATCTCTGATCGTTGCCATGCCATCCTCCTTCCTTTTTGACGGACATAGAAATCGTAGCCCTGAGGTTGCTCCAGACCGACGGAAGCACGCTTAAATCGATCTGCATCGGTAGCTAACGCCTTGCGGCTACGTGTTGCACAGTTCGCTTGCCGAACAGAACGATGACGCCAACCGGGATGACAAACCCGAGCACCACGGCGGATATCAGAAGCGGCCCCAATTCGACATAGTGACCGCGCCCAACCACGAAGATGCTATTGAGGTATTTCGTCTGCAACTGCGATGCCACCAGCGCGATGTTCATCAGCGAGGCCATCAGGGCGAACCAGGTCGCGCGATGGCCGGGAGGTGCATAGTACGCTGTCAACGTGAGAAGCGGAATCATGCTGAGTTGTGCAAACGGGGAGGACGCGGCGGCGTCGACGAAGGCAATGCTGCGCGCGCCAAAGCCGAATGTGGCCTCGGTCCAATGGTGGAGGCCATAAACCAGCGCGATATTGGGGAACGACAGTATCGTGCTGGCCACCGCGATCCATAGCAATGTCTTTGTCACGGACGCTTCGGTCAGCTGGCGGCTGAACATCCACATCACGGCGATCGACAGGATGGCGCCAGTCTGGCGCAGCGTGCCGTAGAACGCAGCGTCGAACTTGAGATCGTCCAGCGTCCACCAGAAAAACCCCTCGCCGACCGTCGGGGCGGCTCGGAAAGCGAACACAATGATGGCGGCGAACAGTATGCCCATCCTCGTGTCGTGATCGAGCTCGGCCGTCACCAGCACGAGCATGTAACAGACCACCGCCAACGAGATGATGAAGATGATTTCCTGCCCGAAAGGAACATCACCGGCCCCGAGCAGGACAACAACGGCGCCGAACACGACACCACCGCCGAGAATTCGCCAGTCGATCGGTCTTCGCTCGGTGGTTTCGGTACCGCGCAGGAACACGCCGCCGATCGAGATCGCTGGGATAACCAAGCCAATCAGGAAGACATCCTGACGCGGCATGAAATTGGCGAGCCAGCCGGAAAGTCCAGCGACCGCGAGCACACCAGCTGAGACGGCGAGCCGGCCCAGCACCTGAACCATCCCGAGTTCCACGCGCACGTTGTGATCCGGGCGCTCGTTGCCTGCCGCGTCAGTGCGCGGAACCACCTCCGTGGACATGGCATCCGCCACCACGTCCTGAATGACCGTGCCGATCACCACCAGCATGGCACCAAGAACATATAATTGGTCGGGGCGAGCAAAGGTGAGCCAATGGCCGGCGGCGCCAGCGAGGGTCAGCATGCCCGAAGCCATCAATAGCGCGCCGATGAGGATGTAAGACTTCCGTTGCGAGCCGAAGATCGGCACCGTGTCGACGAGTTCGCCGAACACCATCTTCACGGTCCAAGGCAGCGTGAGCCAAACGGCAATCCCTGCGAGTTGGGAGGGCGTCAAGGACAGGCTCTCTTTGATCCATAGATCGCGTGTGACGTCGATCAGGCCGAGCGCGCCGTAGGCGAAATAGACCATTACCACCGGGATGTAGTTCAACTTGAACGACCTGATCGGTCGCGTAAAGCTCTGGCGCCACTGCCCTCGGGTGCTGACGATGGGCGCGGCGCCCCCAGCTGGCGAAGGTGGGAAGGTCTCGGTCATTGGGGCTGCAATTTCACAAGATTGGAGGAAGAGTGGGACACATTAGCCGTAAAATCGGCTAGAAGCATTCTGCTGAACAGGTCACCAGAGAGTTGCAGCGAACTGGATGAGGCATGGTGGATTGTACCCGCGCTGTCGGCGCCAAAGGCGCGAAATCCCGGAGGCCACCCGCGCTCTTTCAAGGGTGTGACAACTCTTGGGTCTGAGATGAAAACGTATTCCCTTGCGGCTATCCCAGGCGATGGCATTGGCACGGAAGTCATCGCTGCCGGTGTGGAGGTGTTAGCTGCGACAGCAAAGCGAGACGGCGGCTACAGTTTCACGGTTGACCGGTTCGATTGGGGCGGCGAGTACTATAAGAAGCACGGCCGGATGATGCCGGAAAATGGTCGGGAGCTGATCAGGAAGCACGATGCGATCCTGTTCGGCTCCGCCGGGCATCCGGACGTTCCGGATCACATTACGCTCTGGGGCTTGCGTCTGGCCATTTGCCAGCCGTTCGATCAATACGCCAACGTGCGTCCGACGCGCATTCTACCGGGCATCACGTCGCCGCTCCGCAGCGTGAATGGCGGCGAGCTCGATTGGGTGATCGTGCGCGAGAATTCCGAGGGCGAATATGCCGGAGTGGGCGGCCGCGTGCACCAGGGCTCGCCTTTGGAAGCTGCCACGGATGTATCGATGTTCACGCGTGCCGGCGTCGAACGGATCATGCGGTTTGCCTTTCGTCTGGCACAATCCCGACCGAGAAAGCTGCTGACAGTGGTCACCAAGTCGAACGCACAGCGACACGCCATGGTTATGTGGGACGAGATCGCGATGCAGATTTCAGCAGAGTTCAAAGACGTCGCTTGGGACAAGATGCTGGTTGATGCCATGACCATGCGTATGGTCATGCGGCCGGAGACGCTCGATACGATCGTAGCGACCAATCTTCACGCAGACATTCTGTCCGATCTTGCGGCCGCTCTCGCTGGTTCGCTCGGCATTGCGCCAACAGCGAACCTCAACCCGGAGCGTATCTTTCCTTCAATGTTCGAGCCGATTCACGGCTCTACGTTCGACATCATGGGCAAAGGTGTGGCGAACCCGATTGGCACGTTCTGGTCTGCTGTGATGATGCTCGACCATCTGGGAGAAAAGGCCTCGGCAAGCCGGCTAATGAAAGCAATCGAGAAGGTCACGGCCAACAAGCGCTTTCACACACCCGATCTGGGCGGCACGGCCAGGACAGCCGATGTGACGGCCGCCGTCATCGACGCCATCCACGGTGCAAATGCCTGAGCACCCCTCATACCCCGCTTAGACACGAAACCCATCTGCGAGTTGTGTCAGTCCTGCTGGACAATCGAACAGATGCGAAGTCGTTTGTTTCATGCATATTCACGCGCGGGCTGCGCCTATGGCAGGCAACTGCCTGAACCCCGAAACACAACAGTTCGCAAGGATGCGCAATTGAGGTAGCCTCGACGCTACCAATATTTGTTGGGGATGATCATGACGAACAGAGTAACCAGTGCCGCTCTTGGACTCGCTGTGATGATGCTATCAGCAGCAGCGGCAAGCACCACAGCTCAGGAAGCCAAAGTAATCACTATGCGGCTAAGCACCGCGACCTTAAATGACGCGCAGCATGAGTGGATGAAGCGCTTTTCAGTTGGAATCGAAAAGAACACCAACGGCCGAATCAAGGCCGAACTTTTCCCAGCGAGTCAGCTCGGCGCAATCCCGCGCCAGATCGAAGGCACCCAGCAAGGCTCAATCCACTGCTGGATTGGACCGCCGGAATTTCTGGTCGGCGTTGACCGTCGCTTTGAGATTCTCGGTGCCCCAGGGCTGTTCCGCGATGACAAGCACGCCTTCACCGTGTTCGACGACGTAGGCTTCGTGGATGCGTTCCTCGGCATGGCCACTAACAAGGGTCTCACTGGGGCTGCGCTGTTTTTTACCGGCCCCGCCTCCTACAACATGCGTCCGCCGACGCACCATCTGGCTGACCTGAAGGGTCGAAAAATCCGGGTACTGGCGTCACAGTTCCAGACCGAGCCGCTGAGGCGGCTGGGCGCAACCGGTGTAGCGATGACGCTCGGCGACGTGCTTCCGGGACTACAGCAGGGTGCGATCGATGGCGCATATGGCGCTGTGTCGGTATTCGGTGCGCTGAAATACTACGATGCCGCCAAGTACATGGTGGAGACGCATCATGCTTACTTCTACAGCGTCGCGATGGTCAGCAAGCGATGGTACGATGGATTGCCCGCCGATCTGCAGAGCCAGATTATGGCGACTGCCAAGCAGGCGGCCCGGGAGGTCCTGCCCTGGTCGCTGGAATTCCTGGAGCAGTCGCGGGCTGCATGGAAGGCCAACGGCGGTGAAATGGTAACGCTTCCCGCGGCAGAATCTAAGGAACTGAACGAGAAACTCGCCACCGTCGGCGACGATATCGTCAAGGACAAGCCCGACATGAAGCCGATGTGGGACATGCTGGTCACGTTGGCAAAGAAGAACTGACGCCATTGGATTGAAGCGCGTCGCCCGGCCCCGCCTGCCCTGGGGGCAGGCAGTGGGATCAGGCTTCAATCGAAGAAAAAGCCGCCGTTGACCTCGACTACCTCGCCATTGACGAACTTCGCAGCGTCGGTGAGCAGCATGATTGCTACCCCTGCCATGTCGTCGGGCTGGCCAAGCCGACCGAGTGGGGTGCGGCCGATTACTTCGTCGAGGGCTGCAGCCGGAATGCGGGCGTCGTCGGTAACCATCGGGGTGCCCACGATGCCGGGGCAGATCGCGTTGACGGAGATGCCAAACGGCCCGAGCTTCATGGCGAAGTCACGGGTGAGCGCAATGACGCCACCCTTGGAGGCGGCATAGGCTGGCCCGCTGATAGACGCGCCCTTTCGCGCGGCGTCCGAGGCGGTCAGTACGATACGGCCTTGGCGCTGCGTTTTCATCACAGCAGACACCGCCTGCACCATCAAGAAGGTGCCTAGCAGGTTCACGTTGATGACGCGGTTCCAGTGCGCAACCGTCGTCTCCTCGATGCTGTGGATGTCGATCACCCCGGCGAAGTGCAGCAGGCCGTCGATGCGGCCGAATTTCTCAACAGCCTTGGCGGCAACGACCTTGCTCTCGTCAGGCGACGACACATCGAGCCGACACTCGATTGCGTCGGCGCCAGCGATCGCCGACTCGCGTGCGATCGCTGCGAGCCCCTGGCTATTCAGGTCGGCCAGGACGAGTTTGGCCCCCGACTTCAAAAGCAGTCGCGTCGCCGCCTGCCCAAAGCCGCTGGCAGCGCCAGTGATGAGGATGACTGTGTCTTTCAGCCCAAAGTCCATGTCTGTCCGCCATCACCACGCTGTTGCAGCGGTAAGCCCGCCATCGACGACCAGTTCGGCACCGGTAATATAGGAGGCCTCATCGGATACCAGAAACAAGGCGGCGTTCGCGACATCCCAGGCTTCACCCATGCGGCCCATCGGCACCCACTTATCGCGTTCCTTGATGAAGCCCTCAATGCCGCCCGGATGCCCCGGATTGTCGACATGGACCATCGGGGTGTTGATGTGGCCCGGCAAGATCGAGTTCGCCCTGATCCCCTTTGACGCATATTCGATCGCGAGCGTGCGGGTAAAGGCCAGGATGCCGCCCTTGCTGGTCGCATATGCGATGTACGGTCTCCGTGCGTAGCGAATGGCCGTGATCGACGAGACGTTGACGATAACGCCTTTGCGTTGCTGCTCCATGATCGGCAATACGGCGCGACAGGTGAGAAACATGCTCTTCAGATTGGTATCGAGGATGAGGTCCCAGTCAGCCTCAGCGAGTGAGGCGGCGCCACCCTTGCGGTTGATGCCGACATTGTTGTGCAGGATATCAACGCGGCTAAACTCCGCCATGGCGGCTCTCACTAGCGACTTTACGTCGTCATCCTTTGACACATCGGCACGAAACGGCACGCACGTCCCGCCTTCCTTTCGGATAATGTCGGTGGTTTCCGCCGCGGCGTCTGCGTTGATGTCAATTGCAAATATTCGGGCACCTTCGCGAGCAAATGTCACGGCTGCAGCCTTGCCGTTGCCCCACCCCGGTCCCGATGAGCCTGCACCAGTGACAATCGCAACGCGATCTTGCAGCCGTTTCATTGAGAACCTTTTGTGAAATCCGTTGGCTTAGTAGTTGATCTGCCAACTAGGAGCAGGCATCGTAGTCTAATCTACTACGCACGGACGTCACAGCGCTCTACCGTTGTCGAGGCGTCAAACTGCCAACGGTTCATCTGAATTGAGACGTTGAGTCTTCCAGTGGTTAGAGACATTCGGCGTGGGCAGTTGTCTCCAATATCATTCAGTAAACCATGGCTTGCGCTTATATTGCTGAGTGCGGGTGGTGCGCAGACAAGCCAAGCCGTGTTGATTCAGCAGCATATTGCCAGCCGAGAAACTCTTCGTTGGTTAGACGATAACGGCGACAAGCCTCTTCAAGCGAGAGCAGCCCGCCAAGTACCGCCGTCACCGCCTCCGCCTTGCGGCGCATGACCCATCGCTTTGTACCCGGCGCCGGCAAGTCCGCGAGTGTTAGCAGGCTACCGAGAGGGCCAATGACATATTTGACCATCGGGCGTGCGAGCTTTGCCATCAACATATCAACCGATGAGAGCATCGACAGCGGTCGCATTTGTACCGACTGAACGCACCTGTTAGCAGGCATAGGGAAGCATTTCATGCTGCCAAAATGGCGGTGCGCAGTTACCGGATGACGGGCGTCGCCAGCGCGTTGGTGACAACATTGCGCAAAATCGTGGCGCGATGCAGCAAGACGCGAGCCCCGGATTGAACCGACAGAAGACTAGGAATGACTTTTTTGGGGGGAACCATGCCCAGTTTCAAGGTCGCGATCTACGATCCTCCCACGGACGGATTCCCTTACATCGTGCTGGTTGCCCAGGGCGACGAATTCGAGATGGTGGCAGTCAAGACGCGCAGAGAGGCACGCGACCTCTCGGAAGCAAAGCGTCAGTCGTTAGCTCGGGCCAAACTTACTGTAAGCCAAAAGATACAGGGCACGTTCGGCCCCAAGGGTTAGATCGACGGTCGATCGTTATCTGACGTAGTAGTCAACTCAGGGGCGGTCCTAACCGAAACGTGGTGGAGCACCACTCTAGGCTTGATGACCTTTGCTCCGTCCACGCTGGCAGTCCAGCTTTGGACCGCATCCTGGGTCGCTCGCTCGCGCTTGACCCTAGCGAGAAGACCGTTGACTCTTTTTACGAGTTCCGGGGGCACGAGGTGAAAGGTCGTCATGTCAGGCAAGATCCTCAAAATGTGAGTGTCGCGGTGAACCTTTTCTTGACGAGATGCAACACCTAACGGTCGTCAAAGTTAATGGTCGATCCTACGAAGCCTGGTGCAGGCCATGGTGTTGATCTGTGGCTTGTGCGCAACTCGACGAGGGAGCAAGAGTAAAGAGAGCAGCGGCTTGAAGTCTGCTCGCGTGATGATTGGGCAAGCAAGAGACTTCGAGGCTGACGCCCACTCGGCCGGCTGCTAGGTTGCTTCACATGCATAGCGTGAAGCGGCGCCCGACGCGGATTGCCCGGAAACCGCTTGCCGGCGTGACATCTCGTCGCGACGAATCAAATGAGCGCAACCACAACCGTCCCGGGCGTTCTCAGCGTTGGCTCTGCGAT
Source organism: uncultured Alphaproteobacteria bacterium (assembly GCA_963821555.1). Lineage (GTDB taxonomy): Bacteria > Pseudomonadota > Alphaproteobacteria > Rhizobiales > Xanthobacteraceae > Z2-YC6860. The sequence goes on along the minus strand of CAWGEM010000016.1, from coordinate 38,987 downwards.
GCCTGACCCGCCGTTTGAGTTCACCGATCGCGGCCTACCCGCCGGCTTCGACGTCGAACTGATGAAGGCAATCGCGGCCAGCCTCAAGCTCGAGTGGCGGCTTGTTTCCTATAGCGGGGCGAATTTCAACGGCATTTTCGACGGTTTGGCCGCGAAAACCTTTGATTGCATCGCATCGGGGGCGACGATCACGCCGGAGCGGGAGCGCATGGCCATTTTTTGCGCCCCCCTATGTCCAGTCCGGTCAAAGTCTCGTCTGCAATGTCGAGGCCACGCCGCATGTGCAATCCATCGACGACATGCGCGGCTTGGTCCTTGGCGTGCAGGAAGGCAATACATCAGAACCGGTGGCCCATCGCTTGAAAGCAGAAGGTCGCATAACCGACGTTCGGACCTATGCGTACCACGACATATCGAGGATGCTGGACGACCTCGATGCTGGAATCACTGGCGGGGTGATGAAGCTTGCACCAGTAATGCACTGGTTGATCAAGGACCGGCCCCGTTTGCGAGTCGTTCAACAGGGCATTACGGACGAGAAGCTCGCCGTTGCCGTGGGCATGCACAACAACGAACTGTGCCAGCAAATCAACGATGCACAATCTCGGCTGCGTGAAAGCGGAATGCTTGGTCGCTTGTCGGCGAAATGGCTTGGCGCATGATACGGTGCATTCACCTCTACACCGGCAGCGATGGTCGGTCTCACGTCGAGCGCCTCGATGTCCCGCTCGACACGATGCAATCCGCCAAGGTGGTCCATTTTGAGGAGACCGCAGCCGGCTCGGCGCTCGATTGGCATGTGGCGCCTCACGAGCAGTACGTCATCACCCTGTCCGGGACGCTCGAGTTCATAACGCGGGACGGCGAAATCTTCATTCTGCGGCCGGGCGACGTCTTGCTGGCATCCGACACGACGGGGTCCGGGCACCGCTGGCGCCTGATCGACGATCAACCCTGGCGTCGCCTGTACGTCGGACTGGCCGGCACGGCGTAAGATGCCCGCTTGGGCGGAGAGCAGACACAGACGGCCGCAAGTCATGCCGCTGGCTTGAGCCGAAAGGCCGCCAAACGCCGCAAACAGCGGCGAAAGCGCGATCCCCAGAAACGCGGAGCGGTCGCGGCGCCATGGCCGGGCGGTTTGAAAGAGGAGATGAAGGGCACCAAGCTCAAGAAGGAAGACTTCAGGTTTGGGTAGTCCTGCCAACGTCCCGGGGCCGCCTTTGGTTCGACGACGCTGAACGTCTCAAGAATTCTTGAGAAGCAATCTGGTAGTGCGCCAGAGCGAAGCCGCCTCAGCCCTTACGATTAGGCTGAAATGAGGCGGAGATCTCCTCTGCCGTCAAGACTTAGCGAGAACAATGCTTGCCAAGCGAACCATCTTCGCACCCTCCAGATTCCGGGAGTGTCGCGAGTTTATCACCGAGACACAATGAGGATTCATCGGCTCCAAGGGGACCACGTTCCCACACGAAAGTGAGATCAGGGAGTCGTCCCGTCGCCGTCGGTGTGCCGGTTACCAAACCAGCTGTCGGCGCGGAGCCAACCCATGCGCCTGGAAACGCCGGTCGCACCGCTTGTGGTGTGCGCGAATTGGCAGCCTGCTTCGGGCTCCTGGATTCGCCAAGAACCGGTCAAGGCTCCTTCAGAAACACAAGAAGGTGAACGCGGGCCTTGCGATCTATCTCGCTGTGATCGGGGGAGACTTGACCCTCAAGAACTTCCGCGGTGACGGTGCCCGCTGGTGGACCGGCCGTCGGCGCCGAACAGCTGCCGACAAGAGCGTTGATGATCGAGGCCGCCTCGGCTCCCCGAAGGTTGGGCAGGTCGCTATTGGTGTAAGTAGGGCTCTTGGCCTTGGGCCGGCCGATTTGAATCGAGGTCAGCTCCGGCCGGAAGTTCAGTGTATATTCGTCTGGCGTCCGCTTGGTGTTCTCATGCAGTTTGACGATCGCGCGGGATGGAGGATCAAGTTTGCGTTCGCCGGATCCCCGCTCGCCATCCGCGTAGCCACGAACCAAGACGGTGGCGTTGCCCGCCAGCAGCTTGATGCGCATCTGGAGATACTGCAGCTCCGCCAGTTGGCTGAGGAGCTCCGGGTCCAGGTCGTATTCCTTGATCGGCGGCATGTTTCTGACGGCATCGGGCAGCGGGACATTCTCGGCGATGGCACGGCGTGCCGCCTCACAGATCAGGCTTGCAATCTTGGTCCGCATCTCCTCCGCTATTCTCCCCCGGTGATCCCCCTTCAAGCTATATTTTTCGGATTCGAAAACAAAGAGGCCGGCGCCACGCGGGCGCATCAGATCTGCTTCGAACGCCTTTTGATAGATTTCGAAGGTAGCGACCGCTTTCTTGCCCTCGAGCCGCGGCCAATGCGCCTCGCTGATCCTGAGTGCGGAAAGGCTCTCGTTCAGCGCGAGGACGCCTTTCTGGATGTTGTTGAACTCCGCTCGCTGCCGATCGTTCAGCCCCAGTAGATCGGCGGTCAACCACGCGACACGCGCCTGTCGCTGGGCCTCGCGGCGTTGTCCTGTCTCGTCGGCGAGTTGCTTGGTAACAGAATTCGCCCGCGAACTCTCGGTGGAGAGCTGAGCTTGGGTCTGGGCCAACTCGTTTCTTGTGCGCGACAGCCCATCCCGCGTCATGCTCAGGTCGCGTTCGACCTGTTCCTTCTCGGCCTTGAGCACGCGCAAGTCAGCAGCCAAGCCGTCGGTGCGGCCCTTCTCGCCACGAAGGGCAGCGTCGAAGCCGTCCCGCTGGTGCTTCGTGTCCTCCAGGTCCTTCTTGAGTTGTGTGTTCTCGGAATTGAGCCGCCCGTTTTCTGCTTCAACCCTCGGCGCATAGAAGCTCGATAGGAAATAGACTGACGCCGCGCCGGCTACAACGAGTACAAAACCTACAGGTCCTTCGACGCCCAGACGTGCTGGGGCACCGGTGATGCTCCGCAACAACAGCCACATGCCCAGGGCAAAAACGCACAGTGAAATGAAGAAGCCCGCAGTGATCAGGATCATCATCATCTCAGTCCGATCCAGCTCAGAAGCGTTCAACCATTTTCATGCTCGGTATGTAGTAAATCAAGGCTGAAGAGGTTCGGGTGAGAAGAGACGGAACTAAATGAGGCCGCAACAGAGACGGGGCCTCACTCTTCGAGCAACTCAATCCACCGAGCATCCCCAAAACTGGGGGCATTAATGCCAATTTCACGCACGAACGCCTCTTCGAGAACCGGCGCCCCTTCCATCTCAAGTCGCTCGACAAAGCCGACTGATTGCTTTCGGCGTAGAGCTCGTTGAGGTGCTGGACCTGCATGCTCACGGCGTCCGCGATCCAGTAGTGAGCCACTATGTGCGAGACGATTGCCCCAGTTGCCGAGATGTCGGGACTCTGGGGCAAGCCGGTCGTGATCGAGAACCGCCCGGGTGGAGATGGTTTCATTGCGATTACCGGTTTTGCGGGTGCGCGCGACGACCACACGTTGCTCTTCAGTCCAACCTCGGCCTTCGCAGCACATCCATACCTCCATGAGAAGCTGCCTTACGACCCGCGAGACTTGCTCCCGATCGCTCGGGTATCCAGCACTTTGGTGGGCGTGGGCGTGCCGATCATTGAAGGTTGGGTCGCTGGCGGAACTGGTGACGTTGGCCCGTGCCGGACCCGGTAAGCTTAACTGGGCAGGTATCACCGGCGCGATGGATCGCCCTGTTCTCGGCAGCATTCATCACCAGTATTGCCGAATTTAGGTCTTCGGCACACACAACTCCGGATAGGTGCCCGATCCGCCCATCCAACAGGCCAAGTTTAGGGAAGGGTTGTCAGGAGCGTCATGTAGGCCCCGGACTCGCGCAGCGTGGCGACGATGCGCTCCGGCGTCAGGGGCATTTCGTTGAAACGCACGCCGAACGGAGACAGCGCGTCCTCGACAGCGGAGACGATGGCTGCGGCCGCCGGAATCGTGCCGCCTTCGCCGGCGCCCTTCACGCCGATCGGGTTGAGCGGATTGGGAGTCTCAACGTGCAGAACCTGGAACATGGGCACGTCGGTCGCGACCGGCAGCAGGTAGTCCTGCAGCGTTATGCTCAGCGGATTGGCGTCAGTGTCGTAACGCATGTGCTCGAACAGCGCGTTGCCGATACCGTGCGCGGTGCCGCCGTGCACCTGGCCCTCGACGATCATGGGATTGATAATCGTACCGCAGTCGTGCGCGATGGTATATCGCAACAGCGTGACGCCGCCTGTCATCGGATCGACCTCGGCTTCGGCAACGTGTGTGCCGTTGCAATACGAATAGCCCGGTGGGTGGAAATAGGAGGTGTGCTCGAGGCCCGCGCTCTCGCTCGCAATGCCTGGGGTGCCGAGTGCAAGCCGCGCCAGCTCGCCAAAGCCCAGCGACGGCCTGTTGCCGGTGCGCGCGGTGGCGCGGCTGCCCTCGACCTCGATGTCAGCGGCCGGCACGCCAAGCGCGCGTGCGGCGACGGCAAGCAACTGCTCGCGGAGGGCCAAGCTCGCCGCATGGGCTGCACTTCCGCCGGCGATCGCCTGACGGCTTGCAAAGGCGCCGACACCCATCGCGATGCCGGCGGTGTCGGCAAGCGTCACGACTACGTCCTCGATCTTGCAGCCAAGACGATCTGCGACGATCTGGGAGAGCGTCGTGCGCGTGCCCTGGCCCTGGCTGGTCGCGCCAGTGGCGACCGCGACTTTGCCGTTCGGCATGATGCGAACGGTCGCGCCTTCATACGGGCCCAAGCCCGTGCCCTCGACGTAGTTCGCGAGCCCGATGCCGATATAACGGCCGGCTGCGCGCGCGGCGGCCTGCCGCGCGGGGAAATCGTCATAGCCCGAAGCCTTGATTACCGAGGCTTGGCCGGCCGGGTAGTCGCCGCCATGATAGGTCACGGGCTGTGCCAGCATGATGCCGGTCGCATAGGGCATCCGGTCGGATGTTACGAGGTTACGGCGCCGGAGCTCCGCGCGATCAATGCCGAGGTCGCGCGCGGCACGATCCATCAGCCGCTCGATGGCGAACACAGCCTGCGGCCGGCCGGCCCCGCGCACCGGTGCGACCGGGACCTTGTTATTGACCACCGCCCTCAGGTCCATCCGATAGCTCGGCACCACATAAGGTCCGAGCACAGCAACGCCCGCGATATAGGGCATCACCATGCCCCATGGCATGAATGCGCCCTGGTCCTGCAGGGAATCTCCTCGCAGGCCGAGGATCTTTCCATCGCCATCCAACGCGACCGCCAAGGTCCAATACTGGTCGCGCTCCTGCGTCGCCGACATGAAATTCTCGCGCCGGTCCTCCGACCACTTGACCGGGCGCCCCAGCATGATCGCCGCCGCCGGGATCACGGCCTCTTCCGGATAGAAAGGCGCCTTGACGCCAAAGCCGCCGCCGACATCGGGGGCGACCACGCGGATCGTCTCGATGTCGCGGTCCAAGAGATCGGCGAGGATACGGCGGCCGAGATGCGGCGTCTGTGTCGCAGACCACACCGTCACCCGGTCGTCAAAGAGATCGTATTGCGCCACCACGGCGCGCGTCTCGATAGGTACGCCACAGCCGCGATGCATCCAAAACTTTTCTTCGCAAACGTGCGCCGCCGTGGCGAAGGCGGCATCGACATCGCCATAGGCCATCTGGAGCGAGCAGGCGAGATTGTTGGACAGGTCGGCGTGGGCGACGGCCGCGCCAGGTTTCGCAGCGTCACGGCAATCGGCGGCCACCGGCAGCGTTTCGAAGTCGACGTTCACCAGGGCGGCGCCGTCTTCCGCCAGCGGACGGCTGTCCGCGATCACAACCGCGACCGCCTGCCCAACGTAGCAGACCTCGTCGCCGGCGAGGCAGTGCTCGGTGCGGATGAGATTCATCGCCGGGTTGGCCTGCAGCGTTGGAATGCGCCCGCGCATCGGTTCCGGCAAGTCGCCGGCGGTCAGTACGGCATGGACGCCCGGCAGGGCGCGCGCACCGTCGCTTTCGATTGCGCGAAGTCTGGCGTGCGCAAACGGGCTGCGCACGAAACAAGCGTGCAGCACGCCGAACGGCGCGATGTCGTCGACGTAGCGCCCCCGTCCGGACAGCAGCGCCGGGTCCTCGAACCGGGTGAAACGCGCGCCGAATGGCCTCGCGCGCATGTTGCCTCACGCCAAAATTTGCTTCCCAAGTATCAGCCGGAGCCGCATTGAAGGAAAGGTACCACGGTGATCACCGCTCTTGGTTGGGCCGGTCAGCCGGTGCATCGCAATCGGCGGCTCGTCACTTTCCTGGCGAAGCGGCGGCAGCGCCCGCTGGCTATGACGCGCCTTCCGCGGATCGAGATCCGCCCGATGGTCATCATTCGAGAATGCACCGGGGCAAGTGAGTTGTGTTGATTGCCAACTCAGAACGGTTCGTGACCCCGCAGTGCCGGCATCACTTTTTCGCCGAACAGCCGGATTGAGCGCATGAGATCGAGTTCTGGCAAGTCGGCGAAGTTGAACTCGCCCATGAAGGTATTGAACAAGCCTTCGTCGGCGGCCTTGCGGAGCTTCTTAGTCACAGTCTCCACCGAGCCTACGAACACAAGATCGTGCTCCATGATGTAGTCGGGATTGAAAATGTTCGATACGAGCTTGCCTGCCCCAGGCTCGCCGCGCGAGGCAAACAACGCGATTTGATTGGCGAGGCGGCTCTCAAAGCTCTCGCCGGGCGTCTTCACAGGCAGAAGTCCCTCATAGGCGCGGCTTGCGCGAAATAGGGCAATGTCGAGAGCCTTCTGATCGGTCTCATCGACGTAGACCACCGTGCTGTAGGCAATATTTGGCTTGCGGCCATGACCGTGCGCGTTCCAGTTATTGAGGTACTTCTGATAACGCGGTCGAGCCTCATGCCGCGGCACCATGATGAAAAAGCCTGTGTTGACTCCCTCCTTGGCGCAAAATTCCAGTGTTGGTGGGTCGCGGCTCATCATCCACAGTGGCGGATGCGGTTTCTGCACCGGTTGCACCGCGAGCAGCACGTTGTCAGCGCTGTGGTTGTCGCCGTGGAAGGAGAACGGCTGCTTCTCACCGAAGGCCGCGCGGAGATAGTGCACGAATTCGAGGGTCGGCGACTTACGGAAATTGAAGTCGACGCCGAACGGTCTGAAAAATCCGGGGCTGATACCTGAAACCAGTCCGCATTCGAAACGGCCGCCGAGCATCTGATCGACGATGGCTATGTCCTCCGCGAGCCGCAGCGGATGGTAGAGCGGCGCGATAAATCCCATGGTGCCGACGCGCAGCCGCTTGGTATGCATGCCGGCACCGACCGCATAAAGCGCGGGCGATGACATCCAGCTCTCGTGCGGTTGACAATGGTGCTCGACGCAGAAGCTGAAGTCGAAGCCAAGTTCATCGCAAAGCCGCAACTCCCGCCAAAGTTGCTCGTATCGAGCATGAGCGGTCATGTTGGGCTTGCCCCAGACATGGGAAAAATGGGCGAATTTCATTGCGTTCTTTCCACGCAGCAATAGAGGCGAAAGAGGCGAATCAGCCGATTACCAGTTATTCGAAAGCAACTTGGTAACGTCAACTTAATTGAGCTTGCCGGAGAGGAGCAACGGAGAGTTCGGGAGGCCGAACTCCCTGCTACCAGAAATCGGGCGTTCCAATCCAACCCGGAATAATTGCACTCCCGAGGGCATCGACACGCGCAGCGCCGTTAACCCATGAATGCCCGAACCGCAAGTGCGCCGTCGTCCATCAGCCGACCTCATAGGCTAGCGATAGAATTCGCTGCGCTCAGTGCGCCACTGGCGAAAAGCGGTTTGAATGTTCGAAAGGCACTAAATAGGCGCTTGGGGTTAAACCGGCAGACTGGCGCGCTAGAGTTCGCGATTTGATATCGGCAGATGAAACCTTGGGAATGCTCGTTCGTTGACAAGGAGCAAATGCTGCGGACGTCAACAAATTTGCTTCGATGCGGAACATACTTGAACAATTGCTGATCATAGTCGCATTGTCGCTCGCGGCCTGCGCATTGGCGGTCGGCCGCGAGGTGCCCTTGCCGCGGGCGAAACCGTTGCTGCCGTCCGCCACTTCGCAATCAGCGTCTTTGTCGATTCCGGCGGCGCTCGTGCCCCAGGTTCTGCCGCCACACAACGCTAGAGCATGGCCGTCGGACTGCGCGTTGCGGCTCGCAGGCATCGCGCGATTTTCGCATCAGCCAACTCTTAATGGGCCGGGTCAATGCGGGGCTGGCGATATCGTGCGGCTGGAAACAGTCATTTTGCCGGACGGCACGTTGGTTGCGGTATTACCGCCGGCTACGTTTCGCTGCCCCATGGCTGAGGCAGTCTCGCATTGGGTGCGGAGCGATCTCCGCGCGGCCATAACGGAACTCGACTCGTCGATTGCCGCCGTCACGAGCATTACGTCATACGATTGCCGCAGCCGCAACAACATTGCGGGTGCCAAGATTTCAGAGCACGGTCGCGGGAATGCTATTGATCTAGGTCCGATCAGACTCCGCAACGGCACGGTGGTCGACCTGACCAAGAAATCCACCCCACAATCGTTTCGCCAGCGACTGAAGGATGCGACGTGTCAACGCTTCAAGACGGTGCTTGGACCGGGATCGGACGCCTATCATGTGGATCACATTCATGCCGATCTGGCCGAGCGAGCCAGGGGCTATCGTATGTGCCAGTGGGATGTACGGGACCTCGGGCCAGTCGCTGAGGTGCCGATCCCGTCGCCCAAGCCAGTCGCACTACGATCGCAAACCATTCCGTGCCTGAGCACCGGCCCCAAACGGCGATGCCTTCGATGAAGTTAGAGGCGGGCGGCTACCGGTATTGCGACTTGGCCTGCACAGGGCAAGGGGGCGAAGCCATTAGCGTCCCCCACTCGGTTGGCGGCGATGCGGCGCCCACCGGAACAATTTTGGGCACAGCGCTTTGACGACAGCCGGCTTGCGAGCAGTCTCGCAGTTATGTCGACGCCTGACCCCGGCCCGAGCGGGACAATTAATTTGACGGATCGCTCAGGCCAAGTCTGGGCCTGTGATGGCAGCGCCGATTTCGAAATGGCTACAATCGCAACGACAGCCAGCAGTGATCGCAAGGCCATAAACCCATCTCCTGATCTAAGTCGAGGCAGGCATGGTAGGGCCTTCAAGACGGTCCAGAGAAGGGCTAGCGGAATTTGTCGCGAGACGCACCGTGTTTATTCGGCTCAATCCGGCGGGGTTCTTCTTACGACGTCACGTTGCGGGACGTGCAGGCGGCTGAAACAGGCTTCGTATCGGTTTACGCGAAGGACTCTGGGAGTACGGCCCGGATGGCCCACTCAAGGATGATAAGAAGATCATCGGGGAGAAGCCTCCCGCCAGACCACCCCGGCACCCGGCGGGGAATGAAAGGACTTGGATGTATCACCGTCCGCTAATCATCTTTCAGGCGGCAAAATTTCTTGAGGACAGACCTGCTCGATTAGATGCTCTCGGCGGAGATCGATCAGATGTGCTCGCTTTTCATTGTTTGTCAGATTTGCACCGATGCCTTGGGTCATGACCAATACGAGAGTGCGATCGTTCATGTCTAGCCAATACGAGCGCCGGACGAGCTTGTTGTTAGCGTCGCGGACGAACAGGCTGTCGAAGTTCTCGGTCAGGTCGGGTTGATGGAAACGGGCCATAGCGGTCATCTTGTCCGTACCGAAAACTCAAACACGCGCGTATTGATGGTGAAGTTCGCCGAGGATGGCCGTGACACAATGCGGCCAATCCGCTGGACGGATCGAGGCCGCGGCGCATCCTTGTCCTGCGATCGGTTTGTTCTCACATTGTTGTAATGGTTCGCGTGCGATACCACACCGCAGCCGGCCTTCGATCGCGGCCTTAACAAGGGAGCAAGGAAGGTAAGCGAGATCGTCATATAATGACCTCTCTTGCACAGGCGAAGAACTTCGCGGGTGTTTCTGGTCGGTAGTCTCGGGGGGCTTATCTAGAATCGCGAAGGAGTGGCCTTGTCTCACTCGGACGGCCCCCTCATTTCGCCATCAGGGTGGCCGCATTCGATCGGATTCCGTAGTTGATCAGGTGACCCTGCCTGCCTAGCATGCCAAGTTGCTCACAGCGATCGATATCGCTTTGGTGGAGGGCTATATGAAGAGCAGATTGTTTAATGTCTCGGTTGCGATATTGACCGCCATGGGGCTGGCAACGAGTGCCGGAGCTCAGCAGATCATGGACAAGAAGACGATAGCTATCAGCGGTTGCACGCAGCCAGTTGTGCCGTTTTGCCAAACGATAGTATATCGCGGCACAACGTACGTCCTGCACGGGATTAGCCCGATTCTGGTTCCGGGCGACACGTTCATCAAGGTCAAAGGGCGGATCACGGGGACGGTCGGTATTTGTCCCGGCACACAGATGCAGGTCGTCTCATGGAGCAAGGATCGCCGAGTATGTAGGCGATAATGATAGCTGTCTGTACCGAAAACTCAAACCCGCGCGTATTGATGGCGAAGTCCGCCGAGAATGGCCCGTGACGCAATGCGGCCACCCGCTCGACGGACCGAGGTCGCGGAGTATCCTTGCCCAACGACCGGTGTGTCCTCAGATCGTTGTAGTAGGTTGCGTAAGCCTGCAGCGTCCGTCGTAGGTGCCGCTCACTCAAGATCACAACATGGTCGAGGCATTCCCGTCGGATCGAACCGGTCAGACTACGGGGCCTCAGCATGTAATGCGTTGTTCGCGCCCAAGCGCACGCCAAAATTGATCGTCGATCAGCTCTCAGCTGCGCTGGATGAGGCGCTCGATGATGAACCCACGCGCAAACGCTTGTTCGACCTTGGCGGCGATATTCTGGGCAAGGACCAGCGGGCCAACGGCCGCTGCTCCAACCTCGTGAAAAGCGAAATCGCCAAGTGGACGCCGGTCATCAAGGCGGCCGGACCGCTGAAATGAACGGCGGGCGATTAGGAGCTTTTAGGCTGCGATTTTGCGGCGTGGCGCCGAGGTGTCGCTAAGCCGATATGCGTTCAGCGACGGCGGCACGTTGAGGCCGAGCGCTTTGGCGCTTTTGAGATTGATGACCAACTCAAACGTCTTCGGCGCTCGCACGGGCGCGGCTTTCGCGCATCACGAATCCGCAATCGCCGTGTCGAGGGCTTTTGCCAGAGCTTTCGCCTTCGAAAGAGCAACCCGGCGTTTCTCCGAGTCGGTGCGATTGTCTTGCACATTTCCCAGGGCAACGGAGACCATGCATCTTATGGTGTCGCCACCTCGTGTCATCACGATGGAGAACTGGTCACTGTGACCGCTGCGCGTGACTTCGACCTTTTCCATGAAGCCTCCTATTTTCAGGCCAGTCTAGCGATCATGCGTTTCTCGGTACTGGTTTCCGCTGGGTTGCCGTATGACACCAGATTATCTGTTACCACCGTCGAGCCCGCGATTGGAGCGAACTTCGTGCCTTTGATGGATCGTCGTCTTTCCCCCCTACGACCACAGCAGCGCGATCAGTTTCCAGAGAAACGGAACAATTGGAACGTTTGGGACCCTTGGAACTTTTGGAACGGTTAGGACAGTGATTGGGCCTCGGCCTCTCTGCGCGTCGGTCGATTTTCTTGCGCGATCTTACCTCTTGCTTGCCTAGTTGCTTTCGCTACTCGCCTCGCCCGTGTCGAAGGATTCGAAGGTCGGCGCTGAATGCCGCTTTCGACCTAAACAGATCTAAGTGTCCGTCCGAGAACATATTGAATCCGATGAATCTGTTGTGATTCAAGAGTGGTGGCCTGATTCGGGAGGGTCACCGCGATGTGGACGACGCAGAACCGCAAACGTTACGACCGCAGCCAGTTGCGCTATCCGAGCGATTTGACTGACGACGAATGGGCGTATGTGGCACCATTGATCCCGCCGGCTAAGCCCGGCGGCAACAAGCGCACGGTCGATATCCGCAAGGTGATGAACGGAGTCATGTACGTCTTGAGCACGGGCTGCCAATGGCGTGCGCTGCCCAAGGACCTGCCGCCCAAGAGCACGGTGCACGACTATCTAATCTTGTGGAGTTGTGACGGCACGCTCGATCGCATCCACCACGCGCTGTATGTGGCGTGCCGCGAGCAGGCCAAACGCGAAGCGAGCCCGACCGCGGCCATCATCGACAGCCAGAGCGTGAAAAGCGCCGAAAAAGGGGGCCCTGCATCGATCCGCCTGGTTATGATGCGGGCAAGAAAGTCAAGGGCAAGAAGCGCCACGTTCTGGTAGACACGCTGGGTTTGCTGCTGCACGCCATCGTTCATCCCGCCGATATCCAGGATCGCGACGGCGGCATCCTGCTGCTTGCGACGTTGTTTGGGATGTATCCTTTCCTGCAGACGCTGTTCGCCGATGCCGGCTATCAGGGACGGCAATTCCACACCGCACTCAAGACCACCTTGCCTCACCTCCAGACGCAAATCGTCAAGCGCTCCGATCAGGCCAAGGGATTTGTCGTGCTGCCCAAGCGCTGGCTCGTCGAGCGCACGCTGGCGTGGCTCAACCGTTGCCGAAGGCTCGCCAAGGATTGGGAGAACCTCAATCGCGTGGCGCTCGCCTTCTTGCGCCTCGCTTCAATCCGCCTCATGCTCCGAAAACTTTGCAATCCAGCCTGATGTTTCCGGACGGACTCTAACATTACAGTTGCATTATTCATTGGCTTCTGAATCGATGGGCCACCATGATTTGGGAGATCATGGATGGCTGGGGAATTGGTTGAGACGACGCTGGAGCTTTGGGCGTCGTCGTTGCGGGATGTGAAGGCGCGGATACGTCCGTTGTTCGACCAGGAGCGGGTTGCGGTATCGGCGGGACAATTTCTCGACGGACTTCTGGGAAACGAGCCGCGAAAGACAGGCTGGATGCGCGCGGAAGCGGCGGGTGATCTCGGCCCGTGGCGTCAGCAGGCGATCCTGGGTCGCGGGCGGTGGGACGCCGATGCGTTGCGCGACATGGTGCGCGAGCACGCGCTGGAAACGCTTGCCGACGAGACGGCGGTTCTTGTCATCGATGAAACCGGCTTTCTGAAGCAAGGCAAGACGTCGTGTGGGGTTGCGCGTCAGTACACGGGCTCGGCGGGCAAGATCACCAACTGCCAGATCGGCGTGTTTGCCTCCTACGTGTCGCGCCACGGCCATGGCTTCATCGACCGGGCGCTTTATCTGCCAAAGGAGTGGACGGACGATCCCAAGCGCCTGAAGGCGGCGCATGTGCCGGTCGATGTGGGGTTTGCAACGAAGCCTCAGATTGCACGCCGAATGATTGCGCGAGCGCTCGCCGCAAAGGTGCCGTTCTCCTTTGTCGCGACGGACACCGTGTATGGCACGGGCGACATCGAGACCATGCTGCGCAAGGCGGGCAAGGGCTATGTGCTGGGCGTTGCCGCCAATCGCGTGTTCCGGTCCTGGGGCAAGAAGCAGTTTGTTCGCGGCACCGCCGTCAAGATCGCACAGAACCTTCCCAAGAGCGCGTGGCGGCGCCTGTCGTCCGGCGAAGGAACCAAAGGTCCACGTCTGCACGACTGGGCCTATCTCGAACTCGCCGACCTCGATGCCGCTGAATACAACAGCGTCCTCACCGGCGAATGGACGCGAGGTTTGCTGATCCGCCGCAACATTGCCGATGGTGATCTCGCCTTCTTCTCCACCTGGTGCCCCAAGGGCACGTCCACGGGGAAGCTGGTCTCGGTGGAAGGTCATCGCTGGGCCATCGAGGACAGCTTCGAGACCGCCAAGAACGAACTCGGTCTCGATCACAACGAGACCCGCTCCTGGCACGGCTGGCATCGACATGTCTCGCTGGTCATGCTCGCCTTTGCCATGATGGCCGCCATCCGTCATCACGCCAATGCCGTGCCGCTCAAAAAAACATTGCCACGTCTTCCGAAAAGACGTCGCTTCCTGATCCGCTGGTCGATCCAGGAAATCCGTCGCATCGCGATCAAGCTCGCGCAGCGGCGCATCCAACCCGCCCATATCATCGCATGGTCGACTCTGGCGACGCGCTCACCAGGCCGAAGCGCGTCGCGCCCATCTCAAACGAAAAATGCAACTGTAATGCTAAGAGTTTGACTCGAAACGATCCATATGATTTCAAGCTCTTGCGAGCCTGCGCGTGAGGGTTCGGATGTGGGCGACGAACACCCAGGCCACGGCGCTGGCGATGGTTGCTTCGAAGTCCTTGGCAAGCCTGCGGCATCGACCGAGCCACGCGAACGTTCTTTCGACCACCCATCTGCGGGGAAGCACCGCAAAGCCGATAGCTTGGTCGGAACGTTTGATGATTTCGATGGTCCATCGTCCCAGTTTACGCAGCGCATTGCGAAGCTTGTCGCCGGCATAGCCGCCATCGGCGAAGACATGACGCAGCCACGGATAGAGCGCGCGGATCGACGACAGAACGCTGACGGCGCCGTCGCGGTCCTGGATGTCGGCGGCGTGAACCTGTAAGCCGACCAGATGGCCCTCGGTGTCGGTGACAATATGGCGCTTGCGGCCCTTGATCTTCTTGCCTGCGTCAAAGCCACGTGGACCGCCGCCTTCCGCGGTCTTCACCGATTGGCTGTCGATCACACCGGCGCTCGGGCTCGCCTCGCGGCCCGCCTTCTCGCGCGCGGCCATCACCAGCACGTGGTTGATGGCGACGAACGTGCCGTTGCGCGACCACTCGTAGAAATAACCCTGGACGGTCGAATAGGCCGGAAAATCCTTCGGCAGTTGTCGCCACTGACAACCCGTCGAGGCCATGTACAGGATCGCGTTCACAACAGCGCGCAGATCGGTCGTCCGCGGACGTCCAATCGGCGATGCTGGCGGCATCAACGGTTCGATCAACTTCCACTCCGCATCCGTCACGTCGCTTGCGTAACGCAAACCTTCCCGCACATAGTGCGGTCGAGTGATTTCGGTCCAGGCCATCGTGCTCTCCGTCGAATCACGCAAATCCGACAGAATCACAACCTCCTGAAATCACTCACCTCTTTTTCGGTCAGGCTCTAAGACAAACGCCCGCACATCTCGATCAGGTCGGCACCGGCGCAGCAGCGCCTGTTTCACCGGCCGGCCCATGCGAACCGGATTTGCGACAGGCACAGAGTCAGCGCTCGGGATTACGACGGCGGCTCTACCGTTTGGCGATTGATGTCGGCAGATGAAACTTCGGGGATGCTTCATTCGTTATGGTTCTGACAAAGACAACAATACGCAACATACGTGAACAAATTTTTCTTCTATGCGGAACACGATAGAACAATTGCTGGTCATAGCCGCATTGTCGCTCGCGACGTGCGTTCTGGCGATCGGACGTGAGGTG
The DNA here is from genome assembly GCA_963821555.1 of uncultured Alphaproteobacteria bacterium. Lineage (GTDB taxonomy): Bacteria > Pseudomonadota > Alphaproteobacteria > Rhizobiales > Xanthobacteraceae > Z2-YC6860. The sequence goes on along the minus strand of CAWGEM010000016.1, from coordinate 23,665 downwards.
CCACTGCCGCGGGCGAGACCGTTGCTGTCGCCCGCCACTTCGCAATCAGCGTCATTGTCGATTTCGGTGGCGCCCGTGCCCCAGGTCCTGCCGCCACACAATGCCAAAGCATGGCCGTCGGACTGCGCGTTGTCGCCGGTATCGCGCGATTTTCGCATCAGCCGACTCTCAACGGGCTTGGTCAATGCGGGGCTGGCGATGTCGTGCGGCTGGAAACAGTCATTATGCCGGACGGCGCGCTTGTTGCCGTATCACCGCCGGCTACGCTTCGCTGCCCCATGGCTGAGGCGGTCTCGCATTGGGTACGGAGTGATCTCCGAATGACCATAACGGAGCTCAACTCGACGGTTGTGGCCGTCACGAACATTACGTCATACGACTGCCGCAGCCGCAACAACGTTGCCGGTGCCAAGATTTCAGAGCACGGTCGTGGGAATGCAATTGATCTCGGTCCGATCAAACTCCGCAACGGCACGGTGGTCGACCTGACCAAGAAATCCACCCCACAATCGTTTCGCCAGCGACTGAAGGATGCGACGTGTCAACGCTTCAAGACGGTGCTTGGACCGGGATCGGACGCCTACCATGCGTATCACATTCACCTCGATCTGGCCCGAGCGAGCGAGGGGCCATCGTATGTGCCAGTGGGATGTACGGGGCCAGGAGCCGGTCGCTGACGTGCCGATGCCGTTGCCCAAGCCAGTCGCACTACAAACGCTAACCATTCCGTGCCTGAGCACCGGCCCCAAACGGCGATGTCTCCGATGAGGTTAGAGGCGCTGCGGGCTAGGGCATTCGGCGCCGGCTGTTGCGACTTGGCCTGCAGTGGGCAAGGGGCCGAAAGGCCACTAGCCCCCCACTCGGCGGCGGCCGCTGCAGCCGGAACAATTTTGGGCACAGTGCTTCGACAACAAGGTTTCGGCAACTGGAGTTCAACGCTCTCGCGAAATCGTCGAGGCCCGCAGCCACGCTAGGCCGTAGAGAAATCAGTAGAGAAATCAGAATATGTAAGGAACTGGTGGAGGGAGAGGAATGCGACCGACAACGTTCTCCGTTTTGTGGATAACACAACGCAGAACGAAACAAGGGTCGGGAATCGAGTGCCGCCCAGGCTTCGCCCCGGGCGGACCCGACACTGGGGTCCAACCTTCTCCAGGTATACAATAGCAACCGAGCGTCAGGCCGAGAGGCCTGGTGGCTGGACGTGGCTATAGCGGCGGCTCAAACGCGATTGCTGGCCTCCCTCGGCGGGGCCGATTTTTTGTTGCTCAAGTAGGTCACGTCGCCTGACGGCGCCGGACCACTTTTTTGGCGGGTCCGCTACTTGCGCCCTCGCTTAACGGGCTGCTGTTCAACTCTTGCGCTTCGCGCATCGCACGTAACTTCTTGGTTCGATCGCGCAGTGCCGCCTCAGCTGCGCGATAGTCGGCCATCGCTTGTAGACCTTCGCGAGCGTGCCGCGCCCGCCGTTCCTCAGGGGATTCGTCCGGCCGTTGCCAATTGGGGTCGTCAACAGGCTTGGACGGAGCGTCTGACGTCTCTTTACCCATTTGAAGTCAAGCCGCGATGCGGCGGGAAAGTTCCGTGCGACGTAGAAAGAAGCCGCTGTTTGCCCCGCCTTCGGCTAGCGCGGCCCGCCGGTAGTGGCTGGCGGGCTGCGGTGGGCCCACTGTAGGACACTCGCCAGATCGTGCCGCCGGTGTCGTCGGCGATCAGCAACGCGCCGTCCTTGGTAACCGCGAGCGCAGCGGGCCGTCCCCAGACTTCGGCGCGATCCTTGCCGGAGGTCCAGAACCCGACCGCGAAGTTCTCGTACTGGCCTTGCGGTTTGCCGTCCCGGAACGGCACACGCACGACCTTGTAGCCGGTCGGCTCGGATCGGTTCCATGAGCCCTTCAGCGCGACGAAGGCGTCGCCGCGATATTCGGCCGGAAACTGGTCGCCCTGGTAGAACACGATGTCCATCGCCAACGAGTGCGCCTCGAAAAGAAGATCAGGCTTGATCGAGGCCTGCACTTTGTCGGGCCGCAGATGCGCAAAGCCCGGCTGTGGGTTGGAGCCGATGTAGGCGTAAGGCCAACGTAGAGCCCGCCCTGCTTCACGCGAATCATAAGGTCTGGGACCAGACGGTCGCCGAGACCGTCTCGCTCCTGCACTACCCCATAAAGCTCGCCGGTTTCCGGTTGAAATGCCATCGCCGTCGGATTGCGCGTTCCGGAAGCAAAGGTGGTCTGGTTTTTCCCGTCGGCATCGAAGCGCTGGATCGTCGCCTTCACCTCTGGCTCAACCCCGATATTGCCGGACGAGCCCACACCAACAAACAGCGCGCCGGATTTCGGATCGATCGCAAGATGCCGGTTGGAGTGGCCCTGCACGATCCCGAACACGCCACTGCCCGTGATCAGCTGCTCGCCGACCGTGGCTGACGTCGGCTTGCGCTGTTCGGGCGGCACTTCGGACGCCTTCTGCTGGTCCGCAGCGCCGGCACGCATCGCGCCGAGCCGGTGCGGCACGTCCCAGATGCCGGTCTGGTCTACCACCAGAACATGGCAGTCGCGCCAAGCGAGACCGTACGGCCCATTCAGCCCCTCGACATGGCGCTGCCGCCATTCGGAAGCACCAGCAGCGGCGCGGATGTTCGAGGTCCGTCGCGAACGCAGTCACGGAATACCCTCCGGCACGCGCGGCACCTGCCCGGTGTAGGGCACGGTGAGCGGTCGGCTGGCGACGATCGGCCCCGTCTTCGGCGGGGGTAGATCCCTGCTTTGACAATGAAGTGCCGCCCGATTTCCTGGTCCGGCAGCGAGGCGGGATCGAAACTGCTCCCGGTCTGACTGACGGTCGCTGACCACTGCTGCGCCCGCACCGGAGCAAGGAGAATGGCGGCGATCGCCATGCCGGCCACGAGAGCGGCAAGAGCTATATGTTTCATCGCACGTCCTCCACGCGTCAACGCAAGCGCCGCCGGCCCTGTCCGAGGCGTCTCACGTCAAACCGCGACGCGATTGGAGTTCCGGCGGATCGCCTCCGCAGCAAACCTGCGCGCGCACAAACCCTTACCCCGTCTTTTCTGCCACCCGAATTGCCACCGACACAGCGGCAGGATGCACACGGCCAATTCTTGCAGCCGCTCGATCGTGATTGGCCACGTCAGCGGCTTGAGTCCGAAAACCAGAGTGGACGCCGACGGCTGATGCCGCAGTTACCAGCTGCCGAGCACCAAGTCCTAGCCGTCAGCTCTAGACTAAAGAGGCCGCCGACTAGGGCGGCCTCTCTGGTCATTGTCTTGCCGGAATATTTTTGACCTGTCCACGCTGGGTTGAAAGCACAGGCTGTCGACGCAACAACTACGGCTGACGAACGATATCAGTAGGGCTGTGCGTATCTCTGATAAGGCCGCGCATATCCCCGATCGTAGGACTGGGCGTCTCGCTGATCGTAACTCCGAGCATATCCCTGATAGTGGGGCTGGGCGTATCGCTGATAGGACCGCGCATATCCCCGATCGTAGGACTGGGCGTATCGCTGATCGTAACGCCGAGAATATCCCTGATAGTGGGGCTGTGCGTATCGCTGATAGGACCGCGCATATCCCCGACCGTAGGACCGAGCGTATCGCTGATCGTAACGCGGAGCATATCCCTGATAGTAGGGCTGAGCGTACCCTTCGTAGTAGGGCGACGTGTATGGCTGGTAGTAGGGCTGCGGCGCGTAGTCATATCGTTCTGTTGGCGCATAGACGTAGGAATCATCTGCCGCATCGACGTAGGGAAGAGCGGCGGGCGTACAATCGTAACCATACGCTGCAGAGCAGTTGGGCGCGTAACCATAAGCACCGCCGTAGCTGTAGTAGTAGGGCGACGAGGCCGCTGCTGCGCCCGCGATGCTCGCGGCGATGATAGAGCCGACAATCACGGGCGCGACCCATGGCTGAGTCGCCGCCGGAGTTGGAGTTGTGAGCGCGGCAGCGCCGATTGCCGCCGCAGTGCCGAGTGCCACCAAAGTCTTCGCCATATCACGCTCCTCCGGTACACAGCCAACATTCTCCAGATGAACTCTGGAGCGGCGTTAACGATAACAGACGGCAGCGTTTATTCGGAAGCGACAGGCGAGCCATTAAATTCAGCGTCTCACTTGCGATGTGCCATTAAGAGACATTTCCCCTTACTCGGTCACCTCCGCACGCGCGAAGCGTGCAAGCGTCGCGCTGATCACACTGGCAAGGCAACCATCTCACAAGTCCCAAGCAGTGGGAAAAATCGACGCCCCACGCCACGTAGATGCGGCTCTCTTTTGACAAACATCGGTGACACAGTGCGAACTCTCGCCCATCACGAGTGTTGAAAGCAACGAAGTCAGTCGACCGCGTGAGTGCTGTAGTCATGCAATCGAGTGAAAAGCAGTCTGCCTATCTGATCGCCGGTTCGCCTATCACTTGCTTCCTGCCTTCTTGTCGAATGTCGTTTGAAGGAGTGTGCGTCCATGGCACCGACGGGCACTTCTATTGCTCGTTCTCATGTGCGCAGGAAGCGAAGGCAGCCGACCTCCGGCACGTGCAGGTGTTCAGGCGCAAACTCTCTCAAATCATGCCGGCCTAGCTCATTGCGCTCCGCGAGTAGCTTGCGGGCCTCTGCCATCCTTTTGGCCACCGGACCCCTCGCAGATCTGCACGCTAGCAATCGAGTCCGTGACCGAGACCGTTGCCACCGGCACAAGCCGATTACCCCCATCACAGCAACTTCGCCAAGGCCTTGAGGTATAAAGACGCGGATGCCCTGGTCGGCTATTGTGTGCTTGGCATCGAATTTCGGGGGCGACCCATGCCGACAATTTCATCAGCGTCACCTGTACGTGCGGTGTTCACCCTGATCATCGCGCTTGTCCTTGGGGCTGCTATGGCGACCGCGTGTCATGCACCGGCACAGGCCAGCGAGCGGCTCGCCCAGATGATGATTGAACGATCCGGTGGTGGGATGACTCAGGAGCGCCGTGGCATGGATCGGGGTGGACGCAGCATGGATCGGGGCGGTCGCGGGTTTGGCGTCGGCACCGGGATCGGCATCGGAATCGGCACCGGCATAATTCAGGACGCTATCCAACGCAGCCGGCAGCGAGATGAGGTGTCCACCGACGATGACAGGCCCTCGCGCAAGAAATCCAGGAAAGGCGAACGCACAACCAAGCGCGGCAAGGACGGCAACGACCAGGCCCGCAAGGGCGGTGATGTCGGCAAGGGGGGCAAGAAATCCGATCAGGCCCAAAAGACCGATGGGGGCGGCACGAAAGAGGACGGGAAGAAAGACGGTGATGGCAAGAGAGACGGCGGTGGCAAGAAAGACGACAGCGGTCGGGGCACCGGTGACGGCAATCAAGCCGGCAAGACGCCTGACGACGCCGGCGAAGGCGGCGGCAAGGGCAAAGGCGATGGCGGCAAGGGTGCTGGCGGCAAAGACGGCGGCAAGACAGTGGACAGCGCCGTCAAGTGCTGTTCATGCGTGGAGCGGTTGGAGCTGGTCCAGCAATTCCGTTCCAACAAACAGAAGCTGCCGTTCCATGTCGATGATCCGGAAGAAGAGGATAGCAAGAAGGTCAAATATCTAAAGCCAATTCCGAGTCATCGCTTCCAAGTCAGCGTCTATTTGAAGATGTTCAAGAGCAAGGAGCAGGGCAACCTCACCCTGAAGTGGTTCGAGAAAATGGAGCCAGTGCCTTATCTGAACAAGCTCGCCGGCGCTAAGGACAACGAATGGACGGACATGCAGGCGTTGATGGAGAACTCGACCGTCCAGATCACCAAGAAAGATAAGAAGCCGCCGGGTCCGAAGGACAAACCCAGCGACATCACTACGATCGGCGAATTGGCCCATTCAGATGGCGCCACGCCCGGCTTCTGGCCACGACAGTATCTGAAGAAGGTAGCGAACGAATGTAAGGCGAACAGCTACAGCGAGGCAAAAATCGGCACCGACCCTGTCTACATCCAGGACCAGCCTAGCTCGTACAAGAGACGGAAGCTCGAATTTCGAATTGTCGTGGAGAGTGCAGAAACCTGCGAATGCCCGATCAGGACGTTGGAGCTTTATGCCACGCAATTGCTCGTAATCGACCAGAACCCGAAGACCAAGCAGGCCACAGAGGAAGCAGAAGCAGGCTTCGTGTCCGTTTATGCAAAGGACTCTGGGATGTACGGCCCGGACGGCCCGCTCAAGGACGGGCAGAAGATCAGCGGCGAGCCGCCGCCCGCCAAGCAGCCGAGCCTGCCAGCGGGGTATTGAAAGGACTTGGGTCTATCACTGTCCGCTGATCAACTTTCAGGCGGCAAAATTTCTTGAGGACAGATCTGCTCGATTAGATGCTCCCGGCGGATGTCGATCAGGTGGGCTCGCTTTTCATCATTTGTCAGATTTGCACCGATGCCTTGGGTCATGACCAATACGAGAGTGCGATCGTTCATGTCTAGCCAATACGGGCGACGGACGAGTTTGTTGTTGGCGTCTCGGACGAATGGGCTGTCGATGTTCTCGGTCAGGTCCGGTTGATGGAAATGGGCCATAGCGGCCAGCCACTAAATCTTCGTTTCTCTTTGCTTCGACACCCTCGCAATGACGAGTATACCAGAGGGCCGGCAAGCCCAATGTGCGTCCAGCCGAAAAGTTCCCCCGATACCAATTGCGCACGCCGGGATGCCGGCTGTGGCATATCGCTACATTTCAGACCCACGGTCGGAACGGTCGCTGTTGGACTAGGAGCGGACCTCGTTGGCGTTCGCGCTGGATCGGTCGGTAGCGAATGACCCATCTCGGATATCGTTGTCCGATAAGGTTTTTGAGGTTTCGTGAGAAGGACGCTCCTAAAGACGGCAATGGCCTCCGGGCCGCTGCCAATCCTTCCAGCGTCAACTCGGCCCTTGACCCTTCGGTTCGATAGGCGCGAACGTGGCCGCGCCAAATTCGGACCGTCGGCCGCAGAGAGCCGAAGTTCATGGGAGGCAAGGATGCGTAAGATATCGACCAGACGCGGTGTTTCTTGGTGGGGCCGCCGCTGTCGCACTTAGAACCGTGGCTGGGCATGGGTCGAGGGCAGCGGCGCAAGGCTTGACCACTGTCAAGGTCATGACTTTCGCAGGCCTGACGAACTTCCCAATATTCGCCGCCCAGCACAAGGGACTGTTCGCCAAGCACGGCATTGCGATTGAGTTGCTATATTGGAAGCGTGCCGGAGGCCGCCATTATGATGAAGCGTGAATCGTTTCCGATCGCGGAAATCTACGTCCCCGTGAAGCGTCGGGCGACGCTTAATATCAAGACCGTGGATGAGATCGCCGAGAGCATTCTGCAGGTCGGCCAGCGAATACCGATCCTGGTGCGGCGTGACGGCGCGCGTTTTGTCCTGGTGGAAGGCCTGCACCGGCTGGAAGCATGCAGGAAATTGGGCGAAACCACGATCTTCGGCTACCTGGTCGACGCGCGAAAGCATTAGCCGCGCGTGGTAAGACCGGGTAGCGATTGCCAGCGGAACAGATCGACGATGAATGCGAAAATCAGCATGATGAAGTCTGGCATCGGTGGATGCGTCGCCCGATTCTCAGCGCCATGCTAACTGGATTCGATTTACGACAGGCACAACGACCTGATGCTGCAAGAGATGCACAACAAGACAGCCGGCAAGGTGAGTCGCGTCCCCTCGACTGGCGCAACCAGTGGACGCCCTCCTCGACCTTCGCGACAAGATCCAGGCGGCGCTTGGCTCCATAGCCGCTGGGCTGGAGCAACAATTGGGGCGGCTTGGTGGAGGCAACGGTGTTAGCGGCGGCAAGCGCGGTCGGCCGCCAGGTAAGCGGCACGCCCTAAAGGGCACCAAGGTTGTGCCGCAGTTTCGTAGCAAGAAGAACCCAAAGCTTACGTGGAGCGGGCGGGGCGCGATGGTTGGGTGGATGAAAGATGAAATGAAGGGCGCCAAGCTTAAGAAGGAGGACTTCAGAATCGCATAGCCCTGCCAACCCACCGGGAGCCTAGCGGAAACGTCGGGCATGCGAAGGGGACCAACTGCGTTTCGACGGTTTGCGCGACGCTGTCGTTGACGTGTCGACTTTGATCGGTGCCACGTTTCCGTCGATGATCAAGCGATAGCCCTTCCCGCGGCACTGCTGGCATTCGCTCCCTTCAAAGAGCCCCGTAGCTTTGCAATGCTCGCAGGGCGCCGGTAGTCGTTCATTCATCGGATTGTCCTTTTGCTTGGCGGCAGCGTGCAGGGCCCGCGGTACGTTCTCGAGAGCATTTCAGTAGGTGCGCTTACACTACCTGTCCTCTGGGAGCGACGAGCCATTGTTCGCTCGATGCCCGATAGACACTCTTCATGAGTTTTCGAAGCGTGCGGAATTATTGAACGGACACAATTTCGTCAGTCAGGCAAGTGGCGGCAATTGCCTCTTCCTTACAAAACTTGATTCAGCTCGCAGATTGAACGGACGACGGACGGCGGGAGCTGAGGCCCGTCACGATCGAATATCTTTCCATTCGGACACCAAATTCGCATCTTTGTGCTGCTCAACATGCACGCGCCCAGGCGCGGCGCCATCGGTTTGATTGGTTTTTCACATCCAAAACCGAAGCTTGCACCTTTTATCTCTTCGGTGTACTGAGCGACCGAAACCGTGCTCAGTAACGCAACAGCAGCGCTAAACGAGATGCGAAGCATGAGATAACCATTTGTGATGTTACGCAGATGGTGTTCCTTGAAGCGTTGTACAATTGGAATCCCCACTATTTTTTGCGTTGGAGCCCCAGCAACTTATTGCGGTGCACTTGCGGGTTGGCATGCTGCGGACGCCCTGGTTCTGGGCCGTCGAATTTAATCAATGCCAAGGGCGAACGCCGCCGCATCAGGGCATGACCGCCGACCGCGAGAGCGCCATGTTGGCGTTCAAGCGCTGACATTCCGATCCGGAAGCCGCAGCGTAAGCAGTGGGAGTCCAAGAAAGCGGAAGCCCCTCGGTTGCTGGGATCGCGGGGCCACGCTCGCGGGGCAGTTACTGATATGGTCCTTACCGAACAGACTGGCCCATCCGGGGACCGGCTACGCCTGACGGATCGTTCTGTTATCGAATTGGCCCTAACCAGGCAGCACCAAAAAGCCCGCCAGATACGACGATAATGGCAATGAAGAACCGCAGGCATCCCGCAGCCTCGACGGATAAGCCGTATCTCCGGCGCAATAGCGCCGCAGCGCCGAACGCCGCGGGGAAGCGGGGGTCGCAAGCTCTGCTGCCTCAACACCGCTAATGGCTGGCTGGCCTAGCCTGCATTTTTGGAATTTCGTTCGCCAACGACTGGTGGATTCCAGTTGCCTGCTGTGCATCGAGAGCGAACCAGCGAAGGGCCGGCCCGGCCTTGAGCCCCAACAAAATGCTTGGAACGCCGTCTGCTACTGCATGCATGATCTAGTGGACCGACTTTAACGCTTGGTTCCCGCGTTTGACAGCGGCGAGGACGCGGTTTGGGTCTGCGGTCCAAATGAAGGGTTTGGGGTCGGAGTTGGTCTCGTCGAGGAAGCGGTTGATGGCGGTCTGCAAGTCGGCGAGCGATCGGAACACGCCTCGCTTGAGGCGTCGGCGGGTGAGTTTGGCGAAGAAGCTCTCCACTGCGTTGAGCCAAGACGCCGAGGTCGGCGTGAAGTGGAAGGTCCAGCGGGGATGACGCGCCAGCCAGCGTTGAACCTTGGGATGTTTGTGGGTTGCGTAGTTGTCGACGATGGCATGGATCGCCTTTCGTGCCGGAACCTGGGCTTCGATGGTGTTGAGGAAGCGGATGAACTCCTGGTGCCGATGGCGCTGCATGTTGCGGCCGATGACAGTGCCGTCGAGCACATTGAGGGCGGCGAACAAGGTGGTGGTGCCGTGGCGCTTGTAATCATGGGTCATCGTGCCGGAACGGCCCGGCTTCATCGGCAGACCCGGCTGGGTGCGGTCGAGCGCCTGGATTTGGCTCTTTTCGTCGACCGAGAGCACAACGGCATGGTCCGGAGGATCGACATAGAGACCGACGATATCTTTGAGCTTCTCGGCAAACGCAGGGTCGTTCGACAGTTTGAACGTCCGGATGCGATGCGGTGCCAGTTGATAGGCCTCAAGGATGCGCTGCACCGACCGCAGGCTGATTCCTGCCGCCTTGGCCAGCATCCGGCCGGTCCAGTGTGTTGCCTCGCACGGCGGCGGTGCGAGCGCCAGATCGACCACCCGCTGCACGGTCGCAGCGGGCAGCGGCGGCTTGCCAGGCTTGCGCGTCTTGTCGCGCGTCAGCCCTGCCACGCCCTCCGCCATGAAGCGCGCCTGCCAGCGCCACACCACCGGCTTCGATTTGCCAGAGCGCCGCATGATCTCCGCGGTGCCGCAGTCATCCGCCGTGGCGAGAATGATGTTGGCGCGCCAAACATGCTTCTGCGGTGCATTGCCGTCCGCGACGATCGCCTCAAGCTGACGACGATCCGCGGCCGTGACCTTGACGACAATTCCTGCTCTCATGCCGAGAGCTTGAACTGCTTCGGCCGATTTGGGAATCGACCGAATGAATCACACCACTAGTGACGCTCAACGACACTTGCCCCATCCGACCATGCTCATTAGGTCGCTGTCCCGCCACCGGGTCCAATAGCGACGCTTTGTGCTCCAACCCCTCCAACGTCGTAATGAACTCATCCAAATGATTCGCACGTAGGTTCAGGATCACCAAGCCCTAATTCGTCCTAAGTTGGATTTCAAAATGACTGCTATCCTCGGAGAACCTAAAAGTCTCGATGCCGACTAGTGTGTAGGACGACATTGGCAATGTTCCCCTTCGCTTACATAGCTCGCGCCGTCCATTTTAGACGCGATTGGACGCACGTTGGCTACCGAACCAGCTGCTGTTTCGGCTATCGTTGGCTCGGTCGTCGTCTGGCATCCTTCTCCCCAAGAACGACCCCGGCGGCCGGTGGCGGCGGGCTTCTCCGAAGGCTCGCCGTCTTCTTGCACCCCGGTGCGCAGCCGTCGAGGGTGAAAGCGGGGAGCCACCGACAGCAAAGTGTCGGAGGCCTCCCTGAGCGCGGGCAAGGATCCTGGGAGGAGCGATACCACGCTCTGTGGAGCGAACCTACGACATCAAACGGCAGTTCCGGGGCCTCAGCGACACTCCACAGGATTGCAGGCGGGGCCTATATTCTCATGATGTTGTGGCGTTCGTGTAGTCATAGGTTGCGGTCCCCGTTGGCACCGACCAGCTTCGTTGATCCGCGCCAGCGCCAACGCGAGGAGTGCGGCGGCCGGCTGCAGTTTTCAGCGAACTGCCGCAACAGCATCCATTCGGTTTATTCGCGGTAATGGAGCAGCGCTGGCAATCGGTCGCCAATGATCTCGCCATTGGACCGCAATGACGTCATTTTTCTCGAGAGGGGATGCGCGATGACGGCATGCTTTTGATGATCGCGTTGAGATTTGCGCGCTTGTGCGAGGTAACCGGGAGAAACTTGCCATTCCCGACTTGCCAGATGCTCGGACGTCCGCGCGGTTAGGCGCGCGCGGCAGTCTCAGTTCGAACCAGATGAGGCCAGACCGTCTCTTACAGAAATGTCCAAATGTCCGAAATTATTCTGACGACATAAGTCCGCGACGATACGCTGCTGCGGCTGGAATAGTTTGGCCTGCGCCAACCGCTGCATTGATGGAGAGGAAGTGGTTGTGACTGAACGAATGACTCGCATGCAGAATACAAACCGCTTCAAGCTCGGGTTATTCGCCATGAACTGCTCGGGGTCGTTTGCGACCACCGCGCCCGAGCGCTGGCAGGCCGGCTGGGAGGAAAACCTGGAGGCCGCGCGGCTCGCTGACGAGGCAGGCCTTGAATTCATCTTGCCGGTCGCGCGCTGGCTTGGCTACGGCGGCCAGACCGACCGGCACGGCACCAGCTTCGAGACGCTTTCCTGGGCCTCCGCGCTGCTTGCCAGCACCAAGGAGATCGTGACGTTTGCAACTATCCATGTGCCGCTGGTGCATCCAGTGTTCGCGGCGAAGTCGATGGTGACCGCCGACCATATCGGAGCAGGACGATTCGGCATCAACATCGTGTCGGGCTGGAACATCGAGGAATTTGCGATGTTCGGTGTTCCGCTGCGCGACCACGACGAGCGCTACGACTATTCGGCCGAGTGGGTGACGATCCTCAAGCGTATTCATTCCGAGGACACCCCCTTCGATCACAGCGGCAAGTATTTCACTCTGAAGAATGTGGGAGGCAAGCCGAAGCCTTGGAACAATGGACACCCGATTCTGATGAGCGCAGGCTCGTCACCGGCCGGGCGACGGTTCGCCGTCAACTACACCGATTGCCTGTTCATGGCGATCTCAGAGGATTCAAAGCTCGTCTCCGACGTGGCGCAGGCGCGCGCTCTGCCGGGCTCGGACAAGGTTGGCTTCTATGCCAGCGGACACCTGCTCTGCCGGCGGACGCCTAAGGAGACGGAGGAGTACTACCATTACCTCGTCCGCGAGAAGGGCGACTGGGAGGCGGCAGAGCAAGTCATCGCCAAACGCGCGGCCGGAAAGTCCCAGTCGCTATCCCCAGAATTGATGCGCCGAATGATGGAACGGGTGATCTCAGGTGGCGCGACCTTCCCCGTCATCGGCAGTTACGACGAGGTGGCGGAAAAGCTTTTGCGGCTCGCGAATGCGGGCCTCGATGGCATGGCGCTGGTCCTCGTCAACTATGTCAAGGAGATGCCGGTGCTGCGCGACGAAGTGCTGCCGCGGCTCGAGCGGCTGAAGCTTCGCCAGGCTCGGAGTTGAACGCAACAAGGGCATGAGCCCCGGGCGTTCGTCCAGAGCCGTTGAGCGACAATCCGTCCAGGTCACGGTCCCGACCGTGGCGCCCCTTGCTGGGGGCGCGAAGGTGGGTCAGGTCACAGTCTATTCTGCGATGATCGTGTACCAAGAGCGGTGGGCGTCATTGTTGGATCGCGATGTTATTGGTACGGGCCAGTTCGCTCCAACGCTTGATCTCGCTTCGGAGCAAAGCCATGGTTGCTTCTGGCGTCTGCTCGGATTCCGGATAGGGCTCAATGCCACTTCTCGCGAGCGCTTCGCGCACTTTCGGTTCTGCCAGGGCCTCGCGCAGGGCTGTGTTGAGGCGTTCGATTATAGGCCGCGGCGTGCCGACTGGCGCGAACAACGCCTGCCAATACGGCAGGTCGAGCTTGGGGTACCCGGCTTCGACGAAATGCGGCAGCTCCGGCAGGCCGGCAAACCGCGTATGGCCGAACACGCCGTAGCCTTTGAGCTTGCCCGCCTTCACGAGCTCGGACGAGCCCGCGGCTGACAAGATGCTCAGGTCGGCATGCCCACCGATCAGGTCGGCCACCGTTACGCCGCCACCGCGGTACGGGATGTAGTCCACCTTCGTGCCGGTTTCCTGTACGAACGTCACGAGACACAGATGTCCAAACGACCCCACACCGGGGTGTGCCATCTTGGCGGTATTGTTCGGCTCATTCATCCAGCGGACCAGGTCCTGCAACGTATCGGGCGACAGCTTTCCGCTTCCGACCATGACGCTGATGATGTTGGCCATCATACCGATGCCATCGAAATCCTTGGCGGCGTCGAACGTGAGCTGGGGATTGAGCGCCATCGCGATCGCGAGCCCCGCTTGGTGGATCATGATGGTGTAGCCGTCAGGCGCCGCGCGTGCGACGCGGGCGGCGCCGAGCGCACCACCCGCGCCCCCGACATACTCGATCACGATCTGCTGGCCGAGCGCCTGCGACATGGCCTCGACCACCGGTCGTGCCAGCGCGTCGGTCGCGCCGCCGGCCGGAAACGAGATCACCAGGGTGATCGGCCGATTTGGATAGGTCTGGGAGGCAGAACTGCCAACCGACAGGCAAGCCGTCAGCAGCAGAACAAAGAAGCGCAAGACATGAGTTCATGGGATCTATCTCTCTACCGGGCGGGCTTCCGGCCTTTATCAGAGTGTGGCCTGCTGATTGTTGGAGCAAGCGTCGAAGCGCGGAGCTTCTCCCCTATCCTGCTACGGCCCTGGGAGGTTGTAGCGCGAAAAGTCGCGGCCTTCCTTGACCACAAACTCGAGCAGGAACGGAGCGCCCTTCTCGGTCGCGGATACCGCTTCCTTCAGGCTGCCGACAATATCGGCCGGCTTCTCCACCCGACGGGCCGCGACATTGAAGGCTTCCGCCATCTTGGTGTAGTTTCCACCGACCGTCATCGTGCCGTACTTTTTGTCGGAGATCGGCAGCACGTCGCGCTCGGCACCCATGACGCCGTTGTTGAACACGATGGTGAGGATGCCGATATTGTTGCGCGCCGCCGTTTCGATGTCCAAGCCGGTCATGCCGATGGCGGAGTCGCCCATCACGTTGATGCACAGCTTGTTGGGCTCCGCGAGCTTGGCGCCCATGGTGATGCCGAGCCCGTAGCCGAGCTGGGTGGACTTCCCCCAACCCATGTAGGAGCCGGCCGCCGTGGTCTCCCAGAACGGGATCATCTGCTCGCGCGGGCTGCCAGAGTCGTGGGTCATGATGACGTTATCACGGTCGAGCGTCTTCATCATGTCGCGGATAACGCGGTACTGATTGAGCGGCATCTCATCCGAGTTCAGGAATTTGGACCACTCGGCGAGCCACGCCTGCTTGGCGGTGGCGACCTCTTCTTTCAGCGAGTTCAACGCGTTGCCGCCGCCTGCGCCCTTTTGCTTCGACACCTCCGCGATCACCGCGTCGAGAACGAGCGCGGCGTCGCCGATCACGGCGTAATCGGCGCGATACTCCTTGTGGACATCGGAAGCGTCGTTGGTGGAATGGATGATGGTCTTGCCGGGAGGCACACTGGGACCGAAAGGGGTCCGCGTAAAACTCGAGCCGACCGCGAACACGACGTCAGCCTTAATCAAGAAATCGGCGAACGGCTTGCTACTCGAGCGAGTTGCGGCGCCGAGCGCGAGCGGATGGTTTTCCGCGATCGCGCTCTTGCCAGGATTGGTGGTGACCACGGGCGCCGGCACCAATTCGGCGAGCGCTGCCAGCAGCTCGCTGGCTTCGGCATAATGCACGCCCGCGCCGGCCCATAAGACCGGGTTCTTGGCGGCGAGCAGCATCTGTGCCGCCTTCTTGACCGCAGCCGGGTCGGGTGCCGTGCGCTCCATCGGCATCGGGGTGTAGTCAAGCGTGCCCTTGAATTCGGCCTCGCAAACCTCATCCGACACCTCAATCAGCACCGGACCAGCCTTGCCGCTGCGCATGGCGTGGTACGCGCGCCGCATCAGGCTGGGCAGCTCCTGCACATTGTGCGCCAGCGCCGACCATTTGGTGATCGCCCGGTAAACCTCCGCAGCTCGGAACACCGGCCGCACGTACTGGCGTGCGAGTGGCGCACCACCTGAGACGACCAGCATCGGGACGTTTTCGGCGTAGGCCTGGGCGACGCCTGGAAACGCATTCTCGATGCCAGGGCCGCCCTGCGCCGCGAAAACCCCATTCTTCTTGCCGCGCTTCATGCGGCTGTAACCGTCGGCCAAACCGATGCCGACACGCTCCTGCCGGCAGAAGATTGTGCGAATGTCGAGCGCCGCACACGGCTCGATGATCTGATTACGCGGGTAGCAGGACAGGAAGTCCGTTCCTTCGCGCTTAAGAATCTCAGCGATGACTTCGGCGCCGTTCATTTTCTCCTCCCTCCGGGATCGCGTAGCGCGATCCCCCTGTTTGGCCAACACTACAGTTCTCTGTACCGAAAATTCAAACGCGCTCATATTGACGGTGAAGTCAGCCGAGAATGGTAGGTGACGCAATGCGGCCAATCCGGTCGACGGACCGAGGTCGTGGACAATCCTTGCCCAACGACCGGTATGTCCTCAATTCGTTGTAGTAGGTTGCGTATCCATGACGCCAGCGGCCCGCATCCATGTCACGGAGAACGCGCTCGGCTGGTTACGCTGGAGTGAGGATCGCCGGTATTCTTGCGCCAGCGTGCGCACGCTGATGTCGCCAGATGCACCGGCAGTCACACAAACGATGATGCGCACCGGGCGCGACGGATAATCCGCCTACGCGCATGCCGGAGAGCGCCCCCGCGAAGGCCACGAGCGCAATAGCGCCAGCGAATACATTGTTCAGCGAAAAGCGGCAGGGGCGCGAATTTGCCTCAGATGCCCGTGGCGCAGGGCCTAGAATGTCCATCGCACCATTCCCTCCCTGGCTCACTGGGGCGACCGAACAACCGTGACCGATGGCGAGGCGACCGCTCCACGTAATTCAACGCGTTTATAATTGTCGAGGATTGGTCCACTCACAGCGGCAAAGGACAAGATTGCTGCGACAGCAGCCGCTGTGCACGCTGCAGAGCAAGCGGCAAAGGACAAGATTGCTGCGACAGCAGCCGCTGTGCACGCTGCAGAGCAAGCGGCAAAGGACAAGATTGCTGCGACAGAAGCCGCTGTGCACGCTGCAGAGCAAGCGGCAAAGGACAAGATTGCTGCGACAGAGACGACCAAAGGCTCTGCTATCGAAAATGTTTCACCCTCGACACAAGCAGTCACGCCAAGCACGCCAGAAGCATCAAGCGACAACACGCCGCTCACCAACTCTGTGACACTTTGGCTGCTGTTCCCACCCGATCCACTGCGCAAAGCCCCAGGCATTGCGTCCGATAAACTTGATCCCAACGCGGCTATTCCGGCTTGTGAAGCGAGCCGTGCGGCAATATCCGAATGAGGCAAGACTAAGTTATCGACTCGGTCGCGCTTACTATGCTGGACAAAAGTTCGAAGCTGCGGTCGCTCGATACACAGAGACTGCCAACCAGGGATATGCGCCAGCAAAATATAATCTCGGTTGGATGTATGCGCGCGGTCGGGGTGTAAAGAAGGACGATAATGAAGCCGTCGCTTGGTATCGGAAGGCTGCGGATCAAGGATATGCACCAGCACAATATTGGCTTGGCAGGTTGTATGAAGCCGGTTCGGGGGTCGGGAAAGACGTCGCTCAAGCTGTCGCTTGGTATCGCAAGGCTGCGGATCAAGGATATGCACCAGCACAATATTGGCTTGGCAGGTTGTATGAAGCCGGTTCGGGGGTCGGGAAAGACGTCGCTCAAGCTGTCGCTTGGTATCGCAAGGCTGCCGAACAAGGAAATGATGACGCAAAGAAAAAGGTTGCCGAACTCGATTCACGTTTAGACGCCACACGTGACCCGAATGATGTGGTCGCCCAAGTCCTCAACTATTCAAATTTCGGCAATGAGAACGGATTTGATTTCGGATTCGGAGGGCTTAGTAATTATTGGTATCAAGATAAGTCATATAAATGTCGGTATCACTTGGGTGGTACTGTTTCTTCCACGCCGCTACGAATGATTGATCTGAACGCGCTTGATCCGAGACTTATAACATTTCAACATCAAGCCGTTTCCGAATGTGTCCAAGATTGTGGCGTATTATCCCATAGCACAGGTGCGCCGGTTCGAGAACGGTACATAAATGTAATAAGGACGATCATCCAGCACGACGGCCGACGTTTTATTTCAGGCTGCCGGGCAACTGAATCTCGAGCGGCTTCAACGAGGATGGGGTCTGATTTATAGCCAATACTGCAAGGGGAAACAAAAAGCATTTTAGTGGGTTTTGGGGTCCGTCAGCAAAGAGTCAGAGCCAACATAATGAACTCGGTCTCTACCGAACCAGACCTGAGCCAGAACATCGACAGTCCTTTCATTCGAGACGCAAACAATAAGCTTGTCCGTCGCTCCTATTGGCTGGACATGAATGATCGCACCCTGGTGATGATCATGACCCAAGGCATCGGTGCAAATCTGACGAACGATGAAAAGCGCGCCCACCTGATCGACTTGCGGCGCGATCATTTGATTGAGCAGGTGTGTCCTCAGGAAATCCTGCCGCCTGAAAAGTGATCATCAGGCATGTTGCGTCGGGACTGAGGTGTTCAAATCTCGTGATTTGGAGGCACACAATGCATCGAATAGTGGTCCCTTGCGCTATCTTTGGCAATAATTTCGCTGATGCACTCTCCATTGGTCGCTCAGCCTGCAAGTCGCAATACGCCCCAGGGAAGCTCTGGTTGGCGAGTTGGCTGGAATGGGCGATGTGACCGGTGTAATCCTGGACTGCCGTGGTGACGGGGCGGACCCGGCTTGACTACTAAACGCTTCTTTGCTGACTGCATCCAATAGCCCCGGGAAGCCTCGCAATCGGCTCCCGAGGACCGCCACCAACCGCCGACACAATGAAGGTCGAAGAACTACGCAACTACGTCCCGACCTGGTGCGCGGGGCGTTCTGGGGCTGCGTCCAGCAACTCGTGGCGGTCCGGACGTTTCTGCTGCGTGTGAACGGGTCTCGCTTTCCCTTGGTGATGATACGGCGTCTCGGTTCAGACGTGTAACCTCAGCCCGTTACGGCATATGGCTGTCGTTCTCCTGCTCTTTCGTTTGGGCAACACCGCAGGGCGCGCAGTAAAAAGAGAACAGTTGCGGTAACCCGCCGAGCTTCGGAGTTGTGCGGACAAGCTTCATTGGCTGGCAGCATTCCGGACACAAGGGAGGGTTGGGCTGTTCTTTTACCATTAGCCCAAATAGACCAATCAATCAGGTGCGGTTTGATTTGGCGCAAATTCTTGGTCAGTGGCGCAGGGCGGGGCGATGAACCGGTTGAGTAGGCGTTTGAGGTCACGAAACACCCCTACAACAATCCGTTCCCAAACCGTATTTTTCGCTGCGACACATTCCCAATCATTTTCAGAAAGTTAAAGTCGCATAGAGTCGTGCCTGGTGGCAGATTTCCTTCGTTCATCAATCAAATGATTTAGCCCGCCAAGCCAACCAACTCCTGTGGGTTCGTGACTTGGCACACCCGGGGCAGTTCGGGATAATGATCCCGGCTTGATGCACCGTGATCCGCTCAATGGCTTCTTTCCGACTTCCTGGCAACTTTTGATCCTGACGCTGGCAAGCGGGGCAGGCAGTTTGAGCATTTCGTGAAATGGTTCCTGAAGAACGATCCCAAGTGGGCAACCCAGGTCGATGAAGTCTGGTTGTGGAACGACTACCCCGGGCAATGGGGTCGTGATTGCGGTATTGATCTTGTGTTTCGGGACAAGAACGAAGGGGTCTGGGCTGTTCAGGCGAAGTGCTACTCCCCCGACTACGAAATAACGAAGGCTGATGTTGACAAGTTCTTGGCGAATCTAATCGCAAGCAGATCAACCATCGCCTCTTGATCGCAACTACGGATCGTATCGGAGCCAACGCCAGGCAGGTTCTTGAGGGGCGCAAGAGAAGTCGGTCGTTCGGTATCACCTAAATCATTTTGAGAGTGCAGGCGAATATCCGGACAGCATAGAAGAACTGTTGGCAGGAAAGCGTAAGCCGCCGCCAGACCCTCGCCCTCACCAGATTGAAGCAGTTGACAATGTCATATCGGGCTTTCGGACGGCTGCTCGGGGTCAACTTGTTATGGCTTGCGGCACAGGCAAGACATTTGTTTGCCTGTGGGTGAAAGAGCGGCTGAAGGCAAAGCGAACCCTGGTTCTTGTTCCGTCGCTGGGCTTGCTTTCACAAATGCTGAATGAGTGGACATCTGCCGCCCGAGAGCAGTTCGATTGGCTGTGTGTATGTTCCGATCAAACAGTCAATAGGCGAGAAGAAGACGAAGCCATCAGTCTTGTTTCCGATCTGCCGTTCCAGGTTTCGAGCAACGCGAAGGACATTGCTCACTTCATGGTGCGTGACACAGAGCAAGTGATTTTCTCAACATATCAATCGTCCCCGTTGATTGCCCAAGCACAGAAAAATGATGATGCGCCTCATTTCGATCTGATCATAGCCGACGAAGCGCATCGGGTCGCCGGTAAGAGCGATAGCGTGTTCGGCACAGTGCTTGATGATGGACAGATCAGGAGCCAACGACGCTTGTTCGCCACTGCCACCCCCCGGATTTATAGAACGGGTCTGAAGAAGGCGTCAGAGGAGCGCGGTGTTGAAGTCGTTGACATGAACGACGAGGAGGCTTTTGAACCGCCCGGGTTTGCCGGAGGCTCCAACTCTTGAGAGGATGGAGCCATGGACAAGCAGCAAAGACAGAAGTTTTCACCTGAGGTGCGTGAGCGCGCCGTGCGGATGGTGCTGGAGCACCGGGGCGATCACGCCTCGCAATGGGCGGCGATCGGCTCGATTGCGGCGAAGATCGGCTGCACGGCGGAGACGCTGCGCAACTGGGTGCGCCAGGCCGAGCGCGACCAGGGTCTTCGGGCCGGTCCGACGACCGACGAGCGCGAGCGGATCAAGGCGCTGGAGCGCGAGAACCGCGAGCTGCGCCAGGCCAACGAGATCCTGCGCAAGGCGTCGGCGTATTTTGCCCAGGCGGAGCTCGACCGCCGGTTCAAGCCATGATCGCCTTCATCGACGATCATCGCGACGCCTACGGGGTCGAGCCGATCTGCCGCGTGCTGCCGATCGCCCCGTCGACCTATCACGCGCACGACGCGCGGCGGCGGCGCCCGACACGGCGGCGCCGCGCGTCCAGCGGGACGTGGCGCTGCGCGTGGAGATCCGGCGCGTGTTCGAGGAGAACTTCCAGGTCTACGGCGTGCGCAAGGTCTGGCGGCAGCTCGGTGCGGGAGGGCGAAGATGTGGCCCGCTGCACGGTGGCGCGGCTGATGCGGAGATGGGCCTGCAGGGCGTCATTCGCGGAAGACGCGTGAAGACGACGATCAGCGACAAGGCCGCGCCATGTCCGCTCGACCGGGTCAACCGGCAGTTCCAGGCGCCGCGGCCGAACGTGCTGTGGGTCTCGGACTTCACCTACGTCGCGACCTGGGCGGGCTTCGTCTACGTCGCGTTCGTCATCGACGCCTATGCCCGGCGCATCGTCGGCTGGCGGGTCAGCCGCACGGCTCACGCCGGCTTCGTGCTCGACGCCCTGGAGCAGGCGCTTCACGACCGCCGGCCCGTGTCCGGCAGCGGGCTCGTCCATCACAGCGACCGCGGCGTGCAATACGTGTCGATCAACTACACCGAGCGCCTCGCCGAGGCGGGCCTCGAGCCCTCCGTCGGCAGCGTCGGCGACAGCTACGACAATGCCCTGGCCGAAACGATCAACGGCCTCTACAAGGCCGAGGTGATCCACCGGCGCGGCCCGTGGCGTTCCATGGAAGCCGTCGAGTTCGCCACCCTCGAATGGGTGGACTGGTTCAACAACCGCCGGCTTCTCGAGCCCATCGGCAACATCCCGCCCGCCGAGGCCGAAGCCGCCTACTATGCCGACGTCGAGGAACAGGCTATCGCAGCGTGACTCAAACCAAATAGCCTCCGGGGTTCCCGGGGCGGTTCACTTTTGGAAAGCGATTTCATGCGCTCACTTTTGGGGAGGCAATAGAACGAGAGTTGCTGACTGATTACCGTGTGTTGATCGTTGGCGTTGATAATGAACGCATCAAAGAATGGATTGAGAACCGCCGTCTGGTGGCTACCGATACCGGGTTAGCGACTGATGCCCGATCACTTGCGGGGCAGATCGGTTTATTGAAAGCGATCAAGGACTGGAATCTTCGGAGGCTCATATCGTTCCACGGTCGAGTGAAACGGGCACGAGAGTTCTCCGAAGACATTGTTCAAGTTGGCGAATGGTTGGATGACGATCATAGACCGTCACGGAGTTGTGGGCAGAGCATGTCTCTGGGGAAATGCCGACCATTGCGCGGCGGCAAAAGCTCAAACGACTAAAGAATATCGGCAACGGCGAGATTGGTCTTCTGTCCAAATGCGCGATGCTTGTCCGAAGGCGTTGATGTTCCGGCGCTTGATGGTGTTGCGTTTATCGATCCACGAAGCAGCGAGATTGACATTATTCAATCGGTGGGACGAGCAATACGATTGAGCGAAAACAAGACGATGGGAACGATTGTGATCCCCGTCTTCATTGAACAAACGGACAATGCGGAAGAAGCGCTTGAGGCAAGTGAGTTCAAGCCGATCTGGGATGTGCTTGAAGCTCTAAAATCCCACGACGACAGGCTGTCCGATGAACTTGACCAACTGCGAATAGAGTTGGGGGCGAAAAGAAAGCGGTCAGTTGGCGCAAGTGATCTGACGAAGATCGTTTTTGATCTGCCTACATCGGTGAATGAAGACTTTGCTCAATCACTTCGTGCCCATCTTGTAGAGCAGACGACTGAATCGTGGATGTTCTGGTATGGGCTGTTGGAAACATTTGTCAAAGAACACGGACATTGCCGAGTGGCTTATGACTACAAGACCACGACGGCTATCGCCTCGGTCACTGGGTCAGCAATCAGAGAACAGAAAAGACAAAATGGACCCTGATCGTCGGCCACGTCTAGAGGCGCTGCCGGGTTGGTCATGGGATGTTTTGTCTGATTGGTGGGAAGAAGGCTTTGCGCTTTTGAAAGCCTTTGCATAGCGAGAGCAGCACTGCAGAGTGCCGGTAAAGGAGTTTGCGTTACGCTCTTGGCTCGGTATTCAACGTAATACGAAAAATCGAATTGATCCAAGTCGGCGGCAGCGTTTAGAGGCTCTGCCGGGTTGGTCGTGGGATGCCCGGTCATACAAATGGGAGGAAGGCTTCTCTTATCTAAATAGGTTTTCCGAACAACACGGACACTGCAGGGTGCCGAAGGATCACAAAGCAAGTGATGGATACCGGCTGGGTAGCTGGGTGACTAACCAAAGAACGACCAAAGACACGATGCTAACTGATCGTCGCAAGCGTTTGCAGGCACTCACTGGTTGGTCATGGAACGTCTGGTCAGAAAAGTGGGAAGAGGGCTTTTCTCACTTACAGGAGTTTTCTCATCGAGAAAAGCATTGCCGTGTCTCTGTAACGTTCAAGACTCATGATGGTTATCAGTTGGGTCAGTGGGTGTCCATCCAGAGGAATAGCAGAAGCAAAATGGATACTGAACGTCAGCGTCGTCTGGAAGCGTTGGTCGGGTGGTCATGGAATGCTATTGATGACAGGTGGGAAGAGGGGTTCGCTAGTCTCGAGGAATTCTCGAAACGAGAAGGTCACTGCCAGCCGCCAAAAGGCTATAAATCCGAAACCGCTTATCCGCTTGGAAACTGGGTGGCAACTCAAAGACACGTCGCTAAAGACTCCGCTCGTCGGAAGCGTTTAGAATCGCTACTGGGCTGGTCGTGGGACCCATATTCGCAACAGTGGGAAGAAGGCTTCTTTCACCTGAAGGAGTATTCCGAACGAGAGCAGCATTGCCGAGTGCCTTACCTTTACACCGTAAAATTGGGTTACAAACTCGGCGCGTGGGTTGCTAGGCAACGCCACGCCAGAACCAAGATGGACCCTGATCGGCAAAGGCGTTTAGAAGCGTTACCGGGTTGGGTTTGGGAAGTTGAAAAATGACACTTCGCCTGAATCAGTTTTGCGGGGCTTGGCAATTATAGTAAGGATCGGAACACCCGATCCTAGGGCGACGCAGCTTTCTTCCGTCAGCGAGTTACGCGTGAAATCTACTCTCTGCCGCATTTCGTGTTCGTGGCAGACGTTTCTGCAACGACAACCACAAGCGGGCTACGGCTTCTTTGGCGGTCGGCTGAAAGGAACCGCTATCGGCTTGCTCGTCTTTAGCCTCAATTGACG